>CALTDI010000026.1 GCA_943842505.1 uncultured Pseudomonadales bacterium | reverse complement strand
TCAGGCATGAAATTTCACTTTTTTACGGCACCTTCCGGTCAACTGCAGACATTAGCACACAATCCAACAGGAACCGCGTGGCATGGCGATGTTAATCAGTACTTGTGTCTGCTGAATCGTATTTCCATTTGCTAGCTACTTTGGGCAGCTCTTCGTCGATGTATTTCTGAAACGAATCTGTATAGAGCAATTTCTGACTCGTAGCCCACCACTTGGGCAAAAAACCCGTTTCAAAAAGCCCTGCGAGTCCGCGCTCATAAGGTGCCCACGCGTCCCGGGATACATGCCCATTCTTAAATCTATGATAAAGTCCTTCACACATGTGCAAGAAACTAATTTGCCACCACATCGCTCTCCGACTCTCGTCTTCATTAAGTTGAGAAGGGTTCGTATTCGCTAGCTCCACGATCCGGGCGAGCTCTGGATCACGCCCCATTTGCTCTATGTGGCGCGACATCTGATCTGTAAGATGAAGTTCGGAATCAAGCGTTGTTTGCTTCCTAACGAGGCGAATTTGAACTGAGAGATAAATCAGCGAGACTAAGACGCCTGCGCTACCAATCAGTTCACCAACTGCGCCCCAATCTTGAATTGTCATTTTTATTCTCGTTATTAACGATCACTCTCGGCCAGAAGCTGCCGTTCATTCCAGATTTCTAAACAGAAATTCCGTTATTTGATACCGCTGTCTCTTGTTATGTGTCCGTTTCTGGCTCCATGATATCCGAGAAGATCTGGCTGTTTTTTAGATTAGGGTGGTTCCTTTCAAGATACCTCCTCGCCAGAGGTCGGGCTTTCCCAGCAAGCAATTCCGCAGTCTGAGCTTTGGCGTCCAGAAAGAACTCTTTCGAAATCTGACCGTTGTCATAACCAATCTGTATCGCCAACATCGCTTGCATGACTCTTGAGAGTATGAAACTTGCTCGTGCATACTCCGGGGTGGTCAGTTTCTCGTCGCCATACATCTTTAACCAGACCTCAAAGTTTTCAGGATCGTTTGTAACTCCATCAGCAACTCGTGACTGTTCGGCGACGGCGCTCTGAAACATCTGCGCTTTCGCCAGTTTGCTACTTGTTCTTATCTGAACTGCCAGATACATCAAGGAGACAACGACCGCGATTGCACCGATTATTTCGCCAACTGCACCAATTGCATCCCAGTTCATTCAGTTTCTCTGATTGTTCTTTCTGTCACAGCCAAGAGCAGACACTCACCCTCTTACCAGTTTTCCAGTATCACAGAATCCTCGCCCCCTTCGATTGGGCGAGACAGCAGCCTGGTTAATAATCCATGACATAGGCTGCCCAGCAGCTGTCATTCTCCCAGATCCTGACGGTAAAGCGTCCCGAACCCGGTGGCTTGATGCCATCCAGCAACCTGCCACAGACGATACGGCTGAAGTGTTCGATGCTAGGGTTTAGCCCTTCGAATTCGGGCAGCTCGTTGAGCATGCTCTCACCGAAATAGTCGACAACTCCCTGCAGTTCTTCCTCGATCTTAACAATATCCACGAGGTAGCCATGCTGATCCAGTTCGGCAGCCTTCTAGCCGGACTTCGATGACATAGGGATGAGAATGGGGATCGTTCTCGGCGCCCCAGTCGCCGCCGATGAGATAGTGCCTGGCAATCAATTCACGTCTTACTGAAACTGTGTACATTCTACAAACCTCTAAGCAAAGTACTGACTAGCTGACGCTAGTCCTGATAGTCAAAAATTATCTGTGTTGTGTCTTGCGCTGCACCATCTAACAACTGGTAGGCCTGTGCAGCTTCTGCGAACGGCATGCAATGGCTAATCAACCGAGCCGGCTGACACTTCTTTATCATATCCCAGGCGACGCCGAAGCGCCTCGCCTTGTCCCAGCGACCGCTTAACTGAGGGGCAATACTGCTGACCTGACTACTAACGATTGTCATACGGTTACGATGGAATCTCTCGCCCAGATTAATCGGGGCCGTCTTCGTTCCATACCAGCTACCGACGACGATACGGCCAGAGTAGGCACACAGATCTACCGCGAGATTCAACGCAGCCGGAGCCCCGGTCAATTCGAAAACAACATCGGCGCCACCGTCGGCCTCGTTAATCCTCAGCTTCTCGTGTAGAGAGTTAATGTCGGCGACCGAGTCTGGACTAAATGTCGCCTGCACACCCGCCTGATCTGCCAAAGCCCTACGCCCGTCGATAGATTCCACGGCATAGAGGCTAGCGAGTGGGAATTCTGCCAAGACGCTGGACACTAATAGGCCAACGATGCCCTGACCCAGAACCAGTACACGCTCACCGAGCATAGGACTGCCGTCCTGTACCAGGTTCACCGCCGTCTCCATGTTGGCCAGAAAAACGGCCTCCTTTGGATCTACGCCCTCGGGCAAGACAATAACAGAATCTATATTACAGACGTGATGACTTGCATGGGGCTGAAAAGAAAAAACCGTCTTGCCGACGCAAGATCCATCAACGCCCTCGCCGACCTCTTCTATGCAGCCGACGCAGGCATAGCCATACTGAAGTGGATAATCAAGCGTCTGCTGGTCGAAAGCCGCCAGGCCGGCATCCAGCGTCATTTCCTGGGGTAGCTGGCCCCGGTAAACAAGCATCTCGGTACCGGCACTGATACCGGAATACAGGTTCTTGATCAGCACCTGACCGGGCTGTAATGGCGGCAGCTGTTGTTCGCGGATTTCGACCTGGTGCGGCTTTACGAAGTAGAGTTGCCGCGCGTTCACCGGTCGACTCCCTCGTATTGTAAATCTCCCCACACGATAAGATCCCTGCCTGCAGACGCCGAGTGTAAGGGATCAATACTCACCTGATCGTCACGGCCCCCTGCCTGCAGATCGCCAACGGCCTTATAGCCACCCACAAGCCTAGGCGCAACGGTTAAGACTAGGGCATCGGCCAGGCGCGCCTTGAGGAAGGCTGTTATCACTGTAGCCCCACCTTCCACCATCAGACTCTTGATGCCACGCTCATGCAGCAGATTCATGGCTGCCTGAAGAGACACCTGCTCTTCGTTTGAGTCGGCACCGGGTACGGTAAGAATATCAACCTTCTCTCCCAGAAATTCAGATTCGGGACGCACTGTTAATATCCAACATTGCCTATCGGGGTGATGGCAGATTTTCGCGGACTGCGGTGTGCGTAATTGACTGTCCAGAACAATAGGCTGGGGGTTTGATCCGGTCCATCCCCTAACAGTCAGTTGCGGGTCATCACTGAGGACAGTACCGATGCCGACGAGAATGCCATCATGGAGACTACGCAGTTGGTGAGTCAGGCGCATAGATTGGGCGCCACTAAAGTTCATGGCCTCACCACTGCGCGTCGTAATGCTGCCGTCCCAGCTTTGGGCATAGGACAGCGTTATGAAGGGTCTGTTGTCAGCCTGCGCTGAACAGACACGGGAATGCAGCCACTTTTCAATTTGCTGATTGATATCCAGGGCAGTCACTGTCAACTATCGGTGGGCGCGTTTGCCATGCGCAGAAGATGATTCATGCGCTGGGCCTTGGTCAGCAAATATTGCGAATTCTCTGGATTGACAAAATTATCCAGTTCAACTCGCTCGTTTACCTTAATCCCCGCGTCTTCAAGCGAACTAATCTTAAGGGGGTTATTGGTGATAAGGCGAACTGATTTAATGCCGAGGTCTTCCAGAATACGAACCGCCACCGTGTAGTCGCGCTCATCTGCCTGATGCCCCAGTAGTAGGTTGGCATCGACGGTATCATGACCGTCATCCTGCAGGTTGTAGGCATGAATCTTCTGCAACAGGCCAATACCCCTGCCCTCCTGACGAAGATAAACCAGTACGCCTTGACCTTCCTCTGCAATCAGCTGCAGCGACCGGTCTAGCTGTTCGCCACAGTCACATCTAAGCGAACCAAAGATATCACCGGTTAGGCACTCCGAATGCAGCCGAACAAGAACGTTCTCTCCCCCGCTGAGGTCTCCCATATGGAATGCCAGATGTGCCTTGTCATCGACTGTATTACTGTAATAGACGAGCTCGAACTCACCGTATTCGGTGGGAATACGGGCGCTGACAGCACGGGTTACGGAGAGAGTAGACATCGAGGCTTATCTTACGTTTTTCAGCTGTAACGGTAAAGCGTGGCGGAGGTATATAAGGAGATATATAAGGAGGATAGTTAACAAGCGAGGGCGTTACGTATTCTTTCTACCTGACATCAACACACATCAGGTCCGATGCAACGGTAACAGGGCCGCCATAGTTTGCGGCAAGTATCGAAAGATTTTCATCGAGTTGATTCTGATCTGATGTGGCTATATGACTCACGATAACGTGGCCCGCATTAGATGCCGTTGCCATCTGACCCCAGACACTTGGCTTTGCGTGCAGACTTGCAATGACCCCCGTAGAGTTCTCGTTGCCGGCCATGTGAATGACTAAATAGTCGACATCCTTAACGAACTCAACAAACGTCTCGTTTGACCCATTCTGATCGCTGCTGAAGGCAACACTCAACTCTCCGTAGTCGACGCGATAGCCGATGGTAGGCACATCACCATGGGGCACGCCAATGCCAGTTACCCCAAGCTCTCCATTGCCCCAGATAGTCGTTACCCTAGCCCCATCTGCCTCTACTTCTAACAGAGAGTATTCGAGTCGATCCTCGAGAACGGCGAAAGCGCCCCCCGCCTCAAACAGCGAGCGCGCCCAACTCGCTACCGAGGGAAAGAGTTCGCTCCCCTCTGGGCCGGCGAGAGAAAACTCAGCACCTGCCGGCCAGAGTATCGCCGGCAGGTCGGCCGAATGATCAGGATGGAAATGACTCATGGCAATCAACTCGATGTCAGCGACGCTAGCACCAGACTAAGCAGCGAACGCGGCCTGCTTTCTGACAGCTGATTAGGATCGAAATGCAGGAGCCGGCGCGCAGCCTCATCCGCACTTAGCCCGTCCTCTGTACGCACACTCAATTCGTCGAGTATCTCCTCGGCACTGCGACTCCATGGCGTTGTACATGGCGAGGCGCTGCTCACGTTGTCATATTTAGTCATGCTGTTTTCGTCTTAGCTGGCGTCTCTAACTGGAGTGTTGGAAATTCTGAAGGTGCTTATCAGTGTATCTGACAATAATGCCCCTTCGGCGAATGCTCGAGCAAGTACAGATTAATTATCGATGTGAGAAGGTGCCTATTGTAGCGGCCTTGCAGCACAGAAACGCGAAAACTTGCGCAGACTTTGGGGCGGCAGAATTGTCTGGCTGCGCACTCTACTCCAGGGAAACCCTCCTATACAAGAAGAGCATCTACCCCTCTAGTGAAACATTCCTAATTAATAACACTTTGTAACAGACACAGGCCATTTCCGCGGCTTGTCGGTACAATCCCCTCTTTCAGAATTCGATCGCCCCTAGAAAGTCGGGCGCAGCAACGGAATCAAGCCATGCGTTACTCTGCTTTTACCTGGAATCGGTTAGCCCTACTGGCCACCAAACTCCCTATGATCTTGACCCTCTGCTTCGCGCTGGCTCCGGCAGCCATGGCCCAGGACGCGAGCGGCGACGATTCTACCGTGATCTACCCCGCGAGCTATTTCGTCCAGTGGGGGCCACGCACCGCCCAAGACATGCTCGACCGCATACCCGGCCAAGCCAGCACGGGCGGCCCTGGAGGCCCCGGTGGAGGAAACCCTACTGCCGGTGGTCGCGGCCTAGGCAGTGGTAGCGGCGGCACGGAAATTCTCATTGACGGCAAGCGCACCGCTGGCAAGAACAACCAGGCCGGCGGACTACTGCGCCGAATCGCCACAGATCAGGTGAAGGAAATACAGATCATTCGCGGCACCTCTGGCGAGCTCGATGTGCGAGGCAGCGGCCAGGTGATCAACGTGGTGTTATTCGAAGCCTTGGCATCCCAGAGTGTTTCCTGGGATGCGAGCGCAGCAATGGCCCAGGATGGCGAATTCATTCCCTCCGGCTCGGTCGCAGTGAACGGACAACGGGGCGAATTTAACTACCTGTTCACCCTGCGCAGTAATCCTCGCTATAGCCATAACGTAACCCATGAGCGCAGCATTCTGGCGGATTTCGGCCGCAACGACGTTATTTCAGAGCACCGTATTAATGATCGTGAGAGTAACGAGATAAGCATGAATCTTGGCTACAATATCTCGCCCAACAGCAGCGCTCGCGTGAATGCGCTCTATGCCGTGCAGGACTCCCCCACTTCGGTGAGCCGCATCACCAATAATTTGCGCAGCACGGCAAACCCTCTCACTACCGAGAAAGAAGACAATCCCTCCGATCGGGACAACTGGGAAGTGGGTGGCGACTACGAGTTAACTTTAGCTAGTGGCTCCCGCTTTAAATTGCTGGGCATCGCCAATCAGAACAACCAGAACTCTACGCGAGAGAGATTCAAACTAAACGATGACAACGTGTTTGAGAACAACTTGTTCCTCAACAACGACAGAATCATTCAGGAGCGAATTGTACGTGGCTCCTACACCATGGATGTATTTTCTGAACAGAGTATCGAGTTCGGTGTCGAAGGTGCACAGACCATTCTCGACTCGAAGCTTGCATTAGGCTTGCTCAGCTCTACCGGCACACCTTCAGCCGCAGTAGGCGGCCTGGTTCCACAGAACGTCTCTAACGCGAACTCACGAGTCGAAGAGATTCGCTATGAACCGTTTCTGATTCATAATTGGACTATTAGTCCAAAGATGTCTCTCGAGTCTACGCTAGTCTATGAGGCATCAGAAATTTCCCAGACTGGCGATATCACCAGAACACGAGATTTTAGTTTCGTTAAGCCGAAGTTGGATCTACGCTACGACCTGACCCCTATGCTCCAGCTGCGCGGCACTGTCGAGCGTATTATCAATCAGCTTAACTTTGCCGATTTCGTCGCCTCGAATGACGAACAAGACAACGATCGCAATCTCGTGTCGGGCAACGCCGGTCTGCGTCAGCAGACTCAGTGGCGCTACACCTTTAGAACTGAGTACCGCCTGCCCAACGATGTTGGAGTGATGAGTGCTGAAGCCTTCTATGCCAATCATCAGGATGTGATTGACCGTATCGACGTATCACCCTCGGATAACAACTTACAATCTGCTAACGGAAATATCGGTGATGGCACGGAATATGGCCTAGATCTGAATGCGAGTATTCGTATGGGCATGATCGGCTTGCCAAACCTATTAGTTTCACCTTCATTTTTAGTGCAAGATTCTCAGGTCACCGATCCGTTTCTTAACGTTGAGCGTCGCTTTCAGTCATATATACGCGGGCAATGGCGACTTACCATGCGCCACGACATTCCCGAGTGGCGATTCAACTGGGGACTCCAGAACTTCGACCGTGTCGATGGTGGTTTATTCCGCTATGACGTAGATGACATTGAGTTTGAGATTGGCGATCCGCGCTACAATCTTTTTGCCGAATACGTAGACAGTCGTGGTCTGACTCACCGTCTCGATATTGGAAATGTCAGCAACAATGTACGCTGCAGGCGGCGAACCCGTTTCGTCGGACGTATCTCGGACAATATTCTGGAAGAGATAGAAGGGCAGTGCACCACCACCGGCGTGGAACTTAGCTTCAAGGTAACTGGCAACTTTTAGATAGTAGGACTCGGGCCAGGATAGAAGTAGCGCTAGCAAGTTCAGCGGTGAGGGTAGGAAAGGGTGGAAAAGGAAACTAACCTCTGCTTTCACCCGCTGCAAATTCTTAAAGTACAATGCCTGCAGCGACCTTTAGGTTAAGCCTCTCAATTCAGAACATAGACTTCCGAAATAACTACAGCCCGATTGCCAGCGCTCTAGAAATGCACATGGCGCCAAGGCTATCGTAAGGCACGTCCCGGCCAGTTCGAATGCTGTCCTCACGCGGCAAATCAAAACCCTGTGTTAGCGTCTCGTTGCCGACAAAGACCAAGCTGAGTCGCTGCGCTAGGGACGGCCCAACTGGCTGAGCACCACGCCATAGGCGGTCATGGCATCCCAGAAGTTTTGCAGCCTGAGATTTTCGTTTTCCGAATGCTGATTATTGTCATGGTTTGCCAGCGGCAAAATCACGATTGGCATATCGATGCGATCGTCGAAGGAATTCAGGGGCAAGCCGCCGCCCATGGTAGGAGTGAGCAGTAGTTCCGGGGTGATCTCGCGCATGACCGCGATTAGACGCTGCGCCATCTCTCCGTCCATCGACGTACGCAGACCAGGGCTGCCACCGCCACGCCAGTCCAACTTGATTACCTTCTCATGTTCGCGTAATTGCTCGGGAGTCGGATCATCATGCACGATGTAGAAACCTTCAGCGCTAACGTGCGCCTCGATGATCTCTCTGATTCTTTCCGGATCCTGATTCGGTACCAGGCGCAGATTAATAGACGCCGTCGCCGTAGAGAGAATGATATTTCGCCCCTGATTGCCAACACCCCCAGCTATGAGCCCACGCGCGTTAAAAGCCGGCAAGGTAACCAACTCTTCGATACGCATCCCAGCACCCTCCGGCGTGTTCACCATTAGCTCATCTTGCAGCATCGCTTCGATATTAGGCATGGTATCGATCGCTTCTCGCTCTCTCTCCGAGAGAGTCGCAACGTTGTCGTAGTAGCCGTCGATAAGAATGCGACCGCTCTCATCACGCATGCTAGTCAACAGATAGGCCATGCGCATGATCGGGTTGGGCGCCCAGTTACCGTAGTGGCCTGAATGCAGCGGTCTCACAGCGCCGTAAGTCGTCATGTCCAGTGTGCGTCCACCGCGCACACCAAATACTAGTTGTGCGCGTCGTGACTGATGCATTGGCCCGTCGCTGAAGAGCATGAGGTCGGCCTCAAACAGACCTGGGTTCGCATCGATAATAGCGCCGAGGCTAGGTGAGCCACGCTCCTCCTCTCCATCGAAAAGCACCTTCAAGTTTACCGACAGTGGAATGCCGTTCTGACGCATTGCATCCAAGACATGAATAAGCGCAATCACCGGCATCTTGTCGTCGCCTGCCGAGCGCGCATAGAGCCGCCACTCGGGATCGAAGCGGCCACTCACGGCATTCATATCGATGGGCGTACCACCGGAAGACAGCGGTGCATCCAAGAGCGTGGGCGTAAAGGGCGGATACACCCAGTTCTCGATCTGCGTGGGCTGGCCATCGAAGTGTGCATAGAGCAGTAGAGTCTCGGTAGCACCCGGCGTAAGCAGCTCGCCAAAAACATAGGGCGCCCTGCCCGCCTCGAGGCGTAGCGTTTCGAAACCACGCTGCTGCAATAGATTCTCGATGTGTTCGGCGTTGACCGCCATGTCCGCCAAATTTATTGAATCGTTAGGCAATGACAGGAGTTCGACGAAGTCCTGCAGGATTTGTTTTTCGTTATCGCTGCGGTAGGCGTTGATACGCTCCGCGACTTCAAGACTCGAAGCTTGCTGCGCGTTTGAATTGGGGAGTACGCAGAGAAGGAGGCATGACAGGCATATTTTTCTAAGCATAGGATTGCTCTTTAAGGTAGCGACGATAGGAGGAGCGAACGATTACTTCGAATCATAGAGAGTGAGATCGAAAATTCCAAGCGCTTGGCCCATTTATTAAGGCCAGGCTGTTGTTGCTAGCAAACGCTGCGCATATCCGCCCACTTCGATCTTTTTAATTTTTCACTTGTCTCGCATTAGGAGAAATGCAGCACTGGAACGCGCCGCTCTAAAAGCCATGCTGAATAAGCCCACAGTTTCGCTCTAGTTCATGCCAGCCTGCTGGCGAACGTAACGCGCAGCCTCTTCGTGAGTACCGAACCAGACATCGCCCTTTGCTTTGATATGCTCGATCAGGCCCTCAAGAGCCACTATGCGCGATCGGTGCCCCGTCACGTGAGGGTGCATAGTCAGCAGGAATAGCGTGCCTTCTTCCCACGCTCTGTCGAACTCGTCAATCCAGACCTGCATAACATCACGGGGATTCATGTAGCTATTTCCCCTGGGATTAAACAGAGGTGCATCGTCGAGGATCCACTCCACGGGCAGCTCCACGATTCCGGTAGGCTCGCCGTCTAACAATAATTCATAGGGACGATCATCATGCATGAGAGAACTTTCATAGAGGAAGCCCATCTCTTTCACGATACTGAGTGTATTAGGGCTGTGATTCCAAGAAGGAGCCCGATATCCCACAATCGATTTTCCGGAAATAGTCTCTATCTCCTCTACAGCCTGCCGAAGCAGCCGCTCTTCGGTCTCAGCATCCAGAGCCGTGTTCAGTTCATGTATCCAGCCGTGTACCGCTATTTCATGCAGGCCTGACTCATTGATCAAGGCGGCCTGCTCAGGCGCGATCTTCATACTCCAGGCAGGAAAGAAAAATGTGGTTGGAATATTCTCTTCATTCATTAGCTCTACGATTCGTGGCAAGGCTACACGATGCCCATACTGCCCCTGAGACAAGGGACCCACGCTAATCTCCCCGGTTCTCAAACCCATAACTGTTTCGTTATCTACATCGTAGGAAAGCAATACGGCAACACGGGCGCCACCGGGCCAACTTTCGGGATTGAGATCTTTGCCGGCACGAACATGACCCACTTGTTCCAGCACGTAGTCTTCACTCCAATTCCAAGGGGTCTGCGAGTTCTCATCGCCAGGGCTGGCTACGACTACCAGCCTACAGGCTCCTAGAAGGCTTAAGGCACAAAGAGACAGCCAGACCTTGACCAACCTCTTCATTGAAAGAGTTCCATTAGAAAAGAATTTTGTACGTAGCGTACGTAGCATTAGATGCGTCATAAAATTTATCCTCGGTATATTCACCGAGGGTAAAAGGGAATACACAGAAAGTCCATGCGTGTATGCTCGGTCAATATCATTTAGAATGAAGTCACTCCTAATTCGATCGACGTAGGAAGCATCCAATGACAGTCTTATTCGGAATACTCGCCATACTCTTCGTGGTTCTAATCGTTGGAATTCCGTTGCTAGAGAAATACGGCAGCGAGAAATCAGACGAGGAGCTGAGCAAGATGTCTCGCTACATGATGCCTCTGATGGTTGTTCTCTTTATTGCCATGATCATTCGCTACCTCATTAGCTAGAAAGCTCAAGAAACACATGCTGCGCACTTATCCCCTTGCAAGCCGTGATCTAAGACCGAGACTGGTGTAGCATTGTGCCGTTCCGATTATCTTACTAATTAAAAAACTGAAAATATTATGCCCTCTATTAGTGCCAACTCCGCCCTGAAATCACTTGTCGTATCAACCACCCTATTCGCACTAAGCGTTGCTGCCTATGGGGCCGAAGGCCCCTGGACTCTCTCCGATGCGCTAGGCTTAGATAATGGCTTCACCATCAGCGGTGAGCATCAGGGTCGCTTCGAACACTACAATGGCAATGTCTATGCTGGCGCCAGCGACAACGATGGGGTCTTCTTCTATCGCACTACGATAGACGCCGAATACAAGCGAGAGCGCTTCAGCGCTCAGGTCGAGGTGATGGACTCCAGGCAGGGGCAGGCCGATAGAGACACCAGGCTGAGCACTTCCCATGTCGATTCCCTCGATATACTGCAGGCAAATGTGGGATTAAAGTTTGGCGAGAATGGCGCTAGCGAGGTTCGCATCGGACGATTCACTCAAGACTGGGGAACGCGGACTCTGGTAGCAAGGAATCGTTTTCGCAATACCATCAATTCCTTCGACGGCGTGTCGTTTACCCACCAGCAAGCCAACGGCAATGAATTCAAATTCCTATCTACTCAACCTGTGCGGCGTACTCCGAGAGATCGCCTGAGCCTGTTGGACAACGAACGTCAAGCTGACAAGTCTAGTGAAGCGCTGCGACTGCATGGCGCCTTCGCGAGTCTGCCTAACTTACTGCCGACTCTGCTTAACAATGATGACTTGAATCTCAACCTAGAGACTTACTATCTATTGTTGAAAGAGAAAGACACGCGAAAATTAGAAACCAGCAATCGCGAGCTGCACACCTTCGGCTTTCGCATTCGTTCCGCCGCCGCGCCTAACACCTGGGATATAAATCTAGAGACCATCTTCCAGCTAGGTGAACGCCGCGGATCCAGCAACCCGGCGGATACGGTAGATCTCGACCACCAGGCTTTCCATCAACGCATAGAACTTGCCTACAGCTTCGATACACCTTCCAGACTGCGGGCCATCTTTGAACTCAACTATGCCAGCGGCGATAATAGCCCATCCGATGGAGACAGTGGTCGCTTCGATACTCTCTTCGGCGTAACCGCTTTCGAATTTGGTCCAGTTGCCCTGTATGCGCCGATAAGCCGCAGCAACATCATCACACCGGGTATTCGTCTAACGGCGACGCCGTGGAAAAATATCGCCCTGATGGCAGACTACCGACACTTCTGGCTTGACCAGAGTCGAGACAGCTGGGGCAGAACGGGACAGAGAGACATCACCGGTAATTCTGGCAGCTACATGGGTCAGCACATTGAACTTCGAGTACGCTGGACCGCGATTCCGGGAAATGTCCGCATCGATAGCGGCCTGATCGCACTCAATCCCAAGGGTCTTGCCAGGGATCTCTCTGAGTTCTTCTATATCGGAACTAAAATAGACTTCTAGGCTACGCCTATAACCCGCAGCCGCTGTCTTGCAATCGGTCAGGTTCGCGACAAATTTTTGCCAGAAAAAAAGCCCAATCGCTGACAACTCATTGAGAGCAGATTGGGCTTTGTTTTTTAGCGAACTTAAGAGCCAGTTTCGCCCGCCTTATCGGCGTTATATTGCATCTCGGAGATGCGGCGTAGTTGTTGCAGAGAGCTTAGATGGGCATAGATCAGTGGGATTATCCCCTGACGACGCAGATCCAGGTACTCTTCATCGGACAGTGCATTGAGCTTCTGCTCATCGACTGTGTAGATGCCACCGATATTGTAAGCGGGGGCATCCGGCCGATGCTGTAGCTGCAGTTGCTGTGTGGCGAGCAGGTCTTTCTCAGCAAATATCTTGCAGATATTTTCCGTCTGCACAGTCTGCTGTGCAGTCTGAACTAGAAACTCGATTTTCTTCTCGAGATACTCAGTCCTCTCGCCATCTTCCTTAAATAGGGCCTCACCCTCTTCGGTACCCACTTGAGAACTATCTTCATCGATGAGTACGGCCAGTTGATCAGTCTCCTCATCGAAGCGCACAATCGAAAAAGGCGCATTGCTGAAGCGCACTGGCACAACCTGAGCCTTCCACTGATCGGTCTGGCAGTAGAGATTGTATCCCTCCCGCAGCCCCATGATAGCCACGGGGACGAACTGATTGCCGCTACTGTCCTTCACGAACACCAGGGGGAATTCCGCGGAGAGGGTGAAGAAGTCCTGGGAGATAATCGGTATTAGATGCTGATCTTTGTAACGCGCATAGTCACCGGACTCGACCACTTTCAGATTCGCATGCTTATCATTTTTCAGAAGTACTGGAGTGCTCATTCTTTACTACCTTTTTAATTCTGGGAACGCGGCACAGTTTACCTAGAATGGCTGCAATAAAACAGCGCCCTCAGGCTGATTTGATCGGGCTTAACTACCCGATGGCAGCGTTATAGAAGGACTTTGGGCGGCATTCGCAAGCGCCGACGCGTCTGCCAGCTCTTTTCTCACTATCATCTTACTGGCCTGCTTGATGCCCCATAGATAGAAGCCCAGGAGGATCACGAGACAGACAAGCCCAACGGCCACATGCCTTGAGATCAGCTGCTCCCAGCTCCAGGTGTGGTAGTTGATGAGCTTGAATGCGTCGGTGGGCTCGCCGCCGGTGAGGCCATAGGGAACCTGCAAGCGGTCGTTCATCGAGCGCACCCAGGTCATGAACATATCGGCAAAGGCGGCGGCACCTATGCCCAGAAAGCCCCAGCGCAGCCCTCCTGAGTAGAGCTGGGTCTGCTTGCCGAAATAGAACGAGAGCATCAACAGCGTGGCCAGCACCATGCCCCCGCCATCGCCGCCGAACAAGATGTATTGCTGGGCATCCCGTTCGCTGAGCATAAACGTGCCGAAGCCCTGCAGCAGCAGTAGGAAGGCTGCGACTACGACCCAGGCATACTTCATATTCTGCCTGCCATGGTTAGCCAATGCGGCTATTGCGACAAACAGGACGACGCTTGCCGCGATACCGCGATCGGCGGGACTAAGGGTTTTCCATAAGGTGGGTACGGCATTAAAGCCGCAGAACCAGGACACCGTTGCATGGCCCAGTTCGTGTATTGGCGTGCCAAAGACGATTCTTTGCACGCTAGTACCGAAGCCGCTGATCTGCACCAGAAAAGCGAAGGCCAGCATGGACGGCATTGCAGCTATACAGATTCTTTTCTCTAGATTTGGATCTGCAACCGCAGCGCTATCGTCGATGACCACACTTGTAAAACCATTATCGGCTGCGCTTGCCCCAGCCGCCGTAACGGGTGCAATGTCGGCCTTACCACGCCGCTTGATCGCCTCGGCCTTGGCATAGTCCGCACCGCAATTCGAACAAGTCGGGCCTGCAGCCTTGGGGTGTTCACACCATGCGCAGTTGCTAGAGAAATCCATAGGGCTGCCTTTGCTAATCTTCTGACCGGCTAATTCATACCCGGTTTTGGTTCCTGCACCAATATCCAGGGAGCCACTACAACGGCCCATAACTCTCGATCTACAGCCAGCCATGCCTGCGCCTGATCGTCGCTCACCTTTTCGATCTTGGCCTGCTCAAGCCAGGTCTTCACCTGTTCGTGGTTGTCCAGGGTAAATTCGCAGGCGACATCGATCAGATCGAGATCGACAGAAACAGTGATGACACTCTGCTGCTGTTGGTGCTCATGCAGTGCGCTCCAGGCTATCTTGGCCGTATCGTGGTTTAGTTTCTGTCTGATTATTTGCGGGTCTTTTTCAGTCGCTTCGTTCATCTTCTAAATACCTACTTCCTACTTCTTACTTTTCACTCTTACGCTTGTCTGCTCTGATGCCTTAATTCTCTTCGGACAAGGCCGCGATCTCCTCGCTGCTGTATCCGAATCCCATTAATACTTCCTCGGTGTGCTCGCCTAATTTAGGCGCAGCCTTTGCCGGAAGCTTCTCGGCGCCGCTCACCTGGAAGGGGCTATTCACGGTGCGCATAGCACCATGCTCGGGATGGTCCAGGGGAACGATAATATCGTTCGCCTCTTTCTGCCTGTCGTTGGCAGCCTCCTCATAGTTAGAGACTACCGTGTGTGGCACATCTGCCACATCCAATCTCTGCGTCCAGTGGGCGATGGGTTGTCTCTGTATGGTCTCGGTAAGCTCTTTGATTAGCGTTGGCATATTCGCGACCCGCGCCTCGTTGTCACAGAAGCGCGGATCCTCGGGCAGATCATTGCGGTCGATAGCATCGCAGAAGGGCCGCCAGTTCTTCTGCGTATTTACCATGCTCATCTTCAGCAGGCGATTGTCGCTAGTGGGATAGTGTAGGGAAATAAAATTATAGGCGTTATCGCGCGGGCGCTTCTCTCTGAATTCAGCACCGGCTAGTTGCGCCTGCAACATAACGGCATTCGACCAGGCTCCGTTTGCCAGGAGCGAGGTAGAGACCTTGCAACCCTGCCCAGTTTTCTCACGCTGGAAAAGGCCCGTCATAATAGAGCCGAATAGGGCCATGCCACTTGGGTGGTCGCCAGAACCATAGGGGAATTGTGCGAGCCAGCCCTCATAGGGAAATATTTGGTGCTCTATGCCAGAACGCGACCAGTAGGACACGGTGTCATAACCCGGCTTGTGCGCCTCGTCCCCTTTCTCACCAAAGCCCGTTGCCAGCGCGTAGATGATGCGTGGGTTGAGCGCATGAATAGTCTCGTAATCCAGCTTGAGTTTGTCCAAGGCCTTGAGCCGGTAGTTGGTAATTAATACGTCCGCCTCGCGAATTATCTTGCACAAGGCCTCGTAGGCGGCAGGCGTCTTCAGGTCCAGAACCACACTCTTCTTGTTGCGATTGTCTACCTGAAAACCGTAGGCCATGTCGGAGATTGGCAGGCCATTAATCTTGTGCCAGTGACGATTTAGGTCTCCGGTCTTAGGCGGTTCAATCTTGATTACCTCCGCGCCGTAGTCGGCCAATATGACAGCGGCCGATGGTGCCAGAATCATCGAGGCAAGCTCGACAACACGGATATTGGCGAAAAGGGGATTGGAGGTAGTGGTCATAAAGATATCTTTAGGGCAAAAACTAGCATTTGCATCACCCTTCTTCGCGGCCGACTACGCATAGAATTGACTGATTTAAAGAACGGGTTCGAGCGCTAGTCAGCGCTCAAGCCTGCGATCTCCGAAGGTGTTGCGCGCAGCGATAAAGCGACACGGTCGAAGAAATCCAATTCAAAACTACGAATGACATCGTCGCTGCGAATCACTTTCTCCAGAGAAGCCAGAATCACCATGCGCTCATTTTCATCCAGCTTGCGTGTGGCCGTGGACAGAAAACTCTCCAACGACTCTCTCTCGAAGACTTCGGAGGAAGATGCTGTACGAATTTCCGCAACCGAGAAATCCTGGCCCAGCTCATCCTTAAGCACCTGCTGTACTTTTTCTATCTCAACCGTTTCAACATTGGAATCGGCACGCGTCACTCTAGCCAGAACCATCAGCATTACTTCCTGAAACAGCTCTTGCTTGTGCTTTGCCCTGTGCTTGTTATCGCTTAGCAGTTTTGTAATCTTCGAAAAATTTACCAGACTCATCGCCGTACCTACTAGTTGATTCCCGGGCTAAGAGCTCGGGAATTTTATTGTAATGATAAGGAATTCTGCATTGAGAATAGCAGAATAGCGCAACTGTGATAACCGTATATAGTTACGAATACGCATTTTTCAATGCGTGGGTTCTAACGCGAAGAGGTAGTACTCAACGCATTGCTGAGTGACTCAGGCAGACCCTGAACTTCTACCATGATCTCGTTACGTCGCATGAAAGGAGGCATGAATGGCGGGTTGTAAAACGCAGACTCGAAGCTCGACTGTATAGTCAGGCCGTCCGCCTCAACGCGTTGCAGCAGACGCGCCTGCTGTTTTTGAAGGTTTCGCTCTGTCCAGCGCCCTGAATAACGCACCACAGCCATGGTTCGCGCAGGAATTAGTCGCAGGTAAACGCGTTCATCGCTGGGAACTGGCGCGTTCTCCATACTGTATTTGCTAGGCAGCATGAAGCCTACCCGCCAACCAGTTTCCGTCTCAAACTGCTGCACAGGGGCAGTCATCGCGATCTTCTCGCTAGAATCTATCCGAGACTGTTGCACAGGCGCCGTCATAGCAACCTTACTCTCTGCCGAGTTTGCTCCACTGATATAGTCGAACAAACGCCTGAAGCCCTCGTTCGCCGCATCGGAGGAATCATCCATACCGACCATCTCCGTCTCGGCCACAATGTAGGGCTGATAGAGGCGGTACTCGAATTTTCCATCTTCATACAGGACTGAGTACTCGGGCTTCTCGAGTGCCTGTGCCGGTAGGCTTAGGGTGGCAAGAATGGCCATCATGGCGGCTGCTATTGTTGGTCTTTTGCTTATTATGCTCAATTTATTGTTTCCTTATCACTTGTGTCATTTGCCGCTGACTCTCAAGGGCAGAATATTCTACATGACATGTATCTTACTACGTCGCAGCCAGGCGCGCAGATCACCGACTGCCCGCGACCATTCGACGCGCGTAACTTGTTCTGAGTCAAAAAAATTGCCAATATACGGCCTGAATCGGCCACAGAGCTTTATTCATGCAGGCTGTTAACGAATAATTTAGATACAGTGTCAATCAAAGAGACCGAGGAAGTCGCAAACCCATGTTGAGGCAATACACAGTAAAGTCATCTTGCAGATCGCTGCTCTCTATAGCGCTGCTTATGGCTGTGGCGCTGTTCAGTGGCGGGCCGAACTCGTATGTCTATGCTGCCAATAAGGATCATACCTCGCTCAGACTGATGAAGCAGGTAGTCCCTGGCGCGGACAGCTTCTCCGACAAGGAAGGCGAGGTGCCCGTCTACAAGGCCTACAAGACTGACCCGGACTCTGGCGAGAAGACTCTGATCGGCTATGCCTTCGTCTCCGCCGACACCCACCCGGAACCCAGTGGCTATAGCGGCGAGATCGACAGCCTCATTGGCATGGATCTGCAAGGCAATATCACAGGGCTGAAAGTGGTCTACTACAAGGAATCACATCGCCACAGCTGGGGTGATTTCTTCGCCTGGGATGGCTACGAAGATCAATTCATCGGCAAGCGTGCCGAGGAGCGATTTCAGATTGGTAAGGACATCGATGGCATCGTGAAGGCGACAATCTCAACCAAGGCCATGTCCAGAGGCGTAAGACAGGCGGTTCGCGCCGTGACCCTTGAATACCTGCGCTAGCAGTCGCCACGTTCAATATCTGTAGACTCCGCCACTCAAGCTCTTTATTCTGGTCAGCAGTTCGTCTATCACTAGGAGGCACTGCCCCATGCATAACGTCTGCACAGTTATCGGATCACTCACTCGGATCGGCTTTACTTGCTCTGCTGCACTCTTGCTGAGCACCGCTTTTGCCCAAGATTTTCAGAGTCACCCCTCAACACAGGACGCTTCGGTAAAGGTAACGCTGGAGACGCTTGCCCGCTGGGAAGACGAGCTTTCCAACTGGGGACGCTGGGGCCCCGACGATCAACGCGGCACATTGAACCTGATTACGGCCCAGAAGACGAAACAGGCTGCCGCCCTGGTTCAGACTGGCGAAACAGTGACCCTACAGCACTTCGTGACCACCGAGCCCCCGGCGATAGACAGCGCCGCCTTCGGCCCAACCGAACACTGGATGAGTAGACTCGACCCGGTAACCGGCGAGCCCACTTTCGCACTCGATGAAATTCAATTCTCACTGCACGATGGCATGCTCTCTCACCTTGATGCACTGTGTCATTACCGCACCGAGATCGATGGCGAATACATCATCTTCAATGGCTACCCGCAGAATTTGACAGCCACAGGTTGCGAAGACTTAGGCATCGATCGAATGGGCACCTCCTATGTGACTCGCGGCATACTGGTTGACATGCCGCTTATGCGCGGCGTCGATTGGTTGGACCCGAGTACGCCAATCTATGTGGAAGACCTACTCGCCTGGGAAGAATTCGCTGGTGTGACTATCAGTAGCGGCGATGCGCTATTCGTTCGCACAGGGCGTTGGGCAAAGCGCGATACAGACGGACCCTGGCAATATGGTCAGGCCGGTGCAGGCTTGCATGCTTCGGTGCTACCTTTCTTGCGTGAGCGAGACGTAGCGATTCTGATAGGCGATGCGGTTAACGATGTGCAGCCCTCCGGTGTGGAGGGAATCAACAGACCCATACACCAACTAACGCAAGTTAATCTTGGCCTGCCCATCGTGGACAACGGCTACCTGAAGGAAGTGGCGGAAACCGCTGCCCGGCTGCAACGATGGGAATTCATGACAGCGATTCAGATCAATCCGATTAAGGGCGGTACTGCAAGTCCCTTTAATGCGCATGCGACCTTCTGAACTGCAGGCCGCATCGCGTTCTAAATGGCGGCATGGGAAATAATTTCTTATCGACAAGTAAACGAACGGGTTCACTAGCAGAGTAATAGGAAACTGTACGCTTGTCCTGCAAGAGGGTCTGCGCGCCCAAGGACTTAAGTGATGCTCGTTCAATGTGATGCCGCACCAGCCTGCGGCCTAAGCACTCGCGATTGAGTTACAGAAGGTTTTAATCAACAGGCGCAGTCAGATCGTTGATACGCGCTTGCAAGGCTCTCGCATTCGGCTCCAATTCGGCGATACGCTGAAAATAGGGGAGCAAGCCTTCTTTCGAATCGGGTAGTGGGACTTTTTCGTCCCCCTGCACAGTGAATGCCCCTGAATTTTCTAGCAAGAGACTGGCTAGAAAGCCTCCGTAATAACTGGAGAGACCGGTATCGACAATAAGCACCCTACCCTCAAACCGCGGAACAATCGTTCCCAATCCCGGCGTATGTCCGAGCACGACACGATCGACATCGTAGGTTGCCAGCACTTTTTCAAGATGTGCCCTCTCTATTTCCTCATCGTTTGATGCCAGACCGCGATACCACAGAGGCCCTGTTGATTTTTCGGACAACCCTGGCTCTTCACCCAGGCCGCCATTCAGCTCGTGGCGTATCTGTTCATTAATTTCGGTAATACTCAGAACCAGATCTTCAGCGCTTATGCCCCCATGCAGGAACAGCGTTCTATTGATCTTGATTACCGCATTGTGCTGCCGCACCCATTTCCCTAAATCACCCTCGGCACTCCATGCAACTCGATGCTCTAGCATACCCAGTGGAATAGATTGCTCCCATTGCTCACGAAATGCCTTATCGGCTACGAACCCGGAGTCAGCCTGCTTACGTCTGGCAATATCCGTCTCATAATAGTTATCTCTCACCCGACGCGAATTGCGCGTACGCAGTGCTGCGTATTCGCCGGGATCGACATAGCGCAGATCGCCATACATGTTCATGGCTTCGTGATTCCCTATTAGGACGTGTACTCTACCGCCATCTCTCTCGGCTTGTTTCTCCAACTTCTTGAGTAGCGCTATCACATTGCTCGTGTCCGGGCCGCGATCTGGAACATCGCCCAGTTGCACCAGATGAGTTTCGCCGGCAATCCAGTTGCCGCGCCGATTCACTATATCTGCACCTTGAAGCACTTTTAGAAAATTGTCGTAATCCCCATGGATGTCTCCAACAGCAACTATACGCTCAACATCTTGCCACTGGTCCTCGGCTGCCATGAGGGACTGAGATATGAATAGATGGAGCAGCAGAAAACCTGCCAAAAAAAATCTAACACTGGGGCGAGCTTTTTCTCGGTTGAAAGAAAAATACATTCTAATTTCTATCCACGACATTTATTGACAATATTTCGCTGGTAGTTACGCTGATTTTCCAGCACCTCATAAAAGTCATCCATATAACTGACACTACGATTTGCAGCACGCTCTCCAACATGAGTCGTGTCGGAAATTATTGTATTTATCTTATCTCGCATTGCAGTGATCTGAGATACCGCCGCGTCTAGCTGGTCCACCTCGATACAAAAACCGCGATATAGGCGCGATCTATTATTACGAATTCCGAAGGAAGGGTCCGGCTTAGCCGCATAACTGGTATCAACGAATCCAGAGGAATCGAAATCGTAGGGGATGGGATAGTATCGACCAGCCTCATCCACCAACAACTTGGTATTGTGGCAGCATTCGTCGCCTTCTGCGGCGCTTGTCATGGAGTAGTCAGTATTGCCTATCTGGTACATGAAGACTCCCACAAGAGCAGATTGCTGGGGATCGAGTTCGCCATAAGGAACACTATTAAGCTCTACATCTTCCATCTCAAACCGGTCCTTAAGGCGACGTTGATGTTCGATGAAAAAGGCCAGATGCGTTCGGCTGCTATCTAAATCATCTGAATCTGTATAGGTAGCGTTAACTAGCCGAGTACCAAAATGCATATCAGACAAAGATCCGAAGACTTTATATAGCTGCTGTTCTTTAGCTACGTAATCTCTATATCTATCTTGTGCACGGCATTGAACGACGAGCTTCAGGCGGTTCTGTTCGGCAAAGAGCGTGTTCTCTACCTGTCCACGCTTTAGATCTATCCACAATTGCGAGTACCTACAATTACTCTTCTGTAAGCGCCAGTTCCCACGCACTTCGAGACCGATATCGAAACTGAGTTCTTCGCCAGACGCGTCGGTGTAACGCATAACGCCTTCATATTCTGCCTCCTTATCGCGCTCCCTATCAATCTGCCCGAAGGGTGCTTCGAAGGTAATATTGAGCGGAGTGTCAGACAAGAAAAGCGGATCAGGCTCCGCCGTTTGCGCAACGGATGCCATCATCCAGGCCATAACAAGAGATACCAGCAGACACCGACTCAATATATTCATAAGATTTCCAGCTCCTGACGCTACGACTAAGGGCTTAGGATTTGATTTATTTTACGGTAAGTTATTGATTTAAATAAATTACTTAACTCTTCCACCCATGAGTTTACCCCCATGAGAAAAGTACCGCAACCGGCGCTACCCTTGTATGGATTTACATTGAGGCCGCACTTGATTAGCATGGTCAGAAGAACGCTCAGTCAGCCTAACAATAAGAATAAGGCCTCTATGCAGAAATACCTCGCTACCGTTAACTACCGAACCGCTTATGTAGTGCTACTGTGTGTGGTCGTCACCTACCTCTGCCTGCTCTATGATTTTGGCTTCAATCTGAATATAACGCTGTTCAGCATCGCCGTGATTTTTCCATTGGTTTTCACCATCCGAGAGTCTTTCAAGCGGCGTGACAGAATCATTAGCTTGCTGAGTGTCTTTAAATCGTCTTTGAATGCTGTCTACTATTGCTTTGCCAATAACGGGAAATTGGCGGATGAGAAGAAGGAGTATATTGGTGCTAGGCTGCAAACCATATCGGTACTCTTCTTCGACGCCCTAACCAAGAATGTCTATGACTCGGGCCTGGTGCGAAATAGACTAGATGAGATATATGCGTTTCTGCACGATAATCGCGACACTATCTCCAACGGCACAGGCTTGAAAATAATTCGGTTTCTAAAAGATGTGCACGAGAGCATAGAGAATACCGTAGGGTTAAAGATGCACGGCACCCCAATTAGCCTCAGGGCTTATTGCCTGGTTTTTATTTATGTCTTTCCTTTTCTCTTCATACCAACCTTGGTCAATGATCTTGGCGATACACGGCCACTGATCATCTATGGCATAAGCGTAATTCATGGCTTTATTCTGATCTCGCTGTATAACGTGCAAAGCGCTATGGAAGACCCATTTGACCAGATTGGTCTGGACGATATTAAGTTAGAAGAGTTTCACTTTGCTCAAAGCAGATCGGCAGCAGAGGTCTCGACCAGTCAGGAAAGCCAGGAGTGAAAACGCCCCCGGGTTTCAGATCCTTTAGTTCGAAACCTGGGCAGGTTCCAAGAGCGGGCTAGCGCCGCCCGACGGCGTGCTGACCAAGCAAGCTTCATGATGCAGAGCTAGGGTTTTGGCGCTATTGCTATGCCATCCAAAATTTCTGCATCGTAGGGTAGCTCATTGTCTCCAACGGGAAATGAATTCGCCTGCATAATATAGGCTACCACATCCACATAGTCCTGAGCTGGTAATTGGCCCGGTCTATCTGTTGGCATTTCTTCCCGAATTTGTTCAAAGAACGCACCAAGCGTTCTTCCCTCCCAGAGGAACATGAAACCCATGCCAACCAGCCCGGGAGAATTACTGTTGCCGCCTAAATCCTGACCATGGCAGGCGATGCAAGCCGCCTTATAGACTGCCTCACCACGTTCTGCCTGCTCACTCGAATAGACGCCATCCCAGACTGTCCCACCCTGGGCATAACTTACACTTAGGGCACACACAGCAGCGGAGAGCGCGGCTACTAGTTTTAATCTTGCCATACAGTTACCCATCAATCTGGAAGAGCGAATACGTTAATGGAACTGCCGTTACGCGGCCGGCTAAGTTCGGGCGCCAACTCTCTCGGCAGACTACCCGACCAGCTAGCACCGCCGGTGCCTACGGGCATGGCGATGTATTGTTTGCCGTTGACGCTATAGCTGATGGGAAAGCCCTGGTTCGATGTGGCGAGCCTTACCTGCCACAGCAACTCGCCATTGTCCGCATCCAGCGCCGACATCGTGCGATTCCAGTCTCCGGCGAACACCAGGCCACCGGCGGTAGTTAGCGCAGCCGTATTGAAAGGGGCTCGCGAGCGATAGCGCCATTTTACTTCACCGCTTGGAATATCCAATGCGAGTATCTCGCCTAGATTGCCGTCGGACTGCGGATGGTGATAATTAACTCGCCGCACCGGGCCGGCCCCGCCACCGCCTAACTGCCGTTCCGTGGGCCCGAAGGTCGCGAGCTCGCAGTTGAGGGTGATCGGGATATACATGGCACTAGTGTCCGGCGAATATGCCATGGCGCGCCAGCTCTTCACGCCCGAAGTGCTCGGGCACATGTTCAGCTCTTCGCCTATGCGTGGAATCATGCCATCTCTGTAAGTGATCTGCCCGGTAATTGGATCGAGATTTACAATATTCTGATAGCCAATGTCGGTGGCCTTAATGAACTCACCAGTCTCTCTGTCTAGCTGCCACAGAATGCCGAGCTTGCCCATCTTGAATAACGACTTGCGTCCATCGATATCGATCAGAATATTCTCGAACACCTCATCCATGTCCTGAGTCTCTCCGGGAATATGCTGGAAGTACCAGGCCATCTCGCCGTTGTCGGGATTGAGCGCCAGTGTCGAATTTGTGTAGAGTGCGTCGCCGTCGGTGCCGCGAACTGCTCTAGCCCAGGGCTTCGCCTGTGCGGTGCCCCAGTAGATTAGATTCGCCTGGGGGTCATAGGACCCCGCTACCCAGGCGTCGCTGCCGGCACGAAATCTTAGTGGCAGATCACCCCAGGTATCACCACCGGGATCTTCCGGCCTGGCCACGGTTGAGGTACGCCATTTTTCTTCACCCGTTGCGGGATCGTGACCGGTGATAAAGCAGACATCATCCTTGTAGCGATCGCAGCCGGTAATGCCGGTCACCAGTGTGCCGTTGGCGATGATAGGCCCTGCTGTATAAAAATAGCCGAGTGTTGGATCCGCTACCTGAGTCTCCCACACCAGCAGGCCACTGCGAGCATCGATAGCGCGTATGCTCGCGGTTTCCGTTGACGCGTAGATCATCTCACCATACAGAGCGATGTTCTTCTGCACGCCTCTGCCTACTCCTGCAAAAGCACCGGCGGGCAACACTGCAGCACGGGTACCTGCGCCGGAGTTAATGAACTCCTCGGTAGGCGGAGCCGGCCTATACTCCCACAGCAGATCGCCAGTAACGGCATCCAGAGCCTGAATGACGCCTCGTGCGGAAGGGATAAACATAATGCCATCGTGGATCAGCGGCGCTGCCTGAATCGCACCGGTGTCGTCCAGGGCAAACGACCACTTGAGCTGAAGCTGACCGACGTTCTCGGTATTGATCTGGTCCAGTGGGCTATAGCCCCATGCCGCAGGCGTTCCGCGCCAGCTAAGCCACTCGCCCGATGCCGGGCTATTCAGCATCTCATCACTCGACTGCACTAAAGCTCTCTATCTGCGCGCTAGCGAAGGGCGCGATAAGCGAGAGAGTTAAGGATAGGCTTGGGAGAATTGAACGCGGCAGCTCTCTCTTACCGAGCTCGCCACCACACATCGCATTGCTTGTTATCATTATTATCTCGCCTGCCAGTTTTTATCGTGAGCAAATAGTCACTCTACTTGACCGCCTTGTCCAACACAACGTCACCTAGACGATCACAAATTGCCCCATCATGCCCCTGTCTTCATGTTCGAGAATATGACAGTGGTACATATAAGGATTCTCCTCGTCTCTAAAATCCGTGAAGCGCATGACGATTCGCACTAACTCACTGGGGCCAACTTTTACCGTGTCTTTCCACCCCATCTCATTCGCAGGTGGCGGGCTACCATTACGATCCAGGATCTGAAACTGGCCGTTATGCACATGAAACGGGTGCATCATAGGAGAAGTGTTAGTAATCTCCCAAATCTCTGTGGTATTGAAATCGATTCTCTCGTTAATGAAATTCTCCGCCATCAGGCGGCCATTGATTGAAAATTGACCTCCTCCGAAGCCGCCGCCACGACCGTTACGAGAACCGCGACCCGGGCCTGCGTCCTCCCCGCTACGCATGCCCGCTCCCATACCCAGCCTGAACGTTCTTGTATTCGTCGCTGCCGCCTCCGGTAATCGATAAATCTCATTCAGGCGTGAGGGCAGCCCTCGATTATCCTCTAGCTGCGCCTGTGCGCGAAAAGTGCAGTATCTCGAAGCCCTGGGTATTCAGGGAGCGCATCATCTCGCTCATTGCCCCGGGAAATTCAGGGAAACGATGGAGGCAGCGCCACATTGACCAAGGTCACCTCCTCGCCTGGATCGAACTCCACCAGTATCTCTGCCCGTTCTGCAACCGCTAGCTGCAGGCGCGTCAACTCAACCGGCGCATCCAGCAGACCGCCATCGCTGCCGACCTGGTAAAAGGTGCGGTTATCGCTAAAGCCCAGATTATAAGTACGCGCGTTGGAGCCATTTAGCACGCGCAGCCTCAGTAGTCTTGTGCGCGGACTCAACACCGGATTCACGGTGCCGTTTACCAGGATCGTATCGCCCATCATCCCCATGACTCTATCTTCATAACGCGTCAAATACGGCATTGATCCATCGTCGCTGAAACGACGGTCCTGGATGATCAGGGGTATATCGTCGACACCATAGCTATTCGGCAGGGAAACATCCTGCTCGTCATCATCTACGATGATCATACCGGCCAGGCCCTTATACACCTGGCCGCCGGAGCCATGCATCACATGGGAGTGATACCAATAGGTACCGGCAAACTGCACCACATCGAATGCCGGGCTCCATAGCTGATTAGCCGCTATCTCCTGATGTGGCCCGCCATCGGCCAGGGGCGGCAGATGAAAGCCATGCCAGTGCAGTGTCGAAGGCTCGCCGAGCCGGTTACTCACCTGCATGGCCACTCTCTCGTTGCGCTTGAAGCGAAGCGTCGGGCCTAGATAATTCCCGTTGATGCCGAAAGTCTCGGTAGTAAGCCCTGGCAGGAAGCTATGGCTTCCACGCTGCAGATTTAGTTCAAAATTAGATGCGCCCGCGGAAAATGTACCGCTATCTTGCGCGGGAATATTAAGTGGGCTGCGCGCGCTGGAATCATCCTGAGCACGCACCCAGGAACCCAAGCCCAGCATCGAGGCACTGAGACCGTATCCAAGTGTTTGAAGCACACGTCTGCGGGAGATCATGCAGAAATTATTGCACAGCAACCCCAGACTGTCTGCGGCTAATTCTCTGGATGCCTATGCCACTGGGCCAAGAAAGATCCACAGCTAGGGAATGAAGTCGGCGATTTCAGGCCTAGCCATCCCATACAGCGATATGAGAAATGCTATTTGCAGCAATAGAGGCGAATCCTTGATAACGTACTACCGCTTGCAAGACAAAGACAGTCGCTAGATACGAAATCATTAGGAGCTTCAACTCATGGCCACAAAGCGCAACAAACTAGAATTTGATAGCAACGGGATCAAGCTGGCAGGGCTATTGGAGTCGTCCGACTCGAATCCGGTTCGCGCCTATGCGCTATTTGCCCACTGCTTCACCTGCAGCAAAGACATTGCCGCCGCCTCCAGAATCTCGCGCGCATTGGTAGCGCTGGGCTATGCTGTGCTTCGTTTCGATTTCACTGGCCTGGGCAATAGCGATGGCGATTTCTCGAATACGAATTTCTCCTCCAATGTGGAAGACCTGGTTGCCGCTGCCGACTTCCTGCGCAGCGAATTTCGCGCACCACAACTATTAATAGGGCACAGCCTCGGTGGCGCCGCCGTTCTCAAGGCGGCGGCCAAGATCGAAGAGGTAACTGCAATAGCGACCATAGGCGCACCATTTAATGCAGAGCATGTTAGCAAGCAGCTGGATTCCGATCTGGAAAAGATATCCAAGGAAGGCGAGGCCGAAGTCGATCTAGCCGGACGCAAGTTCAAGATCAAGAAACAGTTTGTAGATGATATCCGCAACCAGCAGAACGATCACATTGCCAAACTGCGGCGCGCCCTTCTGATATTACATTCGCCTGTCGATGAAACGGTAAATATAGCCGAGGCCGAGAAGATCTATCAGCAGGCCCTGCATCCAAAGAGTTTTATCAGTTTGGACAAGGCGGATCATCTCCTGTCACGAGCGGAAGATTCAGAGTATGTCGCCGCCTGCATAAGCGCCTGGGCGAGTAGATACCTGCCGCCATCGCAAGTCACCAGTACAGCGGCATCGAAGGTAGACAAGGGTCAGGTGCTCGTAATGGAGCACAATAAGTACTTCGCCCGTGACGTACAGACTGACAACCATGCCTGGATTGCCGATGAGCCGGTGTCTGTAGGCGGCCATGACCTGGGGCCCGATCCCTACGAACATCTACTGGCTGGCCTGGGTGCCTGTACATCGATGACACTGCGCATGTATGCCAACCACAAGAAGCTAGCTCTGGACGACGTAGACGTAGTACTGAGTCATCAACGTAGCCACGCGGCAGACTGTGAGGATTGCGAGGGACAGAGTAAATTCGTCGACGTTATTGAGAGAAACATTACACTGAAAGGCGATCTGACTGACGCGCAGAGAAAGCGGCTTCTGGAGATTGCTGACCGCTGCCCCGTGCATCTCACTCTCGAGAATAATCCCCAGATTAAGACGAGAGAGGTCTAAAAGAACTCAGCCCTGCTGCAGATAATTCTCGCCAACCGAACAGGCGGCGATGCGACTAAGATGACTATAGGGCAGGCCGGTTTCCTCGTGCCATTCGTTGAATTGCGCCTGTATCTTTTTTAGATCGCGCTGACTGCTTGGCTGTTCCGCAACTTCCAAGCCACTACCGCGCAGGGTGACCATCACGTCCCGCGACAGGATGAAACAGTCCTTGCCGGTCCGGCGCAGGAACCACAAAGCACTCTGTCCACCTAGCCTGGAGCCGTGTTTCTTCAGGTGGCTCATCAAACCGATCTGGTCCGAGGCTGGCCAGTCGGCAATAAAATTGCCGAAGCTGCCATTTTTTCGCGACTCTTCCTGCACGAAGAATACGTTCTCCTGCAGCGCCTTTATCTTCTGCCAGTTGCGCACTACGCGTCTGTCGCCGGTATAGGCCTCCCACTGCTCAGCCGATAGCAGGCCAAGCTTCCTGGGATCGAAACCGAAGAAAGCCTCCTCGAACTCAGGCCATTTGTTCTCGATGACCTTCCAACTAAAACCGGCCTGGTTGATACACTTCGTCATCATGGCGAGATAGCGATCGTCTCCCAGTGACTGCAGCTGTTTCTTACTCGCCATCTTGGGCAATAATTTTTTCAATGCGGCGCCGCCACCCTTGCGATGCTCGGCTCTTTCTTTGATCTTCTGAAACTTCGTCATTCGAATCTGTGCCTCGAAACTATGGCGCTGCAGTATTACTTCTTACGCGCTACCAACAGGGTGAAATCGCTTTCGATCACACCTTCTTTGATTAGCCGCTGTTCTTCGGCAAACAGATTACGCAGAATCGTCTTGCCTTCTTCCGAGTCGGAAAGATTTCCCGCGATATTATCCAACACGAGATGAAGAAGCGTGCCACCGAAGTCTCTTCTCTCCACGATCTCGAATTGCTTCTCCAACTCGGGAATGATGTCGGCAGAGCGAATCGCTTCGGTGGGGTCGTAGCCATTCATGAATTCTAAGGTCGGTCGCTCTACACTGTGTTTGACGCCAGGCTCGCGAATAGTCTGTCTAAGGGCCTCGGGAATCTCAGCCAACAGGCGCCCGCAGTGTTCCAGCTGAACATCGGTCCACTGAAACTGATTGGGACCTACAAATTCGTTGATGATGAAATAGCCACCTGGTTTGAGACAGCGACTTACCTGCTGCATATAGTGCTCGAGCGCCTCGATATGATGCACCGATTGAGAGGCGAACACCGCGTCATAGGAATCCTCAGCAAACTCCAGCTTATTAAGATTAGCGACTGCGTAGTTGATCGAATCGAGCTGGCCACTCTTGCGCGCCTCTTCCCTCGCAATTTCCAGGGCGTCATTGGAGACGTCATAAGCATCGAAGCGCTGGGCTATTTCTAACTGCAGGCCATGACGCTCCAGACCACCGCCGCCACAGCCCAGGCTCAGCGCTATGGGCACCGCAGTGGTATAGTATTTTTTTGCTACATATTCCAGCCAGCCCACATGATCTGTGCCGGATATCAATGGACAGATGTACTCTTGATTGACGACCGGGCATTCCGCCCAGGAGTTGGGCTTGTTCAATGCAACTTGCTCTCTTGCACGCTCACCCCAATGCTTGCCCGCAGTTTCCAGGCCGGCATCGGCAGTAGCAATTTGAGCAGGTTTGAATAGGTTCTTTAAGGCTTGAAAAAATGACATGTGCACACTCTTCGAATAGGCGGCCATTGTAGCACTCACCCTAAGTCGCTCTTCAATCGTAATAATTGTAAGTCGATGTAATCTAAATTGAACTTGCTAGGAATCCCCTGCCGACAACTCTATCGGCTTGCCATGGGGTGTATTGAGGTAGGCCGCATGCCACTGAGACTTCCTGTGAGCTAACTCGTCGGTGTTAGAAAGATTCTTCTGACGGGAGATTGTCTCTAACGCCGCCAACCAATGATGGTAGTAGGTATTGCCCAGATCGGGATCACCGGCTGCCTGCGCGGCAGCTATCTCGGCACTCAGGGCGCCTGCCCATTCTTGCCAACTGAACAGACCCCTCTCGTGCAAGGCTAGCACCAGAGCGAAGGCCTGTGCCTCCCAGGGCGCATTAAAGACCGGACCCTCGTCGTCCTGCGGTTGATGTTCAAACCTCTGCATCAGCTTTCCCCCGCGTTTAGATAGGGCTCCCACAGGTCGACCAGCACTTCACTGTTCGCGCCAGTTTGCCCCCAAAGATCCTCACCCTGGAAGCTTACCCTGTAGAGGGTCGCACCTTCATGTACTCCAGTTGCATTGCTGTCCGGGAAGCTATGACATCCGACGACTGCAGAGACTATGCCGCTCACGCCCTGCACATAGCGCGGCGCTCGGGTGTGACCTGTTCCCTCGCTTGCTCTGACCACTACCCGGTCACCCACTCTAAACAGGGCCTCGCTGTGCGCCTCCCGCTCGCTGGACGCAACGGAAGCGAGTATCTTGCTTGCAAGCTCCGGGTCCGGCACCTTTACTGACAAGCCGGTGTCAGGAGTTATGGCTTTGCCTGCCAGCTCATCAGATTCAAGCAGGCCCTTGTCCAACAATAACGTCTCCAGCCCCTCTAACCAATTCTCGTAATAGGAGTTTTCGATATAAGTAAGCGGGTCTTGCCGTTCCCGCGCATGGCGCGATTCATCGATATTCCATTTACCCAGCATGCCAGTAGCGAGAGTCAGGGCAAACACACGTCGCTCCCAGTCGGCGTGAAAAACCGGCTCCTGGGATTCGGGTTCCGGGTTTATCGGTCCCATGCCCGACTGCCCACCCAAGTCATGACCGCCCTTCACTGTGACGCCTCATCGGCTGGCTCGGGAGCTCGCGCTAACTCTACGCCTATCATCGAGTTGCGACTGACCAGAGCCTGCAAATCGGATTCGCTCCAACCCTCGGTTCCGGGCGGGCGCTGGGGCAATACCAGATAACGCATCTCGGATGTAGAATCCCAGACCCTTATCTTCTTATCCTCATCCAGATTGGTACCGAATTCGCTGAGCACCTCTCGGGGCGCGCTTACCGCTCGTGACCTGTAGGGGGCCGACTTATACCAAGCCGGCGGCAGGCCCAACACGGTCCACGGATAACAGGAACAGAGTGTGCATACCACGAGGTTGTGCGTGTCATCGGTATTCTCGACCACCTTTAAGTGTTCGCCCTGACGCCCGCAATAACCCAGGCTGGCAACAGCCTCTGTTGCATCCGTCATAAGGGCCTGTTTGAACTCGGGGTCGGTCCAGGCCTTCGCGATCACATGGGCTCCGTTACGAGGCCCTACCTTATGCTCATAAGTTTCGATGATAGTGTTGAGGGTCTCTGGATTCACCAGCCCCTTCTCCACCAGCAGGCTTTCGAGAGCCTTTACTCGTAGTTCGAGATCCGAGGGTGGCTCCGTGTGGTCATGATCGTCGTGATGATGGTCGTGGGGCACGCTACGCTCTCCTTTCTATTCGGCTGAATTCATTAACTGAGCCGGCTCCTGCACGAAGCTCAGTTGCGCATCTTGGTACTTTGGATTTCTTACCTCGGCAACGAAGGCCCTCATTGTTTCGAATGGCGCCTCTATCAGCAACCTATTTGTTAGCCAACCCGGTAGTGCCGAACCGGGATCGATGTGGGCCTCGTTACTTATCGACACCGATCCATCTGCCAGCGGTATGAAATGCCAACTCGCCATAGCCTTCTTCAAGCGCAGGCGACCGGATACCTCGTCCATCCTATCCACTGTGGCGACACTGTTCATAGCAACTGCCAGAGTCTGGGCATCCTGCGTCCAGGTCACGTGTGCCAGCACGTCTCTATCCTTCACCGGAAAGGGCATGTCGTTGTGCGTGTAGACCAGAGATTCGGTGTCGCTTAACCGCTCGAGCAGATAGGACTCGGCACAGCGGTCGGCCCAGTCGGGACAGGCCTCGGCATCCTCAATCAAGGCAACCAGCGCAGACAGGCGCACAGAATCTAGCTTGGTGGTAGTGCGCACGGCGTCATAGGGCGAGCCCGGAACCGGGCGCGTATGTACCTGAATGCCATCTCGGTCACGCTTCAATTCCCAAGCTTGCTCTGCGGCGGCATGGGACATAGCCGATGCCGCGAAAGCAACGATGAGTGATAAATTTGTCAGGTAACTGCGCAGTTTCATGGTCTCTCCTGAACTGAATAAGAAGACCTATTGTTACAAGGCCGAGCTCAGCCAAGTTTCATACATTCTATGTGGCATAGCCTACATGAGATGCCCATCTTGTAGAAGCTTGCCTGCTCTGCGACTATTCTAAAAGACCGGCACCAGATAATCAGGAATCCTTCATGCCCAGCAACCATCCGCTAATGATAGCCGTCGCGCCGAATGGCGCGAGAAAGCAGAAAAGCGATCACCCTCGCCTGCCCATCACCCCGAGGGAGATAGCACATACTGCCGCCGCCTGTGTTGAGGCGGGTGCCTGCATGCTGCACCTGCATGTTCGTGATGCTGACAATCGCCATAGCCTGGATGCCACTCGTTATCGTGAGGCGATAGCAGCTATCCGCCGCGAGGTCGGTGAGGAGATAATCATTCAGATCACGACGGAAGCGGTGGGCAGCTATACGAGAGAGGAGCAGATGCGAGCGGTTATCGAGGTGCGTCCCGAAGCGGTATCGCTCGCCATTCGAGAGCTCTGCCCGCCCGGCATCGACGCAGCCGGTGCTGCCGAATTCTTTACCTTCTTGCAAAGAGAGAAAATCCAGCCTCAGTATATTCTCTACTCCAGGGAAGACATTCAGCATTTTTCCAAGCTGTTGGAGCGAGGCATTGTTCCCGATGACAAACTTTCCGTATTATTAGTGTTAGGCCGTTATGCGCAGAACCAGCAATCAGATGTGGCAGATCTTGCCCCTCTTCTCTCGGCACTTGGAGACGTTGACTTCTGGTCACTCTGTGCGTTCGGCGCTAGTGAGGCCGACTGCATGCTAGAGGCCATTCAGCAAGGTGGTCACTGTCGAGTCGGCTTCGAGAACAATCTGCTGTTGGCCGGCGGCACGATTGCAGAAGACAACGCGGCGCTAGTCACCGTGGTAAGCGATTGCGCAGCAAGTCTCAACAGAAAAATCGCGTCAGCGGATGCGGCAAGAAAATTACTCGGCATGACCTAAGCTCTCTTTATCGACTAGGTAGGCTAAAGAAGCAAGTGGGTAATCCCGCTGCTTTCGTTTGCTGCGGGTAGATTTAGTAGGTCTCATCTATAGGTCTCATCTATAGGTCTCATCTATAGGTCTCATCTATAGGTCTAAAGTCTGACAGCCTATTGCAGGACGAGATACAGACAAAAAAAAAGGCGAACCGAAGTTCGCCTTTTTTTGTCTCAAGCTGGACTAAGTCCAGCTAGATCCCTTTACAAGCTGTAACGCAAGGTTAGGGAGTAACGACGACCCAATGGATCGTAGGTAGATGGATACACGTTACCAGTATTGTAGGCAGTAGCACCAATGTTTGAACCTACGAAGTCTGGCTCACGATCAGCGGCATTCAATATGCCCAGTGTGAACTCAAGCTCTTCAGTGATGTCACCGCGAACAGTGATGTCAAAGTAGTTAGCCGCATCCATTTCAGTGAACTGAGGCTGGAAGCTACTAGCAACAATTGGCTCGGCTTCCATCTCAGACAGGTATCTCCATAACATTGACACGTCAATGTTGCGATCGAAGACATTAGTCTGAAGCGTGAAGCGCTGAGTAGCCATGTATTCTGGCTGTACAGACGCACAGTTTGTGCTGTAGTAACCAGTACATTCTCGGTTTATGCCATTCGGGCTAGCTTGGAACAACGACTCGTCAGTCATGTTAAGGCTACCGTTGTAGGCCAGCGATCCAATATTACCAAGATCGAAGACGTAGTTAGCCGTCACATCAATACCTGAAGTCTCAAGTGTACCCTGGTTAGTTAGAACCGTAGGCAGACCGAATGTAGTCGCTACGTTACCGAACAGGTTACCTGTCTCAGGGTTACGACGAATACCGGTACACGCTGCTGAAGCAGCTGATGCACCTGTAATTGTGTAAGTACCTGTATCAAAGCCAGGGCCGAAGCAGGCAGAGAACACATCATCAGGAGTTGGACTACTTATCGCATCTTCAACTTTGATGTTGTAGTAATCCACTGTTATGGCCAGACCAGGGAACGCTTCTGGCTGGAAAACTGCACCGATAGTGTAAGTTTCCGCTTTCTCAGCCGCCAGGTTTAAGTTACCACCTGAAGTCTGGTTAACCTGACCCGCTGGGTCAACTACGATGCCGCCGATAGTAGTAGCTGGTGCACCCTGTGCCAAACAGACCGCAAGCAGATCAGCGTTGCCATTAGGCGCGCCGCCAGCACATGGATCAACAGAGAAGTTACCAAGACCAGTCACCTGCGGATTAAACAATTCGCTGATGTTTGGTGCACGAGTCACTTTCTGAAAATTACCACGGAATTGCAGGCTAGAGATCGGAGACCAAGTACCGCCGATCTTCCAAGTATCTTCTACGCCAGTAGTGGAGTAGTCAGACGTACGATAGCCAAGCTGTAAAGTCAATTCTTCAGCGAGTTCTGCGCCCTGTAATACAGGCACGTTTGCTTCGAAGAAGAATTCGTTAACATCGTAGGTACCGAAACGGTTAGGTGCTGCTGCACCGTTACCGAGAACTTCACCAGCTGTCTGCGTTAGCAATTCGTTGGTCAAGCCACCTACGTACTCACGATATTCGTAACCGAATACACCGGAGATTGGCGCGTCAGTAGTAGGCAATGAGAATGGTAACTCACCATCAACAAACGCCTGCAATTGATCAAGCTCAGTAAATGTCTTACCACCGTTACCTACGTCAAGGAACTGACCGACTTCAGGAGTGATGCTGCCAAGTGGACCCCAAAGGTTGATAGGTACACAGCCGCCAGAGGCATCGAGACAGGAAGTCGTGCTAGTAGAACGAACAGACTGGGTCAGACGTGTACGAGTACCGTTACCACCTTGCTGGAAAGTCAGATCTGATTGACCAGTGGCGTAGAATACTTCCCAAGACACATCCTCAGTCAATTCGCCGCGAGCGCCTGTCTTGAACTGCCATACACTAGTTTGGCGCTCGTTTGTACGAGGACCAAGTTCAACGAAACGACGAGCATAGTTGATGTTTTGCTCTAGGTAAGCTGGATCAGTTGGACTCGTCGCTGCCCCCGCTGCTGCACAAGTTGCGGCATCAATCCCCACTGAACCACAGATTTGGTTCAACACAGTTGGCGGAATGAACGGATTAGACAGAGGCGTCAGAGCAGAAAAACCGAAGCTGCCGGAGGGCGCAATGATTGTAGAGTTTGTGCTCTGAGCGTAAAGAACTTCAGAGAACCACTCAATGTTATCAGTAAGCTGGTAGTTTGCTGTACCGAAGGTTCGGAACTGCTCTAGCGGCAACTGAAACAGGTTGTATGGATTGAAGTTAAATGTCTGATAAAAAGGCTGCAGCTCTGAACCGTCTGGAGACGCTTGCAAGAAGCCTGATGTGTAACCAGGAACAACTGCGGCTATATCAGCAGCGGCAGCACCCGGGATAGTAAAGCGAGTTGGTACCGTAGTTGAGGAACCACCAGCATTGCCACTGATTGAAGAAATGTTGTTAATACCGAACGATCTATCGCCTTGAGTTACTACTTCACGATCCGTGTAACCAACGCTAATTGTCGCATTACCCCGGCTATCGTCGAAGTTGCCACCAAGAGTGATGTCATAGCGGTTGCTTTTGCCGCCGCCTTCCGATGTATCACCTTGTTGGATTCGAACGTCTAAACCTTCGAAATCTGTCTTAGTGCGGAAGTTGATCACACCAGAGATCGCATCTGCACCGTAGGCTGAACCAGCACCACCGGTCAGCACGTCAACACGCTCAAGAAGAGCGACTGGGATGATGTCCAGGTTAGTACGACCTTGAAGGTCAGCAGGTACAACACGTGTTCCGTTCATCAACGTGATGTTTCGGTTACTACCAAGACCACGTAGGTTGATGAAAGTAGAACCTCCGTTACCATTGTTTACAGAAGCACCGATGCTAGGAACCACACCCGGGATTTCCCGCAGGAATTCTTCAACAACGTTGACTTGACGCAGTTCGATAGTTGCGGCGTCTACAGATGCAACTGGGCTAGATTGGGTCAGGTTTGGGTTTCTAATGCGTGAACCCGTCACGATTACTTCCTCTACAGCCTCATCTTGCCCGTACACAGCAGGAGCCGTGCCCATAGATGCCGCTGCGCCAATAGCTGCGAACGCCATGCTAAAGGCAGATGCCTTCTTGGTTAGATTGAACATTTACATGTTCCCCTTTATATAAGTTAAAAATCCAGAACAAGACCCTAAGCGATTAAAGCTAAGTTCCATGTCCCGATTCCCTATTTTTATTTATGCAATTCGAGCCATACGAATTACGACGCGCGTATCCTACACCTGTAGGGCCGAAACAAATAGTAACATCTGTAACAATTTGTTAAATCTAGCGCATTTTCTGCCCTTTTCTAGCCCTTTAACAAATCAATTACTAAGAATTGCCTGAAAATAGGTGCTTGTAGGAAGTTTCCCCCGTCTTCGCCACGTCGTTTAGCCCTGTTTTAGATCTGGTTTTACATAAGAAATAGCAAATATCGTCGAAGTGTCTGCAAATAGCCGTGAAGGGGCTCACTTTGGGAGCACAACTAAAGAGGGGCTCAAACTGCACGCATTAGAGGGATATCGTCAAATCGGGTCTTAGTCTGGAGCCTAGAGGGTGGGCTTGGGAATATTTGCTGTGAGGACTAGAATTGACGGACTGAGAAGCGGTAGCCTGCACCGCGCACTGTCTGTACCAGCTTTGCATAGTCTATCGAGGTGTTTTCTACCGAGGACAGGGCCTTGCGCAGCCGCCTTATGT
>CALTDI010000025.1 GCA_943842505.1 uncultured Pseudomonadales bacterium | reverse complement strand
TGTAGTGGTCTACTAAAGCTGGACACTCAACTAAGTGGTAATCTACCACTTGAAAGGAGTGTTCACTATGAGGAAAAGACGCACGTTTAGTCGTGAGTTCAAGCGCGAAGCGGCCACCATGGTCCTAGATCAAGGCCATCCCCTGGCGCACATCTGTTTACAGCTTGATGTTAGCGAAAACAGTTTACGGCGCTGGGTTCAACAAGTTCAGTTTGAGCGTAATGGGGGCGTTCCCGAGACCAAGGCTCTCACCGATGAACAACGAGAAATCCAGAAGCTCAAGGCACGCATTAACGAGCTGGAGCGGGACAAATCCATACTAAAAAAGGCTACCGCGCTCTTGGTATCGGAAGAGATCAATCGATAAAACTGATTGATCGGCTGAGAGTGCATGAGACTGTTGAAAGGCTTTGTCGCCTCTTGGATGTCTGTCGATCTAGTTACTATGCCGCGAAGAACCGCCGCCGGGTGATCGACGTCGAACGACTTTGTCAGCGCGCGAAGATACAGGAGCTGTTTGAGGACTCTCGTCGGTCAGCGGGCAGTCGCACGCTAGTGCTTCAGATGAAAGACGCGGGCTTTCCTATCGGGCGCTTCAAAGTACGCAGCTTGATGAGAGAGTCTAGCTTGGTCTCTCGGCAGCCCGGACACAGGTATAAGCGAACTGGGCAAGCGCGTGTCGATATCCCTAATCTTCTGGGCCGACAGTTTGATGTAACCACGCCAAATAAGATGTGGTGTGGAGACATCACCTACGTGTGGACTGGCGAGCAGTGGAGCTATTTGGCGGTTGTTATTGATCTGTGTGCTCGTAGGGTCGTCGGATGGGCTTTGTCAGAGAAACCCGACGCCCAACTCGTTATTGAGGCGCTGAACCGCGCTGTTGAGCTCAGAGGTGTAACCCCTGGGCTTATGTTCCATTCAGATCAGGGAAGCCAGTATGCTTCTCGGAAGTTTCGACAGATGCTTTGGCGCCATCGAATCCAACAGAGCATGAGTCGACGAGGCAATTGTTGGGATAATGCGCCAATGGAGCGCTTGTTCCGCAGTTTGAAGACGGAATGGATACCGCCTTTGGGCTATCGATCCATCAACGCAGCGAGAGAAGATCTTAGTCGCTATTTGGAAGGCTACTACAATTGGCGAAGACCACATACCGCAAATGGCGGATTGCCGCCCGCGGTGGCAGAAGGAAAACCTAATTTACTGTCCAGTTTTGGTTGACCACTACATAAGATCAAACCCAGCCAGAAGAGCAGAGTAACTTGATCGGCCTGAGTGTTCAAAGGATCAAGTATACTGCGCCCCTTAATCCAGCAACTTGGGATGGTGCGAGGGTGGGAATATACGCAGGGTCGGGCTCTTTGAATGAATAGACGTAAGTAGAAGTTAGAGAGAGGCGAAGAGAATCTAGAGAGAAGCTAGCAGACACAAATAACTTAGTAGCGTGGCGGAAGCCACTAGAGTTAGAGGGGTTTCTTAAGTTGTTAAGTTGTCAGTGTCCCTCATACTGTTGGTCGCTGTTCAATCTCTTCGATTATTTGTTCCACAACATCAGTGAAAATGTTGTCGGCGTAAAATTGCCGGCCATAGGATTTCCAGTATTGGCGCACCCGTGGCATCATCAAATATGCACTAAATATTGATTTTCGTAGTACCAATAATTCAGAATCTACCAATTCGTGACTGTGCAAGTACTCGGAATTGAGCATTTCCCCGAAAAATATGGACATCTGCACGGTGAACTCGAAATTCTCTTTCAGTAGTGAGCGCCTCTTCCGTCAATAGCGCCTTCGTCATCGTCTTATTCTGGCCATCAGGTGAAAACCAAGCTCTCTGGAGATCCCCGGTACGATCGCTTCTCTCAAGAGTGAATTGCGTGCGAGCCTGTTGTGTGGACTCTTGAAACTGTTGTTTTGCATGTCTGACCTGTATAGCCAGATACACTAGAGTTACCAAGGTCGCTAATGCAGCCACCAATTCACCAATGACTTCCAAGGTCTTGAATAGTCAATGCGATTATCCTCTCAACTAACTTTCTCAGCAAACGGCCTAGATTGAAAATATACAGCTCGGGGCGAACCTCTTAAACTAGAAACACTGATAACTTTGCAACTTAACGAAGGCATTTGGGTTAAAGAGTTTCTTAAGTTGTTAAGTTGTTAGTGTCCCCTTGTAGTGCCTTCAATCCAAACCCGGTGCGCTCATAAAAGGCTGCCAGCAATAACGAAAAAATCCAACCAGTCATACAAAACACCGCCCAGGGCATGTACTCCACTGTGGGCACGCCCAGGGTTGTTGCCATGAAGATAGCTGATACGGTCCAGGGCATCAGCGGTTCGAGAATCGTCACCGAGTCTTCTAGCGAGCGCGACAGGTTCTCGGGGGCTAGGCCGCGTTCGCGGTAACCATCCTGGAATAAACCGCCAACGATCAGTGCGGTGACACCGCCGTGGCTTGTCAGCGCGATCATCGTTGCACCCGAAGCCAGCGTTGCTGCGATTAGCCCGAATACAGACTTCGCCCGCTCGATCATTGTCTGCAGCAGCTTGTCCAGCGCGCCGGAGACGTCCATACCCGCAGCAAGCAGAAACGCCGCAACAATGATAATAAGAGTGGTCGACATCGAGTTGACGCCGCCGCGGTTTAACAAGCTAAGCAGCATAGCACTCGGTGTATTGGCGAGGGTCTCGATCATGCCGGCATTGAATCCAGAGATGGCGCTGAGAATTGCGTTGTAGAGCGCTGAAGCCGTGCACGCCAATTCCAATCACCATGGCGGAAACTGATGACACAACCATTACCAGCGCTGCTGGTTTGCGCTTGAAGGTGCCCAGAATGACAATGAGCGCGGGTATGAATACGAGCCAGCTTACTGTGTAGGCCTGTTCAATCTCGCGAAGAATCGGATGATCGAAGTCTGACCCTGCCACAGAGCTGCCGTCGGTCATAACGCCCGCAACATAGTACACCAGCAGCGCGACTACAAAGGATGGTCCTGCTGTATAGACCATATTACGAATGTGATCATAGAGATTGGCATTGGCGCCGATGGCGCAGATATTGGTCTGGTCAGACAGGGGCGACAGTTTGTCGCCGAAATAGGCGCCGGACACTACCGCACCGGCGGTTGCGGCCAGCGGCGAATCGATTGCGGCAGCCACTCCCATTAGTGCGACGCCGATAGTGCCTGCCGCCGCCCAAGATGAACCTGTCATTGACATCATCGCCGTCACCAGAAATGCGGTGATTATCATGAACTGTGGGTCGATCAACTGCACACCGTAATAGACCAGCAGTGGTATGGTGCCACTAAACATCCATGTCCCGATCAACATGCCGATGGATAACAGGATCAGGATGACCGGCAGCACGGTTGCAATTTTTTCGCCTGTCGTGCGCTGAATGGCATCCCAGTCATGGCCGTGACGGGCAGCGATAATGCCGGCGACAGTGGCAGCGACGAGCATAACCAGCACTAGCAACTCTGTGCCCATTGGCACGAAGAAGCCGCCAAGTACAAGACACAGCAGCATGGTGAGCAGGGGTAGAGCCGCTTCAAAGAAGGAGATTGGCTTAGGCATTATCGGTCTCGGCTGGGCTAGCCAAAGCAAGCGCGGTATCAAGGTCGCGCCAAAGATCCTCGGGGTCTTCAAGGCCTACGAATAATCGAATGAGTCTCGCTGGAACGCCAAAGTCAATCGCCGCGCTTGGTGCGCCTGCCTGATTGATGGAAACTTCCGCTGGCATAATCAGGCTTTCGTAGCCGCCCCAACTAACGCCGAGTCGAAATAACCCTAGAGAGTTGCAAAAAGTCGGGATGTCGATCGAATCATCGGCTTCAAAGCTGAACAGACCACCATAGCCTGTCAATGCAGAATAAGGTGCCGGACTGAGGCCGGGATGATGCACAGCGGTTACGGCAGGGTGTTCTCTGAGGCGCTTCGCAATCACTAGCGCGCTCGTCTGGTGACGTTGCAGGCGCAGCGGCAGCGTTCGCAATCCGCGTAACAACAGTGCCGCTTCCTGTGCCGATAACTTGGCACCGAGATACGGTGTTGTCTCGCTGGTTAGTTTGTCGATAAGCGCGCCGGTACCGACTAACAAGCCCGCGACGGTATCGCTGTGTCCAGAGATGTACTTCGATGCAGAGTGCACGACCAGATCAATTCCGGAATCGATGGGCTTTTGAAAAATCGGGGTTGCCCAGCTGTTATCGATGACCGTGATGACATCAGCCGCTCTTGCCAGCGTCGCGATTCTGTTGAGGTCTTGCTCTTCAAACAGCTGGGTTGTCGGGCTCTCTAGATAAAGTAACTTGGCACCGGGCAGGGCGTGCTCTATTTCTTTCAGATCGGTGCCGTCAACAAACTGAGTCGTCACTCCGAAACGGGCGCAGATTAACTGCAGTAGCCGATAGGTGTCAGGGTAACAGTGTCTGACACAGACAATCCGATCGCCAGCCTTGACTAGCCCAAGTATTGCGTTACTGATTGCCGCAATGCCGCTTGAGAATGCGAGGGCTTTCTCACCCCCTTCCAGCTGGCACATCTTCTCCAGCAAAACTGACACCGTCGGGTTATCAATGCGGGAGTAGACCGCCTGTTCGGTGTCACCTCTAAAGCGATCGACCATCGCCTGATAAGAATCGAAGGTAAAAAGCGATGTCTGGTAAATCGGTGGAGCCACAGCGCCCTTGGAGTGGCGCTGGTCATGCACAAGTAAGGTATCAACTGAGAGCCGCGTGTCTTTGTTCGCCATGTATCTACTTCTGTCTGACCGAGGGTGTTTGCTTGATAGTCAGGTTAAAACTACAGTAGTTTTTCCCTAGAGGGAATTTTTCAGTTACTCTGAGCCTATTAACTCATAAGAGGTGAAGCATGAATCGTTTACGCAGCATTTCGTCTGTAGCGGCCGGCATAGTCGTTTTCTGGGCGCTTATTGCTATGGGCGGGTGTGCCGCAGATCAGCAAATTCAGACACTCACACCGGGCGTGCTAAAAGTCGCGGTGACCACCGGCACCCCATCGAGCGAATATGATTCCCAGCTTTGGATCAGGCGCTATGTTGAGCTGTTTGCTGCCGAGCACGATCTAACTATCTCCTGGCTTGTTGTTCCCTTCAATGAATCCTGGCTTCTGGCAAGTAGAGGCGAAGTTGACCTGGTCGCTACCAACGTCGCGAGCTTCGCCGACCGCGCCTCAACTGGCGCAACTTTCTCCACGCCATTTCTTTATGAGCGACGCGCACTGCGTATCAATCCCGAAGACCGGGAGCGTTACACACACATTGATGACTTCATCGGACACACGGTCGGTGTGGTGTCTGGCATGGCGGCAGAGCGCGATGTTAATCGCCGTGCACCGGAGGGTGTTATTGTGCGAACAACCGACACGTTCGATGAGCTTTACCAGGCATTCGATAACGGACAGCTCGATGCAATCGCCGAGGCAGAATACTATTCCTTAGATGGCGAGATTATTCCCTCGCACGGCGATGAAATAATTCTGATTGATCATCATGATCTTACGCCGGGGCAGCGGGAAGAATCTGTTTTTGTCATACACGATGGAAGTCGAAACCTGCTCGCCGCGGTAAATGCCTTCGTTAACCGAACCCGGTTTCCGCTCTGACAAAATCGGGGGTCCCTTGTGACACCCAAGCCATTAATGCACGCAAGTTGCCTGGCTTGGTCGATAGAGAAGAATAAGAAAGCAAAATGCAGGCTATCAGCTGCTAGGTAGTTTCTGAGGGTGGAAAAACAGCGCTGAAAGCGTCTTCAATTAGGCGCCCATAAAACAACAACAATAAGAGAGATGCGCCTTATGGCAATCCCAGTACCGACAACTGCCCGTTGGACGAATCGATTCTCCTTCCTAATGGTCGGCATTGGCGCGTCCGTTGGCCTTGGCAATCTTTGGCGTTTTCCTTTTCAGGCTGGAGAGAATGGCGGTTCGGCTTTCGTGTTGGTCTATCTGCTATGCATCATTGGCATCGTTTATCCGGTATTAATCGGTGAGCTCGCGGTGGGCAGGCACATGGGCTTGTCAGCCGTTGGCTCAACCAAGGAAATGGCTCGAGCCGCAGGTCGCTCGCCCTGGTGGGGCCTGGTCGGCGGCATTGGTGCGTTTGCGACCTACATGGTGTTATGCATCTACGGAGTCATCTCAGGCCGCGTTCTGGCTTTCGCCGTGGCAGGCTTCAGTGGCGGCTACGTCGAAGATGCCATGCCGGCAATTTATGCGACCCCAATGCGCGCGTTTCTCTGGCAAACTCTCTTCATGGCGATAACTGTTGCGATTGTGCTGCGAGGGCTGAATAAAGGCATAGAGGGTTTTTCCCGCGTAACCATGCCAGCCTTTTTTATTATGCTCACGCTACTGTGTGTTTATTCCCTCAGTAATGGCAGTGCAGCTGCGGCTATCGAATATCTGCTCAGCCCACGTTTTGAAGAGTTAAGCCCTGAGGTTATGCTCGCGGCCTTTGGGCAGGCATTTTTCTCCGTCGTAGTTGGAGGGGCAGCCATGTTGACCTTCGGCGCTTTCATGGACGAGAAAGCAAACATTGCCAATGACGGCCTTATAATCGCCACTTCCGACACCATTGTGGCCATGGTGGCGGGCCTCATGATCTTTCCGATTGTATTTCAATTCAATCTTGATCCGGCCATGGGAATGGGATTGATTTTTAGCGCCATGCCGCTTTCTTTTATGCAAATGCCCTCAGGCTCTATGGTGGGTGGTCTGTTTTTTAGTCTCGCCGCGCTGGGCGCTCTCACCTCTTCCATTGCCATGTTGATGCTTGCCGCGGTAGCTGTCGAAGAGCAATTGCAGGTAAAGCGCAATACGGCAGTTCTGGCTCTTGGGGCCATTGCTTGGATAATAGGAGGGATAAGCGTGTTCTTTCCGCATGTAAATGAAGAAATAGATTTCCTGTCAGGTCAGGTTATTCTGCCTATTGGGGGAATACTAATCGCCGTCTTTGCAGGCTGGATAGCGCCGCGGGAAGCAATGCGCCATGAGTTGGCTGGCTTGAGCGAACCCTTATTCAGCGCGTGGCGCATTATAGTGAGATATGTGGCCCCTCTGCTCGTAGGCGGCGTGTTGATATTGGGTGTCTCTGCACGCTTCTAAGTGCTGAAACCTGAGACTCGTATCAGGGGTCAGATTTAGTCTAGCGCTGCTCGTTCGCAAGATCGGTTTCGGCAGCGATATAACCAAAAGAGCTCCAACTGGAGCCGGATACTATTCGCTGCAATAGCTCATCAGAGCGTTGCCTGTCACCGCTGTAATAGAAGTAATTGGCGATACCGTAGGCAACCGCTGCATTGCTCGGGTCATCACCATTGGCCGCCATCATCTCCTCAATCGCCATTTCGCCTTTGTAGAGAAGACAGAGTTCGTGATAGCTCATGTTCTCGATTATATTCATCTCAGTCGTTATCTCATTCAGCGCAGTTGCCGCTTGAGCATCGTCCCCCATGCGCCGAAGAATCATATAGATCCAGTGTCCAGTTGAAACCAGATTGTCATCATTGCCACCGAGGTTGTAACCATTACGAAATGCGGCCAGTGCCCTTGGCCAATCCTGCTTCAGATAATAAGCCAAGCCGAGGTGATACCAGACATTACCCTGAGTGCTTGTCAGTGGGATGTTCTGGGCATTGGGCAATCCATCGGGCTCAACCTGAACGGGTAAATTCTGCATTAACTGGACTGCTTGCTCGAAGTCTGCAATTGCCCGATCAAACTCTCGAATGGATATATAGCGATGCCCGCGGTGGCGAAAAAAGCGAGGGTCTTCGGGAAATTTTTCCGCGCCCTCGGAAAAAATTTCTATTGCATGGCGATAATCTCCGGCGTAAGCAATGCGGCGGCCGTACCAGATAATATTGTCAGCGGTGTTAGGGTCTGCCTCATAACTTGCCTGTGCCGACTCAAGGTTTGCTCGCGTATCGGCACTGGGTTCTGCGGCGTAGAGTGCCTCTCCTTGCAAAGATAAAGCTTGCGCGCCCGTCGGTACTTCAGGCAATAATTCGGCCGCGTTTGCCAGGCTGAGCCAGCCACTACCCGAGGCTAGCGTAATGGTGAGAAGCAGAGTTCGGATGTTTTTCATATGGCGCGCCTAAGTCGAAGTGCTATGGGGGCGAAACGTATTCCAATCACTTTATAACGTTAGAAACGCAGGGGCAAGGGAGTCAGCCGGACAGCGTATCACAGCATCAACGGGTCGAAGCATTGAAGGCGAAGAATGAGTCGGGCTTTAAACGGGTCGAGCGGCGTGGCGATGCTCGCGGGAAGTAACTAACTGACTTCAAGTAGATAAGCTAGAGCCCGTTACAGCACCGCAGAACTAAAGAGAGTCTATTCATTGACAGTGAGAAAGGCCGCCTGTCAGTGACAGCCATGAAACACGCTCTATTGCTTATTTACAAATCTACAGCTGCTAGATAGTCTTAAGCAATTCAATTTAATTCTTAACTTAACTTAACTACAACAGCAGGCAGTGTGATGACAATGACTCGACGAGAATTATTAGCCACCGGTGGCTCGCTTGCTGTGGCGGCAACTGTTTTTCCCACTCTGGCAAATGCGGCAGACAATGCGAATAATAGGAAGCCGCAGCGTCTACGCCCGGGAATGACTGTGGGTCTGGTAACTCCCGCAAGCAATGTTCCAGAGGATCAAGAACTGCATATTGCCATGGACCTGGTGCGTTCCCTGGGATTTATAGCCAAGCCCTCGGCCAATCTTTTTAGTCGAACACAATATCTGGCAGGAACGGATAAGCAGAGGGCAGACGATCTCAATGCAATGTTTGCTGACCCTGAGGTCGATGCCATATTTTGCGTAAGAGGAGGTTATGGCTCTGGCAGGCTTCTGCGTTATTTAGATTACGATATGATAGCTGCCAACCCCAAAGTCATTTTGGGCTATAGTGATATCACCGCTATCTTGAATGCTATTTACCTGCGCACAGGCTTGATTACTTTTCATGGGCCAATTGCCGGCGGAAATTTTTCGGACTACACCTATGACCAATACAACCGGATCCTCGTTGAGCCAACCTCAACCACGGAAATTGGTAATCCACCTGTATTCGAAACTCGGCCCGGTGTTGTCGATTGGGAGAATCGGCTAACACCTATTGTTAGCGGCAGCGCAGAGGGTCATTTGGTGGGCGGAAACCTGTCACTCGTAGTGACACTGCTTGGCACGCCCTTTGAGCCTAATTTCGACGGTGCTATTTTGTTTCTGGAAGACGTTTCGGAGCCTCCCTATAGCGTGGACCGTATGCTGACTCATCTTTGGATGACAGGAAAACTGGAGCGGGTTGCAGGCATTGTTCTGGGCAAATTCACCGATGATGATTATGACAGCAATACCTTCAGCATGGAGCAGGTCATACGTGATCGCTTTGAGCCATTAGGTATTCCAACCCTCAGAGGCACCATGATTGGTCATATCGAAGACAAGACGGTAGTGCCAATTGGGATTCAAGCGAGGCTGGATGTTGATGCAGGAACGTTGACTTTGCTCGAGGCGGCGGTGAGTTAAAATTGGGGGCTGGCAGATAAAGTTGAATCAGAGTTAATGGTCAGAAAATCCTTGAAGGGTAGTGAGAAGATCGTCAGAGAATTATCAGAGAATAGTTAGAAAGCAGGCTTAGAACACAGGATTAGTAGTCAGGGCAGAAAGCAGAAAGCAGAAGGCAGAAAGCAGAAAGCAGAAGGCAGAAGGCAGAAAGAAAGACGGAACAGACCCGCCTTATCCGTCGATTCAAACCCATTAACCTGACCCTCTGTGATTTCACATATGAGATTTTCATGTAGGTGAAAGACGCAGACTCTCGCGAGCTAGCGTAGAAATGGGAAGCCAGCAAGACGGTTTCTCGATATCAATGTAGTCTGATCTTTGTACGGCCTTAGTTGTTTTTCTATTGACCCTCTAACACTTCGCCGAGCGCAGCAATCAATGCGTCCACCTCATCTAAGGTGTTGTAGTGCGCCAAAGAAACTCTGACGACACCGCTGTTTTCTGCCAGATCAAGATATTCAACTAGCCGGCGTGCGTGGAAATCGCCGAAGCGGATTGCAACCTTGTGTTTGTCCATTGCCTTGCATAGCTCACCCGAGTCCTTGCCCCGCACTTTAAAGCTGATAGTTGGCACCCGGCGCGGGTCGTCACCGTGGGTAATGCCGATAATGCGGCAGTCATCGCGGCCGCGTAAATAGCTCAGCAATTTTTCCGCCAGCTGATTTTCATGTTGAGTAATTTGTGCAAATGCCGCCTCTATGTTTTCTCGAACAGAGCCCCCAGCGCCGCCCTGTGCGCCCAGCTGTGAAAAGTAGTCCACGATTCCCGTCGTAGAATAGGCTATTTCATAACTGGCATTGCCTGGCTCCAGTTTCGCTGGAACTTTGTCCTTGTCGTAGAAGTAGTGATAAAGGTTATCGAGTTGCGCCAACAGCTCGTATTTGCCATACAGCACAGCACCATGAGGTCCGTAAACCTTGTACAGGCTGAACGCCAGAAAATCCACATCCCATGCCCTTACATCGATAGCCCGGTGAGGTGCGTAGGCCACGCAGTCGACGCAGATCAGGGCGCTGCGCGCGTGCACAAAGTCGGCGATCTCTGCTACTGGATTGATCGTGCCCAGAATATTGGACACATGGGTTACCGCAACCAGTTTAGTGCGATCCGTCATCAGTTTCTCAAGGTCATCGAGTCTTAATTCGAGGGATTCTTTGTCCAGGCTCCAGAATTTGATCTTCACCCCGATTTCTTCCAGACTGACCCAAGGGCCAATGTTAGATTCGTGATCGGACACGGTGACGATAATCTCATCTCCTTCGCGTAGCTGGCCGCGCATGCTGCGAGCGAGGTTTTGCATAGCAACGGTTGTAGATGAGGCAAACGCAATCTCTTCGGGTCGGCTCGCGTTAACCAGCGTAGCTATTGCTTCTCGGCCGGCTTGCAGCGCTGCTGCCGCCTCTAGAGAAATTTCATAGCTGCCACCGGTCTGTACGTTTTTATTGAACAGAAAATCATTCATCCGCTCCACCGCCTTGGCCAGAATCTGCGTGCCGCCTGCGTTGTCCATAAAGGCCCAGCCGTTCTTCAATCCCGGAAACTGGCTGCGAACATACTCAATATCTAACTCTGCTTGCTTGCTCAAACTACTCACTCTCTCTGATGAAGTGTAAAACTACAGACCGTAAAGACTACTCTCTTTGTCGATCACTCTTTCTGTCACGTGCCTTTAACGCACGCCTTAGTGCTGTAAAACTGCATTCACAAAATCACGTGTGCGCTGATGTTCAGGGTTATCAAAAATTTTATCTGGCGCGCCTGCTTCGACGATTTTGCCTGCGTCCATGAAGATGACCCGGTCAGCCACCTGTCTGGCGAAGCCCATCTCGTGGGTTACCACCATCATCGTCACGCCCGACACGGCAAGATCACGCATAACATCGAGCACCTCGCCTACCATTTCCGGATCTAGCGCCGAGGTTGGCTCATCGAATAACATCACCTGCGGGCCCATGGCCAGGGCGCGAGCAATTGCCACGCGCTGCTGTTGCCCGCCAGAGAGCTGTCTTGGAAATTTATCCGCCTGCGACTCGATGCCCACTCTACGCATTAGCTCATCGGCAACGGCGTTTGCTTTCTGCTCAGATAATTGCTGAACCCGCATCGGCGCCAGCACAATATTCTGCCGTATCGTCATGTGGGGAAACAGATTAAAGGATTGGAACACCATGCCTACTTCCGCGCGAGCCGTTTCATCCTGCCTGACATCGACGCCACTTATCTTCACCTTGCTGCTGTCATCAAAAGGCTCTAGCTGATTGATGCAGCGGATCAGCGTGGACTTGCCAGACCCCGACGGGCCGACAATACAAACCACTTCCCCTTTTTTAATATTCAGGTCAATGCCAGCCAGCGCTTCGAAATTGCCGAAGTGTTTGTGTAAGTTCTTGATGGAGACAATCGCCGTCACTGGGAAAACTCCTGCCGAAAGCGTTTCTCCAACCGACCCACCATAATCACCAGCGGCCATAGCAGGGCGATGTACATTACCGCGGCTACAATCAATGGTGTTGGATTAGCCTCCAGGGCCTGTGCCTGGTTTGCCTGTTTCAATAAATCAGGCATGGCTACTACCGACGCCAAAGCGGTATCCTTGATGACGTTGATGCAATTGTTGGTCAGCGGCGGTATCACAACGCGTATCGCCTGGGGCAGAATCACATCTGTCATCGTATGCCGGTAACTCAGTCCAAGTGCGTGGCAGGCCTCGAACTGCCCGCTGGGAACGGCCTCTATACCCGCCCGAAAGATCTCGGCTGTGTAGGCCCCGGAAACCAGAGAGAGTGCAACGGCCGCGGCCGTAAATGCAGAAAGCTCAATGCCGGCAAAGGGCGGTGCATAGTAGACAACAATAAGCAGCACGAGGATCGGTATCGAGCGAAAGATATCGATATAAACCTTCGCCGCAATACTGGCAGACCGCATGCCATACATTCTCACCAGCGCAACAAACAGACCCAGCATTAGACCGAAGGCGATACTGATGGCACCCAGCATCAGTGTCACACTCAATCCGGAAAGCAGCAGGGGGTAAGAATTAAGCAGCACTTCCCAGTTGAGAAACGTCTGCACAAAGCCGGCGTCTGTTCCCCCAACCGAGGTTGACAGAGGCCGGTCGATGACAGATACGGTCGAGCTGTCGGGCAGGGGCTCACTGCCGAACCATTCCCGATGTAGCTGCGCAACGAATCCACTTCGCTTCAGCTCGCTGATGACATCGTTGACCTGATCGGCGAGGGGATTGCCTCTTGCCAGAATCATGGAGTATCTCTCGCCCGTCTCGATGCGCTGTACTACCGTAAAATAGGGCTTGTCTCTGATGAAATATTCCAAGCCCGGAATATCAGAGATATAACCGTCAACCCGGCCCGATTGCACATCAAGCATGGCCGGTACAATGCCCTCGAAGCGGCGGATTTCTGCAAAATCATATTGGGAAGTATTGGCCGTCGTCCATATGTCGCCGGTAGAGCCAGTATCAACGGCGACGACCTTATCGCGCATGTCATCAAGGCTAGCGATATCACTCTGACTGTCAACGGTGAGGGATTGGGCGCTGTCATAGTAAGGCTGAACGAAGGCAACAGATTCCAGCCGTCGGTCGGTAACAGTAATGGAAGAGATGGCAATATCGATTCGGCCAGACTGCACCGCGGAGAACAGCCCACTAAACGGAATATTGACTATCTCAACCGAGGCATCCAGCTTCGCAGCGACTTCCTTAACCAGATCAATCTCGAAGCCGACGTAGTCACCTTCGGCATCCTGGAATTCCCAGGGCACATTGCCCACATTGGCGCCGACGGTAATCTCTGCCGCAGAGGCAGAACCTGAGAGCAGCAATAACGCGAGAATATAGGCGGCAGTGTCGCGCAGTCTAAAAGCTGATGAATACAAGAAAAACCCCTGTTTGGGCTATTAGATCAGAAAAGCACTAATAATGGATATCAGCAAGTTTAAAATGCAAATAAAAATGCTCCAAGGCCAGCGCGCGCCTAAAAAGTTGAGGCTGCTGATCGTTTGCTCGCTTAAGAAGTTACTACGCTGTCATGTCTCACACTGATCCGGGTCGTTTCCCCGAGGGTTTAGAGTCACAGGATAATAGGCAATGAGCAATGTTTTATCCTGTCGCCTCTATGGCCTCGGCCCGTATACAGGAGTATCCGCTCCAAACTCCAGAGCGCCCAAGTCGGGCGCCTGCCCGTTGAAGCCGTCAGTTATGCTCGGCAGTATTGCTGCGCGGTCTATTGCGGCGGAACCACTGCGTAGCCGGAAGTCGAGATCAGCCGCGTTGTAAAGAGTCTGCAGAGATTCACTATCGCGCGCATCAAGTGGCGGCACGTTGACGAAAATGTCGTAGTCTACGAGTACGCTGTTGCGATCCTGACCTGTCGCAGCTGCGTAGTCTGTGAGTGTCGCAAATTCCATGGATTCAAGCTGGGCTTCATAGTCCGGATCAGTTACATCGACGAGCGTTGTGAAGGTAGGTGCACGCCAGCGAAACGAAATGTCAGTATTCGGGTTTGGACGAAAACCATTGTAGTCTGACGATGAATAGCTGGTTAACGTAGTCACACTGAAAATTTCATCCGCCGACTGTTCACCAAGAAATAGATTGTTGCGCCAGTGTACGTTCGATGCGCCAAGAACATTTGTCTCGGACAGAATCGTATTGTTGTAAAAAATTGCACCGGCTGAACCGGCGGTTAAACGGGTCGACCCCGTTGGTAAGTGATAGGCGATATTGCGAATCCAGTAAACAGGGCCGCCGAGTGCGGGTTGATTGCAGAACGCATGAGAGGGATGATTGATAAACATATTTCGCAGGATACGAATATTGTGCATGCTGCCATCGGCTTCAATCGGATTATCGTGGCTGTTAGTAATGTAGTTGCCGTAGAAATCGATCGCGACTGGTCGGCGATCCCAATATTCCCGCGGGGGATATTTGGGCCCGTCGGGAATTCCTGGGCCCGAGGCAACTGAGCCGTCTGGATTGCCGTATGTCTCGACATTAATTCCGTCATGGAAGTCGGCGATGTAGTTATGGGCGACAACGTGACCTGGGCCATAGAGCTTGATAGCTACATAGGAATCCATCGCTGGAGGGAATATCTGATCTTCCAGTCCGGCGAATTGCTCCCATATCTGACCCTGCCAGCCGATCAGATGATCGGGATCGTTACGCCCTATAAAAGTACTGTCGGCGATATAAAAATTGCTCGACCCTGAATAGTTGGTAAATACACCCGCACCGACATTCTCAAAACGGCTGCGCTTAACGGTGAGGCCTTTGGAGCCGGCAAGAAATTGTGTCCCGGCAAGTACAGCTATCTCAGAGTTACGGAAGGTAATGCCTTCGAAGTAGGTATAATCCGCTGCACGCACATCGAACAGGGCATAATTTCCATTGCCATCAAATATAACCTCGCCATCGCCGGCTGCAACGATCGCTATCGGTCGCTCTGCTGTGCCATCGGCGGTTAGGTAATAGGTTCCGTCTAGCGGCGTTGTTCGATTCACGTTCGCATTATTGGTGTACTCGTAGCGGTTGTATTGATAGACGCCAGCATGAACAACAAGGGTATCGCCCGCACGCACTCTGGGCCGTCCCGATGTCGCCCAGTCTGTACCAGCACACCATTCGTTATACGCACACATCAGTCCCTCGAAGGCAGGCTCCAGCTTTTCGCCGCTGTGGCCATGGGGATAAACATGAAGTACCCGGCCGCCAGCATAGGGCTGAGGCTCGGCTCGAGTGCGCACCAGCGCGAGACGCTCGGCATTGCCAATTACCCCGTCGGGGTCGTTGATAATGAATCGGGCCTCATAGTCGGTGTCGGGCTTGAGATCCAGCACGCTGCCAGCGAACATATTAGGCGTGATCACGTCAACGCGAGACTCGCTGTAAATACGTTCGCCATTAAGTCGCAGTAGCGGCAGGCCATCGCGCCATTCAGTGCTGCCCTGTTCGCGATACCATACGGCTACGCTGGCATTGCGATTGTCATCCCCCTGAATTAGCCATTCAAAACCAAAATTGATCAGTGTCGGTGGTTCAGTGAACAGTTCGCCGGGGACAACGGCATTCGCATTGTCGGTCTCAAAAGGGGAGGGATCACTGGCAATCTGCGCGTAGGCAGTACCGGCAAGAAGCATGCTTAGAACGGCTAAAATACCGGTTTTGAAAGTAGTCGAAGTTTGCATAGACGCCTTGGATTCATGTGAGCTACAGGAACGATAAACAGTATCTGCGATTTCAGTCTTTGTCTACATCGAGAAAGTAGCGATAGACTCTGCTAACAACCAAGAGGCCTGTATGCGCTTGCACACTGTAGCTAGCAGCTTCCCAGATTGCATCCAGACCCAGAGCATAGTACAAATGACACAATCTAGTTGCTCCATATCTTTATTTGCACCCGACCCTATTCAGTCAACGTAGAGCTATAACAATGCAAAATTCAAAACGCCAGCTTCTGACAGGACTACTACTCTCGATTTGCCTTTCATCACTACAGGCGGCGGAATTTTCACAAATCCGGCCCGATGCCGACACCTTGATGCAATTGCCGGTTAGTAATTGGCTCAGCAATGGTGGGGATCTATACAACCGTAATTTTTCACCCCTCACACAAATTAATACGGAGAATATTGGCCAGCTGGGCCCGGTTTGGCGAACACATCTCGAGGGGTCTGGCATCGCTGCGAAATATTCAGGTGAAGCACAGCCTATTATCAATGAAGGGGTTATGTACATTATAACCGGCGCCGATGATGTCTTCGCTTTGAGCATTGAAACCGGTGAGATCTTGTGGAGCAACATGGCAAATCTCAGTGCAGAAATATCAACTATCTGCTGTGGCTGGACCAGTCGCGGAGTAGGTTTCGGCGAGGACAAAGTTTTTGTAGGGCAGCTCGACGGTGTATTAAAGGCTCTGGATAAGGAAACCGGGCAAGAGGTTTGGTCAATTCAGGCGGAAGCTTGGGAAGAGGGCTATACCATTACCAGCGCGCCACTGTATTTTAATGGCATGGTGATTAGTGGTTTCGCTGGCGCAGAATTTGCCGCGCGTGGGCGTGTAAAGGCTTACAGTGCAGATGACGGTAGCTTGCTGTGGACCTTCTATACAGTGCCAGCTCCAGGTGAGTTTGGCGCCGACACCTGGCCCGCGGACAGTGACGCCTGGCAAACCGGTGGCGGCACGGTGTGGCATACCCCGGCGGTGGACCCTGAGCTTGGCATGATCTATTTCTCTACCGGCAATCCTGGCCCGGATTACAATGGCGCCATACGAGCCGGCGATAATCTCTTCACTGCTTCTATCGTAGCTTTGGATGTCTATACCGGCGAATACCGTTGGCATTTTCAGCAGGTTCATCATGATCTGTGGGACTTCGATGCGCCTAATCCGGTGGTGCTATTTGATCTGGATTATAACGGCGTGCCGCGCAAGGGTCTGGCCCAAGCTGGAAAAACCGGTTGGGTGTACATTCTCGATCGAAGCAACGGAGAACCCCTCGTTGGCATAGAGGAACGGCCAGTTCCCCAAGAGCCCCGTCAAGCGACTGCGGCCACTCAACCCTACCCGGTAGGCGACGCGTTCGTCTCTCAGACATTGGATATCCCGCCTGAAGGTTTCAACATGGTAAACAACGGTGCGATCTTCACTCCGTTTTGGGATGAGCCGGTGTTACTCCGTCGCAGTGAGGCGAACTGGCCACCCAGCACAGTAGACCCAAATAAAGGGGTAATGTACGTGTGTGCCGGTGAGCGGCAGGCGGCCTACACGACGCGCGAGGGAGTAGAGCCAGTGGAATCGGGTGATCGATTTACCGGCGGCAGCATGAGCTTTGCACCCATAGCTGTCACGGGCGTTGTTGCAGCAATGGATTTGCGAACCAACCAGCGACTGTGGTCTCAGCGCTGGTCCAGTCGTTGCTATAGCGGGCTGGTTGCCACTGCCGGTAACCTGTTGTTTGCCGGCCGTAATAATGGCCGCTTTACAGCGATGGACTCTCGTGACGGCAGCAAATTGTGGGAATTTATGACGGACGCCGGGGTCAACGCGCCACCGACTATTTTTGAACATGAAGGCGAGCAGTACGTAACCGTGTTCTCTGCAGGCAACCTGCTGGCAGGTTCTAATCGCGGCGACAGTATGTGGACGTTTAAATTGCTTGAAGAGGGTGAAGAAACGTCCATCCCTCTTGAGCAAATAACGCCACCACAGCCAAGCTCGGAGGGGCTGGCTTTATTTCGACAGACCTGTGTATTTTGTCACGGGCTTAGAGGCGAGGGTGGTCATAACGGCATGCCTCTTGAGGGCCTTGCGGCATTCGGTACCGATCATGTAGCCAGTATTATCAGTAATGGACAAAACAGCATGCCTGCGTTTGCAGACACTTTTACAGCCAGCCAAATTCGTTCTATTGCTGAACATGTTAGAACCCTTAACCCAAGAATTCCTAATCGCAATACGCGGTAAATCTTTAGGGACACTAACAAGTTAACAACTTAATAGAGCTTCTGCTCTAGTGTTCTCTATTCATTAAAGGCCTAAATTGTTAAATTGTTAAGTTGTTAGTGTCCCCCAGGTGCCTATGTGCCGGCTTATAGCCCCCGAAACAAATCCGCCACTCTATCCGTAACCGCATTCGCTTCTCTTCGACGGGCGCCGCGCAGCATATTCGCCATGCCATAGTTGCCTTCATGACAGGCATACTCATAAAGCTGAGCCTCTACTTTTGTCATAGGCAATATAGCGGTTATTTTATCGGTGAAGGTGGAGGGATCGTCGATGGTGAATTCATAGTTGATGCTGCGCTCATCAAGGCGTGTAAATCGCTCTGTGAGTACTTTGTTTTTGGAAGTGCCTAAACCATCCAGGCTCTGGGTCAGGCCATTGAAGTTGCGTGTTACTGTAACCAGCGTATCGCCATCCCAATAACCACGAGAGTCCCCCGACCAGAGCCCAAGGCTCTCATCCAGGGGCGGGCGCTCGTCGAGATAAATAATGCGCGCGTCATGAACCATCTCGGTCAGTATCACCACATGGTCTTTGTTCTGTATGATCTGCAAGTTGTTGTTATATACGCTTGGTGATAACGGGGGTCCGGAATTAAAGCCCACGAGACAGCGCTCCGATAGCCCTCGATCTTCAGGGCCATCCCGGCCAATGCCGCCGATTACAAATCTCACCGGGCGTTGCCCGGCGGTCTCTATCTCGCCGCCGGGTTGATTTCTTACTCCCACACCAAGCGCAGGGATGCGTCCATTTGTTGGGTAGACGATAAGCGAAGTGCGCACATTGCCTTCGCCGCGAGCATTCTCCATCCATATACTGTCATTGTAAAAAGCTTCAGCGCCAGACGCTGACTTTATGGGAGCGTCCGCTGACCCCAGGCTAAAGCGTTTAACCTGTGCTGCGGCAATCTCGTCAGCGCTTAGGAATTGTTGTTCGCCGAAATGCTCGGGGCGTTGCAGCGGCACATTAGAGGAGAAATTCCAAACCCCCTGCAGGTCCGGTAGTCCCCATTCGGTTCGGGACACTTCATAGTCTGCGGCAGCCAGGCTTGACTGGGGAGTTAGTAGAAACAAGAACGATAGTAGAGCCAGCGAACTAGGGCGTCTCATGAGTTAGTCCATGCATTCAGTGGAATGGGTTTGTTGAATAATGGCCCAATCGATCGAGCAGTACAATTCTATTCGAGGCGAAGCGAAGCAGCAGAGGGTGGTAATACCTATGCAATTGGGAGCGGCTACAACTTAACAAGTGAAAGGAAAACCAGCAGACACAGATAGCTATGAGTTTTATTGGAAGCATCTAGCTTCGCGGTGTTGCTTATGTTGTTAAGTTATCAGTATCCCCTTCATGTGCCCCCTTCATGTTCCGCTTTATGGAACAGGGTCACTCCCGAAGTATCCCGAATTATTTGTTCTACCAGATGTGCGAATTCGGAACTATGCATACCAACGCGCCTTGCCCAGTAGACCGGAAACAGCTCGGAGTTCATTCCTCTATCAGCAAAGCGCTTATAGCCTTGCCAATCTGAATCTTTCATTCTTCCTTCCAGGTGTAATAAGTAGGCGTTTTCGAGAATACGTACGATGCTCCCCATTATCATTATTGCCCGTTGCAGTTCCAGTTCAGTTAATTGGGATGGACTTGATGCGAGAGCCTTGAGCCAGAATTCGCTGAGCTCTTTATCTGCCGTAACGTGTTGTAAGAATTGATTCATTTCTTGCGATACCTGCCCGGTCGAAGCGATTCGAGTTTCCTTCGTGTTGGCTCGGACCTGAATGGCCAGATAGAAGAGCGTCGCAATCACGCCAATTGCAGAAATCAGTTCAGCGATGGCGCCTAGTGCATCCCAGTTCATGTTGTTGTCCTCATGACGTCTTATAGTTGCATAACAGGCTCTTAAATCATAGGGACACTAACAATTTAACAACTTAGTGCTGTTTGAATGTTAGTGTCCCTTTAGTCTTTCTTCCTTTATTATCGCTAATTAGTCGGAATGATCCGAGTTAACTAACTTAAGGTGGTAGAGAAAAATGGCAGTCTACAGACTTACACGTTTTGCCTCGTCTGATATGGATAAGGTTAGAGAAATGACGGAAAACATGCGCGATGTATTGGAAGGTGCTGGCGCCGATTACATTGACCTTGTCTCCTATGGCAATGGCAAAGGTGTAGTCGTTGCGAAATATTCAGATCAGGCAATAATGGAAGCAGCTTCTGATATAGCCAAGAAAGCATTCGCAGACATGATCGAAGCAGGGGTGGTTGATGGCGACTCTATACATCCACACGCGGGCGAAGTCTTAAATTCTTTCTAAGCACAGAAAAATTAGGGACACTAACAAGTTAACAACTTAGTAATGTTTGGGCTTCATTGTTTTCGATTAATGGGAAGCTTAAATTGTTACGTTGTTAGTGTTTCCTTTGTCTTTCCCTCTCCCTCTCCCTCTGTTCTGTCTTTCTTTTACTCTGCCTTCTCGCTCTGGGAGATTGTTCCCGTAAGCATGAAGCTACGGCTATTTGCGGTATTGAATGAAAAGTCATCTTTCATCAGTCGAAGCTCGACTAATTCGGTAAAGCTGTCAGTAAAAGGTGTAGCTCTACCCATCCAGCTAGCTTTCACTCCGGGGAAAGAAAGCCAATAGTCTAAAGTGTGTGACCAGCGCAGCCATACCGTTTCATCGATATTTCCAGCTTCGTGCTGCTGCATTAGAAATTCCATTGAGCCAAAAAATTCATACATGATCCACATGAACCGGCTTCTCTCTTCAACTGAAAGCTTGCTCGGATCAAGAATTGATGACATAAAGAATTTATTGGCTTGGGCATCGGAGCCCATAAAACGTTGTTGGGCTGACACTCGCTCTAGAATGCGAGCAGTCATATCGGCTCGCTGAGAGCTTGTATTGCTACGTAACTGTATGGCGAGGTAGATCAAGGTGAAAATGACGCCAAAGCCGCCAATAAACTCGCCTAGTTGGGACAAGGTTTCAAGAGATATCACTATTTTTCCTCTAGAAGGATAAAGGTGTCGAGATCTTAGCAGAAATTGTTAGTGTCCCCTAAAAACCCGTCGAACATTTCCTAGGCCTCAAGTGCGCCAGGATTGCCAGCCTCCACTACAAACGAAGCGCGGGTTCTTATGGGATGACCGGGCTCGGTCACCTTATCCAAAATTTTGTAGTCTGATTGCCACAAATCTTTGCTGAGATGACAGCTGACATAGCCACGCTGGCGATTGTAGAACTTGACGTGGGCATTGTCGGAAAGTGTTTGTGCGGTAGTGTTGCTGATATCAGAGCCATCACCGCCAGAGGTAATTGAGGTGCCAACGAATTCGGTTGCAATAACTTCACTGCTTTCATTGCTGAAGTCGGACAGGATATTGTTTACCCAGTTACTGTGTATGTCGCCTGTCAGCACAATCGGGTTGGGTGTTTGTACCGCTTTGAGTCTTGCCAATAATTCATCTCGCTCGTCGGGATAGCCATCCCATATATCCATCAAGTACATCTCCTCTTCTTGTTCATTGCGCCGCAACAAACGCCCCATCATTACTTGTTGTGCCATCACGTTCCAAGTTGTATCGCTAGTGCGTAGGCGTTGGAATAGCCAGTCTTTTTGAGCCTCCCCCAATAGAGTTCTATTAGGCTCTCGATGTTGACCACAGCCAGGCTTCATGCCGTCACCACAGGCCTGATCATTACGGTACTGGCGAGTGTCCAGTATTGTCATGTCCATTAACGTGCCGAACTGCAAAGGGCGATAAATTTGCATCGAGGCCCCCTGCCTGCCGGACGGTAAACGTATGGGCATGAATTCATAGAAAGCTTGATAGGCAGCAGCCCGACGAATGAGTAGCTGCTCCGGGGTTTGCTCATCGACGGCAATAGCGTTAGCGTAGTTGTCGTCAACCTCATGGTCATCCCAGGTTACTGCCCAGGGCGCAGATGCGTGAGCAGCCTGTAAATCTGAGTCGCGCTTGTACAATTCATATCGCGCGCGATAATCATCCAGCGTATAAATTTCCGGCGCATTGTGATGGCGAACATTATTGGCTCCCCAGGTTTCTTCGTAAATATAATCACCGAGGTGCACAATCAAGTCGAAGCGTTCTTTCGCCATATGATCCAGAGCGGTGAAGTAGCCGTGCTCATATTGTTGGCAGGAAGCGAAGCCAAAGCGAAAGCTCTCAGGCGTAGCATCTAGTGCTGGCGCAGTTTTAGTTCTGCCCACGCTGCTAACTTCACCACCAATCATCCAGCGGTAGTAATATTCTTTGTCCGGGTTCAAGCCTTGTAAGTCCAGGTGCACGGAATAACCTAATTCCGGCAAGGCGGCTGCACTGCCTTTACGATAAATAGTTGAGAAGTTGGCGGTTTCAGCTATCTCATAGTCCACCGCCACGGGCTCGTTTCTGCTGAGCGTATTGCCCAGTGTTTCACGCGCCAATCGTGTCCAAATAACCACAGAGTCAGGTCGGGGGTCGCCGGAGGCCACGCCCAGATAAAATGGATTAGCTGAAACTCTAGCTAGCCGGGTGGCTCCCAATGCGGATGCAGACAATGTGCTTGCCGCCAGCAGTGTAGTGAGGTGCATGCCCTGCCGGAGGAAAGTGCGTCTATTGAATGCCATGATAATTCACCTTGAACATATTGGGGAGACTGCCCTTTTAACCACGTAAGCTCGGTTTTTATGATGTCACCATTGGGGGAAGATAGCTTATATTGAGCCCTTAAGTTGTTAACTTGTTAGTGTCCCTATCTTTTTCACGGCGAAGGCTCGATACGCAACAGTGCGCCATCGTCTTCGTCCGTCAATAAATACAGCAGCCCATCAGGACCTTCCCGCACTTCTCTAATTCGTTGCCGCAGCTCGGTTAACATGCTTTCACGTCGCAACTCCTCGGTTCGCTCGTTGAAGACGATGCGCTGTAGGTGCCCGGTGCCGGGTATGCCGCCCTGACGGAGAGAGCCGACGAAGAGGTTGCCTTTCCATGCCGGAAATTTTTCGCCGGTGTAGACAGTCATACCCGCGGCAGCGATGGCGGGAAGCCAAACTAACAGCGGCGATTCCACTCCTTCGCGGGTAGGATGCTCGGTAACTCGCTCACCAGAGTAGTAGCGCCCGAAGCTTAACTCAGGCCAGCCGTAATTGCGGCCGGGTGCGAGTATGTTGATTTCATCACCGCCGTTGGGGCCGTTCTCGTGTTGCCACAGCTCTCCCGTCAGCGGATGGAGCATGAGCCCCAGGGTGTTGCGGTGACCTAGAGTATAAATCTCCGGTCGATAACCCCGATTAATGAACGGGTTGTCAGCTGGCGCAGTGCCGTCGTCTTCCATCCGCAGCACTTTGCCGCGCAGACTCATTGGCTCTTGGGCAACATTTTCGATGCGCCCGCCGGTGGACATATAGAGTTTGCGATCGCCTCCGAAAGCGATACGACTGTTGAGACCCGAGTTACCCTCGTAGGCCTCAGTCACGATGAGATCCCGCACGTCGATGAGCGCGCCAGCCTCGAGCCGGCCCATCGCCAGTGCCGGTGCTCCCCAGCCGTTTTCCATGGGCTTGGTATAAGTGAGGTAGACCAGGCGATTCTCGGCGAAATCCGGATGTAGCGCTACGTCCTGAAGCCCGCCGTTGCCCTCGCTTCTTACCTCGGGCACACCAGAGATGGCTTGGGGATCGAGCACGCCGTCACGAATGACTCGAAGGCGGCCGGGTCGCTCGGTTACGAGTAAGTCGCCATCGGGCATAAATGCAATGGCCCAGGGATGAGAGAGGCCGCTGGCTACTACACTCACCTGAATCTTGTGCTGTTCGGCGGTATCGAAGGTCCAAGGCCCGGCGCCCAAAGGCGGTACAGGGATGCCAATGGGTTGGCCATGGGCGAAGCCAGTTACGAGCAGGCCCAAGAATAGGAGTTTTGTGATAGGGCTGGATTGATTGTGTTGCATAAGCATCTCTCCTGCGGGTGTATAGAGAGAATAAAGCGGCATCAACAATTTAACAACTTTAGCTCGGTTTTTTTTGGCGCCCCTGTTGTGAGGCGACAGCTTACCTTGAGCTTTTAGGTTGATAAGTTGCTAGTGTATTAGTTTTTCTGTTCCTATCTTCTCCTCTACCTATCTTTATATGCCTCTACACTTATCAAGTTGAGCTTAAAAGGACCATCTGTTTTGTCGTACTGATACAAAGCGAATTCAGCAATCTGACTGGTATCGAGTTCGGGGCCATCGAGCTTGAACCCTCGAAACTGAGGTAAAAAATTCACGAATGGAATATCGATAACGCTTGTTTCATCAGCCACCGTGTCGAAATCAGCCCAATAATTAATTCGCCGTCCACGCCATAGAGCATCCGTTTGTATTCCCCAAGTGTAACGACGTCCGTCAGCCTTAACCTTCACTCTTATTCCAGTGTAAGCGGTCAAGTCCAGCTTTAAAGGTTGTGTGCGGATAGAGCTGAAACCGCCGCCGTTCGTATTGGTGTTGCCAGAAAAAAGCAGCTCCTGCGCAGAGATAACAAACCCGCCTTGGCTTCTGCCTCCCATGACATTATCGTTTTGTACGTACCAGCCAAAGTCAGGGCCCTCGGCAGTAAAACTAGTAAGAAGTAGGCTGTCCAATTCGTCAGACTCCGAGGCGCTGAGAGGTGCAAATATGAGAGGTGCGCACAGTAGGGCCAGCAACATTAGGCTGCACAACAGGGCGTTTGAATGTGAAAAATAGGGTTTGTTAACGTGCATGGCATTAATACGCTGCTATTCACTGGTTTGGTTCAACTCTTTGTTCCAGCCAAATGATCCGAGCTTGAGTAGGCAGCTTCTGCGCTATACTACTGATCGAACCCGACTCCTCTATTAAGATTATGCCTCTGCTTCCCACCAATATTCATCTACCGGTTACCGAGATTCTCGAAGAGTTGAAGTCGACTCTGGCGGGGCGCCAGGAAGCCATTCTGCAGGCACCACCCGGCGCCGGAAAAACCAGCCTTGTTCCGCTGGCTCTGCTGGAAGAGCCTTGGTTGGGCGACAAGAAAATCTTGATGCTGGAGCCGCGACGCATTGCAACCCGCGCTGCGGCGCACAGGATGGCGGACCTGATTCAGGAGCCTGTGGGTCAGACCGTGGGGTATCGCATGCGACTTGATACTAAGGTTTCGCGTCATACAAAGATCGAAGTGATTACCGAAGGCATCCTCACCCGCATGCTTCAGGATGACCCCTCCCTTGTCGATGTTGGGCTGGTTATCTTCGATGAGTTTCATGAGCGTAGCCTGGACGCGGATCTGGCGCTTGCCTTGTGCTTAAAGGGAAGGTCGCTGTTCAGGGAGGACGATCCACTTAAAGTACTTATCATGTCGGCAACGCTAGACAGCCAGAAGCTGGAAGAACTCACTAAGGCACCAGTTGTTCAAAGCGAAGGAAAACAATATCCAGTAGATATCATCTACGGTAAATCCAGCCAGCCGAAAGACTCCATCTCTGACAAGACTGTTGCGGCAGCTCTAAGCGCATTAACTGATAACCCCAATAGCAGTATTCTGGTTTTTCTACCTGGCCAAGGCGAAATCAGGCGAGTGGAGGACTCACTTGCCCTAGAGCTGCACAGCAGAAAGATCAGCGACGTGCAGCTGCGAACTCTCTACGGCAACCTTTCTCTGGAGGCACAACAAGCCGCTATCGCACCGGTAGCAAACGCTGGTGAACGAAAAATCGTACTTGCAACGAACATAGCGGAGACCAGCTTAACGATCGAAGGTGTAGATGTTGTTATCGACTCCGGTCTCGCCCGCGAACCTGTCTTCGATCCAACATCGGGTATGACGCGGTTGCATACGCGCAAGATCTCCCAGGCATCGAGCACCCAAAGAATGGGCCGAGCCGGTAGGTTACGCCCGGGCAAATGTTATAGGCTCTGGTCAAAGAGCCAGCAAGACCAGGTGGCCCCTCATGCAACGCCGGAGATACTGAACGCCGACCTGACCCCGCTTGCGCTGCAACTTCTACAATGGGGCATCGATGATCCCAAGGAGCTCGCCTGGCTGGACCCGCCCGGCAGCGGTCCTTGGCAGCAGGCAGTATCGTTGTTGATGAAACTCGGCGCGTTAGTGAAAAGTGATCACGGCCTGAGACTGAGCGGGCACGGTACGCAGATGGCAAAACTGGCCGCACACCCACGTCTTGCGCACATGCTGCTATGTGGAAAATCGATTGGGCAGGGGAGCAAAGCCAGTCTGCTTGCGAGCATCCTGTCCGATCGCGACCCCTTTGGTCGGGACACGCCGGATATGAACGAGAGACTTGATATCCTGCTGGGGAAAGCAAAATGCCCGAGCCAACATCGCGGTTGGTATCATCGTAGCCATCAACTTGCCGAACAGTTCGCTGCGCAAATTAATGGGCTGAAAATTAAGCCCCCCGCGCAATTACTACCGAGCGATCAAGTAACGGGCTATCTCATCGCCTGCGCCTATCCCGATCGAATTGCCAGGAGCCGCCATGCGGGTGGTTTTCAACTAGCGAACGGCCGTGGGGTTAGCATCGCCGGAAACCATGTCCTGGAAAAATCGAAGTGGCTTGCCGTTGCCGAAGCCGGGGGACTGGCAAAATCAACAGGCGACATGATCCATTCGGCGGCGACTTTGGACGAAGCACTGTTTGAATCAATACTCGCAGACCAGGTTGTAGAGAACACCCTCGTCGAGTGGGACGGCAAAACCAAACGTTTCGTTGCCGAACAAAGACAACAGGTCGGTGCGCTAGTTCTGAGGCGCAGCAAACTCGAGAAGGTGCCGGCCGAGGCTAAGCAAGAAGCCCTCATAAAATATATTCAAACTTCAGGGCTGGAGATCCTGCCATTTACCCCGGAGCTTCGACAATGGCAGGCGCGCGTCGAACTCGTGCGAATCACTACCGGTGATAAGGATTGGCCAGAGGTGTCCGATAAGCGGCTGTTAGCCTCCATGGGCGATTGGCTAGCGCCGTATCTCGAGCCTATCAACCTGCTAAGCCATTTCAAGAAACTTGATTTGAAGTCGATTCTTACGGCGCTGCTGACCTGGGAACAAAACCAACAATTAAATGTGCTGGCACCGCAGCGCTTCCAGGTGCCTTCCGGTTCCAGTTACACGCTTGATTACACGACAACACCGCCGGTACTCGCAGTAAAGCTACAGGAAATGTTTGGATGCGTTGATACACCCGCAGTCGTCAACGGCCAAGTACCACTCACCGTCCATCTGCTTTCTCCAGCCGGTAGGCCATTACAGGTTACTCAGGATCTAGCCGGATTCTGGGCTACGTCCTATCATGATGTCAGAAAGGAAATGCTGGGGCGTTATCCAAAACACCCATGGCCGGAAGACCCACAGAATGCCGTACCGACGAAAAGAACAAAACCGAGAGGAAAGAATTGAAAGACCTATGAGAGGGGCCCATTGATTTGAATTCTGTTTAGTAAATGGGGGTTACAAATAATATAGTCGTTATTTATTTGCTCAGATTCAGCTGCACGCTTCTCTACTGCAAGCCAGCTTCCGCCAATTTTTCTTGATCGACATGGCTATTGAAACGAGCCAACAGTAAATTCAGTTTTGGCTGAATGTAGCTTTGGCAAAAAGGTCTATCAGGCGCTGAGTAAAAGTAGTCTGTTAGTTCAATCTTATTCCGTCTAAAGCTTCTAAACGGATAGACTTGAGTTATCACAGCTTCATCAAAATCTGCCCTAAGTGCATCTACTATGTCTGCTGCCTGTTTATATTGCTCATCATCATAGGCATAGATGGCAGAGCGGTATTTGCTACGCATTGAATGATTTGACCTGCTTGCATGGGTATACAGATGAATCTCGATTAGGTCTGACAAGGAAATAACTGCTGGGTCGAAGTAAACTTCGACCGCCTCAGAGAAGTCAGAGTCCTTGCCGCTTGATGCTATCCATCCTTGATTTACCTTGCTTACGCCAAGCAGTGATTCAAACACGCCTTCTGTGCACCAGTGACAACCACCGCCTAAACCAATTTTACTAGAGGCGGTTGTCATAGCCGAAATTCCAGATTAAACGGAAGCGAACTCATTAAGCCGAGGGTAGTATCCAGTTAGGTCTGGGGAAGTGACAGGTGTAGCCATTGGGGGTTTTTTCTAAGTAGTCTTGGTGTTCAACTTCAGCTTCCCAAAAGTCACCCACAGGTTCTACTTCGGTTACTACCTTTGCCGGCCACAATCCGGAGGCATCCACATCGGCGATGGTTTTTAGTGCTTCAGCTTGTTGTGCATCAGACGCATAGTAAATAGCTGAGCGATAGGACGCGCCAGTATCGTTACCTTGTCTATTCGGTGTACTCGGATCATGGATTTGGAAGAAAAGCTCCAAAATCTGTCGATAGCTGACCACCTCATTATCAAACAATATTTCGATAGCTTCGGCATGATTGCCGTGATTGCGATAGGTTGCATTGGCCACTTCACCACCCGTATAACCAACACGCGTTGCGGTGACGCCGGAACGCTTGCGAATAAGATCCTGCATGCCCCAGAAACAGCCACCGGCTAGTACTGCACGTTCATTTGCCATTGTTAAATATCCTCTACTTGATCTAGATAGGCTTCATAGCCGTTGCTGCTCATTTCTTCCCGAGGGATGAAACGTAATGAAGCTGAATTAATGCAATATCGCAGACCGCCTTGATCTACGGGCCCGTCCGGGAACACATGACCCAAGTGACTATCACCATGAGTGGAGCGCACCTCCGTGCGGATCATGCCGTGGGATGTGTCAGTAATTTCATTCATGTTGGCTGAGTCTATCGGCTTAGTAAAGCTTGGCCAGCCACATCCTGATTCATACTTGGCAGATGAGGCAAACAGAGGCTCTCCAGAAACCACGTCAACGTAGATGCCAGGAGCTTTATTGTCCAATAGTTCACCGGTGCCAGCGCGCTCAGTACCACTTTCTTGGGTTACTCGAAACTGCTCTGGCGTCAGTGCAGAAATCGCATCCTGTGATTTTTGATATGTACTCATAAATTTCTCCTCGCCATTGATGAGATGTGGCTGTGGGGTGTGACAGACCCGTTCTTAAGATATTTCATTACGGAAGTAAGATTATTCTAATAGATGGGGTCAGA
>CALTDI010000024.1 GCA_943842505.1 uncultured Pseudomonadales bacterium | reverse complement strand
TCGCGTCTGCAGTCGGGTCTGCTCTATCAACTTGTGGAGCTTGACGATGAAGACAAGCTACTGGCTTTGCAGCTGCGTGCGAAGAAACGTGGTCTGGATCTGCCCGATAGTGTCGGTGAGTTTATACTGCTGCGCGCCGAGCGAAACCTGTCTACCCTGATGCGGATACTCGATGAACTGGATCATCGTTCCTTGCAGCAGCAGCGTAAGCTGACGGTGCCCTTGGTCAAAGAGACGCTGGGTTGGTAGTGTCAGGTTTCTTCGCAGGACAGTTCTCCTAGCGAGAAACTTCAGCTAGCAATTCTAGAGAGGGACTTTGTAATGGTCTCGATACTGCCGAATAAATAAAATAAGCAGCACGAAGATTATCGTGCACAACACTACCTCGACCACACCCAGCCATAGCCTTTCGGGATCGAAGGCGGTTAGCACGCCGTGCATGAAGTACAGAAGTATAGCGAAGGACACCCAGCCATAAGTTCGCAGCCGGCCGCGATGAAGCCCGCGGGCGAAAATCAATAGTGGGGCAACCTGTATAAACCAGATCACCGCACTGGCAAGGCGAAACTCTCCGAACACCAGCACCGCGTTCACGACGAAATAGAACAGCAGCGCATAGTAGGCGGCGAGCAGCGACTTGCGCAGCAGCTCTATGGATGGGGGTAGGGTGTTGCTCTCGGTCATAGTCATAGTCTATTAGGAGCTCGTTAGTTTCTTGGCGATGGATGACACGCGCTTGCCTAAGGCGGTGCACAGCGAGGCTTCCTCGTCGCTGATCGGGTTGCGGCCCTTGGCGCCAGCGACGTGGCTGGCGCCATAGGGCGTGCCACCGGTAGTCGTGGTATTCAGCGCGGCTTCGGAATAGGGGATGCCGCAGTACACCATGCCGTGATGGATGAGTGGAATGGCGATGGTCAATAGAGTGGTTTCCTGCCCGCCATGTAGTGACGAGGTGGAGGTGAAGGTGGCGAAGGGTTTGTCGATCAGGTCGCCCGATGCCCAGATGGCGCCGGTGCCATCCAGAAAATACTTCAGTGCGGCGGCCATATTGCCGAAGCGGGTCGGGCTGCCAACTATGAGTCCGCTGCAGTTCTTCAGATCTTCTTCGCTGCAGTAGACGGCACCTTCGTCTCTGGCACCTGGGCCTCGGTGGCCTCGCTGTTGGCGGAGACGGAAGGGACGCTACGAATCTTCGCCTCCATGCCGGTGACCTGCTCGACACCTCGCGCGATTAGCTGTGCCATCTTCTCGGTGGCACCGTAGCGGCTGTAATACAGCACTAGTATATAAGTCGAATCCACTTAGTCGTCTCCGATAAGAGTGAGCCCGTCTTCGGGGGGTCTGGCGATGATCGCCTTGTCTCCCTTCACGACGATGGGGCGCTGTAATAGCTGCGGATGTTTCTGCAATAGATCGAGAATGATTTCTTCGCTGAGGGTTTCGTCATCCAGGCCTAGCTCATCGAAATCGTCTTCGGAACGGCGAATGATGTCGAGTAACTTAAGATCAAGCTTGGCGAGTAGAGACTTAATTTCATCGATACTCGGAGGCGTCTCCATGTAATAGATGATCTGGGGGTCGACATCGTTCTCTTCAAGAAGGGCTAAGGCCGCTCTGGACTTTGAGCACTTCCGGGTTGTGATAGATGCGAATACTTTTTTTGTTACTTTTTTTGCTACTTGTTTCGTTACGTTCCACGTTGCTTTTTCCGTTACGCTCCACGTCACTTTTTCCGTTATTTGTCACGCTGCTTCTCCTCGAAAATCTGACCGCAAATCTTCTCAAGTGCTTAAGCTGAGCTTGTCGGTAAAGGTCTTGTTGCCCAGTTCTTTCGCAACAGTTTGTTCGAGACTGGCGGAGAAGTCCCGCACTAGCTGCTGATCTTTTGTGGCGGCCCTGGACTTCAATGGGTCTTCATTGTAGCTGCGCAGTGCCTTCCATACATCAAAAAATGTACAGGTCTGCACAGACTTGGTTGGCAGAAAGCAGGGCGGGTCATCCGCCGTGCGACTGATAAGCCCAATCTTCTCTAAGGCCAACAGGGAATCTTCGATAACGATGGGGTGGCCACTGAGCGCCGCTGCCAGTTCGACTTCATTCAATGGGCCCAGGCCGGCGTTGAATCGATTAATAATCACCGCCGCTACGGATAAGCCCAGTTCTTCTTGCTGGGCAATGCTGAGGTTGCTCTCGCCTCGAACTACACGGGTCTTGGATGGGTATTGGTGGTAGTAGGCGATGCTGCTGCCTATCAGAGCGACCAGCCAGCCGATATAGACGAAGAACATGACCGCCACGACGGTGGCAAAGGCCAGGTAGATAGACTCTCGTGCAGACGCGATAAAGAAGCCCTGAAAGACCGAGCCCATCAGCTTCCATATAATGGTCGTGACGAAGCCGCCGATGAATGCAGAGCCAAATTGAACCCGAGTGTTCGGAAGGAAGCTGTAGGCGAAGGCAAAGGCGAGAGACATGAGCAGAATCGGTGCCGCTAGCGCGACGAATTCGATAATGAAGATGCCGTAGCTGAGGCTCTCCAGCAGGCTGCTGAAGAAGCTGGTATTGACCGAAGAGGTGATGGTAATCGAGAGAAACAGCAGAAGCGGGCTTACGATCACGGCGAACAGGTATTCACTCACGCGACTCGACCAGGACCGGCCCTGCCTAACCGCCCAGATGTAGTTAAAGGAGGACTCGATCTTGCGCATCATGTCCAGAACGAAATAGAGCAGCAGGCCAACACTGGTGATGCCAATAAGCTCGACCTGAATCGCATCGACATAGCGCAGAATATCTGTGGTGAAGCCATTGGCATCGTCACCAAGCGGTTGCAATAAAGCCAATAGCGTAGGTTCCAGCGCATTGTGCACGCCCAGGCCCTTGAGTACGGCGAAGGTCAGGGCTAGCAGGGGAAAGAAGCCTATAACGGTGGTAAAGACCAGGCTCATCGCACGCAGTGAAAGCTGCCCCTGGAGCAGGTCACGGACAATGGCGACGACGATTTGACTGCTTCTTAGTGTGAACCGTTTCCACAGCGGAAGGTCCGGGCTGCTCTGCTGCCACAGATAGTCATTGACGCCGGTGCGAATCTGGGCGACGAAGGTTTGCAGGCTGGAAATTGACAGGCTCATAGGACGCTTTTCGAAATGAAATGACAGTCCTTAGTATACGCGATAACTCGCGAACACACCGCAATCTGGCAAGCGTAGGGCTGGACGTTCTCTTTAGAAGAAATGCTTGGGTTAGAAGAAATACTAGGCTGAAAGGGTGGTTAAGCTAGAGAAGTAGAAGAAGTAGGAGAAGTAGGAGAAGTAGGAGAAGGATAGTGCCGCAACCCTGGAGATGTGCGCCATCTCCAGAATTGCTGCGCAGTAGCTGCGTCAAAGCAGCCTTTAGTCGAATAGGCCCTGTACAAAGGTCTCGATCTCATCCTTGGCGATGAGCTGCTTCTCGCCAGCGACCCGGTTCTTGTATTCGATGACGCCGTCGGCAAGTGCGCGGGGAGAGACAACCAGGCGATGGGGAATGCCCATCAGCTCGGAATCGGCGAACTTTACACCCGGGCTGGTCTTCTTGTCGCGATCGTCCAGCAGTACTTCTGCGCCAAGTTGCTGCGCATGGGCGTAGAGCCGCTCGCCAACTTCAGCGATCTGCTCCGATTTATGCGCGTCGATAAGCACAATCACCAGTTGAAAGGGCGCGATCGCATCGGGCCAGATGATTCCCTGGGCGTCGTGGTTCTGTTCGATGCAGGCGGCAACGACTCGAGTCACGCCTATGCCATAACAGCCCATAGGCATAACCACCGACTTACCGTTCTCATCGAGGACGGTCGCGTTTAGCGCCTTGCTGTACTTCGTGCCGAGCTGAAAGATGTGACCGACCTCGATGCCACGTTTGATAGACAGTGTTCCCTTGCCATCGGGGCTGATATCACCCTCCTGCACCTTGCGCATGTCCAGAACCGCATCGGGGCTGCAGTCATCATCCCAGTTGGCATTGATAAAATGTTTGCCAGCCTGATTCGCCCCACAGACAAAGTTGTGCATTTCGCTGGTGCTGTTATCTGCGATACAGCGTATGCCAAGCTCGGATAGTCCCACCGGGCCCAGAGAGCCAACAGGGCAGCCCAGTGCCTTCTGGATTAGCTCATCCTCGGCGAACTCCAGCGGAGAGGCCAGGCCGCCGATCTTCGAGGCCTTGGTCTCATTTAATTCCTGGTCGCCACGTAGCAATAGCGCGACTAACTTGTCGCTGCGCTCGCCCTCGTCGTTGGCAGCGTGCACGAAGAGTGTCTTTAGGATGCGCTGAGGAGCGCAGCTTAGCTTCTCGGCCACTTCCTCAATGGTCTTCGCCGCGCCGGTGTCGACTAGTTCGCGGGTCTTGGATTCGTCGGCGGAGTCGTCGGCTAGCGCAGCCGGAGTACCCACGGCCAGCTCGATGTTTGCCGCGTAGTCGGACTCGTTGCTAAAGACGATCTCGTCTTCACCGCTGTCTGCCAGAACGTGAAATTCATGGGAGGTGCTGCCACCGATGCTGCCGGAATCGGCAATTACCGGGCGATAGTCCAGTCCGAGGCGGTCGAAGATATTGCAATAGGTCTGGTGCATCAGCGCATAGGTTTCGTCGAGACATTCTTGTCCCACATGAAAGGAATAGGCATCCTTCATGATGAATTCCCGCGCGCGCATCACGCCAAAGCGGGGGCGTCTCTCGTCGCGAAACTTCGTCTGTATCTGGTAGATATTGGCGGGCAGTTGGCGATAGCTGCTGTACTCATTGCGCACCAGGTCGGTAATAACCTCTTCATGGGTCGGCCCGAGACAGAAGTCGCGGTCATGGCGATCCTGAAAGCGTAATAGCTCTGGCCCCATACCTTGCCAACGACCTGACTCTTCCCAGAGTTCGGCTGGCTGCACTACGGGCATAGAGACTTCCATGGCGCCAGCCTTATTCATCTCATCGCGCACTATCTGGCTGACCTTCTGCAGCACTCGTAGTCCTAGTGGTAGCCATGTATAGAGCCCGCTGGCGAGCTTGCGGATCAAGCCTGCTCGGAGCATAAGTTGGTGGCTGACAATCTCTGCGTCTGAAGGGGTTTCCTTAACGGTCGCTATTAGGTATTTGCTCGCTCGCATGACAGGTCCAATTCTGGGGTGGTTAACGAATATCTTAGACTATTTTGCCGCAGGGTACTGCGCCAATCGTAGCGCCCAAATAGTCACTCTTAAAAAGTAAGAAAGGCAGCCTCAGGCTGCCTTTCTTAGGGTTCTCGTTAGATTCCCTGGTCTAGTTAGGCGCTATGAGCGCCTCGCTAGTACTTCACCAGGATCTAGAAGTCTCTTTCTACCTTATAGGGCGAATTCCTTGAGCTTCTTGAGAGGCAGTACTTTAATTCTAGTGCTGGCAGGCTTGCGTGGAATGTCCATCAATTCGCCAGGGCGGAAAGGGTTAGGTACGTTCTTGCGAGCAGGACGTGCTGGACGTTGTACAGATTTGATCTTCAACAAACCTGGGAGGGTGAATTCGCCAACCGCGCGCTTCTTAACGTGACGCTCAATCAGAACGCCTAGCTCTTCCAATACAGCAGCAACTTCTTTCTTGCTTACTGATGTGTTTACAGAAATCTCATTTAGGATTTCAGTTTTTGTGTACTTCTTTTGAATAGCTGGAGTCTTGCGCGTTTTTGCAGCGCTTGCTTTAGTTTTTGTTACAGCTTTCTTAGGTGATTTTTTAACAGCCATGCCCGCTCTCTTTACAGTTAAAACTACAAGTTAATTTGAATTAGTTCGAAGATTAGTGTTTGTCAAATCTCGTTCCGAGTAGTGAGACTTCATTTTACTATTTAATTTCAGGGTCGATTTTGAGTTCTGCCCCGAAATTAAAATTTCACTGTCTCTCAGGGGGTGTATTTATAAATCATTCACATTGCGCTAGCAAGTAAATAAAGCAACTTTCCTGCACTAGGTGCAGGATTATTAAAATACCGATAATTAAAGCGTCAAAATCACAGATAAGCACAAGTTTTGAGTGATGAATTCCTCGAATTTATCCACACAAAAATTTAACTTTGTCAAACTACTTTAGTCCTAACTTGGTTTTAAATCAGGGTTTCTGATTGAAAGTTTTTCTGTGCCTATTCTGATAACAGTGAGATGACTTTGCCAGGAGAGCGTGCAGGAAAAATGCATCTGGAAATTACGAAGACTTCGAAAACTGGTTTTGATGGATTAGGCTGCGCTGACAATAGAACTAACGATCTCGTATGTCGGTTAGTGCCAAAGCGGCTATCGGTAGTTTTGTTTCGCTGATTTTTAAACATTCGAAAAGACTAGAAAAGCAATGAACTGATGAGTGGTAAATCTATATCTTGATCGTTAACAGATCTTTACCGCAACAGGTAGCAGTTTAGATGGTGGGGTAGCTGAGTGCCGTTGCTATCGGTGTTGGGTATTTGTCGCTAGGTTTGCGGCTCTTTGGCTTGCTACTGTTTGCAGTAGTCTCGAGCCGGATTCGGTGAATTTTGGTATCAGTAGTGGGTAAAACTGCGCACTAAGACCGCGTTGATCGGCTCCTGGCTGTCAATTAGGCGCGTAATAGAGGAAGAGAAGAAAGGCAAAGACGTTTGGAAGACGCTTGGAAGACGCCTAGAAGACGCCTAGAAGACACTTAAAAGATAGCGTGAAGTTAAGTCAGCGATAAGGTGAAGATAGCGCAAAGATAGCGCAAAGATAGACCAAAGATAGGTGCGAGAGAAAATCCATATAAGGTATAATCGCCGGCTTTTAACAGCTCTGGCCCAAGCTAAACCGTGGGCTTGGCTCGAATTCTGCCTTTTTAGGCCAGGAATTTGACCCTAAGGAATACCTTCGATGCCTATTTACGAATACCAGTGCACAGAATGCGAGCACAAGATGGAAGCATTGCGCAAGATTAGCGATGAGCCCCTGCTGGATTGTCCAGCCTGTGGTAAGCCCGCATTGAAGAAGCTGGTGTCAGCCGCTAGCTTTAGATTGAAGGGCAGCGGTTGGTATGAGACCGACTTCAAGACGGGTAACAAGAAGCAGCTGGCGGAATCGGAGTCGGCAAGCCCCAGCAGCAGCGAGAAGAAGCCGAGCCCTGAAGCGAAGCCGAGTAAGACAGAGGCTAAGACTGAAGGCAGCAAGAATGCCGCAAAGAGTTCCAGCAGTGAGACGAAAAAGCCAGCTTCTAAAGCCTCATAGAGTTAGCTTAGGCAGATTTAACGAGAAAAGCAGGGCTGCAGATTAAGAAAGACCGGTTATGTGTCGTTACAAGATATACCGCGATTAACGCGGTTCAATTTATAGAGAAAGTATTAGGACAGGAAAACGCTATGCGCAGTAACTATTGCGGTGAACTAAACGAATCATTTGTTGATCAGGAAGTCCAGCTATGTGGATGGGTTCACCGACGCCGTGATCACGGAGGTGTCATCTTTCTCGACGTGAGAGACAGGGAAGGAATCTCACAGGTCGTATTTGACCCCGATACGGTCGAAAGCTTCGCCATGGCAGAGGGTGTCCGCAACGAATTCGTGGTCAGAGTGACCGGAATTGTGAGATTGCGCCCCGAGGGAACCATAAATAACGAGATGGGCACCGGCAAGATTGAGGTGCTGGGTAAGCAGTTAGAGATATTGAATGCTGCCGAGACACCGCCTATTCATCTGGATGAGCATGCCGAGGTAGGCGAGGACATTAGACTGCGCTATCGCTATATCGACCTGCGCCGACCAGAGATGGCGGATAGGCTGCGATTCAGGTCGAAAGTCACTAATACAGTGCGCAACTTTCTCGATAACAACGGCTACGTCGATGTGGAGACGCCACTGCTAACGAAGGCGACACCCGAAGGCGCTAGAGACTATCTGGTACCGAGTAGAACCCATCCGAATAAGTTCTTCGCACTGCCGCAGTCGCCACAGCTGTTTAAGCAGATTCTGATGGCGGCGGGAATGGATCGCTACTACCAGATAGCCAAGTGTTTCAGGGATGAAGATCTGCGCGCCGACAGACAGCCCGAATTTACACAGATAGATGTCGAGACTTCATTCATGGATGAAGAGCAAATTATGTCTGTTATGGAGCAGTTGATTAGCGAGGTGTTCAAGAAGCACCTGGATGTTGACCTCGGTGCTTTCCCGCGTATGTCCCATGAGGAAGCCATGCACCGGTTTGGCTCCGATAAGCCAGATCTAAGAATCGATCTGGAGCTGATCGATATTGCCGACCTGATGAAGGATGTGGAGTTTAAAGTATTTAGTGGCCCTGCCAACGATGCGGACAGCCGCGTGGTAGCACTGCGCGTCCCCCAGGGTGCGAGCATCAGCCGTAAGGTGATAGACGACTATACGAAATACGTCAGTATCTACGGCGCGAAGGGTTTGGCCTGGGTCAAGGTCAATGACATTGAAGCCGGCCTGGAAGGGCTGCAATCACCAATCCTGAAGTTTATGCCGGAAGATGTGGTGCAGGCATTGATGAAGAAACTGGATGCGCAGACAGGGGATATCATCTTCTTCGGCGCCGACAAGGCGAAGGTCGTCAACGAGGCCCTGGGTGCATTGCGCATTAAGATCGCCGAAGACCTGGGTCAGGTCAGGGAAGGCTGGGCACCTCTGTGGGTGGTAGATTTCCCAATGTTCGAAACCGCAAGCGATGGCAGCATGACGTCTCTGCACCACCCATTTACCGCGCCGTCCTGCGACGCGAGTGAGTTAAAGGCAGACCCGTTGAGTGCCCTGTCGCGGGCCTATGACATGGTATTAAATGGCACCGAACTGGGCGGTGGCTCAATTCGTATCAACAAGCCGGAGATGCAGAGGTCTGTATTCGAGGTATTGGGTATTGGTGATGAAGAGGCGAGAGAAAAATTTGGCTTTCTGCTAGACGCCTTGAGCTTCGGCTGTCCTCCTCACGGTGGTATCGCCTTCGGTCTGGACCGGCTCATCATGCTGATGACTGGCGCCACATCGATACGTGATGTAATTGCCTTTCCGAAGACGCAGTCGGCTGCCTGCCCGTTAACGGAAGCGCCCGGGGAAGTGTCTGCGAAGCAGCTGCGGGAGCTGAATATTAGGTTGCGAGAGCAGCCGGCGGCGAAGTAACGTTAGTACTCACACTAAAAACAAATAGAAAAGAGTCTTAAGATCGGGAGTTAAGCTGATATGGCAGGTCATAGTAAATGGGCCAACATCAAGCACCGAAAAGCAGGTCAGGATGCGAAGCGCGGTAAGGTTTTCACCAAGATCATTCGCGAGCTAACCGTAGCCGCCAAGATGGGCGGTGGCGAGGTGGCAGACAATCCAAGGCTGCGCGCAACCGTCGATAAGGCGCTGGCTGCGAACATGACCCGGGATACTATCGATAGGGCGGTAGCGCGCGGAGCCGGCACCGCCGAGAGCGACAACCTGGAAGAGCTTAGCTACGAGGGTTATGGACCGGGCGGCACCGCCGTTCTGGTTGAGACCCTCACCGACAACAAGAACCGCACCGTCGCAGAAGTGCGTCATGCGTTTACCAAGTTTGGTGGCACCCTGGGAACCAATGGCTCGGTAGCCTATCTGTTCGAGAGAACCGGCATTATTAGCTTTCCCGAGGGCAGCAGCGAAGAAAAAATCATGGAAGTGGCGCTCGATGCAGGCGCCCATGACATCGTCACTAACGAAGACGGCAGCATCGATGTCATGACGACACTGGAAACCTTCGGTGCCGTGCAGGACGCGTTGAACGCAGCGGGTCTGGTAGCCCAGTCTGCCGAGATGACGATGCTGGCATCGACCGAGGCTGATCTAGACCTGAGTTCTGCCGAGACACTAGTAAAGCTGATCGATCTTATGGAAGAGCTAGACGATGTGCAGAATGTTTATCACAACGCTAACATCTCCGATGAGATAGCAGCCCAACTCTAGTTCGCCTCTGAAAATCCAGACGCGGACTCTCTTATTCACGGTTCGCTGTCTGTGTCCTGCCATCAGACTAAGGAATGTTAATGTCCATCATTCTCGGCATTGATCCTGGTTCCCGCGTAACGGGTTACGGTCTGATCAACTCCGTTGGCAATAAACTTCACTACGTACACTGCGGCTGTGTCAAAACCAACAGCACCTCCCAGCCCGAACGTCTTAAAACAATCTTCACGGAAATCTGTCAGGTGATAGAGGAGTTTTCTCCACAGCAGGCGGCTGTCGAAGAAGTGTTTATGGGGAAGAATCCGTCTTCGGCACTGAAGCTCGGTCAGGCCCGTGGCAGCGCGATGGTGGCCTGTCTGTCACATGATTTGCCGGTAGCCGAATACTCGGCGCGTAAGGTTAAGCAGGCAGTGGTCGGTTCCGGCGGCGCGGATAAGCTGCAGGTGCAGCACATGGTTAAAGCCCTGCTGGCGATAAGTGATAACATAGCCGAAGACGCGGCAGATGCACTCGCCGTCGCAATCTGTCATGCCAATACCGAAGCGAGTTTGATTCGCATGGCGGGCGCAAAATCGTTTAGCAGGAAGAGATTCAGGTGATAGGAAGAATACGCGGGATTCTAGTCGATAAGAAGCCACCGGAGATTCAGGTGGATGTGGGTGGTATCTGCTATGAGGTGCAGGTGCCAATGAGCACCCTGTACCAACTGCCTGAGGTCGGCAATGAGCTGCATCTGCATACGCATTTCGTCGTGCGCGAAGACGCTCAGCTGCTGTATGGGTTCTTCGAAGAGAAAGACAAGTCCATGTTTCGCTCCCTGATTAAGATTAACGGCGTGGGTCCGAAGATGGCATTAGGTATTCTCTCCAGTATGGAGGCAGATGAATTTGTGCGGGCAGTGCGCAGCAATGATATTAATGCCATGGTGAAGATGCCCGGTATAGGCAAGAAGACCGCCGAGAGACTATTGATAGAGATGCGTGACCGTCTCTCGGATTGGGATGGCGGCAGCGAGGAGAGTAGTGCTCCGTCGGCGGCATCAGTTTCTGCATCGATTACGAACGATGCTGAGACCGCGCTGGTGTCTCTCGGTTACAAGCCGCAGCAGGCAGCTCACGCCATTGCGCAGGTATTGAAGGCAAACCCCGAGATAGAAGATTCCGAGCAGTTGATTCGGCAGTCGCTAAAAAGCATGGCCTAAACAGTTAGATTATTTACTGGCTTTAAATTTCTGGACAGCAAATGGAAGAAGATAGACTCATCTCACCCGAGGCAGCCCCGATAGAGGATTCTGTCGACAGGGCTATTCGCCCTCTGGTTCTCACTGACTATATAGGTCAGAGCGATGTTAAAGAGCAGATGGACATCTTTATCAGCGCCGCGCGCAATCGTAAGGAGCCGCTGGATCATACGCTGGTATTTGGCCCTCCGGGATTGGGTAAGACCACGCTGGCTAACATCATCGCGAACGAGTTGCAGGTGGCTATAAAGACCACCTCGGGCCCGGTTCTGGAGAAGGCTGGCGATCTCGCCGCGATGCTGACGAACCTGGAGGAGGGGGATGTCTTGTTTATCGACGAGATTCATCGCCTGAGCCCGGTGATCGAAGAGATTCTCTATCCCGCCATGGAAGACTACCAATTGGATATCATGATAGGCGAGGGGCCGGCTGCGCGTTCGATCAAGCTGGACCTTCCTCCGTTTACCCTGGTAGGCGCGACTACCAGAGCAGGCTTGCTGACTTCCCCGCTAAGAGACAGGTTCGGGATAATTCAGCGCCTGGAGTTCTATTCCGTGGAGGAGCTAACGCATATCGTCACTCGCTCGGCGAAAATCCTGGGCACTCAGGCTGACGAGTCCGGTGCTGCGGAGATCGCGAAACGCTCGCGAGGCACACCGCGTATCGCGAATCGTCTATTGCGACGGGTGCGCGACTATTCTGAAGTTAAGGCCGATGGCACGGTGAATGCGGCAACGGCTGGTCTGGCGCTGGACATGCTGAGTATCGACAAGAATGGCTTCGATCACATGGACAGACGCCTGTTGATGACCATGATCGAGAAGTTCGAGGGTGGGCCGGTTGGCATAGACAGCCTCGCCGCGGCTATCAGCGAGGAGCGCGATACCATAGAAGATGTATTGGAGCCGTATCTGATTCAGCAGGGTTTCATCATGCGCACGCCACGCGGGCGCGTAGTCACACAATTTGCCTATAGACACTTCGGCATAAAACCCTCGGAGCAGGTGACGGAGCTGTTTAAGTCAGGCCAATCCCCTGAATAAATCTGCTGTTTGATAATGAGCGCCAGGCAGGCATCGCCCTTGCCACGATTTGGCCATGATTTGCCCCCACATTGTCTCGTTTTACCTCTCAATAGTTAGTTTTAGGCAGTTAAATGCCTTTTCACAAAACTATTTGTCCCTTTGGCCGAATAAATCCTTTGAAGTCGCGGATTTCCTACCGAGTTTGCCTGTCAAAGAGTGTAGGCGTGGAAGTCGCGGCAAGCAGAAAATTCGACTCTAACCATGAATAACTAGATCGGTCATTAGACAAGTCACTAAGTTAGCAACTAGACAAACAGCGGAATAGAATTGATCGAGCATCAAGCTGATACTCGATTTGGAGAAAGACATTGAACGAAGGGATTACACCTACTCTTTTAATATTGGAAGCGAGCCTGCCAGTGCAGCTGGTGCTGTTAACGCTGCTGGGGCTTTCTATAGTTTCCTGGGTGATGATATTTCAGCGCTGGATGGTGCTGTCTGCCGCCTTGAAGGGAGTGCTGAGTTTTGAAAATCGCTTCTGGTCTGGCATGGACCTGAGTCAGCTCTATAAAGAAGGCAGCCAGATGCAGAAGGAGGATATCCCCGTAGTAGGCATGGAGAATATCTTTCGAGCCGGATTCAAGGAATTCATGCGTCTGCGTCAGCAGCCCTCAATGGATAAGGAAGCGATCATGGAAGGCGCGCAGCGTGCCATGCGCGTCGCCTATTCCAGAGAGGAAGAGAAGCTCGAGAGGCATTTACCGTTTCTCGCAACGGTCGCATCGGTCTCGGTCTATATCGGTCTGTTTGGCACGGTAATAGGCATCATGAATTCATTTATCGGTCTGGCCAGTCAGGCCCAGGTTACGATGCAGGTGATAGCGCCGGATATAGCTGAGGCTCTGATAGCAACTGCGATGGGTTTGTTTGTTGCGATACCCGCCGTGGTCGTTTACAACCGCTATTCCGCTACCGTGGACAATATCACTAGTAGCTATGTGACTTTCACCGATGAGTTCTCAAGTATTCTTCATCGCCAGATTCACAGCGATTAAGTGATGAAGTAATGAAGAGATGAAGTGATGAAGAGAAGACAGAGTTAGTAAGCGCGTAACTGAATAGGCTTGATCGATGGAAACAATTGTCCGCAAGAAGCGGAAACCAATGGGCGAAATTAACGTCGTGCCTTTTATCGATGTGATGTTGGTATTGCTCGTCGTGTTTATGGTGACGGCGCCACTTTTGAATCAGGGTATAGAGGTGGAGCTACCGGAGGCGAATAATGAGCCGCTGGCCATCGATGAAAACCTGGAAACGCTGGTGGTATCCCTGACCGCAGAGGGTGAATACTTCATCAGCGTGGGTGCTACGGGGGAAGATCGGCAGTCGGTAACGCTGGAGACCCTCGGCGCTCAGGTTGGCATCATCACCAATACGAACCCGAGCATACAGGTTCTGGTTGAGGGTGATACTCAGGCGGGCTGGGGCGCGATGGTAAATTTGATTACGACCCTACAGGCGGCGGGGGTTGCGAATCCCAATTTTATTACACAGCCTCTGGGTGATAACTAGCGCTGTGCGCGTAGATACGCTCTGATGAAAGATACTTTTAACAATGTTGTGATCTACAACGGCTACCCGCTGTCGGTAGTTGTTGCCGTGACTTTTCACAGCGCGATACTGGCTTTGCTCTTGTTTTTGCAGAGCAGTCGCAGCGCGGACGTCATGGAACTTGTGCAGCCCACCGTGGTGAAGGCCTTGTTGGTGCAGGAAAATCCGCAGGTGGCGAACGAGCGAGTTCGGCTGGAGCGACAGCAGCAGCAACAACAGCAGAGAGCCAGAGAGCAGGAGCAAGCACAGCGGGCCGCCGAGGATGAACGCCAGCGACAGGAACAGGCGCAGGCAGAAGAGCGGGCGCGGGCGGAAGAACAGAGGAAGGCGCGGGAATTAGCTTCCCTGCGTCAGCGTCAGGAGAAGGAGCGTCTGGACGCGGAGCAATTACAGCGCGATGAGGAAACACGGGCGGAGGAACAGCGCCGCCAGCGCGAGTTAGCAGAGGCGCAGCGGCAGCGAGAGGTTCGTGACCGAGAAAGGCAGCGCGAGCGTGAGGCGGCAGATGCGGCTGCCGCGGAGCTAGCCAGCTCAGAATTCGAAATGGTGCAGAGTGGTACGGCACTGATTCAACAACTTGTGCAGGAAAGCTGGTCAAGACCGCCCAGTGCCAGAAATGGCATGCGGGCAATCTTGCAGATGAGGCTGCTGCCTACTGGCGAGCTGGTGGATGTCAGCGTGACCCAATCCAGCGGCGATCCGGCATTCGACAGATCGGCGGAAAACGCGGTTTATGGCGCCGCGCCATTCAGAGAATTGCAGGCTTTGCCGATTAATGTATTTAATGAGAATTTCAGGTCTCTGTCACTGATATTCGAACCCGAGGATTTACTGAATTGAACTTAAGCAAAGCACTACATAGTTTCCTGGCAGGCACGCTTTGCCTGTGGTCGATAGCAGCCAGCGCTGAATTGAGCATTCAGATTACCCAGGGAGTGGATAATCCTATTCCGATCGCGGTCGTGCCATTCTCCTGGCAGGGCAATGGCGTGCTTAGTGAAGATGTATCGCAGATCGTAATGAATGATCTAGAGCAGGTCGGTGAGTTTCTAGCGCTGTCCAGATCGAATATGCTCAGCCTGCCCAGCGACGAGAGCCAGGTGTATTACCGCGACTGGCGCATCCTTGCCCAGGACTATCTGCTGGTTGGCAAGATAGACAGAGCGCCCGGCAGTCAATTGGTCCAGGTTCAGTATGAGTTCTTCGATATTAATCGTGAGATGAAGCTAGCGGGCGAGGTTCTAACCGGCAGCGTGACTCAGCTTCGCGATATTGCCCATGAGATCAGCAACGTTGTCTTCGAGCAGGTAACCGGGACACGTGGCGCCTTTACCACCGAGATAATGTACGTGGTTGCAGAATATGTGAATCCGGAGCTGACCTATTTCCGTCTGGAGAAGTCTGACTATGACGGTCAGCGTGCACAGGTTCTGCTGGAGTCGGTCGAGCCCATAATGTCGCCCAGCTGGTCGCCAACTGGACGCGATGTGGCCTATGTTTCCTTCGAGACCGATCTGCCGCGCATCTATATTCAGAATATTGCGACCGGGGACCGGCGCCAGATAACCAACTATCCGAACCTGAACAGCTCGCCGGAGTGGTCGCCCGATGGCACCAAGCTGGCGATGGTGTTATCGAAGGACGGAAGCCCCGATATCTATGTGCAGGATCTCACCACCAATCAGCTTATTCAGGTGACAGACCATCCATTGATCGATACGGAACCGAGCTGGACTGCCGATAGTAGGTCTATAGTATTTATGTCGGAGCGAACCGGGCAGCCACAGATCTATCAGATCGAGCTGGGAGCCAGCTCATTCGATGTCGAGCGGCTAACTTATGACTGTTTTCAGTGTCTTAACGCCCAGTTCTTGCCGGATGGCGTAAACCTCGTTCACGTGCGCCGCGAGACGCGACAAGACCCGAATTATCAGATTGCGGTGCTAAATATCGAAACCCTGAGGATAATTACCTTGACCAGCACCTCACTAGACGAATCACCCAGTGTTGCACCAAACGGCAGCATGATAATGTATGGCACGAAGTTCAATGGAAGAGGGGTGCTAGATGCCGTATCCATTGACGGAACAGTAAAGTTCCGTTTACCATCCACGCAGGGTGATGTGCGGGAGCCAGCCTGGTCTCCGTTCCTAAATTAAACCGCTAGATTGCAGTAAAACCGTAGATTTTTAGACAACGATTTAAGTCTTTGGAGGACTCAAAGAGTGACAAAGCAAAGCATACAAACAATAAAAATGGGCCTGATGGCGTTCTCATTATTTGCCTTGGTAGCATGTAGCTCAAGTGGTGACACCGATGAAAGTGGCGCCATGGATAGCGAAGGTTCTTCAAGCAGCTCTTCCAGCGGAAGCACAGCGCGCACTAACCCGGGTTCTACATCGGGTCAGCTGTCTCAACAAGAGATTCGAGCCCAAAACGCACTTCGTCAGACTGTGTTTTACTTTGACTTCGATATTGCCGAGTTCAAAGCGGCAGACCGTGAAACCTTGTCATACCATGCGCGAGATCTTGCCGCTAACTCCAGCAAGAGCATTCGACTCGAAGGCCATGCCGACGAGCGTGGTACACGTGAATACAACCTTGCCTTGGGTGAGCGTCGTGCTAACAGCGTTCTTAACTACCTCATCGTGAATGGCGCTTCGCGCTCTCAGATTGAAGTGGTGAGCTACGGCGAAGAGCGACCGGCGCAGCAAGGCCAAAGCGAAAACGCTTACAGCCGCAACCGTCGCGTAGAAGTTGTCGCCCGATAAGCATTAACTGACGTGGTATTAATACACTATGAATCACATCCTGAAGGCTGTAACGCGTAAGCTACCTGTTGTCTTGTTTGCTAGCTTGCTTAGTTCCACAGTTGCGGCCCAAGGGACTGGTTCAGTAGTCGAATCTCAACCCTTCACTCCTGGACAGTCTCGTTCAGCCAACTCCGCACCCAGCAACTCTAACAACGACGCGCTGTCACTACTGCTCGATCAGATACGTGATCTGCAGTCTGAGGTGCAATCGTTGCGTGCGATGGTCGAAGAGCAGAGTTTCGAATTACGTAAGATGCAACGTGACTCGCTGAGTCGTTACACAAATGTCGACGATAGGCTGAGTGGTCTGGAATCCGGGGCGGCGGCGAGCGCATCTAGCATCGCTACTCGTACTTCCGATGCCGGCAATCCCTTAGCTACACCTCCAGTCGCTAGCAATACGCCGGCACTAAATCAGCGACCAATTTCGAGCGCGCGCACAGGGTCTAGCCCAACAGCACAGCCGCCCGCTAGTGCAGCGCCGAGACCTCCCGCAACTCGCAATATCGGTCGCGATACTCTAGAGCCAGCCATCCTCAGTGAGCAACAGCTGTACCAGATGGCCTATGACTCGGTGATTAAGAGCAACTTCGACTTATCGATAGCCGAGTTTGATCAGTATCTAAGTATTTACCCCACCGGTAGATTTGTCACCAATGCCCACTACTGGAAAGGGCAGGCCTACCTCTACCTGAATCGCTACAACGAAGCTGTAGAGTCTTATGACATTATTGTGAATGGACCGCAGGATGTAGCGAAGTTGCCAGATGCCATGTATGGGCTGGCACTCGCGTATGAGGGGATGGGCAATAATTCACAGGCGCGAGCGCTGCTGAATGATATTAAGAGAAGGTTTCCAAATACCGGTGTGGCCAACTTGGCCGATACTCGACTGCTATCACTCGATTAAACGAAGTAGTATTCAACCCATACAGAAGAAGTAACAGAAGCTGGAAACCCCCAAATACTCGACTAAGAGCTGTTTCCTCGCTCAATGCCATAGCGTTATCAATATCGTCATCAAAATCATAGAGACAACAGTCAATGGCATCCGCAAGCACACTACGAATCACTGAGATATTTCATTCGCTGCAAGGTGAGTCCCGAACAGTGGGAATACCGACAGTGTTTATTCGCCTGACCGGCTGTCCTCTGCGCTGCCAATATTGTGATACAGCCTATGCCTTCGAGGGCGGCGAGCTTATGGAACTGGAAGCCATAAGTGCAGCGCTGGCAGAGTTTGCCTGTGACTATGTGACGGTAACGGGCGGAGAGCCCCTGGCCCAGCCTAACTGTCTGCCCTTGTTGCAGCGGCTTAGTGACGAAGGCTATCAGGTATCATTAGAGACCAGCGGCGCCATGCCGATAGAGAAGGTGGACAAGCGTGTATCGATCGTCATGGATCTGAAGACGCCGGCATCCAACGAGTCAGATAAGAACCGTTATGAAAATATTGCCCACCTTAAAGCGAGCGACCAGGTGAAGTTTGTCATCTGTGACGAAAAAGACTACCAGTGGTCGAAAGCGAAATTGGATCAGTATGATCTGGCGAGTCGAGTGGATGAGATACTGTTCTCGCCATCTTTTGAAGAGATAGAGCCGGCACAGCTGGCAGAATGGATTCTAAGAGATAAGTTAAAGATACGTATGCAGATGCAATTGCATAAGCAGATATGGGGTTCGGTAGCCGGTAAGTAGGCAACAAACAGCGGAATCACTAGCCAAAAAAAATAGCTAAATAGATAGTTAAATAAATAGCTAAATAGATAGTTAACATAAATAGCCAGATAAGAACTATGACATCAACAACGAACAAAAGAGCGATAGTCCTGGTCTCTGGAGGACTGGATTCGGCAACCTGCCTGGCAATCGCCGTAGACCGTGGTTTCGATTGCTATGCGCTTAGCTTTGACTATGGGCAGAGATCCGCCAGCGAACTCGATGCGGCCAGCCGAGTCGCTGCCAGTGCGAGGGTTGTCGATCACAAGATCATCGATATAAATATGGGAACAATTGGCGGTTCCGCCTTAACCGATACCGATATCTCGGTGCCAGAGCAGGAGTCGGAAGGGATACCCGTCACCTATGTGCCTGCCAGAAACACCATATTCTTATCCTATGCCCTGGCCTGGGCAGAGGTGGTTGCTGCCGAGGCAATATTTATCGGCGTGAATGCGCTGGACTATTCGGGCTATCCGGACTGCAGACCCGAGTACATAGCGGCATTTCAAACCCTTGTTAATCTGGCGACCAAGGCCGGGGTAGAAGGCACGATAATTAGCCTGGAAACGCCTCTGATCGATTTGAGCAAGGCCGAGATTATAAAGACCGGTGCAGGCCTAAATGTTGACTACGCGGCGACGGTATCTTGCTATCAGGCGGATGCTCAGGGGCATGCCTGCGGTCAGTGCGATAGCTGTCGTTTTCGGCGAAAGGGCTTCGAAAATGCGGCAGTAGAGGACCCGACCCGCTATCAACAGTGAGAATCGACTGATTCAGGGCAAAAAATGCCCGTGATGACTTGTCTTTTTTTATTTTGATAGTACTATGTCGCCCTCTCATTGGGGCGTTAGCTCAGTCGGTAGAGCAGTTGGCTTTTAACCAATTGGTCGTGCGTTCGAGTCGCACACGCCCCACCATTTTCCCCTAGCGACAGGTTAAGCAGTTTCTAAAGCCGCAGACCCCAGTTTTTCCTTTGTGACAAATTCAGCAGTTACTAAACCCGCAGCCCCCAATTTTTTCCTTTGCTATAAGTTTCGAAGTTATTAAACCCCCGGACACCAGTTTCCCCGTGAAGAAACTATTACCTCATTAGCTGACGCTTCTCGTACGTCGGCACAATTTCACTCCATTAGGATTCCTGCCTACGGTTCTTAGGGCCCTCGTAGTTGAGTACTAGAAAGAAAGCCTGTGATAAACTGAATCTCTTAACCTCGCGTAGTTAGTGGATATGAATCAATTGATCTCCAATGAAAATTCTGAACAGCTAGCGGCTGATACTACGCTAGTGCGTGAGTACCTCGATCGTGCTGTGCGTCCAGCTGTGTTGGATGCGCAGACGCAGGAAAGCTACAAAAGAAAAATCACGCAGCTGATGCAGCAGAAGAAGGCGCGGCTCGTTGCCCACTATTACACCGATTCGGTGTTGCAGGACCTCGCCGAGGAGACCGGTGGTTTTGTAGGGGATAGTCTGGAGATGGCGCGCTTCGGCAGAGACTGCGATGCCGAGATTCTAATTGTCGCCGGCGTGAAGTTCATGGGCGAGTCGGCAAAGATTCTAAGCCCCGGGAAAACCGTAATAATGCCAACGCTGGAGGCGACCTGCTCTTTGGATATCGCCTGTCCAATCGACAAGTTTTCTGCCTTCTGCGACCAACACCCCGAGCGCACGGTTGTGGTCTATGCGAATACATCGGCGGCAGTGAAGGCACGTGCGGATTGGGTAGTTACCTCCAGCATAGCGCTGGATGTGGTCGAGCACTTGATGGAGCAGGGAAAGAAAGTTCTGTGGGCGCCGGACAAGCATCTTGGCTCGTATATTCAGAAGACCACGGGCGCCGACATGTTGTTATGGGATGCTGCCTGCATAGTGCATGAGGAGTTTAAGGCGCGGGGCCTCGCGGATATGCGTAAGCTGTATCCCGATGCCGCTATACTCGCGCACCCAGAATCCCCCAGCGCCGTGCTCGAAGTCGCCGACGTAATTGGCTCCACGACACAGATCATTAATGCCGCCAAGCAATCGACCAAGAAAGAAATCATCGTCGCCACCGACCAGGGTATATTCCACAAATTACAGCAGGTGGCGCCAGACAAAACATTTATCATCGCGCCTACTGCTGGCAACGACGCAACCTGTAGAAGTTGTGCAAACTGCCCATGGATGGGGATGAACTCATTGGAGAGCCTGTACAGCTCTCTACAAGACAATAGTAATCGAGTGGAAGTGGATTCACAGCTTGCGGCAGCGGCCATGATACCGCTGCAGAGGATGTTGGACTTCGCCGCCAACAACCAGCTTAAGGTTAGAGGCAAGGCCTAGGTTTGCTAATAAGCCACGCGTGAGGGGTTACGCGTTGCGCTGCATGTTTTCGATCTCTTGAATCTTCTGTCTTAGGCGAGCCTCTTCCGCAGGTGCTGCCCCGTTATCGCTCTCGATCTTTAATGCCAGTTGCAACTGCTGTCGTGCGCGCTGGTAGTCGGCAATTAGCCGAAAGTATTCTGCTCTAGCCTGATGTACTTTGCTGATATTCCCGGCCTGACCCTGAGTCTCTGCTAGTTGATACCAGAGTTGAACATCGTTGGGCCTGTCCAGGCTCAGACGCTGCATGATTTCCGCGGCGGCATTGTAGGAGCGTGCCTCGATCAGCGCGTCCACGTGGGCCATGGTGAGAGCATGATTACCGGGATTTATTGCCAGGTGGCGCTGCAGGAAGTTAATAGCCTGGCCTGGCTCATTCTGCTGCGTCAGGATCTCGGCCTGCGTTACCACATAGCTAATCCGGTTAGGGTCTTTATCGAGCAGGGGTGCCAAGGTGGCGCTAGCCAATGCGTATTGCTCGTTTTCGTTGTAGGCGATGGCTAGCCCATAGCGGTTCGCATCTCGCGTGAAGTCGCTGCTGCTCAGCTCCAGTCGTCTTTCAAACTCGAGAACCAGGTCTGCCTTATTCTGCGCATAATAGCCCAGTACACGAGCACGAACGATCTGATACTCGAGGTTCGGCGAGTACTGCTGTCGCGCATAGCGCGCGGCTCTGCCGCGGCTGCCAGAGATACGTGATTCGGTCAGGGGATGGGAGAGCAGGAACTCGGGCGGGCGGCGCCCGAACCGATTGATTGACATAAGTCTCTCGAAGAGCGTGGACATGCCATCGGGGTCGAAACCCGCGTTGAACATCGTATCCTGACCTACTCTGTCGGCCTCGGTCTCGTTGCTTCTGCTGAAGCGCAGTTGATTCTCCAGCGCGCGGCCCTGAACTGCAGCTGCCGCTGCCGTGCCGTGACCCGCATCGGAGGTGGCCATGATGATTACGCTGGCCAACAGCGTCGCTAGCTGCGGTATCTTGCCCGCCTGTGCCTCATCGATGCCACGGGCAAAGTGACGCTGACTGACGTGAGCTATCTCGTGTGCCATCACCGAGGCGAACTCTGCCTCGGTTTGAGCGTTCAGGAACAGGCCGGTATTTACGCCGATAATACCGCCGGGAGCGGCGAAGGCGTTGAGTGCCTCGCTATCGATGATCACAAATGAGAGTCGGTGATCCTTAAGCTGGCTGCGTGAAGCGAGCTTATAGGTGACGTTTTCCAGATAGGTGTTCAGCAGGGGGTCTGAAATAGTAGGCGCACTGCGGCGTATACTGCTCAGGAACTGCTGGCCCATGGCGTATTCCTGCTCGAGCGAGACCGTGCCAGAGATGCGATCTCCCAAGCTTGGCAGGGCAGGCTGAGCTGACAGCAACGTGGGAATAGTCGCCCAGAGCAGCAGCAAAAGGGATTTTTTTAACAAGCTGGTGTGCATAATGTCCATTAATAATAGTCTAAGACCAAGATTAACATAATTAATTCCCCATATTTCAGTAACTTTTAGCTCAATCCGCTAGAAATTTAGGCAATATGATTCGTGGCGTTTGGCCTGTATAGCTTGATAAAATGTAGGGATGGAGATAAATGTCGATATAGAGATAGACCTAACTGGCCTGCAGTGCCCCATGCCTCTGCTGAAGGCGAAGCTGGCTCTAAATAACATGGAATCTGCTCAGGTTCTGAAAGTCGTCGCGACGGATCCGGCATCGGAAAAGGATTTTCATATGTTTGTCGATCAGACCAAACATCAAATTCTGGATTTTCAGAAAGATGATCGTGCCTATTTCTATTGGATTAAGAAGGGCTAGTAGCTTACTGGAGACATCTGGAAATGAAGAAGTTGGTTAACGATTTCCTCGATCGTTATTTTCATGACGAAGAGTCCATCATTCTGATGCTGCTGCTGATTTCGGGTCTGGCGGTACTGCTTCTGTTTGGTGGTGTTCTCGCGCCGCTGATTGCGGCAATTATTATCGCCTATCTTATGCAGGGTCTGGTGGAGATTCTGCTGCGTTATGGACTCTCCGCTCGAATAGCCTTCGTCCTCGTCTACACCGTTTTCATCGGCGTGTTTCTGGCTATGCTGTTATTTCTGCTGCCTTCTGCGTGGAATCAGCTGCGTAGACTCATCAATGAGTTGCCGAATCTAATCAGTCAGTGGCAGTCATCGCTGCTGCTATTGCCAGAGAACTACCCCAATCTATTCTCCGAACAACAGATACGGGATTTTATCGCCGGTGTGCGCGGTGAGTTGGGGGGCTATGGCCAAACCGTATTGGAATATTCCCTCGCCAGCATCCCTAGCATCATTGGTTGGATCGTATTTATCGTGCTGGTTCCGATACTGGTCTATTTTGTGATGAAAGATAAATCAGAATTGATTAACTGGGCGGGTAATTTTCTGCCCCGCAATCGGCCGCTGATGAATCGAATCTGGCTGGAGATGGATCAGCAGATTTCGAATTATATTCGAGGCAAGGTGCTGGAAATTTTTATCGTGGGCAGTGTTAGCTATCTCATGTTCGTTATTCTGGGGATCAATTACGCCTTGCTGCTTTCCGTGCTCGTTGGCCTTTCTGTCATCGTTCCGTATATCGGGGCGACGGTGGTGACTATCCCCGTCTTGGCGGTAGCCTATGTGCAATGGGGCATAGGCAGCGAGTTCTATACCGTCTTCGTGGCCTATGGTGTGTTGCAGATGATAGACGGCAATGTCTTAGTGCCGGTGATCTTCTCTGAGGCGGTTAATCTGCATCCCGTAGCCATCATTGCCGCGGTTCTGGTCTTTGGCGGAATCTGGGGCCTTGCTGGCGTATTCTTTGCCATTCCACTGGCTACTCTAATCAAGGCCATACTCAACGCCTGGCCAAGTAAGATGCACCCTGAAGCGAAGCCTAAAGACGAAGACAGCAGTGCCAGCTAGCGCCGCTGTGACGACTTTGGTTGATACCCCTGCGCTGTGTTAAAATTCAGGGCTTAGATAAGTAGTAGGATTTCCATGACAGCTCATATTCGCGGCAGTATCGTCGCCATAGTTACCCCCATGCAGCCCGATGGTTCGCTGGATCTGCCGTGTCTCGATAAATTACTCGAGTGGCATATCACCTCGGGCACGAATGCCGTGGTGATCGTGGGGACCACGGGTGAATCAGCGACGCTCAGCACAGACGAGCATTGCGATCTCGTAGCCCATTGTGTGAAAGTAGTTGGCGGCAGGATACCCGTCATCGCAGGTACGGGCTCGAATAATACGGCCGAGGCGCTGTATTTTACCGAATCAGCCAAGAACAATGGCGCCGATGCGGCGCTGCTGGTGACACCTTATTACAATAGACCCTCTCAGGAAGGCCTATATCAGCACTTCAAGCTGATCGCCGAAGGGGTAGATATCCCCCAGATTCTCTACAATGTGCCAGGCCGTACAGCCTGCGATCTGCAGTTGGCCACGGTCAAGCGCCTTGCCGAGCTCGATAATATAGTCGCGATCAAGGATGCCAGCGGAGACCTCGATAGAGGCCTGGAGTTGATCGAGCGCTGCGGTGAGCGACTCGCCATCTACAGTGGCGAAGATGCGCTTAGCCTGCCGCTGATATTGGCGGGAGCCGATGGAACCATCTCGGTTACGGCGAATGTCGCGCCAGAATTGATGTCACAGATGTGCGCTGCGGCTTTGGCCGGCAACGAAGATGAGGCGCGAGCAGCGGACAGCAAGCTGGAGTTGCTGCATCAGGATCTTTTTATCGAGGCGAACCCTGTCCCCGTAAAATGGGCATTGCAGGCCATGGGCCGGATTGGCAGCGGAATTCGTTTGCCGCTTGTGGAACTTGATGGGCAATATCACGTCAAAGTTAGAGAAGCCCTGGCTGCGGCCGGGATAGTTACATGATCTGCTTGATTGGCTGCAGCGATGCGAAAGGCAATACAGGAACAAAGTTGAATGTCTAAATCCCTATTACTTTCAAGCCTTCTGATTTTCTTGACGGGCTGTAATTACCTCTCCGGAGAGAACGGACCGTTTCGTGACCGTGCCGATGACTACATGGAGGCGCCGGTACTCGCGCGCATGGCTGTACCCGACGAACTGGATAGCTACACCCTGGACGAGTTGTATGTCATACCTGAGCAATTCGCAGCAGCGGCGGAGCCGTTTGAGGAGATTCCCTTGCCCAAGCCTATCGAGGCGGGCGGCCGCGAAGGTGTGATCATTCAGAATCTCTCCGGTCGCAGCTGGATCGTGTTGGATGCTACCCCGGGCCAGGTGTGGCCCCTGGTGCGGGACTATTGGGCTCAGCTGCAGGTGATTCTCGAGTATGAGAATCCGGGCGAGGGCATCATGGAAACTTCCTGGCTGGAGGTCGACAGCAATTTAGAGACGAGGCATAAATATCGGGTATCGATAGAGCCTGGACTGCATTCGGGCTACTCGGAGATCTACGTTGTTCATACGCAGAGCCCCAGGAGTGAACCTGCGCCGCTAATTGTAAACTGGCCCGAGATTTCTGAAGAGGAAGATCGTGAACAGCAAATTCTGAATACCCTCTCACAGTATCTGGCCGATCGAAACGATGTCTACCAGGCCTCATCGGCGAGTCTGCTTGCCGGCAGCATCGAGGCGGAAAGAAAGGCGAATATCATCGATGACGGTCAGGGCGGGCAGGTTCTAGAGCTGCGTCTGGGTTTCAACCGCGCATGGGTCCTGGTTCGTTCTGCCCTGGACGAGGCCGGTGTAAATATCATCGAGAGTGATCGCGATGCAGCCTTTCTTAATGTCAGTTTCTCCGGTCTTCGTGAAGAAGGCAATGAGCCAGGCTTTATAGGGCGTCTGTTTAATCGCAACGATGCGGATGCACAGGCCGAGGAACGCGATTTCAATGTGCGACTGGTTGAAGGCGACGGAGTGATTACCGTTATCGCGGAAGCCACGGACACGACCGATGATCTGGTCGACCTGACTGCCGAGTTGCTAATCGTGATCAACGAGAACCTGACTTAGAGCACTGACTCGAGAGCTGTCTCTATGGGCAGCTCTCGTCCTTTCATTACCACTTCGACTGTGCAATGCACAATAGTGCGAGAGCTATGAACTCCCTAGTAATTACAGCCGTCTTTTGCCTGATCGTTATACTGATAGCAGTGCTTATATGGACGCTGCGTCAGTCGCAGATTCTGAAGTTGGCAGAATTGTCCGCGCGAGAGAAATTAATTGCGAAGGAAGCAGAGTTTGCTACTACGGCGCTGTCGTTGCACAAATCTGTGAGCGAGAACGAGTCATTACAGAGTGAGGTGCAGACCCTACGCGAGCTCAAGACCAAGCTGGAAACGAGCCTGGAGCTTGAGCGCAATCAGCACGGCGAGAAACTGGCTCTGCTCAATGAGTCCAAGGAACAGCTGGGTATCGCATTCAAGAATATCGCCAACGAAATATTCGAAGACAAGAGTAAGAAGTTAGTCGACAACAACAAGGAATCGCTGTCGACGGTTTTGAATCCATTGCAGGATAAGATTCGCCAGTTCGAGAAGCGCGTCGAAGAAACCTACGACAAAGAGTCGAAAGAGAGATTCTCTCTTGCACGGGAGATAAAGCAGCTACACGAATTGAATAGCCAGATAAGCGAGGACGCGGTCAATCTCACCAATGCGCTGAAGGGAGACAATAAGGCCCAGGGAAATTGGGGTGAGATGGTGTTGGAGACGCTGTTGGAAAACTCCGGCCTGGTGAAGGGCAGGGAGTACGAGGTGCAGGTAAGTTTGAGCTCTGCTGAGGGAGCGAAGCTGCAGCCCGACGTTGTGGTCCACCTGCCGGAGTCCAGAGATGTTATTATCGATTCCAAGGTGTCGCTTAAGGCCTGGGATAGTTATTGCTCGACAGATGAGGCGGATGCGAAGGCGGAATTTCTAAAGCAACATATTCAGTCGGTGCGTGGCCATGTTAAGTCGCTATCTGGCAAGGACTATCAAAAATTATCGGGCATCAGTTCCCTAGACTATGTATTTTTGTTTATGCCAATAGACGCTGCCTATTCCGTAGCGATACAGAATGATCCGGGCCTCTCTCAATTCGCCTTTGAAAAAAATATAGTCTTTGTTAGCCCTACCATGCTGTTAACCACATTGAAATTAGCGCAGAACCTCTGGCGTCTGGATCAACAGAATCAGAACGCTGTGGAGATCGCAGAGAAGGCCGGTGCGCTGTATGACAAGTTCGTCAACTTCGTCGCGGATCTGGAAGATATCGGTAGCCGCATAGACTCAACCAAGAAGAGCTATGATAGCGCGCATAAGAAACTGCGTTCCGGAACTGGAAATCTCATACGCCGAGTAGAAGATCTGAAGACTCTGGGCGCGAAGACTTCGAAGAAATTAAAGTGTGATGCGCTAGCGGAAGATTCCGAAGACGACATTCCTGTAGTAAAGGAATTGGACAACGATCCAAAGGAGTCCAAGAAAGAGCTGTCCGATAAGACTAGGCACTAACTCTCTTCATAGGATTTATTTTTCCAGTGCCAAGGCCTCGCTCACCACAATTCCCATGCTCTCTGAAATAAACAATTTCCTTCCCTGTGCTACACCTGAGGCATGGCTGCAGGAGGCGCTTGGGCATCAAGATTTATTGCTTATCGATCATGCGAATTGCGAGAAGAAAGCTGCCGCTACCGCGATGAACTTGATGTACAGGCATACTACTAAGCCCGATCTGTTAAAGAAGATGTCGCAGTTAGCACGAGAAGAGCTGCTGCATTTTCAGCAGGTGGTTGAGATATTGCAGAGCAGGGGTATCGAATACATAAGGCTCAGTCCTTCCCGGTATGCCGCTGGAATGCGTGAGTTGATCTCGAAGGAAGAGCGCGAGCAGCTAATCGACACCTTGATCGTCGGAGCCTTCATCGAGGCTCGCTCCTGCGAGCGCTTCGCGAAGCTGGCACCGTTTCTCGACACCGAGTTGCAGAAATTCTATCGCAGCCTGTTGAAATCCGAAGCCCGGCACTTCGAAGACTATCTGGATCTGGCGCGGCAGTATTCAGATGTGGACATACAGGCGAAGCTCGATAAGTTCTCGGCGCAGGAGCTGCGACTCGTGACTGAGCCAGACAGCGAATTCCGCTTCCATAGCGGCCCTCCCTGTTAGGGCGCTAATTCTGGCAGCTAGCAGGTCGGCTCAAGTTGCTTCCTAATCTATCCTCTAGTGTTTGCAGCTGCTGGCAAGGCAATTCATTGTTACCAAGCAGATTGACCGAGGTCAGCGTGGTCATGCTGAGTAGGGGGCTTATATCGTTAATTCTGTTATTCGCAAGATTGAGTCCGCTCAGATTTCGCAGCCCTCGCAGGGGAGAGATGTCGCGAATTCTGTTGTTGTTCACATCGAGGAAACGCAGCTCTGCCAGTTGTGGGATATTGGCAAGAGTCTCAACAGCAGAGTTTGCGCAGGATAGCACCTGCATCAGCCCTGCATTCTCTATACCCTGTTGCTGCATTGCGATATTCAGGCAGCCCTGCAAGTCCGGGTCTGCCAGGTCGCCAGCATAGAGTCTTCCGGTAGGGTCGAATACTGCCTGATTGTTTACGGATACGGTGAAATTTTGCGAGCAGGAGGCCAGGCTCAAAAGCGCAGCGAGAAAGCATGGCCGCAATGGGGTGCGAAAAAGGCCGGTTACTGACCTGTGATTCATGCGCGTATTTCCTGTCGATGGAGCATGTATAGTGCCGAGTTCACCCGGCAGAGACTGGCATTTACTGGGTATCCCAGTTAATATTCGACTCATCTGTCGTTGACTGGATTGGAACCCTTTCGTAGGCATTTGTCCAATGAATCTAAGGAATTTAGTATGAACATAAGCACAGGCAAGAGTCCTATCCTGATTGGCCTTTTGAGCATCGTATTGAGCGCTCAGGCATTTGCTCAGGGCAATACAAATCTAGAGAGCGATGATGACAAAATTGCTTATTCAATAGGCGTTAATATCGGTCAGAATCTTCAAGCCCAGGGCATCTTGGATGGCATAGAGATCGAGACATTTGTGGCGGGTATGTTGGATGCGGTAGCAGACAATGTACAGATGAGCGATGAAGACATGTTCGCGGCCATTCAGCTTTTCCAGCAGCAGATGGCCGAGCAGCAGCAATCGGCATTGGCCGCAAGCACAGCAGCAAGTGTGGATTTTCTGAATGCTAACTCTGCGAAAGAGGGTGTTGTGACTCTTGAGTCTGGGCTGCAGTACATGGTGCTGGAATCTGGTCCTGAAGGCAGCGCATCTCCTACGGTAAGCGATTCGGTTCTGGCGCATTATCACGGGACTCTGATCGATGGCACCGTATTCGATAGTTCTGTCGATCGTGGTGAGCCGGCTCAGTTTGGTTTGTCACAGGTTATTAGTGGCTGGACTGAGGGTCTGCAGCTTATGTCAGTAGGTGACAAGTGGCGCCTGTTTATACCTGCAGCCATGGCCTATGGTGAAGCTTCACCTACACCTGCCATTCCGCCTAATTCCGCATTGATCTTCGATGTAGAGCTATTAGAAATACGCTAAATTCAGTTGCTGATACCAACTACAAACACATAGAGAAAAGTATTGGCTAACGAAAATCTTCAAGCCGGATTGCTGCAGTTCTTGCAGCAATCCTCAACACCCTTTCATGCCGTCGCCAATATGGCGGCTGTGCTCGATGCTGCTGGTTTCGAGCGCCTCGATGCCGGTGATAGCTGGAAGCTGCAGAAAGGCTCGCGTTATTACGTGCTGCGCAACGACTCGGCCATTATCGCCTTCAAGACGGGCAAGGCAGATCTGCTGGAAACCGGTTTTAGAATTGCGGGGGCGCATACCGATAGCCCTTGCCTGAAGGTGAAGCCCCATGCCGATGTGAGCAGTCAGGGCTACGCTCAGCTGGGCGTCGAAGTCTATGGCGGGGCCCTGCTTCATCCCTGGTTCGATAGAGACCTTTCTATCGCCGGCAGGGTGAGCTATCAGAGTGCCGGCGGCGCGGTAGAATCCGTTCTCGTCGATCTCAAAGACCCTGTAGCGTTCATTCCCAGCCTGGCGATTCACCTCGATGTGACGGCGAACGACGGCAGGTTGATAAACAGGCAGAAAGAACTGCCACCGATTCTGTTGCAGTTAGATACCGATGAAAAATTCAGCTTCGAAGGCTACTTGCTGGCACACTTGCAGCAGAAGCTTAAGCTTGCTGCTGCCGAGGCTATTCTGTCCCATGAGTTATTACTCTACGACACACAGGCTCCTGCGTTGGTTGGTCTGCGCAAGCAATTTATCTGCAGTGCCAGGCTCGACAATCTGCTGAGTTGTTTTATCGCACTGCATTCGTTGATCGATAGCAATGATGACTGTGCCAGCATCCTGGTTTGCAATGACCATGAAGAAGTAGGCTCGGTCTCTGCCGCCGGGGCAGACGGTCCTTTTCTGAAATCTGTATTGCAGAGGATGTTAGAGGCTGAAGAGGGTGCGGCAAGTAAAGCAAGTGCGGCCAGTTTCGACAGGGCGATACAGAATTCCGTCTTACTCTCGGTAGATAATGCCCATGGCGTGCACCCAAATTTTTCAGACAAACACGACGCCGCGCATTCACCCAAGCTGAATGCCGGCCCCGTTATCAAGATTAATGCAAATCAACGCTACGCCAGCAATAGTCACACCATCGCTCTGCTGAAATCTATCTGTAATAGGCTGGATATCAGTCATCAGTCTTTCGTTGTGCGTTCCGACATGGGTTGTGGGAGTACCATAGGGCCAATTACCTCGGCGCTACTCGGTATAGCGACCGTCGATGTTGGCATAGCCAGTTTTGCGATGCACTCTATTCGCGAGAGTGCGGGTATTGCAGATGTTGAGTCGATGTCTTCTTTGATTCAGGCCTTCTACGACCGCTGAATTTCCCGTCGCTTGCAAAAGCTGCTGGCCTGTTCCGTTTAATGTTCTCTCTAACTCTCTTCTAACTCTGTTCTAGCTCAGCGTTGTTTCTTTAAGTCTTTTATAAGAAAGCGGCTAGGATTCAGCGTGTTTATCATGGCCTCGCTTAGCGGCAGGTTCTCCTCTGTGATGAGGCTCGCAAGAAACTCTGCGCTAAGTGGGCAACTGGCAAGACCGTTTGATCCATGGGCTACGTTGAGGAAGAGGCCGTCTGTGTATTGCTCGCAGTCGTGTCCCGTAGTGCTAAATTTTGCTCGGGCATTTCTTGCCAGCTCCCCATAGCGAGACCGCATCTTTGCGCGATCTGGCATCATCCCAACGAGGGGTATTCCATCGGGAGAATTGCAGCGTATCGACACCCTGTCCGATAGTGGGATATCGCTAAGGCTGTTGTCGTCTGCAAAATTGCTTGCGGCGCCGCGTAGATTCTCACGGGTGTCATTGGCGAGTGTTTGCACCTGGGTGCCCGTGGCATAACTTGCCGAAATAAGATGTTGCTCATCGACGGATGGAAAGACTGTCCTGGCCCCACTTACGACACTGCCGAGCCTGGTGCTTTTCTCGTTGACGGCTATCACGGTAGTCTGCCCACGAAAACTCTGAAGCGGAAGGTCGGCGCATTGCGCTAGCCTTGTCGCGTCATGACTATTGGCGATAACGACTACGTCGGCCTGAGTAACTCGCGCCGCACCTGTCTCCAGACTCCATCTATTTTCCAACCTGCTCAGCTTATCGACGGCTGTGTCGAAGATACAGTGAATATTCGGATGCGCCAGATAGCGTTGGCATAGAGCCGCGGGGTTCAGTGCGCCGCCGGCGGGAAAGTGCCAGGCAGCTTCGCTGAGGGTCATTCCTGCCTCTAGCGACGCGAGGTCCTGCGAGAGCAGGTTAACTACCTGCGGCGAATAGAGTTCGTCTAACTTCTGCGCTTGCAATGGGTTGCGTTTGTTCATCGCATTGCGCATCTGCAAGACACCGCAGGGCTTCCATGCAGGGTCGCCGCCGGGGAAAAACTGGGCGAACTGTCGCAGCGCGAAAAGATAGGCATGCAAGAAGAACTCGGCCTCAGGAGACGTCGAATTGAATAGCCTGCAGCGCAGAGCGAGTAGCGAGTTTCCGGATGCTTTGCTTGCGGGCTTACTCGAGGCGTCGATGAGGGTTACCTGCCAGCCCCGTTTTGCGAGACTGTATGCGGTGCTGCAGCCGGCGAGCCCCGCACCGATTATGGCCGCCGTTCTGCCCTCGAAGCCGACCCTGGGCAAGTCGAACCAGGGGGTAGCCTGAGTCGTCTTACCATCCGGTGCTATGGCTTGACTTGCTCGAGCAGGCAGGGTGCCGGTCAGGCTGTGGCGCTTGCGCCCGAAGCCTGCGGCTTTATGTACTTCGAAACCCGCATTCTTTAGGGCTGTGCGCACTCTTCCGGCGACGCTGTATGAACTTAGTGTGGTGCTCTCATCGCTGCTTCGCGCAAGCGCATGCATGAGGTTCTCTTCCCACAGGGCCTCGTTGTTAGCCGGGGAGAAGCCATCGAGAAACCAACAGTGAACCGGGGGGCAATTGTTCGTCATTCGTGTATTTAATTGCTGCAGAGCATCGCCGAAATACAGGTCGAGAGTGATGTCCTGATCCAGGAGCAGACGATGACAGCCCGCGCTATGATCTATGTAGTGTTCCAGTAACAGGGCGCTCTGTGCACTCAGGCTGGGCCAGCGTTGGTGAATTTTGCGCAGTTGATCGATGGTCAGAGGATGCTTCTCGAAGGCTATATAGTGCAGGTGTGAGGGGCGAGTCTCACAGCTCTTCCAGAGTTTAATTGCCTGTAGGAAGTTTAGGCCGCTGCCAAAGCCCAATTCTCCTATTTGAAAGTTCTCCAGATGTGCTTGTTGCTGCCAGCGCTCACTAAGTCGATTCGCATCCAGGAAAATATACTGGCTCTCTGCCAATTCATCATCTTTAGAATAGTAGATATCCTGATACTGCGTGGAATAGGGTAGGCCTGATTCCAGCCAAGTAATTTTGGCGTTCTCAACTTTCATTTTGTGGTACGGCCATTATGTCGTTCGGCGCTAGTCGGCGTGTATCTGTATTTGATTCTCGAAACTACGCAGAGCTTACACGCTTTGCCGTTTATTCGACACAGTTGCGGGCAGGCAGGCGCTAGGCGCTATTTGGAGCTGACATTTTGCGCGATTATTAAGGTAAAATGGGGTCTTTGCTAAAGAAGCACACAGGATTGCGCAAGATGCTAGAGATTAACAGTCAGCTTGGGATGTTAAAGGAGTTAAGTAGTAGAACCGATAGCCTCAGGGGGTATCTTTGACTACGAGACTAAGAAGGAAAGGCTGGCTGAGGTCGAACTCGAACTAGGCGAGTCGTCAGTCTGGGACAAGCCCGAATACGCCCAGGCTCTGGGTAAGGAGCGTTCGAACCTGGAGGCGGTGGTACAGACTATAGAAAAGATGGACTCTGGTATCCTTGAGGTTGAGGAGTTGCTGGCATTAGCGCAGGAGGAAGCGGATGAGGAGCTCTTCGATGCGGCTAATAAAGATCTCGACGCACTTCAGACCGGATTAGAGAAGCTCGAGTTTCGTCGTATGTTTTCCGGCGACATGGATGAGGCAAACGCCTATCTGGATATTCAGGCTGGCTCGGGCGGCACCGAGGCGCAGGATTGGGCCGAGATGCTGCTGCGAATGTATCTGCGCTGGGGTGAGAGTAAGGGCTTCAAGACCGAGCTTGTCGAGGTGTCAGGTGGAGATGTAGCCGGCATCAAGAGCGCAACGATTCAGATCAGTGGTGACTTTGCCTTCGGCTGGCTACGTACAGAGACAGGAGTGCACCGGCTGGTGCGCAAGTCGCCCTTCGATTCCGGTAGCAGGCGTCACACATCGTTCGCGTCGGTATTCGTTTCTCCAGAGATAGACGATGACATCGAAGTGAACCTCGACATGTCGCAGGTGCGCATCGATACCTATAGGGCTAGTGGTGCGGGTGGTCAGCATGTAAACAAGACCGATTCCGCTATTCGTCTTACCCATGAGCCTAGTGGCATTGTGGTGCAGTGTCAGAGTCAACGGTCGCAGCACAAAAACAAAGACATGGCGATCAAGCAGTTGAAGGCGAAGCTGTATGAGCTGGAAGAGTTAAAGCAAAAAGAAGAGATGCAGAACGTTGAGGAGTCGAAGGCCGATATCGGCTGGGGCAGTCAGATCCGCTCCTACGTCCTCGATGCCTCGCGCATCAAAGATCTACGAACCAATATCGAAGTGACCAATACCGGTGCCGTGCTCGATGGTGACTTGGATAAGTTTATCGAAGCCAGTTTAAAGATGGGTCTATAGCAAGACCGGGCAGTGAATTTAAACCGTTACATTCTTCTCGATAGAAGAGACACAGGAATACAAGGCAAATGACTGAAGACAATCACGACGAAAACAAGCTGATCGCTCAGCGCAGGGAAAAGCTAACGGCTATTCGTGAACAGAGGGTGGCGTTTCCCAATGGTTTCGTCAAAGAACATTCGTCGGCGGTTTTGACGCAGCAGCACGAGAGTAAGACAAAAGAAGAATTGGAAGAGCTCGCCATTAACGCGACGCTTGCTGGAAGAATTATTCGCATGCGCGGTCCGTTTATCGTGATTCAGGACGGCAACGCGCAGATGCAGATCTATATTAATAATAAGTCGTTCACGGGTGAGCAGGCGGAACAGATCAAGTCTTTTGATCTTGGCGATATCATCGGTGTCCATGGCGAGATGTTTAAGACAGGCAAGGGCGAGCTGACGCTGCGAGCCGCAAGTTTCGAGCTGCTGACGAAGTCGCTGCGTCCGCTGCCGGATAAGCACAAGGGCCTGACCGACACCGAGATGCGTTACAGGCAGCGCTATGTCGATCTCATCGTGAATGAACAGTCGCGGAATATCTTTCAGACCCGCTCTCGCATCATGCGATTCATAAGGCAGTACTTCGAATCGCTGGATTTCATGGAAGTCGAAACACCTATGATGCAGGTGATACCGGGTGGCGCGACGGCCAGACCCTTCATCACGCATCACAACGCGTTGGATCAGGATATGTATCTTCGCGTAGCGCCGGAATTATTTCTGAAGCGATTGGTTGTGGGTGGCTTCGATCGCGTCTTCGAGTTGAATCGTAATTTCAGAAACGAGGGTCTGTCTACGCGGCATAACCCTGAGTTTACCATGCTCGAATTCTATCAGGCCTATGCACGCTATCAGGATCTGATGGACCTGACAGAAGACCTGTTTCGCAGGATAGCGATAGAGGTTGGGGGTAGCAGCAAGCTTAGCTATCAAGGTTCGGAATATGATTTCGCACAACCTTTCGCTAGGCTCTCCGTTACCGATTCGATTAAGCAGCACTGTGCTGTCGAGGACGATAGCGCCTTCGCATCGAAAGAGTCGGTTGCCGCCTTGGCGAATAGCCTCGATGTTCACTTCGACGATTCATGGCCGAGGGGCAAGATTCTGATGGAGATATTCGATCAGAAGGTAGAGGACAAGCTAGATCAGCCAACCTTCATTACCGAATATCCGATAGAGGTCTCTCCGCTAGCCAGACGCAACGAAGAGAACCCTGAGATTACCGACAGGTTTGAGTTGATTATCGGAGGCAGAGAACTGGCCAACGGTTTCTCGGAACTGAATGACCCCGAAGATCAGGCCGAGCGCTTCAAGGAGCAGGTCGCACAGAAAGACTCAGGCGATAGCGAGGCCATGCATTTCGATCACGACTACGTGACGGCGCTGGAGTATGGCATGCCGCCCACGGCAGGCGAGGGCATTGGTATCGACCGCCTGGTAATGCTGTTTACAGACTCCGCCTCCATTAAAGACGTTCTATTGTTTCCACATATGCGTCCGCAGCAAGATCAGGGCTAGAACTCATTAGGCTGAGTAAAAGGCCTGCAAGAAGAGAATGGCGTTAATCGCCGAGAGAGAATGTAGATTAAAATGTTCGAGGAGCGCGAGATTAAATTAGACAGCTCCTGGCGTGAACGACTAAAAAGCGACCTCACTTCTGGCTACATGGCCGAGCTACGTGAATTTCTACGCGAGCAGAAAGCATTGGGGAAGACCATCTATCCAGCCGGCGATGAGATATTCGCGGCCCTTAATGCTACAGCGTTTGAGGCGGTAAGGGTTGTGATTCTGGGGCAGGATCCCTATCACGGCCCCGGTCAAGCGCACGGGCTATGCTTCTCCGTACGCAAAGGGGTGCGGGTGCCGCCTTCACTACAGAATATCTACAAAGAGTTGGTCGCGGATGTTGGTTTTGTCCCGCCCGATCATGGCTGTCTCAGTGAATGGGCAGAGCAGGGAGTGCTGCTGTTGAATTCTGTGCTCACGGTAGAGGCGGGTCTGGCGGCATCTCATCAGGGCAGAGGCTGGGAGACATTTACCGACAGTATAGTGAATCATCTGAATGTGGATGCGACTGGAATTGTGTTTATTCTCTGGGGTAGCTATGCGCAGAAGAAGGGCGCGATGATCGATAGGGACAGGCATCTTGTCTTGGAGTCAGTTCATCCCTCTCCGCTTTCCGCGAGTCGCGGCTTCTTTGGCAATCATCATTTCTCCAAGAGTAACGAATACCTGCTGGCGCAGAATAAGGCAGCCATCGATTGGCAGCTTTCGACATAGCTGCCACTTAACAATGCTTCAGATAATTAGGATAGAGATTAGACCATGAGTGAGAGTTGCATCATCGTAGGAGCCAGCCATGCCGGTGTGTCACTGGCGTTGCAATTGCGCCGCGAAGGCTGGGTGGGCCCGATTACGCTGATCGGTGACGAGGCCGAGCTGCCTTATCATCGTCCACCCTTGTCCAAGGAACATCTGGCCGGAGAAAAAGGCCTGGATGCGATGCAGTTGCGACCGGCAAAACTGTATGAGGATAACAATATTGAACTGTTGCTAGCGACGCGGGTGACAGCTATAGATCGCGAAGCAAGAACGGTCACCCTGGAGAGTGGGCGCAAGCTAGACTATCAGAAGTTAGCCCTATGCACGGGTGCCAGCGTACGCAAGTTTGCTCCCGCGGCAGAAGTCGAGAATGTGCACTATATCCGAACCGCACAAGACATAGCACAGCTTGAGCCCCAGATTGAAAAGGGGCGTCGTGCACTAATTATCGGTGGCGGTTATATAGGTCTGGAGGCGGCCGCGGTTCTGGCGCGGCGTGAAGTAAGTGTAACGGTGCTCGAGATGAGCGATAGAATCTTGCAGCGGGTTACCGGCCCGGATATGTCTGCGTACATACAGTCGCTCCATGAATCCTTTGGGGTTCAGGTTCTCACGGGGGTCGAGGTAGACAATATTGAGGCACAAGGCAAGCAGATGCTTGTATGTTGCACCGATGGAAAAAGGTTTGAAGCAGACTTCCTAATAGTTGGTATAGGTGTGCTACCTAACACAGACTTAGCTATGAGCGCGGGGTTAGAGGGTGAATCAGGTATTCACGTGAACGAGTATGGTCAGACCAGTGATGAGCATATCTATGCGGCGGGGGACTGTACGATTCATCCCAGTCATATCTATGGGCGCAGTATAAGGCTGGAGTCGGTGCCAAACGCAAACGATCAGGCACGGACTGTGGCGGCTAATATTTGCGGCAAGCAGCAAGTCTACGATGCCGTGCCCTGGTTCTGGTCGGATCAGTATGCGATTAAGTTGCAGATGGCAGGGCTAAGTGCGGGATACGATGAGGTGGTTTTGCGCGGGAGCGTGAAAGGCGGCCTTGAGGCGAGCTTCGCTCTGTTCTACCTCAGGCAAGGTGTCTTAATCGCGGTGGACTGCGTGGCGCGTCCTAAGGAATTCATGATCAGCAAGCAGTTGATCAAAGCAAAAGCCCAGATACCTGCCTCTGTGCTAGCGAACGAAGACATTGCGCCGCTAGATTTCGCTGCGAGCTAGAGGGGCTAGTCTCCAGTGTATTCACAGCCACTGGTGCAAGTTTCGCGAATTTCGATAGATGATAGCTCGACGAGACTGGGTTTCAGTTCCTGCCAGATCCAGCGTGCGAGCACTTCGCTAGTAGGATTCTCGAGCCCAGGAATCTCATTGAGGTAGTAGTGATCGAGCCTGTCCCATATCGGCTTGAAAGCATCGGATATTCTTGAGAAGTCCATGACCCAGCCCGACTCTTCGCCAACCGGGCCCTCGACTTCTATCTTGACCAGGAATGAATGGCCATGAAGGCGGGCGCATTTGTGACCCTCCGGTACATTTGGCAGCCTGTGAGCAGCCTCGAAACGGAATTCCTTGAATATTTTCATCGCTTATTTTTAGAGCCTTGCGGCAACTCGATCTGATAGTGTTAGGGAAAGGCGCAACATACTATCTCGTCCGTTTTATGTATAGGCCCTTTGGCATATAATCTTTGTGAACGGAGAAATCAGGGTCTACATGAATCTTTCCGCAGGGTTACATTCGATTCGCCGCTTCGTCTCAGAAGGCAAGCGATTGCCTATCTATCTGGGAATTTTTAGTACCTGTTTCGTGTTGTGGCTGCAGCTCAGTCCACCAGCGCTGGTAGCTGAGATCATCGAACACCTTGAGTTCCTGGTCTACGATCAACGCTTGAGTGCAATGCCCAAGCATGTGAAATCACCCGAGAATAAGATTGTAATCGTCGATCTAGACGAGCGCTCACTGCAGGCTGAGGGGCAGTATCCCTGGAATCGAATTAAGGTTGGTCAGCTGACGGAGAAGCTTCGCGATAATGGCGCGCTTGTGGTTGGCTTCGATATCACTTTTCCTGAGCCCGACAGGAATATTCGCGACCTCTTGCAGACCGTCGATCTTAGTCAATTCGATTCGCAGTTTAATGAGACTCTTGCGCAGATTGAGCCGCAATTAGATGCCGATCAGTATTTTGCCAATGCGATGCGCAGCGGAATTGACGCTGTTCTGGCGATCAACTTCACTACTCAGTCTAATGCCGCCTATAACGAGCTGCCGGCGTCTATCGTCAATATAGGCTCAGAACTAGCCGAGGCGGTTACGGTCTCTGATATGTCCGGCTATACTGGTAATATTAAGGTGTTACAGGACGCAGCCTTCGGCAACGGTAGCATGAATCAGGTGCCGGACCCGGATGGAGTGGTACGCCGAGTGCCCTTACTTATTCGTTACGGCTCAGCTCTCTATCCGACATTGTCATTGGAGATGATACGAGTCTATAACTTCGCCGACAGTTACGAACTGATTACAGAAAATTATGACGGTCTGGAGGTGGTGCGTGGTGTTGCGGTGGGGGTTGGTGCCGGTAGATTCGAGATTCCCACCGACGGCTTCGCTAAAGTCATTGTACCTTATACAGGCCCTTCGTCAGAATTCGACGATTCCTCCTTTCCCTATATATCCGCAACCGATGTGCTAAGAGACAATCTTAGTGATGAAGAAAGAAGTCAGTTGCAGAACGCATTGGTCTTAGTCGGCACCAGCGCACCCGGTCTTGGCGATATTCGTGCGATGCCACTGGACCGTGTGTATCCCGGGGTCGAGGTGCATGCGAACATGTTAAATGCCTTGTTAGATTCCGTGACGACCTTAGAGGTCGACTCGGGAGAGGCATCCACCGAGTCGGCATTCTCTAGCTTTACCCCGCCTGATGATATTTACTTTCCCTATAGACCTGACTGGGCGAGTGGAGCGCTGTTTGTGAGCTTAACCGGCTTAGGCTTGCTCATGGCTATGGTCTTACCTCTCATGGGTGCGGCGAGTATGGCAGCTACGGGGGCCGCTCTGTTAGGTGTCTCCGTGTGGGGAAATTTCCTGTTGTGGGATGTCTACAAGTGGGACTTTCCTCTGGTCTTGCTACTGCTGCTCATAGTGTTTGTTACGATGACAAATCTTATCTACGGTTTTCTAAGTGAGAGTCAGACGCGCAAAACTATTAAAGGAATGTTTGATCAATATGTGCCACCAGCCCACATTGATTCGATGTTGGATGACCCCGATAACTACAGCTTCGAAGGGGAGAGTAAGGACCTAAGCGTGTTGTTCGCCGACATTCGAAACTTCACCACTATCTCTGAAGCGCTGAGTGCAACAGAGTTAAAGAAGCTGATGAACGATTTCTTCACTCCTATTACCAAGATCATCTTCGAAAACAGCGGCACTATCGATAAGTATGTGGGTGACATGGTTATGGCATTCTGGGGTGCGCCCCTGGAAGATCTCAACCATAAAGCGAATGCGATCAAGGCAGCGTTACTGATGCTGGACAAGGTCGAAGAGTTGCGCCCGATATTTATGGAGAGGGGCTATCCCGAAATTGCCATCGGCGTTGGTATCAATTCGGGGATGATGAATGTTGGGGACATGGGTTCGGTGTACAGGCGCTCCTATACAGTGTTGGGGGACGCGGTGAATCTAGGCTCGAGGCTGGAGAGCTTGACCAAGTTTTATGGCATCAAGCTATTGGTAGGCGAGGAGGCGATCAAGGGTCAGGATGGCTTTCTATTTCGCTTGATAGACCGGGTAAAGGTAAAAGGCAAGATTAAGGCCATAGACTGCTTTGAGCCGATCTGTGAGATAGGCAAGGCGGAGGCCCAATTGCAGGAGCGGGTAGCCGATTATCACAAGGCTCTGGATTTTTACTTCGCCCGCGACTGGGATAGTGCCGAAGACATCTATAAAACCTTGCAGCAAGACGAGCCGGATAGCGTGCTTTATGGGCTGTACCTAGAGCGAATTGGAACCCTGAGAGAGCAAACCCTGCCCGAAGATTGGGACGGTTCCTTTACTCACACCAGTAAGTAGGCAATTAGTCAATTTTTTTGCTGTTCTCTACCGCCGAACGCACCGTCTTTGTTGACATGTTGACCTAAGTCGGTAAAATGCGCGTCTCTCTGTTATATGGGTGTTTAGCTCAGTTGGGAGAGCGTCGCCCTTACAAGGCGAATGTCGGGGGTTCAAATCCCTCAACACCCACCAATTACCGCTTGGGCTTAGTTTTAAATTAGCCTAAGGCAGTAAGTAGTAAGCATCGCGGACCGGTAGTTCAGCTGGTTAGAATGCCGGCCTGTCACGCCGGAGGTCGCGGGTTCGAGTCCCGTCCGGTCCGCCATTATTCTTCACCATCTCTTTGATATATAAAGCTTAATTGTATAAACACACTTAGCTATCTTCCTCTTGTACCAGTTCTTGTACCACTCTAATTTCTAAATCAGCAGGGCGTGTCTTTAATTAGACGGGCGTACCCATACTGTATTGCTGCATTGTTACTGTACCTGCCCAGACACGTGAGAGGACGATAGGGTGGGGTGCTGGGTGGGCGGTTACTAGGAAACAGGGGGAGGGTTCGAGAGGTGCTTGACACGCGGACTATACGTGAAGCGCTCAGCTAGCAGAGCTTTATGAGCTTGAGATACTTGGGCAAGAACTGGGGCAATTAATTTATTCAGATTTTTCCCTTTAATTACCCCAGTATTGCTCCACTTAGTGTTGACGTTCAACCTGCATATACCGTTCCTGACCAAATTAGTGTTTCTAATTCTATTTCACTCTCTGTATAGACAGCACCGCTCTTAGAGTCTTTGCCAGCCATTTTGAGCGCCCACTTGTGATTTCCTATTTTCTCCCAAGTTCCTGATTGAAACCCTACTGTCCTAGTTCCATCAGGTGAGAACCCCTCTCCCGCCCAACTGCACTCACCAGAATTGACGTCAGGGTCATTTATATCTCCTTCAACAGTTAACGTTCCGTAAACAGCACCATAGAGATCAATCTCGGAAACAGACTCCCAATTAGACTGCGCTACTAATTTGCCTTCAGCATTTTTAGCATAAGTTGTTCCCTTGTGTGCGTTCCTAAAATCTGCAATTTTTTCACTCATTTTAAGCTCCTTTACACTCCTCCTCGGAGTGATTGCGATGTTTTTATAATGTGGAAACGTGAATATCGACATCGATGCTTGACCACAATATTCCTAACCACTTAACCAGATTAATATATATTAGCAATCTAGGGAACCTTTCTGTGCAAGTGGGGGTACCCCCGGGGGTGGGGTCTGGATATACTCATTTTGAGGTTTTAGGGGGTGGGGTCTGAGTCCAATTATCTTGTCAATACCGTTATTATAGCAAGAGAAGAGTTTTCACACAGCCTGGGCCAGTAGCGGACGCTTTGAAAACTATGTCGCCCCTGGACACCCTCTATTTTCTTAATCTACTAGACCACCGCATTGTGCAATCGATCTTATTTAATGTGAGGTTAGAGCGTTAAGCCTTTCAGCTAATTCCTTTTTAGGGATTGGTCCAACTGAGCGGAATATTTCTTGGCCTGATGAATCTAGTACCAGCAGAGTTGGCATACCTACGATTTTGTAGAAAACTGCACTTCGAGGGAACAGATCAGTATCAACTTTGGTAAAGATGAAATTCTGAAGTGCGGCTTGCACATCTGTACTATTGAGGGTTTGTTGCTCTAATATCTTACAGGCAATGCACCATTCCGCGAAGAAATCGACGAAAACCAATTTGTCTTCGGCAAGAGCTGCCACTAACGCACTGGCTATTGGTTCCGGCACTGCGCCTTCGGGGGCAAGTTGATCAGTCTGAGAAATATCGCCGAGAGTTAAACGTGGTGTGTAACCTAAGCTTTGAATTGCTTCATACATATCATCTAGCGTAGTGACGCTCGAATCATACTCAATGGTGAAAGCATCTCTATCGAGTATCATCTCAACATGTTCTTCTGACTTAATTCCAGGCAACTCTGACAGAGCTGCTACGACACTCTCGGGTCAGCTCAGTCAAGTGACGCCGCCGCGACTCTTCATCATACCTTCGACGAATAATGTCACTTTGGATAGCTCCGATTCCAATGCCGCCGCCTGAACGTAAATCGATAGCATAAGTCCTGCTATGAGAAAGGACGCTGAGGCGAAGGTTTTAGCGAATTGTTTCACTACGAAAGATGTCTCTTAACAATTGTGAGTTCATACGGTCAGCGCAACACACACTATAATAATCAAAAAGTGGAGTGTTGCATCATGGTTTATCGAACCCGACTAAAATACACAGATTCAATGAAGTCCTTTATTTGGGACCGATACGGGCAAGGCGACTCTATCTGGTCAATTGCCAGATCGTTTGATCGCTCTTCGTCGTCGATCCACAGGCAAATAGCACAGACAGGTGGAATTCGACCCCCAGATCGAAAGCGTCGTCACCCCGTTTGGCTAACACCACAAATCCAGGAATAGAAAGGTGTTCGTTTTTTAGGATGCTTTCGAAATGATTGTCGAGAAGTGACTCGTAATTTTCACAAAATTTTGGTGTGACATTCATAATATCTTAATCCATGCTCTAGCCGAGCTTTACGAGACCCGCTACCTAGTCTATGAAGATCATTGCCCAGAAAATGGACCTGCTCTCTCCATCACTATCATATCGCGGTCAGCGGTAATTTTATTTATATTGCCCCACTGACCATACTCTATAGTCGTACCGTCAGAATCGGTTAGGTTATATCCACCCCAGCCAAGGGCTAAAGAATTCCCTATCTCTCGATATCCATAACTCCAGGCATCTAAAGTAACACCGGGAACCGCATTAGTAGTCAACGACTCCAAAATATCTTCCTTGCCGGAAATAACTCGGCCATTCCCAGAAATAACGTGAAGCCCATCATCCAGAAATAAATCTGCTACCGCCTCAGGATTGGTAATATTGTTTTCTTCATAAGTCGTCACAATTCGGTTCAATTCATCAGCGCGCGGGCCCATATAAACCGCATCTATGACTTGCGGAATAGCTAAACTACTAGGATTCATTCCGGAAGTAGCCATGTCACCCGCCGACTCCATAAGCATTAAGAGACGGTCAGATTTTAGCTGGAACGCATTGCCCCACAGACCTATCGCTCCAACAGTTCCATCAGTATTTATTACTTCATAGGTTCCTGCTCCAATTAGAATGTCTTCAGAGACAAACCTCGCTATTTCCGGAATTGCTTTAATTGTTGTCGCTCCGCTAGAACTAGAAAAATCAGCAGCAAAATCAGATATTATGGCTTCTCTACCATAAGTTGGAGTAGCTGAAGTAGATACAATGCGAATTGCATCTTCACTATAGAGTTGTCCTATCGCTTCGGCGTCGCCCGACGCCCAGGCAGCGCTAAAAGATGCTGTAAACTGGTCCATCAAATTAGCTGCAGTATCTTCGTCAACTTGATCTGTATTGATTGGGCTTTCAGAGCAGCTAGCAATCATTAGAGTAGTTGCCAATATGGCGGTTCTATAAGTTAAGCTCTTCATTCTATTTCTCCTGATATTTTCAGAATTCAAAATTGACCTCGTAATAACTCTAGTCAATTCATCAATAACAATGTTACTGCGGATGACAAGCAACTCCTTAAATCGTTACAACTTCTCTCGTTTCATCTTTGAGTTACTGAGACTCCTTTAAAACGTCAGATATAACCATTAGGCGCGCAGGATTTCTACTTTGCCTAATTTTCAGAAATACCTAATCGTTCGTCCAAAATACTATGTTCTAGCAGATTAGGAAACCTTTCTGTGCAAGTGGGGCTACCCCCGGGGGTGGGGTCTGGATATGGCCATTCTGAGGTTTTAGGGGGTGGGTGTGAACTAAGCGGTTACTGGGTTGATCTAGGAGGCGCTAAATGGCGATATAAGAGCTATCAGTTCTGCTTAAGACTCAAGCTGGTTCAACAGAGAAGACCCACGTAGAGCTGTACAACAAAAGCAGCTTACTGGCGAGCGCCAGACAAAATTTATGGGTATGTATTTGGGTA
>CALTDI010000023.1 GCA_943842505.1 uncultured Pseudomonadales bacterium | reverse complement strand
CGGAAGGTAGTGCATCCTTTAAGCCCTGCCGTAGCCCAAACTCCCTCAGCAAATGGGGAGCTATAAACAGGATTAACCCGAGAACCAATACGGTCATATCTTACCTCTAACTCGTTGGGCCAAGTGTAGCACGGCTGGCGGCAGCCAATAATCCAGTTCCTGCGATTCTGCCTAGGTCATAGCTGATTCGCGGCATCGTCCTTGGTGGTGCAGACCTAGGCTCCATGGTGGATGAGCTGCTAGCCTCGGCGCTATTTATGCTGGTCACGCTGACACTGGCCATACTTAGGTTTAACAAGCGTCTGGACTGATACGGCAGTACAGGAAGAGTTGGTGAGGCAATCTGCCAGTCACAAGGTCTGTGCCGGAATACTGTCTTGGAATTCATGAAATCCGAGACAAAAAAAAGGCGCATCTCTGCGCCTGTTTTCCTTGTTTGAATCTAAACCTGTGCGATCGGAGTCGAGCGCGAGAAGTCGTGATTCTTAAGCGGTAATTCTCTAACTCTCTGACCCGTCAGGATGTAGAGCCCGTTGCTGACAGCGGCCGCAATCGGTGGCGTGGAAGGTTCTCCCAAGCCGCCTAGTTTCTCTCCCGATTCAACGATATGCACATCGATCTCGGGCGTATCTGCCATGCGAACCATCTCATAGTCAGGGAAATTATTCTGCGCGACGCGCCCATTCTCGATGGTAATCTCGCCATACAGGGCGGCGGTCAGGCCATAGATGATGCCACTCTCCACCTGTGCCTCGACGGTGTCTGGATTTACCGCCCAGCCGCAATCGATCGCGCAAGTGACCTTGTGTATCACCGGTCGGTTGTTCGAATCCAGAGAGACCTCGGCAACCTCGGCAACTATGCTGCCGAAACTTTCCTGTACCGCGATACCCAGGGCATGACCCTCCGGCAGGTTCTCGCCATAGCCCGCCGCTTCGGCCGCTACCTCGAGAACCTTGCGATGACGTGGATGGTCAGCCAGCATGTCCATGCGGAACTGATAGGGATTCTTGCCGGAGCGATGCGCGATCTCGTCGACAAAGGACTCGGTGAAAAAAGTCTGTTGCGAGTGATCCACGCTTCGCCATGCGGCTATCGGCACATGGGTGTCGCCATCGACGACGCGAATCGATTTGTTGGGAATAGCGTAAGGAATGTGAGACGCGCCCGGAGTCTGGATCGGGCCCGTGAAGCGATTGTGCCAAGCCTGCACTACGCCATTCGCATCGAAGGCTGCCTTGAAATTACTGGCAACGGCAGGGCGATAATAGTCCTGCTGCATATCATCTTCGCGACTCAAAACAGTCTTCACCGGAACATCGAATTCCCTGGCGATTAGTGTCGCATGATCGATGACGTTCCAGTTGAAAGGCAGGCGTCTGCCAAATCCACCACCGAGATAGCTGTGGTGAAAGATCGCGTCTTCTTCGGCCACACCGGCGATCTTGGCAACACGACCCTTAATGCCTAGAGCATCCTGGGTACTGGTCCAGACCTCTACTATGTCGTCGTGTAGATGCACCGTGCAGTTCATCGGTTCCATCGCCGCGTGCGCGAGGTAGGGAACGGTATAGTTTCCCTCGATCACGTCGCTTGCAGAATCCATGGCGCCCTCGGTATCACCGGTTTCCAAAACTTTACTGTTCTTGTCCTCGGCAAGACTTCTCTCGAAGCCTGCGAAAAGATCGACGCTGGAAGTGGTGTCTGCATCGGAAGATTCGAACTGGGACTTCACCCCCTTCAGTGCTTCCTTGGCACGCCAGTAACTATCGGCTACAACCGCGACCGAATCTTCTAACTCGATGATGCGTTTGACGCCGCGGCGACTGAGCACATCACCGGCATCGACCGAAACGAGTTTGGTGCCGAATACGGGTGCCAGACGAATCGCTGCATACAGCATATCTTCACTGTGGGCATCGATGCCGTAGTTTGCTGTGCCATCAACCTTCGCGGGTATATCAACCCGGGATATCGCCTTGCCCATAATAGTGAACTGGGAAGGATCCTTTAGTGTCACATTCTCGGGTGGCTCAAGCAGTGCCGCATCGGCGGCGAGTTCGCCATAGCTCAACGAGCGGCCGCTGGCATTGTGCTGCACATGGCCTAGCTCGGTGCTGCATTCATCGCCTGCGACGCTCCAGCGATTCGCTGCGCATTCGATAAGCATCTGACGAGCTGCAGCGCCTGCTGTACGCATGGCGGTTTCACCGGTAAAGCGAACCGAAGAGCTGCCGCCGGTGGTCTGTAAATTCATCAGCTCGGCGATGCTAACCGCGCTTGCATTGACGATGCCTGTTAGAAAGCCCGGCAAGCCAAATTCTCCTGCAAAACCTTTGACCAGGTCGCCGTTGGCAAAGAGATCGATAGCCGGTGCCTGTTCGACGATGATGTCTTCCCAGGCGGCGTCTAGCTCATCCGCTGCCATCATCGGCAATGAGGTGTGAACGCCCTGACCCATCTCTGAGTGAGGCACATAGACTGTGATGGCGTTATTGCGCTCAATCTTGATGAAGGACGTGACATAGTGTTCGCCCCCTGTGGCCAGCTCCGCATTCGCTCTGCGATGATTGCTTGGTTTCAGCGCCGAGTAGCCAATCAGCACGCCACCGCCGACTAAGGCTGAACTGAGTAGGAAACGTCTTCTGTTAATTTTCATCAGTAGTCTCCCTTACGCTATCGCTAATGAGCGAATTGCCTTGCGAACCCTGGGATAGGAGCCGCAGCGACAAACATTGGTGATGCTGCTGTCGATATCCGCATCGCTAGGATTCGGGTTCGACGCGAGCAAGGAAGACACGGCCATGATCATGCCCGACTGGCAGTAGCCACACTGTGGAACCTGATGATCTATCCATGCCTGTTGCACGGCGCTGAGGTCGGGTGCAGAAGGGTTTGCACCAGCTGCTACAGAGGCCAGGCCCTCAATCGTAGTGATATCCTGACCTTCCACCGCACTCACCGGTGTCACGCAGCTTCTTACCGCGTTGCCGTTCACGTGTACCGTGCAGGCACCGCAGGAGGCAATACCACAGCCGAATTTCGTGCCGGTCATGCCTAGCTCGTCGCGAAGCGCCCAAAGCAAGGGCATCTCCGGCTCGATATCGAGATTCTGTTCTACACCATTCACCTTAAAAGTAGCCATAGCCAATCCCCCCTGGGAATTTTCTTGAGATTTTTTAAAATAGTTTATTGTTAGAAGTATAGCAGTGCCAGGAGGTGAGAACACGAAATTGCCGGCCCCGGTCGAGGAGCTTGCCGCCCAATTGGGGTATAGTCTTAGCTTGCATCTAGGCGAGAAAACAGGGCAGAACCCCTCAATGACAGCAAAGACATCCTCCGGCATTCAATTCAACTACAGCGCTCTCGATACGGTGTTCGCCGGTGTCGAAGTCGCAAGCACGCTACCTGGCCTGGTTGAGAGGGCGGCGGCGCAGCGGGTGCTGCTAATCGCCTCAAACAGCCTGGCACAGGCAACTGACGAATTCGCCGAGTTACAGGCTGCTCTGGGGGCCAGGTGCGCGGGTCTTTTCCATGACATCGGCGCGCACACGCCACGCTCAGATGTGATGCGGACATTGCAGGCGGCACGTGCGGTGGATGCGGATCTGCTGGTCTCTCTAGGCGGAGGCTCTATCATCGATGCCTGCAAGGTCGTGCAGCTGGCTGTGGATCAGAATGTCGAGACCGAGGCGCAGCTTATCGAGTACGCGCAGTTTGGCGATGGAACTCGGGGTTCGAAGTATGGCGATTTCAACCTCTTTAGTAGCGACCCAAAGATTCGCCAGATCGCCGTGCCGACTACTCTATCCGGTGCCGAGTTCAGTAATAACGGCGGCGTCTTGAACACGGAGATTTCCGCGAAGGAAGGCTACCGCGGCATCAACATCTGTCCGCAGACGATCATCTATGATCCAAGTTTAAGTCTACACACGCCCGAATGGCTCTGGCTTTCCACCGCCATTCGCTCTCTCGATCACGCCATAGAGGGCTACTGTTCCGCCGATTCTCATCCCTTCCTCGACGGGCATTTTCTCCACGCGATGAGGTTGTTTGCCGTCTCCTTGCCTGACTGTAAACGAGTCCCGCAAGACTTATCCGCCCGCAGCCTGAATCAACAGGCAGTCTGGCTGGCATGCTGCGGTCTTGGTTCGGTGTCCCATGGAGCGAGTCACGGCATAGGTTATATTCTCGGCAGCCTGTGCGCTGTGCCCCATGGCATTACCTCCTGCATAATGTTGCCAGCGGTGCTTGCCTTCAATGCCAGTGAGCAAATGACGCGGCAAGAGGCGATCAATGCTGCGCTGGGAAATACACACAGTAGTGCCGCCGCGTCTGTGAAAGCGCTGGTAGCGAGTCTCGGTTTGCCCACCTCTCTACGCGAGGCGAAGATTGACAGAGCACAGTTGCCGGTTATTGCAGAGCGAGCAGCAAAGCATCCGGTCGTCGCGAAGAATCCGCGAAAGATTCACGGCGCCGAAGATGTTTTGGAAATACTCGAGCTCGCCTGGTGATCATATGAAAAGTGATATGCATATAAAAACCCTGCGAAGTTATCCATGGCTAAATTTTTTGGGTATTACGCTTCTACTGCTAAGCACTTCAGCCTATACGGCGAGTGCGCAGGAAGAAACGCAATACGTACGTTTCGTCGAGGGTGCATCCCAGTGGCAGGGCGAACTGCAGACTGCCATCGTCAGTTTTGAAAATGACTCTGGAGTGAAGCTGAATCTGGTAGCGGCGGTACATCTGGGTGAAGAAGAATACTACGCCGCATTGAATGATTATTTTACGACGCAAGATGTCGTACTCTATGAGCTGGTTGCAGAGGCGAATCAGATTCCGGTGCAAGGTGCAGCAGGCAGCACATCTCTAATTGGCTTCATACAGCAGAGCCTGGCCAGGTTCCTGAATGTCGGATTCCAGCTCAACGAGATCGACTACTCACCATCGAATTTTCTCCACGCCGACCTGACGCCTTCGCAATTAGAGGCATTGATGGCGAGCAAAGATGAGAATTTCTTGAGTATGTTTCTAAGCCTGGCGATGGCACAGATGGCAGAGCAAAGCGCGGTATCCGACGATTCTATGTCATCGCTCAGTATGCTCTCGCTGCTAAGAGCGTTGAATTCACAGAATCAGAACAATGCATTTAAGTACCTGTTCGCCGCCGAGCTTGGACGAAGTGGGGGCGTAATAGTGGGTGCAGAATTGGAGCAGCAACTCACGATATTGGGGGATCGCAACAAAGCGGCGCTGCGAGTATTGGACGAAGTCCTACAGAACCCGAGTCTCGGGCAGATCAGCATATTCTACGGAGCCGCTCATATGCCCGGGATCGAGCGTGAGATCACCTCTGCACTGGGGTTCTCGCGCAGCGGCTTGAGCTGGCAATCTGCCTGGGTTGTCCCCTAGGAGTTAATCTCTTAAACCATTGAAGTTGCTCGCCTTACCGCGTTTGCTCAATAACTCGGGTTTTTCGGTTGACTAAGCGCGTATTAACCGGACAATAGGCTCACCGTTTCGCAATCGGGGCGCCTCTCAACTGTATTGCTTGAAAAGACGGGGGGCAAGTGCTGCGGCGAGCAGCATCGGACGGTAACTCCAGGCTTACGTTGTAAAACAAATTTCGAGAGTGACATTTTTTAACTAGGTGGAATAAACATGAAAAAAATATTAAGCGGATTGCTGGTTTTATCTCTTTCAGTATTAGTTGGATGTGCGGCCGGTGGTCCTCCTCCTGCAGCGGGCATGTGGAATGCTCAAATCGTCTCTCCATTGGGTGAGCTTCCTGTAACTCTTACATTGAATGCAGACGGAAGTGGTGAGATGGCATCAGATGTATTGAACGCGCCTCTATCTGGCATCGTTTATGCTGACAACACAGCGACGTTTACTGCTGAGATTTCTGTTCAGGGTCAGGAGCTCGTTCTGGATTTCACAGGTAGTGTTGAAGGCGATACTATGACTGGCGAATTCGGTAGTGACTTCGGCGCAATGGCTGTTACAGCTACACGTCAGTAAGCATTAATCGATCGATAAAAAGGGTCGCCTGGCGGCCTTTTTTTTATGGGCGAAAATTAGTTCTAGATCACACTGAATCGAAGTTGCTCTATTACCAACTCCAGATTCTGTTTTGCACTTGGGCTGTTGGGATGCACCTCTATCAGGTCTTCGAATGCCTGCTTGGCCTTGCTCAATTCTTTGCGCTGAATATAGACCATGCCCAAGCCGGACAGGGCGCCGAAGTGCCTGGGCTCCAGTGCAAGCGTCTTCTCAATATCCGCTATCGACGCATCAAGGTTGCCGAGAACATAGTGCAAGGTCGCTCTCTTATTCCAGCCTTCGGCGTAGTTGGGAAAACTTTCCGTTAAACGAGTAAATACGATCATCGCTTCCGGGAAGCGCTGCGTGTTCATCCTCTGTGTGCCGACTAACATAAGTTGTTGTACGTCGGCGTTGGCATGTTGCAACCAGATTTCCCAGATCTGACTTTCAGTCACCTGAATAGTACGAACGTCGTTGGTCTCTTGCAGGATAGCGAATAGCCCACCCAGACGATCATCACTCTGGTCGGCTTGGACAGCGTAGGGCGTCAGTGTGATCACAATAATAAGCAACAAGCGTGAAATCATTTTTCGACCTTATTTGCGGTTCTTAAAAATTGCGTACGAATTAGGATCGCACAGAAGTCTTGGCAGTATAGCGTCCAAGCTCGATCGGTGGCTAGGGCAGCACAACTGTGCTGTCTCTCCATGCTGCCACTATAGGGGGCTTGATAAGCTGATAGATAGGCTGATAGACAGGGTACTAGTTGTCTGTTCGCAGCGCAGTAGCCTAAAAGTACTCAGCTGACGCTTTGTGCCAGTCGTCTCGGTAGGAGTTAGGTATGCTGTCGCTGTGTAGCTGGTTTTCGATCAGAGGCTCGAATATCTCGTCGAAGTTTGTCGCTCTTCCCTCGAAACGGCTGATGATGTCCGAAGGTGCCAGATCGCTTGGGTTGCTGAATCCCATCGCACCGCAGAGTTCTATAAAGGCATGCACTGTGGTTCTCTGAAAGTTCTTAACGCGTTCGGATTTCTCCTTCAGATCTATCGCCCTCGCCCGTGCTGGATTCTGCGTGGCGATGCCCGTTGGGCATTCGTTGGTATTGCAAGCCTTTGCCTGGACACAGCCCAGAGCGATCATCATCGATCGCGCCGCATTCACCGTGTCTGCCCCGAGTGCAATTTTCTCCAGCATGTCGAAGCCACTCGCTGTCTGACCGGCACTTATCAAGCGAATCTGATCTCTAAGCCCGGCGCCCACGAGAACCTGATTGATATAATAGGTGGCCTCAATACAGGGTGTTCCCAGCCGGTTTGAAAATTCTACTGGCGCCGCTCCGGTGCCACCCTCAGAGCCATCGATGGTAATGAAGTCGGGCAGAATCTTCGTCTCTAGCATCGCCTTGATGATGGCCATAAACTCGACCTTTCTGCCCAGACACAGCTTAAAGCCAACGGGCTTGCCGCCACTCAGCATTCTCAGGCGGGCAACGAACAACAGCAGTCCCTTGGGCGTATCGAACTCCGGATGCATGGCCGGCGAGTTCACCGTCTTGCCAACCTCCACCAGACGAATCCTGGCAATCTCTTCCGTAACCTTGGCGCCGGGAAGCACGCCACCGTGGGAGGGCTTCGCGCCCTGCGAAAGCTTTATCTCAATCATCTTGACCACATCGAGATTTGCCCGCGCTGCGAAGGCATCGTCGTTGAATGAGCCATCAGGATTCCGGCAGCCAAAATATCCGGTACCAATTTGCCAGATGATGTCGCCGCCATGGGCGAGATGATATTCGCTCATGCCGCCTTCGCCGGTGTTGTGCGCGAAATTACCCATGGCTGCGCCTTTATTGAGCGCGGCAATAGCATTAGAGCTTAGAGCGCCGAAACTCAAGGCAGATATATTGAGGCGTGACGCATTGTAGGGTTTCTGACAGTCCTTGCCGCCGAAGTCGACTCTGATATTTTCTTCTGTCACATTCTTCACGGCCAGGGAGTGGTAGAGGCTTCGGTAACCCTCCGCGAGAATGTCTTGCTCGGTTCCAAAGGCTAGAGTGTCGTTAGCGGCCTTGGCACGACGGTAGATTAAGTTTCTGCGCTCTCGCGAGAATGGCTTCTCCTCGGTGTTGTTGGCGATAAAGTACTGCTGAATTTCTGGCCGGATGAATTCGAGTGCATAGCGAAGATTCGCAAGCACAGGATAGTTGCGCCGCAGATTGCTAGTCCCGAAGAAAAGCTCGTAGCCGCCTATCGCGGTCCATGCCAGAAAGAAAACGAAGAGGAAAAGAATGATAGGCGCTTCGATAAGCGCATCCGGAGCGAGTGATCCGCCACTGTTGTAGAGAAGGTATCCCAAACTGGCAGGTAGCAAGAGTAGAGCGATGAACCAGTAAAGTCTTACAACAAGAGTCATAGGTAACCTCGAAAGTACGATAAAAGTACAAGGTGTTTGCCCGGCTCTAGAGAGTAAGTTCTACAGCTAGTCCCGAGCCTCGCAGTGAGCCCCGGGACTTAGTTATAGCAGAGTCAGCAAACTCCTAAAAGTTTAGCACTAGAGTGATAGCGGTTTCAGTATCCGTCTTCTCTCTATTTATAGGTACGTCAGTCTGGTGCTTAACCTTAACAGTGAATTTCAATGACAGATTCTCGAGGATGTCTGTTTGAATCCCTGTCTCGGTTCGGTAGATGCTGCTATTACTGCCCGCGTCCACGCTGAAGTCTTGAATGAAATCGGCAGACTCGGAAAGGTTCCATAGATAGTTGGCAGAAAAACGCACCAGCCCTTCGGTGTCGGCGTCGCCCTCGATTACCGATCTACGCGCACCCACACCGGCGGTTAGCGCCAGGGACATATTGTCTCTGTTCTGTAGCACATTTCGACCATAACTAAAGGTGACGTCCGACTGGTTATCGAAACCACTAAATTTGTCGTTCTCATAGGCCACACGACCCTGCGCATAACTCACTTCGTTGATCGTGTAGTTAGCGCTGGCGCTATGGTAGAGCCGCTGCGCATTGGATATGCCGTCCTGAGAAGAGCGAAAGCCGTCACTGGTAAATTTATAGTCCCAGTTCTGTTGGACCCAATCCAAAACTATCTTGTATTTGATGTTTTCATTTTCTGTGTTACCGGAAGTGAAGATGGCACCAAACTCCACCTGTGTTGCAAGTCCCGACTCTTCTTGCGAGTAGGCGCTCAGGCTGAATACCGATATCAGACAGCTAAGGCCAAAGGCTAGTACATTTCTCATTTTTGAATCCCCGAGTTGTGAAGGCGCGGGATTCTACAGACAGGCCCTGCAAATTGCTATTTAGAGCTACGCATTATTGGCGAGATGTCGGGCCGAGATTTCTGGAGTTGGTAGTCTATATGGGGTATAAGGCTCTAGTATGCTGATTCTTACAGCCCTTAGCCGTTCTTCACGCACCTAGATTTACACATCAGAATCTATCGATGAAAACCCTCTATCTGCTTCGTCACGCAAAATCCAGCTGGGACAATCCGGATCTAAAAGATTTTGAGCGGCCATTGGCCCAGCGTGGCATAGGCGACGTACCAACGATGGTCGAGCGATTCAAGGCCAGGGGCGGCAGTGTCGATTGCATTATCTGTAGCCCAGCAGTTCGTACAAAAACTACAGCGAAGATGTGGGCGCAGCAACTCGGCGTTGTGAGTGATAAAGTGGGTAGTAACCCAGAATTGTATTTCGCGGGTTCCCCGATGTTTCTCAAGGCGGCAAGCTTGTTAGACGACGACTGCAATGGGGCTATGTTGGTGGGTCACAACCCCGCGATTACCGACTTTGTAAACGAAATGGCCGGCAGTGATATCGATAATATTCCAACCTGTGGCCTGGTCGAGCTTAGCCTGTCTATCAACGAGTGGTCGGAAATTGAGTTTGCCAGTGCCGAGCTTGTTTATTTCGAGTACCCAAAGAAGACTGCAGATAACCATGATGATTAATCTTAGCAGAATACTATTGACCGGTTTCTTCGCCCTCGCCCTGATTGCTTGCAGCAAGCAAGCGTCGGTTTCAGATTCAGGTGCCTCGATGACTCAGGCAGCAAACTCGGTCTCGTCCTCAGTAGTGTCTCGATGGTACTCGGGTGAGCAGAAAGCCCTGGGCAGTGAGGTCTTCGCGCAGAACTGCGCCGTGTGTCACGGGGCGCAGGCTCAGGGCACTGTCGAAGATTGGCGTGCGCGCCTCGATGACGGCTCCTTCCCACCCCCGCCACTGAACGGCTCGGCTCATGCCTGGCATCATCCCCAAGAGATTCTACTGCAGGTAGTTAACTATGGAGGTGAATCTCTGGGCGGCAAGATGCCAGCTTTTATCGACGTGTTAGACGACGCTGAGAAACTGGCAGCGATCGCTTATTTTCAAAGTTTCTGGACCGACGACATTTACCAACAATGGATGCAAATGGGTGGAACCAATTAAATCTACGCTCTCTTTAGTCTTGTTGCTCTGCTCGGGCTGCGTATCGGCGCAACTGAACCAGGGGCAACAATGGCAGTCGCAACTCTATGCAGATCATCCTTTAGTAGGCGCGATCTGGGACAGTCGACGCGATCGATTCGTGGAGCCTGATGAATTGCTCACTAGGGCAGAAGGGGTCAATTACCTTCTTTTAGGAGAGAAGCACGACAATCCGGATCACCACGCGCTACAGCTACAAGTGCTTGACCATATGTTGCAGGCAGGCAGAACATACAGCGTTTCCTTCGAGATGATGAGCAGCGAGCAACAGCCACTCCTGGAGAACCTTGGGTCGCAGCAGCTAGACAGCCTGGAGGCGATCAACGAGTATCTGCAGTGGGATAATGACGGCTGGGACTGGGATTACTATGGCCCCCTCGTGCGCAGTGCTATGGACGCGGGCGTGAACATTCGCGCTGCAAATATAAGTAATGAAGAGATGATGCAGGTTTATGGAGAGCCGACATCTGCCGAGATTGCCGATGTGTTGGGCGAAGCGGCCATGGCTGCACTAACCAAGGACATCGACGAGAGCCACTGCGGTATGCTGCCTGAATCGCAGTTTCCGGCCATGGTGGGAGTGCAACAGGCTAGGGATTTTGCGATGGCGGCAAGCCTGAGTGCTAACTCGGGCAGGCAGGCGCAAATACTCATCGCTGGCAATTATCATATTCGTCGCGACTTGGGCGTGCCGAACTATCTATTGCACGCACAGGCAGGCTTGCAAGACGGGCAGATCCTTTCTCTCGCCTTTCTGGAGGTAGATGCTTCCAGCGATGAGCCGGCGGACTACCTGCAGCAATTCGGTGAATTGCAGGCCTATGACTTCATCTGGTTCACACCCGCAATAAGTTCCGAAGACTACTGCGCATCCCTAGCGCAGTAGTCTTCGGTGCTTGAATATTTGCGGGAATCCAGACACACTAAGCCTTCCTTCAAGCCCACTAACGCAGCCTGCAGAAATACCTTAAGCTATGCCGTTGTTCGCGAAACCTCATACACTAATCACAACGATCGCCTTGCTGCTTGGCAGCCTGTCTATGACTGCATTCGCGGCGGAAGACGATCTTACGGAATTAGTCTACGACGATGCGGGTGAATTTAACTTCGTGCGCGTGCAGTTCGATACCTACTACGGGGGCGGCTTCGGCTATGGTCCCTGGTCTATCGATTTCCCCGATGCCGATATTAACTTCTTGCGTGGCGTTTCGCGCCTAACCAATATACGCGTGATGAGCGAGCCCATCGTGCTGCGCTTCGACGACGAGAAAATTTTCGACTACCCCTTCCTCTACATGCTGGAAGTAGGTCAGGGTGGAGGTCTCTCCCTAACTCCCAACGAAGTCGAGAATATGCGCGAGTACCTGTTGCGCGGCGGCTTCCTGCTCATCGACGATTTCTGGGGCCAGCGGCAATGGGATAATTTCTATGCCGCCTTCAGTTTGGTTTTCCCAGACCGTGAGGTCGTAGAGCTAAAGGCCGATCATGAGATATTTCATGTCTACTACGATATTGATGGCCCGCAGATGATACCGGCGCTGTATCGAAACGATGACATGGGCGAACAGGGAATCAACTACGCGACGAACCATGCGATTCTCGACGACGAGGGCCGCGTCATGGTTCTGATTAACTGGAATTCCGATATGGGAGATGGCTGGGAGCACACCTATCATCCATCCTACCCAACGCGCTATGCAAATGCTGCCTACCGGTTAGGTATAAACTATCTGGTTTATTCTATGACGCACTAGTGTGCACCGAATCGCTGCCAGCAAAAAGAAGAATAGAGAAAACACTAACGAGGCAGCTCATGAAAAAATTGCTCTTACTCACGGTATTATTCCTTAGCGCGTCTACAAAGACGTTCGCCGCACCCTACGATCATATTCATTTAGCAGCTACCAGTTCCCAGGAAGCGGTCAACTGGTACGTTAAGCATTTTGGCGGAGAAGCGGCTCGTTTTCTGCGCTCTACCGACACCAGCTATCCCATCGATAGAGTTATGTACGGCGACATCGCGGTGATCTTCTTCGAGCGCGACCCCGGCGAAGGCTCGGTCGGTTCCGGCGTGGATCATTTTGGGTTCTCGATGAGCAACGTAGCCGAGGTGGTTGCCAATGTCGTTGCCGACGGCGGCAGACAGCTGGGCGAGCTAAGGGAATTCAGCGGCATGCAGATTGGTTTCGTCGAGGATCCCTGGGGCACGAAAATCGAAATCATCGACGACCCTCAGCTGCGTGGCATGCACCACCTGCATCTGTCATCGCCAGACCCCGCGGGCACACTTGACTGGTATGGCGAAAATTTTGGTGGAGAAAGGGAGCAGTGGAAGGGCGCATTACCCGCACTTAATTATGGCGACATCCTGTTGCTAGTGAGCCAGGCCAGAGAAGAAGTCGCGCCAACTCAGGGTCGAAGCTTTGACCATCTAGGCTGGAAGTTTGCCGACCTCACCGCAACCGAGGCCGAATTGAAGGCAAACGGTGTGGCTTTCTCGATGGACCCGCGGGAGTTTCGTACCATTCGCATCGCCTTTGCCGAAGGTCCCGATGGCGTAAGAATTGAGTTGGTAGAACCCTAGCTCGCTTCCAGTTTCCGATGACGAAACCCGTCGCTAGTGATGCATCGGGTTCGTCTTGTCTGGATCTATATTCAGGCCTTCTATGTGCCTCTGCAATTGTGCCGCGTCTAGCTTGCCGAGCTTGTACAAACCCACCAATGCCGCATGGCTAATATAATCAGGGCTAATCTCAAAATACTCGCGCAGGTCTGCGCGTGACTCACTCAATCCGTAGCCATCGGTACCCAGCGCCGTAAAATGTTCAGGCATCCAGGGGGCGATGCTGTTGGCGAAGATCTTCATGTAATCGCTCGCGGCGACGTAGCTACCGCTAGTGTTCTTAAAGAGTTTTTCTATATAGGGAGTCACGGCTTTCGCGAAAGGGTGAAGCCGGTTTTCGCGCTCGCATTGCTCTGCGTCTCGCAGTAGTTCGTTGTAACTGGTGATACTCCATACCGAAACGGCAAAGCCTTTTTCTTCTAGCAGGTCTCTCGCGTTCAGAACCTGTTGCATTATCGAGCCGCTACCGAGGAGGTGAATTTCGCTCTCACTTTCTTTCTTCGTGCTGCTTAGAAGATAGCCTCCGGCTGCTATCTTCTGCGCTACATCTTTCGTCTTCGGCATGGAAGGCATCAGATAGTTTTCATTGTAGGCGGTCAGGTAGTAGAAGATATTCTCCTGCTGCTCGTACATGCGACGAATGCCTTCACGGACTATTACTACCAACTCATAGGCGAAGGCAGGGTCATAACTCTTCAGATTAGGGTAGGTGTTCGCAAGGATCTGGGAATGACCATCCTGATGTTGAATTCCTTCGCCATTCAAGGTCGTTCGACCTGCGGTACCGCCAATAAGAAAGCCGCGGCACAACATATCGCCACAGGTCCAGATCATGTCGCCCACGCGCTGAAAACCGAAGATCGAATAGAAGAAGTAAAACGGAATCATCGGCAGGCCGTGAATGGAATAGGCGGTTCCCGCCGCGAGGAACGAAGCGAGCGCGCCGGTTTCACAAATGCCTTCCTGCAGTATCTGCCCATCTTCCGCCTCGCGATAGGCGAGCAGAGTATCTGCATCGACCGGTGTGTAATGTTGGCCTTGCAAGGAAAAAATACCGGCAATCTTGAACAAGGCCTCCAAGCCAAATGTTCGGGCTTCATCGGGGACGATGGGAACGATGTATTTGTTCAGTGACTTCTCGCGTAGCAGCACCGAAAGAATTCGAACCAATGCCATGGTCGTCGACTGGGCTCTAGTGCTGGAGCCATCGGTGAGCGTTTTGAATGATTCTAATGGGGGAGGCGAGAGCTTGGCGCAGCTGGTTTCGCGAACCGGTATCGGGCCGCCCAGGGCTTCCCGCCGCGCCTTCAGGTACTCAATCTCAGCGCTGTCGGCATCCGGCTTGTAGAATTCGGCACGGCATATCGCATCCTCGTCGAGTGGAATGCCAAAACTCTTCGCTATCTGCAGGCGCTGCTCGCTGTCGAGATTTTTCTTCTGATGGACTGTATTGCTGCCCTCGGCGCCGATGATGCCATCGCCCTTCACTGTCTTGACCAGAACCACAGTGGGCTTGTCACTGCATTTTGCGGCAGCGTCGAAGGCGGCGTAGATCTTCTTAACGTCCTGACCGCCGCGCTTTATCTGTTTCACCTCATCGTCATTCAACGAGTTCATCATCGCCTCGAGTTGGGGGTTGCCATCAACCCAATGTTCTCGCTGATGCTCTCCGGGAAGAATCGAGTAACGTTGGTAGTCGCCATCTACGCATTCCTCCATGCGCTTGCGCAGGCTGCCGTTGTTATCCTCATCGAGCAGTCTGTCCCAGCCCGAACCCCAGATCACCTTGATGACATTCCAGCCAGATCCTTTAAACGAGGCCTCTAGCTCCTGAATTATCTTGCCGTTACCGCGCACCGGCCCATCCAGTCTCTGCAGATTGCAATTTACCACCAGAACGAGGTTGTCCAGCTTTTCCCTGGCGGCGATGTTTATGGTGCCTAGGACTTCCGGCTCATCGGTTTCGCCATCGCCTATGAAGCACCAGACCTTGCCGCCCATCTTGGCTTTTAAGCCTCTGTTCTCCAGATACTTGGCGAAGCGCGCCTGATAGATAGCCGTAGGTGTGGAGAGTCCCATCGAGGCATTCGCTACCTGCCAGTAGTCAGGCATGGAGCGGGGATGGGGGTAGGAGGTGAGCCCCGCACGGGGCTGTAATTCGCGTCGATAGTTTTCGAGTTGCGTAGTGTCCAGCCTGCCCTCGAGCCAGGAGCGAGCGTAGACACCTGGTGAGGTATGCGGCTGTGGAATGATCAGGTCGCCACCGTAGTTCGCCGAGCGCTTGCGGAAGATATGGTTGAAGCCAACTTCCATCATGGTCGCAGCCGAGGCGTAGGTCGCTATATGGCCGCCTACGCCAGCGCCGGAATCCTGGCCTTGCAGCACCATGGCCATAGCATTCCAGCGCAGTATATTCTCGATAGACTTCTCTAGATCGATGTCGCCGGGATAGTCAGGTTCTGCGGAGACCGAAATGGTATTGAGATAGGGGGAATTGAACTGGCCTTCGGAAAGCGGGATATCTCGATTGCGACTCCATTCATTCAAATCGTCCAGTAGCGTCTTAATACCGCCGTCGCCGTAGCAATCGCGGATATTCTCCAGCGCCTCCAGCCACTCGGCGATATCAGCTTCAATGCCAGTTTGCGGTGTCGATTTGTTATTCATAATTGCACAATGGTACAGTTTGAAACATCAAGAAGACGAGGCTATTGTGGCAGCCTGCCTCATAGCTCATAAATACGAAACAACCCAATAAGACTAACACCAAATCGGGGTCATCAAATGCTTAATTTTCACGCCCGCTCAACAGCCATTTTGCACATGACAGTCGTCGCCGCCTTGGCTATTCTCGCCGCCTGCTCGCCGGATAACAATGTTCCGGCAGTGACTCAGGTTCTCAGTATCAGGCCGGTGTCCAACCAATCTCATCTAATAAGCGGCGGCAATATTCTCGTGGAGATTAACAGTAGTTCGACGGCGAACCAGCTTCAGCTGCAGGTCGATGGAAAGGCGATAACGGCCTCACTGTCAGCCCTGGAAGAATCTGCCCAAGTAAACCGCTATCAAGCCCTCGTAGAAGGCCTCCCTCAGGGAAATACCACTATCTCTGTCGTGGCCGGAGAGCGCTCGGCGGAACTGGAGGTGGTGAACTATCCCCGCAGCGGACCAATATTTTCGGGTGAGCAACAGAGTCCTTACTTCTGCCTGTCTGATCTTGCGGCGGACAGCGATGGGCACAAGCGCCGATTCGCTATCGGCAACGGCGACTATATAGACGATAGGGCAATCGATAGCGACTGCTCTCTGGCAACGCGCGTCGACTATGTGTATCAATCGACAGACACGGATGCCGTGTTCAAGCCGCTAGCAGATCTGCAGCTTCGACCTCAGGACATGGCCTTCACTAACACGATAGAAGAAGTCGAAGTCCCTTTTATAGTGCGCATCGAAACCGGCACTATTAATCGTGCCATCTATCAGATCGCCATCTTGCATGATCCGTCTTCTACTGCGCCTAGCGCGCTTGCTCCCTCGCCGCAATGGAACGGACGGCTCGTCTATACCTTCGGAGGTGGGTGCGAGGCAGGTTACTTCCAGGGCAATTCGACAGGAGGCGTGCTAAGGCAGGGCATGTTGAGCAAGGGCTATGCGGTGGCGTCGTCTACTTTGAACGTGAATGCCCAGGGCGGATGCAACGATGTGCTCTCGGCAGAAACGGCGATGATGGTAAAAGAGCATTTCATCGAGTCCTACGGTGAGCCGCGTTACACGATCGGTAATGGCGGTTCCGGCGGTGCGATGCAACAGCTGCTCATCGCTGGCGCCTACCCAGGAATTCTCGATGGACTGATGCCAAGCCTTACCTTTGCCGATGCCGTGAGTTACTTCACCGATGCGCAGGAGTGTGCGAGCCTGCTGCGCAGCTATGCCAACGATCCGGCAAAGGAACTGTCAGATGAGACTAAAGCGATTCTCGGCGGCTGGTCCATGTGGTCAGTCTGCGATGAATCCCTTGGTGATAGGCCTAAGCGTGTTGGGCCCGATGACTGTTCTTCACAGATCCCTGAATCGGCTCGCTATCATCCGCTGACAAATCCAGAAGGCGCCAGGTGTTCTATATATGATGGCATGCGTAATATATTTGGCGAGAAAAACTATCCCGAGGTAGAAACGCAGAGGCAGTTCGCGAAGTCTCCTCACGACAATGTCGGCGTGCAGTATGGATTGCTCGCCCTTAATGCAGGAAAAATCGACAAGGAACTATTTCTCGATTTGAACGAGAAGATCGGCGGCTGGGATATCGATGTCAATTCGAGGCCGCAGCGAACGATCGCCGATGACGACGCGCTGCGCATCGCCTACGAGACCGGCCGAGTCACCAGTGGCGGGGCTGGCCTGTCACAGGTGCCCATTCTCGATGATCGTGTCTACTTAGACGATATCGGCAACTTCCATGCGAGTGTCTATTCTTTTGTGACTCGGGCGCGACTCGAGCGTGACAATGGCCACGCGGGAAACTTCATAACGCGCCGCCACTCTCGAGAACAGAATATCGACGGCGATAACCTCGCGCTGATGGATCAGTGGTTGGCGAATATTCAGGCGGATACCTCGGCGCTTTCGCATTTGGACAAGATCGTGCGCGCTAAACCTGTTGATCTGCAGAATGATTGCATTGCCCCTAACGGAGAGCGCATCGTCGAAGATCCGAATTTCGACACGGAGAATATTTTCGATAATACGGCTGGCGCCTGCAACAGCTTGTACCCACCACATGCGGGAATGCGTCTGGTAGCGGGAGGCCCGCTCAGCAACGATATCCTGAAGTGTCAGCTGAAGAGCGTCGACTATGCAGATTACACCGTGGCATTCACCGATGAAGAGAAGCGACGCCTGGAGGCGGTCTTTGCGTCAGGCGTATGTGACTGGAGTAAGCCGGGTGTCCATCAACAGGTGAACAGGACCTGGTTGTCCTATGGGCCGGCGCCGGAGAATCGTTACTAGCCTTAGCAGCCCCGAGTCAATGTTCGGTGTTAGGAATGCTGTCTGGTCTTTGTTGCGCCTTGGCAAGGAAGCCGAGTATGAGATCGATATCGTGCTCGGCACAGCCCTCACTGTGGCTGAAGATGTAGTCTGCGCTTAGCTGCTGAATCTCCTCACCCTTGGCTATCGCTGCCTTGAAGCTTTCTATCTCCGTTGGCGGTAAGCCTTCACTGCGATAGAAATCAATCAGCATATTCATTTCGTCTGTACTGAAATTCTCCAGAAAGATCTGTGCGATTCCCTCTTCGAATTTCTCCCAGGCGAATGCCTGTTCATAGCACTTTGCTATTTCTAGTTTGATCCACTGCGGCAATTCAACGTCGGCCGACATTGCCACTATGCTGCTATAGGTGCGAATGATGTTTCGCGTCTGTAGTAGCGTCATCGATTCAAACTGACTAGCTACATTGCTCGCGCGCAGTAGTTTGTTGGCGTCGCGAATCGCATCGGCGCCAACAGCCGGGTTAACAAGTAAAAGACAAAGTAGGCCTAGACAGCTAATTCTCATTGATGATTTCGAATACCACTGTAATGTTGGTCTGGTATTCTACTTCATCGAATGTGGGAGCAACAGCAGGGGCTGAGATGGCTGCAGACGTGTTGGCTCTGCCGCCGCTGGCATCTAGCATCATCTCTTGAGCCATAGCAGCCCTGGGCATAGCGCGAGACATCTGACGGATGCCGCCATAGAAAAAGTTTACCGCCTTCAGCTCCAGACCGAGGCTGCTCTCGTAGTAGGCCTTCTGCGCCATCACATCCTGCAACGCGGTTTCCTTAACCTGCTGTTCGAAGGCGTCTTCCTCGCTGTGCTCGAACTCGGTGCTCTCGAAATCAACCTCATCGTGCTCATCTGCCGCGGCGGCCAACAACTGCAGGTGTTCCTCACTGCTGACCTCGACTTCCATGCGCGCGGAAACTTCGAAGCTATTCGGATTGCGACCGAACAGGCCGAACTGTGGTGAGCTGGAGAACTTGGAATTGTTAATGTCTGCCTGGGGAATGCCGGCGGCCAAGAAGTCTTGAATCAGTTCGAGTCGCAGCGCCTGGTTCACTTCCATTGCGCGGCTGAGGGTGCGTTCTTCGGTGGTGACCATCAGGCTGATCTTCGCCACATCTTTATAGGCCGTGAGTTCGGCCTCGCCGTTGATATTCACCGTGTTCGGTCTTGGGTGCAGAAACTCGCGCAGCTCGTCGGGGGTGCCGGATAGTTGCGCCTGCGCCTGGCTAGTCTGGCTAAAGCTGGATAGCGAGGCAGCGGCAGCCGCTGCTAGAGAGAGTGATAATAGTTTATGCATGATGCTGTCCTTATGAAGAGGGCGCCTGGCCAGTATGGCCGTTTAATAAATCCTGCTCTGCTATTCAAGTCGCAATTTTGGGCTCGATAGTTCTATGTTAGCTGTTATCCATCCTACAGGGTCAATCAACAATTGACTGTGCGTGGGATTCAGTGTCAAATGACAACATGCTGACATAGGTCGTTCCATTCCAAATGCCGTTGCCATCCAGAGAGGAGTGCATCTCCCGACTAGATGGAATTTCGAGGAAAACCCAGTGCATTCCCCTAAGCGTATGCTGTTTCTTGACCTTGTATTGTCCTTATTTAGGCTGAACGGACTCTTAATATCGGAAGGAGATGATATGACCGAGGCTCTGGGGCTGACCAGCGCCAGGTGGAAGGTCATCGGCGTTATCGCACTCTCCAATTCGGGCCTCACCGTGCCGGGTATCGCAAGAGTGCTGGGGCAGTCGCGACAGGCCGTGCAGCGTATTACCGATGTCATGGTTACCGACGGCCTGCTCTCCTACCAAACCAATCCCAAGCATAAACGCTCGGTATTGGTAGTGCTAACGGAAGAGGGCAAGACCGCCTATCAGGCGCTACGGGATGTTCAGGATCCCTGGGCTATACGTAACACCGAAGATATTCCCATCGAAGACCTGGATGCCGGTCTGCGTCTCGTTCATCGACTCATTCAGAAATTCGACAAATAGCGATGAGCGACTATCCTCAACAGGCTGCCGCGCGATCTCTACACTGCAGAGCAGGTTCGTCTGCTGGATAAGATTGCGATCGAGCAATTTGATATCCCCGGCTTCACGCTAATGCAAACCGCGGCATCGGTCGCCTTCGATGCGCTTATGGAAAATTGGCCGCAGACGCGCCATGTTCAGGTATTCGCAGGGTCGGGCAACAATGCCGGTGACGGCTATCTGGTGGCGGCCCTGGCGAAAGAGCAGGGACTAAGCGCGGAAGTGATTCAGCTATCGGACCCGGAAAAATTAACTGGCGATGCGCGACAAGCCTGGCAGTGGGCGCTAGAGCGGCAAGTATTGATGACCGCCTTCGCCGCTATCGACTTGGAGCATGAAAAGGATCACGCGCACCCGGTTCTCGTCGATGCCTTGCTAGGCACCGGATTAGATAGGGAGGTCGGCGGCGATTATGCGAGGGCGATTAACTTCATCAATGGCGCACAGCGACCAGTGCTCGCGATCGATATTCCCTCCGGTCTTAGTGCCGACACGGGCAGGTGTCTGGGTGTTGCGGTAAAAGCGGATACTACGGTTACGTTTATTGGCTTAAAGCAGGGCCTGCTCACCAATCAGGCCGGTGACTATGTGGGCGAGTTGATCTATCACGACCTGGACGTACCGGATCGAGTGTTCACCAGTGATTCATCTGAGCAGCCAAGCGCACAGCGCATAGATATTAATTCGACCAGTGCGCTGCTATTGCCCCGCGCGGTTGCGTCCCACAAAGGAACTCACGGCCATGTACTCGTCATCGGTGGCGACTCTGGTTTCGGTGGAGCGGTGATCATGGCCGCCGAGGCGGCGCTGCGAACCGGCGCAGGCCTGGTAAGCGTAATCACTCGCTCTGCGCATCGGCCAGCGCTGCTAGCCAGACGGCCCGAGGTTATGGTGCTGGGCACGGAAGATGAACACGCGAACATCGATGGGCTACTCGCCAGAGCCACGGTAATCGTCGTCGGGCCCGGTCTGGGACGCAGCGACTGGTCGCGGGGTTTATTGCAAAGAGCGCTGTCGAGTCAGATCACAGCGGGCACACCATTGATAGTCGATGCGGATGCGTTGCAGCTTCTGGCCGAGAAACACGAACAGGGAACGGCTAAGCATGGCACAGGCATTAAAAGGGACAACTGGATACTTACTCCGCACCCGGGCGAGGCAGCTGCGCTGCTCAACATCTCCACTAGTGCTGTGCAAGACGATCGTTTCGCGGCGGTGCGCGAGCTCAACAGAATCTGGGGCGGCGCCTGCCTGTTAAAGGGAAGTGGCAGCTCTGATCTGCAGTGCTGAGGACTCCCGGCAAAGCGTCTTCCTCTGTAGCGAGGGTAATGCCGGCATGGCAACGGGTGGCATGGGCGATGTGCTGAGCGGTATCGTAGGTTCTCTGGTAGCTCAGGGGCATTCGCTTAGCGACAGTCTCTGCGCCGGCGTATGTATTCACGGCGAGGCGGCGGATCTGTCCATGCAGGCGCAAGGTCAGCGCGGCATGGCGGCGACGGACCTGATGCCATTCATCCGCCAGTTGGTGAACCCGTCGCGCTAGTTGCTAGTCAGGCCTTGTAAAAAATTCCACGTAGAAACAAACATCACCCTGAGCCTCAACATAGTGGAGCAGGCCGGGGGGTATGATCCCGTTGCTGTCTCCATCGAGTAACATCTCACGCTCGACCGGTGTCTGACATACATAGCGTAGCTGCCCCGATACCACATGGATCAGGCCCCAGACACCGGCCTTGGTTGAATGATCCTTTAGCAGGCCTTTAGGTATAGAGTTCTCATCAAACCGAGGCGTGCAGCGTAGCGATTCAAGACCCTCTGGCCATTCCAGCTGCAGACATCGCCCACACTCTATAGGCTAGCACACTAGATCCTCTGCTCGACTCTGCCAGTGGGCAATTATCTAGCTACTACTATTATAGGCCTTGAGCCCACAGTTACTCTCACTCCCCTGTCATTGTGCTCTATACTTCCGCCCATGCAATCCGAACATCAAATAGATTTAATAGACGAGGCAGCCACGCTGGAATTTGGCTCCAGGCTGGCAGTAGCCACGTTTCTTGAACCTAATGACGGTGCTGAAGTCATCCCGCAAGGGAGAGGGGCTGCTCACCTGGGCGGTATGATCTTCCTGAATGGCGACCTGGGTGCGGGCAAGACGACGCTGACGCGCGGGCTCATGCGCGCCTTCGGCTATACCGGTGCGGTTAAGAGCCCTACCTATACGCTGGTCGAGCCCTATGAATTCGAGCTCTGTAACATCTATCACTTCGATCTCTACCGCCTGGCGGATCCGGAAGAAGTGTCTTATCTGGGTACGGATGAGTATTTCGCGGCGTCGAATCTCTGCCTGGTGGAATGGGCTGAGAAGGGCGCAAAATGGCTGCCTGGAGCGGATTTGCTGATAGATATAGCCATCGAGGGAACAGGAAGGCGTCTGACTTGTCAAAGTCTCACCAACAAAGGCGCCATAATTGCCAAAAGATTATGGCCTTAAGGCCGTTGTAATAGACAACGTGAAGTATGTCTAAAAGAAATTGTCATGAACCCTAAGCGCACTACAGGCAGTACCACAGGCAGCTACCGCTGCATCGCTCTCGTTCTAGCCGCTTGTTCGCTGCTGGCCAGCGTTGCTGTGTCTGCGGCCGAAGTGGAAGAGGTCAGATTGTGGCGCGCGCCGGACCATACGCGACTGGTCTTCGACCTGTCCGGCGAGGTGCAATACAAGCTGTTTACCCTCTCTAATCCCGAGCGTGTGGTTATCGATGTAGAGGGTTCATCTTTTACCGGCGACCTGTCTCTGGTCGATTGGGAAGACAGCCCAATCAGTGGTATGCGCAGCGCGATACGAGATGGCAATACCCTGCGTATGGTTATCGATCTCGCCGGCGCAGGTCGAGCCGCGTAGCTTCACCCTCGCACCGAATAGCGAGCTAGGTGACCGCCTCGTCGTCGATCTCTACGATCAGGCACCTTCTGTAGACAGAGCCAGAAATAGTAACGCCGTCGCCTCCAAGTCTAACAGCGCGCCACGCAGCGATGAGCGACGCAATATCATCGTCGCGATCTCCGCAGGACATGGCGGTGAGGATCCGGGAGGCATCGGCTTTGACGGCAGGCTGAAAGAGAAAAACATCACTCTCAAGATTGCACGCGCTCTATTCGATCATCTGGAGAGAATGCCAGGCTTTACGCCGGTCATGATTCGCGACGGCGACTATTATGTAGAGTTGCAGCGTCGTTCGGAAATCGCTAGAGAGAAACGTGCCGACCTTTTTGTTGCCGTGCATACCGATTGGTATCGCACGAGTAGAGCCAACGGTCTGACTATCTACGCCCTGTCCGGTGATCGTGCCGACCGCGAAAATTCTCGCCGTGTCGCGCAGAAGGAAAATAACTCGGACCTACTTGGCGGAGTAGGCGGCGACCTGGATCTCAGCTCCTGGGATGACGATGTTGCGCTTACTCTGGTGTCTCTACAGATGGCCTGGAGCATGGAGCAGAGCCTGATTGCTGGAACCCGTGTGCTGGAAACACTGGACGGTGTAACGCGGCTGCGTCGGGACAAGGTGCAACAGGCCTCTCTGGAAGTATTGAAGTCACCGGATATACCTTCGATGCTGATCGAGACCGGCTATCTCACCAACCCCGATGAGGCGCGCAGACTAAACACCTCAGCCTTTCAGCAGAAACTGGCGCGCGGTATTGCCCAGGGGGTGATGAACTATTTCTATGATGCGCCACCGGAAGGAACGCTGGTGGCCTATCAGAAGGCGAACGGCTTCATGCCCGTGCCGGACGCCTACAGGGTTAAACGCGGCGATAGCCTGTCGGTAATCGCGCAGCGCTACAAGGTGAGTCTCGCGGAACTGAAATCCGTAAATGGTATCTCCTCCAATACGATTCGTGTCGGGCAGGAGCTAATCATTCCCGGCGTTGGTGCGGCAGAGCCGGAGGAGCACACGATTCGTCGCGGCGAGACGCTCTCCGAAATCGCGCAGCGCTATCGTGTCAGCCTCGGCAGTTTGCGCCAGGCAAATAATCTCTCCAACGATCGCATCATGGTCGGCCAGGTATTGAAGATTCCTAGACTCTTAAGTCCTCGCGTAGCTTAAGTTATTCTCAGCGTCTCCGAGCAATTCTACAATAGACGTTCACTATTTTTGCGCGCGGTTGGTGCTACAATGCCAGCCACACTCTCATTAGTATTACCTGCCAATGTCACGCATCAATCTTCTCAGTCAGCGCCTCGCGAACCAGATCGCGGCGGGCGAGGTCGTCGAACGTCCCGCCTCCGTCGTCAAGGAGCTGATGGAGAACTCTCTGGATGCCGGTGCCAGTCGCCTGGAGATCGAGGTCGAGCAGGGCGGTACCAAGTTAATAAAGATTAAGGACGACGGGCTCGGCATACACAAGCAAGATCTGGAGTTGGCACTCAGCCGTCACGCAACGAGCAAGATCAGCGACCTCGAAGATCTGGAAAACATTGCCAGCCTCGGCTTCCGCGGCGAAGCCCTCGCCAGTATCAGTTCAGTCTCGCGATTGACGATGACATCGAAGTCCGCTGACGACGTGGAAAGCGAGAGCGACAACAGTGGCTGGAAAGTCGTCGCCGAAGGGCAGGAGATGACCGTTAAACTCTCGCCCGCGGCTCACACCCGTGGCACCACGGTCGAGGTTCGAGATTTATTCTTCAATACCCCTGCGCGCAAGAAATTTCTAAAAACCGAGAAGACGGAATTCTCGCGCATCGATGAGATACTCAAGCGTATCGCCCTGAGTCGTTTCGATGTGCAATTTTCGCTGACCCACAATCAGCGAGCGATCCACAAACTGCTTCCGGCAAAGAGCGATCAGGAAAAACAGCGACGCGTGGCCATGGTCTGCGGCCCTGCCTTCGTCGAAAGTTCTGTCTTCGTCGAAATGGAAGCACCGGGTCTGCGCCTCTGGGGCTGGGTAAGCCTGCCGACATTCTCGCGCTCGCAGGCTGACCTGCAATACTTCTACGTAAACGGTCGCATCATTCGCGACAAGTTAGTCACCCATGCGGTGAAGCAGGCCTACCGCGACGTGCTATTTAATGGCCGCCATCCAGCCTATGTCTTGTATCTTGAGCTGGCTCCCGCCGCTGTCGATGTCAATGTTCATCCTACGAAGCACGAAGTGCGTTTTCGCGATAGCCGTATGGTTCACGATTTTCTGTTTAGCTCATTGCATAAGGCCCTGGCGGAACTGCGGCCTGCCGATCGACTCGCCCAAGGCGAGCAGGACAATAGTCCCTTCGCAGCACCTTCGCACCTTTCGCTGGAAGTGATGGGGCAAGCAGTCTGGCATCCAGCCCAGGTTCAAATTATTCGATGGGAAATTTCAGCGATCAGAGCAGTCTATCGCTGGCTGAGAATACCTCTTCAAACTATTCCTATAGGCCAAATACGGGGCAGCCCGACGCTAATGCGATACACAGTCAGCTTGAAAATTTTGCGCGGCTCACGGCAGCGGATGCGGAAGTACCACCGCTGGGTTACGCCATAGCACAACTGCATGGAATTTATATTCTTGCACAGAATAAGGAAGGTCTGATTACGGTAGACATGCATGCCGCCCACGAGCGCATTACTTACGAGCGAATGAAGACGGCCTGCCAGAATGAAGAATTGAAGATGCAGCCGTTGCTGGTTCCACTGTCTATAGCGGTGAGTCAGGGAGAGGCCGACTGCGCCGAGACCGAACAGGAAGCATTGTTAGGCATCGGTATCGAGCTGGAACGTGTCGCTGCAGAATCCATCGTAGTGCGGCAGGTGCCTTCGATTCTGCGTAACGCCAACATCGAACAGCTGGTGCGCGATGTGCTCTCGGATGTTCTCGAGTACGGCAGTAGTGATCGTATACAGGCGCATCAGGATGAACTTCTCTCTACCATGGCCTGTCACGGTTCGGTGCGCGCCAACCGGCAGCTCACGATCCCAGAGATGAATGCTCTGCTTAGAGACATGGAGGCTACCGAGCGCAGCGGCCAGTGCAACCATGGCCGGCCAACCTGGGTCTATCAGAGCCTCGACGAGTTGGACAAACTCTTCCTGCGCGGACAGTAAGTCCACGACCCTGGTATCGAACTCGAGTATCACCAACAATTGCCCACTATCTCCCTCATCTTTTATAAAAAGCCGCGTACAATCATTCTCTATGAACGCCTCAGCCAACAAGCCCAATGTGATCTGCCTGATGGGTCCTACCGCCTCGGGCAAGACCGCCCTCGCTATCGATCTGCTAAAGCAGCATCCCTTTCAGATTGTCAGTGTCGATTCCGCGCAGATCTACAAGCAGATGGACATCGGCACGGGCAAGCCTGACAAGGCAACGCTGGCGCTGGCCCCTCATAGGCTGATCGACTTTATCGATCCCGCAGTACCCTATTCGGCTTCACAGTTCCGCAACGATGCCTTTCGTGAAATTGACGAAATAATCGGAGTTGGCGACACACCGCTGCTAGTTGGCGGCACGATGCTGTATTTTCGTGTACTTAGGGATGGCCTGGCGCAGATGCCTAAGGCCAATCCCGAGGTGCGCGCCGAGATAGAGAAGCTGGCAAGTGAGCAGGGCTGGATTGCTGTGCACAAGCAGCTAGAGGCGGTGGACCCCGTCGCTGCGGCCAGAATTCATCCCCACGACCCGCAGCGATTACAGCGCGCACTGGAGGTTTATCGGGTGTCAGGGCAGAACATGACCAGCCTTCACGCCGAGATGCAAACGCGACAGGAGGCGGAACTTCCCTACAATTTGCACTTTTTCGCGATCCAGCCAGATGATCGTGGCGTATTACATAGTCACATCCAGAGACGTTTTCTAAAGATGCTTGAGGAGGGCTTGGTAGAGGAGGTGCAGGCTTTGCGCTGTCGAGGTGATCTCAATCACCAGCTTCCCTCAATAAAATCAGTAGGATACAGGCAAGTTTGGCAGTATCTGGACGGCGAGATCGACTATGATGCCATGGTAGAAAAGAGTATTATCGCTACCAGACAACTCGCCAAGCGGCAGCTTACATGGCTGCGCAGTTGGCCAAGCCTGCAAAGTTTGAGTGATTCATCCACTCAATCAGTACATCATGTCTTGAAATACATGGATGCCACCTCTATATAAGCTATATGTGTGCCGTATAGAGACCGTTAATTTTTTATTGATAAGATCCGCAGATCTTAGAACCGCTCAGCCAGTTCTCGAAAGTGAGACGTTGGATACCCGGCTTTGTAGATTGTCGATTGAAGGAGAACAACTATGTCTAAAGGACATACATTACAAGATCCATTTTTAAACGTGCTTCGCAAGGAGCGCATACCGGTGTCTATCTATCTGGTTAGCGGAATTAAGTTGCAGGGTCAGATCGAGTCGTTTGATCAATTCGTCATTCTGTTGAAGAACGCCGTGAGTCAGATGGTCTACAAACACGCGATTTCAACCGTCGTCCCTGCGCGCATGGTAAAAATTCCAATGCAGAATCCAGGTGAAGCGGCTGAAGATGATGTTGATGCTGGCGAACCCGGTAACACGGTTTAATTAAACCTGCAGTGAGGTACCTTATTGTTTTTTGACAGGCCCGATACCGGCGAAGTCTCTATTCTTGTTCACCTTGCTGTCGATTCAGAGAGCGAACGAGAGGATCCATCTGAATTTGAAGAACTAGCGATTTCCGCCGGCGCACAGCCGGTGGACTTCATCACTGGATCACGCAAGCAGCCCTCACCCAACTATTTTGTAGGCTCCGGTAAGCTCGAAGAGATTCAAGCTGCCGTGCTCGCCCATAAGGCAGAGCTGGTTCTCTTCAATCACTCACTCTCCCCGAGTCAGGAACGCAACCTCGAGCGCGAGCTTAAGTGCCGGGTGCTGGATCGTACTGGGTTGATTCTGGATATCTTCGCGCAGCGCGCGCGTAGCCACGAGGGCAAGCTGCAGGTAGAGCTTGCCCAGATGCAGCATCTGAGCACTCGCCTAAAACGCGGATGGACGCACCTCGATAGACAGAAGGGTGGTATCGGTATGCGCGGTGCGGGTGAGAAGCAATTAGAGCTCGATCAGCGTATGATTGGGCAGCGTATTAAGGCTATTAACAAGGGCCTGGCGAAGGTGCGCGGGCAACGAGATCAGGGTAGACGTTCGCGGCGCAGAGCCGAGGTAGCTACGCTGTCTCTGGTGGGTTATACCAATGCGGGTAAGTCATCGCTGTTTAACAAGATGACCGAATCCCATACCTATGCGGCGGATCAATTGTTCGCGACTCTCGATTCGACACTGCGACGTATTAATCTGAAAAATTATGGCCCGGCTATCGTTGCCGATACCGTAGGATTTATCAGCCACCTGCCACATCAACTGGTCGAGGCATTTCGCGCCACGCTGGAAGAGACTGTGCAGGCGGACCTGCTTCTCCATATTGTGGATGCTGCCAACGAATTTCACCCGGAGCATATCGTCGAGGTTGATAAGGTTCTGGCCGAGATAGGAGCGAAGTCAGTCGAGCAGCTAATCGTATTCAACAAGATCGATCTACTTCCCGACGTCGAGCCACATATACAGCGCGGCGCGAACGGCAAGCCCAGGAAGGTCTGGGTATCGGCTAAAACCGGAGCCGGTATGGATCTGTTGCATAGCGCGATGAGTGAGTTACTGGCAGGCAGCATGGCGAATGAGACTCTGCGAGTTTCACCGCAGCAGGCTAAACTGCGCAGTCAATTGTATGCGAGCGGGTTTATCGAAGAAGAACATATAGACGAGCAAGGTTACTTTGAGCTGCGGGTCAAACTCCCCCGTACCGACCTCGATCGTATTCTGAAACAAAGCGGTACAGAGATTATAAATCACGATATTGCAGTGCAGGAGCGGCTAGAGCAGGCATCTGTAGAGAAGGCGACAATCGCCTGATTCCAACAGATCACCGTCTCGAAGCGCAAATTGCTGTGTAAATGAACAATTATTAGCTAAAATCGACCTTCTGCGTCTTTAGAAAGCTATGGAGAAGCCAATGGCTTGGAATGAACCTGGAAATAACGGTAACGATAACGACAAAGACCCTTGGGGTGGCGGTCGTAAGGGCGGTGACCAGGGGCCCCCTGACATCGATGAGGTTGTGCGCAACCTGACCAAAAAATTTAACAGCCTGTTCGGCGGTGGCGGCAGTGGCTCCGGTTCTACCGGATCTTCCTCCGGTGGCGGCGGTGGCTTGTCTGCGGGACTAATCGCCGGCCTCGTGGTCGTCGTGGCCGTGGTGTGGGCATTTATGGGCGTCTATATTGTCGATGCGGCGGAACGGGCCGTGGTATTGCGCTTCGGTAAAGTTTTGGATGCGACAGTGGGTCCAGGTTTGCACTGGAATCCACCGCTTGTCGATGAAGTGAGTCTGGTGAACGTCTCCGAGCTGAACGCCAAGACTTATGAAAACCGCGCGATGCTAACAACCGATGAGAACATCATCGATATCGCCGTGACCGTTCAGTACCTGATTCAGGATCCGGTGAAATATGTGATCGCCGTGCAGGATCCGGAACTGAGTCTGGACAATGCCTCCGAATCTGCCATTCGTCACGTAGTTGGCGGTAACTTTATGGATCAGATTCTGACCACCGGTCGCGATCGAATCGCAGCCGATGTACAGGAGCGCCTGCAGGATTATATGAATGTCTACAACACGGGCATTCTAGTGAGTCAGGTAAACGTCGTTGATGCGCAGCCGCCCGATGCCGTGCGACCTGCCTTCGATGACGTGATTCGTGCCAGAGAAGACGAGCAGCGTGTGCAGAACCAGGCTCAGCAATACTCGAATCAGATTATTCCTGAGGCGCGCGGTGAAGCGCAGCGGCGCATAGAGTCGGCGAACGCTTATAAAGAGCAAGTTGTTGCGCAAGCCACGGGTGATGCTTCTCGTTTCGATCAGCTTTTGACTGAATATGTAAAGTCACCTGAGGTGACTCGACAACGACTGTACATCGATTCGATCGAGGACGTGATGACCGCCAGCAGCAAGATCATGGTGGACGTACAGGGTGGCAACAATATGTTGTTCCTGCCGCTGGATAAGCTGATGGAGCAGAGTACTTCGAGCATCGATGCAAACAGCAGTAACAACGATCTTAGAAATCTTGCAGATCAGTTGGCGCCTTTTTTGCCGGCACCGAATAGCGCGAATAGCATAGACCGTTCACGACTGCCTGTAACAGGGCGAGGGAATCGACCATGAAGAATTTTATTGCAGTAGGTTTTATTTTTCTTGTTGTCGTAGTCACGGGCAATGCTCTATTTGTTGTGAAGGAAACCGAGCGCGCTGTGATGCTGCAATTTGGCGAACTAGTGCAGGACAATATCGAGCCGGGCCTTCACGTCAAGATTCCTTGGGTCAACACTGTGCGAAAATTCGACGCCCGTATCTTGACCGAGGACGCACCGCGACGTCGATTCCTGACTCTGGAGCAGAAGGCACTGGAAGTCGATTCCTATGCTAAGTGGCGCATCGTAGATGTTGGTCAGTTCTATATCTCGACACGAGGTAATACGGCTACCGCTGGCAGCCTGCTTGCCGAGCGAATAAACGATGGCCTGCGTGACCAGATTGGTAACCGAACTCTGGCAGAGGTAGTAGCTGGTGAGAGAGATCAGCTGATGTTGGCCTTGACTGCCGAGCTTAATGAAACTACGGCGGCGGATATCGGCATCGAAATTATCGATGTGCGAGTGAAGCGTATCGATCTACCGGAAGACGTACGTTCGTCCGTTTATGATCGAATGATTACCGAGCGAAACAGAGAAGCGCAAGAGTTGCGTTCATTCGGTGAAGAGCTCGCGATTGGTATTCGTGCTGACGCAGACCGTCAGGCTACGATCTTCCGTGCCGAGGCCTACAGAGATGCAGAGCGCCTGCGCGGTGAAGGCGACGCTACCGCAACTGCTATCTATGCCGATGCCTACAATAAAGATCCTGAATTTTATGCTTTTACTCGAAGTCTGAATTCTTATCGGGAAACATTTAGCTCGAAGAGCGATGTGCTTCTACTCGATCCGGATAGTGACTATTTCAAGTATCTGAAGAACGGGATTTCACAGTAAGCTCCGCTCAAGCAGTGGAATAGCTAAAAATCAGAAGAGTTAGAAAACCGTAAACCTGAATCGCGTTCAGCGCTTCAGGTTTACTTTTTTTGTTGTGCGCATAGCTGTGTTATGGCTAGTTACAAGAACAGAGGCAAGACTATGTGGCATGAATTGGCCGTAGCATTTTGTCTGATGCTTGTAATAGAAGGGGTGATACCCTTCATCAGCCCGGGCAGATGGCGAAAGATGTTGTTGATGTTGGATCAGATCGATGACAACACCATGCGCATGATAGGTTTGGGAAGCATGTTGGCCGGCACGGTCTTGCTTCTGATTATTAATTAAAAACGTATAAATTTATTAGATTTACCTAGTGAAAGCTGAATAGACATGACTTCTGCAAAACGTTGGTTACTTCCTGATGGTGTTGAGGAAATTCTCCCCTTAGAGGCTAGCAAGCTGGAATACTTGCGGCGCCAGCTATTGGATCTCTATGAGTCTTGGGGCTATCAGCTGGTGATTACGCCGCTGATCGAATACCTGGATTCTTTGCTAGTCGGTTCATCTCACGATTTAGACCTGCATACATTTAAGATCACCGACCAGTTAAGTGGTCGCATGATGGGAATTCGTGCAGACATTACCCCGCAGGCTGCTCGAATCGATGCGCATTGCCTGAATAGAGATGGTCCGGTGCGGCTGTGCTATGCAGACAACGTACTGCACACCAAGCCCCGCGGGTTATTGGCATCGCGAGTTCCCATTCGTGTTGGTGCAGAGTTATACGGTCATGCCGGTGTCGAGTGTGACATTGAACTGATCTGTCTTATGTACGCCACGTTGAACGCGGCAGCAATCGACGATGTCTACATCGTGCTGGGGCACGTGGGCATTTTTCGTGCCCTTGTTAAAGAAGCAGCGATAGATTCAGACACCGAAGCGAAGCTGTTCGATGCCGTGCAGCGCAAGGCCTATGACGAAATAGATGCGGTTTTGAATGCCTCTGTAGAGGATGCCTCGTTGAATGCTATGTTGAAGCAACTCACGCGATTAAGTGGCGATGAGTCTGTGCTGCAAGAGGCCTTGAGCGTTTTCGAGAACGCGTCGAATGCGGTAATGAAAGTATTGCTGGAATTAGTATTGATAGTAGAAGGGGTCAAGCAGCGTCATCCCGAAATGAATATGTGTTTCGATCTTTGTGAGTTGCGTGGCTACGAATATCACACAGGAATAGTGTTCGCTGCATATACGCCGAACTATGGCCGTGCAGTGGCAAAGGGTGGTCGCTATGACCACATCGGTGAGGTCTTCGGCCGTTCCCGACCTGCCTCGGGTTTTGACAGCGATCTTAAGACGATCGCCAGGCTAAGCAGTAAGACATTTACGCAGAAGAAAACAATAGTGGCGCCGAGTGGTAATGAAGGGGAGCTATTGGATGCGATTGCGAAATTGCGAGCAGATGGTGAGATTGTGATTATCAATCTTTTGGCCAGTGAGCTCGCGACTGAAGAACTACAAGACTTGAATTGTGATCGGCAACTGCAGCTAGTCGATGGCAAGTGGACAGTAGAGAATTTAACGTAGCGTTTAAACTAACGCTAAGGAATTGAGTAGAGGACGATGGCAAAATCAGTAGTAGTACTTGGCACCCAGTGGGGCGATGAAGGTAAGGGAAAGATAGTTGATCTCTTAACCGACCAGGCTAAGGTCGCAGTTCGCTTTCAGGGTGGTCATAACGCAGGGCATACGCTGGTAATCAACGGCAAGAAAACCGTATTGCATCTATTGCCGTCGGGTATTTTACGCGAGAGCGTAGACTGCGTGATCGGTAATGGTGTGGTAATAAGCCTCGAAGCCTTACTGAACGAGATCGAAGGGCTGGAGAGCACCGGCATAGAAGTGCGCGACCGTCTTAAAATCAGCGGCGCCTGCCCACTTATCCTGCCTTCACATATCGCCCTGGATCAGGCGCGAGAGCTTAAGCAGGGTAGTGCCAAGATAGGTACTACCGGCAGAGGAATAGGCCCGGCTTACGAAGATAAAGTCGCACGACGCGGCATACGCCTTGCCGGCATACTCAACGCAGAACATTTCGCGTCGAAGCTTGCCGAGCTCATGGAGTATCACAACTTCATGTTGAGTAATTACTACGAAGTGGCGACCGTTGATTATCAAGAAACTCTCGATCAGTACTTGCAGTTGGCGGAGCAGGTTCGACCGATGGTGGCAGATACAATCGACATCCTGCACAAGCACCGTAAGAACGCAGACAACATACTATTCGAAGGTGCTCAGGGCTCGTTGCTGGACATCGATCATGGCACTTACCCCTTCGTTACTTCGTCTAATACCACTGCGGGTGGCACGGCGACAGGCAGCGGCTTTGGTCCGCTCTATCTGGATTATGTATTAGGAATTACCAAGGCTTATACCACACGTGTCGGTTCCGGGCCTTTCCCCACAGAGCTGTTCGACGATGTCGGGAAGCACCTGGCGACAGTTGGGCACGAGAAGGGCGCTACCACAGGGCGCGATAGACGTTGTGGCTGGTTCGACGCCTGTGCCGTTAAGTTGGCCATGCGTATTAATAGCGTATCGGGCATATGTCTAACCAAACTCGATGTGCTTGATGGGTTGGATACAATCAAAGTCTGCACGGGCTATACTGGTGTAGGTGACAACACTTCGGGCAGCTTGATGGATATCGAAAGTTACAAATCTCTCGAGCCTATCTATGAAGAATTGCCTGGCTGGAAAGAGTCTACAGTCGGTGCAAAGAGTCTTGACGATCTGCCGCAGAATGCTAGAGACTATATTCAGTACATTGAGAAGACGGTAGAGGTGCCAGTTGACATTATTTCTACCGGCCCTGATCGTGAAGAAACTATTGTCTTGCGACATCCCTTCAACGCATAAAACCGATACTCGATCTTTAGTCGAGAGGCCAGAGACAGGCGGCACCGATGGCGCCGCTAGCATCGCCAAATTGAGGTGCCGCTAGCTCGGTCAGCATATTGTCTGTGAACACATGCTCACGCATGAGATTCGGAACCTGCACATACAGCTGCTCAATGTTCGATAAGCCCCCGCCCAGGACAATCATTTCCGGGTCAAAAAAGTTCACTACGCTAGAGAGACATCGAGCTAACTGCTCGCAGTAGGTCTGTATAGTCTTGTTCGCGTGACTATCGCCGTTAGCCGCTAAGCGCGCTATTTCCGTGGCTTCTAGCGCGACTCCGCTCGCTTCGAAGTGGGTCTGCGTTAGTCCTCGGCCAGAGAGAACCGTCTCGTTGCAGTTCTGTCTGCCACAGTAGCAGCGTCGATCTTCAGTAATCAGTTTGCGAACCGAACTGGGAATACAGTTGTGTCCCCATTCGCCGGCGATGCGATTCGGACCGGTGTGTAACCGCTTGTCTATTACGATACCGCCACCTGTTCCTGTACCCAGGATCACACCGAAAACCGTCCTGGCAGATCTCGCCGCGCCATAGCAGGCCTCGGAAAGTGCGAAACAATTCGCATCGTTCTCAACTCTGGTCTCATAGCCCAGTCGTTTCTCGATATCGAGCTTTAACGGTTCGCCATTGAGGCAGATCGAATTGCAGTTCTTCATTAGCTCGATATTATTTTTATTCTTTGCAGATAAAGCGCCAGGAGTCCCAATTCCGACCGTGCATTGTTTCAGAAGGGCTTTCTGCTGAAGCTCTTCGACTACTTGGCATAGCGCCTCGACCGTATCTGAATATTTTTCCGTTGGTGTATCGACGCGAATCTTTTCTACTACCTCACCATTAGGTGCAAGCAATATCCCCTCGATCTTCGTGCCACCTAAGTCAACTCCGATTCTCATTACTACCTCAATCCCTATTTCATTACTGTTGTGTCACTGCCACTTTAACACTTTTTAATTTCGCCTTGCATAGTACTACAAACCCTCTAAAATCGGCGGTCCGCTTGCATTTTGTCCTGGCTGTAAACGGCAGACAATTTCGACCAAAGCAAGAACAACAACTGGAACAGAGTGACATAGCAAACACCGATGACCCGAGCCAGATACCAACAAGTGTCGCTGCAAGATACACCTTATTATCATTGTATCTCACGCTGTGTGCGCCGCGCCTATCTCTGTGGCGACGATCCGGTCAGCGGGAAAAATTTCGATCACCGTAAGCAGTGGCTGGTGACGCGAATCAAGACCTTGGCAGCACAGTTTTCAATCGATATCTGTGCCTATGCCATTATGAGTAATCACTACCATCTGGTCTTATTCGTCAACGAGCAGCAAGCGAAAGATTGGGATGATGCAGAAGTAATCAGACGATGGACTGCACTATTTCCGCGTAATGCTGCCCTGATAGCCACCCTACAGAAAAACAAATCGAGCAAGGCGGCGCAGAAGCGCCTGCAGCATCAAGTGAGTCTGTGGCGGGAGCGGCTCATGGATATTAGCTGGTTCATGCGCTGTGTGAACGAAACCGTTGCCCGTCAGGCGAATCGAGAAGATGCATGCAGTGGTCGTTTCTGGGAAGGGCGGTTCAAGAGTCAGGCCTTGCTAGATGAGAAAGCGTTGGTAACGTGTATGGCCTACGTGGATCTAAATCCTGTTCGGGCTGGCGTTACCGATTCACTGGAGGGGAGTGATTTCACTTCGATTCAGGAGCGATTGATTAATCATGCGAAGAAAGTGAAGAATCGAAGCTACCGGCAACATCGTCTTCTTACACGCCGTAATACGAAACATCTGGTCGGTCGCCAGGCCGGCGACAGACAGGCTAAGCTACGCCCAATGTCCGAAATAGGTGGGGCTAGTGAGGCGTCATACCATCCCTTGGCAATTTCCCCGCAAAGCTATTTCGACTTGCTGGAGACAACCTGCAAAGCACTTCATCCAGAAGAATATTCTGCCCACAGGATCACAGATACTTTGGATGAGAAGAACAGGCTCCTAAATGAGCTGGGCATAGATGGCGAAGCCTGGATAAAGAGCGTCACCGGGTTTCATCACCACTACTCCGTGGCGGCAGGAACCGAATCGGCATTGGTTCATTTTCATGAAAGCCGTATCAAGTCTGGAGTGAGTTTGAAGCATCCGCATAAATGGGTAAGGGGTGTTCATTCTTCTCGCTTGTTATACGGCAGCGCCTAGATCACCTCTGTCCTCATCTTGGGCTAGCACCCATAATCACCAAAACACCGTCTCTCGATATCCTCTATCGACACTTTAGCGTGCTTAATACTCAGGAAGTGCGGATTCGCGTCACGATTACCTGGGCGCGTCGAAAATTCATTGATCAAAAATCCATCACCTGGCTTAAACCTATGGTTGACGACTCAATTCTCAGGAAATTTAGATCAATTGGGTGTCCCTTTTTTAATTTGGATGTCCTTTATTTGTTTTTATTTGTTTTTATATGACAGCGCTGGCGAGCACCTAAGTATCAGAAATTATTGAAATTATTTGCTTTAGAATGCAGTGACACAAGGCGAAGGGGGCAGATATACCATTTATATTCTGGGTCCGAAATGCGCTCTATAAGCGCTTGAAAGCACTAGATATTGTTTGACTTCGGCCGACTTACACTATATGTTGCGCTCCATAGATGTAGCTAAATTATTGATTTTTAAACGTAAGAAGCGCGGTTGTAGTCTCGATAATTACAGTACGAGTGACACAATCCGGCAGTAATTTGCAGGGCTCTTTTAAAGAAGAGGCCAAAATAAGAATAAAAACCGACACATGGTATGGCTGGAAATCACACATACCGTCTGTTTCAAATTGACCGGCACTAGAAGTTGGACGCAATAGCTGGAGTTATAGCGAATGAACAAATCTGCTGAAGCAGCAATAGACAAGCCAATAACCGATGCAATCCAGGAGGCCATCGAAGAAGCGAAAGCGGATAGCGATATGAGCTTTCTAAAGAAGCAGAAAGAAGACGAAATTAGAATGAAGCTCGATCAATTCGCCAAAGAGCTCTCTGCGGTGAAGAAGCAGCGAGATCAACACTAGGCGTTTAGTCCTTAACCGCCTTCGGCAGTCAGCACCGCAGTTCCCTCTAGCAACTACCCTCTTACCACTGACAAACGCCTCACGCGTCATATTGTCGCGGACACCATTCTTGCAATGAACTAGAGTGCCTAAAGGGTTACACTTCGACCCTAAAAGTTACTTCAGTAACTTCACGATAAGAGAATTCATTGACAGCAAGTCAGTAGAAAATCACAGAGGATTGTTCAACATGCCTGGTCGCAGAAACTTCAGATCACTATTAGCTATAGCCGCTATCGCAGTTACTCTTATAAGCTGTGTCGGCAGCAGCGAGCCCACTCCATTTTTAGGGGCGGAGCCTGCTGCTGATTCAGTGTTGAATCGAGCTCCGCGTAACCTGCGCCTCTACTTCAATGCCTTGCCGGATGTGCCCAATAGCAGGATTAGCCTGACAGGCCCGGGGGGCAACTACGACCTGCGTGGCTTCCACACCATGGGTGCCGATGATCTCATGATCGAAATCACCAACCCGTCTATTCCAGACGGAGATTACGTGGTGCAGTGGACGGCGGTGGTTGCAGAAGACCCTGCGGTTTACGAAGGCTCCTATAGTTTTACTGTGGTAACAGATCGCTAATTCGAGAAGTAGTTAGAGTCTGTCACCGATAAGGCTATGCCGCGGGGCCAGGACTCCTTGAGGTAGATCAAGTAAGCTTTTTGTGGCCTGGGTATAATCTGCCCCGTCGAAGCAATCTGTTCACAGTCTAAGTTTGAGTTTAAGTCTGATTCGATTCGCAATGATGAATCAGTAGATTGAGACTACAGCGCGCTATTCTTATCACCGTTTGAAGAGGGAGTTGGTCTAAACTTCGCAAAGAAGTTGATTGGGCACAGGACCTATGAGTACAGATATCTATTCTTTCTTGCTGTTTAAGTCTTTCTATCAACCGATGGAGGCCTTCCGGCAGCTTAGCGAAACAGACCCGTCGCCGCTGGGCGTTCTGTTTCGCTACTCTATTTGGTTGCTTGTTCTGCCGCCAATATTCTCTCTCATCGGCGCGGCCAATTTTGGTTGGCGCCTAGGTGCTGCCGAGCCCCTGATGCTATCGACACAGGCACTGCTCATGGTCAGCGCTGGTTATTTTGTAGTGCTCATCTTCGGTCTGTTAAGTACCTCTCTGATTAGTCACTGGATGGGCGCTACCTTCGGCGCAAGCGCCCCATTTGGGCGTCATGTCGCGCTGATAACGATTGTCGGCGAACCCTTGGCGATCGGCAGTTCGGCACATCTGTTCCCCGATGTGTTCGTCAACATATTGATAATAATTCCGACAATGATCTGGAGTATGTATCTCCTCTATAAGGGCATACCTATTGCACTAGGGATCACGTCGGAAAAGGGGATGCTAATGGCGTCGTCATTAGTAGGCTGGCTCTTGGTAGCCGCCGTAAGTTTATTGGGCCTGAGTATGATGCTCTGGACCATAGGCGTGGGGCCGTTACTCGGCGTGTAACGAAAACACGGGCTAATCCTAAGCGTAAAAATGGCAGCATAAGACGAAAACTTGGAATCAATTGAATGAGTAACAAAAACAGTAATCTGTATCATGATCAGGTCGTAATACACCTGATTCAGTTTGCAGTGATCTGGGCAGTGCTGGCGATGGTGGCGGGTGTCTACATCTCGGCTGAACTGGTATGGCCCACAATTGACTTCGGGCAATTCTGGCTCAGCTTCGGTCGTCTGCGGCCCCTACACACCAATGGTATTATTTTCGGCTTCGGCGTCTCGGCACTAATGGCAACCGCCTTCTATAGTGTACAGAGAACGTCTCACGTTCCCTTGTTCGCGCCAAAGCTAGCCTTGTTCTGCTGTTTCTCATGGCAGTTGATCGTATTGTTAGGTGGCTTGTCGCTACTCGCTACTCGGAGGGTGGACCTCAGCGAAAGAATATGCCGAACTCGAATGGCCATTCGATATAGCTATCGCCATCGTCTGGGTTTGCTTCGGTGTCGTATTCTTCGGCACTATTGCGAATCGTAAGATCCGCCCTATCTATATTTCAAACTGGTTCTATGGTGCGCTTATCATCGTCATCGCGATGCTGCACATCGTAAATAGCCTAGCTATTCCTGTAACCATCGGTAAATCTTACTCCTTGTATGCAGGCGCGCAAGATGCCGTCGTGCAGTGGTGGTATGGACACAACGCGGTGGGCTTCCTATTGACCGGCGGTTTTCTTGGCATGATGTATTACTTCTTGCCGAAGCATTCGGGCAGGCCTATCTGGAGCTACCGGCTCTCCGTCGTCGCTTTCTGGGCGTTTACCTATAGCTATATCTGGGCCGGTCCTCACCATTTGCATTACAGTGCGGTACCCGAGTGGGTGGTGTCACTTGCAGTGGTAATGAGCGTGATCTTGTTGGCGCCGTCCTGGGCCACTATGATCAACGGCATCATGACGGTAAGTTCAGCATCGGAGAAGCTGAAGACCGACCCTGCACTCAAGTTTATCGTTCTATCTCTAGCCTTCTATGGTCTTGCGACATTCGAAGGGCCGATGATGTCCTTCCCCAGTGTGAACGTCGTCAGTCACTTCACTGACTGGACTATCGGGCACGTGCACTCGGGTGCTCTAGGTTGGAACGCGATGATCACCTACGGCACGTTCTACTATATGGTGCCGCGCCTGGTCGGTGGCGAGTTATATAGCGTGCGTTTGGCTAACATACATTTCTGGATGGCTCTGGCCGGCACCATGCTCTACATCATGGCCATGTGGGGTGCAGGTCTCTCTCAAGGCCTGCTGTGGTTGAGCGTGGATGAGATCGGTGAGCTGAGCTTTAGTTTCAAGGACATCATGTCCAGCATGACGCCTTTCTATACCCTGCGTCTCATTGCCGGGCTGATCTTTCTCATCGGCACTGTGTTAATGGCCTATAACCTCTACAAGACAGTGGCGGGTAAAAAAGCGGTTAAGGTTAGTGTGCCGCCGGTAGACCCAGCATTCGGAATAAACTAATGAGTGCAATTTCCCTACATAAGAAGATTGAAGAAAACACCGGCCTGCTGATATTTGGCATCCTCTTGGTGTCTGCCATAGGCGGGCTGGTACAGATTGTGCCGGTTCTGAATCAGGAGAGTCTGCAAACGGCTGCAGCCGAAACCAGAGTCTATAGCGCAGTCGAACTGACCGGGCGTGACATCTATATCAGGGAAGGCTGCAGTGTCTGCCACTCGCAGCAGATTCGCCCATTGATAGCGGAAGTAGAGCGCTATGGTGCGTATTCGAGAGCGGGTGAGTTTGTCTACGACCGTCCTTTCCTTTGGGGGTCAAAGCGAACGGGTCCGGACCTACACCGTGTCGGCGGAAAGTTTTCCGACGATTGGCATCGCATTCATCTCATAGATCCAAGAGTAGTGGTTAGCGAGAGCATCATGCCCGGCTATCCCTGGTTGGCAAAACGCGATGCCATTCAGGCTGGCAAGGCCAGCCTGAAGATGCGAGCACTGAGAAGACTGGGCCATCCCTATAGCGACGAAGAAATAGCCGCGGCCGATGCAGACTTGGAAGGCTTAATGGAGATCGATGCGCTTATCGCATACCTGCAAATGCTCGGCACTGGTCTGAGCGAGGATATATCGATATGACAATGTTTATATTTTTAGGCGACATGCTCGTTATGGCTTTCATGATCGGAGTCGCCATCTGGTTTTTCAGCAAGAGCAACGATGAAGAAGTTAATGCGGCTGCACGCATACCCTTAGAGGACGAAGATTACCATGGCTGATTTGCCAACAGGATTCTGGAGTGGTTGGATCATCGTTCTGACCTGTGTCTCCCTCGCGACACTTTTTTGGATAATCCTTAGCGTCTATTTCGCGCCCAATGCTTCCGAGCACCCCGAGGCGGAACCTGTCTGGGACAACGACCTCAGAGAGGGCTCGAACGCGCCACCGCTTTGGTGGTTCTGGATGTTGTTGGCGGCGCTGGTCTTCTCTTTGGTCTATCTTATGCTGTATCCAGGTCTGGGCTCCTATAAAGGTTTGCTCAATTGGTCGCAGGGTTCGCGCATTGTCGAGAGTTACGCAAACTTCGAGGAGAGTTTTCAAGGCGCCAGAGCAGAGGTCGCGAATGCAGATCTCTCAGATATTCAGAATGATCTCGGGCTCATGCAAACAGCGGAGCGTATTTTCAAGCGTGAGTGCTCCGCCTGCCATGGTCCCGATGGCAGAGGTCAGGCATCGTTGTTTCCCAACTTGATGGATATCGATTGGCAGTGGGGTTCCAGTGCCGAGCAGATCGAGCTGACGATTCGAGGTGGCAGGGTGGCTAATATGCTCGCCTGGCAATCGATTCTTGGCGATGAAAATGTGAATCAAGTGGCCGACTATGTAACTAAGTTTGGCGAGGCTGATGGTCATCCCGGACAGGCGATCTACCAGCAGAATTGTGTCGCCTGTCATGGCCTCGATGGTGTTGGAAATCCACTTTTGGGCGCGCCGAATCTCACCGACAATATTTGGCTCTACGGTGGTGATTTAGAATCCGTTACGCAGACCATTGCAGCCGGCAGAAGTGGGGTGATGCCGTCCTTCGCAAATCGTCTTGATGATGCGCAGATAAAATTGCTGGTGGCCATGCTTGCGCGCTAGATCAATCTAGCGCCGTCTATCCAGCACCCAGGTTTACATTGTTCCCCTGCTAAGCCTGCGATCCAGTTCGCTCAAATAGCACTCTGCTATAGCTGCCCAGATGCGCTATGATCGTGCCGTCTAACCACGGATATGTGCACGAGGCCTCACGATTAGAACTCAAGTTTTTATCGCGACTGGACTGACAGTTGTTCTGGCACTTGCCGTCGTGGCAATGTATTGGAGCGGCCTGAGTGGTCCGTTTCTGCTCGATGACACGCCCAACCTCAACGTCATTAGTCAGCTCCCTGAAAATCCCAGCCGCAATGATATTCTCAACCTTGCCACAACAGGCTTTGCAGGGGTTCTGGGGCGTCCAATTTCCATATTTAGCTTCTTGCTTCAACACGAGTCTTGGCCCGACCCGCGCAATTTCAAGTTGGTAAACCTGCTAATCCACCTCGTCAACGGTTGCTTGCTAGCCCTTTGCTGCGTGCTAATAGGACGGCAATGGCGTAAACAGGGGCTGCCCATGGCGGCGATAGCGGCTCTGAGTTTTATCTGGCTTGCACATCCGATCCAGGTGTCTTCTGTATTGTATGTAGTGCAGAGGATGACTCTGCTCTCGGCAGCGTTTAGCCTGCTTTCTGTCCTATTCTATCTGTTAGGGCGTGAGCTCTTGCTGCAGGATGAGAGGGTGCGTGGCATAAGTCTAATGCTGGTGGGCCTCGTTCTCTTTGTGTTTCTGGCGTTACTGAGCAAAGAGAATGGGGTGTTGGTCTACCTGTATGTGCTCGTTCTCGAGTACACGTTGTTCTCGAACACGGGGCTCAAGCTGCTGCGAACATTCCGTCAGGCGCTGCTAGGGGCGACGGTTGTGATCGGCATGCTGGGGCTTATTATTATGCCAGGCACCTTGGAAGGTTATGAGTTGAAGCCGTTTAGCTTCGCCGAGCGCGTATTAACGCAATTTCCAGTATTGGTAACCTATCTTTTGAATATTGCCTTGCTACTGCCTAACTACTACGGCGTATTCCATGATGATTTTGCAACAGCCGAAGGATTGCCTCTCGTCTTAAGCGTGTTGTTAGTGGTCGGATTGATCGCTACCGCAATTAGTAAGCGAAAGCAGTGGCCGTTGTTCGCTTTTGCCGTTCTCTGGTTCTTCGCCGGCCACGCACTGGAATCAACTGTGTTTCCCCTGGAATACTATTTTGAACACCGCAATTATTTGTCTCTTCTAGGCCCGGTATTTGCGCTTGTTGTCAGCATCAGTGATCGACTGCCGCAACTCGAAGCGAGATGGAGAAATGCCAGTATAGCGATTGCAGTAGTTGCCATGCTGTTCATGTCAGTTACAACCGTGCGCCAGACCACGCTGTGGGGTAATGCCCTGGATCAGGCCTATGCTGCCGTTGAACAACACCCGGGCTCACCAAGAGCGCAGTCCAACTTTGTGGAAAAATTAAGCCAGGCTGGACAGTTTCAAGTCGCATTCGACTATCACATGACGGTCATCGATGCCGAAGAGCTGAGCATCTCGCCATATATTAGATGGCTGGAATTCTCCTGCATTCTGCCGGGCATAGAACCCCCACAGGACGAGACTCTGCGCAGACAGTCGGGCCAAGCCCCCCATGACTATGGAGTCATTTTCTCATTGAATAACTTGGTCTTCGGCATACTGGAGGGAAGATGTCCGAATGCGCCGTTGGGAAAGATTCAGTTAGTCCTGAGCGAGCTGACTGCGAATGAAAACTTCAGTGTTAGTCAGGCGGACTTACTATTCTATAGCGCTCTATTAGCCGCTTCGGCGGAAGACTTTAGCGCCGCCGCGGGACTGGCGACAGAGTCTTTCAAACTGCGATCCGACGCGCGTGTCGCTCTCTACCAGATCAATTGGCTTATCCGATCGGATCGATTAGCAGAGGCTGCGACGCTACTGCAAGCATTGGGGCAAGAATATGACCGCGAAATCTCCGCGAGTGCGGACCTTGCTAATCGGTTTCAATTTCTAAGTGATAGGTTGCAGAGGCTGGGCAATTAACTCCAGCGTCTGCTCTTGTTAGGGATGCTCATCCGTGCACCGGAGCTCTATACCGGGCAGAATTCTATGGGGTTGGGTCCGGTGATCATGGGTAGCGCATCCTTGGGTGTGCGCAGAGCTTCCACTGGGAAGCTGGAGTAATCTTTGGCTTGGATAACAACAGCCCGGATAATACCTACCGTTTCTTATTGGAATTTGAGTCTTAGGCAAGGGGAGGGCTTAGCCGCCAAGACACCGAAGATGAATCCATACCGGCAGCTAACGAGACTGCATGCAATAGTTTGAAAGACTCCATGTCATCGACTAGTTCTAGGTAATAGGCTGTTTCAAGTTCTGCTCTTTTTGGGAGATACAGTGCATTAATAAGAGAATCTCCTGACAGCTGGTTATCTTGTGCCATAAGGCCTAAACCACTGTACATAAAAACATGTAATTACTGACCCATATAACGTGACATTTAGACCCGCTAGGATCACTATTAAGGTAGTGAGTTAATTGATCTGCCCCAAAACTAAAATAATAAGGGAGCAATATTGATGAAAACTAGACTGTTCGTGTTCTACGCCATATCTATCCTTTCTCTTTCCCTGTTCGTGATTTTGCCCGCTGCAGAAAATACGTCCTTCGATAACGCCATTCCAAAATTCAATTTCAGCCAGGTGTTGATTGAATCGGCGGACCGACTGGTGTCAGCTAAGCACTGATTAGCAGCACCTGCTTGGATTTATGTTTACGGTGACAATCTACGATTGCCGACTGGATAGGCCTCTGCGGCTCGAAGCTATTGGGAAACAAATTCTCACAAGAGTGAATAGTAAGCAGGATGTAATGGTGCCCAGAAGAGGACTTGAACCTCCACGCCCTTGCGAGCACTAGCACCTGAAGCTAGCGTGTCTACCAATTCCACCACCTGGGCATAATCTTAGATGGGTCGGTCTTTTCGACCGGAGCGCAACTTTATCGAGAGCCGCAGGGCCTGTCAACAATTGTGGGCAGAGTAAAAATACAGTGTCTTCGAGGATGTTTGTGCTCGCTGGCCGAAGAGGAGTTGATTGAAATCGCCTTAGGCCGATTTCAACCCCTGCGGGGCGCCCTGAAAAGCGGGCGTCCAAATTGCTACGCAATTAGTGAACCTCCACGACCTTGCGATCACTAGCACCTGAAGCTAGCGTGTCTATCAATTCCACCACCTGGGCATAATCTTAGATGGGTCAGTCTTTTCGACCGGAGCGCAACTCTATCGAGAGCGACTTATGCTGTCAATACTCAAAGGCCTAGTCTAGGGAGCGTTTGCTGTCACAGACAAGTCACAGCGCAGGGTGTATAATAGACGCTTCTTAATTACAGTACTCATATTAATGTCAAAAACCAGAAATACGAAAGATCCCTTCGCTCAGCGAGAAGCTGAAAACTACGCCAATCCCATCCCCAGCCGGGAATACATCATTCAAACCCTAGAGCAAATCGGTGAGCCTATTGGCCATCCGGAACTCTGCGCGCACCTGAAGCTTAGCGATGAAGAGCCTGTCGAGGCGGTGCGTAGGCGCCTGATCGCGATGAGCCGCGACGGCCAGATCATCAGCAACCGACGTGGCCTGTTTGGGCTCGCCGCACACATGGATCTGCTGAAAGGGCGTATACAGGGCAACAAAGACGGCTACGGCTTCTTTATTCCTGAGGACGGCTCCGGCGATATGTTCCTCGGCGCGCGCGAGATGGAGAAACTATTCGATGGCGACGAGGTGCTCGCTCGGCACTCCGGCTTCGATAACCGCGGCCGCCGCGAAGGCATGGTCGTCGAAATACTGAAGCGTCGTTACGAGCAGATAGTGGGTCGCTACTACCGTGAATCGGGATTTGGAATTTTGGTTCCCGATAGCAAGCGGGTCGCCCATGAGATTCTAATTCCCGATCAGCAGGCCGGCAATGCGCAGGACGGTCAGTTTGTCGTCGCAGAGATAACCGAGTACCCCAGTAAGCGGCGCAAGGCGATTGCCAAGATCGTCGAAGTCCTGGGCGATAGCACCACGCCAGGGTTGGAGATCGACGTCGCCGTGCGCAGTCACGATATTCCCCATATCTGGCCGGAAGAGGTAGAGCAAGAGACGGCGCGTTACTCCGAAGAGATCAGCGAGCAGGATCTTGCGGGCCGCGCAGACCTGCGTGACGTGCCATTCGTTACGATCGATGGTGAAGACGCGAAGGATTTCGATGATGCCGTGTATGCGCGTCAGGAGCCGGGAGGGGGTTGGACACTGTTTGTGGCAATCGCCGACGTCTCTCACTATGTGAAGATAGGCAGTGCCCTGGACGAAGAGGCTATTACGCGTGCAACCTCCGTCTATTTTCCTGGCCACGTGATTCCAATGTTGCCGGAAAAATTGTCTAACGGCCTGTGTTCATTGAAGCCAAAGGTCGACCGTCTGACAATGGTCTGCGAAATGAAAATCGCCGCAAGCGGCGAGATGACCGATTACAATTTCTATGAGGCGGTAATTCATTCTCATGCGAGGATGACCTACAACGAAGTCTCCGACATCATCGAATTGGCAGAGACAGATGCACAGAAGAGCATACAGAACACCTTAAGAAAGCGTCATGAGTCACTCATTGATGATTTCGAGAATCTATATTCCCTGTTTCATGCGCTTAAGGCGGTTAGAGAAAGCCGCGGCGCCATGGACTTCGATTCGACAGAGACCCGCATCGTATTCGGTGAGGACAGAAAGATTCGAGAGATCGTGCCCGTGGTGCGCAACGATGCTCATCGCATAATTGAAGAATGCATGCTCTGTGCAAATGTAGCGGCGGCAAGCCTCCTGGAGGAGTCCAAGCTGCCCGCGTTATACCGCGTACACGAAGGCCCCAACCCAACCAAGCTCGAGAACCTGCGGCTATTTCTTAAAGAGTTGGACTTGCACCTGCCCGGTGGAGACAAGCCGGAGCCGGCGGATTATCAGTATGTGCTGAGGCAGATGGCGGGCCGCCCCGATCGAATACTGCTGCAGACGATGCTGATACGCTCGCTGATGCAGGCTGTATATCAGCCAGAAAATCTAGGCCACTTTGGCCTGGGCTTCGAGGCCTACGCGCATTTCACCTCCCCATCCGTCGTTACCCCGACCTGTTGGTGCATCGTGCAATTCGTTCTCTGATTCGCGGCAAGCCCTGCGCCCATACGAAGAAGCACAGCGGTGCGGCGGACTTGGCCCGAAAGAATATCTACCCCTATGATCTGAAAGACATGATCCAGTTCGGCGAGAACTGTTCGACCGCTGAGCGTCGCGCGGATGCCGCTAGCTATAGCGTCATCGATGCGCTGAAGTGCGAGTACATGCAGGACCGTGTTGGTGATGAGTTTGTAGGTACCGTTACCTCGGTTACCAGCTTCGGATTGTTTGTCGAGTTGAACGACATCTATGTTGAAGGCTTGGTGCACATCAGCGAACTGAGTAACGACTACTACCATTTCGACCCCGTGCATCATTGCCTGACCGGCGAGCGCAGCCAGAAAACCTATCGCCTGGGCGACAGCGTGGAAGTAAAAGTAGTAAGGGTAGACCTCGACGACAAGAAGATCGATCTGCAAATGATAGGCTTGAAACAGGCGGCCAAGCGAGCTGGCAAATCAAAGCCGTCCGATTCGAAAAAGACTAAAGGTAAACATGGCAAGAAGGCGGGCCCGTCGAAAAATGCAAAGGACGGCAAGGCCTCGAAGAAGCCAAAGCACAAGAAGCGCTCGGCGAAATCTGAACCGGATACCCGAGGTGGAAGTGCTAAAGCCCCGAAAAAGAAGAAGGCGACTGAGAAAAACAGTGCAGCAGCCGCGCCAGGCAAGAAGTCCAAGTCCAGGCGCAGAAAGAAGCCGAATGCCAAGCCTCGTGCTTAAGCTATCAATCTATTGAGTAGAAAAGACTGTAATGAGCAGCAAGCAAGACAATCAGGAAAAGGTCATCGGCATTCATGCTGTCTCGGAGTTGCTAAGCCAGAGCCCCGGCTCGGTGAGCCAATTACTCATTCAGTCAGGAAGAAACGACAGGCGTATTAACCAGGTTCGCGATCTGGCGAGCGCCGCCAATATTGCTATTCGCGAGATGAGCAAGGAAGCCTTCGAGAAAGACTTCGATGGTGTGCATCAGGGCGTCGCCGCGATAGCCGAATTCGAAAACAGCGTGTTGTCGGAAAAGAGTCTCTTCGAGCTGCTGCAGGGCCTCGATCATCCCCCTCTGTTACTCGTTCTGGATGGTGTTACCGATCCGCATAATTTAGGCGCCTGTCTGCGTAGCGCAGATGCCGCCGGTGTCGATGCGGTGATCATCCCCAAAGATAAGTCCGTAGGGTTGAATGGGACGGTACGCAAGGTTGCCTGCGGAGCCGCAGAAACGGTAAATCTTGCTTCGGTGACCAATCTGGCCCGTTGTCTGGATAAACTGAAGGAGCAGGGTATCTGGTTGGTGGGTGCAGCGGATCAAGCGGAAAGCTCCCTCTATGAGCAGGAACTGGATGGGCCAATAGCATTGGTCATGGGCTCTGAGGGCAGTGGTCTGCGCCGCCTGACCAAGGAATGCTGCGATTTTCTGGTTTCAATACCCATGGCCGGCGCCCTAAGCAGTCTGAATGTGTCAGTCGCTACCGGCGTTTGCCTGTATGAGGCCAGGCGCCAGCGGATTCTGAAGGAGTAGGCGGTGGGGGGTGCTAGGTCTGTTTGAAGGCGCTGAGTCTTCACAGATCATGCATTAGCCCCACATTGGGCTCGTTAAAGCTTGCATCCCACCCCCAGTTTCCCTAGAATTCCCCCTCTTTTTTACCTGCGGGACTAGTTTCTGCAGCTACATAACTCCTTGTCTTACCACGCACATCAGTGATCGCTGGAAGGCATTAACCCAGAAGGAGTCTCTATGAGACACTATGAAGTCGTATTCTTGGTGCATCCCGACCAGTCCGAACAGGTCCCAGGGATGATCGAGCGCTATACCCAGCTGATGGCCGATAGCGGTGGCCAAATTCACCGATTGGAAGACTGGGGCAGACGCCAACTCGCCTACCCAATAAACAAGATTCACAAAGCGCACTATGTACTCCTCAACATCGAGTGCAATGGCGAGGCTTTGGAAGAACTTACTACTCTATTTCGCTTCAATGATGCGGTTCTACGCAACTTGGTCATCAAGGCCAAGGCGCCTGTTACTGAGGAATCACTGATTCTGAAAGGCGAGCGCGAAGGCAAAGAGCGCAAGCAGCGTGCCGAGCAGAAGCGCAAGATGGAAGACGATGCAGCCGCCGCCTCGGCAGCAGCTAGAGCAGCAGCGGCAGAAGCCGCAGAAACTGAGGAAACACCTGCAGAAGAGGCAGCCGCTGAAGAAGCAGCACCTGCCGAAGAAGTCGCCGCGACTGAAGCACCTGCTGAAGAAGCCGCCGCGACTGAGGCACCTGCTGAAGAAGAGTCGAAGGACTAAGCCACGGCTGGTTCCCACGCTTTTCTTGAAAAGAATTTTCCTAGAAAGAATAGAGACAGAAAGACAGGATAAATATTATGGCTCGTTATTTTCGTAGACGTAAATTCTGCAAATTTACTGCAGAAGGCACAGTACAAATCGATTACAAAGATCTAGAGACTCTGAAGGCTTATGTTTCTGAGACGGGTAAGATCGTCCCAAGCAGAATCACAGGCACGAAGGCTAGATATCAGCGTCAGCTCGCTACAGCTATTAAGCGTGCTCGTTACTTGGCACTTATCCCTTACACGGATAGTCATCAAGTTTAAAAGGTTATAAGCATGCGCGGCCTTGCTGAATTCGTAATGAAGGGACGCAAGCAGGCCATCATGGCAGTGCTGCTGCTAGGTCTGATACCGCTGTTAAACCTTCTAAGTCCGGTACTTGTCGGCTTAGTTGTGTTGCGTAAGGGCTTTCAAGAAGCCGTGCAGGTTTTGGTTTGGGCCATTCTCCCGATAGGGGGATGGGCTCTGGCAGGCGATCCGGTTCCTCTTATCATGTTGTTGGGAATTACCGGGTTGGCAGGACTACTGAGATCATCAGAGTCTTGGGAATTTACCCTGCTGGCCGCAATCGCCGTTGGCGTCTGCGTAGAGATTTATTTGCGTTTGCAACCGGCAGTGTTGGATTTGATCTTTCTTCAGATGCAGCCCTACTTCGAAGCAAACGCTATTCAGGGCGAGCAGCTAGATGCGCTGAGAGATGTAATGACAAGCTTTATGGGCGCGGTCTATATGTTTCTTTCTATAATCTTGCTGATGTTAGCTCGCTGGATGCAGGCGGCATTGTTCAATCCGGGTGGATTTCAGAAAGAATTCCATGGGCTTCGGGTAGAGCAGAAAGTAGCGCTGATCCTTGTCAGCTGCATGATGCTGGCGAATTTTGAGATACTCATCCCGCAAACGTGGATGTTGTATTTGGTTTTACCGCTGATGTTTTCAGGCATTGCCTTAATACATGCGGTGGTGGCGGCGAAGAAGTTATCGAGCCTCTGGTTAGCTGTTCTGTATGCGCTAATCGTGTTGCCGCTAATAGCTAACCTGGTAGTACTACTGGCTCTTCTAGACAGTTGGTACGATTTTAGAACGCGCCTTACTAAGTCGGCGTAAATAGAATAAGACACTGCGTAGTCAGGGTCAGAAAAGAATTTGAGATGAGGAAGAACCAATGAACGTTATCTTGCTTGAAAAAATGGCGAACCTGGGTGACATCGGCGATACCGCTACTGTGAAATCCGGATTTGCGCGCAATTTCTTGTTCCCTAAGGGAAAAGCGATTCCAGCGTCAAAAACTAATCTAGCTGAGTTCGAAGGCCGCAGAGCAGAGCTAATGGCTGCCCATAATGCGAATGTTGCCGCAGCGCAGAAGCGTCACGCAGTTGTCGATGGCGCGGCGCTTAGCCTGCAGGTTAATGCCAGCGACGAAGGCAAGCTTTTCGGCTCCGTTGGTACGCAGAATATTGCCGACGCGCTAAACGAGCAGTGTGGTTCTCAGATCGTTAAGGCTGAAGTGCTTCTTCCCAACGGCGTTATTCGCGAGTTAGGCAACTACGAAGTCGCATTGGATCTGGGCTACGAAGTGACCGCTACAATCACTCTGGCCGTGCAGGGCCTGGATGCCGCAGCGGGCGTCAGCGATGACGGTAACCTGATCGAAGAGATCATCGAAGCCGAGGCTGCAGAAGAAGCAGCTGAAGAAGCGGCCGAAGCGGATGCAAAGGAAGATTAGGATCTAGTCTTCAGGGCCGTTTTCTGTCCTTGACCTTGTAATCTTCATAGAGCACCATCTGTGCATTCAGGTGGTGTTTTTTTTCGCCAAATTTTCCAAGCAAAAATAGAATTTACGCATGTCTTTTGATAATTCCCAGAACCGTGAAATCAGCAATGTTGCCGCATTGAAGGTGCCTCCTCATTCGGTTGATGCAGAGCAGGCGGTATTGGGCGGTCTGATGCTAGACAATACCGAATGGGACAATCTGGCGGATGTATTGTTGCCCGAGGATTTCTACCGTCCCGAGCATCAAATTATCTTCCGCGTCATGTCGCTGCAGAGCGAAGCCAATAGTCCTATCGATGTCGTGACACTGGTGGAGTCTCTCAATAGCCTGAATGAGTTGGAGGGTGCTGGCGGCGTCGAATACCTCAGTGAACTGACAGACAACGCCAGAGGCACGGCGAATATCCATGCCTATGCCGAAATTATCCGCGAGCGCGCAATCCTGCGCCGCCTGATCAGTGTCGCCAACGGTATCGCCAACAGTGGGTACAACACAGGCGGCAAGAAGGCTGCGGCGGTATTGGATGAGGCGGAGCAGCAGGTCTTTAATATCGCAGACGAGCGTCCCCAGGATCAGGGCCCGATTCCTATTAATCCCCTGCTGGGCAAGGCAGTCGATAGAATCGACGAACTTGCCGGTTTGGACGGGAGCCTGACAGGCCTCTCCACGGGCTATACAGACCTCGATGAGATGACTTCGGGCTGGCAGAAATCGGATCTTATTATCGTCGCTGGAAGACCCTCTATGGGTAAGACGGCGTTCGCCATGAACTTGGTTGAGAATGCGGTTTTGCACACAGACAAGCCGGTGCTGGTATTCAGCCTGGAGATGCCGGCACAGAGCCTGATCTTTCGTATGTTGTCCTCCATCGGCAAGATCGATCAGACGAAACTGCGTACCGGACAATTGACCGAAGAAGATTGGCCTGGTTTCAATAGCGCCGTGGCAAAACTCAAGGATCGCCCACTATTCATCGATGACAGCGCCGGGCTTAGCCCGATGGAGATGCGTGCCCGTGCCCGCCGAATAGTGCGCGAACATGGCAGCCTCGGTATGGTAGTTGTTGACTACTTACAGCTAATGCAGATCAAGGGCTTTGGAGATAATCGTGTCGGTGAAATTTCAGAAATTTCACGTTCCTTGAAGCTATTGGCGCGCGAGTTCGAGTGTCCGGTGATTGCCCTGTCGCAGCTCAACCGAGGCCTGGAACAACGACCCAACAAGCGCCCGGTGATGTCAGACCTGCGTGAATCTGGAGCGATCGAGCAGGATGCTGATATCATTTCCTTCATCTACCGGGACGAGGTCTACAACGAAGACTCGCCGGACAAGGGTATCGCCGAGGTGATTATCGGCAAGCAGCGTAACGGCCCTATTGGGACGGTAAAGCTTAGCTTCGTTGGTAAGTACACTCGCTTCGAAAATCATGCACAACCGAGGTACGACGACAGCTACACCCATGGATAGCCACACCGCCACTGATCAGGATCGATCATGACTGAGTCCTTCCCAAGAGCTTGGGCCACAATAGACCTTCGTGCACTCAAGAAGAATCTCTCACAGGTAAGTGTTCACAGTCCTGAAGCACAGATAATTCCTGTTATAAAAGCAAATGCCTACGGCCACGGCGTCGAACAAGTTGCATTAGCGCTAAAGTCCTCACACACGAAATTCGCCGCCCTCGCCGTGGCATCGCTGGAAGAAGCCATGGAGCTTCGAACCCTTGGCATCAGCACACCGGTCCTTCTACTCCAAGGCTTTCGCAATCGAGAAGAAATGGAGCTCTGTCTCAATCATAAGATAGAGCCGGTGGTGCATTCGATGTACCAGTTTGAGGAGATACAGAAATATTTGCAGACGGAGATTCTCTCCGGTGTCGGCAGGGTCTGGGTGAAGTTCAACAGCGGCATGAATCGACTCGGGCTGAATAAAGAACAGGCCCTGCAAGTCTATGGCGATCTGCACCGGCATCCCGAGACCGAGGTAGTGCTTATGTCTCATCTTGCCAGCGCCGATGAACTCGATAATCCAGCAGCGATAGAATTCACTCAGCGTCAGATCGAGGAATTCGATGCGCTCAGACAGCAGATAGCAGAATCGACTCAGGGCCCGGTGCAGGGCAGCCTCGCTGCGTCTTCGGGTATCTTGGAGTTACCTCAGACGCATCATCAGTTCGTGCGCCCGGGTTTCATGCTCTATGGCGCGTCACCCTTCGCCAGTCGTAGCGCCGAGGAGATTGGGCTGCAGCCCGTCATGACGCTCAGCGCCAGAATCATCGCCATTAATGATGTCGATGCGGGTGCAACGATTGGCTACGGTGCTACCTATCGTTGTAAACAGAATACCCGCGTGGGGATTGTCTCTATCGGTTATGCCGATGGCTATCCACGCTCGGCTAAGAATGGCACGCCGGTTGTGGTGAAGTGCAAAGGCGGCCCGAGACGCACCGGGCTGCTGGGGCGTGTGTCGATGGACATGCTAGCGATCGACCTGACGGGTATGGAGTCGGTTAAGATTGCCGACGAAGTTGTGCTTTGGGGGCGCGATCTCCCGGCAGACGAGGTGGCTCGCTACGCAGACACGATCTCCTACGAACTGTTCTGTAAGGTCACCAAGCGGGTAGAGTTTGTCTATACTGACTAGTGACTCACCGAGACTGTACTTTGATCAGATATCAAATAGTCGAATCAAGAAGCAATAATTGAAAAACGCTTATGTCAAAAAATAAAATCGCATTCGTCTGCACAGACTGTGGCACCGAGCATGGCCAGTGGCAGGGGCAGTGTGCCTCCTGTAAGGCATGGAATACTCTATCGCAGATTAATCTTGGCAATGCCGGCAGTAGCTCTCCAGTTACCAAGGCCGATTTCCGCAAGCAGGGTTATTCCGGCGAAAAATCCAATGTGCAGAATCTCTCCGATATCGATCTAGAGGCGCTTCCTCGATTTAGCAGCACTATCGATGAGATGGATCGAGTTCTGGGTGGCGGTCTCGTGCCCGGTTCAGCGATCCTGATAGGCGGCAACCCCGGCGCGGGAAAGAGTACGCTACTGCTGCAGATCATGTGTCTGCTAGCAGATTCGGGAAAGCCGGCGCTGTATGTAACAGGCGAAGAGTCTCTGCAGCAGGTAGGCATGCGCGCGAAGCGCCTGAACCTGCCCGAGAAGAATCTGAAGATGCTGGCCGAGACCAATGTCGAGGAGATCTGCAAGGCGGCACAGGAACATCGACCGCAGCTATTGGTCGTGGATTCGATTCAGGTCATGCACAGCGGCGATGTGGCATCGGCACCTGGCAGTGTTTCTCAGGTGAGAGAATGCGCCGCCTATCTGATTCAGTATGCAAAGCAAACAAACACGGTTCTGTTTCTCGTTGGCCATGTCACCAAGGAAGGAAACCTCGCTGGCCCGAAAGTGTTAGAGCACATGATCGATTGCTTCATCATGTTAGAGGGCGGCAACGACAGCAAATATAGAATCCTCAGAGGGCAGAAGAATCGCTTCGGTGCGGTGAACGAGTTGGGTGTGTTCGCCATGACCGAGACCGGCCTGAAAGAGGTGAAGAATCCCTCGGCGATTTTCCTCGCGCGTACCGAGGAAGACACACCTGGCTCGATAGTGATGGTGTTATGGGAAGGTACCCGACCTCTGTTAGTCGAGATACAGGCGCTGGTCGATGGCAGTCAACTGGGCAACCCGCGCCGCGTGGCCGTCGGCCTGGAGCAGAATCGTCTGGCTATGCTGCTCGCCGTGCTACATCGCCATGGTGGGCTGTATATGGCTGATCAGGATGTCTTCGTGAACGTGGTAGGCGGCGTCAAGGTAACCGAGACCAGCGCCGACCTGGCGCTGCTGCTCGCCATCGTCTCAAGCTTCCAGGATAAATCCCTACCCAAAGATCTGGTCGTTTTTGGCGAGGTTGGGCTTGCCGGAGAGATTCGACCGGTGTCCGGTGGGCAGGAGCGCCTGCAAGAGGCGGCGAAACACGGCTTCACAAGAGCCATCGTACCTAAGGCGAACGCACCGAAGAACAAGATCGCCGGCCTCGAAGTGATTGGTGTCAGCAAGATCGCACAAGCCCTCGAAGCGATCTAGCCTCCGCTAGCCAGGCGCTCTATCGAAATCGGCTCTGATCGTGCGGGCGGCTAAATAGTAGTGCAGGGCGCACCAGCAATTCACCATTACCGTAACTGACATAGCATAGCGCAGGGCATCAGTCCCGAGGCTCGGCGTCAGATAGTCGCTGACGAAGCCGGTGAGCATTGGGCCCAGCCCCAGACCAATCAAATTCAACATGAACAATAAGATTGCCGATGCCATCGCACGCATGCGAATGCCGACAAGAAAATGTGTCGATGCGATGCAGGGTGCGAGATACCAGCCACCGAAGAAGACAGGCAGCAGATAGGAGAACGCCGCCGTCACGCCGGTAGGCATAACGAGAAAGGTAATCAAGGCGAAGGGTATGGCCAGTACCGTGGAGATAAAGGGAATCCAGACATACCAGGTCTTGTCGCCGGTCTTGTTGCTGATGCGATCTGACATCCAGCCCCCGAAGAAGGTGCCTGCCAGGCCGCCTATGCCGGCAATCAGGCCGTAGTACCAGCCTACATCGATGATGGGCATGTCGTGTACGCGGCCGAGAAATAGCGGCATGAAATTACCAACGCCATAGGTGACGAAAGCATGCAGTGCACAGGCAAAGGAGAGATGGCGAAAAGATTTTCTTTCCCAGAGGAAACTCAGAACGCGCAAGAAACCGGGGGGTGCCACATCTTTTCGTGACTCGGCCATGCCTCTCGGTGGCTCTTTGATGACGAACCTAACCAGTGCGGCTAGAAAGATGCCCGGTATGGCAACCACAACAAACGCCGTGCGCCAGTCGAAGTACCGTACCAGATAGGCACCGCCTACGGTGCCAACCAAGATTCCGCCATAGACACCCAGAGAGTAGATAGACAGGGCGGTGGCTCTCTGGTGCGCAGGAAAAATATCCGAGACGATGGAATGCGCGGGAGGCGAACCGCCGGCCTCACCCACGCCCACGCCGAAGCGAGCCATAAATAGTTGTGCAAAGTTTTGTGCGGCACCACACACCGCAGTCATCACACTCCATATGGTGATTGATATAGCAATAATATTGCGACGGTTGCTGATATCGGCCAGTCGTGCAATTGGAATACCTAGGGTTGTGTAGATCAGGGCGAAGGCCAAGCCTGATAACATGCCAAACTGACCATCGCTGATCTGCAGGTCTTCGATAATGTACTGCGCGAGAACATTAATGACCTGCCTGTCTACGAAGTTAGAGACGTAGGCGGCAGTTAGGATCCCCAGAACCAGATAGCGGTAGTAGGGGTTCTGATAGGCCTTTGCTGCTGCCGCTAGCTGTGGTGATGCATGGGTTTCGTTGCTTCCAACAGAGTCTACAGAGCCATTCTCGGAGTTCGCAGTCATTCGCTGTCCTCAGCGTTATTATTCTTCATCAGGCAATTATTATTCTGACCTGCGTCAGTGCCCATTGATCGCCAGGCCTTTGATCTAGCTGCATAAGAACACTTATTCTGCTGCCAGTCTACGGATAAGTACCGCGCTCAGTTTTGCGCGCTCGACCAGCGAGCTAACCCTGCCTTGCTCTCTGTTAGAGTGAGCGCCGGTGCCCGCGCTGCCTAGGGAATCCAGAGTAGGCAGGCCGACCGACTGCGTTAGCGAGCCATCGGTTCCTCCGCCAGAATCGCCAACGCCCAGCTCCTGCCCCAGGAGGCGACCGATGGCGATGGTCTTATTGAGCAGATAATCCGATTCTGGCGTGGCTATCTTTGCCGGGCGATGAAGATTGGTCCAGCTCTCGGTAGTGAGTTCTCCTGAATCTACCGGATAGCTGTAGACAGTGCCGAATATTTCTTCGAACTGCGCCACGGCATCAGTGCCTTGTTCCGCCTCTGGATAACGCAGGTCGATCAGTGCCTCGGCACAGGGTGCGATAGTATTTCGCGCTTCGCCGCCGCTGATCACGCCCACGTTAACCGTGACTCCAGTCTCGTAGTCGGTAATGTTTTCTATCTGCACGATCTTGTAGGCAAGCTCTTTGATGGCCGAGCGGCCTTGCTCGTGGGCACCACCGGCGTGGGATGCCTTACCATGTACAACGAAACGCGCCTGACCCAAGCCCTTGCGTTCACGTGTCAGTCGATTGTTGCCAGACGACTCATAGACCAGTCCCCAGTCATGGGCAGCGGCCTGTTCTTCCAGATATTTACGCGAAGAGAGTGAACCTATCTCCTCATCGCTATTAAGGAGCACGCTAATAGACTTGTCTCGTAACTGACCGGCTTCGTTGAGTGCCTTAAGGGCATACAGCATGACTACCAGGCCACCCTTCATGTCGGAGACGCCGGGCCCGTACATCGTGTCGCCCTCGCGGCTAAACTCCTGAAAGGGGCTGTCCGGTGGAAAAACCGTGTCGAGATGGCCCATCATCAGAAGCCGCGATCCACTGCCACTCTTGCTTGCCAGGACATGATCAGCGACATCGATATTGTAGTCACTGCCCGGGCAGCTAGGCATCTCGATGACTTCCCCCGGCATTGTCGAGATAGCAAAACCAAGTTGTCGCAGCTCCGTGCTGAATATCGAAGCGAGCTCATCGACTCCGGCCTTGTTAAGACTGCCGGAGTTGATGTTGGTAATACGCTCTAGCATGTCGAGCATATTGTCTTCCTGGGAATCCAGCCAGCTTGTTAACTCGAGTTCTTCCGAATCGAGTGACGGCTCGACGGTGTCTTGTGCGTGGGCAGAGAGCGTGCAGAAGAATACGCTGATCAGGAGTAGAGAATATTTGCTTGGTTTCATTGCGTTTGTCTCGTCTAGATTGCTTGATTATTCAGTCGTCTCAATGTCGCGCCCTTCCTTTTTTGCAGAGGGTCGCAGTACTGTGACCTTGACGATCGCTCGCCCTGTGTCTCTGGCCCTTAAGCCGCCGCCTTACCTCATTCATCACCGAGTTGCTTATTCGGAGCTCGGAAATGGGGACAAACGGTGCCCATGGCAGCGAGCAAGTAAAGTAGCACGCCTAGGCAGAACCTTACCATAATCCGTTGCCTGGCCTGCTGTGGGCTGCTAGGGGCTGAGTAGGAAGTTGATGCGGCGGCCGGAAATTATTTCGGCGAATATCCAAAGTAGTGCCGTGCTGTTAAGAGGCTTGGAGATATCCCATCCCATGCTTGTGTTGTAATTGGCTGTGACAGTGTTCATACTCATCCGCCCATGAAAAGTGACGAAAATCCAATACTACGCATCACCGCTTTGAATAAATTTTATTCCGGCGGCTTTCAAGCGCTCAAAGATATCAATCTGCAGATCGAGAAAGGCGAGATACTCGCCTTACTCGGTCCCAATGGTGCGGGTAAGACGACATTGATCTCTGTGGTCTGCGGCATCGTAAACCCTAGCTCCGGCTCGGTGAGTGTCGACGGTTTCGACATCATCAAAGACTTTCGCAAGACTCGGTCTATAATCGGCCTGGTCCCGCAGGAACTCACAACCGATTCGTTTGAAACTGTCTTCAATACGGTCTCATTCAGTCGTGGGCTGTTCGGCAAACCGCCCAGCCCGAGTCACATCGAGAAGGTTCTGCGTTCGCTGTCTCTATGGGACAAGAAAGACAATATGATCATGACGCTGTCCGGCGGCATGAAGCGCCGGGTGTTAATCGCCAAGGCGCTCTCACACGAGCCCACGGTATTATTTCTCGATGAGCCCACCGCCGGCGTAGATGTCTCCCTTCGAAAAGACATGTGGCAGATCGTGCGCGAACTCAAAGAAGAGGGCGTGACAATAATTCTTACTACCCATTACATCGAAGAGGCGGAAGAGATCGCCGACAGGGTTGGGGTCATCAACAATGGCGAGATCATCTTGATCGAAGAGAAAGAAAAGTTGATGGAGAAGCTTGGCAAGAAGCAGTTGATTCTTGACCTGCGCGATAGTCTCGCGTCGGTGCCGGATAGTATGGCCGACTACAATCTAGAGCTTAGTGAAGACGGCATGCAACTGACCTATACCTTCAATACCCAGGGGGATCGTACAGGCATCACTGCATTGATCGATGATCTCAAGTTAGCCGATATTGCATTTCGTGATCTGAATACAACGCAGAGTTCGCTGGAAGATATTTTCGTTAATCTGGTCGAGGAGTCGTCATGAATATTTATGGCATTATGGCGATCTACAAATTTGAGATGGCGCGGACCAGACGCACTCTGGTGCAGAGTATTGTGGCGCCGGTAATTACAACGTCCCTTTATTTTATCGTCTTCGGCGCCGCCATCGGATCGCGCATCGATCAGGTTGGCGGCATTAGCTATGGTGCTTTCATCGTGCCCGGTCTGATTATGTTAAACCTGCTGACCAACAGTATCTCGAATGCATCCTTTGGAATCTACTTTCCAAAGTTTGTCGGCACCGTCTATGAGATGCTGTCCGCCCCAGTGTCTACCCTCGAAGTAATATTGGGCTATGTGGGTGCAGCCGCCTCTAAGGCTGTCATACTCGGAATAATTATTTTGATTACAGCGGGTTTCTTTATCGACCTACAGATAGCTCATCCGGTAATGATGATGGTGTTCATTCTGCTTACCGCACTGTCGTTTAGCCTGTTTGGGTTTATCCTGGGTATCTGGGCAGATAACTTTGAGAAGTTGTCGGTAGTGCCTACGCTGCTCGTCACACCGTTGGTGTTTCTGGGTGGCAGTTTCTATTCCACCGACATGCTGCCGGAACCCTGGCAGACGGTCTCCCATTTTAATCCGGTGTTGTATTTGGTGAGTGGCTTGCGCTGGAGTTTCTATGAGATCTCTGAGGTCAGCGTGATGCTGTCTCTGGCGAGTATTCTTATCTTTATGTTTTCCTGCCTGGCAGTGGTCTACTATCTATTCAAGACCGGCTATAAATTGCGCAGTTAGTTGAGGCGCTGGCCGCCACGAAACTCCATTGCCTGCGTATTGCCACTGGCATCGGTGTAGCTCCCACGACCATCGCGCTCGCCGCGTAGCCAAGGGCCGACGTAGCGATCTCCGTTAGAGAAGAAGTAAGTGCCCTGGCCGCTAATCTGATCGTTCTGGAAGCCGCCTGTAAAGCGGTTACCGTTCACATAGTAGAAAGTGCCCTGGCCGTTCATCTGGTCATTCTGCCATTGCCCTTCATAGCGATCACCATTGGCCCATTCTTTCTCGCCGCGACCATGCTGCTTGCCATCCCGCCACTGCCCCTTATAGCTATTGCCGTTGGTCCAATCAAAAGTGCCCTGACCGTGAGGCTTGTTATTACTAAACTGACCTTCGTAGCGGTTTCCATCAGCCCAGCGGAAAGTTCCCTGTGCCTGCTCGCCAGCACGCCACTGGCCTTCATAACGATCGCCATTGGCGAAGTGATAGGCGCCTTGGCCCTCGAAGCGCTCTTCGCGCCAGTTGCCCTCGTAGCGATCTGCGTTTAGGAAATAGAAGGTACCGCGACCGCTCTTCTGACCGTTAAGGTACTGACCTACATAACGTTCGCCATTGGCCCGGTTTAGTACTCCCTGGCCATGTTGACGGCCGTTCATAAACTGGCCTTCGTAGCGATCGCCGTTGGCAAAGAAGTAGACGCCACGGCCATTCTTCTGATCACGCTGAAACTGGCCTTCATAGCGATCGCCGTTCTTGAGGGTGAGGGTACCCTGACCCTGAAAGGAGTTGTTCAGGCACTGGCCCTCGTAGCGATCACCATCGGTCCAGCGGTAGACGCCGCTGCCGCTCTCACAGCTACCCCTGAGCCAGCCGTCCTCGGCAGAGTGCACTTGCGTGCTTAGCAGTGCCGTACACAGGGCTAGAAAAAGAGTAGGGCTGAGGATTTTCAGGGCTGTTTTGTTCATGGCGTGCCTGGACTCGCTTGCCTGCGCGTTAATCAGTCGCACCTAGAGCCCGGCGGGTACCGATTTGATTGCGGCGCCGATTGATGCCAAACACCGCAAGGCCGACAATCCCCATCGAGGTAATGAACACCAGGGTAACTATCACCACGAGAAGGATGGTCGCCATCGAACTGTCGAGTCGATAGCTTTCCTCTCGGGTTTCCTGCAATGACTTCAATCCGCGGATAATACGGTTTGGATTATTCCCTGCTAAGGTCTCTTCAATTTCGACCATTAGTCGGTCACGCTGTCCCGGTTCAGTGCGTATTAGATAGGTAGAAGTAGCATTGGTAAAATTCAGAGGTACCAACATGGACTGTTCAACAAAAAATGAATTTGGCCAGGGAGCCTGTAGCCGCTCAACAATGCCAACAATTTGTACCGGAGCCTGATCTCTGTAAAAGGATTTGCCCACGGCAGCCAGTCCTTCTCCGGGGAATAGCTTCTCAGCGAGAGCTAGGGTAACAATGGCTTTGCTGTAATATCGGCGCTCGTTTGAGCTTTGATAAGTCATATCGCTAGCGCTAAAATTTTCTCCGGCTATTAGAGTTAGATTCATGGTGTTAACAGAGTGCTCATCCGTAAAGTAGACCGCGGCGGGTGTGGCGGGCAAGGTTGGATCATTCTCAATGCGGACTCCATCCGAGGAGCCACTGCCGCTGACCGGAATTGCATTGGTAGGAGTGGCATCAATGATACCTGGCGGATTCCTGAGCAATTCCAAATCATCTCGTTCAGTCACTTCCGAATTGAACTGATCGCCGAATCCGGTGCTACTTAGGTAGAAGGTATTAGGCTCGTCCAGACCACTGGGTCTGGCCATTAATTTGGATCGCTCATTTATTATGAACACGGCATTTACCATCACCGTCATGGTGAAAGCGATTTGCAGTGAAATCAGTATCACACCTAATTTATTTCGCGACAGTGCACGTAGTATTGGGCCGATTTCCATTGTTTGACTCCGGGTGTTGGCTAAGTTCGATTGCTATTGTGTCTTTAAATGTATTGCAGGATTTATGCTGCAGGCTCGCCATATCGGATAGAAGCCTGCAAAAATAGTGGCGAGCACGGCTAGCACTAAAGTAACTGCTACAACGGTTGGGTTAAGATGTATCCAATCAGTTAACATTAGATTCTCTCCGAGCAGTATCTTAACGCCCTCCAATCCCGCTGCTGCAATGGCAAGGCCCAATATTCCACCGAGCAATCCTATGAAGCCGGCTTCAATTACATGTTGTAGAAACAGAGATCCTTTGTGCGCTCCTAATGCCTGACGAACACCGATTTCACCCGACTTGCCTAAGAATTTCGAAAGGAGCAGGCCAATGGTGTTCAACAAACATACTGCGAGTAACATGGCAGCAAGAGCCGAAAGTATTTTGGTTTCGTTGGGCAATACTTCTTCTTTCATTAACCACTCTTCAACGTCGAACAGCGCATTATTCATTTCGCGAGGGAAGCGACCAAATTCATTTTGTTCCGCCGTATAGTTGTTGAGAAATTGAAGGTATTCGGCTTCATCGTCACTGCTGCGTAATTCGACCCAATATTGAATCCAAACTCATTCTGAATTTAGAAACCCATCGGGTCCTGCTTCCGGCGTTTTCCAACAATTAGTGTTACCGCTTCTCGGAAATTCGAGTGGAATAATCAGATTCCAGGGAATAAAAATCTCTTCGCTGCCATCGAAGGCGCCGTTGTTTATATCGTAGAATTTTGGTACGGGAGCCCAGTCATCCAATACGCCCACGATCTGGAAATTGTTTCCATGTAGGAGAATTGCTTCGCCAGTTGAGTCGGCTCCTCCAAACAGGCGTTCATTCAATTCTTTTGACAATACGGCTACTTGTTGTAGATCTCTATCCGCGGATTGATCCCAGCCATCACCATACAAGAATGGTGTATTGAACATGGGAAAAAAATCCGCAAATGCACCGCGTCCTGCAATCGAGAATGGTCGAATGCCATCGCCTTCAGGCTCGAGAATGCCACTTATCTTTGAAGTAGCTGTTTCTCTGTAGGCTGACTTAGCCTGTATTAATGCAGTCGCATCAAGGTAGGTAAGTTGCACCGGTGGGTCATCTTGTGTATTCGGATTACCGCTGTCTAATTGCACATGAAATAGCTGGTCACTTTTTTGTGGAATGGGATTTCCGCCCATCACAAAGTTCAATGTGAAGATAACCATGTAGGCACCTACACCTATCGCTACAGCCATCACCATCAATGAGCTCAGGATTGGGTTTCGTCGGTAGCTAAGGGCGCTGAGGCGAAGATAGTATAAGAACATTTGATTTTTCCCCGGTTCGTAATTAGGCGGCTGCCGCAGCTTTTTGCTGCGTTTGCTCTGTGTTATTACTGATACGCCCATCCAGAATATGAATATTGCGTTTCGACTGTTCGGCTAAACTCTGGTCGTGAGTAACCATGATGATCGTCGTGCCGTTGTCGTTTATCTCTTCGAGTAAGGCCATCACGCCCTTTGCCGTGTTGGAGTCCAGGTTTCCCGTGGGTTCGTCCGCGAGCAAGAAAAGTGGCTCACCAACCAGCGCTCTAGCAATCGCCACGCGTTGCTGCTGACCACCGGAAAGCTGAGCTGGCACGTGTTTTCGCCTAGCGAACAGACCCACCGAGTCCAGGGCCTTGTCGACTCTTTCCCTGCGCTCGGCACTCTTCATGCCGCGGTAACGCAGCGGCACGTCTATGTTGTCGAACAAGTTTAGATCTGGCATCAGATTGAAACTCTGGAAGATGAAGCCAATCTTCTGATTACGTAGCTTTGCTCTCGCGTAGTCGCGGAGTTGTGAGACATCTACGCCGTCTAATAGATACTGACCCGATGTGTGAGTCTCCAAGAGGCCGGCGATGTTGAGGAATGTCGTCTTGCCACAACCGGAAGGGCCGGTAATGGTAACGAACTCACCCTGATCGACGGTGAGTGAGAATTCGTCTAGCGCACAAGTCTCAACCATGTCGGTACGGAAAACTTTGCGAATATTCTTCATGTCTAGCATTTTGTTTGGCCTCGCTAATTGTTAATGAGTACGGCGTCCGCACTGTTGAATAAATCGGTACTGGAAATCACTATTCTCTCGCCCGGCGCTAGTCCCTGCAGTATTTCGATACTGCTGAGGCTAGTGGCTCCAGCGGTAATGGAGCGACGTCTCGCCATGCCGTCTTCCACTACATAGGCTACGCGACCGTTGCCGCTGTCGAAGAATTGGCCGCGCTGCACCATGGTTACGTCGAATTTTTCCTCGAGCAATATGCGTGTTGTGAGTCGCTGATTCTGTCGAAGTCCTTCGGGCACTTTTGCATTGAAGCGCACGCGACCGGTTACTTGATTGCTGATGATCTCCGGAGAAACCGCGACCAGAGTTGATTCGAAAGTCTCAGACCCGGCACGAATCTCCGCTTGCATACCGATGGCCAGATCGTCTGCATAACTTTCCGAGATTTGAACTTCCACTTCGAACGCGGTGAGATCCACGACTGAAAGAACGGGTTGGTTCTTTGCAACGTTGGTTTTCTGATCGACTGCGAGATTGCCGACGATGCCATTAACGGGGGAGGTGATGATCAGTTCCGCGACCTAGCGACGAAGGTCTTTTACCAAGAGCGCCTGCTGCTCAACGTCGAGCTGTCTGGTCTGCAATTCAAACTCAAGCCGCTCCGCGTCTAACTCGGTATCAAGCAGAGAGTGTTTGTGCATTAGCTCTGCAGTCTGCAAGTCGTCCTGCGCCTTCTCATAGTCCACTGCGGTCATCGCGCCCTGAGTGAACGCCGTTTCGGCTCGTGTGTTCTCCCGCTGAGCGGCCCTTAAAGCAATCGCAGCTGAGTCCTCTCCTTTCTGGCTCTGCAATTGTTGCTGCCGCGTGCTAATGCGTTGTCTCTCAAGTTCTACCTTCAGCGATGACATTCTCGCCTGCTCTTGCAGCAACTGATTCTGCAACTCAGGGCTATCGATAGTGGCGAGGGTCTGCCCCGCATGCACAGAGTCCCCTGATTCAACCTCGAAGGTGATCGTTCCGGACTGTGTCGCGTAGAGGGTAGGGCTGACAGCTGCGACTACACGACCCTGTACGGAAATGTCGCGAACGAAATCCCCTTGGGTGACGACGGCGGTGCGCAGGCGTTCGCCGGAAACAGATTCCTGTGCCTGGCTCCAGCGCGAGACCGTGGGCGCAACAAACCAGCCGCCAATCGCTATCGCCAGCAGGACGGAACCCGCGATCAGCAGTGTTCTTGTCCTCGACTTGGGTTCAAGTATGACGTCTTGCGAGGAGGTATCGGATATTTTCACGCGTTCGCCCGTTATCAATTTCTATTGGTTGGGAAGAGCGTCGCTTCAGCCATCAGCCATTAGTGACAGGGAAACCTTGCCGCTATTCCATTTGTAGTGCTTAGACGACGCAGTACTGTGCTTGGTTACAATTGTATTTTCGAGAGGGAGTGCAGTGGAAACTGATACCGGTCTCATCTTGGTAGATACAGCTGCCGGGTTGGGAGGCGAGAGCGACACCTAAGAGACGTCTATCTGCAATCGTGAGAGTATGCTATCAATGGCACTATGTCGGATTGGCGGTCGATGATTCTTAGCGGCGCTAGTTGCTGTAGATAGGCTTAGGCTGGAGTTGAAATCACAAATGATCAACATGGATTTTTCAAAGAGAGTTGTTGTAGATGGCAACACCCAGAATTGGGTGGCCAGCCCCAAGCCAGGTGTATGGCGCAAGCCGTTGGCTCGAGAAGAGGCCGAGCGTGTACATGCAACCAGCTTGGTGCGCTATGACCCTGGCACGAAGTTTTCATCCCATGGCCATCCGTTAGGCGAAGAAATACTGGTGCTATCTGGCACCTTCTCCGATGAGAGTGGTGACTATGGTGCCGGCACCTATTTCAGAAATCCGGAGGGCTTTAGTCATTCTCCCTTCAGCGAGCAAGGCTGCGAGATACTCGTTAAGCTGCATCAGTTTTCAGCAAACGATGATAGCCACGTCTGCATCGATTCTAAAACCGCCAATTGGTCGCCGGGGCAGGGAAACCTTAAGGTGTTGCCACTACATCAGTTTGAATCAGAATCCGTCGCCCTCGTTCACTGGCCTAGGGGCGAAAAATTTCATCGGCATGTACATGCCGGTGGTGAGGAAATCTATGTCATTAGTGGTGAGTTCATCGATGAGCATGGACGCTATCCCGCCGGCACCTGGACACGCAGCCCCCATATGAGCACGCACACGCCCTATGTCGAAGAAGAGACGCTACTGTGGGTGAAGGTTGGCCACCTGCCCGTGCAGGAGCCAGGGGCAGGCGAAGCGGAATGATCTGACAGGAAGCATCCTCACAGTTAGGTGTATCGGCTTCAGCCCGCTGACTGGGGTTTGAACCAGAACTCAATCTCACAGGTATCTTCACGAAATTCGGCGCTGTGTTCTTTCTCGGCGGGAACGTGGTACCACTGTCCGGTGGAAATGGTCACTGTTTGTCCATCCACGGTAAGCAAAAGTTCCCCCTTGGTGATGACACCGACGTTGTCGGTGTCGTGTTGGTGCGCTTCGATAACAGTGCCGGCGGGGTAGGTGGCGAATAGCACATCACAATTGTGAGCCTGCAATTTTCTCGCATCAAACTGGCCACTGAATTTGGGTAGATCGCAGATCTGCTCGGGATAGTAGTCGGACAGCGCCATCGGGATTCTCCGTAGCTTAGAAGTTGAGTGTGCCTGAGAAGTGACGATACTCCGAGGCAGTTGGGATAAATATAGCAGCTTTCAGGAAGTACAGTCGCGCATCACTATAGACAGCTGCACTGTTAAAAACGGAGCTGCAGGAAAGTTGTAGAAGAGTTAGGATCAGCGTCATCGCCTTGACTTTAGAGGCCCGTGAGTCAGATCGGAGGGTGTTTTGCCTAGTCGAAATGGTAATAATATGTGCCATGGAGTTCAATACCCTAATCCAATGTTGTACTCTTAGTGCGTTAACATAGATAATTTTTGACGCGGCTGTTGTCGCTATATTTTTACCCCGTTGAGTTCTGCTATGCAGGGCTGGTTGGGTAAAGCTCGAAATCGATTTAACCTCCGGAGGCAGGCGTGTCTAAACAAGTTACACGTAGAGAGTTTCTAAATTTATTGAGTGCCGCTGGCGGAACCGCCGCAGCACTGAAGGCGGGTTCTGCACTGGGCCTGCTTCCGCACACGGCACAGGCCGCAAGTATGGATCTGTTGGCAGCCAATGCAGCCAGCCGCAAAGTGGCGATTTTGGGAGCGGGCATCTCGGGTCTGACCGTTGCCTATGAGTTAAGCAAGGTGGGCTATGAATGCACTATCCTGGAATCTTCACTTCGACCCGGTGGCAGAATATTTACCGTTCGCCATGGTGACCTGATAGATGAGATCGGTAATCGTCACTACTGTGAGTTCGACGATGAGCCCCATATGTATTTCAACGCAGGCGCCGCGCGAATTCCGAGTACTCACCGAAACTTGCTCGCCTACTGTAAAGAGCTCAACATCGATCTCGAAATATTCATTAATGAGAACAAGACTTCTTATGTGCAGGATCCTGCGCTGCTCGGTGGAAAGCCTATCCGCAACATCGATTACACAACCCATTCGCGCGGCTTTCTAGCGGAGTTGTTGGCAAAGTCCCTCAATGCTGGCGAGATGGATCAGCCGTTCACCGATCAGGAGGCCGAAACTCTGATGGGCATGGTGCGCTCCTTCGGTAGCCTGGACGAAGATAACCTCTATAAGGGAAGCTTTCGTGCTGGTTATGCCGCCGGTGGATTTCTCGAGCACGGCGTGCAGAAAGACATTATCGCCTTTCGCGATCTGTTGAAGACGCAGATGGGCCGGCAACTGTTGAGCGCGAACGAAGGTGATACCGGCCCGATTCTACTTCAGGCCGTAGGTGGTATGGACAAGATAACCGAGGGCTTTACCAAGCATGTGGGTCATCAGATTCGATACCGCTCCATGGTAAATTCTGTCGAAGTGAAAGAGGATGGCGTTGATATCTCCTACGATCAGGATGGTTCGCGGCATCTGTTACAGGCAGATTTCTGCTTCAACTGCATACCTAGCCATCTAATGACCGGTATTACCAATAATTTCCCAAGCCAGTACGTGGATGCACTTAAATATATTCGTCGCGGCAATGCCTACAAGGCAGCCTTCCAGGCGAAGGAGCGTTTTTGGGAGAAGGACGATATCTACGGCGGTATAAGCTGGATGAACAATCCAAGCAACCAGATCTGGTACCCGAGCTCCGGCATACATAAAGAGAAGGGCATACTGCTCGCCGCTTACGATTTTGGTGACGGTTCATTCCATACTGCCATGACCCATGAAGAGCGTATCGAGGCGCATCTGAGCGATGGCGAGAAGATTCACCCGAATTACCGTAATCAGGTCGAGAAGCCAATTACGGTTGCCTGGCATCGTATGAACCACATGCTCGGCTGCTCTGCGCGCTGGCAACGTAATCGTAGTGGTTGGACCCACGAGGAAGAAGAGTTGTATCACGCCCTCCAACAACCAGTGAATGGCCGGCACTACATGATAGGAGATCAAGTCAGCATGCACTCCGCCTGGCAAGAGAGTGCGGTCATGTCGGCGCAGTGGGCGATGACAGATATGGACAGGCGTCTCCGGGCTTAGGTTCTAAGATTCGCGTGTTTGTGTAGAGTCTGGGTGCTATTAATTCAGTGGCTTTCGCCCTTAAGTAGGAGAAGTAAGAGTATGTTGAAGACCTTTTTGTTAGCTTGTAGCCTCTGCGTGATGTGTGTGGGAGGAGTTAACGCGGCAGAAACAGAGCGAGAGCCTTTCGATGATCGTTACTGCACAACCTGTCATGGCGCGGACGGCCGCGGCAACGAGGGCGTGCAAGCTCCCAGGCTTGCTGGCATGGAGTCCTGGTACCTGAGACGACAGTTGGAGAATTTTCGCGCCGATATGCGCGGTGTGCATCCGCAAGACATAGAGGGCATAGCGATGCGCCCGATGGCGACTAAGCTCAGCGATGAGTCGATTGATGACATTATCGACTGGGTGGGCAGCTGGGAGTATGTGCCTGCAGAAGCGACAATAGAGGGCGGCGACCCGGCCCGCGGTCGTGGTCTGTATGGTGGCTGTGCGGTGTGTCACGGAGACAGAGCCCAGGGTAACGAAAGCCTTGGTGCGCCGGCCCTAGCCGGCCAGAATGATTGGTATCTGGTCACCCAATTGAAGAATTTCTTGGCAGGTTATCGGGGTGCTCACCCCGGCGATACGTACGGAGCGCAGATGCGCACCATGGTAAATACCCTGCGCAACGAGGCTGGCATTCTCAATGTTGTGAGTTACATCAACACGCTTTCCCGTTAGACTAGGCCAAAACCACCATCAGGAGCCGACAACATGCCCATTATAGCGATAGTTAATCTGGTTCTCTTTGCTGCTCTGCTGAGCCTGCTCTATCAATTTTCGAAGAACAGTGCGTTCACTCTTTCCCGCCGCGTATTTATGGGTCTGATTGGCGGTATTGTTTTCGGCATGTATTTACAGGGCGCCTTTGGTGGAAATCCCGAGGTTATGGAAGCCACTCTTGAGTGGACCAATGTGGTCGCGAATAGTTATGTAGCCCTTCTGCGCATGATGATCATGCCGCTTATTCTCATCACCATGATTGCCGCTGTTCTAAAAGTCGAAGAGATTAAGTCCTTAGGCAAGATTGGTGGCACAGTCGTGGGCACGCTGATTGTCACTACGGTGATCGCAGCGCTAGTCGGTATCACGATAGCATTGCTATTCGGGCTTAACGCGGGCGATCTGGCCGGCGGTGAGGTAGAGATGGCTAGAGCCGAGGTACTGCAAGCTCGTCAGGGTAGTGTCGCCGACCTGAGTCTGGCCGAGCTGCTTGTCAGTTTTGTCCCTTCCAATATATTTTCGGACCTCGCCGGTCAGCGCAGCATGTCGATAATTGGTGTGGTTGTCTTCGGTCTAATCTTTGGTGTGGCCGCCCTGTTGGTTGCGGAAGACAACGCCGAGCAGGGTAAGAGCATCCGCGGCGGTGTGGACACACTGCAGGCCATTATCATGCGTCTGGTTAAGCTGGTTATGGCGTTAACGCCCTATGGCGTCCTTGCCTTAATGAGCAGAGTGATCGCCACATCGGATGGCGAGGCGATCAGAAATCTAATCAGCTTCGTTATTGCATCCTATATTGCCATCGCCATCATGTTTGCCATACACGCGGCTATCATTATTGGCTTGGGTGCCAATATTAAAACCTATTTTCAGAAAGTCTGGCCGGTGCTTACTTTTGCATTCGTCACTCGCAGTTCTGCAGCGACCATTCCAATGACGATTCGCGCGCAGATCGAAGAGCTCAAGGTGCCTGCGCCCATCGCCAATATCGCTGCATCCTTTGGTGCAACCATTGGTCAGAACGGTTGCGCGGGAATCTATCCGGCTATGCTGGCCGTGATGGTAGCGCCTACCATGGGTGTCGATATCGATTTGAATTTCATTGTTAGCCTGTTGGTAATCATCGCGATCGGCTCTTTCGGCATCGCCGGCGTTGGCGGCGGGGCAACCAATGCTGCCCTAGTTGTTTTGCCGGCAATGGGATTTCCCGTTACGATTGCGGCGCTGCTGATTTCTATCGAGCCGCTGATCGACATGGCGCGTACTGCATTGAATGTGAATGGCGCCATCACAACTGGAATGATTACCACAAGGCTTCTGGGCGATAAGACTGCCGCAAAAGAGGCGACCATGCCCGATGCGCAATTAACAGAATCATAATTTATTTTTAGTTGTAAATGGAGAGAGGAACACTACATCATGATCAAACTTAAGAAGCCATTCAGCGCAATTTCTATCGCCGCGTCATTAGCGCTCGTTATGGGCGTTGCCGCTGTATCAAATGCTGCGGAAATCGTGCGAACCGGAGAAGGCAGAAACTTCTATAACAATATAATGATTCCAGCCGGTGCTGAGACGCTCTATTTGAGCGGTTCCGGCGCGAGCCAGCAAGCCGATGGCACCTGGGGTGACATGGAGCAGCAGACTATCGATACCTTCAGTCGTTTTCAGGAGACCCTCGAATCTCAAGGCTGGTCACTGGAAGATATCGTACAGGTTCGTGCCTTCGCCGTATCCGGTCCCGATGGCGAGCTAGACTTCGCCGGCTTCAATAGCGGTTACCAACAATTCTTTGGCAGTGATAAGAACCCCATGAAGCCGGTACGTTCTTTCGTACAGATCGCAGGCTTGGTCGTCGATGGCTGGCTCATCGAGATCGAAATTCGTGCGGCGAGAATGCCTGACTAAGGAAGTGCTGGGCAGTTCATAGGTTCTGGAAGGCCGGTACGATGTGTGAACATCCTGCCGGCCTTTTTTATGACCGGAGAATCGTACAGTTGTCCAGATTGGAATTCCAAGTAGATCGATTTGACGGTGGTCTTCGATCTTTCGTTCACTTACACTTTCTCCACTACTATCGTTAACCTTCATTACAAGGCTGTGCATCATGACCAGCATTCGTCGTCTACTAATCATTCTATTGCTGTGTGCTTCCTCGAGCATCACTGCGCAGACGCAGTTCGATGTGTTTGAGGCAAGCATCGATGAGATTCGCAGCGCCTTAGAGCAAGGACGGGCTAGTTCTGTGCAGCTAGTCCAGCAGTATCTGGATCGCATACAGGCCTATGACAGGCAGGGCCCCGAGCTCAACAGCATCGTGCGTCTCAATGTTGATGCGCTGGACATGGCGCGGGCACTAGATGAGGAGAGGCGGCGAACCGGTTCCCGCGGCCCTCTGCACGGTGTGCCGATAGTGGTAAAAGACAACTACAATACCGATGATATGCCGACGACGGGAGGCTCGGTTGCCCTGGCAAATTTTGTGCCTAGCGAAAATGCGGCGCAGATCGACAAGCTTATTCAGGCGGGTGCCATCATCCTGGCGAAGACCAACTTGCACGAGTATGCCTATGGTATTACCAGCATTGGCTCTCTGCTTGGGCAGACTCGCAACCCTTACGATCCCAGACGTGTTCCCGGTGGTTCCAGCGGCGGAACTGGCGCCGCGGTAGCCGCGAGTTTTGCTGCCGCCGGTTTCGGCTCCGACACCTGCGGCTCGATTCGCATTCCCTCGGCATTCAACAATCTTATTGGGCTGCGTCCCAGCAAGGGGCTTTCCAGTATCTATGGAATTCTTCCGCTCTCACATACCCAGGATGTAGCAGGCCCTCTGGCGCGTAGCGCAGAAGACCTGGCTATTATTCTCGATGCGGTTATCGGCTATGACTCTCGCGATGAGGCAACGGCGATTGTGCAGGGGGCTTCTCTTCCGAGATTTGTTGAGCGACTTGGTTCGGCCGATTTGGCCGGGCTACGCATCGGCAGGCTGCAAGAATATTTCGAGGGTACCGACGCCAACTTGCGTAGATCCTTGGACGACGCGCTGGATTGGTACCAGCAGCAGGGCGCCGAGCTAGTCGATGTGGAGATACCGGATATGGCGGATCTGATTCGACGCTCCGGATTGATCGGTCATGAATTCAAGCCAGATATCGATCAATACCTGGCGCGGTTTTCTGGCGATGAGAATCTGAATCTGGATAGTATTGTGAGCCAGGGTTTGTATCACGAGGCGGTCGACGGGGTGCTGAGCCGATCGAATGAATCGGAGTTAGATGAGCCAGCCTACCAGCTCGCGATCGCCGCCAGAGCGCAGCTGCGCAAGGCGATAGAGGCAGTGATTGCCGAGCTAGCTTTGGATGCGATCGCCTATCCGACTATCAAGCGCACACAGGTTTTTACCGGTGAGGCACAGGCCGGCAGCAATTGCAGCCTAAGTGCCAACTCGGGCCTGCCGGCGCTGTCCATGCCCGTCGGCTTTACTGGCAACGGCTTGCCAGTGGGTCTGGAGCTTCTGGGCGGCTTTCTGCAGGACGCCGAACTTCTTGCCATAGCGTATGCCTACGAGCAGGCGTTAACGCCAAGGCGTGCGCCTTCCACAACGCCTCCCCTGGAATCTGGCCTGGCACCCCGAGTGCAGCCCTTCAGTCTTAGCTTCGAGCGCTCTTCAATACGGCTCTGGGCAGAATTCGAATTCGATGTACTAACGAACCTGTTTCATTTCGATATACGCAAAGAGCCGGGCAGCAGTGGGGTTGTTCACGCTGTCACTTTGGTTATAGATCGCGATGCTGATGGGGATGCCCAAGATCCCATTGTCTTAAATCTACTGGCCCCGGATACCGATGCCGCACAGGGAAGCCATTTTATGTCCGCTCAGTTCAGGGATGCGGTAGTCGATAGGCGGGTATATCTTAGGGTGTTTGCTGACTCATTTCCTCGCACAGGAGTCGCGCAACTGCTAGAGTAGACGCAAATAAGCCTTACTGTTCTGAGAACCAAACCAAGAGGTATTACGATGAAGCCCAGCATCAGACTACGAGTGATTACTTATCTATTTGCCTTGAGTGCATCAGCCTTATCCGGGCTGTTACTTGCTCAGGCCCCCGAACTCGATTTCGATTTCTTCAAGAATGAAGTACAACCCATCTTCCTCGCTAAACGCGAAGGCAATGTGCGCTGCATACAGTGCCATACCCGTAGCAGCAACTTTAGGTTGCAAGGGCTTGAAGAGCATCAACTGTTCTGGACCGATGAACAATCGCGCATGAATTTCGAGTCGGCGAGTCAGTTTGTGCTTGCGGGCGAAGATCCTCTGCGAAGTCGTTTCATGACCCACCCTCTTGCTGCTGATGTGGGCGGCGACCCCTTTCATGGTGGCGGCAAGCACTTCCATAGCCAGTTCGACCCCGAGTGGAGGATCATGGCGGACTGGGTTGCCGGTGCAAAAGTCAGACGTACGCCATCAAGTGTAGCGGTGCGCATTATTCAAACCAATGCCGCTGGAGATGATTCGACAGTTATCGACCCTGAGTCGAATAAAGTTGTTGGCACCATATCGGATATAGCCATTCCACATGGCGTGGTCGGAGCGCCAGATGGTTCTCAGATCTATATTACCAATGAGTCCATGCACAGCCTGGATATCGTAGATGCCAGAACTCTGCGTGTTAAACGACGCATTCCTCTCAGTGGCAGGCCTAATAATGTCGCGGTAACTGGCGACGGCAGTAAGGTCTATGTGGCGATCATGGAAATGCCTGGCTCGGTTGATATCATCGACGTAGCCAGCATGACGAATGTAAAGACGCTGCCAGTGAACGGTGCCATTCACAATGTCTATGTGACTCCCGACAGTCGTTACGCCGTTGCCGGATCGATACAGACTAGAACCATTAACGTCATCGATACCCAAACAGATGAATTGGCGTGGGAGCTAGAGATGAGCTCGGGAATTCGTCCCATGACATTCGATACCAAGGCCGATGGCTCAACCAGGAGTATATTCGTACAGCTCTCCGGTTTTCACGGTTTTGCCGTTGTCGATTTCGACAAGAGAGAGGAGGTGGCCAGGATCGAACATCCAGCTGTGCCGGGAGAGGAGGCGCATCTAGATGGCCTGCAGGGAGCGCCTGCCCATGGCCTGGCGGTTTCCCCGGATGGCAAGATGCTCTGGTCGACAAGCAAGGTGTATAGCCATGTCTATATTCATTCTCTGCCTGATCTGCAAGAGATAGGACGTGTTTTTGTAGGGCAGCATCCCGAGTGGATCACTTTCACGCCCGACGGTAAGCGTGCCTACATCGGTGCGGCCGGAGACAACGTCACCTATGCCGTAGACGCGATAAAAATGGAAACCATCGCGAAGATCCCTGTTGGACAGGTCCCTAAGCGTATTGCCATGGTGCGCATGGCGCTGGATTGAAACCGAGTTAGACCGAGTTAGGGCAATACCAACGAGATGGCGATGTTATAGTCGCCCGTCTCATCCGGAGCGAAACTTGTTACGCCCAGCCAATACGTGCCGGGCGGCAGGGTGGTTTCTATAACAGAGTTGGTGCCGCTGCCGTTGTCGTCGTTCTGCAGGGAAAGACTTCCCAGAGATTGATCTGAATTCACTGCTACGAGTAATAGACTGGTATCGAATGCCGAGGAGGCGAGGTCGATCCTCACCTTGGAACTAACTACGGTTTCTATCTGTACCAGGTCCAGAAACTTCTCGTTGAATTTAAAATCCGCCAAACTTAGGCTGCCACTTATACTCGGATTCGGATTTACCAGCACATCTACTCCATATATCGAAGTGAATGAATCAAATGAAGAAGAGGGATTGTTGGTGTTCGATATTATTGAAACATCGTAGTTGCCCGTCGCATTACCGCTAGTGCTACTGACTCCAAGCCAATAGGTTCCGGCCTGAATGCTTTCATTGATTCTTGCGTTGTTGCCGCTACCCGAATTGTCATCTGTGAAAGTGGAGCCAGCTACCGCGGCCTGTGTCGCAGAGATTCTGACTAGATACAAGAAGGGGTCGAAGGCCTGTGAGTTTAATTGAATATCGACAGTAGAGTCATTCTCGAAGGTATACTGATACAGATCGAGAGACTTGCCATCCAGCTGATTGTCATCACCGCTTAGTGAGCCGCTAAGGTTACGGCTGTTGTTCTGCCCGGCTAGTGTGGAGTTCTCTGGAGCGACTAGACTGACCCCATAGATGTTCGCGACTGTCGCCTCTACCTCTTCACCGCCACCGTAGATAGAGACTATCCCCGCAATGTCATCAGCCTGCAAGGTGTTCGTATCCGATACAAAGGCCTCCATGATAGCGTCGCTGGCCGTCGAATGATTCAGTCCCAGAGCGTGGCCTAACTCGTGTAATGCAACGCGTTCGAATTCGCTGGTATTGTCCAAGCGCAGCGCTCCGCTGTAGATAGCCCAACTCTCCGCGCTGTTGAACACGATATCCGCATCGGTGATTGAGAACCCTCCCGTACATTCCTTATTGAGGCATGTTCCCGCAGTCAGCGTTACCGCCAGGGTGTTTTCCTGAAACTCGGTGCCACACACGTCTGCTCCGAAGTCGACACTCGTAGCGCCGTCACCGAATTGATCGACGCCGCGATCGATACAGGGATCCAGATAGTCATTAACGGCAATAAATTCGAAGTTGCTGACCTCGCTCCATGCGTTCATCGCGCGAATGAAGGCTGCATTCCAGGTGCCGCCGGTGGGAGAGCTTCCGCTAATGCCTACGTGAAAGACCGCCCGTGAGCTTTCCCAGAAATTCCCCGACGTCTCGAAAGCATTGCTGGAATTGAGGGGGAGTAAGAATACGAAAAGCAGGGAGACAACTCTCAATGACTAGACTCCTAGTTGTCTACAAGGTCGGTGATGCGCGACTTGAATTCCTCTACAGTCAGCGCACGCTGAATCATGATCGGGCTGGACTCGGTCATGACGCCGGCAGCTATGTCGCTGTTGCCTTCGACTACCGACAGCGGTTTCTTGATGCTGGGGGGTATGGATGAGACCGGCTCTACATCGGTAACCGGCTGATTCCCTGCGGTGCGCATTCGGCGTACGCCATCTTCTTCTACGATTATGAAGTGCCCCTGGGACCAGCCGATCAGGGGATTGATAAGATCGCGAGACAGGGATTCGACGAAGTAGATTCCCTGTTCCGCCATCTCGGGTATGCGCATGCCGCTGACCTGCACTATCTGCCCGTTAAATGCGCCACCCATGAATTTCAGCTCAACACTGTCACCCGAATAGTCGCCCTTGATAATGTCGTCGATTCGAAAGGTGACATAGGTGCTGATTATGCCGCTGCTATTATCCTGTCGTGTTTCACTGATGATTACCTCGCCCTCGAATACGAATTCGGCATCGGCTATAACCTTATCGATATCCATGGCGAGAATTGTGGTTGCGTACGCAGAGTTCGCGGCCATAGCAGCGAATAGACACAGAATGCATGTAGCAGCTGCCATAGCCTGTTTCGCGTGGATAGCAACAGAGGCAGAGGGGGAGCCCTTGAGAAGCACTTTCTCGATATTTCTATCAGAGTTCGCAAGACAGAGTGTCGGATCGGTCGCATTGTTCATATTCGGCATTCCTGGTGAGGCACTTTTGGGTCGGCTAAGCCGACACGTAAAGCTCCCGAGAATTATAATGCAGCAACATAGTCAATGACAGGCAAAGGCTTCAGTTTATTCCCTAGTCTCTTGCCGTCCTTGAAACCTGTCTTAATAAGCAGAAATAGCCCTATTTTCGAGCTCAGGCCTGAGAGTTTGTTCAATTTACTCTATCAATAACGCATAGGCCTACTTTTTGCTTACTTGGGAGGAAATTGCCAAAAACATAGACAGTTAGCAGGCCCTTAGAGCGCCGTAAACAGGGGTTCACGCTGGCATCGCGAGCTGGCCGGTAGTATCCTGATACCTTAGTTCTATCAACAAAACAATAAGACTATAAGATGCGGTCTAGCTATATAGCCAATATTATCTCTGGCGGTCTAATTGCATTGGTCAACATTTCGGTGGCCGTGTCGGTTGCGGCGTTACTATTCGCGCAGACTGATCAGCGTCTTATGGTGCCGGGTATCGCTATACTGCTGATCGGCACCCTGGTGACTGGGTTGGGCGGCACCCTGTTTAGTGGTTACAAGGCCGTTGTTTGTTCCCCTCGCAATGGTTTGATACCGGTGTTCGCGGTAATCGTGAGCAGCATCTACGTTAGCTTTGGTTCCGAATATTCGATCGGGGCGGAAGCCACGATTATTGTCGCCATCATGGTGACGACGACGTTTGCTGGCTTGTTTCTGCTTCTGCTTGGCCGCTTGAAGTTGGGAAACTTAGTGCGTTATATCCCCTATCCAGTTGCGGGCGGTTTCTTCGCCGGTATTGGCTACATATTCATACAGGGTGGCCTAACCGTAGCCAGTGGTCGCGACGCTGACCTTGGTTCGATTGCTGACCCTCAATTTATTCAACTCGTTACGCCGGCAGTCGTGCTGGCACTCTGCCTGATCATCGGAAAGATGTTTAGAGACAATAGACTTTCTGTGCCAGGAATTTTGTTGCTGTCGGTACTATTGTTCTATGGCGTATTGTCGATAGCAGGCATCAGCCGAGATGAGGCTGCCGCCAACGGCCTGCTGCCGGTCATTGATTCCGCTGGAACCCTCGTTCCGATTTTTCATTTCGAATATCTGCAAGAAGTTAAATGGCTGGCTATCTGGGAGCAGCTCGGTGGTATCGTCGTTGTAGCGTTACTGTGTTCCATGATGCTACTGCTCGATGTTTCCGGCATCGAGCTAATCGCCAAGAAAGATTTGGATCCAGACCATGAGTTAGAAGTCATGGGCTACACCAATGTCGTGAACGGAATGCTAGGCGGTTTTCCTGGCGTACATGACGCATCGGACACTGCGCTGGTAGATCGCCTAGGCGGCAAAGACAGGCTGATGGGTATCGTTAATGCGATTCTCGTCGCAGCGGCGATACTGGCGGGCACCGAGTTCATGGAGTTAGTGCCTACATTCCTCTTGGGGGGACTGCTAATCTATGTTGGATTGGAGTTTTTAATCGATTGGCTGTGGAAGGCGCGTGACGAACTGCCTCTTTCCGATTACGGAGTCGTTATTCTGGTCCTTATTGTAATTATCTTCTCTGATATCCTGCAGGGCGTCACCTTTGGTTTCTTCGTGGCCATTATTTTGTTTGTGGTGAACTATTCGCAGCTAAGCGTTATCAAAATCGAGACTAACGGCAGCGACCATGCGAGTAATGTCGATCGCGACCTGGAAACACGGGAGCTACTCAACAAAGAAGGGCATCGTGTGCTGATCATGGTGTTGCAAGGATTTATCTTCTTCGGCACGGCAGATAAGTTGATCAGCGCCATACGCAACCGCATCATGGAAGTGGAAGATAGTAAATTTGATTTCCTCGTCCTCGATTTTCATCACGTGAGTCAATTGGATACATCGGCGATCGTAACCTTCTCGAAGCTTGCGCAACTCAGTGATCGTGTTGGCTTTCATATCATAATTAGTAGCGCAGATCAGAAGTCCATAAAGCAATTGGTTAAGCACGACTTCTTCACCTTCGGTAATCAGCGCCTGGAGCGACACTACAAGGAGCAGTTGGATACGGCTGTAGACTGGTGCGAGAGGCGCATACTTCGGGATCTGAATCTGAATGATGAAGAGCAGAATCTTGGATTGCACGACGTGCTCGGTCGCATCGCCTATGAAGAAGCTGACGTCAAACTGCTATCTGATTTCTTCGTCATCGAAAAGAGAAAAGCAGGTGAGTACCTGTTCAATGAGGGTGACAGAGGCGAGAGCCTCTACTTTGTCGGCTCGGGTACTGTCGTAGTTGTGCTCAAAGTGCAAGGCCAGGCAGAGCGTATACTGCATAAATACAAGGCCGGGGCTATTCTCGGAGAGATGGCTATCTATACCGGTGAGAATCGAACCGCTTCAGTGCGCATCGAGGACGATGCGGTTCTGTTTAGGTTGGACAAGGATAAGCTGGAGGAAATGTCACGCAGATTTCCAGCGTCTACAGCTGCGCTGCATACCTACATTGTTAAGGTCTTATCTGAAAGGTTGGGCAGAGCGAATAGAAATCTGAGTCGCTATATCTAGCGAGCCTTACTCGACCGGGCGCAATACTACCGGCACCATCTCACTACCTTGAAACCAGCTGGCATCGATGCGCAGCAATTCTTCGCCTGCCTCATCGAAACGCAGGGTCCCGGTAAATTCAACATCTAGCCTGCGAATAATGACGGTGAGGGAAAGCCCTCTGAGGCTCACCCTATCTGCCGGCATGCCATAGATTCCCAAGCCATCGCTAATCATCGAGGCCGAATATTCGCCATCTGCCATAGTGATGTTGAAGATTAGACCTAGGTCATCTTCGCCTATAACCAGTGGCCCACCCCAGGAGCCGACCAGGGGAGTCGCGCTAGTATCCTGGGCCGTAGCGGAAGGAAGGAAGATCAGTAGTGCCAATAGGGCTGCGCTGCTTAATGTGTATTTCATAGGCCGGATGTTAAGCCGCGAACTGTTCTAGCGCAAGCCGATAGGGTGTTAGGAATGCCGGATGAGCCATGTTTGGTGAATCTTCTTCTGCCGTTGGAAATCTTTGCCGAGGCTGGCTGTCGTGTAATCTTGTACCTTATATTTTCTGAGCACCTCAGCGTCCAGCTTGAAGCTGAGCTTGTTGGTCGAGAATATGAGCAGACCGTCTCTTTCAATTTTTTTCATGGCTTTGCGAATCAGTGAAAGATGATCTCTCTGGATGTCTAGCACGTTACTGGTGCTCTTGGAGTTAGAGAACGTCGGTGGGTCCAGAAAGATAAGATCGAATTTCTCGTACTTGGAATCTAGGTATTCGATGCAGTCAGCTTTCTTCAGGCGGTGACTCTTGCCACCCATTTTATTGAGTAGGTAGTTTTTTCTAGCCCAGTCGAGATAGGTGTTCGAGAGATCGATACTTAGCGTCGAGGACGCACCGCCCAGCGCGGCTTGTACGCTGGCAGTTGCGGTGTAGCAGAAGAGATTGAGGAAGCGTTTCCCCGAGGCGTTCTCTCGAATAAACTGACGAATCGGGCGGTGATCCAGGAATAATCCCGTATCCAGATAGTCTTCCAGGTTTATCCAGAAGCTGGCGGGCCCCTCATCGACAGTAAAGAATGAGTGGGTCTGGTCTTGTGCTTCATATTGCTGCTTGCCACGCTGGCGCTCTCTGGATTTAAGTACGATGTGTTCAGGCTCAATGTCCAGAACCTCCTGTACCGCAGCGAGGGCCTGTTCACGCCGCGCGGCCACCTTCGTCTCATCTATGGAGGCCGGTGCCTGATATTCTGCCATCTGCACGCGCTCGCCATAAATATCGATGGCAAATGCATATTCCGGCAGGTCTCGATCATACAGGCGATAGCACTCGATATTCTGCTGCCGTGCCCATTTCCCAAGCACGCGCAGGTTTTTGCGCAGGCGATTGCATAGCATCGCGGTAGCTTCGTTCACAGTGGGATTTGTTTCTGTTTCTGAGTTCATGGCGAGACTGGGATGACCGTTGGTAGCCCTGGATATAGCCTTAATTGCTTGCCTTAACAGCTTGGCGTGGCAGAATGTGAGACTTACATGATACGCGAGATCACCAGATACAGAGAATAAACTTTATGGGACAAGAAGAATTAGAACAGATGACCGAGGTTTACAACATGCTTGTAACTTATCTGGTCAATTATAGCTTCCAAATATTCGGCGCGATCGTCGTGCTAGTTCTAGGCGTTTTCATCGGTAGGCGATTAAGTGATCTAGTGCTTGCCCTGTGTGCTAAGAAATCACTGGACATAACCCTTAGCCGGTTCTTCGCGAGTGCCGCGCGCATCGGTATCATCACATTTGCCGTGCTCATCGCGCTGCCTAAGCTGGGGATCCAGGTTACGCCTTTCCTGGCCGCAATTGGTGCCCTGGGCTTGGGAGCCGGCTTAGCTATGCAGGGCCTGTTATCAAATTATGGCGCGGGGCTCAGTATCATCTTCACCCGTCCCTTTGTGATTGGCGATACGGTTCGCATTAACGGCGTGTTCGGCGTGGTTAAGGAAGTCCACCTAGCCCACACCTTGCTGACCAATGAAGACGAAGAACTAATTATCATCCCTAACAAGCATATAGTGGGTGAGATATTGCATAACTCCCAGACAGACACGATCCTGGAATTGTCAGTCGGTGTCGCTTATGACAGCGATACCGATGCCGCGATGAAGGCAATCACTGAGAAGCTCGCCAATGTCGATGGGCTGAGTCAGCAGCGTAGTATTCAGATCGGCATTGAAGAATTCGGCGACAGCGCGATCAGTATCGCTGTGCGAGGCTGGGCGAAAACTCAAGATTTTCATCAGATTCGGTTTGCTGCGAATCAGGCAATCAAAGATGCGCTGACCGAAGCCAATATCTCGATTCCCTTTCCCCAGCGCGAAGTGCGTATGTTGTCCTAGGCCACCCTTTTCTGTTTAGGGTTGTTGCGTCAACTTTCTGTTTGCCAATCATGGAGGGTGGGCGTTTTATCGTGCCGCAAGGTTTCCAGAGGTCGGTGACAGGCTCTGCCGCAGCAATCTTATCTTCTGCAATTTGCTGGGTGTGGTGAAGGGTTTGGTTGAAGTGGAATCAGATCCCAACTGACAGAGCAGATGCCGCAGTTGGGACCTAATAGCTTGAGCTGGGCTCAGCGACTGACTATTTCCAGGCGCTGGCTGGTTCGTTCGGATCTGAACTCAAAAAGCGAATCAGGTCGGTATGGAACAGATCGGGTATCTCTATCTGAGGCGCGTGGCCTACATCCGGGTAGAGTAATATGGCTGAGTTCTGTAATTCGTTTGCCACATTGTGTGCCAGTGTCGGAAAATCATCGACCAACCCATCTTCTTCGCCGCCTATAACCAGGGCTTTGGTCTCGATGTGCTGCCAATCATAGACAACCGGGTCATCGTAGAGCATCTGGCCCTGCAGTCTGCGCACCTGCGCCAGACGCGGCCATTCGCCACTCATTGTCTGCCCAAATTGACGACGGACGAATTCCAGATGCTCTGGTGGCCAGCGCAGCGGGAAGTAGCGTTGATGGCCGCGCAGTATCGATTGGTAGGTAGTAGTGCCACCGCCGGCAAAAGGGTCGCTCCAGGGTCGGCTCTGGCGCTGATCGGTTAGACCTATCTGGTTTACCATAACCACGTGAGTCGTAATATCTGGATACATCATGGCGAAGCGACTTACTGTCATCCCACCCATGGAGTGCCCAACGATCGCAACTTCATCGACCTCTAGTTCGTCTAGCAGCGCCTTCATGTTGGCTGCGACAAAGTTGAAGCTGTAGGGAAGAATAGGCTTGGTTGATTTGCCAAAGCCTATTCTGTCTACGGCTAGCACGCGGAAGCCTGCGGCAGCCAGGGCTTTGATCGTCGGCGTATAGGCCTCGGAGTAGAAATTCATACCATGCTGAATTAGGACAGTCTGGCCGTTAGCACGCCCGCTAGGAGGGACGTCCATATACGCCATGCGGATATCTTGCTGGAAACGATTAAGCTCCAGAAAGTGCACCGGATAGGGATAGGGGATTTCTTCGAAGTTAGCGGAAACGGCACCCCAATGCGCCGGCGGCTCGGCCGGAGCCACTTCAGGCCATTCGCTTTGGGCCATGACTATGGTCGATGTGAGACCAAGCAGGAGTGCACTAATGCTTAGGACTACTCGTTGTTTTAGATAGGACATATGCAGCTTACCTAGGTTATTGAATTGATTATTTTTGTGTGCTGATTATGGTGGAGCGACAGAGTATTCCAGATTGTGGCAATGTTTCAAAGTAGTTCTTTGCTGCCGGGCAATAATTTTAGTGCTTAAGCCATGAGGGATGGTTGCTGCCAGGGTGCGGGGAAGGCTCGCCAGCCTGCCGATCCCCGAACTGGAATCGGCACACATAGTGGCTGGATAGCTAGTCTTGCTTGATGCAGCGGGGATCGCCGTTCTGCATATTCGCAATAGTCTCGCGATCGATAGGCAGAGGTGCGCAGCCATGGCCGGTTCCGCAAATCAAATCCCATTCGGGTCGTGCGAGCATGTGGCAACCGAAGCAGTTGCCACCGAAGCGGTTTACGACTTCGGTAGTTCCACGTACTGCAATCTTGGAACCTTCCTCGGAAACGGTCAGCTCAAAAAATTCCCAGTCGTTGGTGGTCTCGTTCCAGCCTTCCTGATGCTTGATCATTACCTCTGTGGGTATCAATGAGACCAGCGATCCGGCTGGATATTCTCCGCCGGTTTCAGAATTCGCTATGGCAACAGTTGCATCGATGTCGCCCAGCATATTGTCCACGAAGAATGCTCCGGTCGATGATCTGGTCATCTCGGTGAGGCACTTAAACAAGGCTTCGGTTACATCTAGCTGCTTGTCAGGATCTGGTGAATTGTTCTGCGAACTGCTTTGACTAATGGCAGTTAGCGAGAAGCAGAGTAATAGAGCCATCTTGATGAGTTTCTGTGACCCGAGGAATTTCATGTGTTTCTCCTGATTGAGAGCTAGTGCTGATTCGACCTGCATGGTATTGGGTCTGGATTGATCTTGCAAAGGGAAATGCCTTGGCCAGCTACTATTAGTGACAGTCCCAGGAGCAGCTTTGCCGCAGGCAAAATGTGTATGGACTGGACGGATTGCTAGGCATATTCTTATTTAAAAACGCGAGTAACTAAACTCTCCGGGAGAATGTCTATGTCAAAGCTACCTCTTTTGTCCTTCATCTTGTCGATGCTGCTGGCAGTTCAGGCCAATGCGCAGATCGATGCCGATGAACTTTACGACCTTGTTGAGCATCACTATGCCGACAATGACGGAGTTAGCATCCATTATGTGAGCCTGGGTGAAGGACCCTTGCTGATCTTCATTCATGGTTTTCCAAATCAATGGTATGACGGGCGCCATCAGATGGCAGCGTTAGCGGATGGATATAAAGTCGTTGCGATCTCGCTTAGGGGCTATAACCGCAGTGACAAGCCCCGGGGTGTGGAGAATTATGAGTTACCTCATCTGACCGGCGACGTACTGGCGGTAATGGATGATCTGGATGTTCAAAGCGCCACCATCGTCGGCCATGACTGGGGCGGGATAATTGCCTGGTCCTTTGCCGAGGCCTATCCGCAGAAGACCGAGAATTTAGTGATCTTCAATCGTCCGCACCCGCGTTCTCGAAAGCGCGAGATGGCGCTCAACAATGAGCAGAAGGAGCGCAGTGCCTATATAGCCAGATTCACCAACAGTGAGGGAGATCTGGGGGGCATGGATGCGGAGCGTCGAGCGCAGAGTCATCAGGGCACCGTATGGTATGAGCGTTATCTCGCCGCGTATCAGCGATCAGACTATGAAGCGATGCTGAACTACTACCGCGCCTATTATCCCAAGCCGCCATGGATGGTCGATGAGTCGCCTATCGTGCCTATACAGGTTCCAGTGTTGGAATTTCATGGCTTGGAGGATGGCGCCTATGTAAATGAATCATTAAATGACACCTGGGAATCCATGGGTCGCGATTTCACTCTGGTTACGCTGCCAGGAATAGGGCATAACTCACAGAATACAGGTGACATTCAGTTCGTCACTAGTATGTTGCGATCGTGGTTGGAGATGCAGAAGAGCAGGCCCTAACAAAAGCACGTCTTTTGTCGGCCTGCCTAGGCGGAATTTCTCGAGGCATTAATATTGCCGTAGAGAGAGCGCACTACCATCTTCTCATAGTCTTCTATTAGCGGGTCATCCTCATTCTCGCGTCTTAGTTCGTGTATCTTCATTAACGCGAACTGCTGGGTGACGAGAAGAGGGAGGACTATTCGCTCGCGCAGTTCGATACTGAGTCTCGCTCTATCATTGTCCTGCAAAAGATAATCCTGCCCGGCTACTTTTAGCACCATTTCATGGGTGAGCTCGTGTTCTGCGAAGATCATTTTCCAGAAGTCGCCAAAGCGAGGGTCTTCTTTCATATAGCGAGTTAAATGAAAATTGGTCTTGGCAAGGTTTTGCATACCATTGGCGATCAGGGCGCGGAAGAACCCGGATTCTTTATAGAGTTGGATACACTTGTCTAGATTGCCGGCTTTCTCCTGGTCTTGAAGTGCGGTGCCTAGGCCATAGTAGCCAGGGACATTCTGTTTGAGTTGTGCCCAGGCTCCAACGAAGGGTATCGCACGGAGGTCTTCAAATTTTAGTTCGCTGCTGTCTCCACGCTTGGCGGGCCGGCTGCCGATATTTGTCATGTTGTAGTAGTGCAGCGTGCTCATCTCTTCCAGGTAAGGTAGAAACAACTCATGCTGCTTTAACGACTCGTATTTTGTCAGACTCATTGTGGCGAGTGATTCGATCAGGGCGCTCTGCTCCTCGTTGAGTTCTCGCTCGGATCTATCGTAAAGATTGTTTTCCAGGCCAGCCGCAAGCAGGAGGCTCAAGTTGTGCTGTGCCGCGGGCTTTACTCCATAGTTGGAGCTGATGGTCTGACCCTGTACCGTCATCTGAATCTGATTGCTTTCAATCTTCTTGCCGAGTGCCGCATAGAACAGGTAGGCATTGCCTCCACCCCGCGCCGTAGGGCCGCCGCGTCCATCGAAGAAGATGACCTCGATTCCCGCCTCTCGGGAGACGGCGGTTAGATCTTCCTTCGCGCGGTAGATGGCCCAGTTAGCCATCAGATAGCCACCATCTTTGGTTCCGTCGGAGAAGCCCAGCATCACTGTCTGTCTGTTACCGCGATTTGCGAGGTGTTGTCTATACGTTGGGTTGGCGTAGATGCTGCGCATAGATTCGCCAGAGCTGCGCAGGTCATCTATAGATTCGAACAAGGGCACGATATCAACGCTAAGTTCCTTGTCGCGCCAGCCACACAGCTGAAATAGCGCATAGACCCGCGCCATATCAATTGCTCCATGGCAGTTACTGATTATGTAACGATGACAACCCAGCTCACCGTTAGCCTTTTGAATATCATCGATAACGGAGAACGAGCCCAGGGTATCCTGCACGATGGCCTCATCGAAGGAATCGAGGTCGGTGCTTCCGCAGATGTGTAGCAGCTTGTCTACCTGTTGAGCCTCGTCCAATTCGCTGATGTTGCCAATAAGGGATGGGTCTTTCTCAATAATGGCATCGAACGCGCTACTAATTACGCGGCCGTCCTGTCGAATGTCGAGGCTTGCGAAATAGAAACCAAACAGCTGTACCTTACGTCTGAACGAACGTAGTTTCTCTACAAATAGGCCCTGATTCTGCTCTACTAGAATCGTTTCGATTTCATCGAGCTTGGCTATCAGTGATTCTGCGTCCAGACTGTAGTGTGGTTTGCTCTCGGACATCTCGTCGTGCAGCTGTTTCTCGATCTCGTCGAGTATTTCATAGCTTCCCTGGAAGGTGAGGCGCCGTTTGAGTTCTCGAACATCGCGGTGATAACAACTCGCAATGCTATAGCGTAGCTTCGCAGCCACTCGACGCGTTATGTCGACGTTAACGAAGGGATTGCCATCGCGGTCTCCACCGGGCCAGAACCCAATGGTCATGAGTTTCTGATCCTCTAACACGGCGCGTTCGTATTGACCGGCAAACTTATCCACTATCTGCCCCATCACGGGGTAGAAGATGTTGCCTAGATACCAGCTAAGCAGTATCGCCTCGTCATAGGGTGAGGGTTTCTTCTTGCGCGAGAACGGCGTATTACCGAGCTGCTGCAGCAGATTCCTAACCTCGGAGATATCATTGCGAGCGATGGCGCGGGTCAGGTCATTGATAATGGAGAGGACGGTGCCCGGATAAAACTGTGTGGGATGTGCAGTTAGGGTGACGCGTATGCCAAACTTCTTAAGAACCTCGGAAAATTTTTCACCCAGGTCTTCCGCTTCGACCTTCTCAACGACGCTCTGCAGAATCTTTAGTTTGTCGACTTGGTGCATCTTCTTGTAGGCCGCGTCTTCTAATGCATCTACCAGCACCACCTGTCGTTCCACATACTGAATCACTCTAAACAGAAAGTTGTTCTTATCTTGCGCACTAAAATGGGGTTTATGCAGCTCGAAGAATTCTTCGATGATGGCGTCCGGGTTCTTGCCATCGATGAGTCCCTGTTGGCAGGCGGCATCCAACAGCGGCAATAGAAGCCCTGTCTTTTCGATGGCATCTAGAGGCAGAGTCAGAAACAGGCCGTTGTAGAGTTGGTAATTCAGGCCAATCAGTTCTTCGAATTTATTTGAGAGTGAGTCGCTCATCTTGCTCCATACTGCGATTAGTCGTCATCGGCATTCCCATTAGCGATTGTACCCGATATGGCCAACTCTTGCGGGCTGGCCTCGTTCGGATCAAGGCAATTAATGCAAAGACTGCGGCGACTGCTTTCTATTCGAATAGGTCGATTGCGACCATGTCAGCCATCGCCTTGTAGCCTGCATCATTAGGGTGCAGATTATCTTCGGTAAACTCGGGAAGAATTCGACTAGGCTGGGTAGGGTCTTGCACGGCTTTTTCGAAATCGATAACGCCGTCGAATTCGCCACCGTCGCGGATGAAGGCATTGATTTGTTGTCTTACATTTTCACCTGCCGCCGTGAAGTAGGCTGCGCCTTCATAGGGGGTGAGAGTGGCTGCAATGATTTTTATTCCCGCCGCGTGAGCACGAGCGATCACCTGTCTATAGCCTGCAATGACTTCGGCTGAGGATATGAGATCGCCGCTAGGTGACATGCCTATGTCATTTATGCCTTCCATTAATACCATATGCGTCACGTTGCTTAACGCGAGCACGTCGCGCTCGAAACGAGCCTGTAAGTTTTGTCCGAATCGCGCGTTTCCTTCTGTGGTGACTCTGTTCCCGCTAATGCCCGCGTTTACCACGGCAAATTTTTTCGCAGCGCTATCGGCGAAGAGCCTTCTTGAAAAATGATTTGGCCAGCGCTGATTCGCACTAGCGGTAGACCCCCAGCCATCTGTGATGGAATCTCCAACCATGGCGATTGCCGAAACCGAATCCGGGCTGATGACATCAATAGCAGTTAACAGTGGCCAGGCGGGCGTCTCACTGGCATTGCTTAGGTTTGTCGACTGAGTCTGATCACCGCCTGCCGACAGGTAATTGATCTGATTCGATAGGGCGTGGGCGGTAAGAAAGCCATTGTTCGCGGGAAGGTAGAGGCTGACGCTTAAGTTGCTCATCTGCGGCACGGGGTAGTTGATGGCGTCGCTAATGGCTACAGCGCCCTTGGGTATTGTTACCGAAGCTTGGCCAGAGAAACTGAGCGCCGCGCTGCTGCCTGCGCGAATTGAGCTGCCTTCCGATTGCAGGGCGATAGAGGCGGCGCCTACGGTAATCGGTCCGTTGCCGTGGGTATTGCTCAGACGGATTCGCACACTGTCGCCGCCAACGCTGCTATGGCTTATTAATCGAAGCGTCTGATCCTGCGCTGGGTCTTGCGGATCATCCTGGCCAGGTAGCGTGCTGGGTGAAGCCGTCCAGGTAGTCACCCAGCGTGGATCACTCTGCTCCTGAGCGTGGGATAGCGGGCCTGCGATTGAAAGCGTTACAAGTAACAAGGCGGCGATAGCCGAGCGCCAGCTTAGAGATTTTCCGGTGATTGTTAGCGCGTCAAAACATTGTGAAATTTTCATCATCTATTCCTGCTTACATTGGGCTGTGACAGATTGATTCGTTCTGAGTAAAACATAGATTTATAAAGATGAGAAACGCAATTCATGAGTTGCTAGAGAATACCGCGCCTGCTATAAATTCCAATTACCCCGTTCTCAGGCCATGGTTATCCGGCTCGACTGGAATGGATGGATTGCTGACAAAAACAGAGGAGCGTTATGGAGTTATTACCTGCTATAGAAATGGAATCGCCCAGCACGGTGGCGGTGAACGCTTCGATCATTTGGTTGCATGGGCTCGGTGCCGATGGCAATGACTTCGCACCCTTGGTGCCGCAACTGCCGCTGCCAGAAAGTTTCGGTATTCGCTTTATTTTTCCCCATGCGCCATCGATCCCGGTATCAATCAACAACGGCTATGTCATGCCCGCCTGGTATGACATCAAGGAAATGGATATAGATAGACACGTCGATGAGGAGCAGCTGCTGCAATCGGCTGCCTGGGTGCACGCTCTTATCGATAGAGAGCTTGAGCGCGGCATCGATAGCCGCCGCATCATTGTTGCCGGGTTCTCCCAGGGAGGGGCTGTCTCCTTCGAGGCCGCGCTGACCTATGCAAAACCACTGGCCGGCATCATGGCGCTTTCTACCTATTTCGCTACTGCCGAGAGTATCGAGGTTAGCCCCGTGCAGAAAGATATCCCCATCATGATCTGCCACGGCACCATGGACCCGGTAGTGCCGGAGTCGCTAGGCAAGAAGAGTATGGCTATCCTGCAGAGTCTGGGCTTTGCGCCCGAATACCATAGCTACCCCATGGAACACTCGCTCTGCCCGCAGCAGGTGGGGGATATTGCCGACTGGATAACTCGCGTTCTTGCTGAGGCTTAGGGTTCAGCTATCGGCATGTGCTTCCCCATCGCCCGTGGCAATGGAGGTATTCCCCACTCACGGACCTTCGGTCCTGATTGTTCGTTGGAAACACCTCCATTACCACGGGCTTACTTCAGAGATAAGACCGGCATTGTTGGGTTTTATCTAGATACCCCGGTTGTGGAGGCACTCACTGCGACTTGCAGGTTGACCTTAGAGTTAACTCTAAGCTTATACTTGAAGCCAATTTCGAGTTATTAGCCGAACTAGTGGAATCGAGCACATGTTGAAAATCAGTGAATTGTCAGAGAAGACCGGGCTTTCCGCCCATACGCTGCGCTACTACGAGAAGCACGGGCTGATCAATGCCAGTAATCGAAGCGAGGCGGGCTACCGCTTCTACACGGATTCCGATGTGCGCCGTGTGCAATTCGTTAAGACCGCACGCAATACCGGTTTCTCGCTGGAGGATATCGGCCAGCTACTCTCCATTCGCGTAGACAAGCTCAGCCACAGTTGCCAGGAGGTGACCGACATAACCAGAAAGAAGCTGGTGGAGGTGAATGCAAAGCTGACTGAGCTGCAGTCGATGCAGCAGACTCTGGAGCTGTTGCTGGAGAGTTGCTGTGGAGGGCCGGAGAACGCTACCCATTGCTCTATCATGGAGGCGCTGGATGCAGGGCTGCTACTAGATAAAAAGATTGCGGCGAGGACTGAACAGGGAGGTGCAGCGAAATGAATCTATTGAGCATATTCTGGAGCCTGGTAATCGAGAGTGCGCCGTGGCTACTCATTGGTTATTTGCTAGCCGGTATTATTAAGCAGGTCATACCCAGCGAGTGGGTGCACAAGCAGATGGCAAAGCCCGGCTTCGTTTCTATCGTTAAGGGGGCATTCATTGGGGCGCCACTTCCGCTGTGCTCCTGCGGCGTAATACCGACTGCGCTTGCAGTGCGTAAGGCGGGTGCATCAAAAGGTGCCACCTCTTCCTTTTTAGTGGCAACGCCAGAAACAGGTGTAGATTCCATCTCATTCTCGTTCGCAGTTCTAGGCCCCGTCTTCGCGTTAGCGCGACCTATTGCGGCTCTTACCAGTGCCATAGTGGCGGGAGTATTGGTCAATAGTTTCGACACAGAAGAGGAAGTGATTGAGCCGGTCAAGGCTGAAAGCAGTTGCTGCCACAGTAAGAATCAGGGGCAGAAGGCGGCAGAACCTGGGCTAGGCGAGAAAATGATCAGCGCCGTGCAATACGGTTATGGCCGAATGATCTCGGACACGGCGAAATGGTTGCTGATAGGCCTGGTGGCGGCGACTCTGATAACGGCGGCAGTGCCGCAGTCATTCTTTCTGCAATGGGGCGACGGCCTGCTCGCGATGATCGTTATGGTGGTTGTGGGCCTGCCCATGTATATCTGCGCTACGGCATCGACACCGGTCGCTGCGGGCTTGCTCTTCGCCGGTGTCTCTCCTGGCGCTGCGCTGGTATTCATGTTGACCGGCCCCGCTACCAACATCGCTACCATGGGAGTGATCAGGGAACAGCTAGGTACGCGCTCGTTAATCGCCTATATGGTCGGCGTCATTGTTAGCGCGATCGTCAGTGGCCTCATCCTCAATCAACTCTATGCGCTCTACGGCTGGCCGCTACAGCTTTCTCTGATGGAGCATGGCGCGAGTTATCCGCTATGGAGACAATTAGCGGCGGTCTTATTGTGCGCATTGCTCGCGCGAGTCTGGTTACAGCCGTTGTTCGTGCGCAGGGCGGAGCTGCTTGAATCTACCTAGTAGATGAGGCGTGGATGCGGTGCTGCGCATCGAGTAAGAACAGGTGATCAGCGCTCTGGGGCAGGGTGGCCAGACAGTGCCGGCTTAGGCGTTCGAAGTGTTGTATGAAGCGTTCGATGGACTGCTGGTCCATGAGACCAACGGCATCTGCATCGGCCCGGGAGCGCAGCTTCTCTTCCTGCAGAGAGCGCCACTGAAGAACCTGTTCGAACCCCGGTGCCTGCAACATGATTAGCGTGTCCAGCTGTGCGAAGAGCGCCTGATAGTCGGCGGCTAACTGACTGTTCACGTATGCACGCCAGCGACCGTCGCTGTCCTCATCCGCCTCCAGCGCATTAATCGGCTGTGCAAGCGCAGCTTCTTCTTGGGGCCTGACGCCAACAAACCAGCCTTCAAGAATGACGACATCGATAGCGCCCTGAATTTGTTCGCAGGCTTCATCGGGCAGGCAGTCGTCGATAGCTTTATCGAATCGGGGGAGCCTGACTTCATCCGCCTCCTCTGCCGCGGCGAGTTGCTGCAATACTTGTAGGGCAAGGCCTACATCGTGCGTGCCGGGTACACCGCGAGAGCGTAGCAGCGGGTGGATAGTGTCTGCCAGCTGCCGACGCTTCGCCTTGGAGTAATAGAAGTCATCGATTGATAGCTTGGCCACGGAATAGTTTTTCTGTCGTAGCAGGGAACTCAGTAGTTCGGCGAGTGTGGATTTGCCTGTTCCCTGCGCGCCGTTGATGCCGACAATGAAGGGGCGTCGTTCTTTCTCTTGAATCGCGCTGTCGATTTTTTGCTCAATTCCCTGTAGAAGCGGCAAGAAATATTGCCGCGCGTCAGCGGCATAGGTCTGGGGGAGATGCTCCCGCTGGATAAACTCGTCAATAAGCTGTTGATACATTGTGTATAGATTATCAGTTAAGAATCCCCATGGCGAAAATTGATTCTGTGCACACTGTTCGGTGTGTTAGCAAAACATCCTGTGTTAGCATCTAGGCAGTTATTCCAATTCTATTTTGGACGGATAGCCCTAATAGCTTTTCGTCTGGTGCCTGGCACCACTATCGATTCTACCCTAAATGAAATCTTCACTATTGCCAGAGAGACCACTGCTTATTTCGCCGACCCTAGCCGCGACCATAGGTTTGGAAGAGGCGGTTATGTTGCAGGTTCTGGCCGAGCTAATCCACAGCAAGGAAAAGCGTGAGCGCGCATCGAATCCGTCTTTGCAGTGGGCGGCACTCGATGAGGGCGATCTTCAGGAAGCGTTTCCCTTCTGGGCGCCGGTAGACATACGTCGCGTGCAGAGCAGCTTGTTGAACCTCGGCCTGATAGCCGTCGATCCATCCCTCGATACCAGCGCTAGCTTCTACGCCGTGGTCGACCCTGGCGATACTACCGAAGATAACCGGGTCACCCGTTTGCAGAGCGTGCCCAGCCAGGAGTCAGCGCAGCCGCGCGAAGCGACAGCTATGCCAAGCAGCGGCAGCGCCTCGTTGATCGCGCCGAATTGGCAGCCAAGTCTGGACTGGATAAAGAAGTGCAAGCAGCACAGTATTCCAGATGAATTCGTTCATGCTCTGGTTCCTGAATTCGTGAGCTACTGGCGGGATCGAGGCCAGGCACGCTTTTCCTGGGGTAATGCGTTCTACAAGCATGTCCTGAAAGAGTGGCGCAATGAGCAGACCCGCAAGGGAGCCTTCGAGTTGGCGACAGAGATGTCGGCTCAATGGCGGCCCAGCGAGGATGCGGTAGGTATATTGGAGATTTCCGGCATCAATAGCAGTTTTATAGAAGATGCCATACCCGAGTTCGTGCTCTACTGGCGCGAGCGAGGCATGGTCAATGGCGCGTGGAACACGAAGTTCATCGAGCACATACGCAGGCAATGGGCTAAGTTCTCTGCATCGTTTGGCTACGATGATACGCCGAAGGCGATCTTGGCAAATTGGCAGCCCAGCAGTGACTGTTTCGAGATTCTGCAGCTTGCAGAAATCGATGAAGACTATGCGAGAAGTAAGATTCCTGAGTTTGTCATGTATTGGAAAGATAGCCAGCAGGTGAAGTCATCTTGGAATACGGTGTTTCTTCAGTTCATTAAGCAAGATTGGGCGCGACAGCTGAAACAGAGTGAAGGCGCGGATATAGGTTATGCAGAAAATCAATCCCTTGTTGGATCAAGCCAGCAACGAGTTAAAGAAAGATTCCAGCGCATCGCTGACCGAAGTTGGGCAGAGTAGACACGCCCCTGAGGACTCTGAGGGTGTGGCGGAATCCACTGGCGATTTTAACGAAGGCGTCAAGCTCGACCGTGTGGACGCAATAAATCAGATCTTCGCAGAATTCGAGTTTGCCTATCACAATCAATTTCACAAAGCCTTCAACAGCGAAGAGAGCCAGGTAATTGCCAAGAAGTATTGGTTGGCGAGCCTGGAGAATTATTCACCGCTGCAGATTGTGCACGCGGCAAAGCAGGTGATTCGATCGCAGGATTACCTGCCCTCAATCGCTGCTCTGGTGAAGGCCTGTGAACAGGGTCTGGACCTCTTCGGCCTGCCATCGCCGCGGCAGGCCTATATGGAAGCCTGTTCCGCGCCCTCGCCGAAGCGCGACTTCACTTGGAGTCACGAGGCAGTCTATCTGGCGGGTCAGGCGGCAGGGTGGTTCCTGCTGGCTAGCGAACCTGAATCAAAGTCCCTGCCGTTATTCGAATACCACTATGAATTGCTATGCAGGCGCGTGATAAACGGGGAGGCCTTAGTGGCAAAAGCGGCGACGCCTCTTGCCGACAAGTTGCCGCGCCCGCTAGGCAAGAGCGAGACGAAGGCACGACTGGCTAAGTTAAAAGAAGAGCTGGGTCTCTAAACTCTCACTGTAAACTCTAAGCTCCAACACTCATCTGAAACCCTCTCCTCTCGGCGAGGGCTCTTGCGGGCCGCTAGCTGTTAAGTTTCTTGTATTTTACGCGTGTCGGTTCATTGGACTCGCCCGTACGTTTTTTACGTTCCACTTCGTAGTCTGTGTAGTTCCCCTCGTGCCAAATCACTTCGCTGTCGCCCTCGAAGGCGAGAATATGTGTACAGATGCGATCCAGAAACCAGCGATCGTGGGAGACGACGATCACGCAGCCAGGGTAGGCAAGAAGTCCTTCTTCCAGGGCGCGCAGTGTCTCTACGTCTAAATCGTTGGTCGGTTCGTCCAATAGCAGAACATTGCCGCCGCGTTTCAACAGCTTGGCCATATGCAGTCGATTGCGCTCACCGCCGGACAGGTCTTTTACAAACTTCTGCTGGTCGCCGCCCTTGAAGTTGAAGCGACTGGCATAGGCTCTTGACGAAATTTCGTACCTGCCGATCTGCAGCTGCTCCTGCTCGTCAGATATTTCCTGCCAGACGGTATTCTCGCCATTCAGTTCGTCACGGCTCTGATCGACATAGGCCAGATCAACGGTCTCGCCTAATTCGATGCTGCCACTATCGGGCTGTTCTGCGCCTACTAACATGCGTAAGAAAGTCGTCTTACCCGCGCCGTTGCCGCCGATGATGCCGACGATGCTTCCCTTGGGCACCGAGAAGCTAAGATTCTCGATCAGGCTCTTGTCATCGAAGCCCTTACACAGATTGCGTACTTCGATGACCTTGTCCCCCAGACGATTGCCAGGCGGTATATACAGCTCAGACGTCTCGTTACGCTTCTGAAAATCCTGCGAGTTAAGCTCCTCGAAGCGCGCAATACGCGCCTTGCTCTTGGATTGCCTGCCCTTGGGGTTAGCGCGCACCCATTCCAGTTCGGACTTAATAGTGCGCTCGTGGGCGGCCTCTTGCTTGGCCTCGGTTTGCAGTCGTTTCTCCTTTGCCTCAAGCCAGTTGCTGTAGTTGCCCTCATAGGGAATGCCGTGACCACGGTCTAATTCGAGAATCCAGCCTGCCGCATTATCGAGGAAGTAGCGATCGTGAGTGATAGCCACTACGGTACCGTTATAGTCCTGCAGGAAGCGTTCTAGCCAGCCTACGCTCTCGGCGTCGAGATGGTTGGTGGGTTCATCTAATAGCAGCATGTCGGGTTTTGAGAGCAAGAGGCGGCAAAGTGCCACGCGGCGCCGCTCTCCGCCCGATAGTTTGCTCACATCCGCCTCCCAGGGCGGCAAACGCAGGGCGTCTGCGGCGCGCTCGAGAATTCGCTCTATGTCCCAGCCATCGCAGGTGTCGATCTTGGTCTGTAGCTCGCCTTGCTTCTCTAGCAGGGCGGTCATCTCATCGTCGCTCATGGGTTCGGCGAATTTGTCGCTTATGGCATTGAATTCTTCCACTAGAGAGATGATTTCTTTCACCCCCTGCTGCACATTGCCACGAACATCGGCAGCCTCATCCAGCTCGGGCTCCTGTGGCAGGTAGCCAATATTGATGTCTGACTGGGCACGGGCCTCGCCGTTAAACTCCTTGTCCACGCCCGCCATGATGCGCAGCAGTGTCGATTTACCGGAACCATTCAGGCCCAGCACGCCAATCTTCGCTCCGGGGAAGAAGGAAAGAGAGATGTCTTTTAGGATTTCTCGCTTGGGTGGGACGATCTTGCCGACCTGGTGCATGGTGTAAACAAATTGTGCCATTGAGCTTGTCCTGATATTTATGTATTTACTGTCTACGGAGCCGAATCCGTCGCTGCCGAGGCTGTCACTGTGCTGCCCCTATGCTGGGCTATTATGGCACAGGGGCAGGGCACTATGTGCCCAAAAAGCGCGTCAGAATTCCAAGAATATTAATGCCCATCGAAAGCTCATCATGTAGAATAGCGCCTTCAAAAATCCCGATGTCGCAAACACAATCGGGACACAAACCCAGACCGAATCAAGAGACCCTTGTAACCTTATTTTAGCCTTTGGAGCAGCAGATGTTTAAGAGCGATACCAGTCTTTCAGAATTTGACCCAGAAATTAGCGCGGCCATAGAAGCTGAGAGAACTCGCCAGGAAGAACACATCGAGCTGATCGCCTCAGAGAACCACGCGAGTCCTCTGATCATGGAGGCGCAGGGTTCGGTATTAACCAACAAATATGCCGAGGGTTATCCTGGCAAGCGTTACTACGGTGGTTGCGAGCATGTCGATGTAGTCGAAAATCTGGCCATCGCCAGAGTGAAGGAACTTTACGGGGCGGATTACGCAAACGTGCAGCCTCACTCTGGTTCGCAGGCAAATGCGGCGGTCTATATGGCGCTACTTAAGCCTGGTGAAACCGTACTAGGCATGAGTCTGGCAGACGGAGGCCATCTTACTCATGGTGCCAGCGTAAGTTTCTCGGGTCGTATCTATAATGCAGTGCAGTATGGTCTCAATAGCGAAACGGGTGAGATCGACTACGAGCAGGTCAATGCGTTGGCCCAGGAACACAAGCCGAAGATGATCATGGCCGGTTTTTCTGCATACTCGCGCGTTGTCGACTGGCAGAAGTTCCGCGATATCGCCGATAGCGTCGGCGCCTACTTCGTAGTCGACATGGCTCACGTTTCCGGATTGATTGCGGCCGGCGTGTATCCGAGTCCGGTCAACATCGCCGATGTCACTACATCTACCACCCACAAAACCTTGCGCGGACCACGGGGTGGAATCATCCTGGCCAGAGCGAATCCGGAGCTAGAGAAGAAACTCAATTTCGCGGTATTCCCCGAGAGTCAGGGCGGCCCATTGATGCATGTGATTGCAGCGAAGGCGGTGTGCTTTAAAGAGGCGATGAGCGAAGACTTCAAAGTGTATCAGCAGCAGGTAGTCGCTAACGCCAGGACTATGGCGAAGGGTTTTATCGATAGAGGCTTCGATGTGGTGTCCGGTGGCACCGATGATCATCTCTTCCTTCTCAGTCTGGTCAAGCAGGATATTACCGGTAAAGACGCCGATGCCGCTTTGGGTAGAGCAAATATCACCGTGAACAAGAACGCCGTTCCAAACGATCCAAAGCCGCCATTCGTTACGAGTGGCCTGCGACTGGGCTCGCCGGCAATCACCACGCGAGGCTTCGGCGAGGCAGAGGTGGCCGATCTAACCGCATGGATGTGTGATATTCTCGACGATATAGAGAATGAAGCGGTAATTGCCGAGGTGAAGCAAAAGGTAGTTGATCTGTGCGCACGCTTTCCCGTCTACCAACGGTAGCGACGAGTAATAGCCGGCTCCTTAGTAGAGTCGGTCGAATAGAATAGTAGATTATTATAATATTAGTGGAATGAGTGGTTTTTATGCATTGTCCTTTTTGTGGCGCGATTGATACCAAGGTTATAGATTCCCGATTGGTTACCGAGGGCAATCACGTCCGACGTAGGCGTGAATGCATCACCTGCGAAGAAAGATTTACCACTTATGAGTCCGCTGAATTGGTAATGCCGAGAATTATTAAGCAAGGTGGTATTCGCGAGCCGTTTAACGAAGACAAATTGATGGCGGGATTAACGAAGGCGTTAGAGAAGCGTCCAGTTAGTATCGAGAAGGTCGAGGAAGCTATCACGCGTATAAAGGCAAGCCTGCGCGCTACCGGAGAACGTGAAATACAATCTCGTGATGTGGGCGAACAGGTGATGAAAGAACTGCGTAACCTGGATGAAGTGGCCTTCGTCAGATTCGCCTCGGTATACCGTAGCTTCAAAGATCTTAATGAATTCCGTGCGGAAATTGATCGCCTCTCCCAAGACAACACTAAGTAAGTTCAGTATATTAACCGCTCCCTAAACCGATAATACTGCGCTGCTGCTAGTAGCCGTCTTTATTCTTAGAACATATTGCTTTGCCAATGAGCTGTATCGCTAATGAAAGCCATGAAAAAAATTCGCAACGATGAGCTGGATCCAGCGATTCTTGACTGGCCAGTCTATATGCAAAGAGCAATAGATTTGGCTGGCAATTCTATCAACACCTCGCCAAATCCCAGGGTGGGTTGTGTTCTGGTTTCGGATTCAAAAATCGTGGGTGAAGGTTGGCATATTGCAGCCGGTGAAGCACATGCCGAGGTAATGGCATTAGTGCAGGCTGGAGCACGTGCAAAGTCGTCTGTTGCTTTTGTGAGTCTTGAGCCCTGTTCGCACATAGGTCGCACCGGTCCCTGCAGTGATGCATTGATCGAAGCTGATGTCGACATCGTGGTGATCGCAAGCATAGATCCTAATCCTGCTGTCGCAGGAAAAGGCGTTGATAAACTACTCGCTGCAGGTATAGAAGTGGTTCAGTTGATTGATTTTGACCTGGCTGCCCGCGGTCTCAATCCTGGCTATTTTAAGAGAAGAGAAGAAGGTCGCCCTTATGTGCGATGCAAGCTGGCAATGAGCCTGGATGGTCGCACAGCTCTAGCGAATGGTGAGAGCAAGTGGATAAGTGGTCCGCAATCGCGCAGCGATGTACAACGTCTGCGTGCCGCAAGCAGCGCCGTGCTAACCGGTATAGAAACAGTGTTAGCTGACGATCCATCTCTAAATGTTCGCCTGGAAGAATTAAAACTGGATCCGGAAGAGTTAGCTCTCAATCAGCTAGCTCTCTCTCGGCAGCCACTGCGAGTGATTCTTGATAGTCAGTTCCGAATCCCGGATACCGCAAAGATTCTGGAAGCCCCGGGTGAGGTCAAGATCTTCGGGGTCGAGGCGCTGGATTCGGCCAAAACCCCTACAGCAAATGTGGAATACAGGCAGTTCGAGGCGAGAGGGAAGAGAGTAAATCTACATTCTATGCTAGAATCGCTGGCCTCCGATTTTGCCTGCACCGAGGTGCTAGTAGAGGCCGGCGCCACACTTAGTACGGCATTCATTGAAGCAGGCTTGGTCGATGAACTTATTCTCTACATTGCGCCGAAGTTGTTAGGTAGCGATGCAAGGTCTTTGCTCAACATCACTGGCATACAGTCTATCTCGGATTGTTTAAATTTTGAGATTACCGACCTGCGGCAGATCGACAGCGATATTCGCGTCACCTTGAAGCCGGTCTAATCTAAGTTGATAGATAATACATAGTAGTTTTACGATAGCGAATTTAGAAAAATGTTTACTGGAATTATCGAAGCGATTGGCTCAGTAGCCAATTTACAACAGTTAGGTTCAGACTGGCGTCTTACGATCGATAGTGGAAAGCTGGATCTTGGCGATGTGGGTCTGGGCGATAGCATCGCTGTAAATGGCTGCTGTCTCACCGTCGTACAGTTGCACGGTGCTTCGTTCAGTGCAGATGTATCGAACGAGTCAATGCGCTGCACGGCACTTGGCGATTTCAACGCCGGCAGTCGTGTTAACTTGGAAAAAGCGATGCTGGCGAATGGGCGTCTTGGGGGCCACATCGTTAGCGGTCACGTGGACGGGGTAGGTCAGCTGCTGGAGTCGTCGGCAGATGGCAACAGTGTGCGCTTGGTCTATGAGGCTCCCGAAGAGCTGGCCAAGTATATCGCGGCGAAGGGATCAATCTGTATCGATGGTACAAGCCTTACGGTGAATGAAGTAAGCGGATCGAAGTTTACTGTCAATGTCATTCCGCACACGCAGATAGAAACGATAATTGGCGACTATAAGACAGGGCAGCGCGTTAACCTGGAGGTCGATCTCGTAGCACGCTATCTAGAGCGACTGCTGACGGGAAGTAGCTCGGACGATAAAGTAGTGGATAAAGAATTTTTGGCAAAGCATGGCTTTGATTAAGTGAGTTAAAAGAGTAGCAAAGAGTTTGAATAAACTATGAAGTTGAATTCGATAGAAGAGATCATCGACGATATTCGCCAGGGCAAGATGGTGATATTGATGGACGATGAAGATAGAGAGAACGAGGGCGATCTAATTATCGCCGCCGAGCGCGTGCGTACCGAAGATATAAACTTTATGGCGACCAATGCGCGCGGACTGATCTGCCTAACTCTCACCCATAAGCGCTGCAAACATCTGAAGTTGCCACTTATGGTGAATGAAAACAATACACCCTATAACACCAATTTTACCGTCTCAATTGAAGCGGCGACCGGGGTTACTACCGGTATCTCGGCGGCAGATCGGGCGCGCACTATTCAAGTGGCGGTTGGGCGCGAGAGCGCTGCCGATGACATTGTGCAACCTGGACATATTTTCCCCATCATGGCACAACCGGGCGGCGTACTGCGCAGAGCCGGTCATACCGAGGCGGGCTGCGACCTCGCGCGTCTGGCAGGCTACTCGCCGGCGGCCGCAATCGTCGAGATTATGAATGAAGACGGATCGATGGCTAGACGCCCCGATCTGGAGAAGTTTGCTGAAAAGCACAAGATCAAGATTGGTACTATTGTCGATCTGATTCACTACCGAATCGCCAACGAGCACACGGTTACCAAGATCTCTAGCGCCAAGATGGAAACCAAGTTCGGTGAGTTCGACGTCCATACCTACAAGGACTCTATAAGTGGCAGTCTGCACCTGGCATTTACTAAGGGTGAAATTGCAGCCGATGTCCCCCTGCTGGTGCGGGTGCATATTCCAAATACGGTCCGTGATATCTGCGAGGTCTATAACTCCAGTCGCACCAGTTGGTCGTTCGGCGATGCCCTGAAGAAAATTGCCGAGGAAGGCAATGGGGTTGCTGTGTTATTATCGGGCGAAGACTATGGTCAGAGTATGGAGCAGAATATAGCGAATATACTTACCGATGGCTCCGAGGCGAATCAGACGAATCGGGGTGGCAGCGATCTAACCATAGGTACGGGCTCGCAGATTCTCAGAGATTTGGGAGTCGGCCAAATGCGGCTATTGAGTTTCCCGGCCAAATTTAATGCTATTTCAGGCTTCGACCTTGAAGTAGTTGAGTTCGTCGCATTCGAGAAATAGCAGTCTAATTCTTAATAGATAGAGAAGAACAAGTAGGAATAGGTAATGAGCACTATAAAGACAATCGAAGGCAATTATAACAATGCGTCAGCCAGATATGTTATCGCTGTAGCGCGGTTTAATAGCTTCATCGTAGACCATTTGCTCGAAGGTGCGATCGATGTATTGCGCAAGCATGGCGTGATGGATAAAGACATTATGGTCATCAAGGTGCCGGGTGCATTCGAACTGCCACTTGCGGTTCAGAAGATAGCCTCTGGCGATGACTGCGATGCTGTGATTGCCTTGGGTGCGGTAATTCGCGGTGGAACACCGCATTTTGAATACGTAGCCGGTGAATGTGTAAAGGGGTTGAGTCAGGTGAGTCTGGCGTCTAGCAAGCCCGTCTCATTCGGCGTTCTAACCGTCGATTCGATAGAACAGGCAATAGAGCGAGCAGGAACCAAGGCTGGAAACAAAGGTGCCGAGGCTGCAATCACTGCCATAGAGATGGTTAGCCTGTTAAGACAATTGGAGCACTAGCTAGTGCCATCCAAGGCCGACCCCAAGATCGAAGCTCAGGCTAAAATTAAGCCTAAACCTAAACCTAAGGCTAAGCCAAAACCTAAAGCTAAGCCTAAAAAAGAAGCCAGTTCTTCGGCTCCCGCAAAAAATAGGCCTCGTGCCAAGAGTAAACTACCTCTTGCCCAGCGGCGCAAGGCTCGCACTCTGATCATGCAGGCTCTGTATCAATGGCATATTAGTCAATCCGATCCCCTGGCGATTGAAGCGCAATTCCATGAACAGAATGGCGGCAAGATAGACTGGGAATATTTCGCGGAAGTTTTTCTGGAGATACCCAAGCAGCAAGAAATCCTGAATCAACATATAAGTCCCTTATTGGACCGTGAGTTAAAGTCCCTAGATCCGGTCGAGCGGGCTCTGCTATACCTTGGAACGTTCGAATTGGCTAATCGAATAGATGTCCCCTACCGAGTTGTCATCAACGAATGTGTGGAGCTGGCCAAAACCTTCGGAGCTACCGAAAGCCATAAATATATTAACGGTGTCTTGGATAAGTTGGCTGTGACTTTGCGGCCGGTAGAACAAGCTTCCAAATAGCCAGTGCAATAAGCCGTTCAGATCGATCGCGCCCTACAGGCGGTCGCTGAGCTATCGCCGGTATGCAACTTCATGGACAAATCCAGCAGCCAGTCAGAGTTTGAGATTATTCGGCGCTATTTTGCGAATCCGAATTTGTCCTTCAAGCGCGATGGAATCGAGCTTGGGATCGGTGATGATGCCGCGCTCATCGATGTTCCTGCGAGCAAGCATCTAGCCATGTCGATGGATGTGCTGATCTCCGGTATACATTTCCCCGCCGATGCAGACCCGGCACTGATAGCTAACCGCTCTCTTGCCGTCAACCTAAGCGATTTGGCGGCGATGGCTGCACAGCCTTACTGTTTTACTCTGGGCCTCGTGCTTCCCGATAGTGATGAGGTCTGGCTACAGAGGTTTAGTGAGGGATTGGCGAGCCTCGCCAAACAATACAATTGCCCTCTGGTGGGCGGTGATACCAGTCGCGGTCCGCTGAGTATTAGCATACAGGTTCAGGGCTTAGTCGATCGATCGCAGGCGGCCCGCCGCAGTGCTGCGAATATCGGTGATAAAATTTACGTCAGTGGCAATTTAGGCGATGGGGCTGTTGCTCTGCTCGCGCTCGGGCTAGACTCACATCTAGGCAGTAGCTTTTCATTCGCGGCACAGTCCCTCAGCGATCAAGATAGACAATACTTCAGCGATGCCTTTTTCAAGCCACAGCCGCAGCTTGAACTAGCCGCAGCAGCTGGAAGATTGTTTTCCAGCTGCATCGATATCTCCGATGGCTTGCAGGGCGACTTGGGGCATATTCTCGCAGCCAGCTCAATGGCCGCCACTGTAAACATAGATGCCTTGCCGTATTCGATGCCTACCCAACGCTGCATGGATACTGAGAACCGAATAGTGGCTGCGTTGTTTGGTGGTGATGACTATCAGTTATGTTTCACCGTCCCCGAGGGAGACTGTGCCGAGTTGGAGAGACTGGCCAGAGAAATCGGTGTGAGAGTAAGCTGTATCGGTGAGATCGTCAGCGGAGAAGGCGTCGCCTATCTCGACACCGATGGAGCGCCAGTCAATTTTTCAACGCGAGCCTATCAGCATTTCGCATCGGTTCAGTCAGCCTGATAAGCTAACTAGTAGTAAGATAACTATTCTTAAGATAACCATGAACTCAAACAAGGCAATATTAAGGAACCCGATACACCTGTTAGCCTTTGGTTTCGGCTCGGGTTTGTCCCCAAAGGCTCCTGGCACAGCAGGTACTGTTGTTGCCCTGCTTATATATCTGCTGCTACCCGCCATGTCGCCGCTGCTTTATGCGGTGATGATTCTAGTGAGCTTTGTGCTGGGCATCTGGCTATGCGGCAAAACGGCGGAAGATCTAGGGGTACATGATCATGGAGGCATAGTCTGGGACGAGTTTGTAGGCTATTGGATTACCATGTTTATGGCGCCAAGCGGCCTGATTTGGGCTATTTTGGGCTTCGCGCTGTTTCGGGTGCTGGATATTTTTAAGCCCTGGCCCATTAAATGGGCAGATAAAGAGCTCGCTGGGGGGCTGGGAATCATGCTTGATGATGTTTTAGCAGGTATAATGGCCGCCCTGTGTATACAGGCCCTGGTTGTGCTAATTGGCTAAGGTCCTAAAGATCTAGAGGAAAGCTTTTTGACAGTTTCATTTGTAGCATCGGCGATCTTGCCCACACAGTGGGGACAATTCACGATTCATGGCTTCGAAGACGAGAGTAATGGCAAAGAGCATGTGGCTCTAGTTTTCGGCGAGCCTGATTCAGACCAACCACTTCTTTGCAGAGTCCACTCCGAATGTCTGACCGGCGACTGTATGTTCAGTCTGCGTTGTGACTGCGGGCCGCAGCTACAGTGCGCCATGGAGAGTGTTGCGAAAGAAGGGCGTGGCATAATCCTGTACCTGCGTCAGGAAGGGCGAGGCATCGGCTTGTTAAACAAGATAAAGGCCTATGCCCTGCAAGACACTGGAGCCGATACGGTAGAGGCTAATGTGCAGCTCGGCTTCGATCCTGATCTTCGTGAATATCAAATCTGTAAACCCATGTTCGATCATTTCGGCATCAAGAGTCTGCGTCTGATGACCAATAATCCTGAAAAGATAGACGCAATAACCGAGATGGGTATTCAGGTGACGGAAATAGTACCAATACATACCGGTGCCAATCCTCACAACGAAAATTACCTGGCGGTGAAGGTTGATAAAATGGGCCATATCAATAAGCCCACTTAAAGCATGCTAATGCTGACGAGCTAGTTTGTGTCTTCCCCGAAAAAACAGATTACTGTAGATTTTTTGCGCCATGGAGAACCGGTAGGCGGTGAAGTATTGCGCGGCCGCGTCGATCATCCCCTGAGTGATTTGGGCTGGTCGCAGATGCAGAAGGCGGCAGCGCTATGCGCCGAGTTAAAGACATCCGCGGCGACCCCTCGCTGGACCCACCTAATTTCCTCCCCGCTCCAACGTTGTCGAGTCTTCGCCGAACACCTGGCGAGCGAGACCGGAGTGCAGTTGCAGGTGCAAGAGCAATGGCAGGAAATTGATTACGGCGACTGGGACGGCATGCTGCTCTCGGATTGGCGAGACAAGGCAGCAGAGCAGTTTAGGGAATTCCGCAAAGACGTGTCGAAGTTGGTGCCGCCGAATGGCGAGGCTTTTCTGCCGTTCAGAGACAGAGTATTACAGGCGTGGAGTGAGATCGCGCATCTGCCCGATGGCAGTCATGTGTTGATCGTAACCCACGGTGGTGTTCTAAGAGTTGTACTGCCTACGGTATTAGGCATGCCACTTAATCGCAGTTACCCGCTACACATTCCCTTCGCCTCTTTCAGTCGAATTACTCTTGCCGTTTCCGCTAGCGCGGGCGCAGACGATGATGAAAAGGTGGGTGCGAGTCTGGTGTTTCACAACGCCGCGGAATACGAAGGCGGTTAGTTAGTCTCCAACCGTGTCCTGCTAAGGTCTATCTGTTCACACATGCGCTCGGCACCAAGCAATGCGCGTGGCGTATGACGCTGCAGCAGTTCCGGGGGCACGAAGAACAGTGAGTTAGTAGCGACCGCGCTGAGTTGCTCCCATTTGAGCCAGTCGTCTAACCATTCTGGACGTTCTATGTCCATGCCGCTTGCGACGATAGCCTGCGGGTTTCTCACTAGCACGGCTTCCGTACTCACCTTGGGGGCAACGAGCTGAATATCGGCGAAGATATTTACACCGCCGCATAGGCTGATAATGTCGTTAATCAATTCATTGCCTCCTGCACTGATCAGCGGTCTGTCCCATATCTGGTAGAACGTTCTAACAGGCGACCTGTGCCTGAAATTTTCAGACAGCGCGCCAAGTTTGGCTTCGAAATCATCTATCACTCTATCTGCCGCAGTCTCGGTACCAGCTAGTACGGCGAGTCGCCGCAAATGACTTGGGATCGAGGCGAGGTTTTTGGGTTCGGCGATATAGACTGTTATTCCCAGTTCCCGCAGTCGATTGACCGAGGCTCTGGGGTTTCCGCTCTGCCAGGCCACGACCAGGTCGGGTCGAAGTTGCAGAATCTTCTCCATATCCAGCAGATCATGACGGCCGATTATCGGCAGCGTCTTCGCCTGCGGTGGGTAGTCACTGTAATTGACGACCCCCACCATTTTCGAGCCGGCGCCCGCTGCAAAGAGTAGTTCAGTGAGTGAGGGTGCAAGGCTGATGATACGTTCGGCAGGCCTGTCGAGTCGAACTACCGAACCTTCATCGTCCAGAACTTCGGCGGCAAGAGAATTCTGGCTCAGAGCCAGAAAAGTAAACAGGCAAGTTAGCAGCAGTGCAGGTCGCAATAGCGGCTTGGCGATATCGCGAGAAGAATAGCGCATCAGTAGTCGATGCCCTTCTGAACTTTCACACCATCATAGAAGGCATGTTTATTTTCGCCCAGTTCGGTCACGGTGTCGGCTAGCTCTATAAGTTCTTTTGACGCGCTGCGCCCGGTGACTATCACGTGCTGAGCGGCAGGCCTTCCCTCCAGGGCGGACAACACCATCTCCTTGTCCAGATAGCCGTAGGTGAGCATATAGGTTAACTCGTCGAGAATAACTACATCGAACTCCGGGTTCTTCAACATCGATGCGGCGTGCTTCCAAGTCTCCTCGGCTGCAGCGATATCCTTGTCTCGATCCTGAGTCTCCCAGGTAAACCCTGTATTCATTACATGAAATTCAACCAGGGGATTATCGGCGAAAAGCATCTGCTCGCCACACTCCCACTGGCCCTTAATGAATTGGATGACGCCACAGCGAAGACCATGGCCCACACTGCGTGCCAACATGCCGAAGGCCGAGGTGCTCTTACCTTTGCCATTGCCTGTGAGAACAACCATCAAGCCCTTGTCGATCGTTGCCTCGGCGATGCGGCCATCGATATATTCTTTCTTGCGTTGCATCGCCTTCTTATGGCGTATGGCTCTTTCCTCGGATGTAGACACACTGTGCTCCGGTATTGGTTTGGGTGGAGAAGCTCGTGAGAGTCATGCAGGTTTCTCACGAGCCTCAGAAAACTATGTTGGTTTCGGAGACCTCTAGACGGCTTCCGAATGAATCTTGCAGTCTTTCAGTTTCTTCTTGATCGCCGAGGCAATACTTGTCGCGTCCAGGCCGGCGTCTGCGAGCATTTTTGGCACCTTGCCATGCTCCAGGAAGGTATCGGGTAGCCCCAGATTCAGAACCGGTATTTGATAGTTGGAGGCGAGTAGGAATTCGTTGACGGCAGATCCTGCGCCGCCCATTACAGTGTTCTCTTCGATGGTTACTATCAACTGGTGTTTCGCTGCCATATCGTCAATGATTTCTTCGTCCAGCGGCTTAACGAAGCGCATATCGATTACCGTCGAATTGAGATCCTCCGCGACTTCCAGCGCAGGAGTTACCATGCTGCCGAAGGCGAGAATAGCGACTGACTTGCCGCTGCGGCGCACAACAGCCTTGCCTATTGTTACTGGTTCCAGCCCTGTTTCTATTTCCTTGCCCGGTCCCTTGCCTCGAGGATAACGTATCGCCGATGGGCCAGTATGATGGTAGCCGGTGGAAAGTAACTTGTAAGTTTCATCTTCGTTGCTAGGCGTCATCAGCAACATGTTCGGTATGCAGCGCAGATAACTGAGATCGAAGCTACCGGCGTGGGTAGGGCCATCCTCACCGACAAGCCCGGCTCTATCGATAGCAAACATGACGTTGAGATTCTGCAGGGCAACATCATGAATCAACTGATCGTAGCCCCGCTGCAGGAATGTTGAATAGATGGCAACGATGGGCTTCAGTCCATCACAGGCCATGCCGGCTGCAAAGGTGACAGCGTGCTGTTCGGCAATCGCCACATCGTGGAAACGCTCTGGAAATTCCATGGCAAACTTGCGCATGCCTGAGCCCTCACCCATGGCGGGCGTGATACCTACGACGAGCTCATCATGCTGCGCAGCATCGCAAAGCCAATCGCCGAAGACTTCCGAATAGCTCGGGGAGGATGTGGCTTTCGCTGCTACCTCCACGGTTTCCTCTGCTGCTTCTTCTGTAGGCCCATTCTTCGCGCTGGCGCCAGGATCGATCTTGCTCAAGGCATGCATGCCGAAGGGATCGTTCTCAGACTCAAGATAGCCCTTACCCTTTTGGGTAACGATATGCAGCAGCTGCGGCCCGCGCAGCGTCTTGATGTTACTTAGAATCTCGACCAGGCCGTTCGTGTCATGGCCATCTACAAGGCCTATATAGTTGAAGCCGATTTCCTCGAATAGCGTGCCAGGTGACACCATCCCCTTCATGTATTCTTCTGCGCGATGCGCTGCCCGCAATGCCGGTGGAATTTTTGAGAGAACGCGCTTGCTGCCGGTACGAATAAAATTGTAGGGCTTGCTCGCCCACATGCGAGCGAAGTAACTCGAGAGACCGCCTACGTTGTTGGAGATAGACATATTATTATCGTTGAGAATCACGAGAATATTGTCATCGAGATGGCCGGCATGATTTAGCGCCTCGAATGCCATGCCCGCCGTCATCGCTCCATCACCGATTACCGCAATATTGTGCCGCTGCTTGTCTTGCAAGCGTGCCGCTACCATCAGGCCCAATGCAGCACTGATCGATGTGCTGGAGTGACCGACGCCAAAGGTGTCAAATTCGCTCTCGCCTCGATTCGGGAAGGCAGCCAGGCCGCCGGCCTGGCGCATGGTCAGCATCTGGTCTCTGCGGCCGGTTAGTATCTTGTGAGGGTAGGCCTGGTGACCCACGTCCCAGACCAGCTTGTCCTTCGGTGTGTCGAATACATAGTGCAGGGCAATGGTCAGCTCGACAACGCCCAGGCCTGCGCCAAAATGTCCGCCGGTCTGGCCCACGGAGTAAAGAAGATAGGCGCGCAGTTCATCCGCCAGCTGAGCTAATTGATTCAGCTCCAGAAGTTTCAGATCGGTAGAATTGTCTACCTTGTCCAGCAACGGCGTGTCGGGCCTGGACAAGGGTATTTCGTTAAGCATAGCGGTATATCAACTCCAGATGCCCCCATGCTAACTGAAAATAGCCTTGGGAGGCGAAAACGGGCGTAAGTTAAAGCACTGTCACCGAATCGTCAATTATACCCAATTCAGTGCAATCTGCTCACCACGTAGGCGGCAAGTTCTCTTAGTGGGTCTGCGCTGGCGGGAAACCCCTCTAGAGCCGCGATTGCCCTGTGTGACAGCGAGGTGGCCAGATCTTTAGCCTGCGCTATGCCAAGCAAGGACACATAGGTGGGTTTGTTCTTGTCACTGTCCGAGCCCTGCGGCTTGCCTAGCTGCGAAGTATCGCTGGTAACATCCAGAATATCGTCCTGAACCTGGAATGCCAGCCCGATATTGTCCGCATAGTCAGCTAGCGCGCTCATCTGCGATTCACTGGCGGAACCGGCGCTCATGCCGCCAAGTAGCACGGCGCATCGGATCAGGGCCCCGGTCTTCAGCTTATGCATCTGTTCGAGCTGCTCGAGAGTCAGTTGCTCGCCAACGGCCTCAAAGTCCAGACTCTGGCCTCCGACCATGCCGGTGGCGCCAGCGGCCTGACTGAGTAGGTGAACCATCGCCAGGCTATTCGCTGCGTCGAGGGGCTCAGTGTCCGCACTAAGCAGCGCGAAGGCCAGAGACTGCAATGCATCGCCGACCAGAATTGCCGTAGCCTCATCGTAGGCTTTATGCACTGTGGGCTTGCCGCGACGTAAATCATCGTCATCCATGGCGGGCAGGTCATCATGAACCAGTGAGTAGCTGTGAATTAGTTCGACGGCGGCGGCCGCATTGTCGGCTGCAGCCAGCTCTCCACCCACGGCGAGTGCGCTGCCATAGGCCAGTACTGGGCGAATACGCTTGCCGCCGCCGAGACAGGCATATTGCATCGCTTGTTTTAGCGTGTGGCTAATGATTTCGGCATCTAGCTTCTCGGCAAGGCGCTGATCAACCCGCTGCTGACACTGCGTAAGAAACTCATCCAGCATCTTGGTATTCGATGAAGTCATGAGGGCTGGCTATTCTTCCACATCGTCTAGATCGATCTCTTCGGTGTCGCCATTCTCATTCAGCAATAGCTGTACTTTCTGTTCGGCGTTCTTGAGGGCGCTCTGGCATTCTCGAGTTAGCTTGATGCCTTTCTCGAAGGCCTGCAGGGATTCTTCCAGAGTAAGCTCGCCGTCTTCCATGGAAGACACCAGTTCTTCCAGATTCTCCAGCGCTTGCTCAAAATCGAATGTTGCTTGCTTCTTCTTTGTCATGATCTTGTTCCGGTATCCAGATAGTCAGGGATTATACGCCAAGTCCATCGGATTTCATGCCAAAACGGTGCGATAGAGTGATATTGCAGTCGGTTGATCATCGCGCATGTTTCTGCTGCAATGGGGTATCTGTTGGTATCGCATCTGAGCAGGGGAGCTGAGTCGTTGTCACGGCCTGGATCACAAAGAAGCAATCGTCTTTTGAGTCCGGTTCAGTTAGCGCTGATCGGGATTCTCGCCTGTATGAGCCCCCAACCGCTCCTGTCGCAGCAGGACCTTGCCTCATCCTCCTTTGCAGCGATGGCTAACCTTCAGGTCAAGTCACTGGGCAGTATTGACTATGTCGAGATCGATAGACCCAATGCGTCGGGCGAGGCTAAACAGTTAATAATCTTTGTTCATGGGACACCTGGCTCTTATTCCGCTTTCAGAAGCTATCTGAATGATCCTGTTATGCAGGAGAGGTTTCACATGATCTCGGTAACTCGCCCCGGTTGGAGGAGTGACGAGGATGCGAAGGTGCCTTCTCTGGACGCGCAGGCCGCCGCCTTGCGCCCGCTCCTCGATATGGATCGCTCCGGAAGGGGTGCGCTTCTCATGGGGCACTCCTATGGCGGGCCTGTCATTGCGCGTACCGCGATGAACTACTCCGGCCTGGTTGCCGGACTGATATTTGTCGCGACTACCGGCGATCCCAAATTAAGTGGGCCGCGTTGGTATAATCGATTCGCGCTTCTCTTGCCGCGCTTCGTGCTCGGAGCAAGCCTGAAGGGGGCGAATGCCGAGATAATGCCGTTGCGCCCGCAGCTCGAAGCGATGCGGCCGCTATGGAAGAATCTGACGATGCCGGTGCTAATCGTGCAGGGGGACAGGGACCGACTGGTGCATCCGGACAACGCGCAGTTCATGCGCGCTGAGCTGGTCAATGCCGACGTTCGCTATCTGCCTCGCGAGGGACTGGGACATTTCGTGCTCTGGGAAGAGGCAGAACTAATACGCGATAATCTCATCGAATTATTCTCAGCTGACAGTGCAGGCGCAATACATACCTCTGCGCAATAGATGGCAAGAGGAAGTGTTTGACCCATACCAGCTAGCACTTTACTCTAGGGCCACATGAAATCCTATATCCCTAAAGACTGGCGCATCTGGTTTGGTCTCAGCCTCACCTTCCTGTGGTTCTGCTTCCTTATTATCTATATAGCCCGCAACGTAGGCTGGAGTTCCTTCCTCGATCTGTCAATCGAGGAGATGGGCACTTTTCTGGAAGGCGCCTTCGCGTTCCTCGCTTTTCTCTGGTTAGTAATCGGTTTATTCATCCAGCAGTCGGTGCTGGCAGAAAATAATGAAGAATTGAGGCGTAATAACGCACATTCCGAAAAACAGGCCCAAGCCATCGCGGCGACGGAGATGAATGCGCGACAGGAAACCTTCTTCAAGATAGCGGAGAGCACGCGCAGGCAGTTGGGTTCTATCACGGGAATTTTATTTCTTTCTTCCCAGGGTCCGATCGGCAACAATACTTATACTAGCGAGGAGCTCGCAGAGATCTGGACTCAATTCGCCAGCGGCGATGTGGAAGTTTTTCCTCGCTTATTTCTAACGATTGGGGGAGAGGAGGTAGACTGGTTTGATCTGTTCTACGGCACCGAGATTCGCCGTCGCCACACAGAAAACATTCTGGTTGGCTTCGATCGCTTGATGGAGCTTGCCAAAGACTGTGATAGCGACAACATAATTTTGGATTCACTAATTCATTCGGGTCATGGTTGGTTGAATCTAAGAATGAGAGAGCTGCATCCAGATATCAAGTTCGAACCGATAATGGGAACTGATTCAGTTGAATATTTGGATGGCATAATCAAGTCTAGTATAAAAAGAAGTTAACACTACTTAAAAACAATGCGCTGCTCAAAGCGCTGGGGGAAAGTCATGGCATTAGTAGCAATAGTAATCTTACTCGCGATTCTCGAGTATCAGTTCTTCAGTTTTAAGGTCGGCATGGCCAGAGGGAAATACGATATTAAGGCGCCGGCGATTAGCGGTCATGAGGTGTTTGATCGCTACTACCGTGTGCATATGAATACCCTCGAGCAATTGATAGTGTTTATTCCTGCTATTCTTATCTTCGCCTATTTTGGCAACCCAACTTACGCTGCAGGCTTGGGCTCGTTCTATCTGGTGGGTCGCATCATCTATTTCGTATCCTATGTTTCTGACCCGGCAAAACGCGGATTAGGATTCATTATTGGCTGGGTACCCACTGTGCTGCTGATCCTGGCGGGCCTGATCTCTGCCGTGATGCAAGTGATATAGACAAGCGCAGAAGTCGTATCTAGCCTCTGCAGGCTAGCTAAAAGACAGCCGCGGCTTAATTGCAGTGGCTGTTTTTTTTTGACTACTCTCAGGATTCAGAATTGCCTCTGGAGGTCGTCCAGAGGAAATAAGGGTGAAGGGTAACTAGCGGTTGGGACTGAGCGTTTGGGGGAAAGAGATAGAGAGAAAGGGGCAGTGAGAAAAAGCTAGAGGAGAAAGGAGTAGCGAGAGAAGGAGTAGTGAGAGAGGTGCGTGGGGCAAACAATCGAAGTCGAGTGTGACTAGGCGTTCTCGTCCAACTCGCGCACTATCTCGGTTAGTGAGCGGAAATCGGTCTTGCCGCTGCCCATCCTGGGAAACTCTGCCACATGTACATATTTTTTCGGCAGCGCAAGATTTGGCAGCGCCTTCGATAGTTTCTTGTTCAGATCTTGCTGGTCTACCTTAGTATTGGTGACGCCAACGATCTTCGAGCCTCGTTTTGAATCGGGAAGCTCCACCGCGCAGCACTCAACCTCCACTGGCGTCAATGCATTCATGGTCTCCTCGACCATGACCAGGGACACCATCTCCCCGCCAATCTTGACGAAGCGCTTCAGTCTGCCCTTGTGCCATAGATAACCGTCTTCATCGAGATAGCCCAGATCTCCCGTGTCATACCAGCCGGACTTCAGTCTCAGCGAAGATTCTTCTATGTCGTTGAGATAACCTAGCATTACGCCATCGCCTTTGACTAGAATCTTGCCAGTCTCGCCGACTGCGCAGTCTGCACCCGTATCGAGGTTCTGTATTCTTATCTCGGTACCGGGTATCGGTGTGCCAATGCTGCCGGGCTTGTTGCGATCCCGTGGGTTGGCTGAAATCACAGGCGAGGTTTCGGTGGTGCCGTATCCTTCGAAAATCTCGATGTCGTGTTTTTCTCGATAGAGTATCCGTAGATGTTCAGGGCATTTGTCTGCTCCGGAAACCGCAAGCTTGATGCTGGCAAAATCTCCAGCCTTGGATTGTTTAACATAGCCCTCGAGGAATAGTGGTGTGCCTACTAAGAGTTCGGGTTTGTATTCTCGAATGATCTTCGCAATCGTCTTGAATTCTAGTGGGTTTGCATAGGTGATTGTAGTCATACCCAGGCACATAGGCGTCCACAAATTAATTGTGAGGCCGAAGACGTGGAAGTAGGGAAGTACAGCCAAAAGATTATCCATTCCGTAGATATCCATCATCTGAGAAAAGGAATCGATGTTGGAAATAATATTTCGCTGAGACAGCTGCACAACTTTTGGCTCTTTCTCGCTGCCGCTGGTAAAGAGAATGACGGCTGGCAAATCGAGGTTGGATTTCCCGACCAGGCGTTTCAACAATGGCCGCGGTAGTTTCGACTTTAGGAAAGCAGTCGCCTTTTCAACCTTGCCGAGTGAACTGAGGATATCCTCGATGAAAATCATCTCCGGCAGATGCGCGCAGCCGGTTTTCTCGAGCAGAGCCTTCGTGGTAATTATGATGTGGAAATCGCAGGTGTCCTGTGCGTAACGGCAATTCTTTTCGGCGCCGGTAGAGTAGTTAATCATCACCGGTGTGCGACCTGCCATCACGGCACCAATGACGGCTAGTCCGCCCCCGGAGGATGTCGGTAGCATGATGCCTATGCGGCCCCTCTCCAGTTTGCCGAAGCGGCGCGCCAATATGAGAGAGGCTAGAAGTGCCTGCGAATAGCTGATATCGCGACCAGTACTGCGATCGATGAAGGCAATCTTGTCGGGATTCTGAATGGCGGAGTCGATAAAGCGGTGTTGAAGCATGTCGACATCTTAGCGCAGAAATATGGGTCGTGGAACCATGCCCGCCGCCAAGGTATGCCGGTCATCCATGAAGAGCTAACGCGGTAGGTCGCGGGGCACTGGCTATGAGGGCTTGCATGGTGTTGAGCCTAGGCCTAAACTTCGCGGTTCCCTTTAATCATCACGCAGATTCTCTATCTAATTCACATGCTATCTCAGTTCTCGCCCCAGCTAATGAATTCCCTATGACCCGGCACATCAATAGAGTCTGGTTTGTTGTGGTGGCTATGATTCTGGCATTGCTGGTTATCAATCCTGAGTTGCTGAGCCGTGAGTCACTAGCGCAGCTGCTCAATCAGATGGGCTCAATGGCGCTTATCGCCTATCTGCTAATGTCACTTACCCGTTCCTTATTGTTGATGCCATGTACGCCATTCGTACTAGCAGGTGCGATTGCCTTTCCGCAGTGGCCCTATTTGGTGCTCGCTATATCTCTGGCGGGAGTTGTGGTCGGGGCATTCCTAGTATACAGTTTCCCCTCTTTTGGCAGCTACGATCGACTGCTACACGAAAAGTACCCGGAAAAAATCACAGATTTGAAGCGCCGGATGCAGCATAGGTATGCATTTTGGTTTGTTGTCGGCTGGTCGCTCTTTCCTCTAGTACCTACCGATGCTGTTTGTTATGTTGCTGGGATAGCCAAGATGTCGTTAAGAAAGTTGCTTAGTGCAGTGCTGATAGGTGAGCTTCCCCTGGTGGCCGTATATGTCTTTCTAGGCGTCGAATTAGGTGAGTGGCTTAGAATATGAACGCAAAATTCAAACTTAGTGATTCGCTGAATCTAATTAAGAGTTTTAAGACCTCAGGGACAATCACTCCCAGCTCCAAATCTTTGATTAAGACCTTGCTCGCTCCTATAGATTTTAAATCTGCAAGTTGCATCATAGAATTAGGCCCCGGCACTGGCTGCGTTACCCGTTCTATTTTGGAACGAATGAGCCCAGATTGCGTTTTAATATGTTTCGAGGTCAATGGAGATTTTATCGAGCAGTTAACGGCGCTGCAGGATTCGAGGTTGCGCGTAGTTAATGCCTGCGCTTCATCTATAAGAACGATCTTGGATGAGTTAGGTATCGAAGACGTCGATCATATCGTATCCAGTCTGCCGCTGGCCTTGATCGAAGATCAGGTGGTGAAGAATATCCTGGAATCAGTTAGGTCTAATTTGTGTGAGGGCGGGCGGTTCCTGCAGTATCAATACAGCCTGAATAATTACGCCGAACTAAAACCAATCTTTAAAGCCGTTAAGTTGGACTTCACCTTTCGAAATATGCCCCCAGCATTTGTTTACGAATGCATTAAATAGTCATTCGACACTGAGGGCAGTCAATCTACAAAAGCTGACGCGTACTACGCGTCAGCTTTTTTTATGGCAGCTTGAAGGCGACTAGCTCAGGGCTGTATTGTCGATCACCGATGGCTACAAGAATAAATTGTTCCCCTTCGTGGAGATAGCTGATCGGTGGCCCAGATGTGCCTGCCTCGAGTTCGGTTTCCCAAACAATTTCACCTGACTCCTTGCTGTAAGCTCTAAACATAGGGCCGCCGCTATTAGTGGCGATCTCAACCGGCATGTCTGCAGGGATGCGCCCGCCGGGGCGTTGGTTGGTGAGCCCCTCGCCCAGGAATAGGAGTGTCTTGGTGAGCAAAGGAGAGGGTCTGCCGGGCAAGCCTAGCTGACCTAAGTCCAGATCCACAAGATCGGGATGATCGATGGGGCCATCGCCGTTAGGCGCCATCCATATATGTTCGCCGGTGTTCATGTCGATCGCCGTGATGCGGCCATAGGGTGGCTTGAATAAGGGTAGCCCGCGCGGGCCTGCGATCCAGCGTCTTGCGCCTTTGACATAGCTTAGGTTGGTAATCTCTGGATCACCGGGCACAATATCGGCAACAAACGGGGATGTAATGGAAGGAATGTATAAATATCCGGTTTCTGGATCGAAGGCAGCGCCTTGCACATCCGCACCTCCCTGAGAGCCGGGCAATTGGATCGTGCCCTGAGTGCCGTTCGGATCATCGCTGCGTATCGACGGTGGCGTAAACAGCGGGCCTGTGACGTAGTTGTTAAATATCTCAAGCGCCTCTGCGCGCAACTCGGGTGTGAAATCGATCAGGTTGTCGACGGTTGCTCCCTGGCGATCAAATGGCGCCGGTCGCGTCGGAAACGGCTGCGTAGCTGAGGTAACTTCGCCCGGCACATCGGACTGCGGTACCGCTCGCTCTTCGATCTCCCAAATGGGCTCGCCTGTTTCGCGGTTGAACACGAAGGCAAAGGCTTGCTTGGTCAGCTGTGTAACAGCCTTGACCGGCTCGCCATCCACGGTAATGTCCATAAGGATAGGAGCGGCAGGAGGATCGTAATCCCACAGGCCGTGGTGAACCGTCTGATAGTGCCAGACCCGGTCACCGGTCTCGGCATCCACAGCTACCAGAGACTGGCTAAATAGATTGTCACCGATGCGATGACCGCCATACATATCGTTAGTGGACGACGAAATGGGCATATACACCAGGCCTAGCTCCTCATCGGCACTGAATAGAGCCCAAACCGGCGAGTGCCCGGTGTATGACCAGGAGCGATCCTGCCAACTGGCTGTGCCAAACTGGCCTGCCTGAGGAATCGTATTATAGGTCCAGCGTAGTTCACCCGTGCGCACATCGAAGGCATGTACGTCGCCACGAAAGGCTTCCTTATCTGAGAAGGTATCCGACATGGATTGACCGATGACCACCACGTCCCGAACTATCATGGGCACTCCACCCCAGCGAAACAGTTCGGAGCCTTCGGGCATCAGGTCCAGATCAACGCGACCATCGATTCCGAAGCTGGTGACGGCCTGTCCGGTATCGGCATTTAGAGCATAGAGAAAGGTGCCGCGTTGCAACAAGATGCGACGATCATCCCCCTCGCTCCAATAGGCGACGCCTCTGGTATTCGCGCCGGGCAGACCCTCTGCACCGTTGACAGGCTCCTGCACCCAGATTGTTTCGCCGGTTCCCGGATTGAAGGCTTCAACCAGACCAACGCCATTCGGCACATAGGCTATGCCGTTCTTCACTACGGGGGCTGATATCCAGTTCGAGGTATAGCGCTGTGCTGGGTTCATCTCAGAGTAATAGCTATCGAGCGCGGGCCTTCTCCAGGCGACTTCCAGCCCTGCCACATTATTGGCATCGATCTGATCGAG
>CALTDI010000022.1 GCA_943842505.1 uncultured Pseudomonadales bacterium | reverse complement strand
CGCTTGTCCTCGCTCAGTCTTTCCGCCTTGCCGAGGGTATTCAGCAGGATCTTAATGTTGACCTCGTGATCCGAGCAGTCCACACCGGCTGAGTTATCGATAAAATCAGTAAGCGACACACCTCCATTCATGGCATATTCGATTCGCGCCAGCTGCGTAAAACCAAGATTGCCACCCTCTCCTATTACCTTACAGCGAAGCTGCTTGCCATTCACGCGCAGAGAGTCATTTGCCTTGTCGCCCACCTCTTGGTGGTTCTCTGCACTCGCTTTTACATAAGTGCCTATTCCGCCATTCCAGAGCAGATCCACAGAACTAACAAGCAAGGCCGAGATCAATTGATCCGGGGGAAGCGAATCGGCTTCAATACCGAAACACGCCTTCATCTGGGAGCTGATTTCGATGGACTTGGATTTTCGCGAAAAAACGCCCCCTCCTTTTGAGATCAGACTAGCGTTGTAATCTTCCCATGAAGAGCCGGCTTTCTTAAATAGACGAGCACGCTCGGTAAAACTCCTGGCGGCGTTTGGCTGCGGATCTATAAAGATATGCAGGTGATTAAATGCAGCTTGCAGACAGATGTGCTTGGAGAGCAACATGCCATTGCCAAATACATCGCCCGACATATCGCCTATGCCGACTACGGTGAAGTCTTCTTTCTGTATATCCCTTCCCAACTCCCTGAAATGTCGCTGCACCGATACCCAGGCACCCTTCGCCGTTATGCCCATCTGTTTATGGTCGTAACCATTACTACCACCAGAAGCAAAGCCGTCTCCCAGCCAGAATCCATACTGATCGCTGAGACCGTTCGCAATATCAGAAAACGTCGCCGTGCCCTTATCGGCGGCTACTACTAGATAGGGGTCATCGTCATCGCGCTTCACAACCGATAGCGGCGAGACGATCTTACTACCTACCCTGTTGTCGGTTATGTCTAACAGACCACGTATAAAAGTCTTGTAGCAGGCTATGCCCAATTCCCTAAATGATCCCCTGTCGAACCCCGATGTGTCTTGCTTGATGACAAAGCCGCCCTTGGCTCCCACGGGCACAATTACCGAATTCTTTACCTGCTGCGCCTTTACCAAGCCCAACACCTCAGTCCGATAATCTTCACGCCTGTCCGACCAACGCAGCCCGCCTCGCGCCACCTTGCCGCCGCGCAGGTGGACTCCTTCCATCTGGCGCGAGAACACAAATATTTCATAACGCGGTGTTGGCCTGGGCATGCCAGTGATTTTGGTTGGGTCAAATTTGAAGGAAAAATAACTCTTCAGGGACTCCTCACCAGGTGTCGGCTGAAAGTAGTTGCTACGCAGTGTTGCGTCGAACAGATTCAAGTAAGCGCGCAACACACTGTCTTCAGACAACACGGTGACCCCATCGATTGCTGCCGCTAATTTCCTGCGAATCCCCTTGGCTTTTTTCCTTTCCTTCTCGCCTAGCTCTGGATCGAATAGCGTACCGAAATAGTCGATCAGTAGCTGACAGATTTCACGATGACTAGAAAGCGTTTCTGCGATGTGAGCGACGCTATACCCGAACTGAATCTGTTTTAAATAGGACGCATAGGCTCGTAATAGGGCAGCCTCACGCCAGTTAATCTCGGCGGTGGTGACGAGCCCATTAAAGCTATCGTCATCTACTTCGCCGTTCCAGATAGCCAGAAAGGCATCTTCGAATATTTGCTTACTGAGCGCGGTAAAACCTCCCAACGGTTTAACCCGGTAAAGTGAAAACTCATGCAACCACACGCCATCATCGTCACCAAGCCGAAGATTAAAGGTCTTCTCGCTGATGATATTCAGACCAAGATTTTCCAGTATCGGATCCACGTCCGATAGGTGCAGCTGCTCGCCATAGCTGAATATCTTAAAGCTGAACTCTGCCTGCCCATCTGAATTACACGGCGATAGATTAACCACCACCTTCTGGGTAGTATTGGCGCGTTCAATATCCGCTATATCTCTCGCCGCAGTGTTAGCGCTATAAGACTCCTTATAGGCCTGAGAGAAACAATCGACATACTCCTCATATAACTTACCCGCGTCTGCATCGGAGTGCAGTTCTATTAGCGCAGTCGAGAAATGCTCATCCCAGGGTTTAGTAAGGCGGCGCATTTCAGTCTCTATCTCGGCGGTGTCGTAAACCACTTTCTCTATCTGCGGCACGCGAAAAATAAAGTGGATCCGAGTGAATGCGGACTCGGAGGTATAGGTCGTGAATTCAACCTCTTCACCTTGAAGCCGCTGCTGAAGAAGCTTCTGCATCGTTAGCCTTACCTTCGTCGAGAAGGTGTCTCTCGACACGTAGACCAGACAGGAAAAGAATTTTCCGTAGAGGTCTCTGCGAATAAACAGCCGACTATCACGTAGATCCTGTATTCGGGTTATCTCTGTCGATGTATGCAGCAACTGACTTCTGCGGATCTGAAATAACTCATCCCTGGGAAATACATTGATAACTTGCAACAGGTCTTTAATGTTGTGCCCGTTCTTTGCGAAGCCGGAGCGCTCCAGAACGCCATTCACTTTCTGTCGCACCAGAGGAATATCCAGCACTTCCTGAAAATAGACGGACGAGGTATACAGCCCGGAGAATCGATGCTCGACTGCGACCTCTCCCTGTTCGTCGAACTCCTTCAATAGCACATAGTCACAATATGCTGGACGATGCACCTTGGAGCGCGTAGCCGACTTGGCAAAATTACAAATCTTTTTCTTAAGAATTAGGTCAGCGGCACCCATTGACAGATCAGACAACTTCACCTTCGGTTTAATATCTGTCTTGAATCGAGACACCCCCAAAATAGAATCCGTCTGGAGCTCGATAGAAGGACTGCGCCCAGAACGATTGACGCAGTACTTCTCATATCCAAGAAAGGTAAAGTGATCATCGAGCAGCCACGAAATAAACTCCAGTGACTCTTGCAGGCTAGCCTTGGGGACAGACATCGTATTTGAGTTGCTCTCTAGCGCATCTCGGATTAGGCGCAGCTGCTTGCACATTGGGCCAAAGTCTTTAACCGCCGCCGCAACATGTTTTAAGGTGTCGCGAATTTCCTCCTCAACTATCTTGCTGTGAGCATCGTCAATGCGAGCACAGTCCAGACAGATAAGCGCTTCTGTTGTCGATTGAGCAGTGTCACCATCATGTAGCTTTAGCAAGCTACCAGGGCCCGCAGTGGCCTTGCTGCTGCTCCGCTCGCTTTCCAGCACGGCATTGTTGATGTATTTAATGATTACCGAGGAGCGCAGAAGTGCCTGCCGCGTCGAGTCGACCAAGAACGGCATATCTTTCTGCAGCACCAGGATACGAGTTCCACTGCGCAGACCATTGGCTCCCGAATCGAAATGCAAAAACTTGACCTTCGGGAGCTTTGAGCCTCGTTGCTGATAGAAGCTCCAAGCCTGATTTAGATTGTCGTACATCGAATCGTCGCCACGCACACTCAAATCGGCTCTGGACGTGCTGGCGAAATAGCGGCTAACGAATAGCTCGTGATCTGCAGCATTCTCCTTGGGGTGATCTTTACCCAGTCGCTTGCTCAGCTGCATTAGCTTCTCATGCCCTAACAGGTACTTTGAACTCATAGCAAACTGCCCCGCTCCTGCAATTGTTCAGCTCTATCAAGCCTTCTACGCAAAGCCACACTTCTCTTTTTCATCACTCACTACTGCCTCTAAATAATATGAATACTCGATACTTAGGCACGAGCTTCAATCGAATTAACTCATCGGCCCGAAACATAGCTACACTCCGCTACAATCTCGACCTAGACATACATATTAAAACGTTTAAAATCCCTGACTTCGCCTTACGCACCGCACTCACAGCAGAGAACTATCAATATGAGCCATCACGAAATAATAACAGAACTCAAAAATTGGTTATCGCTTCAAATTATAGGCCAGGAGCGCCTCATTGATCGCTTGCTGATTGCATTACTGGCTGATGGCCACCTCTTGGTAGAAGGCGCACCGGGGCTAGCAAAGACCAAAGCAATTAAGGATCTCTCCCGCGCAATCGAAGGCGATTTCCACCGAATTCAATTTACACCCGATTTACTTCCCAGCGATATTACTGGTACTGAGGTATATCGGCCGGAAGACGGCTCTTTTCGATTCCAACAGGGGCCTATTTTCCACAATTTAGTGCTGGCTGATGAAATTAACCGTGCTCCTGCCAAAGTCCAATCGGCTCTGCTGGAGGCGATGGGCGAGCATCAGGTCAGTGTAGGCCGCGAATCGTTCCAGCTACCGCCTCTGTTTCTGGTCATGGCGACCCAAAATCCTATCGAACAGGAAGGTACCTACCCGCTTCCTGAGGCACAGCTAGACCGTTTCCTCATGCACGTTACGATTGACTATCCTCAGATCGAAGCCGAGAGAGAGATACTGCACCTGGTACGCAACGAAGCAGCGCATCACGTTGCCGAGCCGCCGAAAGAGGTAACGCAGGAGGTTCTTTTTGCTGCGCGTCTCGAGATTCTCGAAATGCACATGGCGCCCGAGGTCGAGGAATACATTATTCAGCTCATTATGGCGACACGCAATCCGCTGGCCTATGGTGAAGACTTGGCCTCATGGCTGGAATATGGCGCCAGCCCCCGCGGTACGATCTCCCTCGATCGCTGCGCCCGAGCCCACGCCTGGATTCAGGGGCGTGATTTCGTCAGCCCAGACGATGTTCAAGAGGTGCTATTCGACTGTCTACGTCACCGTATATTGTTGAGTTTCGAGGCCGAGGCAAGCGGTATCACCCCAGACAAGGTGCTAGAGACAATTCGCGAACGCGTTCCCTCAGCCTAGCCCGCGCCAAGGCTTATCATGTCAGTCAAGATTCAAATTGACCCACACTACGCCCGCTACCAGAGTACCGGGGCGATTATCAGCCTGCAGGAGATGCTGATCCAGCGTCATGCCGCTAAAAACCTGGATTATCTTGCCCATTCTCGCTCTATCGCGGGCATATCCGGACTGCATCTGTCCAAGATGCGTGGCCGCGGCCTCGACTTCGAAGAGTTCAGACCCTATCAGCCAGGCGACGATATACGATTAATCGACTGGCGTGTCACTGCTCGAACAAATAGGCCGTTTACCAAAGTCTTCCGTGAAGAGCGCGAACGGCCCGTTATAATCGCGGTTGATCAGACCCATAATATGTATTTCGGCAGCCAGGTCGCCTTTAAGTCGGTCTTGGCAGCTCAGGCCGCCGCACTGTTCTGCTGGCTGGCCATAGACAATGGCGACAGAGTCGGCGGACTGGTCTTTTCCGACTGGGATTCCGCCTTGATTCGGCCAAAGCGCAGCCGCCGCTCGGCCTTGCACCTGTTGAATCGGATACACCTCTATAACCAGGAACTTCAACACGTGAAGGACCCCGAGACTCACCGCGAGCCAGAACCTGGCTTTCAGCCTGGCTTAGCCCACGCGCTGGGTCAGATACGACGTATCACCAATCCCGGCAGCACCCTGTATGTGATCTCCGATTTCTCGACCATGGATGAGAAAGCGCTGCAATATTTGAATCAGCTTTCACAGCATAACAATGTTATCTGCTGCATGGTGTATGACGCGCTAGAGGAATCCTTGCCGGTGCCCGGCATCTACAGCATTACCGATGGCTCGCATAAAGGCGCACTCAACACCCACAGCAACAAGGCGCGTAATCGCTACAAGGAACAATTCCAACACCGCATGCAGGGGCTGGAGTCAGACTTGGAGAAACTCAGAATTCAACTCATTAAGATACGTACCAATCAATTGGTCGTGGAGCAAATCCGGCAATGGATAGCGAAGAGCTCTTAGCCCAACTAGCCGATATTCATCTTCCAGAACCGGTAAGCTTCTGGCCGCCGGCTATTGGCTGGTGGATTCTCGCTGCCCTGGCTCTGGTCCTGCTGATCATCTTATTTCGCAAATTCGCCAGTTACCGCCGCCAGCAGAAGATCTGCCAGTATGCGATTGCCGAGTTGGAGCGCTGCTATGATAGTTACTCCAACGCAGACCCTGCAGATATTGACCAGAGCAGGCTCAGCTACGCCAATCGATTCAATACCATCGTACGCCGCGTGGCACTGGTGCATTACCCGCAGACAAATGTGGCGAGTCTGGATGGCGCTGCCTGGGTTGATTTTATTCGACAAAAAGGTGAATCTTCCCTGATGAGCGATGAAATCGCCGAAGCCCTCCAATACGGGCGTTTCCAGACCAAATGCGACGTCGATGTCGATAGCATGCAGGACTTCGGCAAGCAGTGGATTGCCAGCCTCTATAAAGGTGGCAAGACATCTGCAGCACAATCTGCAGACAATGACTCTGCCGCTTCCCAAGGATTATCAGATGCTTGAGTTTACTTGGCCCTTAGTGTTTCTGGCCCTGCCCCTGCCTCTGATTATCTATAGGCTGTTAGCTCGAGCCCCGAGACAAGACGCCGCATTGTATGTGCCGTTCTTCAGTAGCCTGAGCAGGCTACAGTCAGACAACGAAAATATGACCTCCGGCAGACTTCTAAATCTAATCTGCTGCACACTCATCTGGTTATTGGTGGTTATCGCCTCCAGTCGTCCGCAATGGCTGGGTGAACCGGTCCAATTGCCGTCAACAGGCCGTGACCTGATGCTATCTGTCGATATCTCAGGCAGCATGGAGGCGCAGGACATGGTCGTGGGAAATAGACAGGCCTCCCGTATCGATGTCGTGAAGGCCGTGGTCGGCGACTTCGTTGAGAGACGCGAAGGTGATCGCCTTGGGCTAATTCTGTTTGCTGCCCATGCCTATATTCAGGCTCCTCTTACATTTGACCGCGAGACAGTGGGCACCCTGCTAGCTGAAGCGGAGATCGGTATCATCGAGGAATCCGCTACCGCCATTGGTGATGCAATTGGGCTAGGGGTTATCCACCTGCGCACTCGTCCCGAGAATAGCCGCGTACTTGTCCTGTTGACCGACGGCGTGAATAATGCCGGAGCCGTATCGCCCGAACAGGCAGGCCAACTTGCGCAGACCGAGAACATTAAGATCTACACAATCGGCATAGGTGCCGATCAAGTTGTTCAACGCACCTTCTTTGGGGCAAGAGCGATCAACCCATCTGCGGAGCTGGATGAGGCCGTACTTACCCAGATCGCCGAATCCACTGGCGGACGCTATTTTAGAGCGCGTGATGTGAATGACCTGGTAGAAATATACGAGGAACTCGACCGACTGGAAACTATAGAACAGGATGAGCAGACTTACAGACCTACACGGGTTCTATTCTACTGGCCCCTTGGTGCAGCCTTACTGATTAGCTTCCTACTGGCCTTGTTCTCTATCCCCTGGATGTCCCTTGCCGGCAAGGCCAGGCTAAATGATGGCGACGATGACCTCGATGCTCAGACAACAAGCGGAAGTAAAGCCTAGTGGAACTTCTAATACCCGTCAGCTTGATTGAAAACTTTCATTTCCTTAGGCCCATATGGCTGCTAGCGCTACTCCCTGTCCTCTTATTTTTTATCGCCATGTGGAGAGTTAACTCCGTCGTTACCGCCTGGGACAAGGCAATCGACAAGTCACTTCTACCTTATCTACTGGATCGCAGTAAGAATGCCTCGCAAAGAACTCCCCTGATCTTACTGTTCTGCGCATGGTGCCTGTCTATATTTGCACTGGCGGGCCCAGTCTGGGAACAACTGCCACAGCCTGTGCAGAAAAGAGAAGATGCCCTGGTCATCGTGATGGACCTGTCATTGTCGATGTTTGCCCCTGATCACTCTCCCAACAGGCTAGACCTGGCCAAGCGCAAACTTCGCGACATATTAGATCTGCGCGCGGAAGGCCAGACAGCTCTGGTAGTGTATGCCGGTGATGCACATACCGTTACTCCACTTACTGATGACGTAGTAACCATCGCCGCACTAGTGCCCTCATTGAGCCCGAACATCATGCCCCTATTCGGGAGTAATCCTACGGCAGCCCTTGATCTTGCCATTGACTTACTCGACGGTACCGAGGCCAGCCGCGGCAAAGTTCTCCTCATGACAGATGGAATTAGTGGCTTCGATGAAGAGCTGCTTATTACAGAACAGTTTGCAGACAACGATTACCAGCTACTGATCATGGGCATCGGCACTGAGGAAGGCGCCCCAATTCGCACTAATGACGGTAACTTCCTTACTGACGACGCAGGCTCCTTAATCATACCCACGCTGAACAAGAACGTACTGCAGTCCCTGGCAAACCGCGTGAACGGCCGCTACCACGATATTCAACTTGCCGATTCTGATCTGGCCTATCTTCTGACCGATTTCGAACTATTAGACGATGAACAGCTATCCGACGTCGAAGAAGAGTTCGATGTCTGGTACGAGTTTGGTCCCTGGCTATTGCTTCTTGTCCTCCCGATTGCAGCCTTGAGCTTTCGACGCGGCTGGCTATTCAGCTTCGTCTTGATTACTGGCTCCGGCATGATGTTGCCCAGTCAACAGGCCCAGGCACTGGAATGGAAAGACCTATGGCAGACGAAGGATCAGCAGGCCGCGAAAGCCTTTGCCAACGAAGAACACACAACCGCAGCAGTTCTATTTGAGGCTAGCGAGTGGGCCGGGGCTGCCAACTACAGAGCCGAAAACTATGAGGCAGCGGTAGCGGCATTTAGCACTAGCGATACTGCAGACGGCCACTACAACCGAGGCAATGCTCTCGCCCTGTCTGGCAATTATGCGGAGGCGATAGCCGCCTACGACATGACTCTTAGTCTCAATGACACGCATGCCGATGCAATCCAAAACAAGGCCATTGTTGAACAGCTACTCGAGCAGGAAGAGTCTGAGAGTGGCGAGAATCAGGAAGGCGAAGATCAAGATAGCGAATCCGAGCAGAATTCCGAGAACGAATCCGAACAAGATTCCGAAAACAGCGAACAGCAAGATCAAGAGAGCCAAGAAGGCAATCAGGATCAGCAAGATGAACAGCAACAGAATCAGCCTCCTGAGGAGCAAGAAGGTTCCGAGTCGAATAGTGAGCAGAACACTCCCAGCGAAACGACTAATGAAGAATTTGAAGAACAGCAATCTCTTGAGCAATGGCTACGCCGAATCGAAGACGATCCGGGCGAGTTATTGCGCCGCAAATTCCGTTACCAATACCGACAACGACAGTTGAACGGCACGGCTAACAGCCTTCAGAACGGAGGACAGATCTGGTGAGGATTAGATCAATACTGGCATTCATTTTATTCTATGCAGGTTTAGCGCTAGCCCCCATCGCTAACGCACAAGAAGTAGAGATCTCTCTCGATCGCAATGAAATCGCGCGTGGCGAAACCGTCACTCTCACTATTCGCATTTACGACCAGCGACAGGGAATGCAGTTAGATCTGACCCCTCTTACCACCCAATTCGACGTACTAGGCACGAGAACATCCAGCCAAATTAGAAGTGTCAACGGCGCCGTGGAGGCCTGGACCGACTATATAGTCACACTATTTCCGCTCGAAGAAGGCAGCCTCACTATTCCGGAACTGGATATTAACGGACAGACTACCGCACCTATAGAGATAACCGTAATCAACGAGGGCCCACGCTCCAACCAATCTAGCGAAGAGCTATTTCTGGAAATAGAGACCAACAAAGAGTCGGTCTATGTGCAAGAACAATTATTATTTACTGTTCGTCTCTACTACACGATCAATGGCATCCGCAATCCACAGTTCACCGAACTGGAGATGGAAGACTCTGTCATTCAGCTAATTGGCTCGCCCAATCAGTATGAGAAACTTATCGACGGAGTGCGATACGGCGTCTATGAAAAGCGTTACGTTATCTTCCCTCAGCGTAGTGGACCACTAGAGATTCCAGACATACTTTTCCGCGGCGAAGTGACAGACGGCTCCAGTAACTTCGTGTTCAGAAATCTGAACACACGAAGAGTCACCGCATTTATAGAAGGCATAAGCATCGACATTAAGGAGCGACCCGCCACAGTCCAGAATACCGACTTCTGGCTGCCGGTGACGAATCTAACCCTAGAGGAAAGCTGGAGCACAGACATCAATAGCCTGAAGGTCGGCGACAGTGTAGTGCGTACCGTTACGATGACAGCGGACGGCCTCGATGGGGCCGTACTACCACCCTTTAGCGGTACCGAGATTGAAGGCTTAAATCTCTACCCTGACCCGCCTGAAATCGAACGCACCTTCGTCGATGGCGCCATCGTAGGCACACGCATAGAAACAACATCGATGGTCCCTATTGATAGCGGTAACGTTGTGATTCCAGAGATCTCCATCCCCTGGTGGAATGTCGAGACAGATCAGCTAGAGGCCACGGTTATTCCGGCGACCAGACTGACTATCGCCAATGTCAACGGTGAAGTTCCTGCAGAGCAAACTGTTGCCAGCACAGAGAACCTGGAAGAACTATTAGCGCAACTACCGGTAGTCGATCAGGATATGATCGACGAGCAAGCAGAAGCCGAATTTATCGAGGTCGAGGCGGCGTGGTTTAACTACACGATAGCCGCTGCGATCATTATCGCACTGTTCAGCATCTACAAACTGGTCATTGCAGGTAACAAGCGCGAGATAGACGAATACATACAGCAGATGAAAAATCGACTTGCAGCGAAATACAGCCCCGAGAATAATGAGAGTGTCGCCTACAAGCAATTTGCAAACGCCTGCTCCAGTAGCGACGTAAACTCGATTCGCCATACACTCATCAAATGGTGCGATCACTACATTGAAGGACGTCGAGTCTTCAGCATGGAAGACATTCTGCAACAGACAGAATCACCGGATCTTCATGCGCACGCCCAGGCCATCCAAATAGCCCTTTTCCAGAGCAAGAGCGGTCAAGCAACAGACGACTCATTCGATGCGAAGTCCCTATTACAACTTGTTTCAGGGCTGAGAAAGAGCAAGCACAGCGTGCAGAAGAAACAACACAAAGAAGATCAATACTCCCTACCTCCTCTTTACAAGACCTAGCAAAGCGGCACAGCCCCTTGAACCTATGAGCAACTCTCGCCTGGTCTATAGCACCGAAGCCTCGTCAAGCTGTCCTGGCTGTCATAAGCCACTACGAAAATGCCTCTGTCGTCTCGTGCAAGACAAGGGCAAGCCAAGACAAGTAATCGATCCCGCAATACGAATCAGTCGAGAGTCGAAGGGCAGGAAAGGCAAAGGGGTAACAATACTTTCGGGGTTCGAACTTGGTGAGACCGAACTCAAAGCGCTAGCGAAGAAGCTTAAGGCCCTATGTGGCTCAGGTGGCACCGTGAAGAATGGCGTGATCGAAATCCAAGGCGATCATCGCGATACACTGAAACAGGAACTTGAGAAACAGTTTACGAACGTGAAGCTAGCTGGCGGCTAGCCAGTGACATTAAGAACGCATTCGGATTAACCCCGAACAAAGCCCCTACCCATAATGCTTGTAACTCGAACAGCGCTAGCCCCTTGAACCTAGCCCAACCGTCGCAGACCGGCCAGGGCAGATAATTTCGATTTCAATCTAGAGAAACACACTCTTAACTCTCGCAATAGCGCCTTTTGCTGCACAGCGCTAACTGATTTCTCTCTATAGTTTACTCTTACATAGAGATCGGTAAGATCAGTCATCGGCTCTGCCAGTTCGGGTCTGCTAGCACAGACACGGTTACGGAACGCGATGGGCCCCTCCCCGGATTCACGGCACAAGCCGATCTTCTCTAATTCTTTGCACACGCTGAGATAGAACCGATTTATCGGCGTACGCTGAATTCTGGGCTCTATGTTTATTACGGTAAATCCCACGGCAAGCAGCACTATCGAGGCAAGGACTGACATGAGAATGAGGACCTTCTGCTCTGTGACTGTACCAAACAGCCTCTCGAACAATTCGAACTGCACGTCCGCATCATAGTTCACGACCAGCTGGTTCCATTCATACTCGATGGCATCTAATCGCAAACGCATGGAATTCAACCAGCCAAAACCTCCCAACCGTGCTGCCGAGAATAGATCGTCTTCCATAAACGCAGGGTCATCTCTAAGCGCCTCCTGCACTCCCTGCTCGATTCGTGCTGGCGATACCGCGCCGGTTGGATCGAAGCGCACCCATCCCTCTCCTTCAAGCCAGACTTCACTCCAGGCGTGGGCGTTGTACTGATAGACCATAAGATAATCTTCGTAGGGATTCGCCTCCGCGCCCTGGTATCCGACAACCACCCTTGCTGGAATCCCAACGGCTCGCATTAAATAGGTGAATGTGCTGGCATAGTGCTCACAGAATCCCGCCATGGTCTCGAACAGGAACTCATCTATTCTATCCTCACCTAGCGTTGGTGGGTTCAGCGTGTAGAAATATTCGTTCTGCTGAAAGTGCGCTAACACGGAGATCACATACTGTCTGTCCGTCGCAGCAGTGGCCCGTAACTGCTTGGCAAACTCGAGACTGCGCTCATTGCCCTCATCGGGCAATCGCAGGCTTCTATTGCGCATGCTATCCAGGAGAAGAACGTCGGTTTGATTGCGCAAATAGGATTGAAGATCGTAACTGAGTCGTTGCGTGATACGGCCATTATTAAACAACTCAAAGTTTCGGCTACGGAATAAGTCATCATCTACATCTTCTGCCAGATGCAAACCAAAGAGCCATGGTTGCTGTGTCGGCTCCAGAATGACATTGTAGGAAATAGGCTGACCGATTGTTCTAATCCTGTCTTCATAGCTGATTCTAAAGTCTGCCAAAGCTGAGGCCACCGAGTAAGACGACGAAGAACGGGTTCGGGTCCAAGTAAGTCCATCAAAATTATCGAGAACCAACCCACGCCAATACAAATCTCTGTGTTCGGGCGCCACATCACCTTCGAACTGCACGCGGAACGCAAGCTCCGCAGAACGAGCGAGCTGGCTTATATCCCCTGGCGTCATCTCATCGGTAACTCCCGTCGAATCTACCCCGTTCTGCATCGGCACAGCCCACAGCGGCGCGATACGTGGAAACACTACAAACAACACTATGGCTAAAGGAAGAGCCTGAAGTACTATTTTGACGGCTAGCTTTGCCGTTCCCACGGTGTCCGAGACAAGCGCGGTACGATTTAAGGAAATCATCGCGCCCATGACTACAGCTATCACTACCGTAATATAGAACGTTGTTAAAACACTCTGCGAGTACAGGAATGCCACCATAGACATAACGAAACACAGCGATATCACCACATAGATATCACGCTTCTGCCGCATCTCGATCAATTTAAAAACGAAGCCGAGCGCTAACAGGCTCGCCGCCGAATCGAGGCCTATACCTATAGTCCGAATCTGCGAGAGCGATACAAAGAGCGTGAATAGAACGACGGCGACCCGCATCATACGTCCCGGATAGTCGAGCTTGCCGTTGAAGATGAGAACCCGCCAGCAGACACAAAGCAGCGCGATGCCGCTTATCCAAATCGGCATGCGAATGCTTTGCGGCAAGAGGACCAGCACAACGGCGACCAGAATCCATATCAATGCAGGTCGCGGAATTTGGTAGCTAAGCTCCACTAGTCAACTCCAAATAGCGCGAGAGCACGCAGCAATTTCTTTCTATGCTCCGGCCCCGTCGCCGGTGCGAATTCACTGCCTGGTATGCGCATACTGAACGCAGTACCGGATTTGGAAAGTTGTAACACGCAGAAACACAGCCGAGACAGCCGCTCCTCATTGCTGAATCCGTAGAACATATCCCAATCTAGCCAAATTTTGTTGTCTACGTAGTCCACGAACTGCTTAAGCTGCATCCCCTGCCCTCTAGCAACAGTCTTCCACGCCACCTGACGCAGTGAGTCGCCAGGCACATAGTCTCGCAAGCCATAAAAATCTTCGCTACCCTCTCGATTTATCGCCGAGTCGCTACCACCGCTGGAGCCTGAGTCGAACTGATTCATAGCGAAAGGTATGGAGCGCGGGTATACGAGACAGCGCATATTCAAATCGAGTACAGACCATGCACGACAGAGTCCCAGGGGGTATCGAGTTAACACTCTTAGCAGCGGCGCCTTAAACTCTCCACGCTTTAATGTCTGGGAAAATACGCCAATTTCTTCCGTATCTGTGCTGGACAGATCAACATAGCTAGCCGTTGAATCAGGGAAATTCAACTCGAGAGATTCATAGCTTCGCTTCGGGGAACGCGACAATTGCACGCGGAAGCAGGCTTCCTCACCACAGAACACGTCTTGCGACGAACGACTGCTAAGGGTTAACTGATTTAGGTTGTTGAAGCCATACAGAATAGAGAGAATGAATATACTGGCCATAAGAAAGGCTAAGGCAAACGCCAAACTCACCGCATAGTTAATCGCAGCAATCAGAACTAAACCCGCAGAAAAAACAAACAGTAAGCCACTTTGTGTCGGGACGATGAAAATATTCTTGCGATTTAAAGTAGCCTGATCCAGTGTTGGAATTCGCTTAGCTAACTAACGCTGATAGTTCTTGCTGAGTGCTTCCCGCAGACTTAATGCCATCACGCTTACTCGGGGAATGATTGTGAGTTCGTTGCTTGCCGTACAGCGATAAGATTTACTCGATTACATCGACTTCGTTCAACAGTCGTTGCACTAGCGAGGCACCACTGTGCCCATCGTCATCCATTGTCGCACGTAAGCGGTGCTCTACGACGGATGGCAAAATAGCCTGAACATCCTCCGGCACCACGTGATTACGCCCGCTCATGAGCGCCCAGGTTTTAGCTGAACGCATTATTGCAAGGCTGCCTCGTGGCGATAGGCCAAAATGAAATTCGTCCTTCCCTCGAGTAAAAGCGATCAACCCTTGCACATAGTCCAGCAGGGAGTCGCTGGCATTGACTTCGGCGGACTGGCGACGGAAAGCAATCACTTCTTCCAACGAAAGACACTGGTTAACTGCCTCGACCTTGTCACGCTCTGTGTTCATCTCCAACAATTCACGTTCCGCACGGTGATCGGGATAGCCAAGCCGCAGACGCATGAGAAAGCGATCGAGCTGGGATTCTGGTAACGGATAAGTACCCGCAAGCGTAACCGGATTCTGCGTGGCGATAACGAAGAAAGGATCGGGAAGGCTTCTTGTCTCTCCCTCAATAGATACCTGACGTTCTTCCATGGCCTCTAACAGAGCACTTTGCGTCTTGGGCGTAGTTCGGTTTATCTCATCGGCGAGCACGAGCTGGCTAAAAATAGGCCCGGGATGAAATGAAAACTCGCTGGTAGTTTGATTAAAGATTGAGATGCCCAATATATCTGCCGGTAGCAGATCACTGGTGCCTTGAATACGGTTATAACTAAGACCCAACGCCTTTGCCAGGGCATAAGATAAAGTGGTTTTCCCCATGCCAGGCAAATCTTCGATGAGCAGGTGACCGCCGGAGAATAGGCAGCAAAGGGCAAGCCGGATCTGATGCTCTTTACCAAGTAGCGCCTTGCCCACCTCGGCAACAGTAGTTTGCACCTGCTGCGATAGTTTATTGTCTACTAGATCAACCTGACCTGGCACATTTTTTTCGGTTTTAGCGGATAACATCGTCTACTCACCTGTCTGCTTCTTCGACTTGGCCTACACTGGAGAAAAAACCGATTCTACTCCGCTGCTGCAGCAGCTTTCTTGCTCGCCTTCTCTGCCTTCGCCGCATCGTTACGCAGATTTTCGAGACGCTTGAGATAGATCTCATCCACGTCGCCGGTTACGTACTCGCCATTAAATACTGAGCACTCGAACTCTTCGATATCGGGATTGCCCTCTACAGCGGTTGAGATCAGATCATCCAAATCCTGATAGATCAACCAGTCAGCTCCTATGGCTTCCTCGATTTCCTTCTCCGTCTTACCTGAGGCGATGAGTTCCGCCGCGGCTGGCATATCAATACCGTACACATTCGGATAACGAATCGCAGGAGCAGCTGAGGCGAAATAGACCTTGGCCGCGCCTGCATCACGCGCCATCTGAATGATCTGCTTACAGGTAGTCCCACGAACGATTGAATCATCGACCAGCAAGACATTCTTGCCCTTGAACTCCAGATCGATCGCGTTTAGCTTCTGCCGCACACTCTTCTTGCGCTGGCTCTGACCCGGCATTATAAAAGTACGACCTATATAACGATTCTTCACAAAGCCTTCGCGAAATTTTAAACCTAATCGATTTGCCAGCTCTAGGGCCGCCGTGCGGCTCGTGTCGGGTATAGGAATAATTACATCGATATCATGAGCTGGACGCACTCGCTCGATCTTGTCAGCGAGACGCTCACCCATTCGCAGGCGAGCCTTATAGACCGATATACCATCCATAAAAGAATCGGGACGGGCAAAATAGACATGCTCGAAAATGCAGGGTGTATGGACGCCAGGCTCTGTACAAACTTCAGTATGCAATTGCCCCTCAATATCTATGTAGACAGCCTCGCCGGGCGCGACATCTCGCTCTATCGTAAACCCTTGAGAATCCAGAGCAACGCTCTCTGAGGCAATCATATACTCCTTCTTGCCCTTCTTCGTCACCCTGCTGCCAAACACCAACGGACGTATGCCATTTCTATCCCTGAAACCTACGATGCCGTACCCAGACAGCATGACAACGGCGGCGAACCCCCCGCGACAACGATTATGCACACCGGCAACGGCCGCAAATACATCTACAGGTAGAGGCTTCATCTTGTTACGGCGCTGCAACTCGTGAGCGAATACATTTAGCAAGACCTCAGAGTCGGAGTCGGTATTGATATGACGCAGGTCTTCTTTGAACAAGTCGCGACTAAGCTCTTTGCTGTTAGTAAGGTTGCCATTGTGCGCCAGGCACAGGCCATAAGGAGAATTCACATAGAAAGGTTGAGCGAGAGCGGGGCTAGAGCTCCCAGCGGTGGGATAGCGCACGTGGCCGATTCCCATATTGCCCGTTAGTCTGCGCATATGACGAGTGCGAAAGACATCTTTCACTAGACCGTTATCCTTGCGCAGATTCAACTTTCCGTTGTCACTGGTCATGATACCCGCCGCATCCTGACCTCGGTGCTGCAGGACGGTTAAGGTGTCATAGAGACAGACGCCGACATCCTTACTTGCAACCACACCTACCAATCCACACATAGTACGCTCCGCGATTAACCGTATTTAGGGCGTCGGCTCGACGCTATTCATATCTCCGATAAAAACCTGCGACTTCTCGATCATAGCCATTCCATAAGGAATCAACTGTGATTGCTGCCACAACTGTGTTTCCGAAACGAACATACTGGCGATAAAAAGAATTACCAACACGATTATCACACCTCTGGCTACGCCAAAGGCGGCGCCAAGAAGACGGTCGGCTAACTTCAAGCCGGTGATCGTCAGCAGCTTCGACATGAGAAAGTTTAGAAACGTCCCCAGCATCATCACAATCACAAAGAGAACAGCAAAGGCCGTTACGTAGCGAATGCCGTCGTTCTCTATCATCCCCGTCATCATTTCAGCCAGGGGCTCACTGTAGACCCTAGATACCAGCAAGGCGGCGATCCAAGTTAACAACGAGAGCACTTCCTTTATCAAGCCACGCCACAGACCGAATGCCGACGAGAGCACCGTAATTATAAGAATGACTATATCGACTTGATTAAATGCCATTTGCTAACCAGTGCTGACTATAACCGCTCTAGTTCGTAGCGAACTACCAGACCTGCTAAACTAAACTCCTCTTGCAACTTCCGCTGATACTCATTTACCTGACCTCTATCGAGCCACGGCCCGACGAAGACACCGGTTAGAGAACCCTGGTCACTGCTGATGTCTCTAGTATAAGCCTTGTAACCTGCTTCCTGCAGACGTCCTAATAGATTGCTCGCATTTTCTGCGTCGGAAAAAGAGCCCAGTCGGACACTCCAGCCCTGGGGCAGGCCCGCATCACTGAGCGTGGGGACTTCGCGACTAAAAATCGCTTGGGATTCGGTGATTTCGACCTCTGCGGCAGCCTCTTCAATTACAGCAGCCTCTTCGATCTCCGACACCACCTCTTCGACTAGATTCACGGTAGTCGCGATCGCCGGCTCATTGGGCTGCGCATCATTCACGATCACCGGGCGCGATTGTACTGGCTCGGGCAAGATAGAAATAATGGGGGTATCGGGAATACGGCTGGTGACGGGGGCTTCATAGCTGCCCTGGCCATCAAAAATGATAGGCAAGAAAATTAAGGCTAGGGCGAGTAGCACGACAGTACCGACGATTCGTTGTTTGGCGCCCTGATTCAAGCCGTAAACACCTCAATATCAATAAGATTGCTGGTCTTCGTTTCCGCTAGTCCTTCAAGCCGGCTCACTGAGCCCGTGAACAGCCGCCACGGTAAGGAACGAGCCTGTCACCAGCACGAGATCCAGTGCTTCGGTCTCAGCACAGGCGGCTCTATAAGCCGACTGTACACTGTCGAATCGCGAAATCTGGCCACGATCCACGCCAATTCCCACGCGTTTCATGGTTTGTGCCACTTCATCTGCGGCCATACTGCGGGCCTGATCGACCTGCGCAATATACCAGATGTCTACGCAGTATTCTAAGGCTGTGATCATTCCTAGCACATCTTTATCCGCCATCATGGCTAGCACCACCGCTACGCGCCCAAGCTCCGGTTTAAGGCCCTTGTAGCGCTGCACCCTGGCAGCTAGCCGCTCCATCGCGGCAGGGTTATGCGCCACATCGAAGATTACATTTCTACCGCTGAGACAGTCCCTCCTGACTTCAAACCTGCCTGCAAGCCCCAAATCAGTGAGCGCAGCGCCGACAATCTCATCTTTCAGCCGTACAGGTAGCAAATTTATGGCTTGTATCGCGGTGGCAACATTACTCAACATGAGACTAGTGAGCGGGAGGTCTGAATAGCACTTAGATGCCCCTTCCCTATTCAGGCCACTCCATTGCCAACTACCCCCATCGGCACTCTCATCGATATGAAAATCATGTCCGAGCACTAACAGGGGTGACCCCAACTCCTGTGCTCTGTTGATAATAGCGGATGGAGGACTCATTCCGCCGAAGACCGTAGGCGAATGCGACCGCATGATGCCAGCCTTCTCGGCAGCGATAGACTCGATGTCATTGCCCAGCCAATCGGTATGATCTATACCTATGCTGCTGATAATAGCAACATCGGCGTCGACTATATTTACCGCATCCAGGCGACCACCGAGCCCGACCTCAAGCAAGCAGATATCGACCTGCGACTCGTGAAATAAGTAGAGCCCCGCTAAAGTTGCGTACTCGAAGTAACTTAGAGATTCATCTTCACGTGCGCCATCTATCGCTTCCAGAGCGGCGACAAGCGACTCGTCGTCAATACTCTTCGAGTCGATGCGTATACGTTCGTTGAAGGTATGAATATGAGGAGAGGTATAACAGCCGGTTTTATACCCTGCCTGCTGCAAGATAGCTTCCATGGTCGCCACACAGGAACCCTTGCCGTTGGTGCCTGCGACTGTGACTATAAGAGAATCGGGCTTCTCCAGCTGCAGGTGTTGCGCAACTCGTTTAGTGCGGTCAAGACCGAGCTCAATCTCGCGCGGATGCACACTGGAGATATACTCCAACCAGGAGTCGAGAGAGCTTCCTTTGGCGGGCATTGCTTTAACTCAGATGATTTAAGAGGCGGAGCGCTTGAAATAGAGTAATTTGTCTAATATCGATGCTATCTTGCCGCGCAGATTCTTGCGATGAACAATCATATCAATCGCTCCATGCTCGAGAAGAAATTCGCTACGCTGAAAACCCTCGGGCAACTTAACTCGCACTGTCTGACGAATAACATCCGGGCCGGTGAATCCCACCAGGGCATTCGGTTCAGCAATATTTACATCGCCAAGCATCGCCAAACTTGCAGAAACGCCGCCATAGACCGGATCAACCAGAACCGAGATATAGGGCAGAGAGTTTTGTTTCAGCTTCTCTAATGCGGCGGAGGTCTTCGGCATTTGCATGAGAGAGATCAACGCCTCTTGCATGCGCGCCCCACCGCTAGTGGAGAAACAAACCAGGGGAAGGCCCTGCGCTATGCAGGTATTGACAGCCTGAGTGAATTTTTCGCCAACGACTGCGCCCATCGAGCCGCCGATAAAGCTGAATTCGAAGGCAGCCACTATTACAGGAATCTCTTCAACCTTTCCTTTCACGACAATAAGCGCATCCTTCTCGCCAGTGCCCTTCTGAGCCGCGCTAAGCCTGTCTTTATACTTCTTCAGGTCTTTAAACTTCAGAAGATCCACTGGCTCCATATCGACATTGAGCTCTTCCTGATCGCCTGCGTCCAGAAATAATTCAACGCGACGCCTGGCTGTTATCCGCAGGTGATGCTCACATTTGGGGCAAACATCATAGTTATCGCTGAGCGATTTCTTGTAAAGCATTGCATCACAGCGCGGACACTGCTTCCAGGTACCCTCGGGAACAGCAGATTTCTTTGCGTCTTTTGGGGCATTCGCAATCGAGGGTAATATTTTATCTATCCAGCTCATTCTCTTGTCCGTCTAAACAGTCAATAGGATATTACACGAGTTTGTCTAAGGCTTCTCTTGCCTGCGCGATAACCTGTGTAGTCTCGCTTAAAACAGCAGTGTCCTGATCTACTTGATCGGCCAACAGAGCAATTTTTTCAACCAGAGCACTACCTATAATAACCCCGTCGGCTAGCTGCCCCATAGCACCAGCACTACCTGCGTCTTTAATACCAAAACCGATCACAATCGGCAACTTTGTACGCTCTCTCAGCTTGCTAATATTCGCCGTTACAGATCCGAAGTCAGTCAACGCGGCTCCGGTAACTCCTTTCAAGGACACATAATACAAGTACCCACTACAGAGCTCCGTAATACTTGCCACACGATCATCCCTCGTTGTCGGAGCGACCAGAAATATCGTATCGATCTCACTCTCTCGCAACATGGCATGTAAGTCGTGAGCCTCAGCCGGTGGCAAGTCGACGATCAACACGCCATCCACGCCCACACTGCTAGCCGTATCGACGAAAGTCTTGTAGGTCATTATCTCGATTGGATTCAAATAACCCATCAGCACGATGCCCGTCTGCGTATCTGTCTGCCTAAACTCGGCCACCAGCTCTAACACCTGCTTGAGTGTTGTTCCTTTTGACAGGGAGCGCTCTACACCTCGTTGAATTACCGGCCCATCAGATGATGGATCACTAAAGGGGATTCCCAGCTCGATAATATCTGCACCCTGCTCGACCAGCTTGTGCATTAAGGCACTGGTAGTCTCGAGGTTCGGGTCACCCGCAACGAGGTAGGGTATCAACAACTTCTTCTTGGCCGCTGCGGCCTTCTGCGCTATTTGCTCTATTCTACTCATGGTTTTCTCTAGGTCTTTTTTCCGCGCCTGCTTTATTTTATTTTCTACAAAAGTTCTAGGCTAACGCTTTCTCTAGAGCTTGATACCTTCGATCTTCGCAACTGTCTCTATATCCTTATCGCCACGTCCCGACAGATTGATAATAATACACTTATCCTTTGGCATCGTTGCCGCTAGCTTCATCGCATAAGCCACCGCATGGCTAGACTCCAGCGCAGGTATTATACCTTCGAGTCGCGTCAACTTGTGAAACGCCTCCATGGCTTCTTCATCAGTTGCGTCTACGTAGTTAACCCGTTTCAAGTCTTTCAACCAGGAATGCTCTGGACCTACGCCTGGATAATCTAATCCTGCAGAAACCGAATGAGTTTCCAGGATTTGTCCTGACGCATCAGACATTAGATACGTTCTATTACCATGCAATACGCCAGGCGAGCCCGCACTTAGTGGGGCTGCGTGTTGTCCGGTAGCGATACCATGACCGCCCGCCTCTACACCATACATAGCGACAGATTCATCTTTCAGAAATGGATGGAACAGCCCAATGGCGTTTGAGCCACCACCCACACAAGCCACCAATGCATCGGGCAACCTACCTATCTGTTCCAGTGACTGCTCCCGAGCTTCTCTGCCAATAATACACTGGAAGTCGCGCACGAGTTTTGGGTACGGGTGCGGACCTGCTACTGTGCCAATAATATAATAAGTGTTATCTACGTTGGTCGCCCAGTCGCGTAGCGCTTCGTTCATTGCATCTTTTAAGGTGCGCGAACCGGAATTGACCGAAATAACGTTCGCTCCCAAGAGCTTCATGCGATAAACATTTGGCGCCTGTCTCACAATATCATCGGCACCCATATAGACATGACACTCTAAGCCCAGCCGCGCAGCTACGGTAGCGCTGGCAACACCGTGTTGTCCGGCTCCGGTCTCTGCAATGATACGCGTCTTGCCCATGCGCTTAGCGAGCAGCGCCTGTCCGATAGTATTGTTAACCTTATGTGCGCCCGTATGATTGAGGTCTTCTCGCTTGAGATACAACTTCGCGCCGCCCGCAGCATTGGTCAAGCGCTCTGCAAAATACAGAGGAGATGGTCTTCCCACATAGTGCTTTAACTCGGAGTCATACTCGGCCCAGAACTCCTTATCCGAAGATAAGCTCTCATACACCTCAGCTAATTCTTCGACTGCCGCTATCAGGGTTTCGCCGACGAATATTCCACCGTAGGGACCAAAATGCCCTGTGGCATCGGGTCCATCAAATTGAGCCGGATCAACGCTAGTCGCAGACTCTTCACTATTGATCACTTGCTTTTACTCCTTCGATAAATGATTTCATCTTTTCGATATCCTTAATTCCCTTACTCGCCTCAACGCCGCTGCTCACATCGACGCCAAAGGGTCTGACGGTTTCTATCGCCAGTCTCACGTTATCTGGCTTCAGTCCGCCCGCCAATACCAACCGTGACTGCTGGCGCTCGCTCAACCGCTCCACTTTATGCCAATCGAATGTCTTTCCGGTTCCGCCCGGCATTATCGGATCATAGCTATCGAGCAAGATAAAGCGAGCAGTCTCGTATGGCGCAATCACCTCTTGCAGGTTACTGTCTCCCTTGACCGCGACTGCCTTCATATAGGGCATGGCAAACTGCTCACAAAATTCCGGCGATTCACTTCCGTGAAACTGCAGCAGATCAACTGAACCGGTCTGTATAACACTACGCACTAACTCGGGCTCTGGATCGACGAATAGGGCTACTACGACTACCTGATCCGCAAGCCCGGCCGTGATCCCAGGCAGCTCATCAACAGTTACCGCTCTTGGGCTTTTTGGATAAATGACCACGCCTATAGCGTCCGCGCCGAGCTCGGCCGCAGCCAAGGCATCCTGCGCCCGCGTAATACCGCAAATTTTAATCCAGATTTTTTGCAAGGTGGGTCTTGAGGCTGATGAAAGAGGGGTATTCTAGCAAATAGACCGATTCGCGCCTATCTAGCAGAGACAAAAAGTTTGAAATGCAGCCCCGCCTAGAGAGCCAGCAATAGTCCTGGCAGTGCGAGCTCAGTTGGCAGCTGATCGCTTTCAGGGTAAGCCACTCCGACCAGATAGAGCCCGTCAGATGGAGCAGTTGGGGCTGCCAGAGTCCGGTCCTTGCCAGACAGCAAATTAGCGATCCAGCTTGGGTCTTGCGCTCCCCTACCTACCTCTAACAGAGAACCAACTATGTTGCGAACCATATGCTGAAGAAATGCATTGGCTTTTACGTCAAAGATTAGGAACCCTCCCTGGCGGTATATATTTGCGTGCATTACATTGCGCATAGCCGTCTTCGACTGACATCCTGCCGCACGAAAAGAAGTAAAATCTTGCTCGCCGAGCAAGTATTGCGCTGCGGCGTGCATGGCCTGCGCGTCTAATTCTCTCCGCACATAGGTCGCCCTGCCATTCAACATCGCCGATTCGGTATCACGTCGATATATGAGATACATGTATCTTCGAGACAATGCGCTGAAGCGCGCATGAAAGTCATTGCCAACCTTACGCGACCATAACACCCGTATCGACTTTGGCAGCAAACTATTTACCCCCTCAGTCCATGCTTTGTCGCCTCTATCTATCTCACTCTCAAAGTGGACAACCTGGCACGTAGCATGGACGCCTGCGTCAGTCCTTCCAGCACAAGACACGACTATCTCACGGTCTGCTATCTTGCTAAGCGCTGTATCAATGTACTGCTGAACGGTTTCTTGCTGGGGAGATTTCTGTTTCTGCCATCCAGAATACGCCAGACCATCGTATTCGATGCCTAGCGCAAAGCGCTGTTGCTTAGTGGAGGATTTCTCGTGAGTTGGCACAGATCATTTAGACCCAAGTAGTAATGGGTGAGCGAAAAAAGCGGACTATTCGCCTATGGTACCTAGCAGCTTTGTCGCTTCTGCGATTTGCTCATCAGAACCTTCCTTGATGACCTCTTGCAAAATTTCCTTAGCGCCATCTGTATCACCCATCTTCTGATAGGCATACGCTAACTCTAGCTTGGTTGCCGTTTCGTCAGCGTCGGAAAGCCTGTCGACCTCTTCGATATCTTCAACTGATTCAATTTCGATCTCGTCATCGGAGAGAAAATCAAGGTCATCTTCGTCAAGCAATTCGTCTTTATCCGACTCTGCGCTATCGGCTTTTACTTCCTCAGGTTCGTCGTCAATATCGAATTCGATCTCAGCATCGTCGCCAACAGAGAGCATTTCGGTAATATCATCTTCAGTAGCGGCAACGCTATCTTGCTTACCCGCTTCTGCATCTAAATCCAAAAAGTCATCATCAAGACTATCAGGAGTAATGGCCGTCTCAGCAGCAGAGGAAGCGTCATCAGTAGATGGCTCAATCTCAAACTCATCTAAATCGAAATCAAAGTCTTCGACAGCATCACTCGTAGCTTCATCACTAGCTGGCTTTTCAAGGACTGTATCTCCCGCATCCTCATCAAGATCAAAATCGAATGTTTCAACTTCTTCATTGCTTGCTGGCTCTGGAGTTTCTGTAGAGTCATCGAGGTCAGCCTTATCGAAAGCAAACTCTACCGCATTGGGGTCTTCTTTCTCGCCTGTATCTTGCTCAGCCTCCGCCGCCTGCGTAAGGCTCGCCGCCGCGTCAGCGTCAAACGAAAATGTCTCTAAATCTAACTCTTCGTCATCATCTGCCGCCACATCGGCCTGCACTTCTTCGGCAGCATCCGCATCAAACTCTAGAGTATCTATATCTGAGAGCTTCGGGCTCTTCTTCCTCACTTTCAATAGTGCCAGCATCATCTAGATCGAACTCAAACGCTTCCGCCTCGTCGGCCTCTTCCTCTTCGGCAGATGATCCACCGTCAATCTCGTCACTCTGATCATCATCGCCGCCTAGGTCGAACATTAGGTCAACATCCCTAGGCTCTACACTGTCTGCGACTGGCGCTTCTATCTCGGTTGGTTTTTCGAGCTGAACTTCTGCCGCAGCCTCTTCGTCATCTTCGTCGTAGTCGAAGGAATCCAGATCTATGCCCAGGTCATCTAGAAATGACTTAGTCTCCGAATCTCGATCTGCAGCCCCTTGTGCCTTTGCCGCCTCGTCATCGATTTGCTGTTCAGCGCTTTCAGCCTCCAGCAAGCTTTCTATTTCTGCTATTTTGGCTCTGACTTCTTCGTTCTCTCCCTGCTCCTGCAGAGATGTGTTCAGCATGCTTAAACCACGTCTGTATTGCTGCTCACTCACTAGCTGATCGACAATAGAGAGAACATCAAGTTGCTGTTGGTTTTCTTCTAGATCCTGCTTTTCCTCGGCCTCATCGCTGCCATCATCGACACCTGACAGCCCGATAATATCATCAAGCTCGCTGTCTAGATCCGAGGGGTCGTAGTCTTGAAATTCCGCTGCCGATCTATCATCTCCAGCACTTTCTTCGCCGAGCTCTTCATTGAGCCCTTCATTGAGCCCTTCATTGAGTTCAGCCGCTGCTGCTTCAAATTCTTGTTCAACCAATTCTTCAATATCATTTCGACTATTTTCGCAGCGCGATTTCTACGCAGCATCAATACCACTAACAGCAAGACAGCCAACGCAACGCCTGAAATCATGAATATGCTGTTGCCGGTTAGAATGCGCAGAACATCATCGAATACGCTAGACGGAGAGTCGACTGGCTGCGCGGCTTCCGCGGCGGCTGCGTCTTGTATAGCTTGCTGATCGGCAAGTAATTGCGCCTCCGCGGCAGCGGCAGCCAGCGACTCCTGCAATTGCGCTAACTGAATATCCTGTAGGCGAATTATTTCCTGTGCGGCGGCGATCTGCGCTTCCAACTCAGCCATGCGAGAATCTAACTCTTCGCGCTCTACTCTGGCGCGATCGGCCTCTTCCTGGCGCTGTGCAAGCTGAGCTTCTAACTCCACTATGCGCTGATCCAGAGCTTCTGTTTCGGCGTCAGCTAATTCTGCAGCGCCACCGCTGGCATCGATAGCATCATCGGAACTAACAACGCTCAATTGCCCTTGTGGCTGATCGTCCTGAGCCGGCTCAACGTTGGTCGGCGCTGCAAGCGGCTGCACACCCGCTTCTGCAAAATCCGTGTTCTGACGCGTCACCTCGGCGGCAGCATCTCGCGGATCGATAGCCTGAATCTCTGCCAGATTAGGAATTCGTAGAACCTGACCGCTGCGAAGCTGGTTAATATTGCCCGAAGCGAAGGCGTCTGGGTTTAACTCCTGAATTGCCAACATGGTTTGCTGCATGGAAACAGAATCATCCGGCCTCACCCGCATAGCTATGCTGGAAAGCGTATCGCTGCCATCGGTTTCTAGCGTCTCTGGCTCGAGCACCTCAGGCGCTTGGGGTTCTTCAGCAGCTTCGATAGCCTCTTCAACTTCTGGCTCAGATTGCGCTACGACGGACTCTTCTTCTACGATATCTGCGGCGGGCTCTTCTTCAACAACTTCTTCAATGAGCTCTTCTTCAACAACCCCTCCAACGGCCTCTTCTTCAGCAACCTCTTCGATGACTTCCTCAACCGGCTCGTCGACAACAACTACCTGGTCTTCAGCGACGGCGGGCTCCGGCTCGGCAACTTCTTCGACCGCGATCGGCTCCGCCGCCGCAACTTGCTCGGCTACTTCTTCTGGAATTGCTGTTTCAGTCCGCTCTGGCTCGGCAGCAATGACTTCGGGCTGAAGATTCGCTGCGGAATTCGTAGAACTTGGTGTAACGGTTACGGGCGCAGTCTGTGCCTCGACAAAGGGTTCGGCTGACGCAGCAGGCTGGCCGGCTCTGGGAGCCTGCAGTATTGGGCTAATCGGCTGTCTTACTTCGGCAGTCGATTGCTGGTCATTGAATACGGGCAGATCCAACAGGATCGTATGCTCACTAAGCAAGCGGCCGTTAGGCCAGCGCGTATCGAGGATAAAGCTAAGATAGGGCTCGCGAACTATCTGCGAGGAAGTCAGTATGACAACATTACCGTTCGCAGTAGATTCAACGCTAAATCGTATATTGGAGAGGAAGCTTTCACGCTGGACATTAAAGCGCTCGAAGTCTGCGGTGGACGCCATGGAAACACGAACGTCTCTGCAAACGCGTGTCGCCTAGCTGCAGCAACTCAACGCGCATGCGCAGTGGCTGGTTGAGCGCGGACTCCACAGTTACTGTACCTAGCCCTAAGGCGTACAACTGTGTCGCCATACTGCAGAACAGCATGGTCAGAATGACAACGAATTTACGTAGCATAGTCCCTTAATCTCTCAACAGGTTCCTGGCATTGCTCCGTAGAAACGATGCCAGCACCTTCAATGACTCTCTCAATCAAAATGCCGGTTAGCAAACACTACTCTTGAAGCGACTAACTTATTGAGAATGTTTCTTCACTACAGCTTGCAAGTATTCATTATAAATAGCTTTTTATCAACTCTTCGGCTATCTGAATAGAGTTGAGAGCTGCTCCCTTTCGCACGTTATCGGCAACCACCCATAGATTTATACCATTGGCAATTGAGATATCCTGCCGAATTCTCCCCACAAAAACTGCGTCCTGGCCCGCAGATTCGTGGACTGCCGTAGGATATCCACCGTCTACACGCTCGTCGATGACCGTAACGCCAGCAGCATTCGCCAATAAATCGCGTACTTCTTGCTCGCGAATTGGTTTGTGCGTTTCTATCTGCACCGCTTCGGAGTGCCCGTAGAATACCGGAACACGTACGCAGGTCGCACTAACCTTGATGCTTTCATCGCCGAATATTTTCTGCGTTTCCCACACCATCTTCATTTCCTCCTTGGTGTAGCCGTTTTCAAGGAAGACATCGATTTGGGGCAGCACATTGAAGGCGATCTGTCGCGGATACACCTTACATTCAGCCTCACGGCCGTTTAGTAGCTCTCCAGTCTGCTTGGCCAACTCTTCTACCGCCTGATTTCCTGACCCTGACACAGCCTGATAGGTGGCGACCGAGATTCGCTTGATACCCACCGCGTCATGAATCGGCTTCAGCGCTACAAGCATTTGAATTGTCGAGCAATTTGGGTTGGCGATGATGTTTCGGTTGGTGTACTGCGCGATAGCGCCCGGGTTCACCTCCGGCACTACGAGTGGAATATCGTCGTCATAACGAAAATGCGAGGTATTATCGATGACCACACAACCCGCCTCTCCTGCCTTTGGGGCGTATTCGGCGGAAATGCTGCCGCCGGCGGAAAACAGCCCGATCTGAGTCTGGCTAAAATCAAACTCGGCCAAGTCTGTCACCATCAGGGGCTTATTATTAAACATTACCGTATTGCCGGCGGATCGCTCGCTGGCCAGGGCAAACACTTGATCTACCGGGAAATTACGCTGCTCCAATATGCTTAGCAGAGTTTCCCCTACAGCACCGGTAGCGCCTACAACTGCTACGTTATACTTATTCATGCTTCTCTCTCTAAATTCTTGATATAAAAGATATTTTCGAACACGTGCGGCTAGCGAATACCACCGCTCCTAGTAAAACATGCCTAATTGGGAGCCTAGGTCGTAGTCGCGTTGGTCGTCGTGAAATACCAGGGAGCAGAGTTGCGCCAATTGTCTTCGAAGCTGCGTATCTTCTCGGCATCTTTAAGCGTTAGACCGATGTCATCCAGCCCATTCAGCAGGCAATGCTTACGAAACTCATCTACCAAAAATGGAATGCTCGAGCCGTCAGGCTTGGTGATCAGCTGCTGCTCTAGATCAACTTCCAATTGATAGCCTTCGTTTGCCTCAACCTCGTCGAAGAGCGCGGAAATAATAGCCTTATCCAGCACGATGGGGAGCAAGCCATTCTTGAAACAGTTATTAAAGAAGATATCGGCGAAGCTTGGCGCCAAAATAGCCCGAAAGCCGTAGTCATCAAGGGCCCAGGGAGCGTGCTCTCTACTAGAGCCGCAGCCAAAATTGTCTTTAGCTAGCAAGATTCTAACCCCCTGATAGCGAGGCTGATTAAGCACGAAGTCCGGATTTAGTGGCCGGTTACTGTTATCCGCATCGGGTAGCCCCTTATCCAGGTAGCGGTGCTCATCGAAGAGGTTTACCCCGAAGCCAGTACGCTTGATAGATTTAAGGAACTGCTTGGGGATAATAAAGTCCGTGTCCACATTGGCACGATCTAGTGGCAATACCAGTCCCTTCTCTGTAATAAACTTGTTCATATTTATCTTTTAACTCTTTGTTATATATAGTTTAACCTAAATCTCTTACATCGACGAAGTGCCCGTGTATCGCCGCCGCAGCTGCCATGGCGGGGCTAACCAGATGGGTGCGCCCGCCAAATCCCTGCCGTCCCTCAAAGTTACGATTTGAGGTGGAGGCACAGTGTTTGCCTTCGCCCAATTGATCGGCATTCATGGCGAGACACATAGAACAGCCGGGCTCTCTCCACTCCATTCCCGCTTCCAGGAAGATTTTGTCCAAACCCTCGGCCTCTGCCTGCTTCTTGACCAGCCCTGAACCGGGCACGACCATAGCAACCTCAACGCTTGAGGCCACTTTCTTGCCCTTTATTACTGCCGCGGCCGCGCGCAAGTCCTCGATACGTGAATTCGTGCAGGAACCGATAAAAATACAGTCTAACTTGATGTCCTTGATCGCCGTACCGCCCTGCAAGCCCATGTACTTAAGCGCTTGCTGGATATTAACGCGCTTGGTTTCATCTGCCTCTTGATCCGGATCCGGCACATTCCCAGATATTGGCGAAACCATCTCTGGCGACGTACCCCAGGTTACCTGTGGCTCGATTTGTGCGGCCTGCAGGACAACCGTCTCATCGAATTGTGCGTCCACATCGCTTACCAAAGAGCGCCAAGACTCTACCGCCTGATACCATAGCTCACCTGCGGGGGCGAAAGGCCTGCCCTTGATGTACTCAAGCGTGGTTTCATCCACCGCAATCAGGCCAGCTCTCGCGCCAGCCTCGATGGCCATATTGCATACCGTCATTCGCCCCTCTACAGACAGAGCCTGTATCGCTTCTCCACCAAACTCGATGGTAAAGCCAGTGCCTCCGGCGGTGCCGATCTTGCCGATGATGGCTAGAACGATGTCTTTCGCTGTGCACCCAGGTTTTAGCTGCCCATCCACTCTTACCAGCATATTCTTGGCTTTTTTCTGCATCAGACACTGGGTAGCCAGGACGTGTTCCACCTCGGAAGTACCGATGCCATGGGCTAAAGCACCCAAGGCGCCGTGGGTAGAGGTATGGGAGTCGCCACATACGATGGTCATTCCCGGCAGTGTAGCGCCCTGCTCCGGGCCGACGACATGGACGATGCCCTGTCGGTCATCGGTCATCTTCAATTCGAAGATACCGAACTCCTGGCAGTTATCATCCAGAGTGCGCACCTGAATCTTTGAGACAGGGTCTTTAATACCTTCCAAGCCCCGCAGTCTCTCTTCCGAGGTAGTCGGAATATTGTGATCTGGTGTGGCAAAGTTTGCATCCGCTCTCCATGGCAGACGGTTCGCGAGCCGCAGGCCTTCAAAAGCCTGAGGCGAGGTGACTTCATGGATTAAATGACGATCGATATAAATCAGGGCGGTACCGTCTTCTCTTTGCGTTACCAAATGGGCGTCCCAGATCTTGTCATATAAGGTTCTACTGCTCATTTTCCTCACCAATACTGCCTATGCAGTTTCTATATTTTAAATTAATTAAATTTCTTAAATTTCTGATATTAAAGCTATTTAAAATAGATAAATCAGCATAAATTACTATCTTAGATCGTCGTTCCCGGTGATCTAAGCGCAAAGTTCTGGCCACGGTCTCGAAGCAGATGGTCTATGAGGACTAGCGCCAGCATGGCTTCCGCTATAGGCGTTGCTCTAATGCCTACGCAGGGGTCATGACGCCCCGTAGTTATGACTTCATCCGCCTCACCGGCGATATTGATGGACTTACCGGGCAGACGAATACTCGAAGTAGGCTTCAGAGCAATGCTAGCGAGGATATCCTGCCCGCTAGAGATTCCGCCAAGTACGCCGCCAGCATTGTTGCCCTCAAAGCCCTGTGGCGTTATTTCATCGCGGTGCTCACTACCTTTCTGTGTGACCGATTCGAATCCCGCCCCGATCTCTACACCCTTCACGGCATTGATGCTCATCAGGGCCTTGGCGATATCCGCATCCAATCGATCGAATATTGGCTCACCCAGCCCAACCGGTACATTTGACGCACACACATTGATTCTGGCGCCTATTGAGTTGCCCTCTTTACTGAGAGCGGCCATATACTGCTCCATTTCCGCAACTTTCGACGCATCTGGACAGAAGAAGGGGTTGTTCTCAACTTCCTGATAGTCAACCGAATCGATCGAAATTGGGCCGAGCTGACTGAGATAGCCACGAATCTCGGTACCACAGGTCTCTCGCAGGTATTTCTTGGCTATAGCGCCCGCGGCCACTCGCATTGCCGTCTCACGGGCAGATGCACGCCCTCCGCCTCGATAGTCCCGAATACCGTACTTCTCCCAATAGGTAAAGTCAGCATGGGCTGGGCGAAACTGGTCTTTGATCTTACTGTAGTCTTTGGAGCGCTGATCCGTATTCTCGATTAGCAGACCAATAGGGGTTCCAGTGGTCTTGCCCTCGAATACACCGGATAGGATTCTTACCGTATCGTCCTCTCGGCGCTGCGTGGTGAAGCGACTCTGCCCTGGCTTGCGACGATTCAGATCGTGCTGCATATCGGCTTCGGTCAGCTCCATACCAGGAGGACAGCCGTCTATCACACAGCCGAGCGCAGGCCCATGGCTTTCACCGAAGCTAGTTACAGTGAACAATTTACCGAAACTGTTTCCTGACATACGAATACTCAAATAGAGAAGTTATTTCTGACGAATTCTGACAGCAGGGCCGAAAAACACGCGATTGTACACTAATTAAACTGTTCTCTGTACTGCTGTAGTTGCCTGCCGGTAAGGGCTAGCACCCCCTCCCCGCCATGCTCGAAGTCCAACCAAAGCAATGGTACCTGCTGCAGCCGCTGTGCTAATTGGAAATTGCTGTAGCCCACCTCCATCACCAATAAACCGTCCGCTCTCAGGTGATCGACCGAATCCCGCATAATTTGAAGAGGTATCTGCAAGCCCTCGTCAGCGCTGAGCAGACCAAGAGAGGGCTCGTGGCCGAATTCATCCGGCAAATCTTCAAATTCCTGCATGGGAACATAGGGCGGATTGGCTACTATCAGGTCATAGCGGCCGCTAACATTGGCAAATAGATCGCTCTCAATGCAATTCACCCGAGATTCCAGGCCATGCAGGGCAATATTTTTACTTGCCAATTCCAGCGCATCTGCGGATATATCAACTAGGTCAATATGACAATCCGGCCACTGCAAGGCCATAGCAATTCCAATACTTCCGCCACCGGTGCAAAGATCCAATACCCTGCTTGGCCGATCCCGCAGTAAGGGCTGAAACTCGCCCAGTATAAGTTCGGCTATGGGCGAGCGTGGTACGAGCGCCCTATCGTCACAGTGAAACTCGTAGCCGGCGAACCAGGCTCTACCCAACAAATAGGCTGTTGGAACACGCTCGTCGATTCGGCGTTTGAGTACAGCCTCAAGCGACTCCAGTTGCTCACCATCCAGCACACGGTGCACGGCGCGAGCGTCAGCAAAATCTATACCCAAGAAACCATAGACAAGATAGAAGGCTTCGTCCGAAGGATTGTCCGTGCCATGACCATAACAAAGTCCGGCTGCATCTAACCTCAGCGCTACCTCTTGCAAGTAATCTTCAATGGTCACTTTATTCTCAAAGCTTCTTGGACTGAATAGGCGATTGTAGCTGAAAATGTAATCTGGCAATCGATAAATTACGTAGATTTCATCAACAAGCAATTAATATGCTAATCTCTCGTTCCTAAAGTAGAAGCGGCAATACACAGGTTTAATATATAGAAAGAGATCAACTAGCCGACGATCTCGAGAAACGGTGAATGACTATGGAACAGGCTTTTTTGGATATTCTTACGCAAATTGGCGAGGATCCTCAGCGCGCAGGACTCGTAGACACCCCGAAGCGGGCGGCAAAGGCTATGGAGTTCCTCACACAAGGCTACTCGATGAATATCGACGAAGTCATCAATAACGCCATGTTTCCATCTGACACTGACGAGATGGTAATTGTAAAGAATATCGAACTCTATTCCATGTGCGAACACCACATGCTTCCTTTCATAGGAAAGTGCCATGTAGCATACATTCCGAATAGAAAAGTAATAGGCCTTTCGAAAATAGCCAGGATTGTCGATGTTTACGCCAGGCGTCTTCAGATTCAGGAAAATCTTACAAACGAAATCGCCAACTGCATAGTAGAGAAGACCAGCGCTGCGGGCGCAGCGGTTATTATCGAGGCACAACATATGTGCATGATGATGCGCGGCGTACAAAAGCAAAACTCGATAATGACTACGTCTTGTATGCTTGGCGCATTCAGAAATAGCCAGTCGACACGTGCGGAATTTTTATCTCTATTAAATAAGTAACTAACTCAGCGCAGCACGAGCTCGACGCGCTGCGCACAATTATCGACTGCGCAGCTCGGCGCCAGCGGCCCCACTCCAGCAGCCTCAATTCGTTTAGCCGAAATGCCAGCTGCAATTAACGCCTGTCTTAGCGAGCTCGCTCGCGCCACGGACCGCTCCATTAACTCCTCTAGAGGCAACCCTTCCTGATTCAGGTGCGCGACCAGATAGACAGAAACAGATACATCAGCCTGAAGCGCGGCGACAAGAGAAGCTACATCTAACGAGGCCGGCAAACGATCGTTCGATTGAAAATCTATTCCTGGCAGGATCACACTACCCTGCTCTCGCAGTTGTTGCAGAATGCTCGAGCTCGCCGCAGAACTCACCGATACCTTTTCTACTTGCGGCTCTTCAATTGCCGCAATTTGTTCCGGATCCTGAGTGCCACCCGGCTCGATGATTTCGATATAGGCATAGATTCTTCTGTTCACCCTAGTGATGATATATAACGAGAAGTAAGGCGCATTCTCAACAGCAGCCCTGGAGCGGAAAGCCATATAAAACTGATTACGCTCGGGGCCATATAAGATTCGATTTCGAAAAATGTCGTTAGCCCAATAGTTACTGCTGCCGCACGCCCTGCCCTCGCAACTAAAGAGCGCTTCATAGTTTCTGCTTTCGAGCTGCTCTTGAAAGAATTGATAAACGTCTGCGCCGGTAAATTCCTCTGAAACTTCGTAGTTTATCTTAGTGACGTCGCCCCTGAGCCTCTGTGAGTTCTCCGGTATCACCTCACCGCGAACGCGCTCTAATGCGCCGAGAACGACTTGGTGGTTTATATCTCGCTCTAATTCTCTCTCGATGATTTCAGAATAAGCAAATCCGGTGATGAGGCTATGATCTGTAAACCCAACTTCCACAGCACTCGTCTGCCCAAAGCCCAATAGCGGAAAACCAGCTAGAGCCAAGACCATCAAACAAAGTCGTTTAGTAGTTGTACACATTTTAAAACTCATAGTTGTTTCGTTTTGCAACCGCTCTATGCCTACCGAGATACAGAGTTACGGCTCTAAAGTATAAAGAATTTCGCCACACCCGGGAGCTACCACATCCATCGACACGCAGTGTAATGTGGCGTTACCTACCGGCCGATGGGACTCCATAGTGCCATCCACCAACAGCGACAGCAAGTTTGAGAGAAATGGGTTGTGACTAACCAGCAGCACCTGCTGAAGATCGTAACTCTCGATAGCATCCATCACGCGATAGACGTCTCCGTCGGGCGTAATGCCTGCATCAAGGGTTAAATCCAACTCAGGAAACAGTCGCATTATTGAAGCCGCTGTCTGCTGCGCTCGCGCGTAGGGACTGCAGATCACCCTATCAACCTGCGGAGAATGTTGATTAAACACTCTTGCAATCGAACGCGCCTGGTCCATACCCTTTGGCGTTAGCTCTCGAGCCGAATCAGACTCCGCACTATCCTCGGCTATCGCATGGCGTAGTAGATACAATAGCATGGCATAACTCCGTTCAACCCTTCTTAGTTTCTAATAACAGTAGCCACGCATCACGAGGCCTCGTCTTCGACCTTTTTATCTGAGACTGCTATCGTCGCCGAAGGCTTCTTCGCTGTCTTCTTAGTTTCCGTCTTCTTAGCAACCTTCTTCTTGGCAACCTTCTTTTGGCAACCTTCTTCTTTGCCGGCTTTACCGAGGCAGTTTTGTTCACTGCCGCTTTCTCTGCAGCAGAAGTAGCTGCCCTGCTCTTGTCAGTAGCTGACTTGTTTCTTTCGCTACGAGAAGCTGGCGCCTCCTGTAGGGTATCGACCTCGACCTCTGGCAAATCCGAGAATGGAAAAGGCTTCACCTCGGAGAGATATGTCAGAAATTTAATAATCTGAGACACATATAATTCAAGCGTTGCTGAGAAGTATCTGAGATTCGCATTACTGTCCCCCGTAATCAGGACGAACAAAGCCTGTGCGATACTCAACACCAGAACTAGAGGCAGAATTATAATATAGGACGCAACCGCAAAAACGATCATGAACAACACGCGAATCCAAACCGAAGGCTGTTTAATATTATCTACAATTTCTATAAGCTCGTCTGACATGAAGACTCCTTCTACATCATGCCGATAGGCACATGATGACATTAACTACATTGTGAAAACCGTGATGGACGCTAATCTAGGACCTTATCCTCATTAGCGGCAAACTCTACATCCAGTGCCTGCTCGCTCAGCATCAGCGATGAGATTATATTATCCAGCGAGTCGTTCTCATAAATTATCTTATACAGGCCATTTGCAAGTGGCATGTATACCCCCAATTCCTGCGCTTTCTCCCGCACAAGCTTTACTGTATTCACACCCTCTGCCACCTGACCCAACTCGGCAACCGCCTTTTCTACCGGCGTGCCCTTTCCTAGCGCGAGCCCGATTCTGTAGTTGCGACTTAGTGGTGTAGAGCAGGTAACGACAAGATCTCCCACGCCAGCCAGGCCTAGAAATGTCATTGGATCGGCACCCAACTCTTTGCCAAATCTTGCCATCTCCGTCAGAGCGCGAGTTACCAACATACTATTTGTGTTGTGCCCCATGCCGAGGGCTGCAGCGATGCCGGCTATAATGGCATAGATGTTCTTTAGCGATCCCCCAAGCTCCACACCAAACATATCGTTATTGGCGTAGACTCTAAAATACTTGGACTTCAGTGCACTCTTGACTATCTCTCTCACATCTTCTTCTGGACTGGCAATCACAGTGCCAGCAAGGTCTTTCTTGGCGATCTCTAAAGCCAGGTTGGGCCCGCTTAGCACCCCAACCCTGGCTCGCGGTGCCTCTTGATTGAGTATCTGGCTCATCATGGCGAAGCTGCCCGCTTCAATGCCTTTTGTGGTGCTGACAAGAATGACGTCCTCTGGGATGTGGGGCACCATGTCGCTCACTACCTGCCTGAAGGAAGAACTCGGCACGGCGACGAAGATTAGCCTACTGTCCTTGACTGCCTCCGCCATATCGCTAGTAGCATGGATTCTTTCATTCAACCGATAGTCCGGCAGGTATTGGGTATTCTCATGGAGCCTATTCAACTCCTGCGCTTGAGATTCGCTGCGCATCCAGAAACCGACATCGTGACCGTTCTCGGCAGTAATATTGGCAATTACCGTACCAAAACTACCCCCTCCTATAACCGAGACTTTAAATGCAGACATGGTAGTCCTTAACTGTCCATACAACACACAATGATAGTCTGATTACGCCTCAATACCAAGGCGACGAAGGCGCCAGGAAAAGCGACCATTGAATACCATTCAAGCCCCGCTAGCCGCCCTAACTGCCGCGCATCAGCTCTATTCGGTTAGATTGGTAGAAGACGAGCGCATCGTAGATCTGATTGGCAACGGACTTGGGGGTGATTGACGCGCCTACGAACTGATCATATTCATTATCGGCAGTAATCGCCTGCCAGCTCAGGCGCAGGATATCTCGCATACTGTTTTCTGCAAATTCACCCATCCACTTCGAGCCGATGACATCGACTACCCCGTAAAGCTGATCGGAATTGATATCTTCGATCACTCGCGCGGCACTAATACGGCCATACATATCCACAGCAATCAATAATTCAATCTTGCCATTGAATCCGTCATCTGCAGTCGTAGGCACCGCTACCGCAACCGCCTGCCCATCCTTTCTCGCTATATAGGCAAGCCTGTCTCGGTCCAGATTTAACAGATGTAAATTTTCGAGTTTTTCGCTCTCCTTATCCGCCGTTAGTAAATAGCTATCTAGAACCAGGTCATTATCAAAACTTCCTTCTTCGAAGAACTGATAAAGATTGCGCCTATCGAATTCCTGCCTGGCAGCGAGCAGACTGTCGCCTGTTACGCTGTTGAGAAGCAGCAGCAGACCTACGATAACAGTCAGTATCGCTAACTGTAGAAGTTTATCTTTAAGAGTTTGGACTATAGATGCATTCAAAGCAGACAGCGCCTCGATAGATTCGGTAACTCGAATAATGGGAGAAGCCGCTTGGCTAAAAAAATCTTAGATAAACGCCGAAGCCGCAGCAACTAATGACATTATCGGTGCGGGATAGACACCAAAGAGCAGAAGCAAGAATAGTAGAATAGCTAATACACCGTAGGCACTAACACTCTCTACACCACCCACTCGGTAAGGAATCTTGTGCTTCTCAGTCATGAGCATTCGATAGACGATGCGTAGGTAGTAATACAGGCCTATGCCGCTGCCTAAAACCAATACAGCCAATAACATCCAAAGGTCAGACTCCACACCGGCGAGGAATATATAGAACTTGCCAATAAATCCTACCGTCAATGGTATTCCTGCAAGAGACAACAGCATCGCTATAAAAATACTAGCCAGCCATGGGTTTCTCCAGAACAGTCCCCTGTAGTCCTTTATAGAATCGAACTCTTTCTCACTAGAGGAGATGACAGAGGCCACACCGAAGGCACCTAAGGATGTGATCACATAGGCTATTAGATAGAAAGTCACGGCCTCCACGGCGAGAGTGCCGGTAGCATAGTGGCTGGCAACAAGCGCAAGCAGCAGATAACCCATATGCGCGATAGAAGAATACGCCAGTATGCGCTTCAAATTATCTTGCAGCAATGCCAGCAGATTGCCTACCAGCATAGACGCAGCAGCTACCAAGGTTAATGCCATCACCATCGAATCAAAACTTAGCGCATCACTCACTCGAATAAATCGTAGCAACACGACGAACATCGCCGCCTTGCCTATGGTAGCGAGATAGGCCGTAGCGGGAATCGGAGAGCCCTCATATACATCGGGTGTCCACATATGAAAAGGTGCCAAGGAGAGCTTAAAGGCCATGCCAGCGGTTATCATCAGCAAGGCTATGATCGAATATCTATCCCCCAAACTATCCGCAGCCATGGGCAGATCTGTGAGACTGGCAAAAGACAGCGTGCCGGTCTGCGCATAGATAAGCGCCATGCCGAATAAAATAAAACCGGAAGCGGCGGCCGAAAGAACAAGATATTTAACAGAGGCTTCCAGAGGATACTTCGCAGACTGTTTGCTGTGCATTGGATAGGCGATCATGCCGTATAGAGACATGCTTAGCGTCTCTAGCCCCAAGACTGTACTAACGAAATGATTGCTGCTGACCATTACGATTGCGCCTATAGTCGCGATCGTTAACAGCAAGAAAAACTCTTCCTTATGGTCGTCCAACTCGAAGAAATAGGAAAAGCTAAGAATAGCGATGAGCATCGCTGAGGCACAGACCAGCACGGTAAACAACAAGCTGTACTGATCGATAATAAGTAGCGGAGTAATCTGCTGATTCGTCGAATCCATCATCGAAATGGCGACTAGTGTCGCCGCCAATAGACCGGTAATCGTAATCGAAGCCGTCACGATATAGCTTCGACGCACACCAATCATCAGCATCGCCAAGACCGACGTTGCCGTCACTATCAGTAGCGGCATCAGAGGCAATAAATCGTCAAACGTCATAGTCATAATTCTTATTGCCCCACCGCGAAGAGAACCTGCCCGGTTTCATTAAGCAATTGCGTTATCGTCCCAGCCGAGAGATCGAGGAAACTCTGTGGATACATACCCATCCAGATAAGGCCTATCATCATTGCGCCGAAATAAAACATCTCGCGGCGACTCAGGTCGGCTAGATGACTGTCATCGAAATCCGAATTTCGATAGGCGCCATGGAACACTTTCTGAATGACCCATAGCGAATAGACAGAAGCAAAGATAAGACCGAAGGCGGCAGCCACGGTTAAACCGATGTTTGCCTTAAAGGCACCAAGCAAGGCCAAAAATTCCCCGACAAAGTTACCCAGACCAGGCATGCCCAGCGCGGCAACGGAGAAGAACAGAGCTACGAAAGACAGACGAGGCACCTTCGCCCAGAAACCACCCATATGATCCATGTCCCGCGTGTGAATTCTGTGCTGTAGGCCGCCGGCAAGCATAAACAGCGCCGCGGCGCTTAAACCGTGTGCCAGCATCGTCATTACCGCGCCCTGTAGCGCCTGCTCGTTCCAGGCATAGATACCGAGTAGAACGAAACCCATGTGACTGACACTGGTATAGGCAATAAGACGCTTGATATCGGTTTGCGCGAAGGCGACCTTGGCGCAATACAGAATACTGATCACCGCTAACGTCATCGCGAACGGTGCAAACGTCATCGACGCCTCGGGAAATAGCGGTATAGCGAATCGTATCAAGCCATAGGCACCGGTCTTGAGCAACACGCCAGCCAGGATAACACTACCGGCAGTAGGGGCTTGGGAGTGCGCATCGGGAAGCCAGGAATGAAAAGGAAAACTGGGCAGCTTGGTACTGAAGGCAACGAAGAAGCCAAGCATGATCCACATCTCGATAGCACTACTCGTGTTTACCTTGAGCAGATCGACGTAGTCGAAGCTGAACCATCCGAACTGTACATAATGAAAATAGGCCAATGCCAAAATCGAAATCAGCATTAACATGCCGGTTACCTGAGTGAAGATAAAAAACTTCATCGCGGCATAGTTCTTGTTCTCGTGGCCCCAGATCGCAATGATGAAATACATGGGGATTAACATTACTTCCCAGAAGAAAAAGAACAGGAACAGGTCTAGCGCCGTGAACACGCCTATTACACCGGCTAGCGTCCACAGTAGATTGAAGTAGAAGAACCCTGTCTTCTCAGTAATTTCATCCCAGGCAGAACCGATGGCGACAGCCCCAAGAAAGGCTGTTAGCAGCATCATCAGAACACTTAGGCCATCGGCGGCAAGGTGGAAGGAAATGCCGAAGCGTGGCATCCACTGCGCATTCAATTGCACTATCCAGCCAGAGTCGCCGGCATCGGCCCCTAGCAGCGTCAACATGACCAGAAGATCGATCACCACTGCCGTCAATGCAATAACGCGAGGGAACTTGGAATCCAGCCCCTCGGACAGCCAGGCGAGCACACCGCCAAAAAACAAAATACTAATCAGTACTACCAGAATCATAGCAATACCCCTACGGCGGTCAGGAGCACTACACCTGCGGCAATACTCATGGCGTACCAGCGCAGCTGACCCGTTTGGGTGCGCGCCAACATGCCATGCGTGACACGAGAGATTTCCACTAGCAAGGCGTATATAGCGTCGATGAAGTCTTTCTTATTGATTCTAGCCAGAAACAGGAATGGCTTAACGAAGAGCAGGTCATACAGTGCGTCCATGCCCCAGCCGCTGAACCAGAATCGATGCAGCGAAGCCGCGATCGGCTTAGCCATCAGCTTCTCTACAGAGAATGTCTTCGACATATAAAAGAGATAGCTTAATCCTATACCCAGAAGTGGAACCGCGATCATTACCGCGTGCAGGAAGCCGCTGATGTGATGCTCTTCATGCACTTCACCATGGCTGAACACCGCGTCTACCGGAATCTGAATCCAACCGCCGAATAATGCCAACACCATCAGAATAATCAGAGGCGTAGCCATGCTAAACCCTGTCACTTCTTTCTCTTCGTGGTGGCCCTTGCTCTGACCAAAGAACACGACGAACACTAATCTGAAACTGTAGATACCGGTCAGGAATGCTCCCAGCACTCCGCCCATCCACAGCAACATCCCCGGCCCTTCCATCTCTAGAGCCGCAATCAGAATCTCATCCTTACTGAAATATCCCGACGTGAAGGGAAACGCCGCCAGGGCAAGACTACCAATCATGAATGAGGCGAAGGCGATGGGTAGCTGCTTGCGCTTACCCCCCATCTTAAAGATGTCATGCTCATGATGCAGACTGTGTATGACCGTGCCTGCAGCAAGGAATAACAAAGCCTTGAAGAAAGCGTGGGTCATCAGGTGAAATACAGATGCTGACCAGGCGCCAACACCCAGACCGAGGAACATATAACCGATCTGGCTTACTGTGGAATAGGCAAGGATTCGCTTGATATCGTGTTGCGTCATGGCGGTGAAACCGGCCATCAGTAGCGTAATCAGGCCTATCCAGGCAACCAATAGCTGCACGCTAGGCGCTAGTTCGAACAAGACATGCGTTCTGGCGATCAAGTAGACACCGGCGGTAACCATCGTCGCGGCGTGAATCAGGGCGGAGATTGGTGTGGGTCCAGCCATGGCATCCGGCAACCAGGTCTGTAGCGGTAGCTGAGCAGACTTGCCCACCGCGCCACCCAGCAACAGCAGTGAGGCAGCGACAGCCAGACCGGAGCCAACAGCCCATTGGGTCTCGGCTGCATGGAGCATATCCTGGATATTTAGTGTGCCTAGCTGAGCAAACAGCAGGAACAGGCCTATCGCCATAGACGTATCGCCCACCCGTGTCGTGACGAATGCCTTTCGGGCCGCGTAGCCATTCTCTGGCTTTTCATACCAGAAGCCGATCAATAGATAGCTACACAGGCCTACGCCTTCCCAGCCCAGGTATAACAGGACCAGGTTGTCGGCCAGCACCAACATCAACATCGATGCTACAAACAGATTCATATAAGAGAAGAAACGGCTGTAACTAGGGTCATCCAGCATGAACCCAGTCGAATAGAGGTGAATCAGAAAACCAACGCCGGTGATCACCAGCATCATTACCAGAGACAGACCGTCGAGGTAGAAACTAAACCCAGGGGTGAACTCTCCCACCGCCATCCATGTCCACACTTCCAGAATAAAATGCGTCTCACCGGAGCCCAGAAACTCTACAGCAATCAGGGCGGCGGTGATGAACGAAAGCCCAATAGAACCTGCACCGATAACGGCAACGGCTTTCTTAGGCAGATTCCCACTAGTCAGCACCAGGCTTAAGAAGCCCAGCAAAGGAAATGTCGGTAATAGCCAAATTAAATCTTGCACTCTAGCTTCCTGCCCCTATCCCTTCATCTGACTTAATACGTTGATATCAACCGTGTGATATCGCCTGTACATTTGGATTATTAAACCCAAGCCAACCGCAACTTCCGCGGCGGCTAGAGTAAGAATCATCAAGAACATAATCTGACCATCGGCATGCTCCCAGCGCGACGCAGCCACAATGAACGCCAGGCCGCTCGCGTTAATCATGATCTCTAGCGACATCAGTACAAACACGATATTGCGCCGCGTTAAAACCCCGACCAGCCCCAAGACAAACAGGATGCCGGCCAAGATTAATCCATGTTCAACAGGTATCGATTCCATTATCTTTCGCGACCCATCTGTTTAATTTCGTTAGTCATAACACTCAGTAAACGCATCACTATTTTTTCGCCAAATGGTAGGCAGACACCAACCCTGCCAGGAGCAGTATGGAGGCGAGTTCTACCGCCAGCACATAAGGACCAAACAACAAGGCACTTACCTGCATGACATCGACCGTCGTTAGCGCCAACTCCTGATCGTATTGAGACAGCACCGCAAGCAATTGCGCAAGCAACACCGATGCGAGCAAAGACGGGACGATCCATACCTTCGGGCCCATCCAACTGCGCTCCTGATCCAGACTCTGTTGCCCCATGTTCAACATCATAATCACGAACAGAAACAACACCATGATGGCGCCCGCATAGACTATCGCCTCTAATACCGCCGCAAACGGCGCACCCAGGACATAGAAACATACGGCTACGGCTAGCAGAGATAGAATCAGATAGATCAATGCGTGCACAATATTGGTCTGCAGGATTACCGCAACGGTAGCAATAACAGCAACCGCGCCAGCTATATAGAACAACAGAATCACGGCAACAGACTCCTCACGTTCACCGGCACTGCCTCATTGCGCGCCTCACCCTTATCCTTACCGCCTATCTTCTTTCCTGCCACACGGTAGAAGTTATAATCGTGGTACTTGCCAGTGCCATCGATCAGCAAATCTTCTTTCTCCCAAACCATGTCTTGTCGTTCGTATTCAGCCATCTCAAAATCCGGCGTGAGTTGAATGGCGTTTGTGGGGCAGGCTTCTTCGCAGAAACCGCACATGATGCATCTGGAGAAATTGATACGAAAGAATTCCGGGTACCAGCGCCCCTCATCGTCTTCAGTCTTCTGCAGCGCAATACAATCTACGGGACAGGCTACGGCACAAAGATTACAAGCGACACAGCGCTCCTCACCGTCAGGATCACGACTGAGTATGATGCGCCCACGCCAACGCGGGAACATATAAGGCATTTCATCGGGATACTCGACGGTGTCCGCCTTCACCCAAAGATGAGAGAACACCCGCCAAAGGGTTACCACCTGACTAGTCAGAGTGTCCTTAATCAGAGTGAGCATGTCTTTCTCCATATTGTCGCGACATCAGGATGTACTCAAAATAATTACGCCGGTGATCAGCAGGTTCAACAGGGACACCGGCAACAAGAATAACCAACCGTAAGTCATCAACTGGTCATAACGCGGCCTAGGTATCGCCGCTCTCAATAATATAAAGAATGCTATAAATACGAAGGACTTTAACGCAAACCAAAAAATACCAGGCAAGAATGATGGCCCCAACCAGCCGCCGAAGAAGAGCACGGTGATCAATGACGATATCAAGACAAGCCCCAGGTACTCTCCGACGAAGAACATGCCAAATTTCATGCCCGAGTATTCCGTGTGGTAGCCGGCACAAATTTCCTGCTCTGCCTCCGGAATATCGAATGGTAATCGATGGCTCTCTGCCACGCCCGCTATTAGAAAGATAACGAAGCCGATAAACTGCGGAAAGATGTACCAACCGTTCTCTTCCTGAGCGAGGACAATTTCGCGCAGGTTAAAGCTGCCGGAGAGTGCGACTACGCCGAGAATAGAGATACCCATGAAGACTTCGTAGCTAATCATTTGTGCTGCAGCGCGCAACGAACCTAACAAGGCATATTTGTTGTCAGAAGAAAGACCGGCCAACATCACGCTGTAGGCGCCGAGGGAGGCCATAGCGAGCACGAAGAGCACACCTATATTCGAATCCACAACTCCAACTCCAGGCGCGAAAGGAATAACGCTAAAGCTGAGAAGAATTACCGTCATGATAATCGCCGGCGCCAGTACGAAACTGAATTTGTCGGCGAAGGGCGGCACCCAATCTTCCTTGGTAAAAATCTTAATCATGTCAGCGACAACCTGTAGCAAGCCGAAAGGGCCTACGCGGTTGGGCCCTAGCCGCTCTTGCCAGAAGCTTAACAGTCGACGCTCTACCCAGATAAGCATGGCGGCAACGACGATAACCGTCGCTAGAATCACACCTATGCTTAAACCGGAACCCACTTCGAATGTCATCAGTTAGATTTCCTCTTCCTGAAAATCACTCACGATTAAACTCGATATGCCGCGACTGGTAGCCTGCGCGGCGCTCTTTTCAATTTCTAGTAAACCTGTAAATTCTGCCGGGCTGATATTCGCGTCACCACAATACAGCAAGGCCGTACCGGGCTTAACGCCGGTACGAATACAGACGACTACCGGAGCGCCGGTAGGCGTTATGGTGGCCACGTCACCCTGAGCCAATCCCCTGCTCTGCGCATCCTCTGGGCAGATTCCCACATAGGCATCGGTCATGCGCTCACGAATTGGCTCGGCCCTGGCGCTTAATTCATCACTACCGAATATCTGATAAGACAGCGCGAGATGAAGTTGCTTGCCCGATGGCTGCGCAGCAACAGCTGGCACATCAAAATAAGAACCACTAGCAGTTTTCTCGAACAACAGGCTCCCTACGTGGCCCTGCTTCAGCTCACCGTTAACCTCATCTTGAAACTTGCTAATCGATTGATTCGAATTCCACTTCGGCGCCCACGGCGACGCCATAATAGACGGGTCTTTCTGGGCTGATATTCCTTCCATCGAGAACGACATGATGGATTCCTTGTCTTCCATCTGCTTCGGCTCATGCACGTTTACATTCGCGATCATCGCCGTACGACCACTGTATCGATGAGATTGTCGTGGCACCTTCATACCTGCAATGAACGGATTCTCGCCTGGCAGCACATCGCGCAATTTTGCAAAACCTGGCGCCTCGCTACAGCATCGCTCTACGAGGTCGTCTATATGCGCGGCATCACTTATCCAGCGCCAGGCAGGCTGCGCCATCTTCTGACACTGATGCACCTGAAAGCTGAGCTGCGCTCTGCCCTCATAATTGATGTAGGTTGCTTCATGTTCTGAAAATGCAGTAACGGGAAGAATTACATCTGCCTTCGCCGTAGTCGCTGTAGTCACCTGATCCAGAACCAACACTTTCTCAGCCTTATCCAAGGCCGAATCCACCTGACTCTTGGCTGCACGTCGGTAGAGGTCATTCTCCAAAACGATAACGCGCTTCGCCGCACCGCTGCTTAATTTGTCTAAGGCGACACCGAGGCTATTTTCTTCCGCCGCCATCAAGCCCATGCCGATGCTGTTTACTTCGGGTACTAACAAACACAGGTCGATAGCGGCGTCCTCGCCATCTTCATGCAGGGCTCTGGCAATATTTGCCGCCGCCTTAATGAGTTCACTGCCGTTGCTACTACCGGCAACGATGAGTGGCCGCTTTGCACCCTTCAGCTGCGCCGCAATCTTTTCCGCTACCGCATCATGCTCAGGAGAAGTCGCCGCAGGCGCTGAACCAGAAATTTTATTCGCTATCTGATGCCCCATCGCAACCAGCGCTGGAAGCGATTCGATTACTCTATCGGCTGCAATATCGTCGAGACGGCTAACCGCCGGACTTAATATGCTCAGAGGACTGCGCTCGTGTTGCGCAAGCTCACGCACGGCAGCATCCTGCCACTGCGGTATCCTGCTCTCGCTCGCCAAATCCATAGCCTTATTGCGCACCGACTGTCGCAGCGCCAACGCAATTCGCGGTGCGACGTTGGTAACGTCCTCGCCTAGGATCAGCACAGCATCTGCTTCTTCGATCTTTCGCACACTAGGACTGTGAAATGCCTTATCGGATGCCAGCGTTAAGACCGCAGCCATCGACTCGCTCTCGCTATCCGAGTAGCCTGCGAAGAAATTCTCATCACCGACCATGGTCTTAAGAGCGAAGTTTGATTCGTTGCTGGCGCGTGGAGAACCTATACCGATGGTGCCCTCCCGCGAAAATTCTTTGATAACCGCCTTGATCTCATCATCCGCGAGCAGCTCTCCGGTGTTATCGACACGCTTAACCGGCTCTAACAGTCGCTCCCTGCTATTCACATAATCGAAACCGAAACGACCCCTATCGCAGAGGAAATAGCCATTCACTTCGCTATTATAGCGATTAACGATTCTGCGCAGAGTGCCATAGCGCTCACCCGGAGCCGTATTACAGCCTACCGAGCAGCCCACACAGACCGACGGTGCAGTCTGCAGATCCCACTTACGACTATAGTGCTGGCTAAAAGCCTTGTCGGTGAAAACACCCGTAGGACAAACCTCAACCAGGTTGCCACTAAACTCACTCTCGAGAACGCCCTCTTCGTGTCTACCGAAATACACATGATGATGGGAGGCTTGAGCCGAGAGATCGGTTCCGCCTGCGTAGTCATCGTAGTAACGCACACAGCGGTAGCAGGTAATACAACGATTCATCTCATGGTTGATGAACGGGCCAAGATATTGATTGCGATGGGTTCGTTTCTTCTTGTCGTAGCGACGGTAGTTATGCCCGGACATCTGCGTCATATCTTGCAGATGACACTCGCCGCCCTCTTCACAGACTGGGCAATCATGGGGATGGCTTATCATCAGGCTCTCTATGACATCCGATCTGAACGACTTCGCCTGCTCATCCTCTAGAGATATGATCGCACCATCACTAGCGGGCGTCATGCAAGCCATAACCAGCATGCCTTCCTTGTCATCTTCGTCACGGTATTGTTTAACCGCGCACTGCCTGCAGGCACCGACGGATCCCATGCTGGGATGCCAGCAAAAATAAGGCAAGTCCAAACCCTGCGACAGGCATTCCTGTAACAGATTGTTATCGGGGTTTACCTCGTATTCCACCCCATCAATAACAATTTTCGCCATCTCTAACTCCAAGCACGGTCAACAGGTGCAAGCATGATTAGTGCTTATAGCTGCAGCGCTTCTCCGTAATATGTTTTTCAAAGTCTTCTTTAAAATGTTTCAACCCACTACCCAGCGGAGCGGTTGCTCCAGGCGCCAGTGCGCAGAACGTCCTTCCTGGCCCAAGATAAGTCACGTGATCATGCAGAATCTGCAAATCTTTCTCACTACCCAGACCATTCTCGAAATCGCGAAAAATCTGATCTACCCAAGGCAGCCCATCGCGACACGGGGTGCAGAATCCGCAGGATTCGTGCGCGAAGAATTTCATAAGATTCCCAACCATGCCAACCGGGCAGGTCTTGTCATCCAAAATAATCATCGTACCGGTAGCCAGTCGGCTCCCGACCTTCGCAATCTCATCATAATCAAGCGTGATATCAAGATGCTCGGGCAACATGAAGTCGGTAGAGCCACCGCCAGGTAGAAAGCCTCTCAATTCAAGACCGTCTTGCATCCCGCCTGCATAATTTTCTATCAACTCTCTTATGGGAAGCCCAAGTGGTAATTCCCAACAACCAGGCGTCTTTACCTTACCGCTAACGCCAAATAATTTCGTGCCGTGATCATTACCCTTAGTCAGGCCGTGATACCAATCTACGCCATAGGTTAAAATCCCAGGAAGATTACAAATAGTTTCTACGTTGTTCACGATCGTGGGCTTACCCCACAGACCGCTTACCTGAGGAAACGGAGGCTTAGCTCTGGGATTCGCGCGCTTACCTTCGAGGGCATTCAATAGCGCTGTTTCTTCACCGCAGATATAACGCCCCGCACTGGTATGCATGATGATGTCGAGGTCGAAACCCGTGCCCAGAATATTCTTGCCTAGATAGCCCTTCTCATACGCCTCTTTGATCGCCTTTCTTAAGGCCTGCTCGGAAACCGTATACTCGCCTCTCAAGAATATATAGGCCTTGCTCGCCTGAATCGTGTAAGCAGCGATAAGCATACCTTCCAATAAAAGATGCGGATCACCCTCCATCAGCAGTCGATCTTTAAACGTGCCCGGCTCCATCTCGTCGGCATTCACCACGAGGTATTTTTGCTTGGGCGAATTATCTCCCGAAGGCACGAAGCTCCACTTCAAGCCCGTAGGAAAGCCTGCGCCGCCCCTTCCCTTAAGTCCAGAATCCTTGACCAACTGCAACACGTCTTCGGGGCTCAAGCCCTTCGCGATTGCGTGTAGGCTCTGATACCCCTCATTCGCCTCATAGGCAGCGATGTCTAGCGGAGGGCGCGACATATCGATATTTTTTGTTAATGGCTTTGTTACCACTTCTATTTCCGTTTAACCCTGTTTGTTCTTGTAGTCACTAATGATCGAATCAATTTTCTCTGGCGTCAGATTTCTATGCAGATCCGGGCCGACCATCATCACCGGAGCCCTGTCACAGTCACCCAGGCAGGGAACCGGTATTAGCGTGAAATCACCATCCTCGGTAGTCTGGCCATAGTCGATATCCAGCTGCTGCTTGATATGACCCTTGACACTCTCGCAGCCCATGATCCAGCAGCTGACGCTATCGCAGAAAAGTATGACGTTCTTTCCTACCGGCTCGCGATAGACCAGATTGAAAAATGTTGCCACTCCCTCAAGATCGGCCACCGGAATATCCAGGTATTTAGCTATGCCTAACAGGCTCTCGTCTGACACCCAGCCTTGGCTCTTCTGCACGATCTTCAACGCCTCTAGCCCGACCGCTTTCTTGTCTGGATAGAGGGTCATCTCATGCTCGATCTCCGCAATCTCCTCTGCGGATAACTTGCGCGCCTTCTTCGCTGTACTTGCTATAACTCGCTGGCTCATTTCACTTTCACATTCACATTCACAAATCTAGTTGTATTTCCGGCTCTCATTGAGCAACTCTTCTGCACACACTATCTATCCACGTCGGCCATAACGAAATCGATACTCGCAATGATCGCGATTAAATCCGACACCATAAACCCTCGTGATATCTCGGGAATCATCTGTAGGTGAGCAAACGATGGAGTTCGAATACGTGTCCTGTAAGAGGTGGTGCTGCCATCACTTATTAGATAGTAACTGTTCAACCCCTTCGTTGCCTCGATAGTCATGGTTACTTCATTCGCTGGAATCACCGGCCCCCAACTGACACTAAGAAAGTGGTTAATCAGGGTCTCGATATCCTGCATGGTGTTTTCTTTGCGCGGCGGTGTAGTCAGCGGGTGATCGGACTTGTAGTTACCCGAAGGCATATTGTCCATGCACTGCTTAATGATACGCAGGCTCTGTCGCATCTCCTCCACTCGAATCGCGCAGCGGTCATAGCAATCGCCATTAACAGCTATAGGCACATCGAACTCGAAGTTTTCATAGCCGCTATAGGGACGCTGCTTACGAAAATCCCACTCCAGGCCCGTCGCTCGCAAACCGGCGCCGGTTACACCCCAGTTGAATGCCTCGTTCGTGTCATAGACGCCTACACCCTGGGTGCGTCGCTTCAAGATTCCGTTATTCATCACCATGCTGTCGTATTCGTCGAGACGCGCTGGCATGAAATCTAACAATTCCTGTATGCGCTTCTCCCAACCATTTGGCAGGTCTTGCGCGACACCGCCGATTCGAAACCAGCCAGGATGCATACGGGCGCCGCATATCGATTCGATGATATTGAATATGCGCTCGCGCTCCACGAACATGTAGAAGATCGGTGACAACTGCCCTACGTCTTGTGCAAACGTGCCATAGAACAGGAGATGGCTACAGATTCGAAACATCTCAGAGAGCATGACGCGGATAACCTTCACCCGCTCCGGCACCTCGATGCCCGCCATCTTCTCGACTGCCATTACATAGGGCAGGTTGTTCATCACACCGCCAAGATAGTCGATGCGATCGGTATAGGGTATGTAGGTGTGCCAGGACTGTCGCTCGCCCATCTTTTCGGCGCCACGATGGTGATAACCAATGTCTGGCACCGCATCCACGAGAATCTCACCATCGAGCTGCAAGGCTATGCGAAACGCACCATGCACACTGGGGTGATTCGGGCCTAGATTGAGAAACATGAATTCGGAATTCTCCGACTCTCGCTTCATGCCCCACTCTTCCGGCTTAAATTTCAGTGCCGCCTGCTCATAGTCTTCCTGCTCGTCGCTTAGAGAGAATGGCTCCATCTCGGTCGCTCGAGCCGGATGCTCCTTACGCAGGGCGTGCCCCTTCCAGGTGGGCGGCAACACGATTCGATAGAGGTTTGGGTGACCATCGAATTTGATTCCGAACATGTCCCAGACTTCACGTTCATACCAGTTAGCGCTGGGCCACAGTTGCACGACACTTGGAATAGTGAGATCGCTGTCCTGCAGGGCTACTTTCACTCGGAAATCGCAATTCCCGGAGAAGGACATAAGGTGGTAGACGACGGTAAATTCGCTTGCCGGCTGCCCTGCCCGGTTGCATCTAAGCCGCTCGTCGATGGCGGTAACGTCGAATAGCATCTCAAAGCGAGGCGTAGTCTCATCCCGTAGCGCTCGCAGCACAGTCTTTATGTCTTGCCGGTCCACCCATACTGTCGGCATGCCGTCGCAGGTCACCTGCTCCGACCTGATGAGATCGCCATGCAACTGTCGCATCTGCTCCAATGCGGCGGGGACTGTCTGGCTACTGTTTTCTGCGCTTGATATCACAATATTTTACTTTAGCTAATCGGTTTATCTATCTGTTATTTATAAGTATTTATAAGTATTTATACGTCATTTGGAGATCTAAGCTCGGTCGCCGCTATGCGGTCGGGCGAGCGCACTACGCGCTGCACAGGGTTCGTCTCTTTCTGAATTATGCCCTGATCATTGATCACCCAACTCAGCGGACGCCGCTCTCGCCCTATGGACTCTTGCAGAAGGATCAACCCCTGCAATAAGGCCTCTGGGCGCGGGGGACAGCCGGAAACATAAACATCCACGGGTAAAAACTTATCGACTCCCTGTACCACAGAGTAGATATCGTACATACCGCCCGAATTGGCACAGGAGCCCATGGAAATAACCCATTTTGGCTCTAAGAGCTGTTCATACAGCAGCTTGACTACTGGAGCCATCTTGCGGAAAACGGTACCCGCGATAACGATCATGTCTGCCTGTCTTGGGGTACCTCGAATCACCTCGGCACCAAATCTGGCCAAATCGTGTCGGCTGGTAAAAGCAGTCGCCATTTCCACGTAACAGCAGGAAAGGCCAAAGTTAAAGGGCCAGATGGAGTTCTTTCTGCCCCACGACACCATATCCTCAAGGTTAGCCATCACCACATTGCGACGAATAAACTCGTCCATGGCGCTGCCTCCCGGCTGGCCAGATGCAGCATCTTCTGCTTTTTGCAGTTCCCAACTCATAATTTGAATTCCTTTTTATTGGTCACTCCACCAGGCCCGGAGAGAGTTTTCAATTCTCGCTTCTGCGTAAGTGTGCGCCAATCCAGCGCGCCGATGCGCCATAGATAGAACAGAGCCGCGATTAGAATAAAGATGAAGACAGAGATTTCAATAAAGCCCAGCCAACCCGCCTCTCTCACAGAGACAGCCCACGCAAACAGGAAGACGACTTCCAGATCGAAGATAATAAAAAGAATGGCTGGCAGGTAAAAATGTACGGATATACGAAATTGGGCACTGCCTACCGAAACAATGCCAGATTCGAAAGGTAGATTCTTGTGATGGGCGGTTTTTCGTTGCCCAAGGAAATAGGATAACCCAAGCATGATGACCACCACGGCCAGCACCAGGGCAAGATAGAATAGAAACGGTGTTAAACCGTCGATAACTTCGTTAGGTAATTCCAAGCAATTAACTCCAAACATCCCGACAAGCTGTAGGCTGACGGTCTACCGGATTCAAATTGGATTAATTCCTCGCTGGCAATCAATCCAATTACTTCTGAATCATTAATATCTTCTATGCAATAACTGTTCTTCCTGAGCCTATACAACAAAATTCAACACATAGCGCAGCCACCGGGAATCCTTTTCGCACAGGCGAGTGCATCGAGGAGAGCAATTGAGAATGTGATCGGGATTGAGAGCGGGAGCAGGGAATTTTGAGGGAAGTCAGCCCCACTGCATGATCTTTGTGAAGACCATGACCTTCGGCAGGAATCGCCAGGGACTGTATGTCACTACCCATAGAGCAAACCACTCTTTTGGAAGCCCCGCTAGCTGACGACGTTCTAAAAACGTAGAACATGGTGATGGATGTCAGGCCGTTTTGGGGGCTCTATTATTCTAATTAACTGTAATCTTTATAGCTTTCTGCCTGCGTAATTTTTAAATATTTACGAGACATGACCGACGCTAAATATCGCTAGAAAATTTACACGTATCGCCTCTCGATAGCAAGCACTTTGTCTTGTCCAGAGCAGGCAGGAAGCGGCTTTCAAGAAAATCGCCGGGCGCATTTAAAATGCGAGTGAGAGGCAATGCTATTTAGCGTTCCGATTGAATCTCTTTCCAGTTCTCATAGTACTCAAGACTGACCATTTGATTCAATTCTTCGAACTCTTCATTCTTCTGCTGCAGGTTTGCCTTCATCACATCCCCGACAGAAAGCAGACCTATGTATTCCCCACCTTCCTCTATTAATAGGTGGCGCACACGCCGACCTAGAAATTTATCGGCTAGCTGATACGCCTGCTCTTCAATATTGGCTGACATAATATTGACGCTCATATTGTCCTTGAGCCTGGCGACCTTAGGATTGAAACCTTCCTCCATCGCCCTGAACATCAAGTCTCTCTCTGTCCAGATACCCACTATCTTTTCGTCCTCAAGAAGCACTATCGAACCCACCTTATTCTGGGTCATTATCGTTAGCGCCTGATAGATAGTCGCGTCCGAATTGATAGTTACCATGTGACCGCCTTTCTCTTTAAGAATGTCTCTGGCAGTTTGTATCATTATCACTCTCCGGGACGGGTATAAGCCCGCTCTTCTATTATTCTCTAGGCGACAAACTAACCCTGTTCATGGGCCATGGCAAGAACTAGAAAACTCTGTTCAAGCCATCCAGGGCAGCCGTTCTATAGGCTTCGGCCATAGTCGGGTAATTAAATGTAGTGGTTAGGAAGTATTTCATCGAGTTCGCTGGAGGTGGCTGACGCATGATCGCCTGACCGATGTGGACAATCTCAGACGCCTGATCTCCGAAACAGTGAATACCTAACAACTCTAGAGTCTCGAAATGAAAGATCAGCTTCAGCATGCCTACCTGCTCACCGGTTATCTGGGCTCGCGCTGTATTCTTGAAGAAAGCCTTACCCACTTCGTAGGGTATCTTCTGCTCCGTTAATTCCTGCTCAGTAGCCCCGAGAGTGCTGATCTCTGGAATCGTATAGATGCCAGTGGCAACTTGCTCAACGTGGTAACAGTCATCCGGCGCCACGATGGCGTTACTTGCTGCCCTACCCTGGTCATAGGCGGCTCCTGCCAAGGATGGCCAGCCGATCACATCACCGGCTGCATAGACATTCTTAACAGATGTCCGGTAGTTATCATCTACAGAGATTTGTTGCCGAGTATTCGTCTCCAAACCTATCTGCTTAAGCCCGAGGTTACTTGTATTGCCACTCCTACCGTTCGCCCAAAGTACGATATCGCTGCGTATTTTCTTACCGGACTGCAGATAAGTCACGATGTGATCATCGTGATACTCCATCTTCTCAAATTCTTCATTATGACGACTGCGCACGCCCAGGTTGCGCAGGTGATAGCTAAGCGCATCGGCTATCTCCGTATCGAGAAAGGTGAGTAGTCCGGAAGCGGGGTTTATCAATTCGACTTTGCAACCCAGGCCACCAAATATGGACGCGTATTCACAGCCGATAACACCGGCACCGATAACGGTAACCTTGCGTGGCGAATGATCCAGATCCAGAATGCTGTCGCTATCGAAGACGCAGGGGTGAGAGAAATCCACACCGGGTGGATGATACGGACTGGAACCGGTAGCGATTACAAAATAATCTGCCGACAGCTTTTTACGTTTCCCAACGAGCTTGATCGTGTGCTTATCCAGAAAGCTTGCGCGCCCCTTAAATATTGGGATGTGATTTCTATCGTAGAAATCAGTGCGCATACTTACCTGTTCATAGATCACCCTCTCGGCATGCTTCAACACTTGCTGAAAACTCAACTTCCTGGCGTCACCCAAGTCCCTGAACATCGGATTGGAATTGAATTGCATGACTTGCTTTACGGAGTGGCGTAGCGACTTTGAAGGGATAGTGCCTAGATGAGTGCAGCTTCCGCCTACGTATTCCAGATCGCAGACAACGGCGACAGTGCGACCCTTCTTCTTCGCATTCATCGCAGCAGCCTCACCCGCAGGCCCGCTGCCAATAACGATAATATCAAAGTGCTTTTTTTCCATATGCCTCAGTCTTTCCGTTATCTAGTTACCCAGTTTGATTTTCAGGCCTTTATCTTAGGCTGCCTCTTTACGCTCACATTTCTGTGGCTCGCCACCGCAAATTTCGCATTCATTCATCCCACCTATATTATTCAGACCGCCGCAGGAACCCTGCACAGGCTTGCGACCAAATAGAACACCCACTGACATGATGGCAATCACCACGGCGATGACTACGAATGTAATTATAAAACTCAACATCTTTCTTCCTCTGCGCCTCTTTCCTTTTCTCTTTCTCTAATTGTTTCCAAGGTAGTGCTCGAATTCATCGCTTATAAAATCTTCGAAGCCCTCGGTCTCGCTCTTATAGATAAAATACACGGCCTGATTCTGTCTCGCTGCAAGAGCCTCTGCTGCCTCGGGACCCAACACCATATAAGTTGTAGCAAGAGCATCTGCTCGCGCCACCGAATCATCTATAACATAGGCGGCTGCCAATCTATGGGTGACAGATCTACCATTTCGTGGATCGATCTCATGGGAGTAACGCTGACCATTCTCCTCAAAATAGTTCTTGTAATCTCCAGAACCTGCCACCGCTATATTATCACCACGGCTGTAGAATATCTGATAGACCTGCGAGCCCGCGTCTAATGGCGTCTCTATGGCTGGCACCCAACCATCGGCTCCCGGCTTGGAGCCTTTGATCTTTAACTCGCCACCGATCTCCAGAAAGTAATTATCCACACCCACCCCATCCAAATGCTCGGCAAGCTGATCCACTGCATAGCCCTTTGCTATGGCACTGAGGTCGACGTAGATATCACGGGTCTTGCGAATTTCCTGCGAGGAAGGACTGATACGCAGATACTGAAACCCCACTCGATTCAATGCCGTGTCGATCTGTGACTGGCTTGGCACCGTCTCGAATACCGCAAGATCGGGGCCGAAACCCCAAAGATTTACCAGAGGCCCAACCGTCACGTCGAAAGCACCCCCACTAAGCGCTGCCACTTCCTGCGCCAGCAATAAGACTTCAATCATACGAGACGAGGCAATGAAGGGAACATTTACCCCGTGCCGGTTGAATCGAGATAACTCGGAGTTGCTCGCATAGGTTGAGAACGTCCCCGTGTCTAATTCACCCAGCAGATCGGAGATGTCTGCCGCTAGATCTTCGGCACTAATAGTATCCGGCATGTCTACAATCTGCACCTGATAACTCGTGCCCATGGTAAAGCCATTCAACTGCTGAATTTCTTCACCATCGCCGCCGAAGAAAAACACGAAGCTCAGGAACAGAACCAGGAAGGTCGCAGAGAAGCTATGACGTTTGAGCAATTCAATCATGCGGCATAACCCTTGAAGGGAAAGTAAATAGTCTGCTAGGAAAATTCGTCGAGAGCAATATTGTCGTCTTCTACACCCAAGTCTTTCAGCATCTTGACCACAGCCGCATTCATCATCGGCGGCCCACACATATAGTATTCACAATCCTCTGGCGCAGGATGATTCTTGAGGTAGTTCTCCAAGACGACATTATGAATAAAGCCCGTCATCCCAGCCCATTCATCCTCTGGCTGTGGATCGGAGAGCGCGACGTGCCAATCAAAATTATCGTTCTCCTCAGCCAAGGAGTCATAGTCTTCTTCGTAGAACATCTCGCGCAGACTTCTTGCCCCATACCAGAAGCTTATCTTCCTATGACTGTGCAATCTGCGCAGCTGATCGAAGATATGCGAACGCATCGGGGCCATACCGGCACCACCGCCGATGAACACCATCTCTGCATCCGTGTCTTTCGCAAAAAATTCACCGAACGGGCCAAACACCTTAACTTTATCACCGGGCTTCAGCCCAAACACATAGGAGGACATTTTACCCGGAGGCAACTTGGTGCCCGGGGGTGGGGTCGCTATGCGGATATTGAACTTAATAACCCCCTTCTCTTCAGGGTAGTTCGCCATCGAATAGGCCCGTATCGTCGTGTCGTTAACCTTTGACACCACATCGAACAGGCCGAAATGATTCCAGTCACCTCGATACTCCTGCGCGATATCGAAATCGCTGTAGTTAACGACATGAGGAGGCACTTCCAATTGCACATAGCCCCCCGCCCTGAAGTCAACGCTCTCGCCATCGGGTATCTCGAGAACTAATTCCTTAATAAAGGTGGCGACATTGTCGTTTGAGCGAACTGTGCACTCCCACTGTTTCACGCCGAAGAATTCCGGCGCGATCTCAATCTTCATGTCCTGCTTTACTGCAACCTGACAGGACAGACGCCAGTTGTCCTTCGCCTGTCCTCTGGTGAAATGACCGGTCTCAGTGGGTAGCATAGAGCCACCGCCGTCGAGCACCTGACATTTACACTGCGCGCAGGTACCACCACCGCCACAGGCCGAGGACAGAAAGATGCCGGCATCGGCGAGCGTGTTTAACAGCTTGCCACCGGCTGGAACGACAATGGATTTCTCGGCATCGTCGTTGATCTCGATGCGCACGTCACCACTGGTCACCAGCTTGGAGCGAGCGAGCAAGATTACGCCTACAAGCAGCATAACGATGATGGTGAATAGAGCGACGCCGCCGAATATGGTTGTGATATCAATCATGGAATAAACTGTTTCTACTTAAATTTTTCTATTTACGGACATCTAGAGAGAGACGCCGCTCAGGGACATAAAGCCTAGCGACATCAAACCAACCGTAATAAAGGTGATACCTAAACCGCGCAAGCCTTCGGGCACATCGCTGTATTTGAGCTTTTCGCGTATGCCGGCCAGAGCTACGATTGCCAGAGCCCATCCGAATCCCGAACCGAGGCCGAACGCGACACTCTCCGGAAAGGAATAGTCTCGCTCTACCATTAACAGAGTCGATCCCAGGATGGCGCAGTTCACCGTAATAAGCGGAAGGAACACGCCAAGCGCGTTGTACAGCGCCGGAACAAATTTATCCAGGAACATCTCTAGAATCTGCACTATCGCGGCAATCACACCGATGTAGCACAGGAAACCGAGAAACTGTAACGACAACTCGGGCATCCCCAGCCAATCCAAAGCGCCTTCACGCAGCAATTGATTGAAGATGATATTGTTAACCGGCACGGTAATGACCTGCACCACTACCACCGCAACACCCAAGCCTATCGCCGTCTCAACCTTCTTGGATACAGCAAGAAAAGTACACATGCCGAGAAACATCTGCAGCGCCATGTTCTCGATGAATACCGCCTTTACGAACAGACTCAGTAACTGCTCCATCAGAACGCACCCTCGTCTGCAGAGTGAGGTGCCATACGAAACTCTCGCGTTTCAACCTGCTCTTTCTTGACGCTGCGCAGGGCCCAGATAAAGAAACCGATGATGAAGAAGGCGCTGGGCGACAACAACATCAGGCCGTTCGCCTGGTACCAACCACCATTTTCGATAAGGGGCAGAATCTGAAACCCGAGCAGACTACCCGAACCAAAAAGCTCGCGAAGAGACGCGACAACAATAAGCACCAGGGAATAGCCCATTCCGTTTCCGATGCCATCTAGAAAACTCAGCCCCGGTGGATTCTTCATGGCAAATGCTTCGGCACGACCCATGACAATACAGTTGGTAATTATCAGGCCTACGAACACACTCAGGTTCTTACTAATTTCATAAGCGAAGGCCTGCAGGAACTGGTCGACGGCTATTACTAGGGATGCAATTATCGTCATCTGCACGATGATTCGGATGCTCGAAGGTATTTGATTCCGTATCATCGAGATAAACAGATTAGAGAATGCCGTCACCGTCGTTAGCGCAACACACATCACCAGTGTCACACTCAACTGAGTTGTTACCGCCAAGGCAGAACAAACCCCAAGAATCTGCAGGGCGATCGGATTGTTCTCGAAAAGAGGCGTTAGTAATATTTGCTTAACACTACTCATACTTGCACACCAAAACTAATAAATTTAAAAGGCATAAGCGCTATAAACCCGTCTCACGAAGCTGAGCTAAAACCGGCCCGTAACCATCTTCACCGAGCCAGTACTGAATAAGATTATCGACTCCGCGACTGGTGAGAGTAGCCCCGGAAAGACCGTCGATCTGATAGTTACCACTACCTTGACCCTTCACTACTCTCAGACCGACCTCGCCCTGTTCATCGTAGACCTTCTTGCCAGGCCACAGCGCCGTCCATCTTGGGTTCCTAACTTCCGCGCCCAAACCCGGCGTCTCCTTCAATTCGTAGAACGCCAAACCCTTAACCGTATTCGCATCGCCCTCCAGAGCGAGGAAGCCATAGAGGATTCCCCACAAGCCATAGCCACTTATCGGCACGACTATAGTCTCAATCTCGGCGCCATTCTCGACGACATAGATCATCGGATAGTTAACGCGGCGCTTAATATTCGCGACGTCTTTCTGCCTGCCCAAGGCTTCGGAGAAGTTAGGATCATTGATAACCAGACGCTGGTCGTAGCTCTCTATATCTATCTGCAGTTGTTGCAGCTGCTCGGTGGAAAGCACCTGAGCCGCATTCAGATCGATGACATAGGGTGAGAACTGGTTAAAACGCTCCGTGACAACCTCATCGCCATCTTGCTGTGAATCGAATAGGCCAGCGGCGCTCAGAATATTCTTATTCCTGTCAAGAATTCGATTCGCATCCTGCAAGGGCTTCAGTATCACCGCGGTGCCCGATACGACGATGGAACAGACCACGCAAAGACCGAAAGCGACCAGCAGCGTTTTTCTGGTGGAATCTTTAGAGGACACCGCGTGCTCTCCTGCGCATTATATTTGCCTTCACAACAAAGTAATCGATTAGTGGCGCGAACAGATTCGCGAACAAGATAGCCAACATGGCGCCCTCTGGATAGGCAGGATTCACTACTCGAATAAGCACTATCATGAAGCCTATTAAGGCACCGAATATCCACTTGCCGGTGCTGGTCATCGAAGCCGATACTGGATCGGTAGCCATGAACACCATGCCGAAGGCAAAGCCCCCCAGAACAAAATGCCAGTACCAGGGCGTAGCGAAACCGGGATTAGTGTCGGAGCCTATGAAATTAAATAATGTTGCCGTTGCGCACATGCCGAGAAATACACCCAGCATAATTCGCCATGAGGCGATCCGCGTTAGCAACAACACCGCGCCGCCAAGCAGAATAGCGATTGTCGATGTTTCGCCTATCGAGCCCTGCATCTGGCCGAAGAAGGCGTTCAGCCAGGAAAGCTCCCTTCCTGTCGCTACAGCGATTGCGGGCAAGCCCTCGGCAGCAATCTGGCTAAGTGGGGTAGCACCGCTGAATCCGTCTATCGCCGTCCAGACCGCATCGCCGGACATCTGCGGCGCATAGGCGAAGAACAGAAATGCCCTGCCCGTCAAAGCAGGATTTAAAAAATTCTTGCCGGTACCACCGAATACTTCTTTGCCGACAACGATACCAAAACTAATACCCAGAGCCGCCTGCCACAGGGGAATGTCCGGCGGCACGATCAGGGTAAATAGAATAGACGTAACGAAGAATCCTTCGTTGATTTCGTGTCCACGCTTCATAGCGAACAACACTTCCCAGAATCCGCCGACAACAAAAACGATAAAATAGATCGGGAAATAATGAGCCGCACCGTAGACGACATTATCCCAGATGCTCGCTGGATTATGCCCGGCCAGCGCACCGATAATTAGTTCATGCCAATCGCCAGTTCCTGCCAGACCCATGGCAACGATCGCACTATTGGCCTGAAAACCAATGTTATACATGCCATAGAACATCGGAAAGAAAGCGGCAAACCATACCGTGATCATTACCCGCTTCAGATCGATACCATCGCGCACATGAGGCTCGGCAACTGTGACCTTGCTAGGGGTGTAGAAGATCGTGTCGACAGCCTCGAACAGGGCATACCAAGACTCGAAGCGGCCGCCCTTGGTAAAGTGCGGCTCCATGTCATCTAGAATGCGACGAAGTCCCATTGCCCGTTATGCCTCTTTCTCTATCTGCGTGAGATTGTCACGCAGCATAGGCCCGTATTCATATTTTCCAGGACAGACATAACTACAAAGCGCCAGGTCTTCCTCATCTAACTCCAGCGCACCGAGATTCTGCGCCGTCTCGATATCCCCGACAATCAATGCTCGCAATAGCTGCGTAGGCAAAATATCGAGGGGCATGATCTTCTCGTAGGCCCCGATAGGGACCATCGCGCGATCGCTGCCCTGGGTGCTGGTAGACATCGCATGGCGTTTACTCTTATCCAATCCTGATATGTAGATCCCCATAACGGAGTGGCGATTGGCGCCCGGCGAGAGATAACCCAATAGCGGACGTTCTCTCCCTTCGCGTAACGCGGAGACTTGCAGATGGTAACGGCCAAGATAGCTCACCGCTCCAAACGCTCTGCGCCCACCCAATACAGAACCCGAAATTATGCGGCTCTCGTGAGGTTCTAACTCTCCTGCACAAAGTTCATGCAGATCGGCACCTATGCGACTCTTGAGCAGACGCGGCTCAGTCACCTGCGGACCCGCCAGAGATATAATGCGATCTACGCTGAGCTTACCGGTGCTAAACAGTTTTCCGATCGCAATCACGTCTTGATAGTTAAGCGACCAGATTTGTTTGCCGATTCCAGCAGGTTCCAGATAGTGCATATGGGTACCAGTCAGACCTGAAGGATGTGGCCCTCTGAACTCCTGCACTTTGATATTGCTCGCAAACGCTTGCTCTTTGAGCTGCGCGTCCACCTTACGGTCGACGCAGACATAGGTCTGATTCTGCGGCAGTTTAGATAGCAGATTCACACCGAGAACAAAGTGCGGGATCTCATCTTTGAGCACTACGCTGGGCTGCGCGGCAAGCGGATTGGTATCCATGGCGTTGATAAAAAGCGAATGTGCCTGTCGAGCCGGGTCTGCTACCTTGCTGAACGGACGCACTCGAATGCTAGTCCACAAACCGGATACAAGCAGGTCCTCAATGATAGTATCGCGCGGAAGCTCGCCCAGAGCAGATTCGATATAGCTATTAAGCGCTACCTGCTCATCATCCTTCCCATTTTCCTCTAACTCGATGACCACTGACTGCAGTTTTCGTTGATGACCACGGTTAATGCCGCTGACTCGACCGCAGCCAGGGGATGTAAATGTCACGGAGGAGTTTTTCTTGTCGCGAAACAGGGGCTGACCCAGAAGCACTTTGTCGCCTTCGGCAACGAGCATGGTCGGCTTCATGCCCACATAATCGCATCCTAGAAGCGCAACAGTCCGCGTCGACCGAGCCTTTCCTAGCTCCTGCTCAGGGGCTCCGGAAATCGGTAGATTCAGTCCGCGTTTTGTTCTGATCATTAGGTCAATCTAAGCGCTGAGAAGCGAATTAACAGTCCAAAGAAATAAACGACAACCGTTGTCAAGACTGCAACATGACAACGGCGAAAAATTAAGTGTTATTGGAATCCATTGACGGTGTTTCAAGCGGGGCGAATTATAGGTCTAAGCCCCTGAAATAGCCAACTCTTGCGACAAATGGTTTATACAGCTATTCCTCTAGAGGATATTGCTGATAGATGATACCCGCCATCTTGTAAACCATTCTTCCTACTTGGCAACAATAGCCAAATTCGTTGTCATACCACAGATAGAGAACGACGTGATTATCGTTAACGATGGTAGCGTTGCTATCCACGATACCCGCCTCTCTGCTGCCGACGAAGTCACTGGACACCGCATCGGGAGACTCTGTATAGCTAATTTGATTCTGCAGCTTGGAATGCAGGGCAATATCGCGCAAGAACTCGTTGAGTTCGTCTCGCGTAGTCCCCTTTTCCAGGGTCAGATTCATAATGGCCATCGACACGTTGGGAATCGGCACGCGGATCGCATTGCCGGTTAATTTCCCCTCTAGCTCGGGCACTGCCTTCACTACTGCCTTGGCGGCGCCGGTCTCGGTAAGAACCATATTCAGCGCGGCGGAACGGCCTCGACGACTGCCCTTGTGGTAATTATCGATTAGGTTCTGGTCATTGGTGTAGGCGTGAACCGTCTCAACGTGCCCTTTTACGATGCCGAACTTGTCATTGACCACCTTAAGCACTGGCGCAATGGCATTCGTGGTGCACGAGGCTGCCGTGATGATCGTATCATCCGGGCTGATCTCGTCGTCGTTGATACCGTAGACGATATTCTTGATATCGCCCTTTCCTGGTGCGGTTAACAGCACCTTCGCGGCACCCTTAGACTTAAGATGCCGAGACAGACCCTCACGATCACGCCACATACCGGTGTTGTCGATGATCAGGGCATCTTCGATGCCATATTGACCATAATCGATCTCCTCCGGGCTATTGGCGTAGATAACCTTAATCTCATTCCCGTTGGCGATGAGGCTATTGCTTTTCTCATCAACCCGCAACGTGCCTTGAAAGGCACCATGGACCGAATCATTCATGAACAGGCTGGCGCGTTTCTGCAAGTCGCCTTCGTCACCCGGGCGCACAACGATAGCCTTGAGCTGCATAATCTCGGCGGTACTGGTGCGCTCTATCAGCAATCTGGCCATCAGTCTGCCGATGCGGCCAAAGCCATATAAGACCACGTGTTGACACTTCTCGATTGGCTTCTCATTGACGCCGTCCAGATAGGCTAGCTCGCCCTCAACAAATTCGTCCACGCCAAGGGCTGCATCACCCTTCTCTTGAAGATGCTCCATGAAACGGACGGTCAGCTTGCCCAGATCAATCTGAACATGCCACAGGTCTAACTTGGCCAGGGCCATCAATACCGGATGGGATTCGAATTCCGACATCTCGTTGCGTTCTATCTGACGAACGAAGCGATGCGCCTTCATGATAAAAGTCACAGACCTGTTATGCAGCGGTCTGCCATAGATAAACATACCGACGTTTTTCTGACTAAAAAGTCGACCGAGAACAGGAATCATTTCCTGCACTAATGCTTCGCGCTGTTTCCAGTCACCGAAGTAATCATCTACGCTTGGACGGACCACAAAAACCCCTTTTCTTTCCGATTAAATTTCTGGCTTCAAAAACGCGGCTATTATCTTGTGAAAGCATAGCCAGTGCAACCGAAGTGACACTATCTGGGCGATAGATTGATGAATATATTCATGCCTGATTAGTCAGATGAATTGCTATACAATTGCCGGCTGTTTTCCAGTTCGCCCCAGCGACTGCCGAATTCCCAAATTTCCGATTCTGCGACACGCAAATACCAGCATCTATCCATGGCAACTATTTTTAATCCTCCTCTGCCCCGAGACCCGCAACTGGCAAGCCACTGGCAGACAACTTTTGGCTCCGCTACCAGCCTCGCATTGGCCAATGCTGCGGCAAACAGCAGCGGCCCACTGCTCCTGATCTGCCAGGACACCGAGTCGGCAGAGCAGTTCAAGCGCGAGCTGCGCTATTTCTGTGCAAAATTGCCAAACAAAGCTGAATCGCTGCAGGTATTTAGCCTTCCGGATTGGGAGACCCTGCCCTACGATAATTTTTCACCGCACCAGGATATTGTTTCTGATCGCCTGAACGCTCTGTTTCACCTGCCCGATCTGCAACAGGGAATTCTGGTCACCTCGATTGGCAGCTTGATGCACAAACTGCCACCAATGAAATATATACGCGGCAACAGTCTGGATTTAGCAGTAGGCCAGACGCTATCTATTCAAAAGATGCGCTCACAACTTGTCGATGCCGGTTATCAATCCGTAGATTCGGTGTTCGAGCATGGAGAATTCGCTGTCAGGGGGTCGATACTCGACATCTTCCCCATGGGGAGCCGCTTTCCCTATCGCATCGACCTGCTGGACGAAGAGATCGAGACACTGCGTATCTTCAATCCCGAGACCCAGCGCTCTGACCAGAGAATAGAGCAGATCAAACTCCTGCCTGGTCGCGAATATCCGCTAGACGCCAAGGGGATCACCGCCTTTCGCAGTAATTTCAGAGAGATATTCGACATAGACCTGCGCCAGTGCCCCATCTACCAAGATGTTAGTGACGGTCTCAGCTCCCCAGGCCTCGAGTATTATCTGGCTCTGTTCTATGAAAGGCTGGATTCTCTATTCGATTTTCTGCCGGCGAATACGACCTATTGCAAGATTGGCGATCTCGCCGCGGCAGGACAGACCTTCTGGCAGGATATCCAACGCCGCTATGAAGACCGACAGATAGATCACTTTCGACCTATCCTGCCCCCGGACGATATCTTCCTGACTATCGATACGGTGCTGTCGAAACTGAAGCAGTTCCGGCAGATAAGCTTCAAGTCCAGCAGCAGCGCCACCTCATTGCGCAGCCTTAAGCTACCGGAACTGAGCAGTGACGCGAAACTGAAGAGACCGTTCCTAGCTGTCGAGCAGTTCATCGAGAATAACCCTGATCACCGCATCGTCTTCTGCGCAGAATCTGCCGGCAGGCGAGAGACGCTTCTGGAAGTATTGAAGCAGATCGCTATAAAACCCAAGCAGTTCGACCACCTGCAAGATTTTGTCGACTCAAGCAGCGTCTTCGGCATCATTGTCGCGCCTCTGGATCAGGGCCTGTGGCTGCAAGACGATAAGCTATTCCTCATCACCGAGGCGCAGCTGTTTGGCAACCGAATAGCCCAGCGACGCCGACGCAATAAAAACCAGAGCAATACCGACTTCATCGTCAAGAGCCTGACCGAATTACGCATCGGCGATGCCGTGGTGCATTTGGATCACGGCGTAGGCAGATATCGCGGTCTGCAGACTATTAATACCGACGGGCAAGACACCGAGTTTCTGACCCTGGAGTATGCAAATGCGGCAAAGCTGTATGTGCCCGTGGCCGCGCTGCATCTGATAAGTCGTTACGGCGGCTCCGAGCAGGACTCGGCGCCACTGAATTCTCTGGGCACCGACCAGTGGCAGAAGACGAAGCGCAAGGCAGCAGAAAAGATTCGAGACGTTGCCGCCGAATTACTCGACATCTATGCGCAGCGCGAAGCCAAGAAAGGTTACAAATACAAGTTCAGCGGCGACGACTACGATAAATTTGTCGCCAGCTTTCCCTTCGAAGAGACTGCCGATCAAGAGAACGCCATCGAAGCCGTACTGGACGATATGAAGAATGGCAGATCCATGGATCGCCTGGTATGCGGAGATGTTGGTTTCGGTAAGACCGAGGTGGCCATGAGGGCTGCGTTCGTAGCGGTGCAAAATGACAAACAGGTAGCCTTATTAGTACCTACCACCCTGCTCGCCCAACAACACTTCGAGAGCTTTAAAGACCGCTTCGCGGATTGGCCTATCGTGGTTGATGTCATCTCGCGCTTCAAGTCGACCAGCGAGCAGAATGAGACGCTAAAGAAAGTAGAGGCTGGCAAGGTCGATGTGCTCATCGGCACACACAAACTCCTGCACGGCGATATAGACTACAGCAACCTGGGCATGCTCATTATCGATGAGGAACATCGCTTCGGCGTGCGACAGAAAGAGAAGCTCAAGGCACTGCGAGCCAACGTGGACATCCTCACACTAACCGCCACGCCGATTCCAAGAACGCTTAACATGGCACTTTCGGGAATAAGGGATCTCTCGCTCATCGTTACACCTCCAGCGCGCCGATTGTCCGTCAAGACATTTGTAAGGCAAGAGCAGGACAGCTTAATAATCGAAGCGGTATCTCGAGAACTGCAGCGCGGCGGACAAGTCTTCTATCTACACAATGAAGTAAAGTCGATTGAGAACACCGCCGAGCACCTGCGCACTATTATTCCGCAGGCTCGTATCTGCGTTGCACATGGACAGATGGCCGAAAGCGACCTGGAGAAGGTCATGGCCGACTTCTATCACAAGCGCTACAACATTCTTGTCTGCACAACTATTATTGAGACAGGCATCGACATCCCCAGCGCGAATACCATAATCATTCACCGCGCCGACAAGTTCGGTCTCGCGCAACTGCACCAGCTACGAGGGCGAGTCGGTCGATCGCACCATCAGGCCTATGCCTACATGTTGCTGCCCAACGACGGCAAGCTTAGTGCGGATGCAAACAAACGCATCGAGGCTATACAGTCGGCCACCACCCTGGGCGCTGGATTTACATTGGCCAGTCATGACCTGGAGATTCGCGGGGCGGGAGAACTACTAGGCGACGAACAGAGCGGTCATATGCAGAAGATTGGCTTCTCACTCTACACGGAAATGCTGGAACAGGCTGTTGCCGCTATCAAGTCTGGCCGCCGCCCCGATCTGGATATGGATCTGGGCAAGTCTATCGATGTCAATCTGCGCATTCCCGCACTGATACCCGAAAACTATTTACCGGATGTTCATGTCCGGCTAATCATGTACAAGAGAATTTCCGCCTCTATCGATGACAGCGACCTCCAGGAATTACAGGTAGAGATGATCGATCGCTTCGGCCTCTTGCCGAAGCCATTAAAACTCTTGTTCCGCCTGACTCAACTGAAACTCAAGGCAGAAAAATACGGCATCAAAAAAATCGATGCCAACGTGAAAAGCGGCCGTATAGAATTCATGGCACAGACGGCAATCGATCCTATGTCGCTGGTGCAGATGATCCAGAACGATCCACAGACCTACAAGCTTGGCGGTGCAAATACTCTACAATTTACCCACAACTGCGAAGAGGCCGATGATAAACTGGACTTCATTAGCGAATTGCTGGATAACTTTAAACTCGTGGAACAGAAAGCGGCATAGCCCCGACACTTCATGCAGCCCTTAACAAAAAAGCACAGCTATTTTTCAGTCATGTCGTCGCCACGGACTGCACTATTTTACCTGCTGACTAGCGGGCTATTGCTAGCCCTGAATAGCGCGGCCCATGGCCAGACCTCACAGCGCTGGTTTCAAATCGAGCTTTCGATTTTCAGCAACGAGTCTCTAGGCGACCGCGATGAGGAGATGTGGAATGCCGAGCGCAGCGAACTGAGTTACGCAAGCCCACTGCGCCGACTCGATGAGCCTGGCGATTTACTAATAACCGACAGTATGATCGCCGAGGCAATTTCGGAGTCTGCGGAATCTGAAGAGTTAACTATCGTAGAGACGATAATTGAATTAAGCGATGAAGAATTGGCGGCAGCAGAGTTGGCCGAGCGCCTTAGCGCAGTCCTGGCTACCGGGCCGCAGCCACCCCGCGCGCAGGGAGAGTTTCGCTTCTTCGATTTATTGCGAGATCCTTACGTGCAACTAGGCCCGCTCGATAGTGACTTCCAACAGACCAATCGCGCCATAGAACGCTCATCCGAACATCGACTCTTATTTCACGGCCTCTGGCGCGAGTCACTAGCCGACCCTAATGAGGCTATTCCGATTTATGTGCATGGCGGGCTAAAGTATGGCGATCAACACGAACTGCAAGGTTCAATTACGCTTCGCTTCAATGACAACAGAGATCGAATCGTCATAGACAGCGACTTATGGCTTACGGAATACAGCGCGGTTGCCGATCTTGAGGGTGAATGGGTATTACCACAGGTCCCCGAGGCAGTGCTTACCCCACTGGATGCAATGGGCGCAGGCGAGTCAGGTTTAGCCATGGGTATTAATTCTGTTTTTCATATGCAGCAGAGCCGCGACATGCGCAGCACTGAATTCCATTACATCGATCACCCGGCGATGGGTATCGTCATACTGGTCGAGCCTTACGAAGTGCCCCCACTTCCGATTCCCGACTTCGATTTCGAAGACGCCAACTAAGCAATCCTGAGCAACGCTCGAAATCTGCGGCCCTTAGTCTTGGTGCGGCCTCTTAACTCTGGCTCCTAATTCTTGCCCTAGTTCTTGCCCTAGACTCTGCGCCACTACTTCCGCGAGTACCGAAGAAATAAAATCCATGCCTTTTTCTAACACGGCGTGAATATCGTCTAGCAGTATAGGCTCCTCCGACAATCCTGCAGCCCAGTTAACCGAGAGTGCCAGACTCGCGTAGTCTATTTCCAACTCACGCGCCAGGGCGGCCTCCGGCATGCCGGTCATGCCAACCATGTCGCAGCCATCTTGAGCGAGTCGGCGAATCTCAGCCGCCGTCTCCAGTCTCGGGCCCTGAGTACAGGCGTAGGTTCCACTTCTCATGACTGCGTAACTCGATTTTTTGTGAGCTTTAGCCACCTCTGCCGCCGACAGTATCCGCTGACGCATTGCCTCACTATAAGGATCGGTGAAGTCTATGTGGTGTACCGGTTTTAGCTTGCCATCGAAGAATGAGACATCGCGGGAATAGCTGTAGTCGATAATCTGATCGGGTACCGCGACGGAACCTGGCAGCAGATCACCGTGAATCGCGCCTACGGCGTTTACCGCGGCAATCTCCGTGACACCTAATTCGGCGAGGGCGGCGATGTTCGCACGGTAGTTAATCTGATGGGGTGGTATCTTGTGATTGGCTCCATGGCGGGGCAAGAACAAGAATTCCTTCTCGGCGCTCTTCAATCGGCTCAGTCTAACCTTGCCCCGCGCGTAAGACGTTTTCAAGGCAATCTTTTCCAACAGCTCGAAACCCTGAAGCCCTGACAGGCCTGTACCACCAATTATCGCTAACATGTATCCCCCAACTAATTCACGGCTGAACATACGCGACCTGCCAGACTAAGGCAAATACGCAATTCGAGGTGAGCAATGAGTGCAATTTGAAGGATGCCACATAAGGAGGCTGCTACATAAGAAGGATACTACATAACCAGAGGAGACATTCTGCGAGGACTGACCCCTCTGGCTCGGTAATCGATATCTAAGCTAGCCAACTAAGGCTTGGCGAAGACTGGTTTTATCGAGCAGCTTCCTTATTATTAAGGATTCTTTACTTAAAGCTAGGCCTGCCCCGCCATTGACGAGAAGAAATGCAATACACATCACAAAATGCCCGCTTTTCTAAATGCAAAAGCTACCGATATAGCCTGAGCCGCGCCTGGAGCGAAGACGTGGAGTCCGGCAGGGTAGTTTTCATTGGCCTAAACCCGTCTAAAGCAGACCATCGAAGCGACGATCCTACTATCAGGCGCTGCGTCCCCTTTGCCCAAGCCTGGGGCTACGGCAGCATGGAAGTCGTTAACCTATTCGCCTTCTGCGCAACAAGACCTAAGGACCTGAGGCTATCGCCCCACCCTATAGGGAGAGGCAACGATCGCTGCATAGCCACAGCGATCACCAGTGCAAGCCTGAGCATTGCCTGCTGGGGGAATCATGGCGTATTGCTGGGCCGCGCTGAACAGGTTCTCCGGCGCCACCCCAATTTGCTTTGTCTTGGTAAAAACACAGGCGGGCAGCCCAAGCATCCACTGTATATCAAATCCACACAAAGGCCGTTCGCGATAGCCCCATAAGCTGTACAATAGCGCGCTGAATACGCTGGAGATCGACTACTAGAAAGATGAATTTAGCTCACGGGATTTTTCGATTCGTATGGAACCAATCTTGGATTGGCCTGCGTTACAAGAAAGCTGTCTACAAGAGGCTATGCAACTACGGTGAAGTGCCGGATGCGCCTTTTTCTACAGATTTCTTTGGCCTGCAGTATAAGGGCAATCTCAATAACAGCGTGGAATTCGCTCTCTTTTATCTGGGCGCCTTCGAGAAGCCACTACTGTTCTTCCTCCAAGATACGATGCTAAACCTGAAACAGTCTCACGGCGAATCACCACAGAACTTCGTCGACATAGGCGCCAATATAGGCCAGCACTCACTATTCATGTCCCTACATGCTGATCAGGTGCATTCTTTCGAACCCTATGCAGCGGTTAGTCAGAAGCTTGAACGGCACATAGCACTCAATGCCATCTCGAACATACAGCTGCATAAAGTTGGCCTGAGCAATAAGCAGGAGGAGCTGGATTTCTTCGCGCCAACGGGTCGCAACCAGGGCATTGGTTCCTTCGATGCCGGCACCGTAAGCAAGGGAAACACGAACCTGGGCAAATTGGCCCTGGTTCGCGGCGATGAGTATTTTTCTAGCAATGCACTGCCCGATGTCGGCTTGCTTAAGATCGACGTAGAAGGCTTCGAAAAGAATGTACTTGAGGGTTTGCAGGCCACGCTGAAGACATCACGACCCATCATGGTAGTTGAGGTGACTTACGGAAACTCCCTCTCCTTCGCCTCGATGGATGAGTTAGCGGCTGCATTGCCTGAAGATTACTCTCTTTATCGATTTAACAATCGCAAGGCAGACGGTAGCAAGGCCCGCCGCCGTGGCGCCAAGGCGAAGCGCAGCGGCGAGTATGAACTAATAGCCTTCGACGAATGGCGCAGCTCTGGCCAGGATGACGTCATAGCCTGCCCGGCAGAGAAGTTAGCGCTGCTTCCCCGAAAAAATCGGCCCTGACCTGCTCCTTAGCCTAATTTCAGGCGAAAAAAAGGCCTAGCACTAAGAAATCAATCCTAACCTAAGCCATTTCAACACGTTCTTGCTTAATTTATCGGTGCTGCTGTAGATATCTTTAGTAAATTGTTGTTTTTTATCCACTTCTAACAGAAAGCAGAGATCCCACTGGCAGAGCAGAAACTCGCCGCTTTTCGCCGCTTTATAGGACACCTTTAGCCTGAAGCCCAAAGCCCGCGCCCAATGTCGTAACGCGACAGCAAACTATGGCAGCCCGGCTAATGGCGTGAAACTTAACCTTGCTGCAATCATCGAACTGCGCAAAGCGCTTGAGCTCTTTGCACAGGGCAGACAGAAACGTGTTGCGGTTGTTCACACTGTCTTCCAGGTACAGGTTCAGCACGTGAAATTCACCTGTCTTCCTATCTGCCTTGGCATCCAGTCTCGCTACGAATCGATTGCCGCGCATAACCGGCAAACAGAAGTATCCGTATTTTCGTTTCGCCTTCGGCACATAACATTCGATCTGATAGTCGAAGTCGAATAACGAAGCGAGGCGCTTACGTTGAATCACGGCGTTATCGAATGGCGACAGGATTCTTAGTTTCGGGCTAGGCTGCTTCTGCCCCAGCCTATTCAGGTTTTCTGTTGTGCAGTAATACGCTTGATCGCCTACGCGTATCCTCCGCAGCACCCCCTCCTCGACCATGTTCGCAGCGGTTTGAGACATTCGCGCGCCCAGACCTTTACGCAGATAAGCCATCTCAGAGCTCAGCGCCAGGCCATGGGCGCGCATATTGCTGGCTATCAGATGACGACAGAGCTCATCCTGAGAAGGCATGCTCGCATCGACACCCTCGGGCAAGACGCGCTCTCGCAGGTCGTAGACCTTGTGAAAATTTTTGCGTCGGGGAATCATCAGCTCCCCCTCCATGAACAGCGTCTCCAAGGCCCTCTTCGATGGTGAGCGCGCCCACATCGCGTCGCTGCTCTTCTTATCCGTAAAGTCCTTGGCCGTTAACGGACCCTCCTCGCGAATACGCTGCAAGACTTTACGGGTCTGTTTGGGGTCTTTCTTGTACCAATGGTTCTCACCAGAGGCGATGCGCTGCATCAAAGGTAGGGAAAACCGGTAGTCGCGCATCGGAAGAAAGGCAAGCGCATGCGCCCAGTGCTCGAAGATGGCCCCGCGCTGTTGCAGTGTGTCTATATCTGCAGCCTTAAAGGCAGCCACGCGATTCCACAGGGTGTGAATATGGGCCCTGGCTACAACTGAGAGCGTATCGATCTGTACATAGCCCAGATGCTCGATCGCCTTCTTAGTCCCAGCCGAGCCTGAACCGAATGTGCTGCGACTGCCCAGACCCTGACAATCGAGGACCAGGGCGCGGGCTTCAGCGAGCGAGAGAGAATCAGTCATTGCTCAAGAATAGCAGCCTGGAACCTGGCCGCAGGCAGAGCTGGGGACTTGAAAAGATAATTAAGCTACTCGCCCTATCGCCTCTACAGCCTACCCTCGTTGATTACCACGGCGGCAGCTATGCCACCTACGTTGCGGACCTTATAGGACGTCCCAGCCTTGCGCCATGCCCAATCTCCCGGATGGTCTAGCTCGTCGATGACCTCGTCATCGCGTGTAACCTGAAGCAGGCCATTGACCACCTGCACGACTACACTGGGCAGCTTGTGCACCTGGATCTGCGTCTCCTCCCCCGGAGCTAACTCAACTCGATAGGACCGAAACCAGGCGTTCTCCATATCCGGCTCCGCACTCACGCCCTGCGGTCGATCAGACTGCAGGGCGATATTCCCGGGGCTGGAATTTACCAGGGCGATGATGCGGAACAGCCCCGGGCCAGCATTTGAAACCTTATGGGTGACCGCCTCCGCCGCATAATCGATATTGGCTCCAATCTGTCCGTCCCGAGGGCCATCGGCCATGCTTATATAAGTCAACATGATGGGCTGATCGTGTACGTGGGGCAGCGAGACGTCACCGGGGTTGATCTGCACATCTAACAGATAGAGATCGCCTTCCTGATGCACGGTACGGTGTCTGGGTTCCTGTAGCAGGTGCACGATACGCTCACCGGCGAATTCGTCGCTGTCGGCGGCGAAGACCTTGGTCGTGAATTGCAGGGAGAGGGCCAGGAGTGCAAGTGCTGTCAGAGTTAGTAGTGCGATACGCAATTGGGGTCTTGGGTCTTTTTGTGCCAACTGGATGACTTGTAGAGATGGGTTTTTTGTTCTTCTCATTGGGCGCCTCTGCTGCTGTTGGTTGTCTTGGTCTTAGGTAGGAAACTACTCTTTCTTTTGGGGATTTGCTAGGGGTTGGGGTTTGGGGTTTGGGGTTTGGGGTTTGGGGTTTGGGGTTTGGGGTTTGGGGTGTGGGTTTGGGGTGGGGGTTGCTTAGATGGCGAGGCACTTCGGCTTGCTTCACTGCTTGCTGGAGGTCCCGCGCCCGCCAGGACTCACTCGGCATTTGGCTAAGCCAAATTCCTCACCCTACGGGCGCCCTTTGGGCGTGCTGCGCCCGCCAGGACTCGAACCTGGAACCCCCGGCTTAGAAGCATAGCCTTCAGGGTTCCTAAATCAATAACTTAACAATATAATCAACAACTTAAAATGATCTTTTATTTCAGGAAATGCTAGTTTAGTGCAGTTTTATGCCCTACAATGGCTACATATTGGCCACACGGAGTAGGAACTTGCGATATTCGTCTACATCAATCACGGTATCTAGGTTCGATAAATTCAAGACTGAAGCCGCTGACCGTAAGCAACTAGGCTGCAAAAAAATACCCGGTTTATTTCTGCTTAAACTCAAAACTGGGGCAGCGTGGCGGCTTAGATATAGCGACCTTGACGGAAAGCGAGTCACCGACACTATTGCGTCTGGTGAAGTAAAGCCCGAACAGGCCGCACTAATTGCACTCGATATAAGGGCTCAACTACAGAAAGGAATAAGCCCTCGGACGGAGGCTGAAACCAGAAAGCGTGTATTGTACGACTCTCAAAAAGGTGCAGACAATCGGGAATATCTAAATATTGGCCGATACTTTGAGGAAATTTATTCCCCATACCAGATTACCCACAGACGCACCGGGAAATTCATCCTAAACGGGATAAGGAACCATTATGGCCATTTATTCGACAAGGATATGGACACCCTGACCGGCGCAGACATAAAGGCTTGGTTTTACGATAAACAAGAGAAAGGCTTATCAAGGGTTACTATCACCCGCGAGTTCCGAGCATTCAAAGCCATGCTGAACCATGCAGCAAGACCTGCCGATGACTCCAAACCTGTGTTGGCTATCAACCCCCTTTCAGGCGTCCGACTCCCTGAAAAGACCCTTGCTGACCGGGAGACAGAGGACGCAAGCGAAAAGGTTGCGGAAAAGAAAAGAAACATTATTCCAGAAAGCGTAAAGGAGCAGATTCGCAAGGGGCTGGATCTTTTTGCCGACTATATCCAGACCCAACGGCGAAACAGCCGGGAGCATGGAAAGGCGCATTTGACGGATCTGGACGATGTGGATTACCCACACTGGTTTATCCCGTTCACCCATATTGCATGGCTGACAGGTATGCGCCCCGGCGATATTCGCAACATGCGATGGGAGAACATTCTCCACAACCGATTCAACGGGCAAACATTGTTGAATTTCACCCCATCAAAAACAAAGGACAAAGGCGAAAGCCCAGCTAAGGTTCAATTCCCTGTTCATGGTGAATTACAAGACTTGCTGAATAAGTGGCGTAACCAAAACGGCAATCCTCAAAGTGGGCATGTATTCCCATCGAACAACCCGCGCGGATCCGGCATTATTGACAAAAAAGCCTACCGGAGACATTGGATCCGGGTTAAAAAGATGGGAGGCGCACCGGATGATCTGGATTTTTATTGCTTCAGGCATAACTTTATAAGCCAGCTTGTGTTGCAAGGCGCACCCGTTCTGGCTATCGCCCGACTGGTTGGACATAAAGATGGCACAATGATCTCAAGAAACTATTTTCACTTGGGCAATCAGGACGCAGCCGACATTGTGGCGAAGTTCTCACAACAGGTCAGCACACCTGCGCCGGGTTTAGCGGAACCGTCAGATTCCCAGTAATCCCATCGCGTGGTGTTCATATAAGCTTCACCGAAGACTGTCGCAATATCGGCGTCGTCTCGGGTACTTCGCGTGGAGAACTGCGCATCGCAGACAAGAAAGGCAAAGTCTCTTGCCCTGTATCATCGGGTATCGCGTCGCGGTTATTGTAGAGCACGAAATGTGGCGTTGATTAGATCCTGCTCGAGCTGGCTACCATTGCTCGCTAGCTCAAGCGCCTGACGGATCGCCGCCAACCCTGCTCCCTGCGGATCGTCCGGCAAATTTACATACCTACTATTGGGATTAGGGCCAGCGGCGTGTGCTACACCCCAATAAGGCATTGGGTTTGTAGGATCTAGCCGTGAGGCTTCTTGATAAGAGGCGATTGATTCAGGGAAATAGAACCCCCATGCCATTCGCAAGCCTTGATCGAAAAATGTCTGAGCAAGAGCCGGAATTCGAGTCTATTGAACGGCTATAAGTTCCTCCACCGGGTACCAGTACGGCAAGGGCATCGTCATCTGACTGCGAAAATACAGTTGCCGAAGCCCCTAGCAGGGGAAACAGAATTAAATATATAAATGAAGGCAATGCGACTTTCCTATTCATGCTAATTTTCCTTGTTAAAAAATACAATGTCGGCACCTCTTTGTTATATTCGCAGCTTATTCTGGGACGATTGAAGTCGGCACTCACAAGTTTCAATAGCTGGAATCATGAGGTGAGCATAGGGAATTATTTCAAATATTACAACGAGATCGATCATAGATGATTATTAAACTGCCCAGTCATAAAAAAGATCTTTGGGCTCAAATATAAAGTGTGTGGCTCCTTGGAGGCAATGCTTGTGCTCCTCAGTTTTCTAACTTGCCCGATTTATTCCGATAAGCACTGGCGTTGAATAAGTCGAACTGCAGCGACAACCTCACAACCCTAAGGTAGAACTTCATTAATCGGCAGAGCATGACTTCGCTATCACTGTTGTTCTAGTTACCCCTAAGCACTTACAATAGCGATCGAAAGGGCGGACTGCTCATTGAGGACCAGTCGCCAATTAGTAGACCACTACAGGATCGTAAAATATGATTATAGAATACCTTTCATCTCTTTTCGGTTGGTTGATATGGGGCTGGATAGGTTTCATGTGGCTTGCCATGACCATAAGCATGATAGGGTCAGGATTTAAATCAACTGGCGCTACAAGCATGTTTGCACTGTGCGGTATTTTCGGGTTGCTGCTGATCCAAGTTACCGGAGCTGAAGTGCCGTTCCGAACACTCTTCGATTTATAGTGTTCCCAATGGATGAATCCTACTGGCCAGCGCTTGCGTGGATGATCATCTTGTTAGGTGCTAGGGCTTACATCCCCTCCGTCAAAGAGTGGAGTGAAGTGAATCCGGTACTATTTACCGTAGGGCTTTGGATAGGCGGTTCTTCCGCTCTAGCATTAATCTCCTCTCTAGCAAGCTAAGAACTCGGCGGATCAAAAGGCACAAAAAAGCCCACAAACAAGTAGTGGGCTTAGAAGTCTTCTCGGACGTTACGGGAAGTGATTGTGGTAGCGGGGGCAACTCCCGAAATGAGACATTTAAATCACTGTTTTAATATAATTATTAATTTAATATAATAAATTTGTACCGCCAAATATACCGCCATTATTATTAATAAACATCGCCACAAGATCCACGCCAGTGCCTTAGCCTTTCTTGTACTACTGCCGCCGCCCTGTAATAAACACAAGGCATCAATCGCCGCATGCCAAAGTTTGTCAGCTGCAATCCGCCACCCACCCTCAAGGCTTCATAGACTAGCTGTACCCGACCCATCAGGGGGGGCTTCTTCACACCCCCGGGGGGCGTGACTTGCCCCTCACTATTGTTATAGTTACTGCCAACACTTGCTAGAGCTGATTTTAAAAGGAGAAGAAGAATGAAAAACTTAGTAATAGTTTCAATGCCGGCTAAAATTGAAAAAGTGGGTCAACTTAAAGAGCTACTAGTTGAGATTTTGCCAGACACAAGAAAATTTAAAGGCTGTATAAGCGTTAATACCTTTTTTGAGGAAGCAACGAACACATTTCATCTTGTAGAAGATTGGGAATCATTGGACGATCAACAAGCTTATGCTGCATGGAGAGGAGAAACCGGTGGCATTGAAGTATTAGAGCCTCTATTGGAAGGCGGTGTCGCTAGCTTAAAGGTGACAATCTGTGGACCAGAACAGCTAGGCGTTTAAGCAATCATTAATTGGTGGTCTAGACAGCGGCTAGTGCTTTAGCCTCTGTCCTTGGCTTGATGCTAATCCAAACCTTAGGCCTTACTGTCTAGAAGCGCCGGTAATAATTAAGCCATAGAACCGGCAAAAACTCCCGCCTGTAACCGGTTACCCGTTGCTCATAAACAAAAGCCCGCAGGGGCGTGATTACCACTGCAGGCTTGGTTTTTTGATGGCTAAAGATATTAGCTTTTACTAATTTGTAAATGTACCGTGAGTTACTGAGATGAAGCAGTAATGTACGTCAAGAAAGAGTTTTCGCAAGAATACACAGAATTGTACAACTCGCCAAAAGCTGCGCCTTCAGCTGTACCCGTAAACCAAGCTGTAATCTTTCCGAAGTCTTCAGCAGATGGTGAGATGCCGATCCAGTTTATCGAATTTTTTTATTCGGATGATGCTGAAATCCGAGGTGGGCCGTATAGCTTTCGGATAACCCTGCTTCTTCTACGTAGTCAGAAATGCAGACATCATATTGTTAGCGTCATTCACCGTCTTCCCTTCGATTAAGGGTGCATTCAAAAACCTCTACAACAGGACCTGCAAGGAGTGTTTGCGAGAATAGTGACATCAGGAGCATTGAAAGAATTTTTTTCATTCAGATTTTTCCTTTTAGCAGAATTGATAATTAAGAGACAGCGCTGCCTAAAACCCTAGTCAACTCGAGTCAGAACAGTTCTATTACTTTGAGTAGCCCCTTCTACACTTGCTTGAGAAGCAACAATATACTCACTTGTAGAAACTTTTTCATACGAAATAGAGTTTACAAAATTTGCTTCACCAGAAACATAGCCTGACATTGGGGATAGCTCCAACGACATTTTTGAACCACCCATTAACGCAGCCTCGAATTCAGGCTCAGTCCCTAGCGAACAATAATGCTTTACTACTAATACGCCCTCTTCTTCTGAGTAGGTTGTCATCATGGGCATCCCGTCTTCAACAAGACGCTCAAGAACTGTATTCCCATCCGAAAGTATAATAAATTCGGATTGAGTCTTCACTACTTCTCCAGTATCGCGTGTTTGTACACCTTCCCATTTTCCTTCCATTGATTTGAAGAAACTAAATTCTTTCGAATCTTGTGCAAAGACGCCTGTTGAAAATGCTCCCAAACTAATCGCCAAGACTAATTTTGATATACCTTTCATATTATTACCTTTTTAATAAATTATAATTTTATTCACTAAGAGTGTTTTTTATCTAATCAATTGCGTATATCGTCCCTGAGAATTTTAGTGTCGCGAGTTCTATTATCCCTATCGATCTGGCTTTTGAGCCATCATTAAATTCTAATATCGTGTCTGTACGCCATATATGACCGCTCTCGTCCTTCTCCCATGTGCCAGTTCCGGTTGCCGCATTAGAAGTTCCATCTTCGAGAAAGCCGTTCCCGGTCCATCTGACTTCTCCTCCTTTTAGCTTTTCATCCATTTCACTTAGATGAGTAGGCGAGAAAGTAAGCGTTCCAAATACAGCTCCAAAACCTTCAGCTGTACCGCGCCAGTTTGTGTGGTTTGTAATCATATTATTTTCGTCGGTCGTAAAGGTATTGCATATATGATCTAACTCGAAAGTACCGATAATTTCGCTCATGAATTTTTCCTTGATTATAAAATTTATACAGGCATAGTAAACTTCGTTCCAAAATAAAACACTATATTGGCACTAATACAATATATTTGTGATTCAAATAATTTCAATTTACGAGGTAATAGAATGAATAAGATTTCAGATTTTAGTTTTCAAATTATGTAGTGGTCAAGTAATATTGGCCACCAGTTTGTGGTTAATCCAGTATTTTTGCTCTGACTCGTTTGGCGATAATCCACCGTTATGTTGATGCGGCCTCACGCGACTGTAGTAACCAGTAATGTAATTATTCACCGCAAACTTTGCTTCAACAAACGATCGGTAGCCTATCGATGGCATCCATTCAGTTTTAAAGCTTCTGAAGAATCTTTCCATCGGCGCATTATCCCAACAATTCCCTCTACGGCTCATGCTTTGTTTTATCTGGTAGCGCCATAATAGCTGACGATAGTGCCTACTCGTATAGTGACAGCCTTGATCAGAATGAAACATAACATCTTGAGGCCTTCCTCTTGCCTCAAAGGCCATGCCTAAAGCCTTGCCTGTTAACTCGCTGTTAGGGGAATGTGATGTTGCCCAGCCCACTGGCTTGCGGGAAAATAAATCCATCACAACCGCCAGATAAGACCAGCGATTCCCTGCCCAAATATATGTGACATCACCACACCAAACCTGGTTTGGTTCTGTCACTGTAAATTCTCTATTCAGATGATTCCCTATCTCCACATGTTCTTGAGCTGCTTTTCTGTAGGCATGCTTCGGTAGCTGGCAACTCACTATACCCAAGCGTTTCATAATGCCTGTGTCGCGATAACGGCTTAATGCATGACCTCTGGCAGAGGATATTGTTGCAAGCGTTCTAGCGCCTGCTGAGCCGTTACTTTCCCTGTGAATAGATTTAACAAACGTCATCTCCTCAATCTTTCGCGGGTCAACTTTATGTGACCGCTTAGCCCAATATTTGTAACTACTCCGATGAACTTCGAAGGCCTCGCATAATTGCACCGCGTTATAGCTCTCTGTCAGCTTCTGGATTATCGCAAATTGTTCAGCGAGTCCGACATCAAGAGAGCGGTAGCCTTTTTTAGAATTTCTTTCTCCGTCTCAATCCGCTTGATACGCTTTTCTAGTTCTTGGATCTTGCGTTGATCCGGCGTTAAGGCATTGGGCATTGATGAGGTTCCATTACGCTCTTCCCGTAATTGCCTTGACCATTTATCCATCGATGAAGCACTCACATTGACAGCTTCAGCTGCCTGTCTAACGGAGTAGTTCTGGTCAACAACCAGCTGGGCTGATTCCAGCTTAAACTCTGGACTGAAATTGGGCCTTTTCTTGCGTGTCATATTGTCACCTAATTGTAGGAAATGCATAATAGCACCTCTATTTAGGTGGCCAAATTAACTATGCCACTACACTGGGATGATAACCACCGTAATACCGTACTTTTTAGCAATTTCTTCTAATAACGCATCACCACTGGCGCAGATCGCTACGGATTGAATTGATCTGGGTTTATGCATTTCCAGTAGATCTTTAGAGAATAGTGCTTGCCCCAGTAAGCTCATAGAGAGCTTAGTGCCTTTTGTTTGAACCGAAATAACGTCTTTCCCTTCGATTTCTTTCGTACCACCAACCTGACTTCCAATTTCTTTCGCGTCAATAATAACCCCATCGATGAGCCTTCTAGAAATACCGGCAGCAGAGTCCAGTTCTGTTGCATGGAATTCTTCAATTAGAAAGCCGCCCATAATCTGCCAGTATAGGCGGGTTCGCCAAGTTTCTTTTTTGCTCATCTCTAGTCACTTTTATCTATGAATTGACCTTTCCCCATCATTAGCACCATCGGCTAGATAGAACGTTTGTATTATGCCGCCCTTTTTGCAAAAGCGGAGGCTGCCATATGATTCAACGTGCCAAGGGGGATTAAAGTCAAATATAACTACTCGGTCAGATTTCGATGCAACTCAGCAAGCGAGGTTGCAACCTGTTATGGAGGGCTGATTTGGCTGCAATTTAACGGAGTCGCTCAAAGGATTGCCTGTCACACAAATAATGGCCACATATTGGCCACACGACGCCCAAGATTAATATTTTTCTTGGTTTGGCTAATTTATTATTAATGCAAAATATTGATTTACTGGGATTATTTGGCGCGCCCGCCAGGACTCGAACCTGGAACCCCCGGCTTAGAAGGCCGGTGCTCTATCCGGTTGAGCTACGGGCGCGGAATGATTTGCCTGGCCTTGTGGGCTAGGGCGAATCGGCGTGTATTTTACACGAATTCTTCTAGCTGACCATTAGTGTTGCGCGCCAGAGTCAAAATGCTTTATTCGGTGGTTTTTTGTTCTGCTGCGTTTCTTCGCTGTCGTAGCTGTGATGGGCATGGGGAGTGCCAGCGCAGCCAACGCCGGTATACATGCCAGACATGACCTCGTTAAGGCGTCGATAGAACCCAGCCACCCTGCTTAGCACTCCCGTCTTCGGGTTTTGCAGTATCTCTGGCGAGCTCAGGTTTAGGGACGATATTGGCGTCGGTGCGCCGTCCACGGTTTTCGCTTTGGGTTCGGTCATAGCAAGATTCTAGCAATTGCCTGTCGAAATTGTACTAAAACAGACCCGCTTGGTATGGATTTCAGAGCGAATAAGGCACTTGGAGGAGGAAAACTAGATAAGGAGTGAGACAAATAATGGGGTGACTGACGGGGTTCGAACCCGCGACCACCGGAGTCACAGTCCAGTGCTCTACCAGCTGAGCTACAGTCACCATTGATCGCTATACTGCCCGATTCCAAGGACTAGAATGAATCAGCAGGGGTGAACCAAAAAATTGGTCGGGGTAGAGAGATTTGAACTCCCGACATCTTGCTCCCAAAGCAAGCGCGCTACCAGACTGCGCTATACCCCGATATTGGGTCTTGAACACTCGAAATCACATCAAATTCGAGAGGTCGGCATAATACTCACGTCCTCGTAACCAGTCAATGCTTGATTGTCTTCGATTTCGGCTAAAGCCGCTGTGACTCGGGCGTTGTGGACAAGTGAAACGTCTATTTAGCGCTCGATTCGCCAGCCACTGCCGTCTGCACCGTCTTCTACAACAACCTTCATCGCCGCTAGTTTATCGCGAATCTCATCCGCTAGCGCCCAGTCTTTGTCTGCTCGCGCCTGTTTTCGGGCAGCTATCAACTGATCAATCTCTTGTTCATCTACGTCGGTAGAGACGTTGCTGCGCAGAAATTCTGCCGGAGTACTCTGCAGAATCCCCAACAGGTTAGCTAGCCTTACCAGCAAGGCGCCAAGCTGATTCGCAAGAACTGGGTCACCCTCTTTCTGCTTGTTAATCTCCTTCACGATCTCGAATAAGACACTAAAAGCTTCCGGTGTATTGAAATCATCATCCATCGCCGCGAAGAAGGCCTTCTCGAAGCGGCTATTTGTAAGAGACTTTGCAGAGTCTATGTCCAGCCCCTTTAGGCTATTATAGAAGCGCTCCAATATACTAGTAGACTGACGCAAACTCTGCTCGGAATAATTGATAGGACTGCGGTAGTGACTCGCGATGAGCAAATGGCGAACCACTTCGGCGTCGTAGGTCTCTAAAATCTCTCTTACCGTGAAGAAATTATCGAGAGACTTGGACATCTTCTCGTTGTCGACTCTAAGTGGACCATTGTGCATCCACACATTCGCAAACTGGGTATCCGTTGCCGCCTCCGACTGCGCAACTTCATTCTCATGATGGGGAAACAACAGATCCGAGCCACCACCGTGAATGTCGAAATTATCACCCAGGCAACAGGTCGACATAGCCGAACATTCGATATGCCACCCTGGCCTGCCATAACCCCAAGGCGAATCCCAACCCACACCATCGTCCGGAGAAGACTTCCATAACACAAAGTCTCTGGGATCTTTCTTTAGTTCGCCTACTTCGATTCTAGCCCCATCCAACAACTCATCCATCTTCTTCTTGGAGAGCTTGCCGTAGTCGGGAAAATTCATCACCGAGAAATAGACATCACCATTGCCCGCCCTATAGGCCATGTCTTTTTCGACGAGCAGCTTGATCATATCGACTATCTCAGTGATATGCCCCGTCGCCCTGGGCTCAACATCGGGAGGAAGTACCGCCAATGCCCTCTCATCTTCGTGCATCGCCTCGATAAAGCGATCGGTTAGGTCAGAGAACAGCTCGCCATTCTCTTTCGCACGATTCAAAATCTTGTCGTCGATGTCGGTTATATTGCGCACATAATTAACTTCGAAACCGCGCTCGCGCAGATAGCGTGTCACGACATCGAAGGCCACTAGCATTCGAGCATGACCAAGATGCAGATAATCGTAAGTCGTTATGCCGCACACATAGATGCCGATCTTGCCTTCGACTAGCGGCTTAAATTCTTCTTTCGTTTGCGTAAGGCTGTTGTAAATTTTTAGCACGGGTCACTCTTTCTTCAGTTTTGTGGCTAGGCTGAACGTTAGCAGTATAACTGCTTCGGCCTACCAGGAATCACGCAGCGTAATAGTTCGATTGAAAACGAGCTTGCCCTCACGGGATTCTTTCTCGTCTCTACAGTAATAACCCTCTCTCTCGAACTGGAAACTAGTAGCAGCTCCCTGCTCGGCGATTGAAGGCTCTGCTATGCAGCTGCCTAATCGAATCAGGGAATTCTCGTTCAAACAGTCTCGAAAGTCTTCGATATCCTTGCTCTCCGGATTCTCGACATTGAATAGGCGATCGTACAGGCGAACCTGTAACGGCACCCCTCTCGATTCAGACACCCAATGGATGACGCCCTTAACCTTGCGCCCCTCGGGCTTCTTGCCCAGCGTATCGAGATCGATGCTGCAATGTAGCTCGACAACGTTGCCAGCATCGTCTTTGACGACATCGTCACACTTTATGACGTAGGCGCCGCGCAGACGAACTTCTCCGCCAGCGGTCAATCGCTTGAAGCCAGGCGGCGGAACCTCTTCGAAGTCCGACCTGTCGATGACTATTCGCCCAGTAAACGGCACTGAACGTCGCCCCATCTCTTCATTCTTTGGGTGATTCGCCATATCGAGGGTTTCGAGGTGATCTGCAGGCACGTTAGTCAGCACCACGACCAATGGGTCGAGCACACACATAGCGCGCGGGCTGTTCTTGTCCAGATCGTCTCTGATCGCATGCTCTAACATGCCCAGATCGACTATGCTCTCGCTTCGCGCCACGCCAACACTCTCGCAGAAATTGCGAATCGCCGCTGCGGTAAACCCTCTTCTGCGCAGCCCAGCCAGGGTCGGCATGCGCGGATCATCCCAGCCATCTACGACATGGGTATCAACCATTTCCTTAAGTTTACGTTTGCCGACGATGGTGTAATTCAGCTTTAGCTTGGCAAACTCGGTTTGCTCCGGTAATACATAGTCATAATCTGACTTATCGAGGTCGCTGGCATGATGCAGCGATTCCATAGACAGGTTATGCAGTATCCAATCGTAGAGCGGACGATGATCCTCAAATTCGAGGGTGCACAGAGAATGGGTGATGCCCTCGATGGCATCCGAGATGCAGTGTGTGTAGTCGTAGGTCGGATAGATGCACCACTCGGTCCCTGTCTGATGATGCTCTATGTGTCTGATGCGATAGAGCACCGGGTCACGCATATTCATATTTGGCGAAGCCATGTCGATCTTTGCACGCAGACTGCATGCTCCGTCGGCAAACTCACCCGCGCGCATGCGCTGGAATAGATCCAGGTTCTCAGCGACGGCACGGTCTCGATTCGGGCTATTCTTACCGGCCTCCGTTAGGGTCCCACGGTATTCCCGCGCCTCATCGGCACTCAGGTCACAGACATAGGCCTTGCCCGACTCGATAAGCTGTACAGCAAACCCATACAGCTGCTCAAAATAGTTGGAGGAATAACGCACCTGGCCATTCCACTGAAAACCCAGCCAGGAAATATTGTCTTTAATCGCATCGACGTACTCCTGACTCTCTTTTTCAGGGTTCGTGTCGTCGAAGCGGAGATTACACAGACCAGAATTTTCCGCCGCGACTGTGAAATTAAGGCAAATAGACTTGGCATGACCAATATGCAGGTAGCCATTTGGCTCTGGAGGAAAGCGAGTATGCACGCGCCCGCCATGCTTATTCTCTTTAAGATCATGAGCAATTTTGTTGCGTATGAAATTAGACGAAGTACTGCTATCGACAGACCCATCATTTGGGGTGCTATCGGATTTTTGATCTGTCATTGCGAGGGTTCTTCTGTCTTTGCTGGTTCTGCTGGCATCGTTCGTCAACATTGCACTTGATAATTGTACGACAATCTGAATCTGAGACTGTCGTGGCGCGCGTAAAACCCTTATTATAGCGGTTTCTGCATTGTCATAACAAAATGTTTCCTCGGCAGGTAGGAGCCGGCAAACTTTAGACGCAGCTTCAGATACAACTATAAGCACAAATATAGGAACAGCCATAGATAGAAACACCCATTTCGACATCCCCCTTGCAGATCTCTGCCGATGTTTTGGCAGGCTCGAAAGCAAGGTTCAGGCACTAACTAATCAGGCACTAACTAACAGGTAGTAGACATGATCATAATTAAGACCAACTACGGCGCAATTACCGTAGAGCTCAACTTCGACAAGGCGCCAATTTCGGCAGCGAATTTCATCGAATATGCTAAATCTGGATTCTACGATGGGACTGTATTTCATCGTGTTATTAACGACTTCATGATTCAAGGCGGTGGCTTCGAGTCTGGAATGAAGCAGAAGGACAATGGCACGCCCATTGAAAATGAGGCAGACAACGGACTGAGCAACGAAATAGGTACTCTGGCCATGGCCCGAACAGCCGTGCCCCACTCCGCCACATCACAGTTCTTCATCAATGTCGGTGACAATCACTTCCTCAACCACAGCAGCAAGACGGATCAGGGCTGGGGCTATGCTGTCTTCGGAAAAGTAACCGACGGCATGGATGTCGTAAACAAGATCAAAGAATGCGAAACCAGTTCACAGGGCGGCCATCAGGACGTACCAGTCACCGAGGTAGTCATCGAATCAGTCGAAATCACTGAAGAAGACTAACCTTGTCCCGCAGAATTCTGTTCATTTCCGACCTGCACCTGGAACAAGGACGGGCTGATATCACAGAGGCGCTACTGGCGTTCCTGGATAGAAACGAGTCGGCCTGCGACGCCCTGTATATACTGGGCGATCTCTTCGAGGTCTGGATCGGTGATGATGACAGCAATGAACTCAGCGCGAAGGTTGCGAAAGCACTCAATAGCTTTCATGCAGCTGGCGCCGACATCTTTATACTTCACGGCAACCGAGACTTCCTGCTTGGAGCCGATTACGCGGCAAGTTGTGGAGCCACGATCATCCCCGATTCAATCACCATCACCACGCCGATAGGCCCGGCCATCGTGCTGCATGGCGACGACCTGTGCAGTGACGATGTTCAATACATGCAGTTTCGCACCATGGTGCGCCAAGCATCCTGGCAGCAGGACTTCCTCAGCAAGACGCTGAGCGAGCGCCGCGCATTTGCGGAGCAGGCTCGCCAGCTGAGTCAGCAGGCAACCTCGATCAAGGAAAATGCGATCATGGATGTCAACCCGGCAGCGGTAGAACAGCGTCTTCGCGAGCACGGGCAAACACTCATGATACATGGACACACACATCGCCCCGCGATACATGAGCTAGTACTCGAGGCGGCGATAGATTCCCGCAATCAGGCAAGAAGAGTTGTGTTGGGTGACTGGGACCGTCACGGATGGTATGCGGCGATAGATGCAGACGGGCTTGTTCTGGAAAAATTTCCTCTCTAAAACGCCCATCCCGGCATTCCGATCCCTATACCTATACCTATACCTATCACCTAGCCCTAGCCCTAGCCAGCCTTGTTCGCCGAGACGTAGCGCGCATGATGGGCCTCGCTAAGAACTAGCAGGTCATTCTCGATAAGCTCACACAGTTCTGCCAGGGGCATCTCGGCAAAGCTACCGAGGGCATAGACTCCATATTCCTCAAGACTACCGATGCGACTGTGCGCCTTCTTCAATAGATTGTGCAGCCAGCAGTAAGGTGAGAGTGATTCATCATAGGGTACCTGATAGCGATCCAGGCCAGCCTTTAGGCTGGGCACGGAAAATATACGAAGCTTGCCTTCGAGAATCTGGGTATTAAGCCTTTCTATGCGGCTCAACACCGCCGACTTGGCTGCGTCGTCATAGCCATTCCAGTTGATCACCTCGACAGAATAGCGCTTACACCCCCTGCACACGACGTCGCCCAGGGAAGTCGTAGAGCAAATGCCGAGACAAGGTGTTTTGATAGAGGCCATGTTATTTAACGCGTCTGGGGTAGTTAACTTAGTCGGATTCGAGGGCAGAGACTTTACCAAGTTTTAGCCGATTGTAAACCGTCCCCGCCCACAATCGACAGTAGCATTCAGCGGCGAACGAATACCCAAGCCCCAGGGTACAAGAGGCCATTAGGCCAGTGAGCAGAACAGCCCAACTGGATTTTTACCTGATTTTACAGTAGACTACGCGCTCATTTTAGGCCTCTGCCTGATTCGCAAAAGCAGACGATTGAAAACCATTCGTCGTCTACTTGCAGGCAGATCCGACCAGTCCATTTGCAAGATGACACTCCTGTTAAGTGACTCTTACCACCCTCTTCGTTGACGCAGCGATAACGAGCGAATGGTTTCACTGACAGTTATGCATTAAAGAGGATACTACTTTGTTAGAAGCTTACAGAAATCACGTGGCCGAACGCGCCGAACAAGGCGTAGTCCCGAAGCCCTTATCGGCAGAGCAAGTTGCAGAGCTTGTGGAATTGCTAAAAGCACCACCGGCCGGGGAAGAAGAGTTCATTCTCGATTTACTGTCCAATCGCGTACCGGCAGGTGTCGACGAGGCGGCCTATGTTAAGGCGGGCTTCCTATCGGCATTAGCCAAGAGCGAAGCCAAGTCACCATTAATAGACGAACTGCTTGCCGTAAAATTACTAGGCACCATGCTGGGCGGCTACAATATCGCGACACTGGTCGAGCTACTGGACTCAGAAAAACTGGCAGCGGCGGCAGCCGATGAGTTGTGCCACACCCTGCTAATGTTCGACGCCTTCTATGATGTCGCGGAGAAGGCCAAAGCCGGCAACGCGCAGGCGCAGCGAGTCCTGCAGTCCTGGGCCGATGCCGAATGGTTTACCAGCAAACCCGAACTCGCGGAAAAAATTACAGCAATCGTATTTAAGGTACCCGGCGAAACCAATACCGATGACCTCTCCCCTGCGCAGGATGCCTGGTCCCGACCCGATATTCCCCTGCACGCCCAGGCGATGTACAAAAATCCTAGAGAAGGCGTGACCGATGCCGAAGAGCAGATCAAGGAACTGGAGCTAAGCGGCCACCCTGTCGCCCTGGTTGGCGATGTAATGGGCACTGGCTCATCACGCAAGTCCGCCACCAACTCTGTGCTCTGGCATATAGGCGACGACATGCCCTATATCCCAAATAAGAGAGATGGCGGCATCTGCATCGCCGCCAATATCGCGCCTATCTTCTACAACACGATGGAAGACGCAGGCGCCCTGCCAATCGAAACGGTAGTAGACGATCTCAATACCGGCGACATCATCGATATCGATGTCTACGGCGGTCGCATCACCAATCACGAGAGCGGCGAGTTAATCTCAGAGTTTGAATTGAAGACAGAAGTCCTGCTCGACGAAGTAAGGGCCGGCGGTCGCATACCACTTATCATTGGTCGTGGACTCACACAGCGCGCGCGGGAAGAGATGAAACTCGAGCCCTCTACTATCTTCCGCATTCCCGTTGTCGGAGAAGTATCGGACAAGGGCTATACCCTCGCTCAGAAGATGGTCGGCAAGGCCTGCGGCGTCGAAGGCGTGCGCCCCGGCAGTTATTGTGAGCCCAAGATGACTACCGTAGGTAGCCAGGATACTACCGGCCCGATGACTCGCGATGAACTGAAAGACCTTGCCTGTCTGGGTTTCTCTGCCGATCTCGTCATGCAGTCCTTCTGTCACACAGCGGCCTACCCGAAGCCCGTCGATATCGAAACCCAGCACACTCTGCCGGATTTCATCCAGACCCGTGGCGGCGTCTCACTGCGCGCTGGCGATGGCATTATCCATTCATGGCTAAACCGCATGCTACTGCCTGATACCGTGGGCACCGGCGGCGATTCCCATACACGCTTTCCAATCGGCATTTCCTTCCCTGCAGGCTCTGGCCTGGTTGCCTTCGCGGCGGCCACCGGCGTCATGCCTCTGGACATGCCAGAATCCGTCCTGGTTCGCTTCTCTGGCGAGATGCAGCCGGGCATTACCCTGCGCGACCTCGTCAATGCGATTCCCTATGCCGCCCTGAAGAGCGGCGACCTGACCCTCGCGAAGAAAGGCAAGACCAATGTCTTCTCCGGACGCATTCTCGAGATCGAAGGCCTACCGGATCTAAAGGTAGAGCAGGCCTTCGAGATTTCCGATGCCTCGGCGGAGCGCTCCGCTGGCGGTTGCACCATTCGCCTGGGCAAAGAACCTATCATCGAATACTTCAAGTCGAATATCACGCTGCTACGCTGGATGATCGACAACGGCTATCAGGATGCACGAACGCTGGAGCGACGAGCGCAGGCCATGGAAGCCTGGCTGGAAGACCCAGTCCTGCTAGAACCCGATGCCGATGCGACCTATCACAAGGTCATCGAGATCGATCTCAACGAGATTAAAGAACCACTGCTGGCCTGCCCCAATGATCCGGATGATGTGAAGACGCTATCCGATGTTCAGGGCACGAAGATCGACGAGGTCTTTATCGGTTCGTGCATGACCAATATCGGCCATTTCCGAGCGGCAGCCGAGGTGCTGAAACAGGTAGACGGCGGTCTACCTACCAAGCTATGGATCGCACCACCGACGAAGATGGACGAACACCAGCTAAGCGAAGAAGGCATCTACAATGTATTCGGTGTGTCTGGCGCGAGAACCGAAATGCCTGGCTGCTCCTTATGCATGGGCAATCAAGCGCGCGTAGCACCTAACTCCACGGTCGTATCCACGTCTACCCGAAACTTTCCGAATCGGCTGGGTCAGGGTGCAAACGTGTATCTATCCTCTTCCGAGCTGGCGGCAGTGTGTTCTGCGCTAGGGCGAATCCCGACGATGGAGGAATACATGGGGTATATGAGCAACATCAACACCATGGCTGATAGCATCTATCGCTATCTGAACTTCCACGAAATAGCAGACTTCATGGAAGCTGCGGAACGCGCGAAGAATATCCCGCTAACCAATGTTAGAGACGTAGCCTAGTCTGTTCCCATTGCCTGGATACCGGGCAATGAATCAGGAATATAAAAAGTAATAAAAGAAAGGTGGCATATGCCACCTTTTTTTGGTCTTAGATCATAAAGAAAATCTAGATCGTGCTCTTCTCAACCACTTCGAACAAATCCTTGGACAATTCTGCCTGCGCCTTTATACGCTGTAGCTGTGCCTGCATCAAAGCCTGTCGCTTAGCGTCATACTTTCTCCAGCGCGTTAACGGGGTCAATAGCCTGGAAGCAATCTGCGGGTTCAACTTATCCAGTATCAGCACCTGATCTGCCAGGAACTCATAGCCCTCACCACTAGCATCATGAAAGCCGATATGATTCTGGCCACAGAAGGCACCGATCAAGGACCGCACCTTATTCGGATTACGAATATCGAAGTTATCATGCTCCAGCAATAGCTTCACCTGATCCAGACTACCGGGCAACTGACACACCGCCTGAATAACGAACCATTGATCCACGACCAGGGACTCGTGACTCCATTGCTCGTAGAAGCTCTTCAGCGCATCACGTTTCAACGCAACAGCGCTTTCGGCGGCACTATTAACGAGGCAACGCAGCCCCGCCGCCTGATCGGTCATATTGCTGGCTGCCGCAAACTGCGTCTGCGCCAAAGCGATGGCCTCGTCCTTCTCGGTTCTCACCAGATAAGACAGCGCCAGATTCTTAAGCGATCTTCGTGCTATAGATTCGGCATCGGCCGCATAGTCTGCATCGCTGGCATTGAGTTCATACACTTGCAGAAACAGTAAATAGAGGGTGTCTGCCAAGCCATTAAGCAAGAACTCGCGCACAGCGAAGATGCTTGCTACATCCGCCACCTCTGCCTTCTCTATCAGAAAGCCTACAGTAGGCAGACTGAGCAACTGAGCAACCATCGCCTTGTCCAGATCTGGGTCTTCGAGGGTAGAATTGAGCACGCCCGTATAGGCCTCGACCAGACTCTCCGGCAGGGCCAGGGTATTCCCTGCCACCAGCTCTCCCTGCAGCTCATCGAACAAGTCAATCGCGAGTAACTGCGAGGCATTCCAGCGGTTAAAGCCATCGCTGTCGTTTACCATGAGAAACAGCAGATCATCCCGCGAATAATCGTAGTGCAGGCGCACCGGCGCACTAAAGCCTCTTAACAGAGAGGGTATTGGCTCGGCGTCTACATCATCGAAGACGAACTGTTGCTGCGCTGCTGTAAGTTCTAACACCCTGTCGGTTTGCAGCGTAGATGCATCCTCCCCCGAGAGCCTCAGCGGCAAGTCTTCGCCGTCCTTTCCTAGCAGGCCTACACGCAGAGGAATGGCGAAGGGCTTCTTGTTTGTCTGCCCCGGCGTGTCCGGGCAGGACTGTTGTACACTCAGCGTAAAGCGCCTGCTTTGCGCATCGTATTCGCTGCGCACCGAGACTGAAGGCGTACCGGCCTGATAATACCAGTTACGAAATTGCGTTAGATCGATGCCGCTGGCATCTTCCATTGCCTTCACGAAATCTTCGGTGGTCACAGCCTGTCCGTCATGGCGCTCGAAGTACAAGTCACTCCCTGCCCTGAAATTTTCGGGCCCCAGCAGCAGAGCGATCATGCGCACAACTTCGGCGCCCTTCTCGTAGATCGTAACCGTATAGAAATTCGATATCTCCATATAGGAGTCAGGTCGCACCGAATGGGACATCGGCCCGCCGTCTTCGGCAAACTGTACAGTCTGCAGAAAAGCAACGTCCTCCACACGCTTCACGGTTCGCGAACCCATGTCGGCCGAAAATTCCGAGTCTCTATACACGGTGAAGCCTTCCTTCAGGCTTAGCTGAAACCAATCCCTGCAGGTGACCCTGTTTCCAGACCAGTTGTGAAAATACTCGTGAGCGACAACCGCCTCTACTCGCTGAAAAGCGAAATCCGTAGTTGTTTTCGGATTGGCAAGCACACAGGAGGTGTTGAACACATTGAGCCCCTTATTCTCCATCGCACCCATATTAAAATCGTCGACGGCGACGATCATGAAGATATCGAGATCGTATTCACGGCCATACACCTGTTCATCCCAGCGCATCGAATTCTTCAGCGAGCGCATCGCGTGATCGCACTTATCGATATCCTTCTCTTCGACGAAGATGCGCAACTCGATCTCTCTGTTGCTACAGGTCACAAACGTGTCGTCGAGACTGATCAGATCACCTGCGACTAATGCGAACAGATAGCTAGGCTTCTTGAACGGATCCTCCCAGGTAACCCAGTGCCTGTCAGCGGCGCCGTCGACCTCACCGCTGGCGATATTATTGCCGTTGGACAGCAGAACCGGATACCGGGCCTTCTCTGCGGCAACCGTGGTAGTGAACTTCGACATCACATCGGGTCTATCCAAATAATAGGTGATGCGGCGAAAGCCCTCGGCCTCACACTGGGTACAGAACATCTTCTTCGACTTGTACAAACCCTCTAGCGCCGTGTTGTTCTGCGGCTCTATTCGAGTATGGCATTCGAGGCGGAACTCGCTAAACCCTGCCCCCAACAACACATCCAGTTCCGGTATGGTCAGACTCTCATCGTCGACCAGGTACTGATCAGGCGCCAGAGGCTGGCCATTAATCGCTAGTCTCTCCAGCGTTAATAACTGCCCATGCAGCTCTAGACTAGTGGCATTCGCCGCGCCTTCATGAGTGCTGCGTGTAAACAGCAGCTTGGAGACAACACTGGCATGATCTTCATACAGATCGAAGCTCAGGTCCGTAGTCACAATGGTAAAAGGTGGCGGACTATAGTCTTTTAGGTAGGTAGTTCTCGCCGAAGCATTTTTCATATCTTAAAACTCTTTAAATTAATGATTACTAATGTAATACAGATTCCTGTTACGGACCTGCGTTCTAGCTAGTCGGTTTAGTGCTTTAGTATTAACAATGCAGGGCAACCTCGTAGCCGGAGAAGCGGCGCATATTGATCACGCCGGTATCCAGAATCAAATATTGCCCCTTAATACCGAGCAAGGTGCCCTCTACTATCGGTGTCTTGTCGAAGTTTAGTGACGTCACCTTCTCTGGATAGGTCACGACGGGATACTCGATGATTACCGCGTCGACTCCATTGAGCACGCTGATTGCAAAGAAGCCAAATTTGTCTTCGAGCTCCTTCAGATCGGACTCGCATTCCGAGATCAGATGCGCCGCCTTGGCATGCATGTCTAAAGACGTGGCCTCGCCCTTAAGCATATCCCGCCAGTTAGTCTTGTCGGCGACATGCTGCTTGAACATGACTTCCACCGTTCCGGATTGCAGGCGAGATCGAACACGAATAATTGCCAGCGCCTGGGTCGCACCCTGATCTACCCAGCGCGTTGGCACCTGAGTGGCGCGGGTTATACCCACCTTCAGACCCGATGAGTTGGCCAGATAGACGATATGATCCTGCATACAGAAGCGCTCGCCCCAGGCCGGCTCTCTGCAAGTTCCCTGATCGAAATGGCAGCGCTCCGGATGAATAATACAGGAGTCGCACTCCGCCAACTTTTGAAAACAGGGATAGCAATAGCCCTGATTAAAAGCCTTGCTCGTCTTTCTCGCACATTTCACGCAGTTAATCTGACCGCTAAAATGCAGGCTGATCTTCTTCTCCAGAAGCGGGTTCAGAGGAACCTCAGCATCTCCCAGGCGTAACTGATATTCGACCGGGCTGCGCAGTTGACTCGACATCTTTCTTAGCGTGCCCTGTGCCACATTGTTCATACCTTGCTTCCTTCTAAATCCGCAGCGCCAGTGCCGGGCAGTAGCGTAATAGTCTGTGTCTGCTCTGTGCCTGTTTTACTCTTGCAGCTCCCGGACAGATCGAAACCTACCCGTTCCTGCTCGGGCAGATGTTTCGCCTCATAGAGAATAATCGTCTGCATACAAAGCTCTACCTGCTGTGCATCGAGGCGCTTGCCGTCGCTCCATTTTCCGATCTCCACGGCTAGTCTTAGCGAGTCGACTACCTCCAAGCTCATCCCCTCGACTAATTGCTCTATAGAGCCCGGCCTGTTCAGCAGCAGCCGCTTAAAGTTACTGTGTTCCTTACCTAACATATGCTTTCCAACCTCACTCTTAGTTCTATCTGCCAATCGCCCCGCGACCGAGGACCAATCGATACAGCACTACGGCGCCTACCCCGGTCAGCAATCCGGCTAGCAAGCCACCTACATGAGCCGCCGTCGCTATAAACGAAGAGGCAACGAGCTCCATGGTTATTAGCGCGATAACGAAGACTACGAACATGCTGTTATTGATGCGCAGTTGACTGCGCGGCATGAGGCTGTGAATTATCCAGGTGTAGCCAACGAGACCATAGACCACACCCGACATGCCTCCGAAATTATTAAATCCAGTGTATAAATACTGCGTAGTATTGCCAGCGACCGAGCAGAACAGAATCAAGGTGATAGTCAACCAGCGTGGCTGAATGAGTTCCAACTGCCGCCCAAAATACCACAGCCACATGAGGTTAAACACCAGGTGTAACTCGCCAAAATGCAGCAACATTGGAGTGAGGCTACGCAACAAGTCCCAGGGGCTATCGATGCTGCCCAGAAGAGCAAACAGACCGGTATTATCTAACACCGGGTAGAACAGGAAGGCGACGCGCTGCGGCTGCGTACCCAATAGACTGACCAGGGCCACGAGCAGACAGACCACAATGAGGATAAAGCTTACCGGGGCGCGCATGAAGGCGCGAACCAGGCTTAGAGCGATATTGAGCGGATTGAACAGGCGCTGCCCGGTATCTGCAGACGCCTCGTTAGCCGATGAGCTCTGCTCAAACGACCATGTCGCCAGCATCTCTTTCAGCAGCGCCGCATGGGGCTCATCCTGCACCCAGATAACCTGCTCGCCGGACTCTTCAGTGATGCGATGGGCGACGCCCTGGCTACTCAACAATTGACTGAAGCGCAATAGATTTACTTCTATAGGCAGTCTTACCGCTTTAATCATCATCCCTAACCAGGCGACTACCCCAACCCAACTTACTACGACAGGCCTGGTAGAAAGTATGCTCTGGCGGATGAATAAGTTTCAGCGGCAGAGCCTTCTTACGCACTATCAGTTCGTCGCCTGCCGAGGCGGTATACAGAACCTGACCATCACAACTAACCTGTGGCTGAAGGATTTCTTTTGCCGACACCACGATGCGAATTTCGCTGTCGCCACCAACCACGATGGGACGATTGCCCAGCGAGTGTGGATACATAGGAACCAACACGACGGCATTTAGACTGGGGTGCATTATCGGGCCACCGGCAGAGAGAGCGTAAGCGGTAGATCCAGTTGGCGTGGCAACGATCAGGCCATCGGATTCCTGACTGTAGACAAACTTATCATCTATAAATAATTCGAATTTGATCATCTGCGCTGCCTTACCCGGATGCAGCACCACATCATTCAAGGCAGAGCCTAGATACTGACCCTGGTCAGCGTTCGCCGCACCGGAGCGCGCCTCGACATCGAGAAGAAAGCGAGAATCTACGCTATAGCTACCCTCGAGTACCGCGGTAATGACTGCCTCCAACTCATCGGGCAGGACATCGGTAAGAAACCCCAATCGACCACGATTGATACCAATCACCGGCACCTGATCGGAGGCCACGAATTTCGCCACGTTTAACATGCTGCCATCACCGCCAACCACGATCACCAGGTCACAGAACTTCGACAGCTCTTCGCGCTTGCACTGTCTCTGGCCGTGACCCTGAATAAGGTCTGCGGTCAGATCATCTACAAGAATAGTAAGATCTCGCAGGCTCAGGAATTTCAGGAGGCGACGCAGTGTATCGACTACGCCGGCGTGGCTGGGGCGACCCACTAACCCTATATTATTGAATTCTGCCATCGTTAAACTCTTAGTGCTGTTAGCTCGAAAATCGGGCAACAAAGCTGTTAGATTTCGACTTTTTTGCGTAACTCAGTATAGCACAGCGATTCGGGCCAAAAGCTCGCAAATTTAACATAACCGGCTTCCTACTAGGTCGCAAAGATAGCCGTAATTCGAGTAGAATCCAGCTTCTCCTGATCATAGATGTAAATTGAAACCAACAAGGTAGCTATCATGAGCATTCATAAGCTAAGCAAAGATTCACGCATAGCAGTAATCGGCCTCGGCTATGTAGGCCTGCCATTGGCCCATGCCTTTGGCAAGCTCTATGACACAATAGGCTTCGACATCAATGAGCGACGAGTAACAGAGTTAAAGCGCGGCATCGACAGTAACAAAGAGCTAACAGCAGAGCAATTCCAGGAATCGCTTACACTCGAGTTTAGCGATGAAGAGAACTGCCTACAGAATTACGACATCTATATAATCACAGCACCAACACCCGTAGATGGACAGCATCAGCCGAATTTAGAACCGGTAAAAAAGGCCACGCGCCTGGTAGCCTCCTATCTGGAGAAGGGAAATATCGTTATCTTCGAATCTACGGTCTATCCCGGGGCAACTGAAGAGGAGTGTGCGCCATTACTCTGCGAGATTTCGGGACTAAGCTTCAACACGGATTTTCATGTAGGTTACAGCCCGGAACGCATCAACCCTGGTGATTCAGACCACTCATTAAGCACCATAGTCAAAGTAACTTCCGGCTCAACACCTGAGGCAGGGCAGATAGTCGATGAACTCTACAAGAGCATCATCCGTGCCGGCACATATCTGACGAGCAGCATTAAGGTCGCGGAGGCTGCCAAGGTCATAGAGAACACACAGCGCGACCTGAATATCGCACTGGTCAATGAACTGGCAATTTTATTCGACAAGCTGGGCATAGACACCCAAGAGGTACTTCAGGCCGCCGGCAGCAAATGGAACTTTCTCCCATTCTCTCCCGGTCTAGTTGGCGGCCACTGCATAGGCGTAGACCCCTACTATCTGGCTTATAAGGCACAACAAGTCGGCTATCATCCCGACATCATTCTTACAGGAAGACGCATCAATGATGGCATGGGATCCTATGTGGCCGAGCGTGTGGTAAAACTGATGCTATCTAAACGAATTCATATCATCGATTCAAGGGTTTTAATCATGGGACTCGCCTTCAAAGAGAATTGTTCAGACAGCAGAAATAGCCGTGTAGTTGATATTATTGACACGCTGCAGTCCTATCATAGTCACATCGATGTCTATGACCCCTGGGTAGACGACGAATCCGAGCTTCTTATCAGCGAGCCAGAAGAAAACAGTTATGATGCCGTAGTCATAGCGGTAGCCCATGACCAATTTAAAGAATTGGGAATTGCGGGTATCAGAAAGTTCGCGAAAGACAAGTCAGCCATATTCGATGTAAAACACATATTTAATTCGAAGGAGGTAGACGGCAGCCTCTAAACATTGAGAACCCGCGCAGAGGCAAAGAATAGAAAAGTGACAGAAGAGTTGCATAAGATTTGATAGTGCTAGAATTACTGAATACGAAGCTCGAACGGCTCCCCCGTATAGACCAACTCCCCACTACTCTCTACCCAATAGGCAACGTATACAGACAGTTGTTGATTCGAGAAAGCGCTTCCTAAGCGGAAGCCATCCATTATCGTGAGATGCTCTAGCTTGCGCAAGGAGCGTTGCCCGCCAAAGGCGATCAAACCTTCGACCGTGCCATCCCATTCCTCTAGCTCTCCCAGCTGATTCAATTGGAACAGGCCCTGCCCCTTCAACCCTATTAGCACATAGATGCCGCCATGCTCACCGATGTGTCGTGGGTCTACCTCAACGTCTGCCTCTAAGCTAACCGAGTCGCTGTTAGAAACACTATTGGAGAAAGACAAACCCCCGTCGCGACTCGCCGCTATAGAAATAGTTGCAGCACTAGCCTCTCCAGACAGGGTGGAGATACTGATGTCGGGCAAGTCGGGAACCTGGGTGGGAAAGTAATTCGCAATCTGATGCCGCACAAGATTCAGCGACTGCACAGCGTCGGCGCCAAATTCATACTCTGCATCGAGGCCGCAGGCAAAACCCAGACAATCCGTCAGGGGATTGGAAAAGACAGATACACGTGTCTGGGTATTAAACGCCGCAGGATAAGCCATCACTGTAACGAACTGCCCTTCGACACCGTAGCCCGTTGAAAAATTAAACGTGCCGCCGCTGCCATCCTCCAGATGAGAGTGGCTTAGACCCATGTTGTGGCCCAACTCATGAGCGGCAACCAGGTCGACCGGACAATCGACTGCAACAAGCGAATAGGCAGACTCTTTCTCAGACGGACTGCTCAGATCCCCGTTCGTACCGAAACCACCCACCGGCGCAAGCCCGCAGCGACCCTCGCCAACCTGCGAGGGTCTGAACAACATAACCAGGTCGGCACCATAGGTCTCGCGTAGACTATCTGCATTGCCGAAGGCACTTTCCGTCTTCGCGATAAGGTCACTCAACGCAGCATCCATGTCATTGCTGTCGCTGTAGTCGACCAGCCCATGATAGACCGGCCGCAGGGTTATTTTTACCCCGCTGTCAGCATAGGTCTGGTTCGCCACACTTATCAGCTGATTGATCCGTGTTTGCACGCCATAGGGGTAAAGAGAAGCAGCTCCCGGTGTATACAGAGCAAGTATGTCAATCACCGAATTACTAGCATCCACAGAACCCGGGTCCGAGGCATCGGTGGCAAGTAACATCTCATTAAAATCACTGATGCCATCGCCATCGGTATCTAATCGAATATCTTCGACGACATTGACATAGCCATCGAGACGCAGGTCGCCGATGACCAGGGAGCTCATAACGCGAGGCTTCGCACGCTCGTCGGTGACGACACTATAGGTAAACGACTTCTTCTCCCCGGCAAAGAAGTCACCAA
>CALTDI010000021.1 GCA_943842505.1 uncultured Pseudomonadales bacterium | reverse complement strand
GGCCCACACTCCAACGGCTACTCACTGATCCGCAAGATCATCGAAGTCAGTGGCGCCAGGCTCGACCAGGCGTTTGGCGATAGCACTCTGGGGGACACCCTGCTGGAACCCACGAAGATCTACGTAAAGACCATTGCCGCCTTGGCCGAGTCCGTCGACCTCCATGCACTTGCTCATATTACCGGTGGCGGCATTACCGAGAACCTGCCGCGGGTATTGCCCGAAGACGCGCAGGCGCAGATTAGAGCCGATGCCTGGGACAGACCAGAGATTTTTAAATGGCTGCAGGAGAACGGCAACGTCGCCGAATCCGAGATGCTAAGAACATTCAACTGCGGCATCGGCATGATTCTCTGTGTGTCACAGCAGCAGACAGAGCTGGCACTGGAGATTCTCAACAAAGAATCGCAGCAGGCTTTTCTGCTAGGCAGCGTAGCCAGTCGCGAGACTGCCGACGACGCCTCAGTAGTCATGCTCTAGAGACGAACAGACTACGAGATGCACAACAATCATCGCTCAATAGTTGTCTTAATCTCCGGTAACGGAAGCAATCTACAAGCCATCATGGACAACAGCGCCAATGGCAACTATAGAATCAGCGGCGTCATCTCTAACAAGGCTGACGCCTATGGATTAATCAGAGCGCAGCAGAGCAATATTGCTACGCAGGTAATAGACCACAAGCAGTACGCCAGTCGCGATCTATTCGATAACGCACTCACCAAGGCAATAGACGAATACAATCCCGGCCTTATCGTTCTCGCCGGCTTCATGCGCATTCTTGGCGCCGATTTCGTCAAACACTATCAGGGCCGCATTCTCAATATTCACCCCTCCTTGCTACCGGCCTACCCGGGTACTAACACTCATCAGCGGGTTCTCGATGCCGGAGAAAAGCAACACGGTGTTTCCGTACACTTCGTAACCGAAGAACTCGATGGCGGCCCGGTCATCGCACAGGAAGCTATCGCTATAGAGCCGTCTGACGATGCCGACAGCCTCGCCGAGAAGATCCATCAGAAGGAGCATATCCTTTATCCTACGGTAGTTTCCTGGTTCGCCGATGGCCGGTTACGCCTCGATGGGAACGACGCCTACCTGAACGAACGCCTGCTTCCCGAATCCGGCGAGCGACTGAGCTAATCATGAACAATGCCGTACTAGCCGCCGTTTTAGTGCTGGGTTTCAACAGCGCTAGCCATTCACAATCCACACCACTAACAGAGTACTCCGCGACCTATGAGGCCAGCGCCAATGGCCTGGCCGCCACCGGCACCCGCAGCCTCACAAAGACCGGCGCGAATTCATATGAGTTAAGCAACTCATTGGAGGCTAGCCTTGTCGGGCAGACTCTTGCCCGAATGAATCAGCTCAGCACATTCGAACTAGTGGATGATCAGATCCAACCCCAGAACTACTCCTATACTCTCACCGGCGTCAGCCGCGCCAGCCATGCCATCGCCTTCAACTGGGATGCTGCACTGGCGATGAGCAGCGAAGACGATGAGAGCTGGCAGATACCACTGCACAGCGGCGTCATGGACGAGCTGAGTTACCAAACCGCCATAAGACAGGCACTGATCGCTGATATGGGCATCGAATCGAACCTTTCATTCGAGATAATAGATGGCGACGAGATAGAGACTCACGAATACCGCCGCGCGGGTAATGAGGTTCTCAGCACTCCAATAGGTGAGTTAACTACCGTAAAGCTGGAACGAGTGCGGGACGCCTCGGATGAACGAGTAACCGAGATCTGGCTTGCGACAGATTGGAATTTTCTACTGGTGCGCATGGAGCAGCTAAACAACTCTGGCCTGCGCATCGAACTGGAATTGAAATCTGCGGTGTTAGGGGGCGTGAAAATCGAGGCGAATGACTAGCCTAGTTTGAGGCGGTCTTGTTCCCGTCTATGACATCTGCCGACTTGGCAACTTCTTCTCTGTTTCCTTCTCTGCCTCCTTCCCTGTCTCCTTCTCCTGCTCTTTTACCTTCACCTGCTGCTCCACCCTCACCTTCGCCAAGCTCAGACTGCTGCTGAGTCTCCAACTCCTGGGATTTCTGCAGATTATACTTTCGCATCTTCTCAACCAGGGTGGTTCTGCCAAGCTGCAGCCTATCGGCGGCTCGCGCTACTATGCCGCCGCTATCGCTTAGCGCCTTCTCGATCAGGTCCTTCTCCAAGTTGGAAAGATACTCTTTTAGGTCTATACCGCTTAAGGGTAACAGTCCGTTGGTTGAGTCAGCAGCAGCTGCCTCGAACTGACCCGAACGCCTGGGCAGAGGAACCACGCTAGAATCCTGCGGGGATTGATCAGAAGAAACTGGAGAACCGCCGGCTAACGTGGCATCCACTTTCTGCCGAAATTTTTCTGGCAAGTCGCCAACACCGACTATGCCATGGGGATAGAGAATGGCCATGCGCTCGACAAGGTTTGCCAGCTCCCGCACATTACCCGGCCAATCGTAGTCACGCAGCGTCTTGATCGCGGCAGAATTAAAACGCACCGAGCCGCGGCTCTCAGACTCCATGATGGTGATCAATTCGTTGAGTAACAGGGGTATGTCTTCGGGACGCTCGCGCAGGGATGGCATCTCGATTGGAAACACATTAATTCGGTAGTAGAGATCCTGTCTAAACTCGCCGCTCGCTATCATCTCTTCCAGGTCTTTGTGGGTCGCCGCCAGAATCCTGACATCGGACTGCAGCGTATTCACCCCGCCCACGCGCTCGAAGCTGCGCTCTTGCAGAACTCGTAACAACTTCACCTGCATGCTAAGCGGCATGTCACCAATCTCATCGAGAAAAAGCGTGCCACCGTCGGCCAGTTCGAAGCGCCCCGCCCGCGAGGCAATTGCACCGGTGAAGGCACCTTTCTCATGACCGAACAATTCGCTCTCTAAAAGCTCCCGCGGTATCGCGCCACAGTTAATTGGGATGAAGGGCTTGTCCGAGCGATGCGAGTTCAGATGTAGATTTCTCGCAACCACCTCTTTACCGGTACCCGACTCCCCGGTAATCAAGACACTCACTTCCTTGCTGGCGACCTGCCCCATCATATAGCGCACTTTCTGCAGGGCGTCGCTTTCACCAACAAGAGAGCGAAACATCGTAAAGTCGCGCACGCCATCAAAATCGCGCAGGCGATTGAAGTGTTCATGAAACAGCTTTGCTTTATGCAGGGCATCCAGCAGCGGTTGATAATTCAATCGCTCTGGCAATTGGGCGGTAATGCAGGCTAGCAGTTGTGAATCTGTGATCGTCTCCAGACTATGCTCGCCTACCAGAATGAAAGGCAGACCTTTCTCCCAGGCGTGAAGTTCCTGAATCACCACGACCGAGTCTTGCTTATCGCATTGGGCAACGATCGCCGCACAAAACTGCGAACTCTTAAAAGCGCTCTCTTCTACCTGCTTTACCCAGGCCGCACTATTGCAGACGGTAATCGACTCCCCCAGAAACTCGAGAACGGTCTCCAGGTGTTTGCTCAAGTCTTGGTCATCGGCGATCAGAAGAATTTGGGCGTTTTCAATCATTTATGATCGATTCTAGTCCGAGAATTAGAGGATGGGTTTTGCGCTGCATGCCACTCAATTAGACCCGCTCAACCGGCATTAGTCAAACGCCCACGCCGGGTATTCTGAGCTAATCGTCAGGGAAGAAATCTAAGGCAGGAAGTTGCTTGCTGGATAGGGAGACGGATAGGAGACGGAGACGGACAAGAACAGAAATAGAAACAGGAATAGCAGATCAGTCAGCAGCGCGCTTGAGGGTAGTTCTTAATTGGACATGGCGCTCGCCACCGAAACTCGACGCGTTAAAATCATCGGGTTTTACGCTATTTTTGCTCGACGACCAGATAGCGGTGCTACCAAAATCGAATTGACTGCAACTCGCGCGCTTGCTGTGAAGCATTGCCTCCCAGATCAGAGCATGCAGCACCGGGCGGTCTAAAGAGCCGGATTTATTTTCGGCAAACACCTGATGACAGGTCTTATTGTTGTGAACGAATAAACTGCTGGCAACCAACTCATTTTTATAGCGGCCCTGCATTAAGAATCCGTTCCCTCTTTTTACAAGCGACTCATAGATAAATTTATCGTTATCGGTAAAAACTTTTTCTAGATTACTGCTAAGAGGATGATCGCTAGTCGAAACATCGAAGCAACCACTATGGACGATCTCTATATCCAGGTGCCGCCTTCCCCACTCAACCATGCCGCGACAGCGCTTGGACATATTGCGATGGAGCTCGCGCCCGGCGATAGAAATATCTATAAGCTGCGATCGCTGCGGAACCGGCCTGCCACCGTGGTTAAGTAGCACCTGTGTTATGGGAGACATTACTCCACAACACACCGGATCCAAATATTCTATAGAGTGAGGTTGAATCTCTTCGATGAGTTGACCGATGTGCGCCTGCAGCAACCGAACGACTTCTGGTCGAAAATTGTTTGTTGGGACCTGTATCGAGGATTGATTAATATGACTGGAGGCTTCGCGACCAAAGTAACCGATGCATTTTCTACCCTGCTCATCGAGATGCAGTGTAAGGCTGCAGCCAAACACGGGCTCTTCTGACGCCATGACGAGAAAAGATCGATCGGTAAACTGAGCAGCGCTGTCTTCGATTTTTAGCGAGTCGGCACGCTGCTGCATATAGATCGGGTTTTGCACCGGATCATTTGCATACAACTTATCCCAATACCCGAAGAAGCCCGAATCTGAATTTTCGATTACAGCATGCATATTATTCTCTTTGGTATTTAGCTGTGCACACTGGCTGTGCGCACTGCCTGAAGGCTTAAATGATATAGCCGCCAACCGTGAATACAAATGCAGTCCAGTCTAGAGATAAGGACTATTCTTACAAATCATTCTGCCTCTAGCCAGCTAATCGCGATCACGATCACGATCAAAATACACAAAACTCGCTCTACTATCTGGAACCGCACTTGAGCCGCACTGCAGCCGCCCCATTGTGACCGGGCATAACGCACTCAGGCTTTAAGAGTGATGTTGTCTGCTCTAAAAGTCGATAAAACTACGGGTAGTCGCGGGCAAATATCTGGAGCACCGCCCCAGAACCGCCTTGTTATCTAGCGTCCACCTAGTTGCTGAGCAACTTTTCAGATCTGGTTTTCGCTTTCCCACAATTATTGGGGTTTGGGTTTGTTAGCATAGTGCACAGCGTGTTTCAGTTCAGCGACCCACATCACACCACATTTGTGAACCGGTTCTCAAAAAGTCGTGGAAATGACAGACCTGAGCAGCTGAAGCCTAATGTCTGGGTCAATATAGCGTGATCGGATCTCAACTAAATGTGGAATAATGGCCGCATTGAGACCGAATAAGAAACGGGAACACTACCAGAACATGACTAATCCGCAGTTCGATTGGGACTATCCCGATCCTCACGTGCACACAATTCAGATAGCCGAGGCAGATATAGACGGCATGGGCCATGCGAATAACGCCTGTTATGTGGTGTGGTGCGAGCAATGCGCGTGGAGTCATTCCCAGTCTCTTGGCCTGACGGTTGCAGACTATCAGCGGCTGGATCGTGGCGTTGCCATACACAAGGCGAGCTACGAGTACTATCTGCCTACCTTCGAGAATGAGGAGTTGAGAATCGGCACCTGGATAACCGCCTGCGATAGGAAGCTACGTCTAGAGCGACGCTTTCAGATGATTAACGTCGCCACGGGTAAGACCGTGCTGCGCGGCCACTGGCAGGTAATCTGCGTGACTCTCAGCAGTGGCAAGGCGACAAGAATGCCGAGTGAGTTCATCGAGGCCTATGGAAATGCCGTGATCGCTATCGACTAGAGTAGCGCCCCGCAAGCCTTAGCGATTTAAAGGCTAGCACCTTCGCCTACAGGCAGCCTGGCCGCAGAAATGAAAATTTATTCAACAATTTTTGCGAAAAATGGCCATGGAATTTTCTACGATTAAGCCGTAGTGAACACTACGCTGGAATCAAAAGCAGCAGGCCCAACAGTTCTTCGCCGAATAAAATCTTGTTTTTTTACAATAAGTTATAGAGTATTTTTACGAATCAGACGCCCGTCGATCCTGCCCGTAGCCGTTTCGTTAGCCCTCTTAAAGATATCAATTCAGCTGTCGTTATAGGATAGACCCGCAGCTGATCCAGCCCGGAATTAGACTAAGATTCGGCCAGTAGACAGACCCAGGTAGTGGTGAGTAGAGCACGCCTCTAAGACACCCAACCGCCTTACTAGACGATATTGATTAGGGAAATAACCGCTACCATCAGGGATTGAGAAGAATTGCGCCTGTGAAAAAAGAGACTCCAACATCCAAGACCTCTGGCAACCAGCAGAGATTGAATCAGGAAACAGTTAGATCGGTGGTCACAAGCCTGCTAAGAGATAGGCAGAGGGATAAGCAGCAGGCTGAGCCTGCTATAGATCTCGATGAGCTGCGTGCGGCTCTGGATGAACTGCCTACGATCAATGCCACAAAGGTCGTATCCCTGCACCGCCGCATCTTCAATGGGGACTATAAAGTAGACTCCGACCGGCTAGCTGAAAAGCTGATGGAGCTGGAAGCCTCTCTCGATAGGGACTGATCGCCCCTATCTTCAAATCAAGACTATCTAGACTATCTTCCAATCTAGGTTTCTTTCTATCGACCTATCTAACTGTCTAACTGTCTAACTGTCTAACTGTCTAACTGTCTAACTGTCTAACTGTCTAACTGTCTAACTGTCTACTAGCTATCTAACTAGCCAACTATCTGACAGCCTATCTATCTGTTGATCGGGCCTTCAACTAACCCCTGTTTCAAGTAACCAGGCCTTTCCTAGCCTTCATCCCAGTCTAACGGCGGCTTCAATAGCCGCAGCCGCTTCAGGTCTTCAGGCCTATCGACGTCCCATAGTGTGTCCAGCAACTGATAACTCAGGCCGCAAGCGCCTATGGCCTCGAGTGTCTGGGCCATTACCCGGTCCGTACCCCAATCGATACCGGAAAACAGCGCCGGGTGAGGCTGATCCATGCCAATCAGCACATAGCCCCCGTCCTCCGCAGGCCCCAGCACCACATCGACGCCCGAGATCAGGGCATCCAGGGCTTGCTGCAGATAGTCGGCAGTCAGCGCCGGGCAGTCCGTGCCTATCACTACAGCTGCATTCGCATCATTGCGCTGTAGGGTCAGCTCTATGGTTCGGCTCATCTTGGCACCTAGATCCGCGCCCTCCTGAGGATATATATTTGTTTTATTACAATTAGTTATAAAGTCTTTATGAGAAGTATTCGAGGTTACCCACAGATCCCATTCTGCAATCTCACCGCTGCCTAGCAGCCCAGTCACCCTAGCCAGCATCGCCCTGTACACAGCCAGCGCTGAGGTCTCACCGATCTCGTCGGCCAGGCGAGACTTAACATGGCCAAGAAGCGGTTCCCGGGCGAAGACGGCGATTCGGGGGCGCAATTGGGAATTTGAAGTTGCCTGCTCAGTCATGACGTGGATAGTACATCCTGACAAGATTTGAGGGCTTAATACCGAAGAAATAGAGCAATCGTAGCTTCCACATCAGCAGTATCGTCGCCAGCAGCCCATTCTGCTCCCATCTTCTGCTGGACGTCACCGCCACGCCATTGGGCCGCGCCGGCCTAGCCCCTGCCTTACACGCGCGTCGCAGCACCTTGCTCAGAGCGATATCCTCCATCAGCTCCAGCGCTGGAAAGCCACCAAGCTCCTCAAATAGCGCCCTCTCGACGAACAGAGCCTGATCCCCCGTGCACACCGAGGTGAGCCGCGAGCGCAGGTTCATCATCCCCGCCACCACGCGATATGGAAGCCCTGAGTTGCTGAGGCGCACGTCGAACCAGCCCCAGCGGCTGCTCTGCGCTGCAAGGGCCTCGATTATAAGTTGATCCGCATCCTCAGGAAGCTCAGTATCGGCGTGGAGGAATAGCAGCACATCGGCCTCAGCACTAGCGGCCCCCTGATTCATCTGCCTGCTACGCCCGCTCTCGCCGCTTTCACAGCTATCAACCAGGCCTGCGGTCAGTTGAACCGTATCATCAGTGCTGCCCCCATCTACGACGATAAGCTCATGCCCACGGCGTCGATAGGCCTGCAGGCGCTGCAGCTGGGCCGCGATGCACCCTGCCTCGTTGCGCACGGGCATGACTATGCTAATTGACTTGTTTGTAGACATCTTTCGCCTGTCAGGAGTTATAAACTAATCGCTGTAGCTAATTGAATTTACGTCATTTTATGTTAAATGCAGCGCCCGCGCTCGGGCTTAATGCAGCTGCGCACTCATTCTAGATCCAAACCGACTTATTTGGGCGTATTTATAGGCAACAGGCCCTGTTACAGCTAAAGATCGGTTTTGTGACGGGGGACGCAACAGCCTTGCGAGTCGAGGTTTATGCTTCGCGATTCTGGTCTTATTCCTGGCGGAAAATAGCGGGAATGAGAGCAAGAAAAATAGTATTCATCCGATCTTGTATTACAGGCACTCTTGGTTTTTAATACGCGGCCGATAGACCCCGTATAGTGCTTACAGCCAGTGCCACAGCGAGCTCTGGAGCAGAACCAAGATCATTATAGTTTGATATATCTGCCAGCAGGCAGGTGGAATAGAAACAGTGGATTCAAAGAATTTTTACATCGTAGCGACCGCTCCAAACGAGCCGAGCTTGCAGGTCAAGATTTCGGGGCCTTACCTCACCAAGCAGGCCGCACAGGCGGATCTGTCCGCCGCGATCGATGAGGCCAAGGATATCGACCCTAGCGCTGCCAACTACGACTACAGCATAGACAAGGTAGAGAGTCGAAAGCCAGGCGTAATCCAGCATATGGCGTCCCACGCCTAACAAGCCATCCTTTGTCCTGACTCGAACGTTTATGACAATCTCTTGAACTAGCCGCCCTTTAAATATGGGTGTACACTTTGCTCATACGTTCCCGGTTTTACCCACTTGCCTTATTGTCACTCGTGTTTTACAGCGTTTTCAGAGCCCGACAATAAGAACCGAGTCACAGCCTTCCGCTGAAGGCATAACACTGCTGTTCCGGCTGTACTATTATTCAGGTTTAGATACAAAGCATTCTGAGCAGTCATTGCGATGCGACGGAAAAACTAGATCGAAGAGAGGTTCTCGTGAAAAGACTAAGCGCACTACACCACATCAGCATCATCGAATCCCGCGGCACAAACTGCGCCTGGGTTCGTATTAAATACGACAGCAAGAGCTTCCAGCAGTCCTTCCCCTTCAAGAAATATGGCGGCAAGACCAAGGCCATAGCCGCAGCAAAGAAGAAGCGAGATATTGAAGGCAAGAAGATCTATGGCACTAACTGGCCCTACGCGAAGTTCAGCCCGCGCAAGGTATCGCCACTGAACAGCTCCGGCGAGATCGGCGTTAGCTATTCAGAGAAAGATCATTCCTGGGTGGCAACCTGGCAGGAAGGCAAAGGCGTGAAGAGAAAGCAGAAGAATGCGTACTTCTCGATCAACAAGTACGGCGACGATCAGGCCAAGGCGAAGGCAGTCAAGGCAAGACGCAGCGCCGTTAGAGCGAACAAGATCGTCTGATTAGCCTGACAGTGCCCTAAAGCGCAAATCAGGACAAAGAACAGGAAGAGAGAGAGAGAGAGAAAAAAAAAGGGAAAAGGAAAGATCAGAGCTAGTCTAAACGGCTAGCCTGAGGCGAGGCCCAGATCTGCTTCGCATCGAGCAAGTTGCTGTAAACCAGATTCGCATCAAAATTCAGCCTGTCCACACCAAACACCTCGTACACCGCTTCGAAACTCGCGAGAGCCTCATCTGTATCGCTATCAATCGATACGACTAATTCATCGAGAGCCAAGGTATTCGATACCGCCTGCGCCGTATGCATCAGGCCCGCATCGCGCATACCTGCTATGAGAACCACCTGGGTATCGATGCTCGCCGGAAAGGTTGCAAACATCCCGTAATCCCTAAACGGGTCACCTTCCTCTGGCAACCCAGCATCACTGGTGAAATACTCTGCCGTCTTGGTATTGAATAACTCATCGTAGCTGCGACCGATACGCAGGCCTGAGCCGGCAAAGGTCATGCTCGTTAGCTTGTCCAGCGCGCTGATATAACCGATATAGACGATGTGGTTGCTGCGAATATCCGCAGAGGTTAGATCGGACATCATCGTTATGTTTACCGACTTGCCACCGTTCTGCAGAAGCGGGACTATCTTCGCCAGCGCATAGGCACTACCCTCCGGCATATAGCTCAAATCAAGATCCAGATAGTTTTCGGTATGCTCAATATCGCTAAACTGCAGATCTTCCAGATCACTACGCGAGTTCACATTAAACTCGCGAACCATCCTGGCGACATTGCCATTGGCGTTTAGCTCACCAAAGATATAGTAATCTCCCATAACTAATAATATAGGTTGATCGTCGCCCAACACCGTATCCCAGACTGGGTGTGTCGCGGCAACTTGTGAGGGCGCCCCGCTCTCCTCGCCCTGTCTGCTGGACATGTACAAGAGATTCGCCGCAAGCAGAACGACTACCGCCAGCAGCAAGGAGTTGCTCACGCCAAACTTGGTAAAAGAGAAGCTCGCGGGCTTGACCACAGGAGTAGTGGCGATCGCTGCTAACGAATAGCTCCCCTTAGGGATGACTAACCTGTAGGCAGCATCCAGTTCGTTCTGCTCGTAATAGGCACTAAGCTTCTTACGCAACTGATGCACATAGACACGCACCGATGAGTCCACCGACACATCGAAATCACCATCCTTACCGAGAACATCCGTAGCCAGATCAATCTCTTTCGGCTGCCGGTTCTGGGCAGAGCACTTAACCAGATACTCCAGCATCGCCGAATAGTGCTTGGACCTGCCTAATATGCCGCTGGCGATAATCCGCTGGCACAACTGGTCTAGCTCCGAGGAGCTGAACACGTCCTGTGGAGAGAGGGTGGTTTGTGTGGGCTTGTCATCAGGCGTCATTGTCTGGGGGCGCTGCAGGTTGCTGTGTTAGTTGGTGTGATAGATGCCGAGACGGAAGTATATCAGCTTTACGCTGTGCAAAAAGATGCAGCTCCAGGTCTTCCCTCTGCTGCGATCAGGAAAAGAAGAATATTAGATATCATACTGTTTTATAAAGGTTTTATTAGAATCTTGCACACAGGGTATTGGACAGGGGTCTACTCCGCCTGTGAGAAAATAGCGACGTATCTGGAATATGGGTATAGGCAGGAAAACAGAGGGAGGAGGGAGAAAGAAAGAGCAGGAAAGGAAAAAGGCCAGGACTGCACCTAGCCTTTGAGTAGTGAACTCTTCAACTTGTCATTGAACTCGATATTGCCCTCGGTGACGTACTGCTCATGATTGCGCTCTATATAACCCAGATCATAGAGATAATTGACCATCACCCCATAGGATTGAGCGAGGCCCTTGTCGCTTAAATCAGCCGATGCGTGGATCTGATGCACCTGTGCTCCATTGCCTAAGTGGAATCGAGCGACCGGGTCCAGGGGATATTTCCCCCTCTTTGCTAACAGCAGATAGTTCAACACAAGCTTGCGTATAGCCTCCTCGTGCTCGGCCACATTGTCCACAACGATATCCAGAGAGCGCATCTGCGCCTTCAACTCGACCAGGTCGGCACTGTCCTCTTCCGTATCGCTATCCAGCCAGCGTTTAAAGCCAGGGATAGGAGACAGCGTCACAAACTGCTTAATAGACGGAAAGTCCGCCTTCAGCTCCTGCACCACCTGCTTAATGAGGAAGTTACCGAAGGAGATATTCTTCAGGCCCGGCTGACAGTTACTAATGCTATAGAATGTAGCGGTAGTAAATTTTGTTGTGTCGACATCTCCTTCCGCCTCGTCATTCAATATCGAATCGATAGAGCCAGGAATCTCATTACTCAGCGCCACCTCAACAAAGATAAGCGGCTCATCCGTCAGTGCCGGATGAAAGAAAGCGAAACAACGCCGGTTCGGCCTATCCACACGACTACGCAGGTCGTCCCAGTCTTTAATCGCGTGCACCGCCTCATAGCGAATGATGCGATTAAGAATAGCCGCCGACGTAGACCAGTCAATAGTCTGCAGCAATAAGAAACCCCGGCTGAACCAAGAACAAAACAGGTGCATGAAGTTTTCATCAACAGCAGACAACTCGGGGTGATCGCGCAGCAGACCAAGCAGATCTTTGCGTATACCCACCAGGTCGTGTGTTGCACCAGGGGTCTGATTCAAGCGCCGTAGCAACTCTACGCGGCGCGGTTCAGCTGCATGATAGAGGCGATTCAGGTTAGTACTGCTAGGGTCAGCATCATAGGTATCGAATGCCAGCTTAACGCTGGCTGGCGCTGCATTGAAGTTTTGTTCTATGTTGAAGAAAAACTCCTTCTTACCTTCATCGCCCAGACCTTTATACACATCCAGCAACTCACGCGCGGCGACGATGGCAGACACCTCGCCGATGTTGCCCATTAGACGATCCAGCAAGTCATCAATATCGGGAGCACCGTTCTTGGAGAAACGGTCACGTTGGCGAGCGACTAGGCCGCCCAGGAAGTCTTGGAATTTATTAAAGGCCAAAGTTTGAGTCTCTATCTAAAATCAAATTAAATCCCCCAGCTTGCGCAACAGAAGCGTGCTGGTGAATAAGGTACAAGTATAGCGTAAGCCCGAATGAGCTACGAATGTAATCCCCATCATGCCTCTATCTATCGCTGGCTAACAGTCAAACCCTGCAACTCTTTGAACATCTTACGTGACAAGCTCTTCCGATCGAACTCCTTGGCTACTATTTCGTAGTTGCCGGCAAACTGCCCCAGCAGGTCACGATCACTATTGAGCTTCTCAATCACCCCACAGAGCTGCCGCGCATTCTCGGGCTCAGAGACAATGCCGCCCTGATATTTAGTCGCCAAGGATGTTGCCTCACCTTCGGGCACTCCAGTTGCAGCAGGAAGCCCATGGCGAAACTTTCGAATAGCTTCGATGGGATAACCTTACTCAATAGCACTGTACTCTTTAAGCGTATAGTAGAAACATCGGAAAGCGATCAGAGGGCCGACACCTTTTCTTTGGGTTCTCGCCCCATCATCACAACATTGCCTAGTTTCCTTTCTTGCACGTTCCTGGCAAGCTTTTAAGCCCTCGCCCCATCTCCAGCGAAAAGAAAGACACACCATCGTCTTCGAGCATAGTGTTTGCCTCTAGTAGCCTATCAAGCCCATGCGCCATCCTGCGGGTACTCACATAACCCACTACGAAATTATCCTGCAGGTCATATTGAACGGCTAGCGCGTCATCTTTCTCTTGTGGAAGATAGAGTGGCAGCCAACCCCGTTAAGAATCACTGCTATCATCTCAGTCGGCACGCCTCTTTCGACTAACTCAATCTTGCATGAATGTGTGACCGAGACCATCAACGCCGCGCAACGGTGCAGAAGAAGCTCAATCTTCTCCAACGTTCTAATAAGTCTGAAGGTTCTTAGCGGCACCAACAGCCTCTGAAGAATCCGGCCAAATATCCCTGAGTTCAAAAACAAATGGCCTACACTTAAAAAGAGCCACAGCCCAGCCTGCAAGAGCACGGAAGAATTGTGAGAATGTGCAGCAAGGCGCCGATGCTACGGTAATCTGTAACGGATGGCAGCATTTCCGCGCACCAGACTTCGATACCATCAAACCTTCGCTCAATCACCCGCTTATCTTCGATGGCCGCAACCTCTACGACCCTGCTCTCCTCGAAATTCTGGGCATCGACTACCATGCAATTGGGCGCAGCGCTTTCGTACAAATACAATAAACTTGTTTATATTCAGTTAGTAAGGGGCAGACTCCGGCTGAGCACCCTTAACTCCTTGAAAACCCTAATCACATCCCCATATTTATTCTTGTAGCAGGCGCTCAACCGAGGCTTGCTCGCCGCCCGATCGATTCGATGGGCGAATTCACTTAAAACATATTGCTTAAAAGGAAGGATATGACTATGCGTACTTTAGACTTTTCACCCCTATACCGCTCCACTGTTGGCTTTGACCACCTCTCTTCGCTGCTGGACTCTGTAAATCGCGGCGATACCAATCAGACGAGCTACCCTCCCTACAACATCGAGTTGCTGGATAAGGATAAATACCAAATTACTATGGCTGTGGCTGGCTTTCTGGAAGAGGAGATGGATATTCAGACCGAGAAAGGCACGCTGACGGTTGTCGGCAAGAAGGCTGGCGAGGAGCCAGGCGCTCGCAACTACCTGCATCAGGGCATCGCAGCGCGCAATTTTGAGCGCCGCTTTCAGCTGGCCGACCATGTCGAGGTCACTGGCGCGCGCCTGGCCAATGGCCTGCTCTATATCGAGCTGATTCGTGAGATTCCGGAGGCCATGAAGCCGAAGAAGATCACTATCGGCAGCGAGAAGGCTGCACTTATCGATGTGAACAATCAGAATGTCGCCTAATGACGTTCTATATAGACGCTAGCGTTGATTAGCTGGCATCTAGGAGTAACTCCGGGGCGCCACTGCTTGAGCGTGGCGCCCTGTTTTGTTTTGGAGGCATGAGAATCAGCCTAGACGATAGTGTTCTGGCGGCAGCCCTATCGCTTTATGCAGTTCGGTGGGTAATTTAGGTCAGAAGCAGAGCCTGGGAACGTATTTGGGATTCTTTTCAAGTAATTGCTCGGGTTCCTGTAAACCTTTTTAGAACTTTGAGCGTTTAATAAGCACATAGAGCAGCAATACACGAAATTGAGCAAAACAGAGACGAAAGCATGAAATTTCTAAGCGAAACCAAACAGAAGCTGGCCGAAGCATTTATGCACTACCTCTGCCTGCGTCTGAACTTCAGGAACAGTGCGTGGAGGGACGGCCTTCCCCTCAAGGCGAATGAGCTCTGCATGCAGGAATGTTGCCCAGCCAAGGGCTAGGCAACCCCTTTTCCGACTAGGCAGTGCTAGTCCAGCTTGTGGACTACCAGGCCGCTCTTTAGTTTCGGTTCGAACCAGGTCGATTTCGGTGGCATTACTTCATCGGCATCGGCGATAGCCATTAAACTTTCAATTGAAGTTGGGTATAACGCAAACGCCGCGGCCCAGTCACCGGAATCCACCCTCTTCTCCAGCTCAGCAAAGCCTCTAATACCTCCAACGAAGTCGACACGCTTATCTGTACGCTGATCTACGATATCCAAAAGCGGCGTGAATACGAAGTCTTGCAGTATGCTCACATCCAGACTGCCCACCGGATCCTGCTCGTCTATCTTCGAGACCAGGTTTTCATTGCTGCGCAACTTGTACCATTGCTTGTCGAGGTACAGCGCAAACTCTCTGGCCACGCCCGGCTTTGCCGCGTCTAGATCCAACTTCTCTATATCGAAATTGGCACTCAGCTTTTCCAGGAAGCTCGCGCTGTCGGCTCCGTGAAGATCTTTAACCAGACGGTTGTAGTCTAGAATCTGCATCTGGTTGTCCGGAAATAGAACAACCAGGAAGTAGTTATAGGATTCATCACCCGTATGATCCGGATTCTGCTTCTGACGCAGATGTTTAACCCGCGAGGCGGCGGCCGAGCGATGGTGGCCGTCGGCAACATACAGATGAGGCACCTGGGAGAACGCCGCCTCTATGTCTGCGGAGAGTGTTAGGTCTTCGACTACCCAGAATACGTGTCGGGTGCCGTCGTCCGCCACGAAGTCATATTCTGCTTCAGTAGCGGTTACCTTGGCGATCAGGGCATCCACCTCGGCGTGCGCCTTATAGGTTAGAAACACCGGGCCCACCTGCGCATCCAGGGCGACCATGTGATTCACCCTGTCGTCTTCTTTCTCCGGGCGGGTGAACTCATGCTTCTTGATCAGGTTGTTCTCGAAGGCGTCGACTGACGCTATCGCGACCAGACCCACCTGCTCGTGGTCTCCCATGACCTGCTTGTAGACGTAGAGTGTCTCTTCGCTGTCTTGCTGTAACGTGCCTTCTGCCTGAAATCTGTCTAGATTCTCTCGGCCCTTCGCATACACCGATTGATCATGCACATCCACCGAGGCATCCATGTCGACCTCGGGCTTGTTGATATGCAGAAAGCTGAGGGGATTGTCCTTGGCAAGTTCGAACGCCTCTTCTCTATTGAGAACGTCATAGGGATGTGAGGCAACTTTCGCTGCGAGTTCACGACTTGGTCGAAGACCTCGAAAGGGTTTGATCAATTTCATTGCGGGTTCCAAAAGTTTGGGGTTCAACTGTATGAGTATTTTAAAAGCAGCGCTCGGGCTTTGGCTATTTCGCTAAGCAAGCTCGTTGCTCATGTTCTTTGTTCCTTATATTCTCGTTAATCTGTAGTTCTATTCTCGTTCTGCGCTGTCTCGTTCTGCTCTCGTTCTTATCTTGCTCTTTTTTAGCCCTATTCCCGCTCTTCTCTCGCTATTTGCTATCAAATACATAGTCGCCCTGCCAATCGGGGCCGGGCGAGGTTTCTCTAAATTTTTCGATGCGATCGAGAAAGAGCTGACACAGTTGCGCATTGTCGCATTTTGTTTGGAGTTGCGAAAACATCTCGGCCGCTTCATTCCAATTCTGTTCTCTGTATTGACGAAGTGCCTCTGCGAACAGGGCTACCTCCTCTTTCTTCTCGTCGCTTAGCTGCGCCGGCTCTCCCAGAAGCTCGAAGATACGCACCGACTGCGACTTGCCCGCCACACAGACTATGTCGAGCTCGCGGTAGGCAAAACCTGGCGCATCATCCTTGCTCGCCTCGCTGACAATATTGGAGACGCCATACAGGCGCGTGAGGCCCTCCAAGCGTGCAGCCAGGTTTACCGTGTCGCCTATCACCGAATAGTTCATGCGATTGCTGGAACCGAGGTTACCCGCGACTACGACACCCGTTGTGATCCCCACGCAGGCTGACAGACCCGAATCCATCTTCTCCAGAGCGGCAACTATATCCAGCAGGGCGAGCATCGCGTTGTCGGTATCCGTCTCTCCCTTAATAGGCACGCCGAACAGGGCCATCACCGCGTCACCGTTGTATTTATCCACGACTCCCTGATGCGCCTCTACGATATCGCTGATGGTGCTGAGCACCTTGTTCAGAGCCTGTAGCACCTCCTTGGGAGGCAGGCCCTCGCAGAAGGTGGTGAAGCCGCGAATATCCGAGAACAGTATGGTGGCCACCCGTTCTTCGCCACCCAGCTCCACAGGGTTGTTGAGCAGCTGCTCCGCGATCTGGTGTGAGACGACCTTGCCCAATAGGTCGCGCACCTTCTCCTTCTCCGCCAGGCCTCTGGCCATGGAATTAACCGAGTCTGCCAATTCGCCTATCTCATCTGCGGACTGAACCGTCACCGAGCGATCGTAGTCGCCCTCTTCTATCTTCTTTACTACGGCGGCGAGTTTGGTTATGGGGGTAGTAATGGAGCGCGCGAGGAAGAGGACGGCGAGCAGGCTGACGACGAGCACCAGCAGATAGAACTGAATCAGCAGGGAACGAAACTGCACAACGTTCTCACTGTTCTCATCGTAGGAGCGCTGGATAACCGCGAATACTTGTAGAGGGTCACTCTTCTGGCCATACAGACGCCGTAGCAGAGAGGTGTAATCCTGGGATGGTGCTCTTATGCGCTGCAGGTCGGATATAGTGGAATCATCAAACTGTATCTGTGCGGCGAGCGCGGACTGATCTTCTGTGGCCAGGGTGGAGACTATGACCTGAAGATCTTGTGCGGACGAATCGCCGCCTCGTTCCAACTTAACGATGCTGACATCGGAGAGTGTCGTCTCTTTTACTGTATCGACGAATTCCTGATCCAGGGCGAAGCCACCGATTATCCAGGCAACCTGACGCGGCAGATACAGGGGTAAGGCAATCACCTGAAACGGCAGACCATTGATGGCGATGATCATCTCGGAACGCCCCTCTTCGCTCTCGTCGGCATCAAACAGCAGTTGTTGCCAGGAACCGCTCAGTATCTCCATACCCTGGGTCTCGGTATCGATGATGACGCGCCCCTCAAGATCGACGATCAATAACATCTCGGCGCTATCCAGGGACCGGTCCATCACGTTGAGTGCCGCGTCGAACAGAGTGGCCGGATCTTGTGCCGCATAGGCGGTGCGAAAGCCGAAGTCCCAGGTGAGACTGTTGGTTATGGCCTGCAGGGTGAAGGCCTGTTGCTCTCTTGTATAGTCGAAGACATCGGCGCCCAGCTCAAGATAGGTATTGATAGTCTCTTCGGTGTACTCGGTGTTGTTGCTGTTGACGTAGTAGAAGATACCACCGAGCACCGGGATGAGCAGGCCCAGCAGGAACACGATGAGTCGCGATCTAAAACTGCGGAATGAAAAGACGGAGCCGGCCGAACTCATAACTTGGAGATCCTTTCAATGAAAAAAGAGAAAGAAAAGGAGAAGGAGACGCTCTCATTAACAGGTACTGAGAGGTGACACTTAATTAGCATTAGACTCATCAAATGGAAGGCGCTGAATTAGCGATAGCGTTTTCTGTTTGCGGAGGGCGCTCTGCGTACTCGCCTGTCTCTGGCGAGTTCTATAGTCATCTCCAGCTCTGCGGTGCGCCCTGCTTCGATAATAACTTCTTGTTCCATGTAGTTCTGTGGCGCGTCCAATCGCGAGTGCCAGACTCGCAAGGTATAGGAACCCGGCGCCATGCCCGTTAGAGAGACAACACCCTGCTCATCGCTAATCGCCATCAACTCAGATTGACCCACATAGATATAGGCAAGCATCCAGTCGTGTATGTTGCAGCCGATCTCGATCACCCCCGGCACGTCGAACACCTCTCTGTACTGACTATCCAAATCGCTTCCATACAGCGGGGTGTCGAATGTCTTTGCCGGCGAGAACGAATACACGTGGTGCAGGATATCGTCGCTGTTGGGAAAGCTGGCACTGCCCCCTGCGACAACGGTAGTTACACTTGGAATAAATTCCTTATCGCGTTGATCTATCTCTACCTCTTGCAGCGCAGTCGATGTTGAACTGCTCGCCGAATCGGAGAGCAGTTCCATCACCGCTTCGACTACTGGCTCGCCGTCGCTATCTTGCAGACGCAGCACAACACCCTGGGCAGAAGCGAATGAAGTCAGCAACGCAAAAGAAACGCTTACCGCAAAAACAAACCCCGCAGCTTTCTGCAAAGAACATTGAAAAAAGTTATCAATCGCTTTCATAAGAATCGTAGTCACTAAAAATTGTGCACATAGCTGACGGAGAAGATTCTATTGGTATAGGTTTTTCTGCCAACCGCCCTGATGTCGTAGAAGCTGTATCCGAGATTTATCGACGAGTCTCGAGAACTAGGCACACTAAGCCCTAGCGACCATTCATTTGTGTCTGCCTCTAGCTGATAGGCTACCCAGCCGCTGTCGAATGCGGGGTCGGTATACAGTGCACTGGCCAGCTTATACAGTTTGAGCGTAGGCGTCGTGGTGCTGGATACCGTAAAGCCATTGACGCGTCTATAGCCGCCATTGAGGAGCACGCCATTCTCGAAGGCGTACTCCAGGTCGGCATATAAGGATGTCGAATCGTAGTCGTAGAGATCGAAGGGAAGGCTGCGAACCGGATCATAGCCGAATTCATTGATGATGGGATCAAATGGCAGGCTGTCTGCGCCGCTGTTCCGATAGTCTGCCCCCAGTGTCAGAAACCAGGCAGGCGACAGTCTCTTCAGATAACTCACATCGACGGTGAGCAGATCGTTATCTCGCGCCCTTCCCTTATATTCCTCTACGCCATAAGACGTACTAAGAGACACTACCGGCGCGTAGGCGCCCAGCGGCCCACTTGTAATTGTAGTTAGCAGCCACGCTGAGGCCTACCCTGTCGAAACCTCTCAGGTCGGTGAACTTGGCAGAGCTTACGGCAGCGCTAAGGACCAGGGTATTCTTCGCCCCCATCTCATAGAGCTTGCCGAAGGAATACTCCAGCTGCGTGAATCTGGATTCTTTCTCGTTGGGGCCGTCTAGGGCCCTAGGAACATTGCTCTCTTCGCCCGCGCTGACGGCGAGCTGTGAGAAGGTGTTGGCGTGCGTTAGAGCAGGTAGCGATGATAGAAGCGCGGCACAGACGATTGTGGCTAGTCTAGGGCTCTTAATTAGAGGAGAGAACTGCATTCGATGGCTTCTGCTGAATGAGCGAAGCTAAAGTATAGTCCATTATTGGCTAATTAATCACTAGCCTAGGCCTAATAAAATCCCGTTTAGGCGAGGTGCTTATCGAGTGCCTTTCGGGACTCTTGTGGGGAGAAACCTCTGGATTCCAGGAATCTAGTCAGCTTCCTGTGCAACTTGGAACCGAAGACGAGGGGCTCTTGATTGCGCAGCTTCTTTACTACCAGTTCGTCCGCCATAATCTGCCAGTGTTCGTCGTCGATCAACAGGTGCTCGTTAATCAGCTCTTCGCTCACCCGCCTTGCGGATAGATCGCCACGGATATGCAGATAGGCGAAGCCTCTGGACTTGCGATAGCGTACATAGGATTCGGTGAAGCGCTCATCGGATTGCAAATTCTCCGCCCGCAGCACGTCCAGTACTTCGGTGAGTAATTCGCTGTCAGTATCGGGGAACTTCTTGCCTAGCTTTTGAGCGAGCTCATAAAAAGAATGTTCCCGGCGAGCCAGATAGTCCATTGCGGCCCGCCGGAGAACAGGGACATCGTTACAAGATGCTGTCTCAGACACTTGAGTAGCTTTGTGATTCTTTTTGTAATTCTTTCGGCTTTCGACACACCCAGCGTTTTCGGCGATGTTCTCGCTATCAACTGAACGTATTTTCTGTGATAGCAAGCTCATCTCTTATGCTCTCGCTGTATTCTCACTACGTGTGTCGCGCCTTTCCGTTTATTACTCGCTAGCTGCTCTTCTTGGCATCGGCTAGCACTACCACATCGTCATCGTTGGCAGGTATTTCTTCTTCAGAATTGGCTGCCTCTTCGATCAGATCGCCACCTAATAGCTGTGCGCGAATCTGCAATTCGATTTCCTCGGCGATGTGCGGGTTCTCTTCTAGATACAGGCTGGCGTTCTTCTTACCCTGGCCAATCTTCTCACCCTTATAGGCATACCAGGCACCGGACTTCTCGACCAGGCCTTGCTTAACACCCAGATCAACAACCTCGCCCAAATGATGAATACCCTTGCCGTACATGATCTGAAACTCAGCCTGTCTGAAAGGTGGTGCCACCTTGTTCTTGACGACCTTGACTCGAGTCTCGTTGCCGACTACCTCGTCGCCCTCTTTGATCGAACCGATGCGGCGGATATCCAGCCTTACCGACGAATAGAACTTCAGTGCGTTGCCGCCCGTCGTTGTTTCCGGCGAGCCGAACATGACACCGATCTTCATACGAATCTGATTGATGAAGATAACCAGAGTATTGGAATTCTTGATGTTGCCTGTCATCTTTCTAAGTGCCTGAGACATCAGTCTGGCCTGCAGACCCATGTGGCTGTCGCCCATGTCGCCTTCGATCTCAGCCTTCGGCGTTAGCGCCGCTACGGAGTCGATGACAACGACATCCAAGGCACCTGAGCGTACGACCATGTCGCATATTTCCAGCGCCTGCTCACCGGTATCCGGCTGGCTCACTAACAGGTTGTCGACATCGACACCCAGGTTGCCCGCATAGATAGGATCCAGCGCGTGTTCTGCGTCGATGAACGCACAGCTGCCGCCGGCCTTCTGTGCCTCGGCGATAACCTGAAGCGTTAGGGTAGTCTTACCCGAGGACTCTGGCCCGTAGATTTCAACCACTCGGCCCCGTGGCAGACCGCCTATGCCAAGGGCTATATCCAGCCCCAGCGACCCAGTAGAGATGGCCGGTATTGGCTCGCGATCGGTGTCGCCGAGCCGCATCATGGAACCCTTGCCAAACTGTCTCTCGATTTGCGTTAGCGCAGCTGCGAGTGCCTTTTCTTTGTTGTCGTTACCTTCAATCATCTTAATTTCCTTGTGTTTACATTCACAACTGAAGCCTGGTTCCGTGAGTAAAGCAGTTGTCGGGTTGCCCCTAAATAACTCAGTCTCCTGAGTTTTAAATAGTAGCCTGTCCCCGGCTACTTGCTAAATTTCTTTCAGTCTTTCTTTCAGTCTTTCTTACAATCTTTCCTTAGCCATGCCCGTTGGCATTTGATCGCAGCCTAGCTGCATGAGCTTTTCGGCAAGACGTTCGCTGTCAATTCTCAGGTTCACAATCTGACCCGCAATCTGGTGGCTCGAACTCGAAGTCACTCCCGTGACCATCGATGGACTCACGGTAGGTAACATCGAGTTCAGCCATAAATCGTATGACCCTGTGTTAGCAGACTCCGCTGGCGCCAATCTGGTTGATAATTTGTTGCTTACAGCGCTCGTTGTGATCTGCATTGTGTACACCTGTTTCCTAAAAGATTCCGATAAGTTGTCTATGTGGCCTTTTCCTGCGGGCTTTAGCTGCTCTTTCTTTGCACCCGGGCCCAATTTCTAAACTACTGTATATACGACCAGTGGAAATTTAAACAAATTATTACTGTATATACAACCAGTATATTGGCAAAAAATCGAATTCCTTTAGTTTTTCTGTCTAATCAACTAACAATAGACAGCCATCGAGGGCGGCGAGCACCGTTGCCCTGCGCACAGACTCGCGGTCGCCGCTGAAATGGAAGCATCGCGCGAGACTTTTGCTTTCCCACTGCCAGGCGATCCAGACCGTACCCACAGGTTTTTCTTCGCTGCCGCCATCGGGGCCGGCGATGCCACTGACGGCCACCGCCAGATTGGCTCTACTGTTTTGAATCGCACCGGCGGTCATGGCCAGCACCGTCGCCTCGCTTACGGCACCCGGGCCGTCGCTGTCGAAGATGGCGGCGGGCACAGACAGCAGACGCTGCTTCGCCTCATTCGAATAAGTAACGAAGCCGGTATCGAACCAGACGGAACTGCCAGCGAGCGCCGTTAGGGATTGAGAGACCCAGCCACCGGTACAGGATTCGGCCGTGGAGATGATGAGTTTTTTTGCGAGGAGTTGGTCAGCCAGCTGTTGAACCAGTTCGGGGATGGAGTTGCTGAGAGAGTCTGACATGGCCTCATGTTAACGGCTTCATTGATTGAAGTGAACCGTAAATAACCACGGCTAAAAACACACACTACCCCAAGCCAATTAGCAATGCCCCCCGCTCGTCAAACCGTGTAGAATTCTGACCAACAATTACAAACGAAAACCATTCCTCACAGCATTCAATCGACTCAGCAGTTAGCCAATTGACCGACGCAAAAACACACACTCCGATGATGCAGCAGTTTCTGCGCATCAAGGCACAGCACCAAGACAGTCTGCTGTTTTATCGCATGGGCGACTTCTACGAGTTGTTCTTTGAAGACGCCAAGAGCGCTGCCAATGTTCTGGACATTACTCTCACCGCCCGCGGTAAATCCGGCGGCGAGCCTATTCCCATGTGCGGCATCCCCTACCATGCGGCGGATCGCTATCTGGCGAAGCTGGTCGAGGCCGGTATCTCCGTCGCCATCTGTGAGCAGATCGGCGACCCGGCTACCAGCAAGGGCCCGGTAGAGAGACAGGTTGTTAGAATCATCACACCGGGAACGGTGAGCGATGAAGCCCTGCTGGACGAGCGCCGCGATAATTGCCTGCTCGCCATCAGCGCTAGCGCAGGCAAGACTGCCGCGCAGAAAACCTATGGCATCGCCTTCATGAATATCAGCAGCGGCAGATTCGTGCTTAGCGAGATGCAAGGCCTGGACGCGCTGACTTCCGAGATAGGTCGCATCCAGCCTGCCGAGATTCTGTTTCAGGAAGAATTAACCGAGGTGGAAGCCGCACTGAATCATCCTGCGAAACGCAGGCGACCGGTGTGGGAATTCGAGCTGGAGAACGCGAACCGAATCCTCACCGAACATTTTCAATACCCGCGATCTATCCGCCTTCGATTGCGAAGATCTGAGCGCCGCCCTCCAGGCTGCCGGCTGCCTCATTCAGTATGCGCGGGAGACGCAGAAATCGGACCTGCCCCATATTCAGGGGATACAGGTAGAGCGTCAGGAAGACAGCGTCATCCTCGACGCTGCTAGCCGCCGCAACCTGGAGCTGGATAGTAATCTTGCCGGCGGCAAGGACAATACCCTGCTGTCGGTGATCGATCGCACAGCGACGGCCATGGGCAGCCGCCTGTTATCGCGCTGGATCAATCGACCACTTAGGCAGCGCAGCCAGTTGCTGCTGCGACAACAGGCGGTCGCCGCACTGAAGAGTGACTATCACTTCGAGGCCCTGCATGAGGTGCTGCAGAACATAGGCGACTTGGAGCGCATCATCGCGCGCCTGGGGCTGCGTTCGGCGCGCCCACGGGATCTGGCGAAGCTGCGCGACGGTCTAGCTCAGCTTCCGCAACTGCAACAGCAGCTGTCGTCGATGACGGCGACCTACATTACCGAGATAGCGCAGCGCATAGGCGAGTTTCCCCAGCAGAGCGCGTTGCTGACTCGCTCCCTTGAGGAGAACCCTCCGGTGGTTATCCGCGAGGGAGGCGTGATCGCCACAGGCTTCGATGCCGAGCTCGACGAACTGCGCAACCTCAGCAGCAACGCCGGCCAGTATCTAATCGATCTTGAGGTTCGAGAGAAGGAGCGCACCGGCATCGCCACGCTCAAGGTCGGCTACAACCGTGTGCACGGCTACTACATAGAAATCAGCAAGGGTCAGGCCGGTGCCGAATTGCCCGCAGAATATGTGCGCCGCCAGACACTGAAGAACGCCGAGCGCTTCATCACCCCCGAGTTAAAAGAATTCGAAGACAAGGTATTGAGCGCACGCAGCAAATCGCTGAGCCGCGAGAAGGCCTTGTATGACGCCTTGATTGAAGAGCTCGCCACGGAGCTCACGCGACTGATCACCAGCGCCGAGGCTCTCGCCGAGCTGGATGTGCTGAATTGCTTCGCCGAGCGCGCGGTGAATCTTGAATACTGTGAGCCGGTGTTAAGCGATGAGCCGGGCATAACTATCGAAGGCGGCAGACACCCGGTTGTGGAGAAAGTCACTGCCGACACATTCGTTGCTAACGACGTCTGTCTAAACCTCACGCAGAAGATGCTAATCATTACCGGCCCGAACATGGGCGGTAAGTCGACCTATATGCGGCAGACCGCATTGATCACCCTGCTCGCCTTGTGTGGCAGCCACGTGCCGGCTACAGCAGTTACCTTAGGCCCCATCGATAGAATCTTTACTCGTATCGGCTCATCCGACGATCTCGCCGGTGGCCGCTCTACTTTCATGGTGGAAATGACCGAGACGGCGAATATCCTGCACAACGCCACAGAAAACAGCCTGGTGCTTATGGATGAGATTGGCAGAGGCACCAGCACCTTCGATGGCCTATCCCTAGCATGGGCCGCCTCGGTGTATATCGCAGAACACGTGAAGGCCTACACCCTATTCGCCACTCACTATTTCGAACTTACCATTCTGCCGGAGACTTATCCTGCGATCGTTAACGTGCACCTGGATGCGATCGAGCACGACAATGGCATCGTCTTCCTGCATGCCGTCAAGGCGGGGCCCGCCAACCAGAGCTATGGCCTGCAGGTAGCCCAGCTGGCGGGTATACCCCGCGCCGTCATCGAGAAGGCCCGAGAGAAATTGCAGCAATTGGAGATCGACACGCCGGCTCAAGCAACAACTGCGGTGAGCCCCTCCACATCCTCATCGGTGCCCGCAGCTGAAGCCGACTCGCCATTTCAGAGTGAGATGTTTGCCACCGTGCCCCATCCTGCCGTGGACTTTCTGCAGAGGCTGGAAGTCGATGAGATCACCGCGAAAGAAGCGCTTAAAATTCTTTATGAGCTGAAACAGAAAGCAGATAGCTGAATGTGGGTCCAAACTAGAGACTAAGCCAATAAATCCTCTAGCCGAATGGAAAACTGCCGAAAAAAACTGATAGAATGCACGCCGCGAAGCCACGCCATTAGCCGCTAAAAGGCGCCCAAAGGTGACGAGAGCTAGCGACAAGCCAGATTGGCGCAATTGCAAAGATTAGCCAGAATTACCAGAATTTAAGGGTTGGAGATAACATGACATTCATAGTAGGTGACAACTGTATTCGCTGTAAGCACACTGACTGTGTTGAAGTATGCCCCGTAGACTGTTTCTACGAAGGACCTAACTTTCTGGTAATCCACCCCGACGAGTGCATCGACTGTGCGCTATGCGAGCCGGAGTGCCCAGTTGATGCGATCTACGCGGAAGACGAACTGCCAGAAGATCAGCAGAATTTCCTTGCCTTGAACGCCGAGTTAGCCGAAGTCTGGCCGAACATCACCGAGAAGAAAGATGCCCTGCCCGATGCAGAGGAATGGACTGACAAGAAGAACAAACTGGAATTTCTGGAGCGCTAGCCTGGCGCTCTAGCCTTAGACGAACGCAGCGCAGGGACTCTTAGAGATATTGCACGCACAGGGGCTTCATTAACAGGGGCTTCATTAACAGGGGCTTCATTTAGCTGGTAACAGCCTCGACGGGTCCACCGAATCACCTGCTTCACGAATCTCAAAGTGCAGCATAGGCACGCCCGAAGAATTCTCCCCCACCTCGGCTATCTTCTCTCCCCCGCGAACCCTGACACCCTCATTCACCAGCATACGCGAATTGTGTGCATAGGCGCTCAGGTAGCGATCGCTGTGACGAATGATGATCAGATCACCGGAACCCTGTATGCCACGCCCGGAATAGACTACGTCGCCATCGCCTGCCGCCAACACTGGATCACCGACACTTCCCGAAATATCCAGCCCCTTGCTAACCCCGGAGCGAAACCCTCTGATCACACGACCAGAATGAGGCCACTGCCAGGAAACCGCTAGCGGCGTTCGCGACACCGGCTGCCGCAACACCGAGCCCGAAGGCGAGCTCCCTGCACTTGCTCTGGCAACAGAATTATTGCCGACAGCGGTGCCAAGATTCGACGTCGACACGCCGGCGCCATTCGCCACGATATTATTCAGGTCCAGGTTAATCTCTCTATCGACAAAGATGGTATAGGGCGGGTTCAAGCCATTCGCTATCGCCAGCGACCTAAAATCCAGATCATATTGGAAGGCGATGGAGAACAGGGTATCGCCAGGTTGCACACGGTGTATCCGGGGCGTAGATGGTGCGGCAGTACTTTGCGCCGCTCTGGATTCAGTAACGCTGCGCTGCGAACTCGACGCTGTACTGCCTGTCCTCGAACTGCCTCCACCAGTGCTGGAAGACACGCTAGCTGGCCCCGAGTCTTCGAGTCGAAAGCTACTCTCAGGCGTAGAGCTATCGACAATGATTGGCGCGGTGAGCACCTGCCGTTCACTCTGCTCCGAAATCGGCGCCTGATAACCCCCGGCGCAGGCACTGAGCAGCACCACGCCTGCCAATGACAGGCGTCGAATCTTGCTAAGCTGTGTGAGTGAAGTGCGCATATCAATCGCTGTGCTGTGTTGGTTTTGCGGCAAACACCATCTGCAGTGATACAACAACTACGACACCTAATACAAGAGTCAGTGACGAAGGCAGAACCATGGTGAAGCCTTCCTCCCCCTGCCAGGGCCAGAGTGCCGTTACCGAGCCCAGCAGCATGCCGCTGATGAAGCCGTAACTGAGTTGATGGTGATCGCGCAGCATCCAGGAGAGGACGCGGGTAAAGATAAGCAGGCCCGTAGCGCAGCCCATCATGAACACTAGAATATAGGGCCAGTCGAAGCCAATCAGCGCATTGAGGATAAATTCATACACGCCGAACAATAGGAGAATAAAGGCGCCGGACAGGCCGGGCAATATCATCGCGCTAATGGCGATGGCGCCGCTAAAGAAGACATACACAGCGACAGTTCCGCCGATCGCGGACTGATCAATCCTATAGACACCGCGAGTGCCAGGCCCAGTAGTAATGCCAGAACATTCTGCCAGGCAGCGATGAAAATTCATGGCGCAACAACCAGGTAGATGCCAGTACCATGCCAATGAAAAAGGCCATGAGTGGCGCAAAATAATTTTCTAACAGAAACAATACGGTGTTCGCGGAAATTAGCAGGCCGGATAATATGCCCGCCGCGAGGATAAGCAGAAAGCTGCCATTAATATGTTGCCAGACTAAGGCAAACTTGCCGGTGAACAACAAGGCACAGGCGCGAAGATCGACGGCGCGAATAGAAAACACCAGCTGATCATAAATTTTGGTGATAACGGCGATGGTGCCACCGGAAATACCGGGCACGGAATCACCCAGGCCCATGGCGACACCTTTCAGGTACAGCATAAATTTGCCGCGCGGCGTTGCGATAGAACTGTCGTTACTGTCGCTATTCTGCTGCCGCCCGCTTGAGTTGTCAGACATGATCAAGCCATTGCATCCGTTACTTTAATACAGAACTATTTTAGAAAAGAGCTATTCTAGAACAGAGTTAATCCAGGACAGGAATTTCCTAGTGCTGCAACTGACCCACTAAAAGGGGTACGAAGCGAACCGCCTCCAAAACCTCGGCGGTAAACTCTCTACCGTGACGCGTGATCAGTTGCAGCTCCTGCTGATCGTCGCCGCCGACGGGAATGACCAGACGACCACCCTCTTTAAGCTGTTCGAACAACTCTCTGGGAACCTGCTGTGGTGCAGCCGTGGTGATGATTGCATCATAGGGGCCGTTGTTAGCCCAGCCTGCACTGCCATCGCCGTGGCGGAAATTAATATTGCGTAGCTTCAGCAGCTTTAAGTTTCTCTTGGCTTTATCGAGCAGGGGTTTGATGCGCTCGACCGTGTAAACCGTCTTCGCCAGCTGTGCCATCACCGCGGTCTGGTATCCGCAGCCGGTGCCAATCTCCAGCACCGTGTCCAGAGGGCCGCTCTTCAGCAACGCCTCGGTCATCTTCGCAACCACATAGGGCTGTGAAATCGTCTGGCTGTGACCGATGGGCAAGGCCACGTCCTCATAGGCTCTATGGGAGAGCGCCTCGTCGAGGAATATATGGCGCGGCGTGGAGCGGATAATATCCAACACCTCCATGCTGTCTATGCCCTGATCTATCAATCTGCCTAACAGTCTTTCCCGCGTGCGCTGCGATGTCATCCCAATGCCGCTCAGATTTGGTTTACCGTTTCCGCTGCTACTCAAGTCTAAAGTCCTATGTGTTCTGCTTCTATGATGTTATTGCTCAGGCTCATGCATGCTCTTTAGTCACACAAAGCTCTCTCAGCAAACTCGTGGCGTAGGCCCCCTTACCGAGGGAGAAGTCCAATATTAGGTCAGCCGACCCTTCTGGCCGCTCAGACGACGGATAAGTCGAGCTTGTGCCCGCACTCTCGCTCTCGCTCTGCCGCCATTCCCAGCAAAGATCGATGGGACGAAAACGAAGCGGCCTGCGCGCAGCCTTTAATCCAAAATGCTTAAGACCCGCCATCAGCGTAGAAAATTCTTTGCACACTGCATCTTCAATATCGGCAGCTTCGCCGTAGCTTACATATTTATCTTTAGAATCGATCTCACCCGGCAGTGGGCCGGTGATATGAATATCGAACTGCTGCAGCCTGCGCTGCAGGGTTTCATCCCATTCCAGACCCTGCTGCAGCGCGAAGCAGCGCTCTGTGCCGTCCAGATTCAGCACATCGCCCGTTACGTAACGGTTCCAGCTGCCTAGCTCCAGCCGCTTAGAGAGCAGCTGATTGAATAGATAGGATCTGGCGGCAGAGAACAGCATGCTGCGCTTAAACCGCTGCTTGGGTATTGCTTGGCTATTGACGGCCGCAGCAGTGGGGTCCAGCTCGGCACTCATCCAGGCCTGTACCTGGGTGAGATTGCTCAACTGCCTGCCGAAACGCTGGGAGCCGAAGTAATTCGGCACACCGGTACGCTCAATCTGCCGCAGTCTCTCCTCGAACTCCTCTGGGGCGCCATTACAGTCGCGCAGCACTACCCTAAAATGGTTGCTGCGATGACTGCCAATCTTCAACTTGCGTGAGTTTCTATGGCTCTCGAGGATATGTAGCGATTCGCTCTCCAGAGCTGCCAGCTCGCCATCTCTGCTTGGGGGTAGCTTGATGCTAAACCATTGCCGGGTTTGGGCGCGCCGGTCTTTCATGCCGGAGTAGCCGATCTCGGATCCGTGCACGCCAGATATCTCGCTCAGCCGTTTGGCAACATCGACGGTAGACTGATCTGTCTTCTCGATGCGCAGATACAGATGCTCGCCCTTCTCGGTGGGCTTGAAGCCCAGCTGTTCGTCGACCTGAAAGTCCGCGAACTCCTGCTTCAGTGTCGCGCTTAACTCGGTCTTGCCGTTGGCGTAGGCCAGACTATCGATACTGTTGAAGGTCTCGATAGCGGAGCTTGAATCGGATGCAGACGAATTATCAGGCATTGCCGGCCAGAAGGACTACTGCCGCGCAGGCAATCCCTTCCTTCCTGCCAATCGCACCCAGACCTTCCGTCGTAGTTGCCTTCAGATTAAGCTGCTGTTCGGGCAGCTCCAGCAAATAGGCCAGACTCGAAATCATATTGACACGATGGGGGCTCAACTTCGGCACCTCGGCGATGACCGTGATATCTACATTGATCAGATAGCGTTCCTGCGATTCCATCAGGTCAAGTACATGCTTAAGCAGATCGCCACTGGAGGCACCGGCGAATTGGGGATCGGTATCGGGAAAATGCAGGCCTATATCCCCGGCACCCAGTGCGCCCAGAATAGCATCGCACAGCGCATGCAGAATTACGTCGCCATCGGAGTGCGCGAGCAGGCTCATCTTATCTGGCAGAGGCACACCCGCCAGGATTAGCGGCTTGCTCTCACTGTACTCGTTGGCAAATCGGTGTACGTCGTAACCGTGCCCGATGCGCATGCTGTTAACATTCATCTTGTTCGACCGCTGTTTTCAATTTCGTTTGTCTTTTTCGTTTGTTTATTTTTTTGTCTGGCTTAGATTAGTTCAGCTAGCTAAACCAGAGTCTCCGAGTGCTGTGCTTCCAGTATCTGCGCGGCGAGAATCAAGTCCGCCTCGCGGGTCACCTTGATATTGTCTTTATTGCCTGGAACCATTATAGGCCTATGGCCAGCGCTTTCCATCGCCGCCGCCTCATCGGTCACCTGCTCGCCGCTAGCGACGACTGCCTCTATAGCCTGTTTTAACGGGGAGAAACGAAACATCTGTGGGGTTAGCGCATTCCAATACAGCGCTCGGTCGACGGTTTTCACTACGGTCAGATTCTCATCTACCCGCTTCAGCGTGTTGTCGACCTCAGACCCTAACAGGCCGCCTATGGAATTAGGATCGTTCCCCTCGGCCAGTTTCTCTACAAGCCTCTCTATGTCCGCCGCGCGCACACAGGGTCGCACGGCATCGTGCACTAATACCCAGTCGTCCGCCTGCGCCAGGTCGATCAATGCGCCGAGTCCGTTTAATACGGACTGGTAGCGCTCGTCGCCACCTATAACAGTTATAATACAGTTTTGTATCTCTGGCTCAATGGATGCCTCGAGCTGGGACCAGTGCGCATCTTCGGGGTGTATGACAACGACTATCTTTTGGATTGCGGACACCGAACTCAAACGGCGCAGCGAATGCAGCAGCAGAGGCTCACTGTTGATTGTGAGATACTGCTTCGGGATTGTAGACCCCATGCGACGACCGATGCCGGCAGCAGGCAGGACAGCCCAAATTGTCATAGTTGTGTCTTCTTTGTGCGGGGTTCGAGGCTAATGATCAGCCCGGATGGTAAATTACTTCTCTTTCTATTTTTCTGCTCTTTCTATTTTTCTGCTCTTGCACTGCTCTTCCCACTTCTCTCTTTATTTCTATTTCTCTTTCTATTTTTCTTTCTATTTCTTTTGCGGCACTAGCAGATAGAAGGTCTCGCCCTTCTCTATCATGCCGAGCTCGGATCGCGCCCGCTCTTCTACGGCTTCGAGGCCATTCTTAAGATCCAGCACTTCGATCTCGACTAATTTATTACGCCGCTCCAGGCCTTCATTCAGTTCGCGCTGCGCCTGAACCTCTGCCTCGAGCATATTTAGGGTGCGCACGCTGTCCTCGCCGAGCCACAGTTTGTACTGCAGCACGATGAACGCAAACCCCAGAAATCCGTATAGTATCTTCATAAGCCTTTCTGCCGAACCCGACTCCTCTCGAGGAGGGTGCTCAGCTATTTATACTGCCTCATTAACAAATCGCATTCATCAGAGGCAGTAACTACTCAGCCTATGAATTTAGAAAATTCCTTGATGCCGTTGAATACCGAGTTACTACCTAACTCTTCTTCGATTCTCAGCAAGCGATTGTACTTGGCCACTCTGTCGGAACGACACAGAGAACCTGTCTTTATCTGTCCCGCAGCCGTCGCCACAGCCAAATCGGCGATGGTGGTGTCCTCGGTCTCGCCGGAACGGTGTGATATCACCGCCGTATAGTCGGCTGCCTTCGCCATATTGATCGCTGCGAGCGTCTCTGTCAGCGACCCAATCTGGTTAAACTTGATCAGAATGGAGTTCGCGATGCTCTCGTCGATGCCACGCTGAAGAATTTTAGTGTTGGTGACGAACAAATCATCGCCTACTAACTGAACTTTATCGCCTATCTGCGCCGATAATTTAGCCCAGCCCTCCCAATCGCTCTCATCCATGCCGTCTTCGATAGACAATATCGGATAATTCTCGGACAAACCCTGCAAATAATCGGCGAATTGACCGGAGTCGAAGCTCTTATTCTCGCCCTTTAGCAGGTATTTACCGTCTTCATAGAACTCGGAGGCCGCACAATCCAGCGCCAGGTGGATATCGGTACCCGGACGAAAGCCTGCTATTTCAATGGCTTGCAGTATAGAGTCCAGTGCCGCCGCATTCGATGGAAGATTCGGCGCGAAACCGCCCTCGTCTCCTACCGCCGTGCTCAAGCCCTGCTTCTTCAACACCGACTTCAAGGCGTGAAATATCTCGGCGCCGTAGCGTAGCGCCTCACTGAAGCTGGCCGCACCCGTGGGCTGAACCATAAACTCTTGAATATCAACGTTATTATCGGCATGTTCGCCGCCATTCACGATATTCATCATAGGCACGGGCAGCGAATAGATGCCGGAACTGCCATTCAGATTAGCGATATGTGCATACAGTGGCAGGCCAGCATCGGTTGCCGCCGCCTTTGCCGCCGCCAGGGACACCGCCAGAATGGCGTTAGCTCCTAACTTCGACTTATTCTCGGTGCCATCCAGATCCAGCATTACCTCATCCAGAGCCTGCTGATCGGCCGCATCATGCCCCAGCAGGGCCTGTCTGATCTCGGTGTTCACGTTCTGAACAGCCTTCAATACACCCTTACCCAAGTAGCGAGAAGGGTCTTTGTCGCGCAGCTCCAGAGCCTCTCTCGAGCCGGTGGATGCGCCGGAAGGTGCGCAGGCCGAGCCCATTACGCCGCTGTCTAACTCAACGTCTGCCTCGATAGTTGGATTGCCGCGAGAGTCTAACACTTCACGCGCTCTGATATTTTTTATTGTAGCCATTTCAATACCTTATGAATATTACTTAAATCTAAAAATTAGGTTAATTTGGTACAGATACTACGCTGTATCCAGCTGGGGCATGGACTTGATCAATGCATCCAGGTCTCGCATCTGCTGCAGGAAGGGCCTGACACTATCCAGGCGAAGGGCACAGGGACCATCGCATAGCGCCTTGTCCGGGTCGGGGTGGGCCTCTATGAACAGACCGGCAATTCCCTGGGACAGGCCAGCCCGGGACAGCGCGGTGACATCGGCGCGGCGACCGCCGGCGGCGGCGGCGAGTCCACCTGGCTTCTGCAGTGCATGGGTCGCGTCGAACATCAGCGGGCAGTTAAATTGCTTCATGACCGAGAAGCCCAGCATGTCTACCACCAGGTTGTTATAGCCGAAGCTGCTGCCGCGCTCGCACAGGATCAGGCGCTCATTGCCCGCCTCTTCAAACTTCTTGAGAATATGTCCCATCTCCTGCGGGGCGAGAAACTGCGCCTTCTTGATGTTGATGATGGCGTCGCTCTTGGCCATAGCCACCACCAGATCCGTCTGTCTGGACAGGAACGCCGGCAGCTGCAAGATATCCGCCACCTCGGCAGCTGCTGCCACCTGCCCTATCTCGTGTATATCGGTGATGATCGGTACGGAGAATTGCGCCTTGATCTCGGCGAGTATCTTCAGGCCCTCGTCCAGACCAGGCCCACGATAGGAATCTACCGACGAACGATTCGCCTTGTCGAAGGAGGCCTTAAATACATAGGGGATGTTGAGCTCGGTAGTAACGGCATGAAACTGTTCGACGACGGTCATCGCCAAATCCCGAGACTCCAGCACGTTCATCCCCGCGAAGAGGACGAAGGGCTGATCGTTAGCAATGGTGAAATTCCCAAGCTTGATTTGCTTCGCTGTCATGACCCGATACCCGATCCTGTTCCCTTAACTAGTCCCTTAACTTGTCCCTTAACTAGTCCCTAACCGCTCAGGCTTGCGTGTTATCTACCGCCAGCTTCGGGGACGCGACTGCTGCATCGGCGGGACTTACGCTCTTGTGATGCGCTATGGCGGCCTCGATAAAGCCGGTAAACAGCGGATGCCCATAACGCGGCGTGGAGGTGAACTCTGGGTGGAACTGACAGCCCACGAACCAGGGATGGTCCGGTATCTCAACGACTTCCACCAGCATGCCATCGACGGACTTTCCTACCAGCTTCAAGCCTGCCTCTGTGAGCACATCGATGTAGTCATTGTTGAACTCGTAGCGATGACGATGACGTTCTACGATCTCTTGCTTGCCGTAGCACTTAAACGTTGTCGAGTCTTTATCCAGAACACAGGTCTGTGCACCCAGGCGCATGGTGCCGCCCAGGTCTGAATTCTCATCTCTAAATTCTGTCGCCCCTGCCCGGGTAGTCCATTCGCTGATTAGGGCGATGACCGGATTTTCGCAGGCGGGCGAGAATTCGGAGCTGTGTGCGTCTTTCAGGCCGGCGACATTTCTCGCGTATTCGATCACGGCCGCCTGCAAGCCCAGACAGATACCCAGGTAGGGAATCTTGTTCTCACGCGCATACTGCACGGTCATAATCTTGCCTTCCACGCCGCGCTCGCCGAAGCCGCCGGGAACGAGGATGGCATCCTGATTGGCAAGTATCTCGACGCCCTTGTCGATCACATCCGTAGAATCGATGTAGGTGATGTTTACCTTGGTTCGCGTCTGAATGCCGGCGTGTATGATCGCCTCGTTCAGCGACTTGTAGGCATCCAGAAGATCCATGTATTTGCCCACCATGGCCAGATTCACTTCCTTGTCTGGATTTAGGTTCGCATCGACAACGCGGTCCCATTCGGAGAAGTCCGCCTGCGGGCAATCCATCTTGAATTTCTTTACAACGATCTCATCGAGTTTAGCGGCGCCCAGAATAGAGGGAATGCGATAGATCGAGTCGGTGTCAGGCAGGGAGACAACAGCCTCGGGCTCGACGTTGGTAAACAGGGCAATCTTCAGCCTAGCCGATTCTTCGATCTCGACATCGGATCGACATATCAGGACATCCGGTTGTATACCGATGGATCTTAATTCTTTCACCGAGTGCTGTGTCGGCTTGGTCTTGGTTTCACCCGCCGTGGCAATATAGGGAACCAGAGTGAGATGGATAAATAGCGCCGCGTCGGAGCCAAGCTCTACGCGTAGCTGACGCACCGCCTCCAGGAACGGCTGCGATTCGATATCGCCCACCGTGCCGCCTATCTCTACTAGGGCGATGTCTGCGTCACCCGCACCGGCGATCACTCTGCGCTTAATCTCGTCGGTGATATGGGGGATCACCTGAATGGTTGCACCTAGATAGTCGCCGCGACGCTCACGCTTGAGCACCTCTTCGTAGACCTTGCCGGTGGTGAAGTTATTTTTCTGTAACATGGTAGTGCGGCTGAAGCGCTCGTAGTGACCTAAGTCGAGATCGGTCTCAGCCCCGTCTTCGGTAACGTAGACTTCGCCGTGCTGGAACGGGCTCATAGTGCCCGGATCTACATTGATGTAGGGATCCAGTTTTAACATAGTGACGTTTAAGCCGCGGGCTTCGAGAATTGCCGCGAGAGATGCAGAAGTAATGCCTTTGCCCAGTGAAGAAACCACCCCACCGGTAATGAAGATATAACGCGTCATGCTAGCCCCATCTAATAAGAAAAATTGGTCGTGCACCAACCCATGCAGATGGAATTACAGCCTACCAGAAGCCCCTCGATAGAACAAACTGAAATGTTCTTTTACTGGTTTAAAATTCGCTCGAAAAAGTTTTTGCGCTTAAGGGCGCAGGGCGAGATCGGGCTGCTGCCAATCGATCAGACAACCGGCCTCTCCGTCTTTAGCCGCCCATGCCTCGCTCACACCGATGCCCGGGATGCAGGCCAGTTCATCGCCGCTGTACAACAAGGGAATTCGACTGCGCAGCCAGGGCTGCATCTCGACTTCCTGCAAGATTTTCTTGAGGCTCTTGTTCGGGCGCCCCAGCAGACGACAGGCTTCGCCACCCTGCCTATAGCGAATCGTCATAGCGCCTAGCTTGTCCATGGCGACACCCTCACCCAACGCTTCTGTAAAACCAAGACTGCCGTTATTAGTCAGCTCGACTTCGCTGGGTATTGTTATCAACGGAGAGAGCACGGAGAGTTCCTCGATCGCGACATCAGTCTCCAGCGCGCTCGCAGACAGAGCATGCAGCGTCTCGCGGTAGCAATGCAGCTGACAGCCCCCAATCAGAACCGAAGCGGTGCTACTGGGAATCACCTCGTCGCTCAACTGGTGCAGCTGATGCCAGCCCAGCTCTTCGACACCCAGGCCCTCAAGCCAGAAACGCAGCACGTTGCGACGCCTAGTGGCCGACAAGGCTAACAGCTTGTCGCGTCTTACAACCGATCTCGATGCGGTGGCTATATCCGCTAAATCCATCGCCGCCAACTCTTGCAGCAGCGCCTCGCTTTCGCGGGCCAGTGCGGCGGACTTCGACCAACTCTCCCTGTAGCCCGGCCAGCGCGCCTCGATCAGGGGCAGCAGAGTATGGCGGCAATAGTTTCTGTCGAAACTCTCGTCCTCGTTCGAGCTATCCTCGACCCAGGAAAGCTCTGCCGCCTCGGCATACCGGAGCAACTCTTCCCTATCGATCTCAAGCAGCGGCCTTACCAGGCGGCTCCTGCCCTGCTCTCTACTCTGCTCGCTTCCCGGCTCGCTTTCCAATCCTCTACCCTGCCCTCCACCTAATTCTCTGCTAGCAGGAATGCCGCTGAGGCCGCGACTGCCAGAGCCTCGAATCAGGCGCAGCAGCAGGGTTTCCATCTGGTCATCGCGGTGGTGAGCCAGCAATAGCTCTTCATTCTCGCGCAGGGCCGACTCAAACTCACCGTACCTGGCCTGTCTTGCGGCATTCTCGATACCCGCGCTGGCATTGATCGTCACCTCGACGCTACTGAATTCGACGGCGAGACTTTCACACAGATTCGCGCAGCCCTCAGCCCAGGTTGCGGACTGCTCTTGCAGCTGATGATTGATGTGTAGCGCGCGCAATTGCAGTGAGCCGCCGGAGCGCTCCCTGAGCCGCGTCATGGCGTGGAGTAGCACTACCGAATCCAGCCCGCCGCTAAGCCCCAGTAAAAAATGGCGCGAGCGAGCCTGCTCATTGAGGGCGGCATCTATCTTGGCTAGGAGTTGTTGCACAGAATTGTTCATGGCCTGCTTCTTTAGCAGTGCTGCGTGTTGATAATAGGGCGCAGAGGGTTAAGCCGCGACTCTCTCGCTGTCATCCAAGGGACATGACAACAACGGGTCTCATGAAGCTTGCTTAGCTAGATATGCCGTAACTCATCAGACGCTTATAGCGTCGCTCTACCAGATCATCGGGATCCATCGCAGTGAGACGATCCAGCTGCTCGATCAACGCCGCCTTGATGCTTGCCGCCGTCGCCGGCACATCTCTATGGGCGCCACCCAGTGGCTCGGAGATAGTATGGTCGACTATGCCTAGCTCCTCCAGGCGCTTCGAAGTTACACCCATCGCCTCCGCTGCCGCAGCCGCATGATCCGAGGACTTCCAGAGTATAGTCGCGCAGCCTTCTGGCGTGATCACCGTGTAGGTTGAATACTGCAACATATTGAGTTGGTCGGAGACGCCGATAGCGATAGCCCCACCGGAGTTAGCCTCGCCAGTTACCGTTGCGATCAATGGCGTCTTTACTCTAGACATTATCGCCATGTTCTGCGCGATAGCTTCGTTGATGCCACGCTCTTCCGAATCCATGCCTGGATAAGCGCCAGGTGTATCTATAAAGCTCAATACCGGCAGTCGATACTGCTCGGCAAGCAGCACGAGTCGGCGTGCCTTCCTGTAACCTTCCGGTCGCGGCATGCCAAAATTGTGTCGTACTTTCTCCTTGGTGCCTCTTCCCTTCTGATGCCCGATGACGACCACCGGCCTGCCATCGATCTTGGCAAGGCCACCAATCAGGGCCTGATCGTCGGCGAACAGACGGTCTCCGTGTAGCTCATCGAAGTCGGTGAAGATATGTTCGAGGTAATCCAGCGTATACGGACGCAGCGGATGTCTGGCGACCTGAGAGATCTGCCACGAGGACAGATTAGCGTATATTTTCTCGGTGAGCTTGGTGCTCTTGTCCTTCAGGTTCTGAATTTCTTCACCGATGTTCAGCTCATTGTCGCTACCCACCAGTCTCAGCTCACTGATCTTGGCTTCCAGCTCCGCGATGGGCTGTTCAAATTCCAGATAATTAGGATCCATGCTGCACTCACTACTCATACTTGTTTGATTGTCGATCGTATCTAGCCGTATCTACTTGTAGCTCAATACAACCTTGTCTTTGCCGTACTCAATCCGCAGACGCTGTATCAAGTCATCGGCAGGCGATACTGTCCACTCTTGGCCTAACATTATACACCCAATAGAGTCTGAGCGCCGATAGCGCACCATGACCTGACAGCCCTCTCCCTCTTCCAGCACCATGGCAGGCCCGTGGCCATTCGCCATTGGGTGGGCATGACGGGCGCCATTGGGCGCCGTGGCACCTGCTTCCGCGGTCATGGCAACGGCTGAACCCTCAACCTCTGCGACCTCTACCGGCTTGCGGTAGGGCTCCAGAATACGTGCCAGGTGCTCACAGAAATCGCTGCCCAGTGACTCGGCCTCGAGGTTCAGCGCTACCCGGTGAGCATTGCGTCTGCGCGCCGTCGACAGCGTCATCACACTCTTGCCACGGCCGCGCATGCCACCGCTGTAGTCATCTATGCTTACGGTACATTCCACGACCATAATCACATCTTTCTGCAGCACCTCTCGGTATTTCTCGTACTCCTTGGCGAACAGGGAGACCTCGAAACGCGCACTGCGGTCATCCATCACCAGAAAGGCGATGGTGTCCCCGGCCTTATTCTTCATAGTACGAATGCTATGCAGGACTCCGGCGATAGTCTGCGGCGCCCGTTCGGGCCGCAGGTTAACCAGCCTATCCTTAGCGATATGGGAAATCTCATCGAGGAATTCATCGATGGGGTGACCCGACAGCCACAGGCCTAGGGTCTCTTTCTCAACATTGAGCCGATGCTGCTCCGCCCAGGCACGTACGCTGATGTTGGAGGCGCTAAGATCTGCATCCTCGGTTCCCGCAGGCGCTATCTCGCCGAACATATCGTCTACGCCGCTGGCCTGATTGCGGCTGGACTGTTCTGCCGCCTGCATGGCCTGCGGCAACATCGCCGAGAGTAATGCCCGGGAATAGTCCAGGTTCCCCTCCACCATATTATCCAGCGCGCCGGAGCGAATCAGTGCCTCCATGGTGCGCCTGTTCACGTTCTGCTTATCCACCCGCTGGCAGATATCCAGCAGATTGGTAAACGGCCCGTCCGCTCTTGCGGCGAGTATGCTGCCGACGGGGCCCTCACCCAGGCCCCTGATGGCGCCCAGGCCATACACGATCTCGTCCTGATCGTTGACGGTAAAATTGAATTGGCCGCGATTAATATCTGGCGGCACGATGGCCAGCTTCATCGAGCGACATTCGTCGATCAGCGTTACGATCTTATCGGTGTTCTGCATATCGGCGGAGAGCACCGCCGCCATGAAGCAGGCTGGATAATGCGTCTTCAGCCAGGCGGTCTGGTAAGACACCAGAGCATAGGCCGCGGAGTGCGACTTGTTGAATCCGTAGCCGGCAAACTTCTCCATCAGGTCGAAGATAGACGCAGACAGATCGGCATCGATCCCTCTCTCACCGGCACCCTCCATAAACAATTTGCGCTGCTTCGCCATCTCCTCGGGCTTCTTCTTGCCCATGGCCTTACGCAGAATGTCCGCGCCTGCCAGAGAGTAGTTGGCGAGAACCTGGGCTATCTGCATCACCTGCTCTTGATAGAGAATGACACCGTAGGTGTTACTCAGTACCGGCTCTAGTTCAGGGTGGGGATAGACCACCTGAGTGCGCCCGTGTTTGCGATCGATAAAATCGTCAACCATGCCCGACTGCAGCGGGCCGGGTCGAAACAGCGCCACCAGGGCGATGATGTCTTCGAAACAATTCGGTACCTGGCGCTTGATGAGATCCTTCATGCCGCGGGATTCGAGCTGGAACACGGCGGTAGTTTCTGCCTTCTGTAGCAGTCGGTAGACACGCTCGTCGGTAAGCGGCAGATTGGTGATGTCCACCGGCTCTACACCCTCGCCCGCCCTCTCGTTGATCATCTTCACTGCCCAATCGATAATCGTCAGCGTACGCAGCCCCAGGAAGTCGAACTTAACCAGCCCGGCTGTTTCCACATCGTTCTTATCGAACTGGGTAACCAGGCCCTGCCCCGATTCATCGCAGTACAGCGGGGTGAAATCGGTCAGCTTGGTGGGCGCGATGACTACGCCACCTGCGTGCTTGCCTACGTTACGGGTGATGCCCTCCAGCTTGTAGGCCATCTCCATGATTTCCTGCGCGTCTTCATCGGAGTCGACGAATTCGCCAAGCAAGGGCTCTACCTCGAATGCCTTCTTCAGCGTCATGCCCGGTTCGAAGGGAATCAATTTCGACAGCTTGTCGGCCAGGGCATAGGGCTTGCTCTGCACCCTGGCCACATCACGCACAACGGCCTTCGCCGCCATGGTACCGAAGGTGATGATCTGCGATACCGCATCCTTGCCATACAGCTCGGCAACATGCGCAATCACACGGTCGCGACCTTCCATGCAGAAGTCGACGTCGAAATCCGGCATCGATACCCGCTCTGGATTCAGGAAACGTTCGAACAGCAGGTCATACTTAAGCGGGTCGATATCTGTGATGCGTAGCGCATAGGCCACTATGGAACCGGCACCGGAACCACGTCCGGGGCCTACCGGAATGCCGTTGTCTTTCGACCACTGAATAAACTCCATCACGATGAGGAAGTAGCCAGCGAAACCCATCTGATTGATTACGTTCAGCTCAAACTGCAGACGCTCCCAGTAAGGCTTCTCAACGTCTTTGCTCTCGTAGTCGTCGCCGTAGAGACTGCACAGACGCTCTCTCAGCCCCTCGGAGCTAAGATCGGAGAAGAACTGATCCATGGTCATGCCCTCGGGCACGGGATAGTTGGGCAGACTGGGCTTATCCAGCACCAGCGACAGATTACAGCGCTTCACGATCTCCCAGGCATTCTCCAGCGCCTCGGGAATATCGCTAAACAGTTCGTTCATCTCGGCTACGGTCTTCAGGTACTGTTGGTCGGTGTAATTGTGGGGCCGGCGCGAGTCATCCAGAGTGCGACGCTCGTTGATACAGACTCGAACCTCATGCGCATCGAAGTCTTCCTGATCGATGAAGCGCACATCGTTTGTCGCGACGACCGGGCAATCAGCCTTCAGCGCGAGAGCGATTGCGGCCTCGATGTAGTCTTCTTCTTCGGCCTTGCCCACTCGCTGCAGCTCGAGATAGAAACTGTCCGGGAACAGCTGCTTCCATTCTCCGAGCAGCTCAAATGCCAGGTCCGTCTCTTCTGCCAGCAGCGCCATGCCAATGTCGCTGTTCTGCGCACCGGATAACGCTATCAGACCATCGACGCGCCCCTGGAGTTGCGACTTACGCACCACCGGCTCACTCTGGTTTGGATTCTCTGTGTACAGCTCGGAGATGAGCTTGGTCAGGCTTAGGTAGCCGACTTCATTCTTTACCAGCAGCACGAGACGGGTCTGCTTCGATCGGTCGTCACTCTCTACCAGAACATCGCAACCACAGACCGGCTTGATGCCAGCCCCTAAGGCTGCCTTGTAGAACTTAATCAGGGAGAACATATTTGCCAGATCGGTAATAGCTACCGCCGGCATGGAAAGTTCGCGCAACTTCGCGATGAGTGGCTTGATGGTAACGATGCCATCATTGATCGAAAATTCTGTGTGTAATCGTAGATGCGCGAAGGGCTGATTAGGCGAATTTTCAGACATGTATGAATCTAATTATTTAGCAGTGAACGAGTTTCCAATATACCTTTTTTTGATTGAAAACGGGACAAAAGTTTAGCGACTTAACCCAGCTTCCAGAATGCGTGCCACCGGTGCAAATGTGCGCCGGTGAACCGGCGTCGGGCCCAGAGATTTTAACGCAGCCAGGTGCGCCGGCGTTGGATAGCCCATGTTCTGCGCAAAGCCATAACCCGGGAACTGTCTATCCAGCTCCTGCATCTCGGTATCGCGAGTCACCTTTGCAATTATCGATGCGGCAGAGATAGCCGGTATCAGCGAGTCGCCTTTAACGATGGCCTCGGCGGCGTATTGCCACTTCGGGCAGCGGTTGCCGTCTACGTAGACGAAATCGGGTTGCACCTGCAAAGCTTCGACGGCCCTGTGCATTGCCAACATGCTCGCATGCAGAATATTTATTTGCTCGATCTCTTGCACCGAGGCACGACCTACGGCAAAGCAGCGGGCATTGCTAAGGATGTCCTGGAAACATCGCTGGCGCTGCTTCGCAGACAGCTTCTTCGAATCGGCAAGACCAGCAATTGGTTTTAAGGGATCCAGTATTACGGCTGCGGCAACCACGTCCCCTGCCAACGGCCCTCGGCCGACTTCATCGGTACCCGCTATCAATCTCGCCGTGACGACAGTCTTCCCTAAACTGGATTGCCCTGCCATCTACTGAGCCACACTGTCTTCGATCAAGCCTGCAACGGCTGCGGCAGCCTGTGCCGAGGCATCGAGACGCAGACTGCGGTGTATCTTCTCGAACTCCTGCATCAAGCCCGCATGATCCTCGGCACCGGAGATATGACTAACGATGCCGTCGCGCACCTTTTGGGCCGTGAGATCGTGTTGAATATATTCGGGAACCAGCTGGCGTCCGGCGAGAAGATTCGGCAGCGCCACATAGGGAATCTTAACCAGACGAGAGGCGATCGCAAAGGTGATGGCAGCAAGCTTGTAGCCTACGATCATTGGCCGCCTTAGCAGCAGTGTCTCAAGTGTAGCGGTACCCGAGGAGAGAACCACCAGATCTGCCGCACTGATCGCCCCATGGGAATCATCGACCAGGATAAATTGATCCCCGCGAAAGAGCGACTTCTCTCGCAGCAGCGCGTTGATCTGGGCGTGGTTTGCGGCACTACTATAGGGGATAAGAAACTTTAGATTCGGGCAATCTATTAGCGACTCCACCGCGGCATCCAGAAACACCGGCGCGAGACGCTTGATCTCGCCGCCGCGACTACCGGGCATCAGTGTGACTATGCTGTCATCTTCGCCTAGTTCAAATTTCTGCCGCGAGCGTAACTTGTGGTCTTCAAAACCCAGACTATCGGCGAGAGGATGGCCCACGCACTTAACCGCCACCCCATGCTGCTCGTAAACCGCCGTCTCGAACGGGAACAGTGTCAGCATCAGGTCCACGGCGCGTTTAACCTTGTGGATTCTCTTCTCTCTATAGGCCCACAGGCTGGGACTGACGTAGTGAACGGTTTTAATAGCCTCCTGCTTTAGTTCTTCTTCCAGACGCAGGTTGAAATCCGGGCTATCGATTCCAATAAAGGCGAGTGGTCGCCGCTTGATGAAATATTCCTTGAGTCGTCTCTTCAGCGCGAATAGCTCGGGCAACCTACCCAGTGGCTCGACGAAGCCCATGACCGAGAGTCGCTCCATATCGGCCAGAGAGGTAAAACCCAGGGCAATCATGTCGGGGCCGCCGACTCCAACGAACTCAGCATCGGGGTATTTTTTACGTAACGCCGCGATCAGGCCAGCGCCGAGAATATCCCCCGACTTTTCGCCTGCAACAATGCCGATTAAAGGAGCTTCGCTCATAATTTGAGGTATCGAGGCAATTTGGCTTTCATTGCCCACACATAGGTGAACTTGAGTTGAAGGACTGCCGAACTGCTAGCGATGTATTCCCTTCGAAGAACTCTCCAGCGAGTCGATAAGAACCTGCATAGCCTCGCAGTCTTCGCGCAGTACTTTTAATTCCGCTATCGCCTCGGACAAGCCGCGACCGCGCAGATAGATAATCTTGAACGCCGTGCGTAGCTGTTTGATTGTTGGCTTATCGAAGCCACGACGCTCCAGACCGATGCTATTAATCGCTCTTACCGCCGCAGGCTGACCGCTGACGATCATGTAGGCAGGCACATCGTGATCGATGTGTGTCACACCGCCGACCATCGCATGAGCGCCGATCTTCAGAAACTGATTTACCCCAGCATAGCCACCGAGAATAGCCCAGTCATCGACTTCGACGTGACCGGAGATACCGACATTGTTGGCGAAAATCGTATTGCTTCCCACCATGCAGTCGTGGGCAATGTGCACATAGGGCATGAACAGATTGTCGCTGCCAACTCGCGTCAGCCCGCCGCCGGACTCGGTGCCGCGATGCAGGTTAGACCCTTCGCGCAAGACATTGTTATCGCCAATCTCAAGCCAGGTTTCTTCGCCATGAAATTTCTTATCTGCGGGGTCTTCACCGACAGAACTAAACTGGAAAATTCGATTGTTCTTGCCAATCTTTGTGTTAGCGCGAATCATGACATGGGAGTCAATAACCGTACCCGAACCAATTTGCACATTGGGGCCAATAATAGTCCAGGGCCCTATCGTTACATCGGAATCTATTTCAGCTTTAGGATCAATCCTGGCACTGGAATCAATCGACATCCACCTTCCTCTCTGCACACATAATAGTCATTGTACCCACCAGTTCTTCGCCTACACTGGCGCGGCAGGCAAATTTGTAGATGCCACGCTTGTTGGTGACAATTTCTGCCGCCAGAGTGAGGCAGTCACCGGGCACAACCGGTCTGCGCAGGCGCACATTATCTGCACCCACGAAATAATAGAGATAACCGTCTTTCGGTTTCTTCTCCTGACTCTTAAAACCTAACACACCAGCTGCCTGAGCCAGAGCTTCGATTATGAGCACGCCGGGCATGATTGGTTGGCTGGGAAAGTGACCGTTGAAGAATGGCTCGTTAACAGTCACATTCTTATACGCCACGATGGATTTCCCTAACTCCATCTCTACGACCCTATCCACCAGCAAGAAGGGATAGCGCTGGGGAAGGTACTCTTTAATTTCTTCGACGGTCATTAGCATCTGATGTTCTCTCACCGATCAGGCACACCCTTTGGTGCGCTGTAGGCTTGTTAGTTTTGCTGTAGGGATATCTCTGTCTAGTTCTTATCGGTAGAGTTCTCGATTTCTTTCAATCTCTTGGCAATACTGTCCAATTGCTGAAAACGAATCGCATTGCGCTTCCACTCGGATGTCTTCGCCTGAATTGTCCCTGTGGAATACATGCCTGCCTCCGGGATCGACTGACTCACCAGTGACATCGCGCTTACCTGCACTTTATCGGCGATAGTTATGTGGCCTACGGCCCCTGAGCCGCCTCCCATTATGCAGTACTTACCGATGGTCACGCTGCCAGCCAGGCCTACGCAGCCGCATATAATCGTGTGCTCGCCTATCTTGCAGTTATGAGCTATCTGCACCTGAGAATCGATCTTCACGCCATTAGCTATTTCGGTGTCTTCCAGCGCACCTCGGTCGATAGAGGTACACGCACCGATTTCGACATCGTCACCAATTTTGACTGCGCCCAGCTGATGAATCTTAACAGATTTACTTCCGTCGAAGGCAAAGCCAAAACCGTCGGCACCTAGTACCGCTCCAGAGTGGATCTCGACATTCTCCCCCAGGGTGACACGGTGATAAAGGGTCACGTTGCGATGCAGCTTGCAGCCATCACCGAGAATCGAATTCTGGCCAATCATGCAACCGGCTCCGATAACGACATCGTTGCCCAGTTTTACATTCGCCTCTATGACGACATTTGGCGCAATACTTACGTTCTCTCCTAACTGAGCAGACGCATCCACGCAGGCAGAGTCGTGAATACCAGCGACCTGTCTTGGGGAGTTATCAAATAATTGAGTTGCCAGCGCAAAGGCAACGTAGGGTTTTTCCGTAACGAGCTTATTGCCGCTACAGCGATCGAGGTATTTTTCTTCGACAAGAATTGCAGATGCCTGACTAGTCTTTAACTGATCTGCATAGGAGGGATTACTGAAAAAACTTAGCTGGCCAGAGCTGGCATTCTTGAGCGTAGCCAGGCCAGATATCATAACCTGGCCATCGCCAACGAGCTCGGCGTCCAGCAACTTCGCTAGCTCCGCCAATGTGTAATTTAGTTTATGTGTCACCTGACACTAACCTGATAGGAAGACCCCCGCTACTACTGAACGTTCTCATTGAGCTTGGCAGTAACCTTGGCGGTAATATCCAGAACTGGCGCGAAATAAGGCGCGGTATCTGAATTGAGTATAAGGTCGTAACCGCCTTCTGCCACAACATCGGTAACGGCAGCAGCCAGGTCTGCCTGCATGCTCTCTAAAAATTGCTGATTCTTTTGCTGAAGCGCAGTCTGCACTCTTTCCTGAATCAGCTGCAGCTGAACCTGTAAGTCTTGCGCATTGGAGTTCATGCGACTGATTTCCTGCTCGCTCATAACAGCTTCGTTCTGTTGGAATTCTTCACGTAGCGCATTTAGCTGATCGGTAAGCTCTTGAGCTCTAACCTCGTCGGAGTTAAATTCCTGCTCTAATTCTTCTTGCACGACACGCGCCGCATCCGAGTTAAACAATGCCTGCAATGCATTCAGCACACCTATCTTGGTATCCTGAGCAGCGGCGCCCTGAGACACAAGCACCAAACCTAAACAGACGATTAGACTCTTAAATATTTTCACGGTAATTCTCCAATTCTTACTCATACTGTTGAGCAGTCACTCAACAAGCTAAACCAATTTTTGCACATACACGCGTATCAAAAACACGCCACTTAAATTCTATGATCATTGAGCAGTGCCGGCTCTTTAGATCGTGACCAACTAGAAACCATTTCCAACGGTAAAATCGAAACTCTTCGTGTCGTCGCCTTCCTTACCGAATGGCGCTGCCACGTAAAAGCTGAGCGGACCAAATGGCGAAAGATACGTAACACTGATTCCTGCAGAATATCTCATTTCACCCAGATCGAAATCTGTGCAATTTTTAAGAAGTGTCTGCCGTTCCGTACAATGGGACGAGAACACGTTTCCAGCATCGATGAAGAAAGCCGACCTTACTCGATTTGAATCATCGACAAATGGAATGGGAAATAACAGCTCCAGAGTCGCAGTGGCGAGTATATTACCACCAAAACTGTCAAAATCCTCGTCCAGGAAGAAATTTTGTACGGCCAGCGCCACCTGCTGGTTCCCATCCGCATCCAGCACCGGCCGGCCATTTGCATCGAACAGAGGTTCCGTTTGGTAGCCTACATCTCGGTTAAAACTGGCCGCAGAGCCGTCTTCGTTGCGCAGGATTTCGCCATTCTCATCGCGCGCCAGAGTGAGACCAAATTCGGTCAAATAACGCGCACCTGGTGTGCTCTGGGGGCCCAGACTATTCTCTTCGAACCCGCGCAAGACTCCCTGGGAATTCAGGCCGCCGGCGAAATAGTTGTTAAAGAAAGGCAGCTCTTCGGTATCACCATAGCCTATGCCATAGCCCAGGTTCGTTCTAAGACCGACAACCCAGGTCTGCTGGCCATCGAGGGGCCAATACATTTGGTTATTGTAATTGATGCTGCCGTACTGAAGGTCACTGCCCGGGAGGGTGATCTCTACGGAGACATTATGCAGCTTGCCGCTAGTCGCCATCTGCCCACGGTTTAGGGTATTGCGAAACCAATTAGCACTGACAGTGAAGTTATCGAAGGTATCGCCAAACTTGTCAACAAAGCCCTTGTCCGTATTCGAGCGAAGCTGCGCGGGGCTCAGTGATGACACATCCCCCAATACCGCGTCGGTCACCGGACCATCAAATACATTACCGTTAGCTGGCGTAATTACATACTTGTCGACACCTTCGAAGAACGTGGGGCTCGATATGATTTCCTGCACGGAACCGAGACCGGCACTCAACTCCGTATGAGTGTAACCAAAGTCGAATCCAAGCAATTCGATCTCACTCAGCGGATAGCTAAAACTCAGGGAGCCACCGAAGGAAGACGTATTGAAATCGGAAACATTAAAGGGTGAATCGATCTTCTGTGCGAACAGGTTAAACCCCCTGCTAACACCATCGGGAGTAAAATAGGGATCAAGATACTGAAAGTTTAGACCCGTCTGAAAACGGCTCTTGTTAACCCCGACTGCGAGGGTCTTGCCTGTGCCGAGAAAATTCTGCGCCTGCAGGCTTGAGGAGATAAAGAAATTACCGCCACCACCGGTTCCGACCTGAAAACTGATGGCGCCGAAGTTTTGCTCCAGAACGTCATAGTTAACATCGATCTGATCTTCGGTGCCTGGCACCTCCACTGTGTCGACTTCCACTGTTTCGAAATAACCTAGCCGCTCTAGGCGTATCTTGGACTGCTCTATTTGTAAACTTGAGGCAGGTGCTGACTCCAACTGACGCATCTCCCTGCGCAGCACATCATCGGCCGTCGATGTGTTGCCGGCGAAGTTAATTCGATTCACATAGGTGCGGTTACCGGGCTCTATGAAGAAGGTCACGTCGACGGTCTCGTCTTCTTCGTTGACCTCTGGCACACCTGTAGCTTCAGCGAAGGCATAGCCAAGATTACCGAGAAACTGCACCATGATTTCTTCTGTGCCAGTGACCAGACCCTGGGAATAGATCTGACCAGGCCGAACAAATACCGCCGCTCTTAACAGGGCCTCGGCATCGACGAGATCGCCAGCTAGGTCTACCTCGTTGATAGTATAAAGATCACCTTCGTTTATATTGATTGTTATATAGACTTCTTTGCGATCCGGGGTGATAGAGATAGGCGTAGAGTCAATGTTAAATTCTACGTAGCCATTATCGAGATAGTACGATTCAAGTCGTTCCAGATCACCTGAGAACTGCTCGCGCGAATATCTATCCTTGCGACTAAGGAGCAGATAAAAGGGCTTGGTGCCCAGCTCGAACAAACCTAACAGTTCTTCTTCGCTAAATGCCTCGTTGCCTACTATATTGATGTGGCGTATTCGAGACTCTTCCCCCTCGTTGATGTTCAACTCGATGGACACGCGATTTCTCGGCAACTCTTCTACTTCGATTTCTACGGCAGCGCCATAGCGACCCCGGGAAGAATAGACGTCTTGAATACCCTGACGAATAACTTCCAGGGCAGCTCGCGTAAAGATTTGGCCTTCCGCAATGTCTGCGGTCGCCATGTTTTCGAGAATGGCCTCTGTCTCGAGAATACTATTACCGTCGATGGTAATCTCGGCAACCGATGGTCTCTCCAATACGGTTACAACGAGGATATTGCCTTCCCGTGCCACCTCAATCTCGTCGAAGTATTCGGACTCCGAGAGTTCGCGGATGATCTGCGCCGAGGTTCCAGCACCCACTGTGTCACCTATACCTACTGGCAACAGATTGTAGATTATTCCGGGCGAAATACGCTGATAGCCATCGACGATGATGTCGGCTATTACAAATTCCTGAGCGTTGAGGGACTTTGAAATTCCAAAAGCCACCAACAAACAAAAAAGGAGTTTTTTCATTTGCGCTGCATTCTCAAATTATTGTGTTACTTGGCGGCGAGTTTACATCTTCTTCTATTTTATTCTGCTATTTTTGTCTTCTTACAACAGACGATTAACATCGTTATAAATAGCTAATACCATGATCCCTGAAATCAGCAGCAAACCCAGCTGCAGACCGAAGGCCTGAATTCTTTCCGGTACAGGCCGCCTGATGACAGCTTCGATCGCGTAATACAGCAGATGCCCACCGTCCAAAACGGGTATCGGCAGCAAATTCAGCACCCCCAGAGAAATACTCAAAAGTGCTAGAAACCCTAAATACACATCGAGGCCGTAAGTGGCTGTCTCTCCGGCGACTTGGGCAATAGTGATTGGCCCATTAATATTCTTCACCGAGATCAAACCGATGACCATCTTCTTCACAGAATCCAATACAAATAGGGATTTATCCCAAGTCTCATATAGCGCCGGCTTAATCGCCGACACGACATTGTAGTCTACCTGTCGCTGCATCTCCGGTGGCAGCAGCTCGGCTAGAGTCGTTTCTTCTACATACGCACCGATGCTGCCGATTACGGTGCCATCATCCAGGGTCGCCCGTGCCGGTTGCATCAGTAGTACATTATCGATTCCACCACGTTTGACCACGACATTCAGCGTGAGTTCCGGATTGGCACGGATTACCTCAACCCAGTGTGTCCATCCGCGAATCGGTCTGCCGTCGACGGAGACGATTTTATCGCCAGCTCGAAGGCCCGCAGCCTCGGCCGCTCCTCCGGGGACGATACCTGCAATATCGGCAGGGATTTCGAACTGTATTATTCCGAGGTCGTTAACCGGGTTTGGCGCCGTCTCGGACCCCATCCAGGCATCGATGGGCAGGCGAATATCTCGCGGGCGATTCGAATCGGCTGGGTCTACAGTTAACGTGACGTCTCCGGTCTCGCCCAGACGTGCGAGCAACTGCAGCGTTACCTGCTGCCAGATGATGGTCTCGGCTCCATCCACGGCGAGAATCTCATCACCGGCTCTAAGGCCCGCCCTATCGGCGACAGAATCTTCGATCACACTATTTACCACCGGTGCGATGCCGGAAACTCCATAGGAAATATTAATCAACCAGAATACGAAAATCGCCAACAGGAAGTTGGCGATGGGGCCTGCGGCGACGATGGCCATCCTTTGCCACAGAGGCTTACAGGCGAACGAATACTGCCGCTGGCTAGCCGGGACACTGCTTGTATCCGTGACCGTAGTATCTTCCTGACCCAGCATCTTTACGTAGCCACCCAGAGGAATTGGTGCGATTACGTATTCCACGCCATCCTTTCCAATCCAGGTCTTGGCTGCCTTGCCGAAGCCAATCGAGAACCTTAATACCTTCACTCCACAGCGGCGGGCGACCCAGAAATGGCCGAACTCGTGGATCGTCACCAGTATACCCAGAGTCACCAGGAGAGCGATTATGCTGATTAATACATCCAACATGATAAATAGTTACACAAGATACCCAGGCTAGGCCCCGGCACCTCGGCAGAATTCCTTTAATATCAATTCTTTAGATAGTGTTCTTGCTTGTCGATCAAGGTCTCGAATAATAGCGAGACTAGGCGTTGCTTCACAAGGTATTTTCGACCTAACTGCCTCTATTATTAAGGGAATTTCCGTAAAGCCGATTTCGCCACTCAAAAATGCCTCGACAGCAACTTCATTGGCCGCATTAAGCACCGCCGGTGCACTGCCTCGCTGCGCCGCCGCTTCCATGCCCAGCCGCAGGCAGGGAAATCGCTGCAAATCCGGTTTGAAGAACTGTAGCGGTTCCTGCGCCGTCAGGTCCAGCACTGCGGCGCCGGATCTAATACGCTCTGGCCAGGCCAGACCATAGGCAATGGGAACGCGCATATCGGGATTCGCCAATTCGGCGATCACCGAACCGTCGGCGTAATGCACCATGGAATGGACAATGCTCTGGGGATGAATCAACACATCGACCTGAGAAGGCTCTAGATCGAAGAGATAACAGGCCTCGATAAATTCCAGCCCCTTGTTCATCATCGTCGCAGAATCTACAGATATCTTCCTGCCCATAGACCATTTGGGGTGGAGACAGGCTTGCTCCGGCGTTACCGATTCAAGCTGCTCAAGCGAAGTATTAAGGAACGGACCACCGGAAGCAGTAAGAACTACCTTCTCGATGCCATTATGGTCTGTTGCCTGCAGGCTGCTGCCGGTGATCGGCAGGCATTGAAAGATTGCATTGTGTTCGCTATCGATCGGTAAAATTTCTGCTCCGGACTTGGTTGCCGCCTGCTTCAGCAAGTCTCCGGTCATGACCACAGACTCCTTGTTAGCCAGCAGCAGTCTCTTGCCGTTTGAGGCGGCTGCAAGCGTCGACTCGAGACCAGCCGCACCAACGATTGCCGCCATAACAATATTGACATCGGGGTGACTCGCAACTTCGACTAGCGCGGATTTACCCACTAGCAATTTGGTCGCAAGACCGCCCTCTTTCAATAACGCTTCGAATTCCGCAGCGGCGTCGTCACCGATGACGGCAAATACCGGCGTGTATTTCTGGCATTGCTCGAACAATAATCTTGCGTTCTTATGAGCCGTTAACGCGAAGACGCTGTATTGAGGATTCTCATCGATAACGGCAAGCGTGTTGCAACCGACTGAGCCGGTAGAGCCAAGAACACTGATCTGGAGATTGTTGCGTGACACGTTAACAGTTCACCTAGGTTTCGCTACTAAGAACCAGCATCATCGCGAGAACGAAAACCGGCGTAGCGGCCACGAGACCGTCTACCCTATCCAACACCCCGCCATGACCTGGCAGGATCGCCCCACTGTCCTTCACTCCACAGTTTCGTTTCAGCATGCTCTCTATAAGATCGCCAACGACGCTAAAGAAGGTAACCCCTACGGACAAGGCCAATAGAGACAGCACCTGGATTGTAGACAGCGCAATCAGATAATTATGCATCGCCCAGATAAAACCTGCGGCCACAAGAAGGCTCAGAGCCAATCCGCCCCAGACACCTTCCCAGGATTTTTTGGGACTAAGACTGGCAGCTAGCTTTCTGGAGCCGAAATTTACTCCGACGAAATAGGCGCCCACATCGGCGGCGGCGACCAGGATAACCAGAGCAAGAACCAGAAAGCCCGAGGGCAGAAGGTATTTCAAGACAACGACACCCACAAAGGTTGGAACCAAAACTAATACACCCATCAAAGCTATTTTCGACTCATCGTTCCACAGCCTGCTGTTCTCAGGATAGCCCGCAAGTAAGAACAGAGAAATTAGCCAGAACAAGAGCCCAAGAATCAACACGAGGCTCGCTCGAAAAATATCTACGCCCTGGGCATCGGGAGACACTCCCAGCAGAAAGAAGCAGCCAAGCAGCATAGAGCCGACGCTGAGGATATAGGGCAGCTTCGCCGCTGTATGTTGCGGGCTGATGAGCCCGGCCCACTCATAGGCTGCGATGAGAATAATAAAAAAAATCAGGACTGAAAAATAAAAAGAAGGCAGTTGAGTAGTCGCGGCAATCAATGCCAACAGGAGTAATACAGCGGTTATGATTCTTTGCTTTAACACGCTAGGCGTCCATATACGCTTGATCGTCATGACTGCCATAACGACGCTGACGTTTCGCAAAATCATCCAGTGCCAGCTGAAACTGCAGGTCGTCGAAATCAGGCCAATAACAATCGGTGAAATAGAGCTCAGTATAGGCGAACTGCCAAAGAAGGAAATTGCTTATACGGTGTTCACCACCGGTCCGAATACAAAGATCGGGGTCGGGATATTCGCTGATCGCCGTGTATTTATGCACAAGATCGGCATCGATGGCGTCTTTATCCAGCTCACCGGAGGCAACCTTGTCGACAATCTGGGAAACCGAATTCGCTATATCCCAACGACCCCCATAGTCGGCCGCTACCACAACCGTAGTGCCGGTATTATTGCAGGTCAACTCTTCGACCTCGCGCATGTTCTCCTGCAGCTTCTCAGAGAAACTACTGCGATTTCCGATGAACTGCAAACGCACGTTGCGCTGATGCAACTGCTTGATCTCTTTGCGTTTGAGAACACTTAGAAACAGCGCCATCAGCCCCTGCACCTCTTGCCGGGGACGCAGCCAGTTCTCGCTACTAAAGGCGAATAGGGTAAGGTATTTGATATCTCGAGAGAGACAGGAATTGACGATCTCTCGCGCCGCCTCGGCACCATGGCGGTGACCGACTTTAACTGAAAGCTGATTGGATTTAGCCCAGCGATTATTGCCATCCATGATGATGGCAATATGTTGCGGCATTTCTGATTTGCTAGCAGCTGTCATTGTTTGTTATCACATTCCCAGCGCCTGGACGACCTAGAGCCAACGTTGAGCAACCCGTTAACTGAAAGCCGGTTTAGAAGGATAACAGGTCCGCTTCTTTAGTCTGGAAGGAGGATTCGACAGTCGCAATATGTTTGTCGGTGATTTTCTGTATCTGCTCTTCCGCTCTGCGCTGCTCATCTTCACTGATTTCTTTTTCTTTCTCTAGATCTTTGATGTCAGAATTCGCATCTCGCCGAATATTGCGTATCGCTATGCGCGCATTCTCAGCTTCGGCCTTGGCCTGCTTGGTATATTCTTTGCGCGTCTCTTCCGTAAGAGCCGGCATAGGCACACGAATTGTGTCACCGTTGTTTGAAGGGTTGAGGCCCAGGTCGGATTTCATGATGGCCTTCTCAACCTCACCGATCATGGGCTTCTCCCAGGGAGAGACGATCAGAGAACGCCCCTCTTCAACCGTAACATTCGCTAGCTGGTTCAGGGGTGTATCGGTGCCGTAGTAAGAAACCATCACGCTATCCAAAATTGCTGGATGGGCTCTACCGGTTCTAATTTTCTTGAATGCGTCATCTAAAGAGACAAGGCTCTTCTGCATCCTCTCATCTGCGTCGGCGATAATGTCATCGATCATTTTCTAACTCCTAATTTCTGGCGCGAGCATTACTCAATCAGTGTGCCGTCGGGCTTACCCATCACATTGCTCAATAAAGCACCTGGTGTGTTCATATTAAACACCTTGATAGGCACCTCATGATCGCGGCTTAGACAGATAGCCGTCAAGTCCATAACACCCAGCTTCTTCTCGATGACTTCGTCATAGGTCAGACGATCGAACTTAACCGCGCTAGCATCTAGCTCCGGATCTGCCGAGTAGACACCATCGACCTTCGTCGCCTTTAAGATCAGATCGGCGTCGATCTCAATGCCGCGCAAACAGGCGGCGGTATCGGTTGTGAAGAACGGGTTTCCCGTGCCGGCGGAGAATATAACGACATCGCTGGCTTCCAGGTGGCGAATTGCGGTGCGCCTGTCATAGTGCTCCACCACGCCGCTCATCGGTATAGCGGACATAACACGGGTTGGAATGCTTGCACGCTCTAACGCATCTCGCATGGCTAGCGCATTCATCACCGTAGCCAGCATACCCATGTGATCGCCGGTTACTCGCTCCATTCCCGCGGCGTGCAAGGCCGCGCCGCGAAAAAGGTTGCCGCCACCAATGACCAGCCCAATCTGAACCCCCAGACCGACTAGCTGCCCAATTTCCACAGCCATTCGATCCAACACCTTAGGATCAATGCCAAAATCGCCATCTCCGGTGAGAGCCTCACCGCTTAGCTTCAACAAAATACGGTTGTACTTACGTTCTTTATTTGGCATTTTTCAGGGATATCCGCTCTATCATTGAGCTCCTAGGAGCCTTTAACTTGAGCCGCTACTTCCTCGGCAAAGTCTACTTCTTCTTTCTCGATACCCTCACCCACTTCGAAGCGGATAAATTGCACGACACTCGCATCGGCATCCTTAAGCAATTCACCAACAGTAACATCGGGGTCTTTGACAAAAGGCTGTTCTAGCAAGCTTACTTCAGCGACAAATTTTCGCAATCTACCACTGATCATTTTTTCGATGATTTCTTCTGGCTTGCCACTCTCTCTGGCCTGGGCAGAGTAGATCTCTGTCTCTTTCGCTATTTCTTCCTCAGGTACGTCCTCTGCCCTGACTACCAGCGGATTGACCGCTGCAATATGCATGGCTACATCACGGGCAAGCGCTTCATCGCCACCAGAAATAGAGATCAGAACGGCGATGCGGTTATTGCTGTGTACATAGCTCTCTACAACGCCCTTATCATCCGCAGCAAACTGCAGGCGCTCTATACGGCGCACGTTGCAATTCTCACCAATCTTCTGCACCAGTGCCTGACGGGTATCTTCCAGGCCTGCATCTAACAGCCCGGCAACATCAGCTTCGCTATTCGCGTAAGCCAGCTCTAATGCGTTCTGTGCGAAATCCAAAAAGTTATCGTCTCTGGCCGCAAAGTCAGTCTCGGCGTTAATCTCAATAACAACGCCGTAATTGCCGTCCTCGGCTATCTTGGTCAGCACAACGCCTTCGGACGCCACTCGGCTGGCCTTCTTCGCCGCCTTGACGCCGCTCGCCTTGCGCAAGTCTTCGATCGCCTTGTCCATGTCGCCATCGGCTTCGGTCAACGCCTTCTTACAATCCATCATGCCCAAGCCGGTTCTTTCACGTAACTCTTTAACCATGCCCGCTGTAATATTTGCCATCTCTTAATGCCTCTTTCTAATCATTTCGAAGAGCAAACTCTTCTATTAAATCGCCTGTAAAAAGGGGGCTACTAGCCCCCTTTGTCCAACTCTATTTTCACTACTGCCAAGCAGGGAATTCTGTTAGCAGGAATAAGCGTCTATTAAGAGTCAGCCTCATCAGCCTTCTTCTTGGCTGGAGCTTTCTTCTTAGCAGGGGCTTTTTTCTTAGCTGGAGCCTTCTTCTTAGCAGGCGCCTTCTTTGCTGGCGCCTTCTCAACCGCCTCAGGCTCTGCTTCTTCTGCAGGAGCAGCTTCTGCTTCCTCGGCAGGAGCAGCTTCCGCTTGCTCAGGTTCAGCAGCTGGCGCTTCAGTAGCAGCCGGCTCCGCAGTCTCAACCGCGGCCTCTGCAACAGGTGCAGCTTCAGTTTCTGCTGGCGCCGCTTCGGCTGTCTCAGCGACTACGTCTTCATCGATCTCGATGAATTCGCTATTGCTTGCGGCAGAACCATTCTTCTCGCGTCCCTCTACACAGGCATCGGCTATAGCAGTCACATACAACTGAATCGCACGTATCGCGTCATCGTTACCCGGAATGACGGTGTTCACGCCGTCTGGGTTGCTGTTCGTATCAACGATACCAATCACCGGAATCTTCAGGTTATTAGCTTCTGTAACCGCGATACGCTCATGATCGACATCGATTACGAATAGTGCGTCTGGAAGACCGCCCATATCCTTAATCCCGCCGATGCTGCGTTCCAGCTTCTCTTTAGCGCGAGTGCGCATTAGCGCCTCTTTCTTGGTCAGGCGGCTCAATGTACCGTCTGTCTCTTGTTGCTCAAGATCCTTCAGGCGCTTGATAGAGCCACGAATCGTCTTGTAGTTTGTCAACATACCACCGAGCCAGCGATGATTTACATACGGCATTCCTGCGCGTTCTGCTTCCTGCTTGATGATCTTGCCTGCAGCTCGCTTGGTTCCAACAAAAAGAATTTTCCTTTTCTTTTCAGAAAGATAGGCAACTTCTTCCAGCGCGGAATTAAGTGCGGGAACGGTGTGCTCGAGGTTGATGATGTGAATTTTGTTTCTGGAGCCAAAGATATATTGCTCCATTTTGGGGTTCCAGTAGCGACACTGGTGCCCGAAATGAACTCCTGCGCGGAGCATCTCTTTCATACTTACAGTCATAATGTTTCCTTCGGTTTGGGTTAGGCCTCCATACACCCCATGGCTCAACCAATCTGAAAACTGTCTTCAGAGAGGCACCCAGAACTCATGTGACGGTGCATGTGCGACGTTAGTTAAAGTTAATTTTTACGCCTAAGAGGATTACTCACCCTTGGAATCCCGCAACCAAGATACGGAAATAAGAGGCAGCAACCACTAAAACGCGCCGCTTTATACCACAATGACGCCGGTACTGAAAGAAAATCTCACACCCCCGCAGACAAGTATGTGTCCTGTATGCCCCATTATGCGCCACTCTCATGGCCTGGTCTGAGCCGGAAACCCCTGTTACTCCTCTGTTACAAAGACAACTCCTGCATTACAATAGCCAGCTTTTGCCGTTAGCGGCATTCCCTACAGAGAACAACTGGCAAATCGATGACAATTCACATTAAAACGGCCGACGATATTGCGAAGATGCGCGTGGCTGGCAAACTGGCCTCTGAAGTTCTGGAAATGATTGGCCCTCATGTGCAGCCTGGAGTAAGCACTGGCGAACTCGACAAAATCTGCCACGACTATATCGTTAACGTGCAGCAGGCTATTCCTGCACCTCTTAACTACAATGGCTTTCCTAAATCCGTCTGTACTTCGGTTAATCACGTGATTTGTCACGGCATCCCCAGTGACGGCAAGACCCTGAAATCCGGAGACATCATCAATATTGATGTCACTGTTATCAAGGATGGTTTCCATGGCGATACCAGCAAGATGTTCTGTGTCGGCGACGTGCCAGACCATGCGAAGCGCCTGATCAAAGTGACTCAGGAATGTCTCTACAAGGCTATCGAACTTGTTAAGCCCGGCATCACCCTCGGTGATATCGGTCATATTATTCAGCAGCATGGCGAGGCACATAACTATTCCATCGTTAGAGAGTATTGCGGCCACGGCATTGGACGCATCTTTCATGAAGAGCCACAGGTACTGCATTTTGGCAGACCTGCCACGGGCACTACGCTGGTCGAGGGCATGACTTTTACTATCGAACCGATGCTCAATGCGGGCACTCGCTACACGAAACTGTCCAAGAAGGATGGATGGACTGTAACTACGAAGGATCGCAGGCTCTCCGCCCAGTGGGAACACACGATGGCTGTCACCAGTGATGGCTGCGAAGTCTTTACTCGTCGTTCTGACGAATCACTTTGAATCCGGATACTCTAGCCTTGACCCCGGATACCCTCGCTATCGATGAGCAATTCAGCGACGATGATTTCGAGCTGGGCACCGCCCTGCTCGACGTTGCAGCACTCGAAGTCGAACTGGCTAACTCAAGCAATAAGATAAAGCCGTTTAAGAAGGCCATGGAGACGGCAAGCAATATTCTGGATGAGCGTTATAAGGCTAACCTGAGTATTACCGAGATCGTTTCGGGCCGCGCGTGGGTCGTGGACCAGATTTTAAAACTGGCCTGGCAGGCACAGCCCTGGCCCGATGAAAAGAATATTAGCCTGGTCGCCGTGGGTGGCTATGGCCGCGGGGAACTCCTACCCCATTCCGACATCGACATCCTGATTCTCACGCGCAAAGATAACGCCACTCGCTATAAGGGCTGCATTAGCACTTTCCTTACCCTGCTGTGGGACATTGGACTGGAGATTGGTCAGAGTGTTCGCTCCATCAAGCAATGCAAGAGTGAAGCGGTTAATGACATTACCGTAGCCACCGCCCTGATGGAATCGCGCACGATAGTCGGGCCAGTCGAACTACAGAAAGAGATGTACGCCCTGACCACCGGTAAGCGGGTCTGGCCAATCAAGCAGTTTTTGCGTGCGAAATGGGACGAACAGAACGCGCGCCACGAGAAATATCACGATGTCGACTACGCACTGGAGCCGAATGTAAAAACCTCGCCAGGCGGCCTCAGAGACATTCAAACCATCGCCTGGGTGGCTAAGCGACACTTCGCTGCGAGTTCGTTTCAAGACCTGGTTGATCTGGGCTTCCTGAAAGAGTCCGAGATGACCATGCTCAACAAGGGACAGCAGTTTCTGTGGAAACTGCGCTACGGTTTGCATCTGCTAGAAGGCCGCAGGGAAGACCGCCTGTTATTCGACAAACAGAGAGAGCTCGCCAAACTTTTTGGCTACGCCGATGACGAGAAGAGTCTTGGCGTCGAAAAGCTCATGAAACAGTACTACCGTGCCGTGGCAAATTTGCGCGCACTTAACGATGTTCTCCTACAACACTTCGACGAGGCGATTCTTCGCGAGGGTGAAAGGGTCAAGATTGAGAAGATAAACAATCGCTTCCAGATCCGTAACGGCTACATCGAAGTTATTTATCCGGAAGTGTTTAAGCGCTACCCCTCGGCACTTCTGGAGATCTTTGTGCTGATGGGACAGAACCCGCAGATCGAAGCCATTCGCGCATCGACGATTCGTCTGTTGCGCGATAGCCGGCGCCTAATAGATGAGGAGTACCGGCACGATATTCGCAACGTCACTCTATTCATGGAGCTAATACGTTCGCCGCATTATATGACCCTGCAGATTCGTCGCATGGCGCGCTATGGAATCCTGGGGCGCTACCTTCCAGAGTTCGAGCAGATTACCGGGCAGATGCAACACGATCTATTTCATATTTACACGGTGGATGCACACACTCTGCAGGTGGTTGAGAATATGCGCCTGTTCCGATTGCCTGATGCGGTCGAAAAATATCCGGTAGCTGCGCATATATTCAAGAACCTTCCCAAGGTGGAGCTTCTCTACATCGCCGGCCTGTACCACGATATTGCGAAGGGACGCGGCGGCGATCACTCCACGCTAGGCATGGTAGACGCCGAAAATTTTTGTAAGAGGCACCGGCTCAGCAGCTGGGACACCAAGCTAGTGGTTTGGCTGGTGGACAAACATCTGTTCATGTCCATGACGGCTCAACGCAAGGATATTAGTGACCCCGAAGTTATCCATGAATTCGCAACCGCGATGGGTGACAAGCTGCACCTGGATTATCTGTACACCATGACGGTTGCGGACATTCGCGCCACGAATCCAGAGTTATGGAATAGCTGGCGAGCGAGCCTGATGAAGCAGCTCTATCTCAATACCAAGCGCGCCTTACGCCTTGGCCTTGAGAACCCCCGTGACCGCGAGGAGCGCATCGCCGACAAGAAAGAAACGGCCCTCACCAAGCTGACAGAGCACGGCATTGATGAAGAGCGCGTACAGCAGATCTGGACGAACGCCAACGATGAGTATTTTTTGCGGGAATCTGCGGCGAACATTATCTGGCATACCGAAGCCATCGCGAGGTTCGCAGGTTCCGGGCCACTGGTATCGAATGATCTACTGCAGAACGCCGTAGAGGGTGCCACCCAGATATTTATCTACACGAAGAACAGCAATTTCCTGTTTGCCAAGAGTGCGGCCGCATTCGAAAAATTAAACCTGAATATTCAGGGCGCACGAATTTTTACCTCAGATAACGATTACTGCATGGATACCTATATGGTCTTAGAGGCCTCGGGAAAACCCGTGGGAAACAACCCGACACGCCTCGCCGAGATTCAGAAAGTGGTCACCGATTACCTCAACTCCGACATGACGGCAATTTCTCCGGCACACGTTCGCCAAAGTCGTAAGGACAAATATTTTGGCCACGGAATAGAAATAAACTGGCTTAATTCACCCGAGCGAGACTATTCGACCATCGAGATAAACTGTCCGGACCAGTCCGGCATTATTGCCAGCATCGGCAAGGTTTTTGCCAATAACGCAATCAATCTCAAGGATGCGCGCCTTACTACCCTGGGGGAACGAGTCGAGGATTTATTCTTCGTAACCGATCATAGCAACAAGCCAATCGATAAACAGGAAACCATTGACAAAATTACCGCCGAGTTGAAAGCAGAGCTAGAGCAGCGACTCAATACCTAATCTTCTAAGCAAGTAATTTTGTGCACTCGATATGACTACTTTATACGGAATCAACAACTGCGATACCATCAAGAAGACCCGCGCCCTACTCCAGGAATCAGGCATCGAGTATCACTTCCACGATTACAAGAAGCTAGGCTGCGACGAAGCGCTTATACAGAGATTTCTAGAACATTTTGACTACGAATCTCTGGTTAATACTCGTGGCACTACCTGGCGTAAACTGCCGGATTCAGTCAAAAAAAGTTTGAATCAGGCATCCGCGATCAAGTTGATGTGTGAGAACTCTTCGCTAATTAAACGCCCCATCATAGAAAGCGGTGGCAACTGGCTGCTAGGATTCGATAAAGAAAAAATTCAAGAATTAGTGCAAGGCTGAACTACAAGGACCCTGATCAAATGAACGATACAGCAGTACATAGCCTGGGCATCGGGCTGGCAACACACAATGCCAAGCAACAGATCATTGAAGTCTACTATCCGCAACCACTACTCAGCCCCGACCCGGCGCTCAGCAGTGTACTTATGCAGTCATGCGCTATCTCGCCGAATGAGAATAGTGTTGTAGAGTTGGATGCAGACACGACGACTACGCTAGCCTCAGGCCTCTCAGAAGCAGGCTTTGCCGATCATGCCGAACAGCTAACGCAGATGGCTGCAGGCAAGGGGCAGGTCATTGCCTGTGTGCTGCACACCGACAGCGCACCAGCAAGTGTTGCGGAAGCTTACCTTAAGCTACATCTACTCTCGCATCGACTCACCAAGCCTCATTCCCTAAACCTGAATGGAATGTTTGCGGTGTTACACAATTTAGCCTGGACCGGTGAAGGCGCTATCGACCTCGATGAACTTCCACAGCGACAACTTAGTGCGAGGCTACGCGGAGAAACTCTGGAAGTGGCTTCCGTGGATAAATTTCCCAAGATGACCAATTATGTAGTTCCCGCCGGTGTGCGTATTGCGCATACGGCACGAGTTCGCCTAGGGGCCTATCTAGGCGCCGGTACCACAGTCATGCATGAGGGTTTCGTGAACTTCAATGCGGGCACCGAAGGCCCGGCGATGGTTGAAGGACGCATATCCGCAGGCGTCATGATCGGCGCTAACAGCGATCTTGGCGGTGGCTGCAGCACGATGGGCACTCTCTCTGGAGGTGGCACCGAGATTATCTCCGTAGGCGAGAATTGCCTCATAGGCGCCAATGCCGGTATCGGTATACCCCTGGCGAACGGCTGCACGGTCGAGGCGGGTCTGTATCTCACCGCCGGCACCAAGCTAAGTGTGCTTGCACACGATGGAGCTCTGCAGAAAACTGTTAAGGCTAAGGAGATGGTGGGTGTAGAAAATTTACTCTACCGCCGCAACTCGCTTTCCGGCACGGTAGAATGCGTTCCTCTTAAATCTTTCATTAGTCTCAACGACGACTTACACAGCCATAACTAAAGAACTAGCTGAGCAGATGCCAGCTTAAGCAGAAAAAGAAAATATTATGAGTAAAACCCTGAAACTCGCGCAGCAGCTTATACAGTGTCCCTCAGAGACTCCTGATGACGCTGGCTGTCAGCAGATAATAGCGCAGCGCCTGGCCGCCTTAGGTTTCACTATCGAGACCCTAAAGTATGGGGATGTGACAAATCTCTGGGCAACCCTAGGTGAAAGCGGACCGTTGTTTGTGTTCGCGGGCCATACCGATGTGGTACCCACAGGGCCACAGGAGCAGTGGCAATATCCCCCCTTTAGCGCCACGGTTGCAGATGGCTACCTGCATGGCAGAGGCGCCGCGGACATGAAGGGAAGCCTTGCCGCGATGGTTACCGCCGTGGAAGACTTTCTTGAGAAGGCGCCGCTTAGCGGCCGCATCGGTTTTCTCATTACCAGCGATGAGGAAGGCGTTGCCATCGATGGCACGCAAAGGGTTATGCAGGAACTGGCGAGAAGAAATCTGGCTATCGACTACTGCCTGGTAGGAGAACCTAGCAGCAGTAAAAAACTGGGTGACACGGTCAAGATTGGTCGCCGCGGCTCTCTGGGCGCGAAACTTAGCGTCCAAGGAATACAAGGTCACGTCGCCTACCCACAACTCGCCCGCAACCCTATTCACAAGGTCCTGCCCGCACTGGCCGAACTAACGAATACCACATGGGACACTGGCAATGACGCGTTTCCCGCGACCAGCTTTCAGATCTCGAATATAAACGCAGGGACTGGCGCCACTAACGTGATACCGGCACACATTGAAATCGATTTTAACTTCCGTTTCTCTACCGAATTGAATGCAGCTGCTATCCAGTCTCGAGTCACAATGCTTCTCGATAACGCCGAACTGGACTATGAAATAGACTGGAATCTCTCCGGCGAGCCGTTCTTGACCGGTTCTGGAAAGTTGATCGAGGCCGTGGCAGCCAGCATTAAACAACATACTGGCATGGATACGAACCGCTCGACTGCAGGCGGAACTTCAGATGGGAGGTTTATCGCACCGACCGGTGCCGAGGTCGTTGAACTCGGCCCCTGTAACGCGACTATCCATCAGATCGATGAAAAAGTCACTGTCGCCGAATTAGACGCGCTGGCAGAAATCTATCAATCTGTATTGCAGGGGCTAGTCTCCTAGCTCAGCCCATCTATTTGGGCGCCTGATTCGCGATGAGATAGACGTCGTAGCGGCTACTGCTTCCCTTAAATTCTATATCCGGCGCGTCTGTACCAAGATGCGGCGACGTCTTGGCGCGCTTCACCACCACCCTCTTCGTCGCGAGGCTTTTCGCATGCTGCAGAAGCTCGGAGCCGTCTGACTGATGCCCCAGTAGTTCCTGCAACGCAGCCATATCCTTTTTTACCTTGGCGCTCTTGCGACGCGCTGGAAACATAGGGTCGAGATAGACCACGTCAAACTGCGGCGATGCCGGTTCGAATTCCAGGAACTCACCTCGGGCCAGGTCCATCCTGGACAGGATTTCCGCCGTCTCGGCCCCGTAGTAGCCGCGTCGCTCTAAGCCATCTTCGAGAAGCGCATGGATTAAGGCAGACCTTTCTAATAACGCTACGCTACAGCCGAAGCTGGCCAGAAGGAACGCATCCTTACCTAGCCCCGCCGTCGCATCGAGCACCGAGGGTCTCTTCCCTCCTTTTACACCAACGGCCCTGGCAATGCTTTGATCCTTGATCGAGCTCTTCGCGCGGTAATTCAATTTCGCTTCGGAAAAATCGACACAGAGCTCGCCACCTGCCGCGGCATTTGTAGCGAGCAGTGTGAGTTTTGGGCCGTCGAAGACGAATAGATAATCGAAGTCACTAGCGCTGTCCGGATCGTTAAATTCAATAATCGGCAGCTCCAAGTTAGCAGCTAGCCTGGATTCACTCTCAGTCGCTTCAGGGCTTTTTCTGGCTACTGCTACTCTCACAGCGCGATGATGATCAATGTAATGCCGAGGAGTATTCGATAGATAACGAATGGCAGGAAGCCAATGCGCGCGATAAGCCGCAGAAAATAATGTATGCACAGGAAAGCCACGGCAGACGAAATAAGGATTGCATAGAGCAGCACAAGCCATTCAACCGAATCGCTGCCGCCTTGAAACAGGTCAAGGCCCCTTAGCAAACCCGACGCCGCGATGATTGGTATCGCTAACAGAAAAGAGAAGCGCGCGGCCGCGGCGCGGTCTAGATCAGCAAACAGCGCCGCGGTCATCGTCACACCCGAGCGTGAGGTGCCTGGCACCAAGGCAAGCACCTGTGCAAAACCAATTAGCATGGCTGTCTTCCAATCCATATCGGCCAGCGAGCGCTGCTTAAGACCAAGCCGATCTGAAACCAGCAGCAGCAGACCGAAGCCAATCGATGTAATGCCGATCAACAAAAGTGAGCGCCCATAGAGCTCTACCTGCGCACTGAACAGTAAGCCAGCAAGGCCAGCCGGTATCGTAGCGGCGAGTAGCATCCAGGCTAGCTTAGAATTCACAGAATGCTCGCGGCGCAGCATGCTTCGCATTAGTGCCGCGAACAGACGCTGTATATCGTCTCTAAAGTAGATCAATACCGCGAATAGTGTTCCAACATGCACAGCAACATCGAAGGTGAGCCCCTGATCATTCCATGAGAAGAGAAGCGAGGGCAGTATGAGATGGCCGGAGGAAGAAATAGGCAAGAATTCCGTTGCACCTTGTAGCACAGCCAAGAACGTTACCTGAATGAAGTCTAGTTCCAATTCTTCTTCCTATTTTATGGGGGACGGCCAAAGGCGCCGCGCAGACTAAGTATAAACTAAATGTTCTTTGACATAGTTCGGCCGTAACTGCGCCGCAGCGACGGCTTCACCGCATTTGTAGCGCAGCACCCCTAGTTCGGCGATCAGCTCATTTCTCAGTGGCGCATTGTAAGGCCCTGCGACAGCCTCGCTCTCTAGTTGTTGCAAAATTTCACTTGTTCTAGCCCAGCCATTGCCGGCGAGGCACCAATTACCAGAAAGCATCCCTTGCGGCAGAGGGTCTAGGTTGGGTATCAGTGCAACCTGCTCTCTACCAATAAGTTCGACACCGAGCACATCCGATTGCTGGTAGGCCGCGAAATAGACCTCACCCTCTCTGGCCTCTTCGCAAACGAGTACTTTAGGGCATTGTTTGTCTGAGAGGGTAAGCATGGCCTGCAAGGCTAGTGAGGACAGCGCAACGACCGGCAGTTCAGCGGTCAAGCTCAGCCCTTGCGCGACCGCTATCCCTATCCGCACACCGGTAAAGGATCCTGGCCCGGCGACAACGGCGATCAGCTCAATGTCAGAGACCCTTATCCCTGCTTCTGACAGTAACTCCTGAATCATAGGCAATACGCGCTGAGCAGACTGCCGCTGCGATTCGCTAGTTCGTTCGGTTAATTTCCCGCCCAGCTTGAGGGAAACTGAACATTTAGCAGAGGATGTATCTATCGTTAGAACTGTGCACATTTGCAAGCTACTTAGGCTAGGAATTCGTAGGTAAACACAACTGTCTAATAGAAAAAATCCCTGCTGGTACATACCAACAGGGATTTTTCCAAAAGCTTTGAGTATTCATCCACCGCCTGCGAGCGGGCACGCTGGCGATGGATGTACTGGCTAAAGTCACTCAATCCAGCTTAGGCCCTACTACTTCTTCTTGCTACGGGCGGCCTTCTTACGAGCTGGAGCTTTCTTCTTTGCTGCCTTTTTCTTGGCTGGCTTGCGCTTAACAGCCTTTTTCTTGACAGCCTTCTTCTTAGCAGGAGCCTTACGCTTAACAGCCTTCTTCTTGGCTACCTTTTTCTTCGCTACTTTCTTCTTAGCGACCTTCTTCTTCGCTACTTTCTTCTTGGCTACCTTCTTCTTAGCAGCCTTTTTCTTAGCAACCTTCTTCTTCGCTACTTTCTTCTTAGCGACCTTCTTCTTGGCTGCTTTCTTCTTGGCAGGCGCTTTACGCTTAGCTACCTTACGCTTTGCAGCCTTCTTGGCTGCAGATCTGCGTTTAACAGCTTTCTTCTTCGCCTTCTTCTTCACAGCCTTTTTACGGGCTGGAGCCTTCTTCTTCGTCGCTTTCTTCTTAGCAACCTTCTTCTTGGCTACTTTCTTCTTAGCACCTTCTTCTTGGCACCTTCTTCTTAGCTACCTTCTTCTTGGCGACCTTCTTCTTAGCAACCTTCTTCTTGGCTACTTTCTTCTTGGCTACTTTCTTCTTAGCAGCCTTCTTCTTGGCAGCTGGCTTACGCTTAGCGACTTTCTTCGGAGAGGCCTTCTTCGCTGCCGCTCTGCGCTTGACGGCCTTCTTCTTGGCTACTTTCTTCTTGCACTTCTTCTTGCTACTTTCTTCTTAGCAACCTTCTTCTTAGCACCTTCTTCTTGGCTACTTTCTTCTTAGCGACCTTCTTCTTAGCAACCTTCTTCTTGGCTACTTTCTTCTTAGCTACTTTCTTCTTGGCTACTTTCTTCTTAGCGACCTTCTTCTTCGCTACTTTCTTCTTAGTAGCCTTCTTCTTGACTACTTTCTTCTTAGCAACCTTCTTCTTGGCTACTTTCTTCTTAGCAGCCTTCTTCTTGGCTGCTGGCTTACGCTTAGCGACTTTCTTAGGAGAGGCTTTCTTAGCTGCTGAACGTCTCTTTACTGTCTTCTTCTTAGCTGCCTTCTTCTTAGTAGCCTTCTTCTTCGCTACCTTCTTCTTGGCTGCCTTCTTCTTTACAGGCTTTTTCTTAGCTGTCTTACGAGCTGCGGCCTTGGCTTTAGCTGCAGCCTTCTTTGCTGCGGCCTTTTCCTTCTTGGCGGCCTTAGCGGCGGCTTTCCTGGCGTCTGCGGCATCTTTACGCGCTTTCTTAGCGGCATTTGCTGCAGCGGCTTTCGCCTGCTTCGCCTTGTACTTGGCAGTGAAGTCCTTTACTGCTTTTAACAGATCGGCTTCGGCCTTAGCGGCTGCTGCGACCTTAGCTGCTGCTGCCTTCGCTGCAGACTCTGCGGCTTTGGCTCGTGCTTTGGCAGTTCTGATCTTCGCATTTGTAGCAGCTACTGTTGCAGACGCTTTCTTTACTGCGCCTTGAGCTGACTTAGCAACTCTCTTGCCAGCTGCTGTTTTGGTTCTTGCTGCAGCCTTCTTGGCAGCGACAGCTTTCTTTCTTGCTGCTGCTACTTTCTTTGCTGCTGCTTTGGATGCTTTTTCAAGTTTCGCTACTGCGGCATTTGCTTTAGATAAAGCTGGGCTATTAACTGTCTTAGCCGCTGACTTTTTCTTTGCAGGTTTTCTCTTTTTTGCCTTAACTTTAGCCATACTCGTTTCTCTCCTAGGTTATGAATCGTGCCCGCTTAAGTACAAGAATTGTAACCACTGCTCGCCGGCAACATATCACATAAATAATCTGGCTTACAGTAAACTCTCTGCAAAAAAACTGTTAGATAAAAATCTCTTTTGAACAGTCCGTGCATAATACCCACTTTTACATGGTATCAACCTCTATTTCGCTATCTACAATGAAAACTTTAAGAAAACATGATGAATATTTGATCAATTACAAGTTTAAACGGTTTTAAAAACAGCAAATTGTTTGCCAACTTTACACTCCTCGGTTTTTGCAGGCTGTTTATTGACCAAACATTGATCAATAACTAGTTTCCTTGCAACAAAGTCTGTTCCCCCAAAAACAACATGAAACACAGGGCCACTAAAACATTTGCGCACATAAGAAGAGTAAAATTTCTGCACTACTCGTTAACACTACCGTGAACTAGCTAACAATAATTGAAAGCACACAAGCGACTTCACTTTATGAGTACTTTGGTTACAAGATACGCCGCAGAAAAAGTTAACTAGATTAATGCGATGACTTTATCCCAACGCAGAACGAAAAAATCAGGCCGAAGCCTGATTTTTGTTTTCCTATCAGCCTAGCAAAGCTAAGCTTTGCTAGATGCTTGCTACTAACTTAAACTTTGCAGGATCTGATCCTTGATCGAATCAACACTAGCCACACCATCTACCCTGATAACCTTCACCGGCTGACCCTGTGCTTCCAGTTCTTGATAGAATTTAACCAATGGCTCGGTTTGCTCATGATAAACCTCCAGGCGCGTACGTATAGTCGCCTCCTGGTCATCTTCGCGCTGAATTAGGTCTTCACCTGTCTCATCGTCCTTACCCGCAACTTTCGGTGGATTGAAGTCCACATGGTAGACGCGACCGGAATTCGGATGGACTCGTCGACCCCCCAAGCGCTTTACGATTTCATCATCAGCCACATCGATTTCAAGGACAACATCAATAGGAACCCCAGCCTCAACCATCGCGTCCGCTTGCGGAATGGTACGTGGAAACCCGTCAAACAAGAATCCGGATTCACAATCGGCCTGCTGGATGCGCTCTTTTACCAGGGCTATGATGATTTCATCCGTCACCAAGCCGCCGGAAGCCATTACCTGCTCAACCTGCAATCCTAATTCAGTCTTCGCTTTCACCGCCGCTCTTAACATATCGCCAGTGGATATTTGCGGAATCCCGAAGCGCTCGCAGATGAACTGTGCCTGCGTTCCTTTTCCTGCGCCTGGCGCACCTAACAAAATTGCTCTCATTCCTAACTCCCGTTTCCTATGTGTAATTCGTTATTACTAGTAACTTTTAGTTTAAAGGCCGCTGGCTTTCGCCTCATCCCAAAGCACATCCAGCTCTTCAAGGTTCGCCTCCTTAAGCGAACTACCCCTAGCCGTGAGCGCACCCTCAATCCACTTAAAACGCGCCTCGAAGCGGCGATTGGCTGACCGTAATGCTACTTCGGGCTCAATTTTACTGTGTCGGGCCAAATTTATTGCGGCGAATAAAACATCACCCAGCTCATCACTCATCCTTCCCGAGTCGCCACTGGCTAAGGCCTCTTCGAATTCCTGCACTTCTTCTTTTAACTTTTCGAGAACGGGGGCGATTTCCGCCCAATCGAATCCCACCTGCGCCGCTCGTTTTTGCAGCTTACGTGCCCGTTCCATCGCAGGCAATGCTCTGGGCACATCATCTAACAGGCTTTCTAACTGCTGGCTCGCCTTCTTCCCGCCCTTCTTTCTTTTCTCTTCGCGCTCAACTTCTTTTATCGCTTCCCAATTCACGACTACCTGGTCCGCACTTATATTCTGAGGAATGCCAAATTTCTCCATATCACCATCGGGGAACACATGGGGATGGCGACGCAGCAATTTACTACTGATCGCCGCCGCAATATCCTGAAAATCGAAGACACCCTGTTCTTTTGCGATCTGTGCGTAAAAAATGACCTGAAATAATAGATCACCCAACTCGTCTTCAAGCTCGACCAGGTCATTATTCTCGATGGCGTCGGCAACCTCATAGACCTCTTCGAGAGTATAGGGCAGTAAAGATTTGATAGTCTGCTCAAGATCCCAGGGACAGCCATGCTGCTTATCCCGCAACATCGTCATTATCACTACCAAACGATCGATTGCCGTCATTTTATCGAAGTCACTGTCCACACTCATCAACGGCTCCATCCATAAGTATTCAACCTAGGCATCATTTTCATATTCCTTTACCGGCATCAAACACGGCCATAGATTCTACGTGCGTTGTATGGGGAAACATATCCATTACCCCGGCCGTTCTCAAACGGTAACCCGCCTTGATCAACTCAGCCGTGTCTCGCGCCAATGTTGCAGGGTTACAGGATATATAGACTATAGTTCGCGCCCCAAGCTTAGCAATCTCTGGAATTATTTCTATCGCACCGGACCTGGGCGGGTCTAAAATTATCTTGCTGTACTTCAACTTGGCCCACTCCTTTTCAGCTATCGGTTGAAACAGGTCGGCGGCGAAAAATTCGACATTGTCCAAACCATTAAGAGCCGCGTTTTCCGAACCGCGCAGTACCATCTCCTCACTACCTTCAACGCCCACGACCTTCTTCGCTACGCGGGCGGTAGCCAGAGTAAAATTGCCCAAACCGCAGAACAAGTCGAGTACAGTATCTTCTTCGTTCAGCTCGAGCAGGCTCAATGCCTGACTGATAATTTTGCGGTTGATACCGGCATTTATCTGCGTAAAGTCCATAGGATGAAAGTTGAGCTGTAGATCGAATTCGGGAACAAAATACTGCAGTCGCTCAACCGAATCCGCCGGCGCTATCTTGTGCACCGTGTCATTGCCCCCCGGCTGCAAATAGAGATCGAAGTCATGGCTGACAGAGAACGCAATAAGCCTATCCGTATCGGTTTCACTAAGAGGTTTAAGATGCCTGAAGACTAGGGCCGTGCGGAGATGATAGCTGGTCGCGGGATCATTGGGCGGATCTTCGCTTACTACTCTCTGTTCGCCCACCGCCACTTCGATCTGGGGAATATCAAAGCTTCCCTCCAGCTTATCGATGAGCTCACGAAGTGGTTGAATCAGATCGGCCACTTCCTTCACCAACACCTTGCAGTTATCCATAACCGTGATGAAGCTGCTGTACTTTTCTCTAAAGCCGACCAGCGCACCACCTTTTTTACTCACAACACGAATCGCCAGCCTGGCCTTACGCCTATAGTGCTCGGTGGCGTCTCGTAACTGTGGCAGCAGCTCGATTCCGGCCAGTGACTCACCTATAGCGTGCTCCATCTGCTCTACGAATACCGACTGCTTGAAGGCGATCTGAGCATCGCTATGCATATGCTGCAGAGAACAACCGCCACACAGGCCCGCGAATTCGCACGGTGGTATTACACGATCTGGCGAGGGGGTGAGTACCTCGATAGTTTTCAATTCATCGAAGCGACCGCGGCGCCTAACAAAGGAGGCCGATACCTTCTCGCCACTCAGAGCACCATCTACGAAGGCTACTTTTCCCTCTATATGGGCTATACCACGCCCTTCATGGCTCAAGGAGCCTACTTCGAGAGTTATCGGTTCGCTGGGGAGCTTGCCTCGTCCATGTCTGCGTCTACTCATGATTAATTTTACTGTCTCTGTAGGTGGAATTGGGCGACACAATAGAGGCTGTTCTATTGTCGATGAGGCCGTCGTTTGTTTGGTTCGCGGCGCTTATTGAAAGACGCCTGTAGAAAGATAGCGATCTCCGCGATCGCAGATGATTGCCACTATCGTCGCGTTACTTAGTTCTCGCGAAAGCTGTAAGGCCGCATGGACCGACCCGCCCGATGAAACCCCGCAAAATATGCCCTCCTGCCTGGCCAGCTCTTTCATCATGTTTTCCGCATCGAGCTGTTCAATATCCATGATGCGATCAACACGACTCTCATCGAATATAGAGGGCAGGTATTTAGCAGGCCAGCGGCGAATGCCAGGAATGCGCGAGCCTTCTTTGGGTTGCAGACCGACTATCTCAATCGCTGGGTTCTGCTCTTTTAGATAACGTGACACACCCATTATCGTTCCTGTAGTTCCCATGGAGCTGACGAAATGAGTCACCTCACCCTTGGTATCGCGCCAGATTTCTGGCCCGGTGTGAACATAGTGCGCGTTTGGATTGTCCTGATTGGCAAACTGATCGAGCACCTTGCCCTTTCCCTGCGCCTGCATCTGTTGCGCCAGATCGCGAGCGCCCTCCATTCCCTCATTCTCGCTTACGCCAATCAGCTGCGCTCCGTAGGCCGTCATAGATGCCTTGCGCTCGCTGCTCATATTGTCAGGCATGATGAGAATTATTTTATATCCCATGACCGCCGACACCATAGCCAGTGCGATACCTGTGTTGCCGCTGGTGGCCTCTATGAGCACATCGCCAGGGGCAATCTCACCACGAAGTTCCGCTTGCTGAATCATGCTAAAGGCAGGTCTATCCTTTACCGAACCGGCAGGATTGTTGCCCTCAAGCTTCGCCAATATTGTATTGCTGGTGTCACCGGGGAGTCTTTGCAACTTAACGAGCGGCGTATTGCCAATTTGTGCCTGAATGCTTGGATAGGACATAGGAATAGTGGCCAGAAGCGAAATTAGGGAGGTGCTGCAAAGCGGAAAATTTTACACGTAAACAAGACTGGGCGAAAGCTGGGGCTGGATATGAAGCGTTGGCGCCGGCCGCGACGCTACTTGCTGAACAGGCTGCGGCTGTGCAGAGGCTTACCCCCGAGGTGAGCAGCTAGCGCGGTCCTCAGGAGTCGCTTCGCAGTCTTAGCGACATCGGTGTCGGATAGATCGAAATCCCGCAGCGCGACGATGTGAGAGCCACTGTAGACTCTGGCAGCGTTGGCTTGCTCCGGCTCGATGAGCTTCTCGAAACCTACATCTGGCGTAAATAGGTAAGAGCCGTCAGCGTCGATGGCGATGTGGGAGCGACAGTCTGACTCGAGGTTGATGCCATAGCCCAGTTCGCCAAGCAGACAGAGTTCAAACTGTCTTAGCAGCAGTTGCATATCGACCGAACCCTGCAGCGCCACCAGTGTGTCCTGATAGGCTAAATACAGCTGTTTGTGCTCTACATGGTTCAACAGCAGACGCGTCAGCAACTCATTGATATACATGCCGCTAAAGAGGCGCTGCCCTTCTAGTACTATTGCCCCTAGACTGCATTCCAAACCGGTAAGGGTTTTAAGCTCACCGCGCCCCGAAAGTGAAACCAGTAGCGGCTGAAATAACTGCAAGGCAGAGCGATATTTTGACTTTGCGCTACGTGCCCCCTTGGCCACGGCACGCACACGACCGTAGTCCATCGTGAAAAAATCGACTAACAGGCTAGTATTTTGAAACGGCTGAGTGTGTAAGACATAAGCCGGTTGCAGCGCCACTCTCGAGTCCATGATATCGAGTCGTAACCTCTATCGATCTACATAACCGAGACTCTGCAACGCTCTCTCGTCGTCGGCCCATCCAGATTTAACTTTCACCCAAAGATTTAACATGACCTTAGAATCGAAGCTCGTTTCCATATCTTCGCGGGCGGAGCTGCCAATCTGCTTGAGTCTCTCGCCGTCCTTGCCAATCACGATTCGCTTCTGTCCTTTCTTGTCTACCAAGATCAAGCCATGTATGTGCAGCACCGACTTAACCCGCTCAAACTTTTCAATCTCGACGGTAACCTCGTAGGGCAATTCGTCACCCAGCTGTCTGGTAACCTTTTCTCGGATCAATTCGGCGGCTAGGAATCTGGAACTCCTGTCCGTAACCTGATCTTCAGGAAAGAGAAACGGCCCTTCCGGCAAGAGCGCCTTCACTAGCTTATCTATCGTCTCGAGATTGTGTCCACCGAGTGCGGAAACCGGAACTATCTCAGCGAATTCTCGCTTCTTTGCTAATTCTGCAATATGTGGCAGTAATTCAGTCTTATCCTGCACCAGGTCGATCTTATTAATGATCAGCAGCACTGGCACCTTCGCGTTCGCAAGCGCATCGAGTACATATTGATCCGCCTCATTCCAGATAAACCGCTCCACGACGAATAGGACAAGATCAACGTCTTTAATCACGTTAAGCACCGTATCGTTCATCACTTTATTCAGCGCTTTATTGAATTGGGCATTTAGCCCCGGCGTATCGACGAATAGGCATTGATGATGCTCGTCACTGTTGATACCCAGAATTCTATGCCGAGTGGTCTGTGGTTTACGCGAGGTTATGCTAATTTTCTGATGTAATAGATGGTTCAGCAGGGTCGACTTGCCGACATTGGGCCTACCGACAATAGCGATATAACCGCAGCGGCTTGGCGGCGCATCTTGCTCCTTGGAACTGCTCATACTTGAGTTTTATTAGCCTCTATTGAATCCAATATTTTCTCTGCAGCCGCTTGCTCCGCCTCTCGCTTGCTGGAACCGGAACCTTGCGCCTGTATTCTCAGAGATTCTAATTTGCAGCTAACATGAAAAACCTGTTCATGTGCGGCACCCGCTACCTCCACTACTTCGTAGTTGGGTAACTTCTTGCCCTGCGCCTGCAGAAATTCTTGCAACCGCGTCTTTGCATCTTTCTGCTTGGTGACGCCAGACTTAAGCGCCAGCTTACTCTCATTTATCGCTATGACGAAGGCTTTACAGGGAGCCATGCCGCCATCCAGATAGATAGCGGCGATCAAGGCCTCAACCGTATCTGCCAGAATAGAATCCCTGTCCCTGCCGCCGCTATTAAGCTCACCAGTACCAAGCTGCAGAAACTCGCCAAGCTCTAACTTTCTGGCGATGGCAGCGAGCGCGGTTTTATTGACCAGGCGGGAGCGCATTCTACTTAGCTCTCCCTCACTGGCACCGGGGTTGAGCTCAAAAAGCAGATCCGCAACGATAAATCCCAGGAGTGAGTCACCGAGGAATTCCAGGCGCTCATTGTGTTCCGCGTTCGCGCTGCGGTGAGTTAGGGCGAGATTTGCCAGGTCCGGATTAGAGAATTGGTAGGCTAGGGTCTGCTCGAGGGTATCTAGTTTTTTAACCATCTATCGTAAAACAGTATCGAATTTCGCCACCACATCGAGGTTCGCCATCAACTCGACCCGACGCTCGTAGGCAATCGAGATAATGGCTTGGTCGCTCTCTTTACGTAAGGTGATGTTAGAGAGGTTAAAATCCGTGATGTTGTTGATGCGCAGTGTGTTTGATACGCGTTGTCGAATATCGGTCACTGTCATATTTTCCGCTTCGCCATTTTCTATTAGTTCTGCGCAAATGCCGGTGACCAAATTGTGATCTACATACAGCGGAACTACCTTTAGGCCAAAGGTAAAAAATACAGCCAACAGAATAAAGATAACCAACAGGCCAGACTTCGAAGCGCCCACTTGATTTCGAAGGCTCTTTTTATTTAATTGCTTCATGGTCTCACCCGCTGGACAGTTATTAGTGTGTAAGTACACGCCGTACTATATAGCCTAGGACATTGTCTGATGCAAATCCGCTACAGCTATCACAATTTCGTTACTTAATTCGCTGATTTCTGGCGAAACTTGGCAAATTCAACCCCGGTTCCTTGTGCATCCAGACAGCTATCGCCCTTCCGACTATGTCTTTCTCTGGAACCGCTCCCCATTCGCGACTGTCGCTACTGTTGTCGCGATTGTCACCCATCATGAAATAGTGACCATTCGGAATAACCCATGTAGTACGTGAGCGTTGCCGGTTAACTCCAGATATATGCTGAGTAGCGTGCTCGACACCGTTAATCGTCTCTTGGTGCAAGGTACCCGCCAATTCTCCCAGATTTGTATCGACAACAATATCTTCGACGAATTCTTCGCTAATTAGCTCCCCGTTGACAAAGAGCCGCTTATCTTCATACCTTATTGTATCGCCCGGAAGGCCAATTACTCGCTTAATATAATAGCTATTTACATGGGGGGGTATAAAAACCATTACGTCCCCGCGCTCAGGATCGGCGACATCCACAAGCTTGGTCCCAAGTACGGGAAGCCGGACGCCATAGGCATATTTGTTTACCAAAATAAAATCGCCGACTTCCAGCGTCGGAATCATAGAACCGGTAGGTATCTGGAATGGTTCTACCAAAAATGAACGAAGAACCAATACGATCAGCAATACAGGAAAAAAGGATTTGGCGTATTCAACGATGACAGGCTCTTGGGATAAGCCGACAACAGCCCGGGAGACCTCCTCTTCGCTTTTACCCTTGGCGTGTGTCGCCTCGAAATCTGCTATCGCTTGCACGCGGTGCTTTTTAATAAACAGGCTGTCAATAAGCCATACCACGCCGCAGGCTCCAACGAGACAAACCAATACCAGAGAAAAATCTATATCCATTTCGCTTTACTTTTAAATGTAGAAAAGTTGCTAAGCCTGCGCCACAGGAGAGATTAACTATCGACTTTCAATACCGCCAGGAATGCTTCCTGCGGCACTTCAACATTGCCAACCTGCTTCATGCGCTTCTTACCCGCCTTCTGTTTCTCGAGTAACTTTTTCTTTCGCGACACATCACCACCATAACATTTAGCGGTTACATTCTTTCGCAGCGCCTTGACCGTCTGTCTTGAGATGATCTGCCCGCCTATCGCCGCCTGAATAGCCACATCGTAGAGCTGTCTGGGAATTAATTCCTTCATTTTTTCTACCAGTGCGCGTGCCTTGTTAGGCGCGTGATCCCGGTGCACAATAATGGCGAGCGCATCTACTTTATCGCCATTAATCAGAATATCTAAACGCACTAAATTAGCCTGATCAAACCTTTCGAACTGATAGTCTAACGACGCGTATCCACGACTGGTCGATTTAAGTTTATCGAAGAAGTCCAGCACTACCTCATTCATAGGCAGCTCATAGGTCAGTGAAACCTGCTTTCCGATAAACTGCATATCTTTCTGCACGCCGCGCCTCCCGATGCAGAGCGTAATGACGTTGCCCAGATGCTCTTGCGGAACCAAAATATTCGCTTTTACTATGGGCTCGCGCATCTCCGCGATCGATGTGACCGCAGGTAGCCTCGATGGACTGTCGACCATGAGTGTTTCGCCATTCTCGAGCAGCACTTCATAGACAACCGTCGGCGCCGTGGTAATGAGAGAAAGGTCATATTCACGCTCTAATCTCTCCTGGATAATTTCCATGTGCAACATTCCGAGGAAACCACAGCGGAAACCGAAGCCAAGCGCATCGGAATTTTCGGGCTCGTACTGCAGCGACGCATCGTTAAGCGTCAACTTCGATAGGGCGTCGCGAAAATTTTCGAAATCATCGGACGATACCGGAAACAATCCGGCATAGACCTGAGGTTGGATTTTTCTAAAACCAGCCAACGCTTCCACATCCGGAGTCTTAGCCAGCGTTATCGTGTCACCTACCGGCGCGCCGAGAATCTCTTTAATGCCAGCTACGATGAAACCCACCTCGCCTGCCGCCAGGGATCCAGTCTCGGTTCGCTTCGGCGTGAATATTCCTACGCTGTCTACAACATGTGACTTGCCCAGGGACTTGGCGATGATCTTATCACCCTTGTTCAGGGTGCCAGCCATTACCCGCACCAGAGACACAACACCCAGATAATTATCGAACCAGGAGTCGATAATAAGCGCCTGCAGGTCTGCATCGCGATCGCCCTCGGGGGGAGGAATCTTGCTGATAATCTGTTCGAGAATTTCGTCAATGCCCAGACCCGTCTTCGCGCTCGCGCACACGGCGTCTTGCGCATCGATACCAATGATCTCTTCGATCTCTACACGCACGCGATCCGGCTCTGCCTGAGGCAGATCCATCTTGTTAAGTACTGGGATAACTTCCAGCCCCTGCTCAATAGCCGTGTAGCAAGTCGCAACAGATTGCGCCTCCACACCCTGCCCCGCATCTACGACCAACAAGGCGCCTTCGCAGGCGGCGAGAGAACGGGACACCTCATAGGTGAAGTCCACATGGCCTGGCGTATCGATAAAATTTAGCTGGTAGCGCCTACCATCGAGAGCATCGTAGTGCAGCGTAACGCTCTGCGCCTTGATTGTAATTCCGCGCTCGCGCTCGATATCGAGGGTATCGAGTATCTGCGAGTCCATTTCCCGTTCGGTCAATCCACCGCACATCTGAATAAACCGATCGGCAAGCGTCGATTTACCGTGGTCAATATGGGCGATGATCGAAAAGTTTCGAATGTGGCTTAGGTCAGTCAAGGAGCAGTTGCGTCACTAGTTTTGAGGATTGGGACAGGTAGTAAATTAGCGGGCAAGTCTACAGCAAATGAGACCGAGTGTCAGGAAGTTTCAGCAGTTGAGCCACGCATCATGGGGCCTGCAAGCAGCAGGCCCGATAGGCTAATCGCCGCGCTAGATTCTAGGGGGTTAATTCGAGCGCCATCGTGGTGCCCTGGCCTTCCCGCACTATGCGAACTGAAACGAAACCAGACTCCGGTAGGTTGCTCGCCACACTGGCAAACTTGTCGGCGGAGTCGATCTCCTGCCGGTTCAGGGATACGATTACATCCCCCACTATCAAGCCTGCCTCACGACCCGGACCTTCATTGAGCTCAGCTATCTGCACACCGCTAAGCCCCGTCACCCTGCGCATATCGTCACTTAACTCGCTGATGCGAAAGCCAAGGGGATTACTCCTCTCGCGAACCACTTCCGGCTCGACAACTGCGACATTGTTGGTGGGCGAACTGCCTAGCACCACGGTCAGATTACGCAACTCACCTTCGCGATAGACCCGCATTCTGGACTCGGTGCCGGGCCTATACTGACCCACATAGAAAGGCAGATCGGTAAAATGCTCAATATCGTGTCCGTTGAATTCGACGATGATGTCTTCGATGAGCACACCACCCTCTGCCGCCGGACTTTCAATCTGCACGTCATCGACGAAGGCGCCGCGCGGCCTCTCCATGCCAAAAATTTCTGCGAGGGCATAATCAACCTCCCGCATGCGCACGCCTAGCAGGCCACGCTCCACTGCGCCGGTATCACGCAGTTGCTCCATGACATTCATCGCCACATTACTGGGAATGGAGAAAGAAATGCCGTTAGATCCGCCGGTACTGCTAAGTATCTGCGAGTTAATCCCGATGACATCGCCTTCCAGGTTAAATAGGGGGCCGCCCGAATTGCCCTGATTGATGGCTACGTCAGTCTGAATGAACGACATATAGTTATACGTCGACCTGCCTGGCATCGAACGCCCTTTGGCGCTAACGATGCCCGCAGCAGCCGAAAACTCTAAGCCAAAGGGGGAACCGATGGCCAGCACCCAATCTCCTACGCGAAGACTATCGGAATCGCCAAACTCGACATAGGGCAAGTCCGTCGCGTCAATCTTTAGCAAGGCAAGGTCGGAGGGCTCGTCCAAGCCAATGACCCTGGCGTCATAGACTCTTCTATCATTCAGGCTGACCTGAATTTCATCGGCATCCGCCACTACGTGATTGTTGGTCATGACGTAGCCATCGGAGGAAATCAGAAACCCTGAGCCTACGGCACCGCGCTGGCGTTGTTCCGGCAGACCCTCGATATCCAGATCAGGATCCTGGCCCGGGTTAAGTCGTCGCAATAGCTCTTCGATTTCATCGTCACCCAGCTGGCTTCGCGTGGAAACACTGCGGGTAGTGGAAATTTCAACGATAGAGGGAGCATTGTTTTCTACCAGATCGGCAAAATTCGGCAGGCCCGCCGCCGCGTAGACACCGCCGCTGCTTAAGAGAAAGAATGTTAGGGCTACCAGGCTAGATGACAATTTAAGGCTTGTTTCACTAAGAATTCGCATAAAAGATTTCCGCGTCCATAGACAGCTGAAGGAGTTCTAAAAAACTATTAAAAGACTTTTAAAAGGCTACTGAGTTAGGCCGGCTCGGCAAGCTGCATTAGACCGAAGAAGGCCCTGAATCGAGTTTATACTTTAGCATAGGGGGAACGCGCAAGCCGAGCTTGCAGCGCTTGCTGAGTCAATCTGGACCTAAACTGGAGGTGTGCTAGAACTTTACTTGTATGTCATTTACCAGGCGATACAGAGGAGAATCCTGAATGTGCTCTACGCGCACGGGCTCTTCATCGTCGAGCGTCAGACTATCGATGTATTGACGCACCACCCCCCCATCGACCGCAAAGGCTGCATTGCCATTTGATTCGGCTAGCAGTGTTGGCGCTGCCAGCGGTTCAATAACGGGCGCTGCATTGTTCTCGATAGACTGACCCGCAAGTGCAGGCACAGCCGCAGAGCCTGAGCCGCTATCCAGATTGAACTGAACGGCGACTAGAAAAACAGCAGCCACAGAGGCGGCAATCGCGATCTTACTCAGATTTTCCTTCCATGAGATTGGTGCCGCCGCAGAGGGTATTGCAGTTAGAGGGGCTTCCTGTTCGATTTGAGCGGCGATCCGCTCGCTTAGCCTAGAGCTCACTGGTTGGGCTGATTCATGGAGAACGGATTGAACCAGACTGTAACGTTCCCATGTTTCGAGCAGGCTAGGGTCCTGTTCAGAAGATTTTAGAAAGCGCCGCAACTCCAAGTCATCTGCCTCGTTATCTAGTAATGCAGATAGTGTTTCTTTCTCGATTTGGCTCATTGAGCACCCCTATTATGTTCTTACTTTTCAGCAAATTGGAAAGACTTGTTAAAGTAATTCTCTAATCTTCTTATCTATTGACTCTCTGGCCCGGAAGATTCTTGATCGCACTGTTCCTACAGGACAATCCATTACTTCCGTAATGTCTTCGTAGCTGAGCCCTGAAAACTCACGCAGCGTAAACGCAGTCCGCAAATCTTCCGGTAACTCTTCTATCGCCTGCTCGATCGCCAGTTTTAGCTTCACTGTCGCCAGCTTACTTTCCGGGTTTTCAATTTCCCTCAGTATGCTACCTACTTCACTCTGCTCGGCGTCCTCTACCTCTACATCACTAGCAGGTGGTCTTCGATTCCTTGAGACCAGGTGATTCTTCGCCGTATTCACGGCTATTCGATACAACCACGTGTAGAAAGCGCTATCGCCGCGAAATAGAGGCAGAGCTCTATAGGCTTTGATGAAGGCCTCCTGGCAAACATCTTCAGCTTCGTGAGAATCATGTACAAAGCGCCCAACCAGGGCAGAAACTCGATGCTGATAACGCAGAACCAATAAGTTAAATGCGTTTTTATTGCCGTTTAAAACCCGGTCAACTAATTGTTGATCCGTATCCTCTGACATCTGTTCCAACTCCATTATTGCTGGGGTTATATAACGACACTACAGGGAACAAATGCATTCATTCTCTTCGATAGACAGCGTCTTTGTATAAAAGTTCTCGAAAGCGGGCAAATTATGACAGTTTTATGCAATTCGATACCTCTTTGCCACTATTGCGCTAGAGATTTTAACCGTAACTGTGCAAGAATCCCCGCTCTAATGCTGCTAGCCAGAACGCCTTGGTCGCAGAGATCCTAGCCGACCGCGCTACTCTATGACCGACAGACCGTGAACAATGTCAATTAAAACAACTAGTTGACTGAATTTTATGACCTCCTCTCGCACACAGAAACACCTCGATTTCGATATTCTGATTATCGGCAGCGGCGCTGCAGGCCTCACTCTCGCCCTGAAAACAGCTGATTTCGCCCGAGTTGGCGTGCTCAGCAAGGGCGACCTCAATCAAGGCGCCACATTCTATGCCCAGGGCGGTATCGCAGCGGTACTGGATGAGACAGACAGCATCGACTACCATGTTGCAGACACCCTATCGGCTGGCGTCGGACTGTGTCATCGGGACATGGTTGAACACATCGTTGCCGAGAGCGCCGAATCGGTTCGCTGGCTAGTCGAGCAAGGGGTGCCATTTACGACCAAAGAGAACTTCGAGGAGGGCCTCGATAAAGGCCAGAAGAAAATAGCTGCTGAACTGAGCTCCCTGCATCTGACCCAAGAGGGCGGACATAGTCACCGGCGCATAATCCACGCAACCGACGCAACGGGCAAGGCGGTATTCGAAACACTGCAAAAGCGCGCACAAGACCACCCTAACATTGAGCTTCTGGCCGACTGTACTGCTGTAGACTTAGTGACACAGAACCAGAATACGGAGCCTGGGAGCGTCTGTGTGGGCGCCTACGTGCTTAATCTGGAATCTGGGAGCGTAGACCTGATAAAAAGCAAATTTGTTGCCCTGGCGACCGGTGGCGCAAGTAAAGCCTACCTCTATACGACAAATCCCGATGGCGCTAGCGGCGATGGCATTGCCATGGCATGGCGCGCCGGCTGCCGTGTGGCGAACATGGAATTCAATCAGTTCCACCCTACCTGCCTGTTCCACCCCCATGCCAAATCGTTTCTTATTACCGAGGCGCTTCGCGGCGAAGGGGCTACATTAGAGCTGCCAGATGGCAGCCGCTTCATGCCAGAATTTGACTCTCGCGAAGAACTTGCCCCGCGTGACATCGTCGCGCGCGCTATTGACCATGAGATGAAACGCCTGGGCTGCGATTGTGTCTATCTGAACATTAGCCATAAGAGCGCCGACTTCCTGCGCGAGAGTTTTCCAACTATCTATTCCCGCTGTCTGGAATTCGGCATCGACATCACCCGCGATCGAATTCCTGTCGTGCCCGCAGCTCACTATACCTGCGGCGGCATCATGGTGAACAAAGATGGTGCTACCGACATAGAAAATTTGTATGCCATTGGCGAAACCAGCTTCACAGGCCTGCATGGTGCCAACCGTATGGCCAGCAACTCCCTGCTCGAGTGCTTCGTGGTCGCCTCCGGCGCAGCGAAAGATATAGAAACTAAACTAGCCAGCACAGACCACGGCCTCAATATCGCCGACTGGGATGAAAGCCGCGTCACCACGCCTGAAGATGAAGTACTCGTCTCACACAACTGGGATGAACTGCGCCGCTGTATGTGGGACTTCGTCGGGATCGTTAGAAACGATGAGAGACTGCAACGCGCAGAGCGACGGATTAGAATCTTGCGCGATGAAGTACAGGACTACTACACCAAAAATCGGGTAACCAAAGACATGCTGGAATTACGCAATCTCGTGCTGGTTTCCGAGTTAATTATTGCCTGCGCGATTCAGCGCAAGGAAAGCCGGGGATTACACTTCACTCTGGATTACCCTCAGCTCGACCCCGACCCGGTTGATACCGTTCTTACCCCCGCCACTTTCGAATAACTAGACTTAATGCAAATCTTGCACTAGATCGAAACGCAAAAATCGGCGCAGACGCCTGCTCTCAGCGGAAACCAGACTATCGGGCCACAACACCAAATACCTGAGCCGGCAGCGAGGCTTTTTCATTTCGGGGCGGAAACGCAGCACCAGCAAAAATTCACTCATGTAGACCACATTCGGCAAGGCTGTTTCCTGCATAGTACCGGCACCATAGAATTTGGCGGACTGATGGCCAAGAACGAGCGCAGGCCGCAGGGGCAGCAAACCGCCACGCCCCAGCTCATAGAAGTAGTGAAATCGATCAGATAGATAGCTTAGGAGGCTCGCAGCAATAGCTGCAGTCAATGGAATCTCTAACGATGAGCGCAGACCGGCCTGGAGCACCGATGCAATAGCGACGAGGTGGCAGACGCTAACGAAAGCGAGCTCCAGTCGTGACCAGCGTAGATTGCAGATGAACATGGGCGATAGCACAGCCAGATGAACTGACTCATAGGTCTCGGCTAGTCTTGAACCTTAATCTTAGGCGCTGTCGCTATTGTGAGCCAATATCTGCTGAATAATAGATTCGAATCGCTGCTCGCTGGGCGCGGCTCGCTGCATCAGCCACGCGAACAGATCCTGGTCTTCCTCTTTGAGGAAGTCGATGTATAACAATTGATCTTGGCGAGACAGAGATTCGAATACATCAGTCGCGAAAGGAACCAAAAGCAGGTCTAGCTCCAGCATGCCGCGACGACTGTGCCAAAATATTTTTTGCTTGTTGAATTCCTGCATTTTGTCGCCATCTATGGAGTGAGCCGAAGCCGGTATCGGTATCGGTATCGTCGGATTATGCGTAATTTCGGCGGGAGTTGCGACTCTCACTTTAAGAAACCAGCCAACCCTGTATTATCGAGAACTATGCAAAACAGATTATTCCCTTTAGTGAACTACGAGTTCATCAAGATCAGTGGTACCGATAGCGTAAGCTTCCTGCAAGGTCAGCTAAGCTGCAATACAGAACTGCTCTCAGAGCAGCGAAGCCTAACCGGCGCGCTCTGCAATCTAAAGGGCCGCGTTATCGCCGATTTCCGTCTCCTGCAACAGGGCGAGCACTATCTCATGCAGTGTGCCGAGGGCATGGCCGCGGAAATAGTCACTACACTCAACAAATATGCTGTCTTTTCAAAGGTCGAGATCACAGCCCTGCCTACAACTGACAAAACAGCCGATTCGGCGCCTACAGTGATCGGCATTATGGACAACGACGTCGATGCCGCACTGCAGATTCTAGAGCTGGAACTACCAAATAACGCCAACGAGGTTACTGCAACGGATCACTGCTGTGCCGTCAGAGTATTCGGACCAGCTAGACGGATTGAATTATGGTTTCACTCGCCGTCCGCTTTGGAGTCATTCTCTCAAGGCTTTGCCGGGCAGGAGAGCGATGATCTGCTGCCATGGCTGCGAGCCGATATCGAGGCCGGAATAATCCATGTATCGCCGGCACTCAGCACAGAATACACACCACAGCTACTTAACTATGATATAGCGGGGTTAATCGACTTCAAGAAGGGCTGTTACACCGGTCAGGAAATAGTGGCGCGCATGTTTTATAGAGGAACTGCGAAGAAGCGCCTGCACCTGGCGAGTTGCAGTCATACGATTGGTAGCAGCAGCGCAGTAGTCTATGGCGACAAAGAAGGCGATAGGGGTGAGATTCTGGCGTATAGCAATTCGGACTCTGATGAGCACAAGCTGCTGGCTATTTTACCCGCCGAGATCGACGACTCAGCTCAGCCACTACAACTTTCAGATCAAGCTTTCTCTGTGATTTCTATTCTGGCGCTACCCTACTGCTTAGAGTAGCTGCTTGTTTTTTTTGCACAATTTGTTTTTTGCACTATCTTCTAGAGAACGCTCTCACCGTGACTAGTGAAAGATTCCCAAAGGCTGTCCATTCCAGCGAAGTTCATGTTCTCCATCATCTGAATAAGATCGATGCGACGCTCAATCTCCTCATCTGAGATGTCTTCCTTCGCCAGGATTTCTTTGTTCAGTGAGATAGCATCGGCCACACCGATTAGATAGAGGCGAGCTCCAGGCTCATCGTTCACGGTACGCACATGAACCGAGCTCACGCCATACTTTGCCATTCTTTCAAGGCACAGCTCCCTGTCGCCTATTCCCATAGCGAACTCGATAGGAATCAAACCATCTCGTATCGCATCGCTAGATGCGTTGGCTGGTTTTTCCCGGTATTCATTCATATTCACCACGTTGCTCATGACACTTTCCTTGTAACGCCTAGAACGGCGCCTGGCCTCGAATGCTTGAAATTCTTTCCTAGGAAATGCAGAGAGCCTTCTACGCCCTTAGGCGCTCTGTAAATCCCCACGACAAGTGGATACGGGATTCTGTTCCTAAGGGCGAATATCGGTCAATACATGGGTTTTAGCTGAAGAAAATTAATTGATAATTAGATTATGCAGATACTGATAAATGCAATATTTGGCCTGATTTCATAATTGAAATGGTGTTTTTAGGCGCAGTATCAGAACTGAAACTAGGGAGAATTATCCTACTAATTTCGGGGGGATTAACGCATGGATATAATGATTGGGCCGTTGGGACAATATTAGCCTTTAATCTGCAGCCTTTGTTAGCTACTAATGCTAGCTACTAAGCCTGTGGGACACTTTCTACAATCTAGACCAAGAAAGCCCCTGCCCCGCACCGAGAGATACGCGGACAAACCTGGGAAAACTGTTCCGACACATGGCTGATGCTGCCACCACTCTTTCAGCCTAACATCAGACAGCCTATTTAGGCTTTACCCCTGCAGCCTCCCTATGAAAAGCTAGCTTCGACAAGCAAGATGCGGCCCTTTTCTACTGACATTGCCCATGGTCGCCATGGAGTCGAGACGAGACGAGACGAGACGAAAAATAGTAAAACTGGGACCGCCATAACAGATGATTGATTATGCCAATATGTCCAGCAGCTGCTGCTCCGCTACATCCATTGAGAAATACTTCTCAATATTCCTCTTGCCGCCATCTGATAGTCGATTCCATAATGCTTCATCCCTGCAGGCAAGCAATACTTGATCGGCAAAGGACTCAGGAGTATCACCAATCAACACATCCTCACCATCAACTAAACCCATACCCTCAGCCGCCATGGTGCTTGCAACGACGGGCACACCAAATGACATACTGCTGTTAATTTTCCCTTTGACGCCTGCCCCGTAGCGCAATGGGGCTATCGACAGCTTCACCTTGCTGAAATAGGGTTCAATATCAGAGACGACAACCGGAGGGGGACACTAACAACTTATCAACTTAAGCAGTCTCTTTTAATTTCCAGCATTGGGTTTCCAAATCTTACTGGTCACCCATCTAATTAAATGATGCCTTTGATAACAATCTACCGTTAATGAGTCTCCGATAGACTATTTGTTAAATGACAACTGTCTAAGATTCACTTTCTTTAACTGTATTATTATCTTTATTTTGATTTTGAGGTTGGAAGTCGGACCACAAAGCTTTGTGATCACAATCCGCACAGATTAGCTCTTTTGTATCTTGGCCAATGCTTTCATGTTTTGTGGGGATCTTTTTGGATCCACATTTAGGACAAACTGCTCCGAGACGTATCATAAAACTCTCACTTCTTTACTAAGTTGACTAAATAAATTTTAAGCACACATAAAGCTTTTACTAATAGATGCCGCTTAAATTTCCAATACTACATAAATGACATTGCATTCTCAGGGTCACGAACCTGACGATATGATAGTTCCTCTCCTAGAGTCAACAAGCGGACTCTTTAGCATCAACCACTTATTTGAGCTCTGAAACCAGCTCTTTCTAAGAGACTCTAAGAGTTTAAATTAACAAGAGGACCTGACCTCTAGAATAACAGGATACCAGGGGATTTCGTTAGGTTGATAAGCTATCAGGGGCCCTAATTCCCTGATTTCGCCCTGCTTTGCTGGTGACCCGAATCCTCTCTGCCGGGACTGCCAGTTGCTCTAATAGATAAATTTTAAATGACGCTTTATAAGGCTGCAGTTCTATCGCCCTTTCCATACACAGTAACCAGCATCACGTTCTGCTTTATTTATCACCAGATGACTGTGTACTCGAGGGATGCTGATTGGTCCATACTTATCACGATAGTGCCTGGGGCCACCCAACCAGTAGCAGAGAAAATGCGTTAATTTATCGTCTATTAGAGATAGGTCCTGCGCATGCATAGAACGAATAGTTTTCGCTCCGGGTAACTGATCCATAAATGTATAGAAACTTTTTACGAGTTTTTGTATTCCTGCGAAACCACCGGCGGCTTTGAAGGATGTGTCTTCGATGCCGTAGGTTTTGTAGTGGTCAAGTAATATTGGCCACCAGTTTGTGGTTAATCCAGTATTTTTGCTCTGACTCGTTTGGCGATAATCCACCGTTATGTTGATGCGGCCTCACGCGACTGTAGTAACCAGTAATGTAATTATTCACCGCAAACTTTGCTTCAACAAACGATCGGTAGCCTATCGATGGCATCCATTCAGTTTTAAAGCTTCTGAAGAATCTTTCCATCGGCGCATTATCCCAACAATTCCCTCTACGGCTCATGCTTTGTTTTATCTGGTAGCGCCATAATAGCTGACGATAGTGCCTACTCGTATAGTGACAGCCTTGATCAGAATGAAACATAACATCTTGAGGCCTTCCTCTTGCCTCAAAGGCCATGCCTAAAGCCTTGCCTGTTAACTCGCTGTTAGGGGAATGTGATGTTGCCCAGCCCACTGGCTTGCGGGAAAATAAATCCATCACAACCGCCAGATAAGACCAGCGATTCCCTGCCCAAATATATGTGACATCACCACACCAAACCTGGTTTGGTTCTGTCACTGTAAATTCTCTATTCAGATGATTCCCTATCTCCACATGTTCTTGAGCTGCTTTTCTGTAGGCATGCTTCGGTAGCTGGCAACTCACTATACCCAAGCGTTTCATAATGCCTGTGTCGCGATAACGGCTTAATGCATGACCTCTGGCAGAGGATATTGTTGCAAGCGTTCTAGCGCCTGCTGAGCCGTTACTTTCCCTGTGAATAGATTTAACAAACGTCATCTCCTCAATCTTTCGCGGGTCAACTTTATGTGACCGCTTAGCCCAATATTTGTAACTACTCCGATGAACTTCGAAGGCCTCGCATAATTGCACCGCGTTATAGCTCTCTGTCAGCTTCTGGATTATCGCAAATTGTTCAGCGAGTCCGACATCAAGAGAGCGGTAGCCTTTTTTAGAATTTCTTTCTCCGTCTCAATCCGCTTGATACGCTTTTCTAGTTCTTGGATCTTGCGTTGATCCGGCGTTAAGGCATTGGGCATTGATGAGGTTCCATTACGCTCTTCCCGTAATTGCCTTGACCATTTATCCATCGATGAAGCACTCACATTGACAGCTTCAGCTGCCTGTCTAACGGAGTAGTTCTGGTCAACAACCAGCTGGGCTGATTCCAGCTTAAACTCTGGACTGAAATTGGGCCTTTTCTTGCGTGTCATATTGTCACCTAATTGTAGGAAATGCATAATAGCACCTCTATTTAGGTGGCCAAATTAACTATGCCACTACATTTCGTTATTTGGGGAGGTGGTGTTCATGGGGAGTAGTGTGTACTAGATTTATGTATTTGGACAGATGTGTGCGCCGCTACCACGGACGCGCGGGTACGAGCTTCTCTTTGGCTGTGTCCGGACACGAGTGATTCGCAATTTGGCTAAGCCAAATTACTCACCCCTTTGGGGCAGCCTTCGGCCGTGTGCGCCGCTACGCGGCTTTCGAACCCCATTATCTCAGAGCTCCTGTCCGGGGCACCATAAAAAAACCCGCGCGAGCGGGTTTTTTTATGGTGCCCCGGACAGGAGTCGAACCTGTGACCTGCCCCTTAGGAGGGGGCCGCGCTATCCAGC
>CALTDI010000020.1 GCA_943842505.1 uncultured Pseudomonadales bacterium | reverse complement strand
CGCTCCTACAATTCCACACATGATTCTAGCTCTCTACTATCGTGGCTGATATTTACTTTCGACTATTTCTTGGTTGGTCGTTTCCAGCCGGAAATGTTTCTCTGCTTTGCACGGCCCACTGCAAGAGTATCGGCTGGAACATCGCTGTTTACAGAAGAACCTGCTGCTACAAATGTATTGTCGGCTAGTTTTACTGGCGCTACTAGAACACTGTTAGAACCAATGAAAACATTATTGCCAATGAGAGTCTTGTGTTTATTGACGCCATCGTAATTGCAAAAGATCGTTCCAGCACCTATGTTCACATTCTCACCGATTTCGGCATCCCCGATGTAGGCGAGGTGGCTGGCCTTGGATCCTTTGCCAATAATTGCGTTCTTCGTTTCTACAAAATTTCCAATCTTCGTGTCTTCTTTCAATACAGTACCGGGCCTGATTCTAGCGTAGGGACCAACGCTTGCTCTTTCGCCAATATCTGCGCCTTCGATAATCGAGCCTGGAAGTATGTTTACGTTATCGGCTATCGTGCTGTCTTTGATGCAAACGTTAGCCCCGACCTTTACGCCATTGCCAAGCGTTACCTTCCCTTCGAATAGCGCATTAATATCGATCTCAACATCACTTCCGGTTGTAAGTTCTCCGCGTATATCGATTCGGGATGGGTCGCGAAGCAGTACACCCGCCTCAAGAAGTTGATCGGCTTTATTCATCTGGTAGTGCCTCTCTAGCGTGGCCAATTGCGCCTTGTCGTTTACACCCTGTACTTCATTCTCGTCATTTATAACCATGGCCGCCAGGGCACAATCGGCATCGGCAGCCGCCATTGCCACAACATCGGTCAAGTAGTATTCGCCCTGCGCGTTATCATTGCCCAGGGCATCCAACCAAGAATTCAACTTCGCCGCCGGAATAACCATGATGCCGGTATTGATCTCTTTTATCTGCTTTTGCTCTTCGCTGGCGTCTTTTTCTTCGACGATTGCCAGAATCTTACCGGCATCGTCTCTCACAATTCTGCCAAGGCCGGTAGGCCTGTCGGTAACGAGGGTGAGAATGGAGAGTGTGTTGGTCTCGCTCTGCTGCACTAATTTGCTAAGCGTATCGAAATTGGTAAGAGGCACATCGCCATACAGAACAAGTACTTTCTTATCGCGGTCGCTAACGTCGACCCCGAGCATTGCCTGCATGACAGCATGACCGGTGCCTAACTGCTGTTCCTGCAACGCCCACTGCAAGTCTTCTCTGTCGGCGAAATTCTCGCGTATCGCATCGGCACCATAGCCCACAACGATATGTGTCTTCGCTGCTTGTAACTGGCTCGCTGCGCTCAAGACGTGACCGAGCATAGAGTCACCGCCGATGCGATGCAGGACTTTGGGGCGGTTAGAGTTCATTCTCGTTCCCTTACCGGCGGCGAGAATTACGATATCCAGGTTCATGCTTGATCCAATAGATAGTGAGGCTCTTCAGGCGAGCAGCTACAAAAGAATACCAAAAAAAAAGGTAGCTCATGCTACCTTTTTAGGTTTCTGTTCTTCTATAGTTCCGACATAGTGCCGACATAGAGCCCATATAGGGTCGATAGTTACTTGATAGTTACTTCCTGATCTTACGCAGGGCCCGAAGCTGAGCGGCCGCTTCCGCCAGCTGAGCAGCAGCAATCGAATAATCGAATTCTGCCCCCTGGTTCGCTATAGCCTTCTCCGCGTCTTCTATTGCCTGCATGGCAGCAGCCTCATCAACATCGTCAGCTCTAAGGGCCGTGTCACTCAATAGAGTAACGACACCACGCTGTACTTCCAGAAAGCCGCCAGATACGTAGAAAACCTCTTCCTCACCACCCTGAAGAATTAACTTCACCGGGCCTGGAATTAATGCAGTCAACAAAGGCGCGTGGCCTGGAGCAATACCAAGATCTCCTAACGAACCTGCAGCAACAACCATTTCAACAAGACCCGAGAAAATGCTCTTCTCAGCGCTTACGATGTCACAATGCATTGTCATAGCCATAATTTATTACTCATTCTTGCCCCTGGAATAAAAGGGCAAAGGACCAATTACTTCAATTTTTCTGCTTTGGCGATAGCTTCGTCTATAGAACCAACCATGCTAAACGCTTGCTCTGGTAGGTGGTCATAATCACCTGCCAGGATGCCCTTAAAGCCAGCAATGGTGTCCTTCAAAGACACGTATTTGCCAGGAGCATTAGTAAAGACTTCCGCAACGGTAAATGGCTGTGAAAGAAACTGCGAGATACGTCGCGCTCTACCAACAGTCTGCTTATCTTCGTCGGACAATTCATCCATACCCAAGATCGCGATAATGTCTTTCAATTCTTTATAACGCTGTAGAACTGTCTGCACACCGTTCGCCGTATCGTAATGCTCGTTGCCAATAACCAGCGGATCGAGCTGACGTGAAGAGGAATCCAGTGGGTCCACCGCCGGGTAAATACCCAGTGACGCGATATCTCTAGAGAGTACAACTTTAGCGTCCAAGTGAGCGAAAGTTGTTGCCGGAGAAGGGTCAGTCAAATCATCCGCAGGTACGTATACCGCCTGGATCGATGTGATCGACCCATCTTTAGTTGAAGTGATTCGCTCCTGAAGCGCTCCCATTTCCTCAGCCAGTGTAGGCTGATAGCCCACCGCTGAAGGCATACGGCCAAGAAGAGCTGACACTTCCGTTCCCGCTAGTGTGTAGCGATAGATGTTATCGATAAACAACAGTACATCACGTCCCTCATCGCGGAAATCTTCCGCCATGGTGAGCCCACTTAGGGCAACACGTAGTCTATTACCAGGAGGCTCATTCATCTGACCGTATACCATCGATACTTTAGATTCGCCTTCAAGATCGATTACTTTCGATTCTTGCATCTCGTGATAGAAATCGTTTCCTTCACGAGTACGCTCACCAACGCCGGCGAATACAGACAAACCACTGTGCTCTGTCGCGATGTTGTTAATAAGCTCGAGCATGTTTACTGTCTTGCCCACACCGGCACCACCAAATAGACCAACCTTACTGCCCTTAGCGAAAGGACAGATCAAGTCGATTACCTTGATGCCTGTTTCCAACAATTCGTTAGAGCTAGCGAGCTCTTCATAAGTAGGCGCTTTACGGTGAATCGGCATACGCTTCTTCTCACCGATTGGACCGCGCTCATCGATCGGGCGACCCAACACGTTCATGATTCGGCCCAGGGTTTCAACACCAACCGGTACAGAAACAGGCGCGCCGGTATCTGTAACCTCAAGGCCTCTACTCAGGCCTTCGGTACTACCTAGCGCAATTGTTCTTACCACGCCATCGCCTAATTGCTGCTGCACTTCGAGTACGATATCTGTGTTGCTCACCTCTAGTGCGTCATACACAGAAGGTACGCCATCGCGTCCAAACTCTACGTCGATTACAGCGCCAATGATTTGTACGATTCGACCGCTACTCATGTCCGGTTCCTCAATCTCTTAATTTTTCGTCTAAGCTTTTGTTAATGACACTGAAAACTCAGCGCCGCTAATTACCATGTTCTTAATACTAGTTCTTATACTGCCGCCGCGCCGCCAGCTATCTCGGATAGCTCTTGGGTAATCGCAGCCTGTCGAGCCTTGTTGTAAACCAGCTCTAATTCATCAATTAGCTCGCCTGCGTTGTCGGTTGCGCTCTTCATCGCAACCATTCGCGCGGCTTGCTCGCAGGCGTTGTTCTCTACTACTGCCTGGAATACTTGTGATTCGATATATCTCAATAGCAAACCATCTAGCAATTCTTTTGCATCGGGCTCATACAGATAATCCCAGTGATGCTGTAAGTCTTCTTCTTCTGACGGAAGCAATGGCAGTAACTGTTCTATAGTGGGTTGCTGCGTCATCGTGTTTACGAATGTGTTGCTTACCACCATTAGCTGATCAATTTCGTTATTGTCGAACTTGTCTAGCATCACCTTCACTGAGCCGATGACATCGGCCACTTCAGGCGCATCACCTATGCTATCTACTGCCGCTATGACGTTACCGCCATAGTTGTTAAAGAAGCGTGCTGCCTTCTTGCCGATGACACAAAAGTCGATCTCGACATTGCTGTCTTTGAACCCTTTCATCGAGGCTACTGCCGCCTTGAATACATTGATGTTCAAACCGCCGCACAGACCGCGATCGGAAGATACTATGATGTACCCCACTCGCTTAATATCACGTGTGTCGAAATAGGCGTGTCTGTATTCCGGTGTGGCGTTGGCAATATGGCCAATCACCGAACGAATTCGATGAGCATAGGGCTTGCCAAGTGTCATGCGCTCTTGAGCCTTACGCATCTTACTTGCCGCTACCATTTCCATCGCGCCGGTGAGACTCTGAGTACTCTTAATACTCGAAATCTTGGTGCGTATTTCTTTTCCGCCAGCCATTCCTTACAGCCTCTACGTTTATTTCGCTATTTGCCTATTAATTAGTAATTAGCTATCTAGCTAGGCGACTACCAAGTCTGCGTGGACTTGAACTTGTCGATTGCCGCTTTGAACTGCGCGCCGATGTCGTCGTTGTAGTCACCGGTGTCGTTAATCTGTTTAATCAACTCAGCGTGCTCACTATTCATATAGGAAAGAAGCGCTGCCTCAAAGGCCAATATTTTGTTCAGCTCGATATCTACCAGATAGCCTTCGTTCGCCGCGTAAATAGAGATGCCCATTTCCGCAATCGACATCGGCGTATATTGCTTCTGCTTCATCAATTCTGTCACTCGCTGACCATGCTCTAGCTGTGCTCGAGTCGCGTCATCAAGGTCGGATGCGAACGCTGCAAAGGCCGCCAATTCACGGTATTGAGCTAGTGCGATACGTACACCGCCGCCCAGCTTCTTAATAATCTTGGTCTGCGCAGCACCACCCACACGCGACACCGAGACACCCGGGTTCATCGCAGGACGAATACCTGAGTTAAATAGGTCTGTTTCCAGGAATATCTGGCCATCTGTAATCGAAATTACGTTGGTTGGTACAAACGCCGAAACGTCACCAGCCTGTGTCTCAATAATTGGCAATGCCGTCAAAGAGCCTGTCTTACCTTTCACTTCACCATTGGTGAACTTCTCTACGTAGTTAATGTTCACTCTCGATGAGCGCTCCAGAAGACGGGAGTGTAAGTAGAAAACATCACCGGGATAGGCTTCACGGCCTGGCGGTCGTCTTAGTAATAAGGAGATCTGTCTATAGGCCCAAGCTTGCTTAGTCAGGTCATCATAGACGATCAATGCATCTTCGCCGCGATCACGGTAGTACTCACCCATCGTGCAGCCTGAGTAAGGTGCGATAAATTGCATAGATGCTGGATCAGATGCCGTTGCCGCTACGACGATGGTGTATTCCATGGCGCCGTGCTCTTCCAAGCGATTTACCACGTTAGCTACAGATGAGGCCTTCTGGCCTATTGCTACGTAGACACACTTAACATTCTTGCCTTTCTGGTTGATGATCGCGTCAATCGCTACCGCGGTCTTTCCTACTTCACGGTCACCAATAATAAGTTCACGCTGGCCCCTTCCGATTGGAACCATGGAATCGATTGATTTCAAGCCTGTCTGTACAGGCTGGTCAACCGATTGTCTTTCGATTACGCCCGGCGCTACTTTTTCAACCGCGTCGGTCATAGTTGTCTCAACTGGTCCCTTACCGTCGATTGGTTTACCTAGCGCATCAACAACACGGCCTTCCAGCTCTGGACCAACAGGTACTTCCAAGATTCGCTTAGTACAACGACAAGTTTGACCTTCGCGCAGAGAGAGGTAGTCGCCCAATACCACGGCGCCTACGGAGTCTCTTTCAAGGTTCAGCGCCATACCGTATATGCCGCCTTCAAACTCGATCATTTCACCGTACATCACATCGGCGAGGCCGTGGATGCGGATAATACCGTCAGATACACTGACGATGGTGCCTTCGTTCTTTGACTCTACAGAGACATCAAGCTGCTCGATGCGCTGTTTGATGATGTCACTGATTTCGGATGGATTCAGTTGTTGCATGCTTATTTCCTTGTTCCTGACCTGCTCAGGAATTCATTGATTCAGCTAATTTTGATAATTTCCCGCGCACCGAGCTGTCGATGACATTGTCACCCGCTCTAATGATTGCGCCGCCGATCAGGCTTGGGTCGACATTGGTTGCCAAGATGATTTCACGCTTAAGACGATCTTTAAGAGCCTGCGCTAGCTTATTCGAAACATCTGAACTAATTTCATAAGCTGTCGTTATCTCAACATCGACTGACATTTCCTGATTGGCTTTCAGGATTTCAAACAGTGAAGAAATTTCTGGTAGCAAAACCAGTCGCTTGTATTCGGCAAGTAGGCTTACGAAGTTCTTACCTTTCGCGTCGAGCTCATCGCCACAAATTCCGACGAATGCATCGGCAATTTGCTCCGACGACAAGGAGGGAGATGACAAGATACTACTCACCCCTTCTTCACCGGCCACCGCTGCTGACAGGGCGATCATGCTAGACCATTTGTCTAGCGAGCCGTCCTGCAAGGCTGTCTCGAAAGCCGCCTTGGCATAGGGTCTTGCTAATGTGATTAATTCGGCCACTGTTTATTTTCTCAAAGTTCGGAAGCTAATTTGTTCAACATATCTTCGTTGGCTGCTTGATCGATCGAACCTTCCAGGATCTTCTCGGCGCCAGCGATAGCAATCGCAGATACCTGTGCACGCAGAGCCTCTTTCGCTCTATTTACTTCCTGTTCGATATCAGCCTGAGCGCCAGCGATAATGCGTTTCGCTTCTTCTTTGGCTTGATCTTTAGCTTCTTCGACGATCTGAGAACCGCGCTTGTTAGCAAGGTCGATAATGCCAGCCGCCTCAACCTTCGCTACTTTCAATTGATCTGTAGACTTAGCCTGAGCCAATTCCAAATCTTTCTCAGCTCTAGCCGCTGCTTCCAGGCCGTCTGCGATTTTCTGCCGACGCTCTTCCATGACATCCATGAAAAGAGGCCAAACGTATTTCGCGCAGAACCACCAGAAGACGAAGAACGCTACCGATTGCCCGATAATAGTTAATGTAATATCCACCGCGATCTCCCGCTATTAGGTATCTTGCTTAGCCCGCTAACTGACCCAGGTACGGGTTCGCAAAGGTAAACCACATGCCGATACCGATACCGATCATAGTTACCGCATCGATAAGGCCAGCTACCAAGAACATGCTGGCTTGTAATTTAGGGGCAAGCTCAGGCTGACGAGCAGAACCTTCGAGGAATTTTCCTCCCAGAATGCCGAAACCAATCGCGGTGCCGAGTGCGCCCATTCCCAGTACAAGCAGTACGCCTAGTACCGTATTCGCCAATATCATTTCCATCTTTTCCTCCAGGTTTTCTTTAGTTCAGATCAATCTTAATAAAATGTAAAAATTCGTTTAGTGGTGTTCTACCGGCTCATGAGCTGCATTCAGATACACAATTGTTAGCATCATGAAGACGAAAGCCTGTAGGGGAACAACCAATAGGTGAAACACTGCCCAGACAAAGTGTGCTGGCAACTGATAAACACCCAGCAGCCCAGAAATGAGCAAGAACAACAATTCACCTGCATACAGATTTCCGAACAGTCGAAGCCCGAGCGAAATCGGCTTGGCAAATAGGGTAGGTATTTCAATGATAAGGTTAAATGGCAGCATCCACTTACCGAATGGGTGGAAGGCAAGCTCGCTTAGGAAGCCGCCAAGGCCCTTGCTCTTGATGCTGTAGTAAAGAATAAGAAAGAAGACGCTGATGGACATGCCCATGGTGATATTTGGATCTGTAGTTGGCACGACCTTGAATGACATATGCTCCAAGCCCCATAGACCTCCGACAGCCATCGCAATCTCTGGAATCCAGTCTACGGGCACCAAGTCCATCGTGTTCATTAATATGATCCAGACAAAGACCGTCAAACACAGAGGAGCAACATAAGGGTTCTTGTAGATGAAGCCTTCATTGACTCTAGCCTCCACGAACTCGAAGATGCTTTCGACAAAATTTTGAATACCGCTTGGCACGCCAGTACTGGCGCGCTTACCGATGTAGCGGAAGAAAAGCAGGAAGGCCGCACCCAGGAAAAGTGACCAGCCCATAGTGTCGACATGGATCGACATGAAGCCCATTTCAGTTGCTTCTTCTATGGTGTGGGCAAGACCCCAATGACCATCGGGAAAGCGTCCGTAGGTCAAATAGGATAAATGGTGGCTAATATATTCCTGAACGGTCTGGCTTTCTGCCCCGTGTTCAGCTGCTGCGTGTGCCGCTTCTGCTAACTCTGCCATTTAAAATCTCTAAGATCTGAGCAACCCAAGTATTGTACCTAGGTATTGTTACCCGAGGGGTTATAACTAATGAACCCCGACGTTACTACACCTGTAAAATGGGCCACTATGAACCCAAGAATTACGGCTAATTCATTTAAATTGGTAATAAGGGTGAAACTAAGAGCAAAAAGCACCACCGTGATGATTATTTTGCCGAGCTCACCGCGAATAAAGCCCTTTACAACGTTGTGCGCGTTTCTAGCTCCCTGATAACGGTAGGCATGGAACGCAAAATAGCTATTTGGTAATGCGCTTATGAAGCCACCCAATAGTGTCGAGTAAGCTAAAACGGTACCTGAAATCAGCAGAGAAGTTACTGCTATAAAGACCGTCACCGCGACTTGCGCAATGATCACTTTATATACCGGTGGGGTCTTTAAGTTAGACATTTTGGCTTAGCTTTTTCAGCCTCGCACTCCATCGGCACCTGTAACAAACACCTAAAAATCGCAGCGGTGATCACCAAAGCACGCGCATTATAGGGGCTTTATAGTGCCTAATCAACTACGTCAGATTATCAATTGATGTGGGAGAGAATACCGTCCAATTCATCGAGCGAATTGTACTTTAGAATGAGCCTGCCCTTGCCTTTAGCTGTGTGCTGGATCATCACCTTGGCGCCCAGCTTGTCCGCCAAATTCTCTTCAAGATTCTTGATGTCTGGGTCAACTGCTTTGCCGCCGGTATTGCTATTCGTGCCCGCTTCGGCAATCAGTCTGCGGACCAAAGACTCAGTCTGTCTTACTGATAGCCCTTTGCCCACAACTGCTCTTGCCGCCTCTGATTGCTGAATATCCGGGAGCGACAGCAGAGCTCTGGCGTGGCCCATTTCGAGATCGCCATGCTCTAGCATGCGCCGAACATCGATGGTCAGGCCTATAAGGCGCATCAGGTTGGTCACTGTGGCGCGGGACTTCCCAACAGCATCGGCGACTTCTTGTTGGGTTAATTCAAATTCGTCCTGCAGACGCTTCAGCGCCATCGCCTCTTCCATAGGGTTCAGGTTTTCACGCTGAATATTCTCGATTAGGGACATGGCGATCGCTGCTTCATCGCCAACAGGTTTGATAATGGCAGGAATAGTATCCAAACCTGCTATCTGGGTTGCTCTCCAGCGTCGCTCACCGGCGATAATCTCGTATTTGTCAGAAGATATGGGGCGCACGACGATGGGCTGCATGACGCCCTGAGCCTTGATGGAGTTGGCCAGCTCTTCCAGAGCCTCTTCGTGCATGTCAGTTCGGGGCTGATATTTGCCACGCTGTATCAAATCGACAGGTATATTCTTCAGATCACCGTCTTTTTCTACGTTCTGTGGGGATATGCTGCGGTCTTTGGGCTTGCCCAACAGGCTGGCCATGGTTTCCGTGCTACCTCTAGAGAGCAGCACATCTAGGCCTTTGCCAAGTTTTTTCTTTTCAGTCATCTTACATCGGGCTCAAGTAAGCGGGCTTCTGTTCCCTGGGTTGAACAAAGTGAAACAACAGCTTAAACGGCTGCTAGAGCGGCCGCTTCATCATTGCGCCTTAGAACCTCTCCAGCTAGTGCTAGATAGGCAATCGCGCCCCGGGACTGCTTATCGTACTTCAATACTGGCTTACCGTAGCTGGGAGCCTCGGCTAAGCGAATATTCCTGGGAACCACGGTTCGATAGACGGTATCGCCAAAATAGTTAATTAGCTGACCATTTACCTCTGAGGTCAGCTTGTTTCTCGGATCGTACATAGTGCGGACAATGCCCTCTATCTTCAGGTCCGGATTAAATGTATCTCGTATGGCGTTAATAGTATCCATCAGAGCCGACAGGCCCTCTAAGGCATAATATTCACACTGCATCGGTATAACTACCCCATCGGCAGCGACAAGAGCGTTTATAGTGAGCATATTCAGTGATGGCGGGCAATCGATGACTACATAGTCATAACGCTCTCGAACCTGTTCTATGATTTGGCGAAGACGGAGTTCTCTGTTGTCTTCGCTGATCAATTCCACCTCGGCCGCAACTAGGTCGCCGTTTGCAGGCAGCAAGTCATATCCTGAAGATTCGGGGTTCAGAACAACCTCATCGAAATTCGAATGTTGCATCAGAACATCATAGATTGAGGTCTCTAACGAGGACTTATCTATGCCGCTACCCATGGTGGCATTGCCCTGCGGATCCAGGTCGATTAGCAGTACGCTCTTTCGTGTAAATTTTAGCGATGCAGCAAGGTTTACAGAAGTTGTGGTTTTGCCCACGCCTCCTTTTTGATTTGCTATTGCGAGAACTTTACCCACTTTAATTTTTCCTAACTTGAACTTCGTTTATTCGGTTACTGCATCGATGCATTCTTGGCTCTTAACTCTTAACTCTTAACTAAGTAAGTAACTAAGCTGCCTTGCTCCGCATCACCTCGATAAGATGACGCTGTGATTCCCTGCCGGGCACTTCTAATTTGATACTTTTCGTCAGCTCAAATCCCTCTGGCAGTTGCGCGATTTCATCAAGAGGATAATGCCCCTTCATCGCCAGTAACCTGCAACTGTCCGAGAAAATTGGCTGCAACATAGCCAGTGCATCCGCCAGTGTAGAGAAGGCTCGACACATCACCATATCAATTTGCTGCTTACTTTGATAGTGCTCTATTCGACAATTTTCGATAGTAATATTGTCCAATCCTAGCTGAATTTTAGCCTGAAACATGAAGCGTGTTTTCTTGCCATTTGAATCAATAAGCACGAAGTGTTTATCGGGGTTCAAGATGGCGAGCGGTATACCTGGCAAGCCGGCACCGGCCCCAATATCCGCTATCAGATTGCCTTCGATATGTGGGTTGATAGACAGGCTATCGAGAATATGGCGCGACACCAGGTCTGGGTTTCATTTGCCCCTAACAGGTTGTAGGCAGAGTTCCATTTCTTGAGTAGATCGATATAGGCCAGCAGCGAGACCAACTGTTCTTCGCTGCAGTTCAGTGACAGAGATGAAATGCCTCTGTGCAACTCCTCTCGAATTGACTCAGTCATTTTTTTTCCGCGGGGCTAACCAGCCTTGCGATTTACCGCCCGGTGTTTCTTCAGGTAGATCAGTAACAGGGAGATTGCGGCTGGCGTAATGCCGGGTATACGAGAGGCGCGCCCTATGTTCTCCGGTCTCGCCTCGATCAGTTTCTGCTTAAGCTCGTTAGAGAGCCCCTGCATCTGATCGTAGTTGAAATCAACCGGCAGCTTTGTATGTTCCTGCTTCTTGAGACGCTCGATGTCCTCTACCTGCCTATCGATATAGCCTTGATACTTTATCTGGATTTCAGATTGCTGCGCTGCTTGAGACTCTATGGCGGTAAGTTCAGACTCGGTCTCTAGGTGCCCATGGTAGGCAGCCAACAGGGCAGTATGCTCAACTCTTGGCCGTGCGAGTAGATCCGCTAAGCTGTATTCGCGGCTTATGGGTTTCTCCAACAACTTGTTGATGCGCTCTGCTCTGTCGGTATTGGGTTGTACCCAGGTACGGCGTAAGAATTGCAGTTCTTCATCGATCTTAATCTTCTTCTCGCTAAAGAATTCCCAGCGCTCATCGTCAACCAAGCCCAGCCTTCTTCCTTCCTCGGTAAGACGCAGATCGGCATTGTCTTCGCGCAGCGTTAAGCGGTATTCCGCTCTGCTGGTAAACATGCGATAGGGCTCGTTTGTTCCTAGTGTAATCAGATCATCGATTAGAACGCCGATGTAAGCCTGATCTCTTCTGGGACACCACGACTCCAAACCTCTAGCGGCGAGACCTGCGTTGAGTCCGGCCATTAGTCCTTGAGCGCCAGCTTCTTCGTAACCGGTAGTGCCATTAATTTGACCGGCGAAATAAAGCCCATTGACGAACTTCGTTTCCAGAGAATAATGTAAATCTCTAGGGTCGAAGAAATCATATTCTATAGCGTAACCCGGTCGCGTTATGTGCGCGTTTTCAAAACCCTTAATTTCCCGAACCATTTCTAGTTGCACGTCGAACGGCAAGCTGGTCGAAATGCCGTTTGGGTAAAGTTCTTTGGTATTCAAACCTTCCGGCTCGACAAATATTTGATGAGAGCTCTTATCGGCAAAGCGCATGACTTTGTCTTCGATTGATGGGCAGTAACGAGGCCCAGTTCCTTCGATTACACCGGTGTACATTGGAGAGCGATCCAGACCACCACGAATGACTTCATGGCACTTTTCGTTGGTGTTGGTGATGTAGCAGTTAATCTGTTCGGGGTGATCTGATTCTTTGCCAAGGAAAGACATTACCGGCAGCGGCGTGTCCCCAGCCTGAACTTGCATTACCGAGAAATCAACCGAGTCGGCATCGATACGCGGTGGTGTACCCGTCTTCAGTCGATTGACTCTGAAAGGTAACTCTCGCAACCGATTCGCAAGCGCGATTGCAGGTGGGTCTCCTGCCCTGCCGCCCGAACTATTCTCCAGGCCAATGTGTATCTTTCCACCCAAAAACGTACCTGTGGTTAAGACGACTCTTGGCGCTCTGATGAGCATGCCCATCTGTGTGATTACGCCCTGAATTACCCCGTCTTCGATCAGAAGATCATCAACACCCTGTTGAAACAGGGACAGGTTTTCTTGCTGCTCCAACATCTCTCGGATAGCCGCTTTGTAGAGAGCTCGATCAGCCTGAGCGCGGGTAGCCCTAACCGCAGGTCCCTTGCTCGCATTCAGAACGCGAAATTGAATACCCGCTAGATCAACTGCTTTGGCCATGGCGCCACCCAGAGCATCGATCTCCTTAACCAGATGGCTCTTGCCGATGCCGCCGATTGCAGGGTTACAGGACATTTGTCCCAGTGTCTCGATGCTGTGAGTAATAAGCAAAGTATCAACGCCCTGGCGTGCAGATGCTAGAGCAGCCTCGGTGCCGGCATGCCCTCCACCCACTACGATCACGTCATATGTTTTGCTGTATTCCACTACGCTTGGCGTCCTTTTAAATCTTATGCTACTCGTTTTAAAGCCGTTTACCGAACAGAGTAAATTTTGGCCGGCAAGTATAAAGGCTAAATTAAAAACTTGTAGTTATATATTAACTAATAAATAACCTACTATTTAATAGAGTTATGTATATATAGTGTATTGATGTTATTACTAATAGCTAAAGGTTTTTCTGTTGATATCTCTGTAATATATATATAAATCAATATCTTATAACAAGTGCAAGCCGGTAGATAAGCACTGAATAGAGCAACTATACCCTATTGGCGGTTAGGTATAGTTTTAGGCAGGCTGAGAGTTAGCTACTTTTGTTCAAAACAACTCAGCCCTTATCCCTAAAAATACGCTACTTATACACACCTAATTAGAAACACTTCGGCTGCTAATCTAAAACTAGCTGTTTTCTATTTACCAACACAAAAGTTTGAGAATATTTCTCCTAACAGATCATCACTGGTGAACTCGCCTGTTATGGTTCCAAGCTGTGATTGCGCAAAACGCAGGTCTTCCGCTATAAGCTCCAATGAAGACTGTGACTTGAGCTGTTCTAAAGCCGATTCGATTAGCTTATTCGCACTAGTTAGCGCCGTTAGGTGTCTTTTCCGGGCTATGAAGGCTCCTTCTTCCGTTGCGCTATAACCGACTATCTCCTTCAAATAGTTACGGAGTGAGTCGATGCCGATATTCTCTTTCGCCGATAAGCTGATTACCGGCAGTGAGTAATCTAGATAATCGATGGACGCTATGCCCTGCTCTACATTGTTCACAAGATCGATCTTGTTATAGACGATTGTGGTGTTTTTAGGTAATTCAGCTCTTTTATTGACTTATCAGTTAGTAATACAAGTGGAGCTAACAGCTTTTCCACATGTTCTTCCACACCCTCTACCGATACAGACCGATCGACGATAAGAAGTATTTGATCGGCCTGCTCTATCGCAAGCTGCGCTCGCCTTAAGCCTTCTTGCTCCACAAGGTCTTCACTGACTCTAATACCCGCGGTATCTATAATGTGAACGGGTAAGCCATCTATGTTGATTTCTTCTGTTAGCAAGTCTCTGGTAGTGCCTGGTATGTCAGTAACAATCGCAGTCTCTGAACCGGATAGGGCATTTAACAAACTGGATTTACCCGCATTGGGTTTTCCCGCTATGACTACATTTAGCCCCTCTTTTAATAAAGCGCCCTGCTTTGCCTGCACCAGGGTCTCTTGTATAGACGCATGAATGGTATGTAATGATTCGCCTACTTTGTTGTCGCTGACAAAATCTATGTCTTCATCAGAAAAATCGATAGTCGCCTCTATATGAACTCTTGCCTCTATTAACTGCTCGAGCAACTTATGAACCTTTCTCGAAAACTCCCCCTTCAGCGTGCGCATTGCCGACTTCGCAGCCTGCGTAGAATTCGACTCGATCAAATCGGCGATGGCTTCTGCCTGAAGTAGGTCTATTTTATTGTTGAGAAATGCTCGCTCTGAAAACTCGCCTGGATTTGCCAGCCTCGCACCTATACTGGCGACTCTATCCAGCAAGTCCTTGAGCACATACATACCACCATGGCCCTGAAGTTCCAGGACATCTTCACCCGTAAAGGAGTTGGGGCCAGAGAAGTAAAGGGCTATGCCCTGATCGATAGTCTGTGAATCTGCATCGAGGAAATTGCAAAAATGCGCGTGGCGGGCAGTAGGAATAAAACCAAGAACTGTCTCGGCAATAGCGAGAACCCTAGGGCCTGAAATTCGAATGATCCCTACGCCTGACCGACCAGGGGCCGTGGCGATGGCACATATTGTGTCAGTTTCAAATTGGGACATGGAAGCCAACAAACATGTTCATAGTCGAGGATCTACAATTTGAAGGCCCTGCAATAGATAGGGCCCTCACCGTGGAACAACTAAGCGATGGTTTGAGTGTTCAGGCCCTAACTCGAATTTTTCGCAGCAAAGGCGGCATCAAGCTTTTTGGTTATATACCACTGTTGCAAAATACCCAATGCGCCATTGGTTAGCCAATACAGTACTAACCCTGCTGGGAACCAGAGAAACAAGACTGTCATCATGACAGGCATCATTTTCATAACCTTGGCCTGCATGGGGTCAGCGGGTGTTGGGCTAAGCGTGGTTTGAAAATACATCGTCCCACCCATAAGCAGTGGCAAGATAAAGAATGGGTCACGAACAGATAGGTCGGTCAGCCATAACATGAAAGGCGCGTGACGCAGCTCTACGCTCTCTAGCAGCACCCAATAAAGAGCAATGAATACCGGCATCTGCACTAGCATCGGTAAACAACCACCGAAGGGGTTTATCTTTTCTTTCTTATAAAGATCCATGGTCGCTTTCTGCAGCTTCATCTTGTCGTCGCCATAACTCTCTTTGAGCTGCTGCATCTTGGGCATTAGTCTTCGCATACCGGCCATGGATCGGTATTGAGTTTCTGACAATTTATAGAAATGCGGACTTAACAACAATAGTAAGAAGTATGATCGAAATGCCGTAATTCCCAATAATGGAGTTGATTCGCGAGAGCAGCCAATAGATAGGGCTGGCAATGAACCAAAGGAAACTATAGTCGATGGTCTTATCGAGCCCGGGAGAGATATCGCGTAGCACATACTGGTCTTTAGGCCCGGCGTAATACTGAATGGTGTGATTGCCACTCTCACCTGCTGCTACTTCGAAGGCGCTGCTGGTGAATTCGCCATAGTACTGATTGCTAGAGTTCTTTCTAGTTGTCAGTTGGGTGGTGGATTCAATAGCTGGTATCCAGGCAGTGATGAAATAGTGCTGGCTAAAAGCCATCCACCCACCCGGTGTCTCCAGGGTTGAACTACCGTTGTCATCGATGTCATCAAATTCAATTTCAATATAGGGGTCATCAGTTATCGTGGTTACGAACCCTAGATAGGTGCGACCGAAGCCACCCGCGTCGCTTGGGTCGTCGAAGGCGTCTCGTTTAATTTGACCGAAGGCATTGGCCTGCCAAGTTTCAGTAGTAGTATTATTAATGATAAAACTGACGTCGATAAGATAGCTGTCGCGACTAAAGCTATAGCGCTTTGTAACCTCAACACCATCGCTAGTGACCAAGCTTAGGTCCACATCCAGGCTATCTGCAGACTCGCTCATAGTGTAGCTAGTCGAGTTGGCCTATAGGTTGCCCTGCCATTACTGTCGACACCATTGCGTCCTATTAGGCCACTCTGCGCCACATATTCTCTACCTGGCTGGTTGTCTAAAAGTACAAAGGGGTCATCTGCCACATCTATTTGTTTGAGATACAGTGGTAGTGCAAGGTAGACAATATCTCCACCGATCGGATTGATGCGAATATCAAAGGTGTCTGTGCGAACACTGATTAAATCGGCGGGGTTTGCAGTATTGGCCGATGTCGAGGTGGTTACAGGCGCGACTGTAGGAGTATCGTTCTGGCTGCTACTTGGGGCAGAAGGGGTGCTTGTCGGTATATCACTCGGTAAATCATTTACAGCTGTTGCATCAGATTGACCGTTAGGAATCTGCGGAATTTCAGCGCGGGCTACGCTGCCGTCATCAATAATTGGAGGATAGTCTTCCTGCCAAGACAACAGCATTAAGTAGGTGACGATGGCCAGGGCCGTGTAGAGGGCGAATTTAGTTAAATCCATAGTGTCCTACTTGCTCAGTTCACTGACCCTTAGGGTCCGAACTATCGGGAACGGGGTCAAAGCCCCCTTCGTGAAAAGGGTGACAGCTGCAGATGCGGCGAATCCCAAGCCAGGATCCTCGCATTGAGCCGTGAATTTGTATTGCTTCTTTAGTGTATTGAGAACAGGTGGGATGAAAGCGACACTGATTGCCGATGAGCAAACTCAAACTAGACTGGTAAGCGTTGATAAGTCGAATAAGTAGATTGTCCAACATGATTGCTTTTACCTGTCGTCCTGGTTTTTAGCTGCAGCCCTTTTCATCTTTGTGTGAAGATCCTGCCACAAAGACTCGATCGTATCTTTCAACTGACTATTGTCGAGTTTATCAGCATCTTTCCTTGCCAACACGACTAGATCCAGCGTGTCTAACAGTGCCCTGCTGTGGCGAAAGGTATCTCGTAGCTGGCGCTTGATACGGTTGCGTTGTACGGCAAGCGCTACGTTTTTCTTCGCTATAACCAAGCCTATTCTAGAGCCAGATCGATCATTAGTCCTGGCTAGCACCAGAAAGTGGCGAGAGGAGACTTTGAACTGCGCATCACTGAAGACAGCTTTATAGTCTGCAGCGTTCAGCAGCCTCGAAGTTTTGGGAAAGCTGAACTCAGCCACGTTTTATTCTCTCTTCTCATCAGACTAGTCAATCATCGAACAGCAGAGAAAACAGAACTTATGCTGAGAGCTTGGCACGTCCTCTAGAACGGCGTCTCTTAATTACAAGACGGCCGCCTTTGGTTGCCATTCGAGCTCTAAAACCGTGGGTTCGAGCTCTTTTTAATACGCTGGGTTGGAATGTTCTTTTCATATCAATTCATCCGATTCTTCAATCACAAACCGAACGAAGCGGTTCGAAAATAGGGTCACGAATTCTAGAGGGTTTAGTGCCAACATGCAACGGAATAAGGTGTATAAGTAGGACAATTCATCTAGGGTAAATAGACGCTTAGGGTAAAGGCTGGGCCATTGGAAATTGAGTACAATCTAATCCAGAATTTAATCACAAGTTATCCACAGCTTTGTTATCAACAGGTTTCGAATATTGCTGTGAGCAGAAGTAGTTTTTTACTCGGAAAATAACAGTAAAATCTTTTAACCTGTTGATAAATAAGAAAATAAAATACAATGAAAAAACCTTATTTTTGCCTGCTTGCCAGTGGATAACTCTTGCCTGAGCTTATAGAATTGCCGCCTGTTTTAGTAAAAATAATAAATAATGCGGGCAAGAAAACGTGGCTGTAATAATCTGGCAAGAATGTATCGACTGCTTGAGAGCAGAACTACCCTCCCAACAATTTAATACTTGGATAAGACCTCTTCACGTGGAGCTGGATTCATCGGTTTTGCGTATTTTGGCTCCAAATAGATTTATTCTGGATTGGGTAAAAGGAAAGTTTCTGCCCCGAATTGAAGAAATTGTAGCCGATTCCAATGATGCCGCGCTGGAGATTCGCCTAGAGGTATTCAGTGGTGATCCAGCGGAGCGCGTCGCGGCAGGGCAGGCCGCCGTCAAAGATAACCTAGCAAGAGCGGTTCAAGCACAGGCTTCGAACACGCAAGCTCAGCCCAGCCCAAAACCACCAATCCAATTCAAGACGAGTTCGGCAGAAGCAGAAAGGCGCAAGGTCGACATCGTCATCGAAGGAAAATTAAGACATCGAGGCGCACTGAACGTCGAAAATACTTTCGATAATTTCGTTGAAGGGAAGTCAAACCAGCTCGCTAGAGCCGCAGCGATGCAGGTCGCGGAAAACCCTGGCTATGCCTATAACCCGCTCTTTATATATGGTGGTGTAGGGTTAGGTAAGACTCACTTAATGCATGCTATTGGAAACTATCTGGTTGCCAAAAAGCCGAATGCGAAAGTTGTCTACCTGCATTCTGAGACCTTTGTTGCCACCATGGTGACTGCGCTGCAACTAAACGCGATTAACGAATTTAAGCGATTCTATCGCTCTGTAGATGCTTTGCTTATCGACGATATTCAATTCTTTGCAGGAAAAGAGCGATCCCAGGAAGAGTTTTTTCATACATTCAACGCCTTGCTAGAAGGCGGCCAGCAGATCATATTGACCTGCGATCGCTACCATAAAGAGATTAATGGGCTCGAGGAGCGTTTGAAATCTAGGTTTGGTTGGGGCCTTACTGTTGCCGTAGAACCGCCAGAACTGGAAACCAGAGCAGCGATTTTGATGAATAAGGCGGCGCTATGTAATGTTGAGCTGCCAAATGATGTAGCAATGTTTATAGCTCAGCGCTTGCGTTCCAATGTGCGCGAGCTTGAGGGTGCATTGAAACGAGTTATTGCACACTCAAACTTCACTGGCCAGAAAATTGACCTCGACCTTATAAAGGAAGCGCTACGTGATCTTTTTGCCCTTCAGGATAAGTTAGTAACAATAGACAATATTCAGCGTTCCGTAGCCGAGTATTACAAGATCAAGATGGCGGACATGCTATCGAAGCGGCGCAACAGGTCGGTGGCGAGACCTAGGCAAGTAGCAATGAGCCTTTCCAAAGAGCTAACTAATCACAGCTTACCGGAAATTGGTGACGCCTTTGGCGGTAGGGACCATACCACTGTGATGCATGCCTGCAAGCAAGTGAAAAAGCTGCGCCACAGCTCAATCGATATACAAGAAGACTATAATAACTTGCTCAGGTCGTTATCGAGCTAAACGCTCCGTAGTGATGGTTTGAGTTTAGAAAGAAAGGAAAGCAAAACGATGCATTTTGTTATTTCACGAGAAGCTTTTTTAAAGCCCTTGCAGTTAGTGAGTGGTGTGGTGGAGAGACGTCAGACTTTACCAGTACTTTCAAATGTCCTTTTAGTATTAAAGGACACTGAGCTATCACTCACAGGTACCGATCTTGAAGTGGAATTGGTCGGTCGTGTCACTGTGGACCAGGCACACAAGCCCGGTGAAATTACGGTCCCAGCACGCAAGTTGTTGGATATCTGCAAATCGCTAAGTGATGATGCAAATATTGAACTCACCCTGGTTGAGAATAAAGTAACGATTAAGTCCGGGCGCAGCAGGTTTACGCTTACTACCTTGCCGGCCACAGAGTTTCCAGCGGTTGATGAAGAGCCTGATACTTTTTCTATCACTATGTCGCAGAGTAAACTGCGAGAATTATTGGACAGTACAAGTTTCGCAATGGCACAGCAGGACGTGCGCTACTATCTTAACGGCATGCTGTTTGAGGTTGCGCCGGACTACTTACGAGTTGTTGCTACCGACGGCCATCGCCTGGCGATGGAAACCCTCAACATGAGCAATCCCATCTCTGAATCACAGCAGCTAATTTTGCCACGCAAAGGCATTATGGAAATGGCGCGGCTACTAACAGACGATTCCGGCGATATATCGCTTACCTTCGGCCAGAACCATATTCGCGCCAGTGTACCGGCGTTCACCTTTACGTCGAAACTAGTAGATGGCAAGTTTCCAGACTATAACCGAGTGTTACCGAAGGGTGGCAACAAGGTATTGATCGGAGATTGTCAGGAATTGAGGCAGGGATTCTCCCGGGCATCGATACTATCCAATGAGAAGTACCGTGGAGTGCGGGTTTTGCTTTCGAGTGGTGAGCTAAAGATTCTAGCGAATAACCCTGAGCAGGAAGAGGCCGAAGAGATAGTATCAGTTGAGTACGAGGGGGACTCTCTAGAGATTGGTTTTAATGTCAGTTACCTCATCGATGTGCTTTCTACTCTGAGCAGCAAGAAGGCGCGCATTACTCTTTCGGATGCAAACAGCAGTGCCTTGCTGGAAGCGGAAGAAGGCAGTGATGCACTCTATGTTGTTATGCCGATGCGTTTATAACTAATAGCTGCGGCCCGTGAAGGCACCAGCCCGAGCTTCCCTATTATGAGCATCATCGAGAAGCTGAATGTTAGTGCGGTACGAAATCTAGGGTCTCTAGATATTGTGCCAGCCCCAACGATAAATGTCCTGCACGGAGAGAACGGCTCTGGCAAGACAAGCATTCTCGAGTCTATTCATCTTTTGGCGACCGGTCGGTCTTTTCGAACTAGTAAGATAGATCCGCTAATTAATAGCGATCAAGAGCAGGCGGTTGTTTTTGCTCGATTACAGGACGGTAAAGAGATCGGGCTCAGCAAGTCACGCCGTCAGAGTCATGAGCTCAGATTCCGTTCCGAGAAGCAGCGAAACTGGGAGAGTGTCGCTCGTGAATTACCCGTTCAGATCCTCGACTCGAATTCCTTTCTTCTTCTAGAAGGAGGCCCTAGGTCCAGAAGGCAATTCCTGGACTGGGGTGTGTTTCACGTGGAACAAAGTTTCGTAGAAAATTGGCGAAGAACTAAGAAATCGATAGCTAATCGAAACCTGTTGTTAAAACAGAGAACGCCTGACTTCGCACAAATCTCTGCTTGGGATTCTGAGCTTTGCAATGCTGCGAGAGAAGTCGATCGTGCTCGAAGTGAATACTTACAATTTTTTTTGCCATTGCTTATGAAGTTGTATAGTGAGATGGACGGCGCTGAGGCCGAAGCACTTGAGATCGATTATGAGTGTGGTTGGGATAGAGAAAGGGGGCTAGAGCAAGTCCTTACTGACAATAGGAGCCTTGATGCTCGCTATGGTGCTACGCAGAATGGCCCCCATAGGGCCGATCTATCCTTCAAAATAGGCAGAAGCAAGGCGGTAGAGATTTTATCGAGGGGCCAGCAGAAGATCTTGGTTAGCGCGATGAAGCTCGCCCAGGGCTTGTTGCTAAGCGAGGCCCTTGATCGGAGTTGTGTGTTTCTCGTTGATGACCTGCCATCTGAGCTGGACAAAGTAAACAGGGAGGCTGTACTGGCGCAGCTGGTAGGCCTGGGAGGGCAGGTGTTTATAACCTGCGTAGAAATAGACGCCGTCTTAAATTGTCTACCCGAGGCGCTTGAGGTGGCCACGTTCCACGTGGAACGTGGTACAATAACAGCTTGATTTTTAGTGAAATTATCCGATATTAAGGGGAAGGCAGCCGATAGTGTCTGCTAACAAACGCCCTGGAGTAGAAGTATGAGTGAAGTGCCTGCTAACAACGAATATAATTCTGACAGTATCAAGGTTCTAAAGGGCCTCGACGCCGTTCGGAAAAGGCCTGGGATGTATATTGGTGATACCGATGACGGCACGGGCCTGCATCATATGGTATTCGAATTGGTTGATAACTCTATAGATGAGGCATTGGCCGGCCACTGTGACGAAGTGAAAGTGACCATTCACATCGGAGAGACGGTTACGGTATCAGATAACGGCCGTGGTATTCCCACCGAAATGCACAACGAAGGCGTTTCTGCTGCGGAAGTCATCATGACTGTCCTGCACGCAGGTGGCAAATTTGACGACAATAGCTACAAAGTATCCGGCGGGCTTCATGGAGTAGGCGTTTCAGTTGTAAACGCGCTTTCCGAAGAGCTCAAACTGACCATCCGGCGTGAAGGAAAAGTGCATGAACAGGACTATGTTCATGGTGTTCCCCAGGCTCCTCTTGCCGTTGTGGGTGAAACTACGACTTCTGGCACAGAGTGCCATTTCAAGCCATCTACTGATACTTTTTCTAACGTCGAGTTTCATTACGATATTTTAGCGAAAAAACTACGTGAGTTAGCATTTCTTAACGCCGGAGTGGCCATTCGCCTTATCGATGAGCGCTCAGGAAAAGAGGATCTTTTTAAGTACGAAGGTGGTCTAAAAGCTTTCGTAGACTATCTGAACAAGAACAAGGCGACGGTAAACAAGGCTTTCTACTTTACCTCGGAGCGGGAAGAAGACGGAATTACGGTGGAGATTGCTCTGCAGTGGAACGATTCTTACCAGGAGAATATTTTCCCCTATACAAACAATATACCCCAGCGCGATGGTGGAACCCACCTTGCCGGTTTTAGAGGCGCGCTAACTAGAGTGTTAAAGAGCTATATTGACAAGGAGTTGGCAATTAAGAAGGGCAAGGAGGTTGTCACATCGGGAGATGATGCTCGAGAAGGGCTCACAGCGATTATTTCAGTAAAAGTGCCCGATCCGAAATTTTCGTCGCAGACGAAAGACAAGCTAGTCTCTTCGGAAGTAAAAGCCGTGGTTGAGCAGGAAATGGCATCGCATTTTAATGACTATTTGTTGGAGAACCCACAAGACGCCAAACTTATCGTAGGCAAGATGCTAGATGCGGCCCGCGCTCGGGAAGCCGCTCGTAAAGCGCGAGAAATGACGCGGCGCAAAGGTGCGCTTGATATTGCGGGCTTGCCCGGCAAACTGGCGGACTGCCAAGAAAAAGACCCCGCGCTTTCAGAGATATATATAGTGGAGGGAGATTCTGCGGGCGGGTCCGCCAAGCAAGGTAGAAACCGTAAAAACCAGGCAATCTTGCCACTGAAGGGAAAGATTCTAAATGTAGAGAAGGCGCGTTTCGATAAGATGCTCAGCTCGGCTGAAATCGGGACTTTGATTAAAGCGCTTGGTTGTGGAATCGGCAATGAAGAATTTGCCCCGGAAAATTTACGTTACCACAGCATTATCATCATGACCGATGCGGATGTCGATGGCTCCCATATTCGAACGCTACTGTTGACGTTTTTCTTTCGGCAAATGCGCGAGCTAGTGGAGCGCGGCCATATCTTTATCGCACAGCCGCCGCTATATAAGATTCGAAAAGGGAAGCAAGAGCAGTATCTGAAAGACGATATGGAGCTAGCCGAATACCAAACCCAAATCGCATTGGAAGGTGCGAGTTTGCATGTGAATGCGGACGCACCAGGAATTAGCGGCGATGCACTAGAGTCTCTGGTTAAGAAGTATAACGACAGCTATGCAATCATTAGTCGACTTGCAAGGCTCTACCCGACTGAAATTTTAGAAGCTATGATCTTCACCCGAACACTGGGCGAGGAAGAGTTGAAAGCGGAAGACAGCGTGCAGAACTGGCTCACAGAACTGGCCGCCAAGTTTGCCGAGATGCACCCCGGTGTAAGTGCTAACTATACGCTGAAAGTCAAGAAAGACGAGGAGCGTCAGCTCTTTCTACCGGAGGCCGTACAGAATCTCCACGGCCTGGAAAAAACCTTCCCGTTTAGCCGCGACTTCTTTCATTCGGGAGAATATCGCGCAATCACAGATCTGGGAACGACTCTGGATGGTTTGATAGAAGAAGGAGCTTTCGTTAAGCGCGGTGAAAAAACCGAAGAAGTCGCATCATTTGCCAGAGCTATGGAATGGCTGACGAATGATGCAATGAAGGGCCACTACCTGCAACGCTATAAGGGTTTGGGCGAAATGAACCCCGATCAGCTTTGGGATACTACGATGAACCCTGAAACTAGAAGAATGTTACAGGTCACTATCGAGGACGCCATAGGAGCGGATCAACTCTTCAATACTTTAATGGGTGATCAGGTTGAGCCCAGGCGGGAATTTATCGAAGATAATGCGCTGGCAGCAGAAAACCTCGATATATAATGTAGGTAAGGGCGCAGATATTACTAGAGCGCATAGCGCGCTCTAGTTCAATTCCTCTACCGTCTTTCGAATCCAGCTCTCGACCACAGCTGTCAGCTCGTTAGCATCAAGATCAGCAATTGCTATCCTCTCGCCAATAACTACGGTTATGAGCCCGGGTTTCTTAATGAAGTCTCTCGCCGGCCAACAATATCCGGCGTTGTGGGCAATCGGTACGATATCTGCTTTCGCGGCTACAGCGAGTTTTGCTCCCCCGCGAGAGAAGCGTTTGACGGTACCGAATTTTGATCGGCTGCCTTCGGGGAAAACGATGACCGAATTACCATTCTCGATTCTATTCACACCCTGAATCATTAAGGACCTACCCGCTTCTCGAGGTTTGCTCCTATCTATGGCAATGGGCTTTAGCAATCGCATAGACCATCCCCAAAATGGAATAGCGATCAGCTCCTTCTTTAGAATCGGCGATACGGGAAAGATCAGTTTATAGAAGAGTATCGTCTCCCAGCTGCTTTGATGATTGGCAATAACTATCGCGGGTGTCGTAGGCAGGTTCTCTATCCCAATGATCTTATACTTTACCCCGCAGCAAAGCCGTAACCACACGAGTATAGAGTCACACCATATACTGGCGATAACATGTCGTCCCTTGGGAGGAAGAATAGGAAAGAAGACAATAAAAACTATTGAGAGAATGACAGTAAAAAAATAGTAGCCAAAGTAGAAAACAGTAGAGCGAATCCCAAGGAATAACCGAGTCATTTCTCTATACTTCCAAAATATCAGCAATGGCCCTAGATAGGTTTTCATAAACGCGCACATCAGCTACGCCGTTCGATTCCAGTACACTCTCTGTCAAAGTACCTTTTCCAGTACGTACCAAAATCGGCTTACAGCCAAAGGCTTCTGCTACCTGAATATCATTAAGACTGTCACCGACAAAATAACTTCCTGCAAGCTCGCAGGCAAACTCACTTTCAATCTGCTCAAGTAGACCAATTCTCGGTTTTCTACAATTACAATTATCGTCTGGATGATGTGGGCAATAGAATATGCCGTCTATAGTACCGCCAAGCTGTTCTACCATAGAACACAATAAATGGTGGATCTCGGACAGAATGTCCTCGTCAAAATATTTTCGCGCGAGGCCGGATTGGTTCGTTGCAATAAACACTCGAAAACCAGCAGCACTGAGTTTGGCAATTGCCTCAATACTGCCGGCTATGGGAACAAACTCTTCAGCAGACTTAATATAGTCATCTGAGTCTTGATTGATAACGCCATCTCGATCAAGAACTATAGTCTTCATGCTTGCTGGCCTTGACTAGGAATGACTAACTGGTGTGTAAATAGGAAATATCTGCGACTCTGAGAAAAATCGCGCGAAGTCTCTGTAGTAGCGCAAGGCGATTTTTCTGTACCGCTTCATCCTCACACATAACTAAGACATCGTCGAAGAATCCGTCTACACAATCCTTCAACTGTGCCAATTCGGCGAGCCCGGCCGTATAGTCTCCCGCGTCGAACAAAGGGGTCGTTTTTAACTCTTTGGCTTGCAGCTGCTGAAAGAGCAAGACTTCTGCCTCACCATCAAACAGCGTCTCGTTGATGTCTGTTGTAAGCGACGTTGAGTCAACCTTATCGAGTAGATTTGACACTCGTTTATTGGCCGCGGCTAAGGCTGCGGCTTCCTCAAGTTGACTGAAATTAGAGACAGCTTGAATTCGCTTGTTGAAATCATAGGGCTTGCGTGGCTTCAGCTCCATGACAGACTGGAAGACGTTGCTGGAAATGCCTTCATCAGCGTACCAACTGCGAAATCTTTCGAGCATGAATTCAAAAACCTTCTCGGCCGTGTCAGAAGCAACTTCGATCGATTCGAAACCCTGTAGAGACGCTTCTATACAGGCCATGAGATCCAAGTCCATCTTGTTCTCAACCAGGATTCTTAAAACCCCGATTGCTGAGCGCCGAAGAGCGAACGGATCCTTAGAGCCAGTAGGAGGCTGACCTATAGCAAACAAGCCTACTATCGAATCCAGTTTGTCGGACACCGCTAGAATGCTGCCTATTGGGGTAGAAGGGAGTTCATCGCCAGCATATCTAGGCATATATTGTTCATTGATCGCCTGAGCTACGGGCTCAGGCTCACCGTCGTTTCTCGCATAGTAAGATCCCATAAGACCCTGCAAGTCGGCGAATTCACCCACCATATTGCTTACTAAGTCACACTTCGAAAGCATGGCCGCTCTTTGTGCCTGTGACTCATCTTCTCCGGTGTCTTTAGCAATAAAAGCCGCAAGTTTTGCAACTCTCAGGCTACGTTCATAGACTGTGCCCAACTTCTCTTGAAAAACGACCTTCTTTAATTGTTCTAGGCGGCTTTCTAGTGAACTGTTTTGATCTGTCTCGTAGAAGAATTTTGCATCTGCCAGTCGCGGTCGAATAACCCTCTCATTACCCTCAATAACCTGAGCTGGGTCTGTGCTTCGAATATTGCTCACGGTGACGAAATACGGCAAGAGTTTCTGATCCTTATCGAGAAGATAGAAACATTTCTGATGAGACTTCATTGCCAGGATCAAGGCTTCAGAGGGAACGTCCAAAAACAATTCGTCAAACCTGCCAGTTAGCGCAACGGGATATTCAACCAGGCTTGTTACCTCGTCTAGAAGTGCCTCATCTACTACGGTGGAGGCATTTAGCTTCTCGCCTTCGGCAACGATAGCGCTTCGAATTATCTCTCTACGTCTGGCGAAATCGACGATGACATTACCAGGATTTTCCAATAGCGATTCATAGTCACCCGGGTTGCCGATCTTGATCTTTTCCGGGTAATGAAACCGATGACCCAGGGTCTCCATGCCGGACTCTACGCCAAGAATAGTAGTCTTAACCACCTCATTGCCGAACAGTAATACCACCCAGTGAACCGGGCGCACAAATTCATCTCGAGACGCGCCCCAGCGCATTCTCTTGGGAATCGGTAGCTTAGCCAGTGCTGTGTCTATAATTGAGGGCAGCAACTGGGTAGTTGACTTACCGGGCTGCGTCGATGAATAGCTAAGTTTCTCTACGCCGTCTTTCTCTGCTGTGCCAAGATCAGATACCTCAACTCCACAAGACTTGGCAAAACCACTGGCCGCTCGCGTTGGATTACCCTCACCATCGAAGGCAGCTTTAACGGCGGGCCCAAATTTGTCTGTTTGCTTGTCTTCTTGTTTCTCGTCTAGTTGCGACACCAATAGGGCCAATCGACGAGGAGTAGCGAACGCTCTTACATCAGTGTAGCTGAGTGACTCCTTCTTCAAACCATCTACTACGCCAGCCTGAAACGACTTCGACAGTTTGAGCAGTGCCTTGGGAGGCAGCTCCTCTGTCCCTATCTCGACTAGAAAATCTTTTTTTGACATGACTATTTTTCCAAAAATTCCTGACGAAGCGCTTCGGTAGCTAGGGGAAAACCAAGCTCCTTACGGCTTTCAAAATAGGCCTCTGCAACAGATCGGGCTAATGCTCTAACGCGAAGAATGAATCTTTGTCGCTCTGTTACCGAGATGGCATTGCGGGCATCAAGTAAGTTGAAATAATGCGAGGCCTTGAGGACTTGCTCGTAGGCTGGCAAGGCGAGCCTGTTCTCGATCAATGATTTACACTGTTTCTCGCAATCATCGAAATTGCGGAAGAGGGTCTCGGTATCGGCGTGTTCGAAATTGAAGGCCGACATCTCAACTTCATTCTGTTTAAAAATATCCCCGTAGGTAACAATTCCATCGGGGCCTTCAGTCCAAACGATGTCATAGATACTGTCTACACCCTGCAGGTACATGGCTATTCGCTCTATGCCGTAGGTGATTTCTCCGCTAACCGGATAACACTCAAGGCCGCCCACTTGTTGGAAGTAGGTAAACTGCGTCACCTCCATGCCATTTAACCAGACTTCCCAGCCTAAGCCCCAGGCGCCAAGAGTTGGCGATTCCCAATTGTCTTCGACAAAACGAATATCGTGTATCGCCATGTCGATACCAATCGACCGCAATGACTCTAAATAGAGCTCTTGGATGTTCTTAGGCGAAGGCTTCAATAGGACCTGAAACTGATAATAATGTTGTAAGCGGTTTGGGTTTTCCCCATAACGGCCATCAGTAGGGCGACGGCAGGGCTGAACATACGCCGTATTCCAGGATTCGGGACCGATTGCACGCAAAAACGTGGCAGGATGGAAGGTTCCAGCACCCACTTCCATGTCCAACGGTTGCATGATGACGCATCCCTGCTCTGCCCAAAACTGCTGCAGGGCAAAAATGAGTCCTTGAAAGGTACTACTGTCGGTATTCTTGTTCACGAGTTGGCCGATTTACTTAGATAGGTTTGAGTGTTCTATTTTGTTAAATGACTATAAAGTCAGAGGCTTGCAATTATCCTCGATTATCAGTAACTAATCTACCTACAGCCTGTTTCACAGCTGTATAACACAGGTTGAGCTGATTGTGTCTGGATAGGAATTATGCTTCCATTTCCCTCTGATTAAATCGACTGGCCCGCCCAAAAAGAGAAATCACTATCGCTACAATTAAGTACTATTTCCTACTCTGTTTTCTCTTCGTAACAGCGAGGTTACCCCTGCGGCTTCTCCATGGCTTAGCCGCTGTCTGGGGTACATTATTGTTCCATGTTCCGAATCGAGCCCGAGATACAACCCTCGCTAATCTAAAGGCCTGTTTCCCTCAATTGAGTACCGATGAAATCTCCCGTCTGGCTAAAGAAAGCCTGATTAGTACAGCGTGCACAGCAATGGAAATGGGAAAGTCCTGGATGCTGCCGCTGGATAGAACCCTTTCTCTGGTAACCGAGACAGTGGGCGTGGAGGAATTTAAAAGGGCAGCAGGGCAGAACGATGGTATTATTCTTCTCGCCCCCCATCTTAGTAACTGGGAAATTTTTGGCTTGTATGCCTGCCAGAACCTATCTTCTACGTTTATGTACCAGCCCCCTAAATTCGAACCCTTGGACGCGCTATTGCAACGCACCCGCTCTCGCGGTGGTATCAATTTGGCGCCTACCGATCGCAAGGGTGTCTCTTTGGTACTGAAAGCCCTGCAGAAGGGAGAGTTGGTGGGAGTTCTGCCCGACCAGGTACCTAACGACGAAGGCGGAGAATTCGCAGAGTTTTTCGGCGAGCCGGCACTGACGATGACGCTGGTTAGTAAGCTTATTGCGCGGTCAAAGGCTAAAGTCTATTGCGGTTTCACCGAGCGCTTGCCGAAGGGAAAGGGGTTTAAACTGGTCATTCACGAAGCAGATCAAGAAATCTATGACGAAGATTTGGCGAAATCTGTCCGTGGTTTAAACAAGACCGTAGAGAGTTGTGTGCGTATGACAGTTGCGCAGTACCAGTGGGAATACAAGCGCTTCCGTCGCCGCCCGGACGGAGAAAAGTTCTATTAGAACTTGATCAGCTTATCTTTGCTAAAACATCGGGGATGCTCAACGGGATAAGAATGACAGAGGGGGGTCGATAGCAGACAAGTGCAACTAAATAATCTGGACGTTTATCTTTTCCAAAACATCGGTGTAAACAAAACCAACAAAGTAAAAATCTCCAACCTACCCAGCAACATCGCAAAACACAGTATCCATTTCGCAGCCGAAGGCAGGTGCTCGTAAGTTACCGCTACGTTCGCAAGGCCCGGGCCAAGATTGTTGATACAGGCGCCTACCGCGCTGAAGGCAGTAATGATATCCAGACCTGTCGCAAGCAGTGCTAACAGCATGACCATGAATGCCATCACATAGACTGCAAAAAATCCCCAGACAGATTCTACAATTCTATCTGATACGCGTTGGCCCCCAAGCTTAATTGGAATAACCGCTCGGGGGTGGATTAGTCGCTGCACTTCTCTAAGCCCCTGTTTAAAAATCAACAAGATGCGAATGACCTTCATGCCCCCGCCGGTAGAACCGGCACAGGCACCGATGATGGCCGCGTAGAGAAGCACATAGGGTAGGAACAGAGGCCAGGAATTGAAGTCAGCAGTAGCGAAACCGGTGGTTGTCGCCATCGACACTACTTGAAAAACACCCTTTATCGTTGCCTCGAACAGGCTAGAATAAATATCGGAAAAATAGAGAACAGAAACAGTAAGAACCGACACCAGCGCCAGAATAAAGGCATAGAACTGAAATTCAGGGTCTGAAAGATAGTGCCCAACTTTTCGTCTCTGCCACGCGGTAAAATGCAGGGCAAAATTTATCCCGGCAATAAACATAAAAATAATCGCGACGACATCGACGGCTGCATTATCGAAATAGCCAAGGCTCGCATCGTGAGTAGAGAACCCGCCGATCGCTACCGTGGTAAAGCTATGACTAATGGCATCGAATAGATCCATGCCAACGATCCAGTATGCCAGCGCGCAAACTACGGTTAAAGTAAGGTAGATATACCAAAGCGCCTTTGCTGTTTCGGCAAGGCGCGGCACTAACTTATTGTCTTTTACCGGACCGGGACTTTCCGCGCGATAGAGCTGCATACCACCGATACCAAGCATTGGCAGCAAGGCCATGGCCAGCACGATGATGCCCATTCCCCCCAGCCACTGTAGTTGCTGTCGATAGAACAGAATTGACTTGGGTAGCTCATCAAGCCCTGAAATCACCGTGGCGCCAGTAGTTGTAAGCCCAGAGAGAGACTCAAATACGGCGTCGGTAATCGACAGCTCGACTGCCGAGGAGAGAATGAAAGGTAACGAACCGGCGGTCCCCAGCACAGCCCAGAATAAGGTAACCACCAGGAATCCGTCGCGCGTGCCCAGCTCCGCCTTCGATCGAATCGTTGAGATCCACATTAAGAAACCGATACTAAAAATGAAGAACAGTGAATCCGTAAAGACACTCGCCATGCCATCGGCATAGATAAAAGAGACGAGCAGCGGCGGCAGATTACCCAATGCACTAAAGAGCATTAGTAAGAGACCTAGAATTTTTACGATGATTGAGGCGTGCATAATTTTTAGCTTCTAGAAGAAGCTGAAGCCAACTTGGAATAAGCGTTCTACTTCGGGAATGCGCTTGCGATCCACAAGGAACAGGATCACGTGATCGTCTGCTTCGACGACGGTGTTGTCATGAGCGATCAGGACCTCATCGTTTCTCACGATAGCTCCTATGGTTGTGCCTTCCGGCAGGTCGATATCTTGTATTGCCTGACCTACTACCTTCGATGAGGCCTCATCGCCGTGTGCGATTGCCTCCATCGCTTCGGCGGCACCTCTACGCAGAGAGTGTACGTTAACCACATCACCGCGACGAACATGAGCTAACAGGCTGCCGATAGTTGCCTGCTGAGGAGAAATAGCAATGTCTATCTCGCCCCCCTGTACCAGATCAACATAGGCTGAATTATTAATAAGCGCCATGACTTTCTTTGCACCCAGCCTCTTGGCCAAGAGCGACGACATGATATTCGCTTCGTCATCATTAGTAAGCGCGAGGAACACATCGGTGTCAGCGATATTTTCTTCTATCAGAAGATCGCGTTGTGAAGCTTCGCCATTTAGAACTATTGCGTGATTTAGCGTCTCAGAGATCAGTGAGCAGCGCTCGGGGCTTCTCTCGATAATCTTAACCTGGTATTTATCCTCAACCCTCTCCGCGAGACGCATGCCGATATTCCCCCCGCCGGCAATCATCAAGCGCTTATAGGGTCTATCCATGCGTCGCAGCTCACTCATACAGGCTCGAATATCTTTCTGCGCAGCTACGAAGAAGACCTCATCGTCGGCCTCAATAACCGTCGAACCTTCTGGAATGATGGGGCGGTCTTTGCGAAAGATTGCTGCCACTCGCGTATCGACCGAGGGCATGTGTTGACGCAGCAGTCGAATCTCCTGTCCAACGAGCGGGCCACCGTAATAGGCCTTTACCGCAACGAGCTGCACCTTTCCGTCGGCGAAGTCCAATACCTGTAAGGAACCAGGCAGAGCAAGCAGGCGTTCGATGTCACTGGATACGATGAGCTCTGGGCTGATCACCGTGTCTACCGCAATACCTTGCTGACCGAATAATTTGTCCGAAACCAGATAGGAAGAGGCGCGTATTCGGCAGATCTTCTTGGGAGTTTGAAATAATGAGTAGGCAACACGGCAGGCGACCATATTAATCTCATCGCTCTCTGTAACGGCGATGATCATATCTGCGTCTTGACCGCCCGCCCTCTCCAACACATCAGGTAAGCAGGGATGGCCGGCTACTGTGCCGATATCGATGTGGTCTTTTAGTTCGCGGAGTTTCTCGGTGTCGGCATCGACGACCGTGATGTCATTGGCCTCATTCGCAAGGGTTTCGGCAAGAGTGCTGCCAACCTGATTGGCGCCGAGGATAATTATTTTCATGCTGGCCTTACACTATTGATCGAATGAGCGATTCTGGAAATTTTAGGCAAACTCTTTTCGTAGCACTGAGTAGAAGAAGCCATCAGGGCCTAAACCTGTGCCCGGGAGCAGTTGCCTTCCGAATGCACATTCTACTCCCCAATCGACTGTTATGGCTTCATATTTAGCGCTATCCGTGGAATCGAGAAAACGCCTAATGGCTTCTTCGTTCTCCTGCCTAAGTAAAGAGCAGGTGGTATAGAGCATGAGGCCACCGGGTTTGAGACAAGGCCATAAATTGCTCAGTAGTTCGGCCTGAACCAAGGTCAGGCTCTCCACCTGCTGTGGCGTCCTCAGCAACTTGATGTCCGGGTGCCTGCGTATGACGCCCGTTGCCGAACAGGGAGCATCCAGCAGAATGCGATCGAACGGAACGCCATCCCACCAGGTATCGGTATCGCTGGCATCGCCAGCCACCAAGTTGGCTTCTAAATCCAGTCTTATTAGATTCTCTTGAATCCGATCGAGCTTTGACTGCGTCCTATCAATACATGTCAATCCGGTAAGCGAGCGCTCACTTTCAAGAATGTGACAGGATTTCCCCCCCGGTGCCGCACAGGCATCGAGAACACAGTGCCCGGGCTCGAGCTGCAGCAGTGTGGGCACCAGCTGAGACGCCTCGTCCTGAACACTACAATGCCCCTCATCAAACCCTGGCAGGTCGCTAACCGGTACCGGCTGGTGTAGATAGACGGCGGTGTCACTTAACTCACCTGCACTCGCCTCAAGACCGGCATCGGCAAGAGACCTTAGATATTGGCTGCGGCTATTCTTCGCCTTATTCACGCGCAGGGTCATAGGCGGTCGTAGATTGCTATTGTTCAATATCGATGGCGCAGAATCTTTCCATTGATTCGAGATTTCAGTACTTAGCCATTTTGGAAATGCCAGAGAGCGATCCGATGGATCCTTCTCTAGTTTATTCTCTATCTCTTCTCTGGTGCGCTGATAGCCACGCAAAACGGCATTTACCAAGCCCTTGGCCCAGGGCTTTTTAAAACCGGAAACCGCGGCAACCGATTCGTTGATAACGGCATACTCTGCTACCTCCAGCTCTCTAAGCTGATACAGCGCACAGATCATCAGGCACTGGATGTCCAGATCCTGTTTCTTTAGAGGCTTGTTGAGCAATTCCTGGAGAATCACGTCGAGGGCAAAGTACCAACGGCAGCAGCCGTAGCTGCTCTCCTGAATTAGGCCAAACTCTGGATGATCTTTGTGGTTGTTTAGCAGCGTGCCCAGGGAGCCTCTATCCTTGAGTAGGGCACAAAGGATTTTGGCTACGATAGCCCTGCTATTGCTATTGCCGCTGTTCATTGCGGCGTCAGTAGTTCAGAGGAAAAGTTTTCCCCTTTGGCGAATAGTTCTGGACGGGAGTTCGTGATGTCGCTAACCGCAGTTGGATTCTTTCCTGGCAGTTGCACGCTCAGAATATTCAATGCATGGGACCCGCAACTCACGGTAAATGATTTTTTGTCACTCTTCACTATAGCTCCAGGCCCATCGGCAAACTCTTCTTCTATTACCGTCGCCTCAAGTACACGCAGGCGTTGCTCGTGAAAAAGTGTATAGGCAGGATTTCTTCCAATGCCCGCTCGAATCTGTCTATCGATCTCTCGTGCACTGAGATTCCAATCGATAAAAGCCTCGCGTTTTTCTAACTTTGCAGCGTAGCAACTGTCCGCATCGTTCTGTATAGAGGCAGACGATTGATATCTGTGTAGATCGCCAAGCGTTCGCAGTAATGCCGTTTGGCCCGCTATTTGTAGTTTTTCCTCAAGGTGCACACGGTTATCGGTGTCGGATATTTCTACGGACTCCTTGTCCAACATTGCGCCAGTATCCAGGCCCTCGTCCATCTGCATAATTGTGACACCCGTCACCTTGTCGCCGGCGAGCAATGCGCGTTCTATCGGCGCGGCGCCGCGCCATCTAGGCAGCAACGAAGCGTGGACATTAAGGCAGCCTAGCTTCGGCGTATCGAGAATTGTCCTTGGAAGAATGAGACCGTAAGCAACAACAATCATAAGGTCTAAGTCGAGTGACGCGAATATTTGCGTCTGTTCGATTGCTTTGAGGCTGGTGGGCTGAAAAAGAGGGAGCCTGTTCTCGAGCGCGACCTGCTTCACGGGGCTGGCCTGTAAATTCTTGCCACGGCCAGCGGGGCGATCGGGCTGTGTATACACGGCTACCACCTGATGTCCTGCCTTCAGCAATGCTTGCAGATGCGCAGCAGCGAAAGCAGGCGTTCCTGCAAAACAGATTCGCAATTTTTCCATTGGCTCAGGCAGACTTCTTATGCTCTTTCTCGAGCTTGCTGCGAATCCTTTGTCGCTTCAGGGTGCTGATATAATCGACGAATAACTTTCCATCCAGATGATCGATCTCATGCTGTATACAGGTTGCCAAGATACCCTCGGCAACCTGCTCGAATACCTCGCCCTTGGCATCTTGGGCAGATATTTTCACTATTCGGGGCCTGGATACGGTCTCGTAGAAACCAGGAACGGAGAGACAGCCCTCATCGTACTCAGAAAGTTCGTCATCGAGTATCTCGAACGTCGGATTAATATATACTCGAGGACTATCGCCATTTTCCGATACATCTATTACCAGTAGGCGTTTATGGACGTTCACTTGAGTAGCGGCAAGCCCGATACCTTGTGCTTCGTGCATCGTTTCGAGCATATCTTCGATCAAGACTTCCAGCTTTTCGTCGAAAACAGTAACGGGTTCGGCTATTTTCCGTAGTCTGGGGTCAGGAAATTCCAGAATTTGTAAAATTGACATGGTCGTTAAAGCCTGCAGAAATTGTATGACGCAGTATGTGAACTGCTTCTAGTGATAATTATAGCGTATTGCTAACATATCAACTCAACGCTTTTTAGCGCGGAATATGAAGAATGAAAAATTTGGGAAGCAGACAATTACTACTAGGGTTGGCTTTATGTATAGCTAGCCTGGGCACAATCATGCCTGCGCAGGGTCAAACCGGTGTTCTAATTGCTGATTACCCTACTAGCTATGTTGTGCAAGATGGCGACACGTTATGGAATATTGCCAGCCAGTTCCTGCGTGATCCCCAACGTTGGCCCGATATATGGCAGCCCGATGAGCACCTCGACAACCCCGATTTGATCTATCCTGGCGATACGCTGAAGCTGAGCATATTAGGTGGAACCCCACGGGTTTTTGTCCAGCGCGGCGATAGAGAAGTTGCAAGGGTATCTCCCGAGGTTCGAGAATTGGAGCTACAGAGTGCGATTCCCGCTATTCCCCTGGAATCTATAGAGAACAGTTTTTCTCGCAATCGCATAATCACAGCAGCGGAATATGATGCTGCCCCCTACATCGTGGCGAACGATGGCGACAATTTAATCATAGGCACGGGGGATCAAATCTTCGCAAGAGGCTCTTTTCTGATTGGCACAACGTCTTTTGAAATCTACCGAGCTGGTCGAACCTACTACGGAGATGGCTTGAAAAAGAAGCGGGTTTTCGGGTTGATAAGCACAACAGAGGAAGAAGTGTTGGGCACAGAAGTTGAATATCTAGGCTTCGCCAGTATCATCGAGAACGTAGCCCCGGATATGCGAAAGCTGCTAATAAACAATGGAACCAAGGAAATACGAGTTGGTGATCGCTTACTAACTAGAGAGATCTCCAGTATCGATGCGACCATATTTCCAACGGAACCGGCAACGGAGATGTCTGGCCAGATAATCGCCTTTATGGGCGAAGAGAATCTAGCATCGCAGCTAGACACCGTCGTCTTAAACCTGGGGCTGGCCGACGGTCTGGCACTTGGTGACATATTGTCAATTAAGATTGAAGACAGCAGCATGACCGATGAGGCTGAACGCTCAAAGATGTCATTTCGGGAGCGAATGCACAGCCTGTTCAATCAAGACAATTTAGTTATCCCCGGCAACGATATTGGCACTCTGTTGGTTTATAAAACATTCGATCAACTGAGTTATGCGATAATTCTTACCGGCACCGAGCCTGCCGAGCTCTATGACCAAGTAGTTAGCCCCTAATTACGCCATCCCAGCTATTCTTTACTACACTCTGTAAAGACGATGATTGAGATCCGGAGGGTCTTAATTGTCGCCATATTTCTCCTAACCACAGATTTGGGCCGTAAGGCTCGACGGTAATCTCAATTCCATTGCTCACGGATGAACTATGGATACCCAAACCTGCCGGTACTACTTGCGCATACTTGCAAGCAAACGAATACCCGTCCCCATATTCTCAAGGCTGCTCAACGTCTATGGTTCGGCACGGGCCCTGATCGATCTGCCTAGGTCTCAATATCGGGAGCAGGGCATCACCAGTGCTCAGATTGAACTACTGAAGGGCGACCCGAGTACTACAGACTCCTTTGCCGAGGTTGAAGCGGCCATGGCATGGTCAGAACAGACTAACAATCACCTGCTGTGTTACGAGTCAAACCAGTATCCACCCTTGCTACGACACATAGACACAGCACCACCGATACTTTTTGTAAGAGGCTGTATCGACTCTGTGCTAAAAAGAAACTTCGCTTTGGTAGGTAGTCGCAGTGCGACGGCCTATGGAAAAAGAAGCGCATACTGGATGGCAAGAGAGCTTAGTAAAGCTGGCATGCAAATCTGTAGTGGCCTCGCCGCTGGCGTAGACACGAAAGCCCATGAGGGTGCACTAGACGGCAGTGGCAAAACTATAGCAGTAGTGGGAACGGGAATTGACCGAGTCTATCCCCCCAAAAACGCCAGGCTAGCCGATCGAATCATTGAAAATGGTGCGCTGCTATCAGAATTTCCCCTGGGAACACCCCCCTATCTCGAAACTTTCCGAGAAGGAATCGCATCATAAGTGGGCTAAGTGAGGGCATCTTAGTAGTCGAGGCGGCTATTAAGAGTGGGTCCTTGATAACTGCCCGGCTTGCACTCGAGCAAAACAGGGACGTGTTTGCGTTGCCAGGTCCTATCGGCAGCCTAAAGAGTCGCGGATGCCACGAGTTGATTAAACAGGGCGCGAAACTTGTCGAGGAGCCAGCGGATATCCTCGATGAGCTGGGCATAAACGACAACAACGAGGAAGGAAGCGGTGAGCCTGCAGTCCCAAATAAGGCATTAGCAATATCCGGTGCTAAGTGGGTATCGAGGGTATTAGGCGTCATCGAGAATCATGGCAGCCTGTTTGAATCGATTAAAGCTGAGTGCGAACTCCCATTTCAAGACTTGCACAGGCAGCTGATTGAACTGGAAGCAGAGGGGTTGATACATCAACAAGGGGGGCGATACTTTAGAACCAACTAGATTTCTTGCATAGGCTGACCGTCTGGGGTAGTTTCCCCTTTTATCAATTTCTATGGTTTAGACATCATGAGTACTTCTTTTGTAGCTATATTAATGGGTTCCGAGAGCGACCTGACTATCATGCAGTTTGCTGCAGACATATTGAAGCAGTTGCAGATCAACTATGAAATCAAGATCACTTCGGCACACCGAACACCTAGCGTCACCCAGGCGTACATAAGCGATGCGCAGGAACGTGGCTGCAAAGTATTTATCTCCGGCGCGGGTCTTGCCGCTCACCTGGCTGGGGCAACAGCAGCACACACTACGGTACCCGTTATCGGTGTTCCTATAGATTCTGGGCCACTCAGCGGATTGGATGCATTGCTCTCCACGGTGCAGATGCCTGCGGGTATTCCGGTAGCCACCGTCGCTATAGGTAAGACGGGTGCAAAAAATGCCGCCTATCTAGCCGCTCAGATACTGTCTCTGGCAGACCCAGATCTGGCGGAACGAGTGAAAGCAGAACGTGTTGCGAACAGTGAAAAAGTGCAGGCCCAAGACAAGGCTTTGCAGGATTCCCTCAGCCAATAGCCTGCCTACATCTGAAACCCTTAACCTGAAAAGGCGTCAAGCCTAGAAAGCCTTATAGCCTCTGCGCCGGCGAATGAGCTTGTTGAGTAGGAAATTAGATCTAGATTAAGACTTGATGGCAAATTTGCAGATAGTATTGACTGAACTGCTTATGGAGCGTGTGCGCTGGCGGCTGGCTACCCTGTCTGAGTAGTCAGTTCCAAGAGCCCGCTGTCGGTAACGCATCGGAATACTAAAATAGAAATGCTTGTAAAAGTATTATGTTCTAACAAAGCTAAAGCGATGCTTCGCAACATCTGCAAGAGGGAATCAAATTGAGCACAATCGAACCGAACGCCGTTAAAGAATTTCTATTGGCGTTGCAGGCAGACATCTGCAGCAGCTTGGAAGCAATGGACCCCACAGCTGACTTTAAGACAGATCGCTGGGATCGAGAAAAGGGCGGCTCAGGAATTAGCCGTGTTATAAGCGACGGCGAGGTATTTGAGAAAGGCGGCGTAAACTTTTCCCATGTGTTTGGCGATGCCATGCCCGCATCAGCTACTGCGACCAGGCCTGACTTAGCCGGCCGTGCCTGGCAGGCGATGGGTGTATCGCTAGTTATTCACCCTCGAAACCCCTTCGTGCCTACCTCTCACGCGAATTTTCGTATGTTCGTCGCAGACAAAGAAGGCGAAGAGTCGGCGTGGTGGTTCGGCGGTGGCTACGATCTAACCCCATACTATGGCATTGAGGAAGACTGCATTCATTGGCATCAGCAGGCGAAGAATGCCTGCCAGGAATTTGGCGAAGACTACTATTCGCAATTCAAAAAACAGTGCGATGACTATTTTCAGATTACCCACCGGCAAGAGCCTCGTGGTATTGGGGGGTTGTTCTTCGATGATTTTAATGAACTAGGCTTCGAAAAAAGCTTCGCCTTCATTAAGTCTATGGCGAACAGCTATCTCGATGCCTACATTCCTATTGTAGAAAAACGGAAAGACAACGCCTACACAGACCACCATAAACAGTTTCAGGAATACAGGCGCGGTCGCTACGCTGAATTCAACTTAGTCTACGACCGAGGCACCTTGTTTGGGCTTCAATCAGGCGTTGGAAGAATAGAATCTATCCTAATGTCCCTGCCTCCGGTTGTTCGCTGGATCTATGACTGGCACGCCGACAAAGGCAGTGAGGAAGAAAGGCTTACCTCCGAGTTTCTGAAGCCCAGAGATTGGGTGTAGTCTTCTGCACAGCTATATGCGGTGCTACAAACAGTACTAAAAATAGAAGCCAGAAATAACGGAAATAACGAAATTAAGAAATAAAAAGATAAAAAGATAAAAAGTTAAAAAGATAAAAAGAAGAGAGACCCAGCGTGTCCAAATATGCAGTTCTCGGCAATCCTGTTAGCCACAGTAAATCGCCCCTGATCCATTCCCTGTTTGCAAAGCAGACGAATCAAGAGATGAGCTACACGGCGATACCTCTAGAAGAGGGTAACTTCGATGGCTTCGTGAAAAGCTTCTTCGCCGAAGGGGGTGCAGGGCTAAACGTGACGGTTCCTTTTAAGGAAAACGCGTTTGCACTAGCGGCGAGTTGTTCCCCAAGAGCGCAGCTAGCGAAAGCCGTAAACACTTTATTTCTCGATGATCAGGGAAACATCTGTGGTGACAACACAGATGGCATTGGGTTGGTTACAGATATCAAACAGAACAACGGCGTAGATCTTAGTGGTCAGCGCTTGTTAATACTGGGTGCGGGCGGGGCTGTGCGTGGGGCGCTAGCCGCACTTGTTCATGAGCAGGTCGCTACAATTACCGTAGTCAATCGAACCCTAACTAAAGCCAAAACCCTGGCAGACGAGTTCGAATCTATGACAGCGATCGAGGCCCTGTCCTATGAGGCACTGCAAGATTCGGCGAACCACGGCCGCTGCTTTGACCTTATCATCAATGGAACGTCGTCCAGTCTGCAAGGGGAGATGCCCCAATTAGACGGGAGCCTGCTTGCCGGCGGCTGTTGTTGCTATGATCTGATGTATGCAGCAAGCGATACCCCTTTTGTGCAATGGGCAAAACAGCAGGGTGCTGCACTGAGTATAGATGGGCTTGGTATGCTGGTGGAACAGGCTGCCGAGGCCTTCGCGCTATGGCGAGGTGTCAGGCCAAATACCGCCCCGGTTATCGCCGAGCTTCGCGGTCAGGCATAGCTATTCGAAGAGTTAAGAGAAGCGCTACAAGAGGCGCTATAAGAATAGTTGGCTGAATAATTCTATTTGCTACAGCCATAAAAAAGGCCGCTTAGAGCGGCCTTTTTTATGCAGAAGATTTAGTGTGCTTCTTCTTCAGCGTGTTCCCCTTCCTCGCCGTGTTCTCCACCATGGAGATCACTCGGGGTTAGTGCAACAGCATTCGGATCATGCCCCATGTACTGATAGCGTGTTCCGGAAGTATAGTTGCCTTCGATCGTCATGAGCCCGATCAATAGCAGTAGCACAATCGGCGGTCCGAGAATAGTAAGTACCAGCGCCATTCTCTCCCAAACTACGTGCATGAAGATTGCGACGATAAAGCCAGCCTTCAAAACCATGAAGAGTAGAACTAGGCCCCAGCGCATGCCGCCTTGGACGTTGAAGAAATCGACCGCGTAAGAGAATGAACTCAGTACGAACAGAAGAATCCAGATTTTGTAATAAATCCCTAGAGGATGTTGTTGACCTGCTTCAGATGACATCTCTGTCCCCTCTTACAATAAGTAGAAAAATGCGAAAATGAATACCCAAACGAGATCCACAAAGTGCCAATACAAGCCGGCAATCTCAACAATCTCATAACCCTTCTTGTCGTAATGCCCCTTCTTCACCTTGAAGGCAACAGTTAACAAGTAAATAACACCAGCGGTTACGTGCAAGCCGTGAAAGCCGGTGATCATAAAAAATATAGACCCAAACTGCGCAGCCCCAAAGGGGTTGCCCCAGGGACGTACTCCCTCTTCCAGAATCAGTTTGCTCCACTCAAAGGCCTGCATGCCAACGAATGAGGCGCCGAAGGCAGCGGTGGCAACCATAAACCAGAAAGTCTTTGCCTTATCGCGTCGATAACCAAAATTAACCGCCAGCGCCATGGTTCCAGAGCTGGTAATCAATATAAAGGTCATGATCGCAATCAGGATCAGCGGAATAGGGTCTCCGCCAAAGGATAGTGCAAAGATCTCACTCTGCAGCGGCCATGGCTCGGTGGTAGTCAATCGAACATGGAGGTATCCCGTTAGAAAGCAAGTGAAGATAAACGTATCACTCACCAGGAAGATCCACATCATGGCCTTGCCCCAAGGAACATGGTAGGCCTGTTTATCAGCACTCCAATCGTCGACTAAAGTGCTAGATCCAGGCATTGTGCCCGCTCCGCTTATTGCTGCTTCACTCATGCTTATTTCCTATAAACGTTCTAATTAAACTTTATTTTTCTATTACCCAACTACTCTTGCCGAACTACTCTTGCCCAGATACGTCAGTGATTAGGTATTGGAAAGAACCGCAAACATAACCAACCAGATAATCAGCAAAAAATGCCAGTATAAGGTACACAACTCGATGCTTAGGCTCATATCTTCAGGCTTGCCACCTGAAAGCAATCGAATGGAAGTCTTACTCCACACCCAAAGCCCGCCCAACAGGTGTGCGATGTGCAAACCCGTAAGCAGATAGAAGAAAGAGTTAGCCGGGTTTGAAGTTACGAAATAGCCGGCTTCTTGCAGGCCATCCCAAGTGAGCATCTGGCCCATAATAAAAAGCAGGGCAAACACACCACCGCCAACGAAAGCGGTTATCAAATTCTTCTGCTTGCCGGCCTTGGCTGTATTTCTCGCCCATTGGAACAAGACGCTACTGATAAATAGCAGACCCGTGTTCAGCCAGAGCTGAGAAGGATCGGCTAGCGGCTCCCAATCTGGCAACGACATGCGAATGACATAACTAACACCCAACAGCGAAAAAATAACCGAAGCGATCACCAGGAAAAACCCTAAGGCGACGCGTTCCGGAGGGGACTCGAAAGCGCCCTCCGGGTTTAGTCCGCCGAGTATGCCCTTTCGTTCCCAGGGCTTATCGGTAAGTTGCTTAAACAGACTCATACATCTGCCTTGGACGTATCGTGGTCAGGATCGAAATGCTGTTCATCCGCAGTAGGCTCGACGCTTTCCGGCACATTCTGTGGAATGAAGTCTTCATGAGCACCAGGGACGCTGTAGTCGTAAGCCCATCGGTAAACAGTGGGTAACTCATCACCCCAGTTTCCATGAACCGGCGGCGTATCAGGCGTCTGCCATTCTAGAGAAGCCGAACCCCAAGGATTAGGGCCCGCTTTCTCGCCGTTACGCAGGCTCCAGAAGATGTTGATGAAGAACAACAGCTGTGCAGCGCCAACGAATAGTGCGGCGTAGGTTATCGTCACGTTCAAATCCTGCGCAGACTCTGGAATGAAATCCGTGCTGCCCATCGCGTAGTAACGACGCGGAACACCTAAGAAACCAAGGTAGTGCATTGGCAGGTAGATCGCATAGGTACCAAGGAACGTACACCAGAAGTGAGCCTTCGCCATGCCTTCATGGAACATACGACCAGTAACCTTCGGATACCAGTGGTATAGCGCCGCAAAGATAACCAGCACTGGAGACACACCCATTACCATATGGAAGTGAGCTACCACGAAGTAAGTATCGGATAGTGGTAAATCGATAACCACGTTACCCAGGAACAAACCAGTCAAGCCACCGTGGATGAAGGTAAAGATAAAGCCGATGGCAAAATACATTGGCGCGTTGAGACGAATGTCGCCTTCCCAAAGCGTTAGCACCCAGTTGTACACCTTAAGTGCCGTAGGTACCGCAATGATCAAAGTCGTCGTAGCGAAGAAGAAGCCGAAGTAAGGGTTCATACCACTCACGTACATGTGGTGTGCCCATACGATGAAGCTTAATCCGCCAATGGCGATGATCGCCCAAACCATCATGCGGTAGCCGAAGATATTCTTTCGAGCATGAGTGGAGAGAACGTCAGAGACAAGACCGAAAGCCGGCAGTGCCACGATGTATACCTCAGGGTGACCGAAGAACCAGAACAAATGCTGGAACAGGATCGGGCTGCCACCGTTATGATCGAGTGGCGTGCCTGATTCGATAACCGCCGGCATAAAGAAGCTAGTGCCTAGCAGCATATCGAAGAGCATCATAATTGCCGAAACAAGCAACGCTGGGAAAGCAAACAGGCCAAGAATTGTCGCGATAAAGATTCCCCAAACTGTCAGAGGAAGACGCATCATGGTCAAGCCGCGGCAGCGATACTGCAAGATTGTAGTCACGTAGTTCAGGCCGCCCATTGTGAAGGCAACGATGAATACGGCTAGAGACAGCAGCATCAAGACGATGCCCATGTCGTGTCCCGGGGTGCCTGCCATGGCAGTCTGTGGAGGATACAAAGTCCACCCAGCCCCAGTCGGCCCACCATCGACAAAGAAGCTAGCCATCAGAATTATGACTGACAGCGCGTATACCCAAACACTTAGCATGTTGAGAAATGGAAACACCATGTCTCTTGCGCCGCACATAAGCGGTATCAAATAGTTGCCAAAACCACCAAGCAATAAGGCCGTCAGCATGTAAACAACCATGATCATGCCGTGCATAGTTACCGACTGGTAGTAGGAGCTCGGGTCAATCAGATCGAATGTCTCTGGAAAACCCAGCTGCATGCGCATTAGCAATGAAAGCACTAAGGCAACAACTCCTACAGCGATGGCCAAGCCACCGTATTGAATGGCAATAACTTTGTGATCTTGGCTCCAAACGTATTTAGTAACCCAGCTATGCGGATGATGCATCTCCATTTCGGAATCTTGATCAGCCAATGGTACGTAAGCCATTAAAACCTCCTAACTCTATAATCTTTGTATCAGCCAGTTACGGCTAAAATTCGTTAACTATCTTTTCTAAGCTAAAATTCTTTTTAAAACCAATCTAGTTGTAGCGCTCTATCTCAGTGTATTGATATAGGCCGCTACATCTTCAATCTCTTCGACTCCTGACATGGCAGTTGCCATACCAACCATCTGCTCGCCGTAGTCATCACTCGGATGCAGGCCACGGATACCGGCTCGGAAATTGCTGATCTGTGTAACGAAATACCAATCGCTCATACCGGCAAGTTTCGGCGCATCTGTGTACCAAGTGCCATCACCGTTATCCAGGTGGCAGGCCGCACAGTTACGGTTGTAGATGCTGGCGCCATTGGCCACATCGCCAGTAACAGTAGGCGTGGCAGCCGTATCGGATAGTGACGCGATATAGGCAGCCATGTTGCGGATGGCGTTGTCGTCGACAAGCATATTTGCCATCGGCGCCATTGCCTGACCGTTTGTATCACCTTCACCGCCGCGTACGCCGGCTTTGAAATACTTCAACTGTCTTTCGATGTACCAGGCCTGCTGTCCGGCCAGCTTCGGTCCGTTCAATGCCTGGTTACCCTCGCCTTGTGCACCGTGGCATGCAGCACAGACTGCATACTGTGCTTGGCCGGCAGCGGGGTTAGCCGCAGCTTGCGCTTGGGTCTCCGCGAACGTTGGCTGTGCATCAAGCCATGCGTCATATTCGGCTTGGGTCTCTACAACGACGGCACCGCGCATGACAAAGTGGCCAATACCACAGAGCTCTTCACACATGATGTCGTAGCGGCCAGCCTTGTTTGGCTCAAACCAAAGATAAGAAATTAGACCGGGAACCAAGTCCATCTTCACGCGGAACTGTGGAACCGTGAAGTTATGCAGCACGTCATTGGAGCGCAGTAAGGCTTTAACAGGCTTGTCCAAAGGCAGGTGCATCTCAGGGCTGACAACGATGATATCGTCCTGACCATTCGGGTCAGCGATATTCACGCCAAAAGGGTTGGTCTCGGTAACCAGTTGAGTATCTGCCGTACCCATGATGCCGTCGGCACCCGGGTAGCGGAATGCCCACTGCCACTGCTGACCCATGGCCTCAAACTCTGTGGCGTCGTCTGGAACAGTAACAATGCTAGCCCAAACAAATAAGCCTGGTGCGAGCATCGCGATTACGCCGACAGTGGTGATTGCCGAAAGCCAGATTTCCAACTTGTGGTTCTCAGGCTCATAAACGGCTTTATGGCCATCTTTTTGCCGAAACTTGTAGACGCAATAGGCGAGGAATAAATTCACCGCGATAAATACGAATCCAGTTACCCAGAACGTAACGTTGATAGTGAAATCGATGGATCCCCAGTCAGTTGCAATGTCTGTAAACCACCAGGGGCTGGCAAAATGGAAAATGATTGATCCAATTACCAGCAAGAAAATAACGACCGCTAAAGTCATAAACCCGCCTTCCTTCTTTAAAAATTACAAACGTATCCCAAACTGCTGAGCAGCAACTCGCCACCAAACGTTAGGGGAAATTAGTTTTTGTGTACATCGCGTTCCAGAGGAACAAGAATTTTAGCTTGATCTCGCCAACTCTTTGTCAGCAGGCATAGCAATGAGTGAACTCATTGTTTCTCCCCGAATGAAAGATTTGACCCGCTGTTATCCTTGTAATTTTTTATTATCTGGACCGGGTATTTTCAGTTCTTTAAAGCCTCAGAATTAGCTGAGATTTCAAAAATTTTTCGCACACCTCACGCGCACCGGAATGCTATAGAATATTGATATTCACTGCAAGTGATCTGGGCTCTAAAACCCCTAAAACATGCGCGAAATCAAGCATTTTTGACACCTTCCTGTCAGTGTCGAATTGATGACGTCGTTTTGGTCAGTTTCTGCCAGAATATTTTACAGAACTCGCTATTACTTCGTACCAATAATCTTGAGATTCAAAGCCAAACATGGTTGAATGCCCGCGCTTCGAAAGCAGGACGCCGAACGGATGCTCAGTATCTGTTATAGTCTGCCAGAGAAACCCATCAAACAGCTCAAAGTTGACCCGTGAACGAGATAGCTTCAAAAATTAGTACTGCCAGCTGGCGCGATTTCTACGAGATGTGCAAGCCGCGCGTAGTCATGCTGATGATTCTGACCTCTCTGGTCGGTATGTTTCTGGCCGTCCCTGGCATGGTGCCGCTGGATATCCTTATCTTGGGAAATCTCGGAATCGCACTGGTCGCCGGCTCGGGCGCCGTGGTGAATCATCTGATCGATCGAAAAATCGACATTATGATGAAGCGCACCCATAACCGTCCAGTAGCGCAGGGGCGGGTAGAGCCCAAGCAGGCCGCGGCCTTCGCTATAGTCATCGGCGTAGCCGGCATGGCAATCCTACTGTTATGGGTGAATGCGCTTAGTGCCTGGCTAACACTGGCCTCATTCGTGGGTTATGCCTTTATCTACACCGGTTATCTAAAGCATGCGACACCACAAAACATCGTTATTGGTGGGCTTTCCGGAGCAATGCCGCCGTTACTTGGCTGGTCTGCAGTAACGGGTACCATCGACGCGGGTGCCTTAATCCTGGTTCTGATCATATTCGCCTGGACTCCTCCCCATTTCTGGGCTCTCGCGATTCACCGTAAGGACGAGTATGCGAAATCTGGCGTGCCCATGCTGCCTGTTACTCACGGCGAGCACGTAACCAAGATCCATATCATCGTTTACACCCTGATGCTGGTGCTTGTCAGCGTCTTTCCATTCATCTCCGGAATGAGTGGCCTGCTCTATCTTGTATCGGCGCTTGCCCTGGGTGTTGGCTTTATTGTTTGGTCAGGTCTTCTTATGTTTAAGCCTAAGCCAAGCACCGCGATGGATACGTTTCGCTACTCGATCGCCTACCTGGCGCTGCTTTTCATCGCCCTGGTCGTCGATCACTACCTGATCTAGTTCAGGTCTTCCATGGTAATTACCCCAAAGAGAAAGACGGCGCTTATCGCGTTTCTTGCCTTCGATGTGCTAATCGTTGCAGCCCTGTTCAGCCTCTTTCAAATGCGGGCTGAGCGGCAGACCGAGAGCGAATTAAGAGACATCGGCGTTACCATCTACCCCGAAGCGCTCCCATTAAGCGACTTTACCCTGCGCGATCAGCGCGGTGAGCCCTTCACTCGCGGGGATTTCGAAGGCCAGTGGAACCTGGTCTTCTTTGGCTTTACCAATTGCCCGGATATCTGTCCTCTAACGATGGCCGAGCTGCGTCAATTCTATGCTGCCCTCGATTTCACTAAAGACGTAAAACCCAGGGTGTTTCTCGTAACCGTAGATCCGCAGCGAGACAATCCCGAAACCATGGCGGCCTATCTAAATAACTACAACACAGAATTTATTGGCTTGAGCGGCGACCCACAGGCGATCTCAAGATTGGCATCTCAGCTATATGTCGTCTATGAAGATACTGCGGAATCTGAGGCGTCGAACTCCCACGATCATGCCAGCCCTGAGATTGGAAATGACGTTCAGGGCGCAGAAGACAATGTCATGAATCACGACGACTATCTGATCACCCACAGTGGTCACATTGCCGTGATAGATCCTGGGGGTAACTACTATGCGGTCATGCGTGCGCCTCATCGCGATCGCGATCTTCTGACAGCATTCCGTGAATTAGTACGTTAGAAGCCGATCAGCTTTTATTTTTTAGAACGCCTGGATAGAAATAGAAAAGCAGAAAAATTAGCGTTGCGACTACCACGATCGATGGCCCCACCGGCACATCGAAATAGAACGCCGAAATTAGACCAAGCACTACCGAAACACTTCCAACAAGACTAGCCTTAACGGCCATCTGCTCAGGCGTACTTGCCAGCGAGCGTGCCGCCGCAGGTGGAATTATAAGCAAGGAAGTAATCAACAATACCCCAACGATTTTCATCGAAACGGCTATCGTAAGCGCGATGAGCAAAACCAGTATCAAATTGAGCCGCTTTACGTTTGCGCCTTCAATTTCCGCTATTTCAGCGTGAACTGTTATTGATACGAAATCGTTCCAAAACCAATATAGAACTATCGCAACCACAGTAGAGACGAGAAGAATCCAGATTAAATCCACGTTTCCTATGGTAAGCAGTGCGCCGAATAAGTAAGCCTCAAGATCAACCCGAACCGAGTCGGCCAGGGCGAGAACGACGATGCCCAGAGCAAGACTGCTATGGGCCAGAATGCCAAGCAGCGCATCGGTGGATAGTGACGGGCGCCTGTCTAGTAGAGTCAAAATAAAAGCGAAGAGCAAACAACTAATAATTATACTCAGTTGCGGATTGCTGTCGGTAATAAGGCCCAGGGCAATACCAAGCAACGCAGAATGTGCGAGCGTGTCGCCAAAATAAGACATGCGGCGCCATACGATGAACGAGCCAAGTGGACCGGCCACTAGCGACAAAGAGATTCCGGCCGCAAGCGCATAGAGTACAAAATCGGTAGTGAAAAAAAGCGTCATCGAATCAATCATGATGATGCTCCTTTACCCCACCGCCGATGCCGTGTTCATGATCGTGGTGGTGGGTGTAAACAGCGAGGTCCCCAGAGGCGCTGGCACCAAATAGATTCAGATAGGCAGGGTCATTGCTAACGTGTTCGGGCTTGCCGTGGCAACAGACATGGTGATTGAGGCAAATGACCTCGTCCGTGGACGACATCACCAGGTGAAGATCGTGAGAGATCATAAGTACACCGCAGCCCTGGCTATCGCTTATATCGCTGATGAGGCGATAGAGCTCAGCCTGCCCGCCAAGATCTACGCCCTGCGCAGGTTCGTCCAGGATGAGTAGCTCTGGCTTGCGCAATAGTGCGCGTGCGAGCAACACCCTCTGCATCTCTCCGCCGGAAATGGACGTTAGCTGGTGGTCTTGGAGATGGCTTATCTTAAGGTCGCCCAAGGTGGTGCCTAGCAGTTCTCGGTCATGCCGATTTGCCAGCTGCAGAAATCGACTTACTGTCAGGGGTAGGGTGGGCTCTACCTGCACTTTCTGAGGCATATAGCCGATGCGCAGGGCTGGCCTATGATAGATAGCGCCCGAATCCGGGGGTAATAGCCCTAGCGCTATCCGTACCAAGGTTGTCTTACCGGCCCCGTTTGGGCCGATTAGAGTGACAATCTGCCCTTCTTCTATGGTGAGGCTGATATTCTCGAGTATCTTCTTGTCGGCGAATTCCTTATTTATCGATCTCGCCGCAAGCAGGACGCCTGAAGAAAACTCTCCAGAAGAGTCTAAGACTGATTTGCTGTCGTTATTGGAACTTTCCATTCGAATGACTGCTAGCAGTCCCTAAAAATTCAATTAAAAATGCGGCCCTGCGCTTTCTTTCCCGAGCCTTTAGACTCGCGTAGGAGCAGGCAGGACAATGGTATATCATAGCATCGTTGTCAAACTTTCCTTTGGCACACGCTCTGCTGAATTTCTTGGGAATGCCTGAAGCTAGCCAATGTTAAAATCCTATGTGACTCTATTAGTAACTGCCCTGCTTGCCACGGGAAGTTACGCCGATGTAAACGTCGTCACTACCATTAAACCGCTGCAGCTGATTGCCCAAGCGGTGATAAAGGATCACGGCAGTGTATCCTCGATCGTAGACCCGCAGCAGTCACCTCATCATTTTTCACTGTCTCCCTCTGACCGTATAGCGCTAGCTAGGGCAGACCTGGCGGTATGGATAGGCCCTGAGTTTGAAACACATCTGCAAGATTTTTTCCTGCAGCCCGCGCTCAGGGCAAAGACGCTTACTGCTATCGACATAGATGGCTTGCAACTGCATTACATAAGCGAAGGGCAGCTGGATGCACATCTGTGGCTGGATAGCTCCAACGCGCTTAAGATTGCCGCGCAGATTACCGAGCAGGTTTCTGCGCTAGATCCGAGCAACGCGATCTCCTATAGGCAGAACCTGGAGAACTTCGAGACGGAAATAGCCCAGGGAAACCAACAGATCGCCAGGAAGTTTGAGGCGGCGACTACGGTTCGCTATGCGGTCTACCACAATGCCTATCAATACTTCGAACAGCAGTTTTCTCTGCAACACGATATAGTCATCTTGCGTGATCCGGAAACCCAGCCGGGCATTCGTGAAATAGTGCAATTGAGAGAACGCATAAATCAACGCCAGCCGTCTTGTCTTCTGTTGGAGATCGATTCGAGCGAGGAGTTGATTGCAACGGTCTTAAGTGGCCATGAATTGAAATCGATAGTCGTTGATCTCTTAGGCAATAACTTGGATAACACCGTGACCTCGCCTGAGAATGGCTACAGCAAATTCATCGCAAATATTGCCGATGATTTTTACGAGTGTCTCTACGAATAATCGAACTGAATATCTACTAGTCAGAAAATAACTTTGTAAAAGGAACGTAAGTTGGCCGACCCTAAACAATTAATTCTCGTCGACGGATCCTCGTATCTGTTTCGTGCCTTTCATGCGCTGCCGCCACTAGTGAGCAGTAAGGGGCAGCCGACCGGGGCAGTCAAGGGTGTTATCAATATGATACGCAGTCTCATAAAAAACTATGAGGACAGCAATATCGCCATCGTATTCGATGCCAAGGGTAAAACCTTTCGCAACGATATCTATACTGAGTACAAGGCGCATCGTCCCCCTATGCCCGACGAGTTGCGCTCCCAGATACAACCCATACATCAGATCATTGAGGCCATGGGCCTGCCGCTGTTAATCGTCAGCGATGTGGAGGCGGACGATGTCATCGGAACCCTGTCACAGCAAGCCACCGAGATCGGCATGCCTACACTTGTCTCTACAGGTGATAAAGATCTGGCCCAGCTGGTTAACGACAAAGTGACCCTCATCAATACCATGACTAACGAACTACTCGACACCGAATCGGTTGAGGTGAAGTTCGGCGTTGGCCCTGACAGAATCATCGACTACCTCGCTCTCATGGGAGATAAGTCAGACAATATTCCTGGCGTACCTAGCGTGGGTCCGAAGACGGCGGTTAAGTGGTTACAGGAATACGGCTCCATGGAAGGCATAATTGAAAATGCCGAAGCCATTGGCGGCAAGGTCGGAGAGAAGCTGCGCGAGAATATCGACCTGCTAAGACTCTCTTACGAACTCGCCACGATCAAGATGGATGTCGAGCTGGATGTCAAAATACCTGAGCTGGTAGCAGGGGCGGAAGATCAGCAGAAGCTGCATGAACTGTTTACAGAGATGGAGTTCAAGTCGTGGATAAAGGAGTTAGAAGATCAGGGAGTCGCCGGTTCGCCTAAGGCGAAGGCAGCAGCAAAAGACACGGAAGCGGCAACGGAAGAGATTGATGTATCGGTTGCCGAGGAAGACATCGACTATCAGTTAGTTGTGGACGCGGAAAAATTCACAGAACTTGTCGATCAACTATCCGCAGCGAAGAGTTTTAGTCTTTCTCTGGAGACAATAGGGAATCACTTCCTGGATCAGGAAATATTGGGCATCGCCGCGTGTTTCGAAATGGGCAAGGCATTCTATGTTCCGTTTCTGCATGACTATGAAGACGTCCCTGCTCAGCTGGATCTGGCAGAGTGTCTCGCGCAGCTAAAGCCAATTTTAGAAAACCCCTCTATAGTAAAAATCGGCTTCGACCTGAAGCACGCCTGTCATGTCCTTTCAAACTATGAGATTAAGCTGCAGCCGATAAAGAACGACGTACATCTGGCTTCCTATGTTGCGAACTCTGTCGCCAGCAAACACCTGCTTCCCGATATAGCGAGAAACTATCTGGATTTGTCGCCTATCGATATCGACAGCCTGTTAGGTAAGGGGCGCAGCAAACTAAGTAAGCAACAAGTCGCCCTGGCGGACTTTGCGTCCTATGCCGCACAGAAAGCCGACCACATTCTGCGCCTGTCTGCGACCCTGCAACAGAATCTCAGCAGCAATGGGCACCTGCTGGGCTTGTATCAATACTACGAACTGCCACTGATCGAAGTACTAAACACGGTTGAGCGTAATGGCATCAAAGTCGATGCCATTACGCTGGCCAAGCAGAGCAAACAGCTGGGCAAGCAATTGGAGAAACTGCAGCTGGCAGTTTTTGAGATAGCGGGGGAAGAGTTCAATCTCGGTTCGCCGAAGCAGCTGCAAAGCATTTTCTATGAGAAGTTGGAACTGCCGGTGCTTAAGAAAACCAAGACGGGTCAGCCTTCAACCGCTGAGCCGGTGTTGCAAGAGCTAGCGCAAGACTATGAGCTGCCGCGTCTCATCCTGGAGCATCGCTCCCTGAGCAAATTAAAATCTACCTACACGGACAAGCTGCCTCTGGAAATCAACAAGGGTACGGGTCGCATTCATTCTTCTTTTCAGCAGGCCGTAGCGGCCACCGGGCGTCTGTCTTCTACGGATCCAAACTTACAGAATATTCCCATTCGTACAGCCGAAGGGCGCAAGGTACGCCAATCCTTTGTCTGCGATGCTGGCAATAAAATGATGGCGGCGGATTATTCTCAGGTAGAGCTTAGAATCATGGCGCACCTGTCCCAAGACGAGGGCCTGCTGCGCGCGTTCTCCAGCGCAGAAGATGTTCACAAGGCGACTGCCGCCGATGTGTTCTCAGTTGCCCTCGATGAGGTTAGTGCCGAACAGCGACGCAGTGCGAAAGCAATTAACTTCGGCCTGATCTATGGCATGTCAGCGTTCGGCCTAGCCAACCAACTTAATATTAGTCGTGGCGACGCCGCCAAGTATGTCGATCGTTATTTCGAAAAATATCCGGGTGTCAGAAAGTACATGGATGAGACTCAGGCTTTGGCGGATGAGAAGGGCTATGTTGAAACCTTATTTGGTCGCAGACTCTACCTGCCCGACATTCATGCAGGCAACGGCATGTTGAGAAAGGCTGCGCAACGTACCGCTATCAATGCGCCAATGCAGGGAACCGCGGCGGATATTATCAAGCGAGCGATGATCGATATCGATCATTGGCTCGCCATGGGCGAACTCGATGCGCGCATGATATTGCAGGTACACGATGAGCTGGTCTTTGAAGTCAGCGAGAAAGACCTCGACCTTCTCTGCGAAGGTGTGAAGTTTAGAATGACAACGGCGGCGGCATTGGATGTGCCCTTGCTTGTCGATATTGGCGTGGGAGATAACTGGGACGAGGCGCACTAGCAGTCCTTAAACTGCGCAAGCTAGTGTGTAAGATAGTGTTTAAGATTGTATTTAAGATAGTGTGCAAGACAGTACGCTAGTCGGAAACCTTCTCCTCGTCGGTCTGGCCGATCTCTTCGATGACATTGGCTGGCACCGCTAGCCATTCGTCAAGCTTCGCCCTGGCCTCGTCAACGCCAACGTTCTTTAATGAAGAGAACAACTGCACAGACACATTGCTTAGCGGCGCAAGCTCCCTGCGTACTTCCAATAACACATTCTGCGCCGCACCTCTCTTTAGCTTGTCTGACTTGGTCAGCAATATATGCAGGGGTAGATTTGACTGCACGGCCCAGTCGATCATCATGCGATCGAATTCCTTCAAGGGATGACGAATATCACTTAGCAGAATCAAGCCGACCAGAGCATCGCGTTGTCGCAGGTAACGCTCTAACTCCTTTTGCCATTTGTCCTTCACCTTGAGAGGCACTTTAGCGAACCCGTAGCCGGGCAGATCTACCAGATGCCGGCCTTCGTCTAGCGCGAAGAAGTTGATCAGCTGAGTTCGCCCAGGCGTCTTACTGATGCGCGCGAGTCGATTCTGGCCGGTGATTGTATTTATAGCGCTGGATTTACCCGCGTTTGAGCGGCCGGCAAAGGCCACCTCGGCCAGGCTATCGTCTGGGCAGGCGCTAAGCGTTGCCGCGCTGGTCACGAACTGTGCCTGATTATAGTTCATCGATTAGTCACTACCTGAAGCATCATCTGAAAAGGCCCCTGCATCCCCATTATCCCGTTTAGTTAGCTGCATTCACCGCGGAATCACTTTCTATCGACGAATGCGAGGATAAATAGAGTCAGTGGGTAATTTGCGTTATAATTCGCGACCGCGATTTATTGATTCTATTGCCGAATCGCTAGTTTATCTGAATTTGTAGGAAGTGACCGGGAAAACCCATGAAGAAAATTGTAATAGCAGTACTTTCAGCCGCATTTGTCGGCGTATTACCTAATTTACTCCTCGCCCAGGGCGATGCGGCAGCGGGTCAGGCAAAATCTGCTCTGTGTGCCACCTGTCATGGCGCCGACGGAAATAGCCAATTGGCGATGAACCCAAAACTGGCGGGTCAAGGCGCCAGGTATTTGGTTAAGCAGCTGCAAGATTTCAAATCAGGCGCCAGAAGTAATGCCACCATGGCTGCCATGGTAATCTCCCTGAGCGATCAGGATATGGAAGACATCGCGGCATGGTATGCCTCGCAGCAGACTACGATCCAGGGCGCAGACCCAGAATCTGTGGAGTTGGCCCAGAGGCTGTATCGAGCAGGAAACTCCGAGATCGCTGTTGCAGCCTGCTCCGCCTGCCACTCACCGACAGGCAAGGGCAATGCGCCCGCCGGCTTTCCCTCACTGAGTGGCCAGCACCCCGAATATACACTGCAGCAGCTTAAGGGCTTTCGCTCTGGAGCCCGGCAGAATGATGGCAGCGCGATGATGCGTACAATCGCTGAACGCCTTACGGATAAAGAGCTTGAGGCTCTTGCCAGCTACGTTTCCGGCCTGAACTAGAGCGTAAACTGGCATCAGCCGTGAATTACTAATTGCGCCGAACCGGTCTTGGTTTGGACTCAATGAGATAGCGGTAAGCAGAGCCCTGTGCTACTGTTTTTCCAACGAATTGGGTGGCTGCAAGCCTCCAAGAACGGATTAGATAGACAATAAATTCGAGTAGATAGACTAAAAATAGGCCAAAGATAGGCCAAAGACAGGCCAAAGATAGACTAAAGACAGTTTAGAAAGTTAAAGAGACGGAGTTAACTAATGAAGCGATCAATGCAGATTTTAACCTTTGTAATGCTAATGCCCCTGGCATTTTCTAGCTTTGCTCAAATAGAGAAATATGTTGCAGGCACCCACTACACCGAGCTAGCGGCTCCTGTAAACACTAACGATTCCAGCAAGGTCGAGGTTTTGGAAGCGTTCTGGTACGGCTGCTCACACTGTTTTCGATTCGAGCCGCTAATAGCCAACTGGGAAGCAACAGCGGGTGAGGACGTCGATTTCGTTCGTTTTCCAGCTATGTGGAACGCCCTCATGGAAGTTCACGCACAGGTTTACTACACGGCCGAAGCCATGGATGCCCTGGATACGGTGCATGAGCCTGTCTTCAACGCGATTAACATAGAAGGCAACCGACTGCAGAACGAAAACCAGATCGGCGCCCTGTTTGCCAAGTACGGCATCAGCGAAGATGACTTCAGCAAGGCCTTCAATTCATTCACCGTTCGCACCAAGGTGAATCAGGCCAAGCAGCGCATGCAGGCCTACGAAATTCGCAGCACGCCAAACATGATCGTGAACGGAAAGTATCTTGTCACTACCGGCGAGACTGTTCGCACACAGGCAGAAATGCTCGAAGTTGTTGATTTTCTTGTAGAAAAAGAGCGTCAGCAGCTTTCAAACTCAGGCGAGTAGTTCCCGCTAGCCAACGAGAGCAACACCAAGGCCACCCTGAGCTAACTCAGGGTGGCCTTTTTTATTGCCGGCAAGCTGGCAATGCCCTCCCAGTCCTTCAGCTTTCTACGCCCGAATATCTAAATATCGAACAATTTTGCGCCTTAAAACTATTTTGCCGATATAAGAGTCTTACACCAGAGATTTATTGTTTTTCAATAGTTTAGCTGTGGACCCACGTGGCGAAATCCCCGCTCCAAGGCGACGCTGTCTGATTTGACGCTTAAGAAATTTAGAAAAAACGAACCCTATGCCGAGCTCCGCAATCGACAACTCGCAGTGGCGAGAAAAACTGGCCGCTATTCTGCCGCCACAGGTACGGACATTGCTTCAGGGCGATTCTGGCCGTGATCTGGTGAAGAAGGTCGATACCAGCTTCCTGCTTTTCGATGACAAGATTGTCCACCTCGAAACCAGGAAGACGCAGCAGCTAGCGCAAAGAGATGCAAAATCGATCGCACAAGCCGGTGCACAGTTGCTTGCCGGGATTAGTGCAGAACAACGTAAAGACTGTGCGGTATTACTGTTGTTGCCGGCGAATTTCTTTGTGGCAACGACCACGAAGATGCCCGGCGTTGCAAAAGACAATCTAGTCGCCGCGTTAAAGATACAGGCTGATAGCATTCTGCCCAGCCTGGAAGAACCGCTGTCGCTTGCGATCAACCCTGCATCGGCAAGCAAGGGCGACGAGCATCTCGCTCTGTGGATGACAGAAGCAACTCTCTCGGAACTATTCGATGCATTTGCCGAAGAAGACATTTTCCTGGCGGCGGTCAAACCGCGTTTCATGAATGCCCATTCGGCTAATACAAATAAAGAAAGCACAAACAAAGAAAAAATAAGAATACTGGATGTAGACGCCAAGACAGAAACAAGCGCACTAATCGAAAACAATATCCTCAAGTCTCTGCTTACCGTGCCAAAGCAAGACCTACAGCAAGACGTATTTCAGCAACAGTGGCAAGAAAGTCAGAAACTGGAAATCGCTAGCATAACAGTTGATCTAAGAGAGCCCTCCGATTATTTCCAGTTTCTAGAAGCCCAGACAAATCAGGAATATTGTTTCTTTCCCTATGGCGCGCTTAATGTGACGCGCAGATCTGCGCAGGGCAGGCAATACATCGCCGCCGCTGCCGCAGTCGTCGCGATACTTTTTATCGCAGCGATTCCGTTCATTGCGCAATCTTTAGAGTTTCGATCTCTGGCTGCAAACTTAGAGATGCAAAGAGCAATGGCAAGCGATGCTAGGGATGACCAAGCGGCGGTTGTCAGCTTTGAAAACGAATGGGGGCTGATAAGTGATTTCCCCGAGCAGAGAATAGCTGCGGCGATGTTCACGCTGCAGAACATACTGCGGCCAGACACGCTGACCTCATTGGAAGTGAGCGATGGTTTGATAAAAATCCAGGGTAGCAGCAATGAGCCCCAGGCGATTCTGCAGCGCCTGGAGCAAGACCCGATGTTTACCGAAGTCGTTTTCTCCAGAGCGACCAACAATAACAGATACTATATCGATCTACGACTTAGCGCCGTTAACTTCGAAGCGTATATGGTGCGCTATTTTCCCGATGAGTAATCAGTGGTTAGTACAAGGTATCGAGACATAGTTACGATGAAAATATCTCAACGCGAAAGAAATATTCTGATACTAGCGGCGGTAGTGGCTCTGATTTTTGTGAGCACTAGTGGTTGGCCTGCTATCAAATCGGTGTATACCCAGAGACAGGACAACATCGAAAGTGTCGAGATAGACATTGCTCGCGAACAACGCCTGATCGAGAACACCGCGAGCTGGCGCGAGCGTCGCGTCGAAGTCGAATCGCAGATAGATGAATTACACAATCAACTATTCTCTGGCGCGACCATACCTATAGTCGAGGCAAATATTCAACGCGCCTTATCACTGCATGCGCGAGACACAGGCATTACGGTGAGCTCAACGCGTCTGGCAGACCGCCTGATAAGCGATGATTGGCTACTTATTAGTCAAGAGATGTCGTTTCGCACAAGTGACCAGGCGAACACAGCTCGGTTTCTGGAAAGACTGGAGACCTCTGCGCCACGGCTTTGGGTTACCGGCTTTAGCGTGAATCGAAGCCGAAACCAATACAGCGGGTCTATCACAGTCGTTGGATTTGCACGCAGCGAAGGGCTGGTTACAGAGGTCGCGAGTAACAGATGAGTGAGATCGTGAATCAGGCAACAGAGACTGAGCTAACTCCTGTGGGTGCTGTCGACGGAACTGCGGAGGCAACTGCGGAAAAAACTGAGACAGGAACCGAGACAGGAACTGAGGCGAGTGACCCGTCAGCAATGACGCTGTCTGTATTCGGTCAATTGCTGGAGCCAGAGGGCATAGTCCCGGCGCAGGACTTTGCAGAGTCTGGCCGGCTCATCTGTGAGCAGACGCCGAGTATAGAACTGCGCGCGAAGATACGCTTCATCCTGAATGAAGAGATACAGTTCGATGTGGGTGCCGGGGATGATGTTCGCCGTCTAATGCGCCACTGGCGCGCCGAGCTCTCGCCGCAGATTGAAAATACGGACGAAGATCTGTTTGTTTCTGGTTTCGCCGACGATGAGGCCTTAGCCGATCTGGCATCGGAGGCACCGATCATTCGGCTGGTGAACCATCTATTCGCTCGCGCGTTGGACCTGGATGCCAGTGACATACACTTCGAGCCAAACGAGAACTATCTCGATATACGCTGCCGTGTCGACGGCATCATGACAAGAATTGAACGACTGCCCATTAAGATTCACACCGCGGTGGCCTCGCGCTTAAAGCTAATGGCAAAGCTGGACATCGGCGAGAAGCGCCTGCCTCAAGATGGCCGCATAGATTACAAGGTGGGCAGCAAGCAACTCGATATGCGCGTATCAACCCTGCCGGGAGTACATGGAGAATCCGTAGTACTGAGAATCCTGGACAGAAGCGATACTGCCGTTAGTCTGAAACAACTAGGCATGCCAGAGAAAATACTCGAGCAGTATCAGGGCATCATCAATCAGCCCCACGGCATGGTATTGATAACAGGCCCTACCGGCAGTGGTAAGACGACTACGCTGTATGCAACATTAGAAAAAATAAACAGAGAGGCGCAGAAAATAATTACCGTGGAAGACCCGGTCGAGTATCAACTCGATGGCATAACCCAGATTCAGGCCAACGCCAGTATCGGGCTTAGCTTTGCACAGGGTCTGCGTTCGATCGTTAGACAGGATCCAGACGTGCTGATGATAGGCGAGATTCGCGATCACGAAACCGCAGAGATCGCGATCGAGTCGGCACTTACCGGGCACCTGGTTTTCTCCACGCTACATACAAACGATGCGGCGGGGGCGGTAACCCGACTGCAAGACATGGGTGTGCAGGGCTACCTAATTAGCTCCAGCCTCCTCGCCATTCAGGCGCAGCGATTGGTAAGGCGTGTCTGTACCGACTGTTCCGAAGTGCGCCCCCTAAGTACAGATGAGGCGGCGGCGCTAGAGATTGACATAGATTCCATTGCCGAAATCCGTCGCGGCAGTGGCTGCGAACGCTGTGGTCAAACCGGATACCGGGGCCGTGTCGGTCTTTACGAGCTTCTGATCATGAGCGATGCGATTCGTCATCATATCGCTACCGGTGCAGACGCAAATATTATTCGCGACGAAGCAATCCGGGAAGGCATGAAGACACTCCGGCAAGACGCCCTGGAGAAACTAGCAGATGGAATGACTACACCCGAAGAAGTAGTGCGGGTAACCAGAGCAATATGAGCGCACTATATTTTAAATACCAGGCCTTCGATGCCCAGGGCAAGATGCTAAACGGTCAGCTAAGTGCAGATACCGAGCGTGAGGCCGTGCGTATCCTGAAGGGCAAGAACCTCACACCAGTAAAGATTCAGGAAACCAGAGAAGCCTCCCAGACGACTCGCCGCAAGCGAATCTCTCAGGCGGACGTATTGGATTTTACCAACGGCCTTTGCACCCTGGTCGAGGCACGTGTGCCAATCGATAGATCGCTACGCCTGTTAGAGGGCATTACAGAATCGACGGCGATGCGTGAGCTCGTGGTGAGCCTGCTGCGCGAAGTCAAAGAAGGCAGAAGCCTCGCCGAGGCGATGGAGGCTCACCCCAGAGTATTCAGCAGGATGTACGTCAACATCGTACGCGCCGGCGAAGAAGGCGGCATACTCGATCAGCTTCTACCCGATCTTGCGGAATTTCTGGAGACCAGTGCGAAAACGCGGCAGGCCATAATCTCGGCGATGATCTATCCGATCGTATTGCTGATTACCGGCGTACTCTCCGTCGTTCTCCTGCTCGTCTTCGTGGTGCCTCAGTTCGCAGCAATGTTCGAGGATGCGGGGACGGAGATTCCAGCCTCGGCGGCCTTCCTGCTCTCGCTCAGCAGTGGTATCCAAAGCTATGGTTATCTGGTTCCGGTGTTTATTGGGCTACTACTATTCTTCTGGAAGCGTCTGGATAAAGAGCCGGCCTCAAAACTTAAGAAGGACGGATTCCTGCTCTCTCTTCCCATGATGGGCACGCTGATTCTCTATAAGGAATGCGCGGTCTTTGCTCGGACACTGGGCGCGCTATTAGGGGCAGGTATCCCTTTAATACGCGCGCTTCGTGTATCGAGAGAGGTTGTTGGCAATACTGTACTCGCTACCCATCTAGCTCAGGTAGAAGAGGACGTTAGAGGCGGCGCCGGCCTTGGCGTTTCGCTGGAGAAGACCAATCAATTCCCCACTCTTCTGCATCAGCTGGTTACAGTCGGCGAAGAGTCCGGGCGTACAGCCAATATTCTAATTAAATCGGCGGCCACATTCGACACCACCGTGCGCAATCAAATTTCCAGTCTGGTAGCTGCCCTACAGCCTGCCCTAATAATAATTCTTGCCATAGCGGTAGGTGGAATCACCATCACTATGCTTTCAGCCGTGTTCAGTATGAACTCGGTAGATTTCTAATTCTCGGAGAACCTCGTGAAGTCGAAGCAACGTTTACTAAAAAAAATAAATCCCCTGGTGCTGCTGCTAGGATTTTTTCTTTCCTCCTGCGCGGTTCTGGAAGTTCAGCCCGATAGCGGCAGCGGCGCGCAATCCAGTGCAAACCCCCGCACATCGAATACGGCTACTAGAAACATGGCAGCTGCCTTGCCCGAAGACGGCAGCGAAGTCTCGCGAGAGCAGCAGGCTCTCATCGATGAGATCAACCGAGACGGCAATGTCTTGCAGTACGACGGCCTGCAGGAAACCGTGCCTGGCCCTCAGCAGGCCGCCAGCGAGGATGTGGTAGAGCTCAACTACGAACAGGCGGACCTGCGACTGGTATTGGAAGAGCTGGCCGATGCTCTGGATATTTCAATTATTATCGACCCGACTATCGACAACAAAGTCAGTCTGCGTACCTCTGCCACGCGGCCCCTTGGGCAGGCCGATATCTGGCCACTGATTCGGCTGTTAAGCCGCGATGCGGGCATAGTCTTGAACCGCGAAGGTAATATCTATAATGCACGCAAGATAAGCAGTGCCCTTCCCGTCGAGATAGCAACGCCAGACACCCTGGGCCAGGGCACAGCTGCACGTATACTGCAGATTACGCCACTGACCTATATCTCACCGGAGGCGGCGCTGCAGGTAGTGCAGCCTCTGCTGGCGCCAGATGGCGAAGTAAGAACCCTCGTCGGTAACGGCACTCTCGCGATATCAGGCAGCGAATCCCAGCTGCAGCGCATCAACGAACTGCTGTTTCTCATCGATGCCGACCCGTTTCAGAACCAGGGGATTCATCTCTACCAACTGTTTAACGCCAACGCGGTGGAAGTTGCTAACGAGTTAGCCGAGATTCTACTTCTTATCGAAGGCACTACCCCGGCCTATCAGGTTAGGGGCATAGAGCGCATCAATGCGATTCTGGTGACGGCCCCTGCAACTCGAGGCTTCGAGGAGATATCGCGCTGGATACAGATTCTGGACGCCGATGGGCAGGAGCAGGTAGAGCAGCTGTTTCATTATCAGGTCAACAACCTGATAGCTACGGAGCTCGCCGACACACTCTCGAACGTTTTTGAAGATGACGACAATGACGAGGCGCTGGCGATACCGAATCGCGGCAATGACAACTCGCCGGCTGATGTTGAGGCAGTTGAGGTTTCAGATGACGTCGCTGCAACTACGACTGCGGTATCGGCGAATCTTCGTGTGAAGATCGTAGCCGACGAGGCGACCAATAGTTTATTGATTAGAAGCACCGCGCGCGACTATCGACAACTGCTCACCACTATCAACCAGCTCGATGCCGTGCCCCTGCAGGTAATGATAAATGCGGTCATCGCGCAGATTACCCTCAGCGATGCAACCAAGTTTGGTGTCGACTGGTCACGCATCGCGGCCAACAGCGCCGTCGATACTATTTCAACCGACACCTCGACAAGCTTCGTGCCCCAGTCTGGATTGGGCGGTCTATTATTTACCAAGTCGTTCATCGACGGCGCATCCCAGGTCGATGCAACGCTCAACGCCATTGCCATAAACAACGATGTGCAATTACTGGCCAGGCCATCTTTGACAGTAGCCAATAATCAGGAAGGCGATATACAGATAGGCTCACAGGTGCCTGTGGAGCAGGGCCAGTCACTGGGCAATGCCGGCGTCTCGACGACGAATATTCAATACCGCGATACGGGTATCGTGCTATCGATCACGCCGCAGATTAACAACGACGGCATAGTGAATCTGATTATCCGCCAGGAACTCTCTTCGGTAGACGGAGGCGCAACGGGAGTTAACAATAATCCGGTGTTTAACAATCAAGAGATCAATACCACCGTTGTGGTGCGTGATGGCGAGAACGTCGTACTGGGCGGACTGATTCAGACAGATACCGAAAATCTAAATAGCGGTGTGCCCGGCCTGAATCGGGTGCCGCTACTGGGCAGATTGTTCTCCTATCAACAAGAGACGACGGAGCGGCGCGAGCTATTCATCGTTCTGCGGCCAGAGATCATCAATCTTAATGCAGAATTAGGGTTAGAATATCAGGACATTCTGGACCGATTCGATATGGCCTCCGATCTCATCGAAGGCGCTGGCATCTAGTGGCGATACGAGAAAATTACAGGCGGTAATCATGAAGCAGACAAGTAACAGAGCACTGAGTGGCGGCGCAACAGCGAGCAAGGGTTTTACCCTCATCGAAATCCTCGTGGTGATGGCGATCATCGCCATGCTGGCGGTCATGGTCGCACCGAACCTGTTCAGGCAGCAGGCAGGCGCCATGCGGGATGTAGCCCTCACCGAAATCTCCACCCTGGAAGCCGCTCTGGATATCTATCGCCTGGATGTAGGCGAATACCCGGATAGCCTGGAAGGCCTGATGGAGAACGACACAGACAGAGCGTCCTGGAATGGCCCCTATCTGCGCAGGGCGGTCCCGACAGACCCTTGGGATAACGACTATGTCTACGAATCTAATGGGCGCGAGTTCACGCTTCTCTCCTACGGAGCCGACGGCATGAGCGGCGGCGAAGAAGATGACGCCGACATCGGGCTGTAGAACCCCATCCAACAGAGCTAGAGGCCAACTCGAGCTAGCGCGTCAGCGTGGATTCACCCTACTCGAAATTCTTCTGGTGCTCGCCATCATCGCTATGGCAAGTATATTTGTCGTACCGAACCTCGGTGGCTTCGAGGCGCGCACCTTCAACACGCAACTGCGCCAAGCCCATTCGCTGCTTAACTATGCGCGGCGCACGGCGGTTGTCACGGGCCAGGCGAGCACCGTTAGTTTCAACGTAGTCCCGCTAGATGATCAGAGTGATAGAGAGCCTGACAGCTCGCAGCTCAGTCTCAGCAATGTCGTAGCGCAGTGGAATGGTGCCGGCATCGAGCTACGTTTCCGTGACAGTACCGACAGAGAGATCGAGATCGAGGAGGTGACCGAAGTCACCTTCTATCCCGAAGGGGGCAGCACCGGGGGCAGGCTGCTGTTCGCTCAGGCCGAGCAGTCTGGCATCATCGACATCGATCCATTCACGGGCAGAGTCTCTACCCGCGACCCTGAAGAAGAACTGTGATGAAAAAACTCAGCAAGCGACACAGTGGATTCACTCTCCTGGAAGTAATCGTTGCCCTCACCATTACCGGTTTCGTTCTGGGTAGTCTGTTCTCACTTGTGGGTGGCAGCAAGCAGCTCTCCTGGCGCTCCGAAGCGAGTCTTGTGCAGGCCACACGCCTGCGCGCCGCTATCAATTTTGCGCTGCTGGAAAATGAATTCTTTGAGGTCGAACCAATCCTGCTGGACGACAGCTATCAGATTCGCGCATTGGACCCGCTCGAAGATCCAGTGCGTAAGACTCAGGCGAGCATCTACGGTTTTCAGTCCTATGAAATCATCAATCGAGAACGGGATGAAGTCATCGAGGGTAGCCGCTGGATACAATTCGATCTTCCACAGTAGATGCTCCTCAAAAAGAACAAAAAAACAGCACACAACAGCAGAATAGAAAAAGCATAAAAGAAAAATGAAGCAGAAAGGATTTACACTAGTAGAGATTATCCTTGCCCTGGGGCTGACCGCCCTGCTGCTCGGTCTTCTCAGCACCGGTGTCTACATTGTGGCAGAGGATTGGAATCGAAACTCCGATGTGTTGGATGAAAGCCTCGATCAGGCCCTGGCCGTGCTACAGATCGATAGGGCGCTACACGGTGCCTTTCCCCATAGCTACACAAACATCGAAACCCTGGGCCGCGAGATCTATTTCTTCGGTGAAGACGACACCATAAGCTTCGTCTCGGCAGTCTCGCCGCAGCGCAACCCGGGTCTAACGGTTTGGGAGATCTATTCTGTGGCTGACGAGGGCGTCTACCTGAACTTGGTTCCAGCCTTCAGCGACGATCCCACAGAGCGCCTCAGTGAGAGCGAGCCTACGCTGGTTCTAGCGAACTACAGCGCCGAGTTTAGCTACCTGTATCAGGATCTGAATGAGGACAGGGTATGGGTTGATGAATGGATTGGCAACGAACAGTTGAGCCTTCCACTGGCGGTCTATGTGCGGTTGATCCCCGATAGAGACTATGAAGAGGTGAACGAAGAGCTAGAGATAGTGGCGCGCATCAAGAACAATCAACACCGCAGCATTCGTCCTACGACGAATGTCGGCCTGTGAACGTCATGATCAACAGAGATAAACAGCGGGGCTCTGTCATAATAATTGTCCTATGGACGGCGGTGTTACTGACCGTGCTGGTAACGGCCATGGCGGGCAAGGTCAGGCTGTCTGCGCAGACGGCTGCCCATAACCGAGATGCGAGCTGGGATTGGGCGCAACTCATGGCGGCGGTCAATTTTGCCGAGATGGAGCTGATGTTGGAGCGCATGCCCTTGCCCATTGGTGAAGAGAGAGAGGAATCAGAAGAAGGCGAACTCCTGTCATCCGCCTATCGATTCGATGGTGAAGACCTTGATCTGAATTATCCAAAGCATGAGGACATGGCTGTGCGCATCTATGACCATGCCGGAAAGATAAACCTGAACAGAATTCCGCGGCGCAATATGCAGCTGCTTATCGAGAAGCTACTAGGGGGAGAGGATGCGGACCCCGAAGAGGTGCAAGACCTGCTCGCGGCCTGGACGGATTGGACAGACCTTAACGACCTAGAGGGCTTAAATGGCGCCGAGAAAGATTACTATCTCGAATTGGAACAGGGCTATAGCCCACGTAATAATCCCGAGCTGGATACCGTGGAGGAAATTCTTCATGTACGCGGCTTCGCCGAGCTTCTCGGCGGAATCAACCTCGACGCCGCCTTCACCATCTATGGCAACACACGCACCGTAAATCTCAACGTGGCGACGCGAGAAGCGATGCGCTTGTTGCCAGGCCTGGACGAAGAACTCATCGAAACAGTCATCGCCTATCGCCAGCTACAAGACATAAATAATCAGGCCGAGCTTGCCGAGATTATTCCCTTCGAGAACCTACAGGAGCTCACCCAGTGGGTGGGCACGAATACCTCGAACATCTATTCACTCTTTGTCTATCCAAGACAAGACGTTAGCGATCGTCCGGGGGCAGCTCAGGTTCAGGCGCAGGAACGGGACGAGGATACTGCCCAGCCCCGCGATAGCGTTCGGCAGGCTTATATGGAGGTGATAGAAGTGAGTAGCGGCAATGCCTTGCCCAGAGTCTATAAGGTCGACCCCTATGGCGTGTTGCCGGATACGGCACCGGCGCGGGTAGAGGAATACGGCATCGAGTTCTAGTCTGCTGATTAAGCCCTAGCCTTTCTTATCGAGCTGCCAGTCGCATTTCATTATCATGGGCCCGACGCCCTTGTTGGCTTCCATGGCCAGAAGCTTGCTGAACTTCGTCTCGTACCACAGCAGGCCACTCTTGTCGGCCAGGCCGCCAAGCACATAGAACTCGCCCACTCGCATGGCTACTTTCTCAACGACTAGAGAGACCTTAACGATGTCGCCCTTGGCGAACGCGCCTAGCTCGATCTCGTCGGCGTTGGTCGTGAGGAAGGAGGCGATCGGTTCCTCGGCAGATTTCATGAAGGCGAAGCCGAAATGCCCCTCCATATTGTCCACCAGTACCTCGACCTCCATCTCTAGCAATACATCGCTCAGGGGCTTGATCGTGGTGATATCGTTGCCATCGGGTGACTTAACCGCGATAGAGTTAATTCTACAGTCCTGTATATCGTCTGAGGCGTCACCTTCGCTAATTTCTTGCGAGGCACGCAGCTCGGCAGGAATGTCCTCGCGAATACTGTTGTAGGTCTTCTTGTTGTTACAGAAGTCCTCGTAGTGCCCTACTACCTTGTCGCTGTCGCCAATCTCCTGAATCTTTCCCTTGTTCAGCCAGATCGCGATATCGCAAAGCTCCTGCACATGAAACATCGAGTGGCTGCAGAACACCATCGTCTTCTGCTGCTCGCGAAACTCGTTCATGCGCTGCACGCATTTCTTCTGAAACGCCATGTCGCCCACGGACAATGCCTCGTCGATAACCAGAATATCCGGGCGCACCATCGTCGCGATAGAGAAGGCGAGACGCACGTACATGCCTGAGGAATAGGTCTTAACCGGGCGATCGATAAAATAGTCGAGCTCGGAGAAGGCGATGATGTCTCGCTCCATCTCTGCGATGTTGTCATCGGGCACACCGAGCAAGGCCGCATTGAGAAAGATATTCTTGCGACCGCTAAACTCGGGGTGAAAGCCAGCCCCTAGCTCTAACAGTGCCGCCACCTGTCCATTGATCGTAATCTCGCCACTGGTGGGTTGCAGAGTGCCGACCAGGAGTTTCAGCAGCGTCGATTTGCCGGCACCGTTGTCACCGATAATTCCCAGGCTTTTGCCATCGGGTACGGAAAACGATATATCACTTAGTACATGGAATAATTGATGGCGCTGCTTGCGCTGAATAATCTCGAACAACCTGTCCTGAGGTCGCTCGTAAATCTTAAAATCCTTATTCAGGTTTTGAACGGATACGCGAGACACTGCTAGCTCCTCTTACCCAAAAGTAGATTACAGCACATCGCCGAACGCCTGTTTAATTTTCATGAATAACCAACCACCGAAAAAATAGACTACTAGCGATACTGGAATGATTATCTGAAGATGAATAAACGTTACCTGGCCTTGAAGCACGATCTCACGATAAAGGGCAACAAAGCTGTGCATCGGATTCAACAAAAATAAATTTCGCTGTGCTTCATCCTCGATAATTGATATCGGCCAAATGATCGGAGTTAGAAAAAACCAAACAGTAATTCCCAGTGCGACTAACTGTTGTAAGTCTCGTAAAAAAACACTTAGCGCCGATAGAATCGCTACCAGGCCCAATGCAAACAAAAACTGGAAAAAGAAAATAAAAGGAAGATAAAACCACATCCAATTCCAGTAACCCTGAGTGGCCAAATAGATTAACAATATGCCGAAGCCAATAGCGTGGGTTAAATAGGGAATTACCGAACCGACAACGGGAATAATCTGTACAGGAAACTTCACCTTGGTGATGAGTGGCGCCTTCTCGATTACCAGCCCGGTAGATTTACCTATGGCATCGGCAAAGGCAAACCAGGGCAGATAGCCAACCATCATGAATACGACAAAGGTGCTTTCTTCGAAACCAACCGCCGAGCGCATTTTAAAGAGATAACCAAATACGAAGGCATAGATCATAATGTGGATGATGGGCGTGACTATCAGCCACAGGAACCCGCCGACGGATGCCGTGAACTGGGCAAGAAAATCTTGCTTGGCAAAGTTATGGAAGAGTCGGTAATGGGTGAAGGGGGTCATCATCCATTCACGCAGCAGTGTAAATAACATTCCCGATCCAATAGTAGCTGTTTTTTTGTTCTGTGAAGGCTGCGAATTTAACCACGAATCGCCTGAAAAAACTAAGAAATACCGCCGCAAGCCCTTATAATCGTGGCGTAAGTAATTTACAACAAGCTGCTTTATACTGCTCTCTCAGGTCAGACACAGGTTTCAGTCCAGAAATAACGGCTCGCTCAATGTCAGAATTAAAACCAGAACACAGACTAATCCCCTTCGAGGCATCCTCGCTACCTCCGGGCCCTTGGTTGGTCTTCGCCCCCCATGCCGATGACGAGACCTTTGGTATGGGGGGTAGCCTGCTTAAAGCACACGATGAGGGTAGGCAAACCCATCTAGTTGTGATGACAGATGGCGCCTTGGGCGGCAGCACCGAAGGCCTGGTAGATATTCGCAAGCAAGAAGTGCAAGAGGCCGCGCAGATTCTTGGCATAGATAGCGTCGATAGCTGGCAGGAGCCAGACCGTGGCCTCAAACATAGTGCGCAGTTAGTGAACAAGATTATGCAGAAGATTCAGCGGGTCGGTGCAGCCAGCGTATTCTTTCCCGGCCCCTTGGAGCTGCACCCGGATCATCGCCACACGGCGCTGCTGGTCTGGGCGGCAATGCAGAACCTAAGCAAGGAGGCAGTCGCCCCCGACGCCTATTCCTATGAGATAGGCGTGCAGAACCCCGTGAATCTCTTCATCGACATCACAGCCCAAAGGACGCGAAAGGCACGGGCAATGGCTATCTATGCGAGCCAGAACGATGAGAACAATTATGAAGAGCTGGTTCTCGCTCTGGACAAGGGGCGAACCTTTACCCTGGCCGCCGCGGTGAGTCATGCAGAGGGCTTCTATCGTTACTCCCCCGAACAACTGCAGTTATCTCTGCAAGAAGTAACCCACAATATTATCGATTTATATTTTTAGTAAACCGCTATCAAGCAATCAGCAGGCCGGTACTACTGCAAGCTGCGAGTGTCCGCTAGAGCTGACTTAAAGCATTCAACGAAGCTCATTGAGCTGGGCTAGTGAAACCGGGGTAGTGAAACTCAAGCTAGGCAATAAGAGAAAAGGAAAAAGAAGGGGAAAAGAAGAGGGGAAAGAAAATAACAAAAAGAAAACGGCGGTAGAAGAAGGAAATGAAGACTAGACTCTAGTGTAGCGGATCGCTTGGCTCTTCTAGGTTCGCTACTTGTGGCTGCGCCCCCATCCACTCAGGCCAAACTGTGCTGGGCCATTCAGCCAATGTCCACTGACTATAAATAATGGCTAACCATTGTCGCAGTTGCTGTAGTTCAAAACTAAGGGCGACTTCTGTTTCGGTACCTTCTTTGAAAACCAAGCCAATAAGCCCATTCGCCGCACGGTTAATATCGACTTCGTTAATAAGCAGGGACTGCGTAGCGGCGTCGCTCTGTACCGCAGCTTCCGGGCTAAGGTCTGCTGCTGCCGCCTGTTGCGCCATGCCCTGCAGTAGTTTACTGACATCCTGATCCTGGCTCGGGTTCTTCATAGCCTCTGGCGAGGCCGTAGCAATTGCCTCCACCAGATGAGCAACAAGCCGCAGTGCTAGGCGCTGCGTAAGCCACAGGCACAAGGCTCCACCTTGCTGATCTTCGCCGGTAAGACGAATGCGGTCTTCAAGCTCAATATATTCGGTGGTGAGGCGCTGCAGCTCAAGCATAGTTTTAGTTGCCGGCGGCTTCCAGCCAACTGCCCACTTCGAGCATGTCATCGGCGCTTAGCAGCCCGGCTTCTCTCTTCAGAAGAAGCAGATATTTCACATGGTCATAGCGGACTCTCTGCAGGTCGCGCTCCGCTCGAAATTGATCCCGCAGTGCATTCAGCACATCTACATTCGTCACCGCGCCTAACTCAAAACCGCGCTGCATGGCGGTTGAGGTAAGTTCTGTCGACTCCAGTAATTTGCGCGCCGCCGCAATCAGGGTCTCAGCAGACTGCACCTGCAAATAGGCCGAGCGAATTGCCTCATTGGCCTGAAGTTCAACCTGGCGTAACTCGCTTTCGGCGATTCTGCGCTGGCTGGTGGCTTCTCTAACCCCGGCACGATTACTGCCGCCGGCATACAGGGGAATCGTTACATCCAGGCCAATATAGGTATTGTCAGTTCTATCCTGCGGCCTATTGTCGAAACCCACATCGGAGTCCTGGCGCTGCACGATGAAGTTCACCTGTGGCATATAGGCACCGCGCCGCTGGTCGATGCGCTTGTCGGCCGCTTCCACCGCGTACTGCCTGGCGCGAATTTGATGATTATTTTCTTCGGCCTGCTGCACCCAATAGTTGATGCTGTTCTCAAGCGGTGGAATAGCCGCCTCGTCACTTAATCGAAATAAATTTCCGCTTTCTATACCGCTGGCTGAACGCAGGGCTTCGCGCCGCATCGCCAGTTCGGTTTGCAGCTGCAGTTGCTGTGCTTCAACGGCTGCGAGGCTCGCCTGGGCCTGATACAAATCGGTTATCTGTGCCAGTTGGCGGTCATACATATTCTGAATCTGATCCAGCTGATTACTCACCGCATCCAGTTCACTGGCGATCGAGTTCAGGGCATCGCTTGCCAGCAACACATCGAAATATTTTTCGGCAACATCGGTTAGCAGAAATGCCAGCTCTCCAAAATACTCGGCTTCGAACTGGTCTTCTAGCAGGGTCGCTTCTTTGCGCGCGGAATAGGCCTGCCAGTTAAACAAGACCTGGGTCAGCGTGATGGAGTAACGTTCTCCATCGAAGGTATCTAATTGACCTAGCGCATTGCGGCGGTTATCAGATCTGCTTGCATTGGCCCTTAGCTGCGGAAGTAGTTGACCCTGGGCTGCACTGCTGCGCGCGGAACCAATGTTTAAACGCTCCTCGGCAATCTTCAGCTGCGGACTGTATTCGATGGCAGCGCTGAAAAACTCCTCGAGAGTCGTCCCTGTAATTCCCATAGAGTCGTAATCTTGAGCAAGGCTGACTATTGAAATACTCGACGCGAAGCCAAGACAAAAAAGCCATCTAATAGATTTTTTCATGGCGGCCTAATCTTCAATAAAGCTGCGGCTAAGAGCAGTGGTAAAGGGCTTAAATAGATATTGAAGCAGAGTTCTATCACCTGTGTTAATAAACACTTCGGCGGGCATCCCAGGAACAAGTGTTAGGCCATCCATGTCTTTCATGCCCTCTTCAGTGACTTCAACTCTAGCTAAATAGTAAGGGGCGCCATTTGTTTGATCGATTAATCTGTCCGCAGAAATCCCTATGACATTGCCATAAATGGTAGGTACCAAGCCACTGCTAAAGGCAGAGAAACTGATAGTAGCTTCCTGTCCCTCTGTGACCCTATCGATATCGATAGGTGAGACATTGGCTTCGATAACGAACTCATCGGTCTGCGGAACCACCTCGGCTATGTTCGCACCAGGTCTTACCACCTCGCCCACGCCATGAACCTGCATGCCGTTGACAATACCGTCTACCGGCGTCGTTATGGACGTTCGACGGACAATATCCTGCAAGGCAGTCACCCTCTCCTCGGTATCTTTCAGCTGAGCACGGATCTCAGCGAGCTCGTTGACCACCTCGTTCAGAAAGTCTTTATCCTGCTGCAATATCTGCAGGCGCGTCTCACCTATTTGCATCTCGGTCGTGGAAATATTGGCGGTTAAATCTGCCGCCTCACCGGTGTAGGAAGAATAGCTGCGCTGCAGTTCTCTAAGTCGTTGCTTGTTGGCAAAGCCTTGATCGAGCAGCGCCTGCACGTCTTCCAGCTCCTCTGAAAATGAGTCAGCCAACTCAAGCTTGCTGCTGCGCACAGCTTCCAGCCCGGTCACTCGCGACGCTAGCTGCTCTGTGCGCTGCTGAAGAACTTCCACCTCGCCATCGCGAGCGGCCTTGCGCGCATTAAAAATCTGTCTCTCGGCGGCCATTTCGACATCCGCGTCATAATCTGGCTGATCGAGCACCGCAGCGAAGGCGATCGACTCGCTGCCGCTACTCTCTGCCAGCAGACGCGCCTCTCTGGCTTTAAGCGCCACAAATCTGGCCTTGGCGATCTCCAGCTGCGCCAGTGATTGCGTGTTATCAAGCACAAGCAAGGGGTCTCCAGCCCTGACTACGTCGCCATTGCGTACCAGAATCTGGCCGACTATGCCCCCTTCCAAGTGCTGAATAACCTTCTTGTAAGACTCAACCGTCACTACGCCGGTGGCGCGCGCGGCGGAATCCAGCGGGGCAAATCCAGCCCAAAAGCCAAACACGCCAAACACCAGAAAAAAGATAATCAGACCTACCCTTTTCGGTATCTCCATGGTGGTATCGACGCTACCCAACTGCTCTGTGTTGTCCGCCTTTGGCTCAGCGGTTTTTTGCTCTATCACGACTCATTCCTACTAGTTTTATCACCCGTCGGGTGAGAGTTTATGTTCGAATGCATAGGGGCTTCAGGCGCCGCTTGCTATGGCGGGGGCTGGCGCTTTGGCTGGTGCCATTAAGCTGGCAAGCACATCGTCTTTTGGACCAAAGGCGACGGCAAGGCCATCCTTCATAACCAGTATCTTGTCCACACACTTCAGCACCATAGTGCGGTGCGTTATGACAATCACCGTGCAACCAACCTGCTTGATTCGATTTATCGCCTCGACCAGCTCTTTTTCACCCTGATCATCAAGGTTGGAATTGGGCTCATCCAGTATCATCAGCTTGGGGTTATTGTAGACCGCCCGCGCCAATCCTATTCTCTGCCTTTGTCCGCCAGAGAGAACCCCGCCGGCTCCGCCAATCACAGTGTCGTAGCCCTGGGGCAGGCCTAATATCATCTCATGCACACCCGAGAGCTTGGCGGCCTCGACAATCTTCTCCGGCGAAAGCTCGCCAAAGCGTGAAATATTCTCAGAGATAGAGCCGCTGAACAGCTCAATATCCTGTGGTAAATAGCCAATATACGGGCCTAGCTCGGCTCTATCCCAGCTAGCGATGTCAGCACCATCCAGGCGCACCTTGCCGGAACGAGCCGGCCAGATGCCGAGTAAGGCTCGGGCCAGGCTGGATTTTCCAGACGCGCTGGGGCCAACAATCCCCAAAATCTCGCCCGCATCGAGGTTCAGGCTCACCCCTTTAACAGCGGGTAATTGTGATCCCGGCGGAAACACGACAACGTGCTCTACCCCCAGCTTGCCCTCAGGGGCGGGAAGGCTCATGGTCTCCCGTTCCTCAGGTATTGCTAAAAGCAATTCTCCCAGCCGCGCGTATTGGGCCCTGGCCACGGCAAAACCCTTCCATGTGCCTACTAATAAGTCGATAGGCGCCAGCGCCCGCCCTAACAGCAAAGAGCCTGCAATCACCATCCCCGGCGAAATTTCTCCCCGAAGAGCAAGCAATGCGCCCATGCCCAGCAGCAGCGATTGCACTATCATGCGAAAAGACTTCGACACATTGCCGATGATCGCCGCCCTGCTGCTGGCCTCTGTCTGCAACACTAGAACCTGATCCGAAGTCATATCCTGACGCACTCTTATGTCATCCGCCATACCCATGGCAGCCACGACCTCGGCATTGCGAAGGCTGCCGCCTAGTTGACCCGTAGCCTTGTTTCCAAGGGCGTTCGCCTCCTGCAGGCGTTTGCTGGTCAGGATTTCATTGGTGTAGGTCAATGCCACCATGACGATGCCGGCAAGAATTGCAGAGACGCCGAACCAAGTATGAAACATAAACATGATGGCAATATAAATGGGGAACCAGGGGGCATCGAAAAAGGCGAACAGACCGTTGCCTGTTAGAAATTGCCTAAGCCCTATAAGGTCATTCAGCGGCTGCGCGCTGCCGCCGCCGGACAGGAGTGCGTGCTTAAAAGCGGCCTGGGAGACCCGCTTGCGTAGGTTTTTCTCGAGTCGGTTGCTGGCACTGATTAATATTCTCGAGCGGACCCACTCAAAGCCGCCCATCGCCATTAGTAAGGCTGCCATCAGCAGGGTGAGCATGGTGAGCGTAGAGAGGCTGCCGCTGGACATCACCCGGTCGTAGACCTGTAGCATATAAATGACCGGAACCAGCATCAATATATTGATGGCGGCACTGAACACGCCCGCGAGGATAAAATAGCTTTTAACGTCTTTTAATGCCGCATTCAGCTCTGGGTATTTCGTGGTTTTACTATTCTGGTTCATTTAACTGGTTCTTATTTGTTGTTGTTAGCTCGCCGGCGCGGCGAGTTTTTCTCGTGAATGTCGCGTAGTGGTCAATATTACCCGCCTAGACGCCCTTTAATTGGGGGTAAGCACCAATATTCAACCCTACTGCCAATTTTAGACCCTGCACGGTTGACGATAGCACTGTGTCTGTAAGCAATGCTTAGCGGGTAAAGCAGGGCTTCGTTGAGTTGCCAATCCCCTGCCACTAGTTCGTGCGTCAAAAGCTCAGGTGTCACCTTCCTTAAATCGATTCATTGCCCTCGGCGAAGTCTTTCAACATTTTGACGTTGTTAATGAGCAAAACCGCAGACCCGTCCCGTCTTACTATCTGCCGCTTTTGCAAAGTCTGAAACACCCGGGTTACCGTCTCCCGGCTCACATTGAGCATGATCGCTATTTCCATGTGTGTTGGCGGGTTTGCAATAGCGCTGGTGGCATCGGTTTCTCTGTCTTTATTCGGCACCAGCGCCCAGAGCTGACAGCACACCCGTTGCGGAATATTTGGCAAGCCAAGCAAGGAGCGCTGAAAAATCATCTGTCTGACCCTGTCGGCCAGTTTCAGTCCCAGGGTATTGGCAATAGCGGGGGTTTTGTTCATTATCTCGCGCAGGCCGCTCATGGGAACGAAAACCACCACCGATGGCGTTAGGGCAATAACATATTCCGGCTGTGGGCCATGATCGAACAAGCCTAGCTCACCGCAAAATTCTCCCGGTTGCACAAAATACAGCCCCACCTCGCGGCCATCGATGGTAAAATCGACGCCTTGCAGCCTGCCTTCAAACAGCAGGCAGACATGTTCTTCTTTCTCCCCGGCATTCAGCACTATGCCGCGCCGGGTAAATTTGCGCAGCGATGATTGCTGAGCGAGGCCAAGCAGATCATTGTCTGCAAGCGTCTTCAGAATCGAGAAGGAGCGCAATAATTCGGGAGTGACTACCATCAAATATAGAGCCCGGTCATAAACCTGATAACAGCTCTCAATAGGGCTGGTGACGCATTATAAGTGCTTGAAATGAATTAGCAAAAGCAGCTATTGTGGCGCTATGTGATTTGAATCACGCCCCAGCCTCAGACTCAGAGGTATCTTACCATCTATCAGAAACTAGGCCGTAATTTCGAGACATCGCTACAGCGCCCTGCATTAGTGCATTAGATTAGTGCATTAGATAGTACTAGCCAGTACCAGCACTAAAAAGTGCCGGGATAAACAGCCCCCGGGTTACTTTTTCCGTTGGCGCCTTTTGGCAGTTAACCTCTAGTTTCGGCTAATCAGTAAATAAATGAACACGTAAACCTTAAAATATGACTATTCAACTACTTGCCAAGCTCGCCAAAAACATCAGGCTCATCGGCCTGAAAGCCTTGTTTGCCCCTGCGGGGCTCATGCTCGCTCTGCTGGCGATGCCTTCCTATGGCCTTGAAACAACAGAGCAGCAAGCAGGTGTAAAAGCCCAGCCAATAGTAGGCACGGTAAGCCTGGTGCTTGGCAAGGCAACTATCGAATCCACTTTCGGGGGACGGCCCCGAACAGCGAAGCCCGGCTCACAGATTAGAGTGCATGATCAGATCGCCACTACCGCGAATGGCCATGTGCACATCCGCTTCGTAGACGATGCCCTGGTTAGCGTCAGGCCAGATAGCCGTCTTGAAATAACGCGCTATGACTATGATCCGGCTCGGCCCGCGGCTTCCACTGTCAAATTTGATCTCATCGAAGGCATAACCCGGGCTATCTCCGGCGACGCGGCCAAGTCTGCACGCCAGCGCTTCCGCCTGAATACACCTATTGCCGCTATCGGTGTTCGTGGCACAGATTTTACCGTTAGTGCGAAAGCCGGCAGCACCAAGGCCCTGGTCAATGAAGGCACCATAGTACTGGCGCCGTTTTCCGCAGACTGTCTTGCCGATGCTTTCGGGCCCTGCACCTCCGATTCCATAGAGCTGTCGGGCGCAACAATGGAGCTTATCGAGTTGGATAGCAGCACACCCCTGCCGCGGCTGGTGCCTTCAACAGACGCACAAAACCTAACAGCAATGCGCACCGGGGTTCAGCAGGCTATTAGCAGTTCTCAGGGCGCCGAAGACGCTTCTAACCTTAAAGACGATGAGGCTCGCCTCGAACAGGTGTCGGCCAGTCTTCTAACAGACAGTGCCGCTAGCGATCTAGAAGTCTCAGCGAGTCAGCAGCCGCCTAAGTTTACACCTACCCAGGCGATCACCATTTCCGATGTGTCCGATCGACAGCTGGTCTGGGGGCGCTATAGCAACGGCGGGCTCGATGCCCAGGAGCGCATCACTCTCGCCTTCGATGAGGCTCGAGAGGGAAGAGAAGTCACCGTTGGCAATCTCGACTATGGCTTGTTTCGCAGCGAAAATGGCAGCAAACGCCTGGACAAGGGCCTTACCGTTGTCAGCTTTGGACTAAGCAGTGCCCAGGCTTTCTATAATTCTTCCAGTGGTGTGGTGGCGATGGAAGTCGGCGGCGGCACACTGGATATAGACTTTCAGGAAAACAGCTTCGCTACCCTGCTTAATCTGAATCACAGCCTGACCGGTGAGCTTGAATTCGTAGCCAACGGCAGACTGTTCGATGGTGGCTACTTCCATAGCCGCACAGAAAGCCAGCGGGTTGCCGGAGCGGTTAGCCTCGATGGCACCGAAGCCGGGTACTTTTTCGAGCAACAACTGCAGCAAGGAGACATCCAGGGCTTAACGCTTTGGAATGGCCAGTAGTATGTCTGATTCTCCTCACACGGCAGCCAATCCTCTGCACTTTTTACTGCGACTTACGCCAGCAACGGCGCGCCTGTTGGTGTTGCTTGCTGCCTTATTGCTGTGCTCGGGCCTGTTCCTTGTGTCCACCGCTAGCCTGGTCAATCTGGAAGAGCGTCTGGGCGCCAGAGGGTGGACCTTGTCGCCCCAGACAGCCCCTGAAGAACGCATTATTATCGTCGCTATCGATGAGGCAAGCCTGGCCGAAGTAGGCCCCTGGCCCTGGGCTAGAGATCAAATCGCTAGCTTAGTAGACGCGATTGATGCCGCCGGCGCCCAGTTGCAGCTTCACGATATAGTCTATCCTGAGGCAAGGCCCGGCGACGATGTGCTTCTTGCCTCCTTGCAAAATGCCCGCGGTGCCGTGATCGCTCAGGTGCCGGCTCTCCAGCTCGGGCAACGTGTCACTGCAGGCCAAATGACACACCCAATTACAGGTATTAGCTGTAATAGTGCAGCTACGGGCCTGCAGCTGCCGCTTGCCAATGGCTATCTTGCGCCACACAGCGGCTTTGCGGCGGTTCCTAAGGGCCACATCACCCCTATCATCTCCACCGATGGCGCAGTGCGCAAAGCCCCAGCGATCGTTTGTGCAGACGGGCAGGCCTATCCATCGCTTGCACTGACCGCCTTTCTGCAGGCAAGTAACTTCAGTCCCTGGCAGGCGTCTATCGACTCTGGCAGTTCCCTTTTGGACCCGACTTATATTTTAAAGTTTGATGCCTACCCCGGCCTCGATGTTCCGCTAGACCGAGACGGCAATCTTAGAATCTCCTTCGCCAAGGACCCGGCAGCCTATACCGCCATATCTGCGGTGGATGTTATCAATGGCAATATCGACCCTGGGCTACTCGATAATGCCTGGGTGCTAATCGGCGGCACGGCCTTTGGCATGGGTGACATAGTGCCCACGCCTTATAACGGCGCAGCCACCGGCGTGGAGCTGCAGGCTCGCATGCTGGGCAGCCTGTTGGATATGGCAGTGCCCTATACGCCACGCAGTGCCAATATGCTGCAAGGCATTCTTTGTCTGCTATTTTCTCTGGCGCTTTATCGTCTGGCTCTAAGCGGCGATCGCATTAAGGCCTATGGCCTGCCTATCGCTTCGGTGCTGTTGCCCGTCGCAGCACTGACACTGCATCTGGTTTTACTGCAAAGTGCAGATCTCTGGCTAGGCTGGTTCTTCCCCGCCCTTTATGGCGCCTTAGCCGGCAGCTTTCTGCTATTGCTTGAGCTTAGCAGGGTGCGTTCAGAGCGCAGCCGTGTCTATACCAATTTGAATAGCTATCTGCCTGACAACATCGCCAAGGAAATAGCCTATAGCCTGCCTAGTTCCAGCATTAACGCGCAGCGCTGTGATGTGACGCTGTTAAGCGCCGACCTGCGTAACTTTTCCGCCTTCAGTGAATCTCGGCCTCCGGAAGAGCCTGCCGCCGTGCTGCACTACTTCTTTACCCGTGCCGCCGAAATCATCGAACGCCATGGCGGGCGGGTGCATGAATTCAAGGGCGACAGCCTGCTAGCCGTCTGGGATGGCTATAACCAAAAATCTGCGGCGCAGGCGCTGGCAGCAGGTCAGGAGATGCAGGCCTCAGTCTATCGAAACCTGTTGCCGGAACACGCCCTGGAAGGCCTGGAGCCCATGGCGCTGGGTATAGGCATAGAACAGGGCCCGGTGCTAATCGGCTCTATTGGCCCGGCACACCGCCGTACCCATGCCCTGCTAGGCGAGACTGTATCCGTGGTCTTGCGCATTCAGGAAATGACAGCCGAGCTTGCTCAGCCTGTATTAATAGGCGAGTGTGCAGCGCGGCAGCTTCGTGACGAGTCTCTGCAGTCTCAGGGCAGCTACCTGTTAAGTGGGTTAAAGACCCCCCATGTTCTTTTCGCTCCGTCCCTGGGCGAGCCCGAAGACACCGGCGACTCCTCTTCTCAGCCAAACCTGCGCCTGCTTAGCGGTGGCCGGCGATAATTTTTTTACTCTATCCCCTGTTCACATTGCAGGCAGCCCTGTGATTACCCATAATCGCCGCCATGACTAATGAGCCAGTTAACTCAGGGATGATGGCGGAATTGAACAAGGAAATCAGGCTCGCAAGGTGTACAGCCAAGCGACTACAGTGGGTCTTTCTGCTAGCCCTGGGCTCGCTTCCCCTCAGCGCCTTCGCCGCCTGCCCCGATCTGTCCGCCTTCTATCAAACTGAAGAGGCCGATTCGGCCGCCTTGCAGCAGCAAATCAGCCAACTGCTACCCCAATGCCTGGAAAGTTCTGAATTTTTCGCGCTCTATGGAGCGGCCCAACTCAATAACTCAGACCTTGCCGGTGCGCTGGAATCACTGGAGAGGGCCTTGCTCTTGAACCCAGACAACGGCGCTGCAGCCATCGACTATGCCCAGGCACTCTTCGATGAGGGCCAGCTTTTTACAGCCCTTGAAATGAACCAGCTTTTACTCGTGCGACAAGACCTGCCCACAGGCATCGATGAAGCCTTACAAAGCCGGCAACAACTGTGGCAGTCCTTTACCCGGCAATCCAGCCTGCAGGCAGAGGTGCTTGCCGGCTATGACAATAACCTCAATGGCGCTCCCGATTCCGGACAAATTTCCCTAACCCTGTCGGGCGAGCTCATTCTGCTGGGCCTTGACTCTGAATACAGGCCCCAAAGTAGCCGCTATTTGAGCACGCGCGCAGCCTACCGCCAGCGGCGCCTTGCGCCCGAGAACCAACAAAATTGGGGCGTCGAGATGCGCTCTCGTAACAGTGACTATTCCCAGTCCGACCTGTTGCAACTGGCCGCCGATTACCAATTTATGAAACCAGGCAGAACCGGCTCCTGGCAGGCTACTGCCGGTGTGAACCATCTTCAGTACGGAGGGAGCTCTCTGTTTACCGGGTTGGATGCCAGTTTTCGCTATCAGCCGGTTAGCGCCCGCAGCTGCAACCCCTACTATCAGCTCGCCGCTCAGCAGCAGGAATTTGGCCGGGAAGGCCGTCTTGATGGCCTGGAAACCAAGGCCTCGCTGGGCGTTAGCTGTCTGCCCTTTGCCTTCGCCGGGCGCCAACAAATCAGCGCCGAGCTAAGCCGTATCGATAACATCGCCGCCACTGGCGACAGGCTGGGCGGCAATAGGGCGGGCTGGCAGTCTGCCCTAAGCTGGCAATACCGCCTGCAAACAGCATCCATCCATGCCCAGCTAAGCCACACGCAGATCGACGACAGAAAAGGCTACAGCCCCTTATTGGAAAATGGTGCGCGGCGATCGGTAAAACGCAGCTATGCACTGTTGCAGTACCGCAGGCCTGTTCGATCCATGGGCAGTGGGGCCACTTTTATGATTAACCTGTATCACCAGCGACAACGCAGCAACCTGGAGCTGTTTCAAAGCAAAGACACCAGCGCCGCGCTAGGCTTTAGCTGGCTTTTTTAGACCGCTGCGGTCATCGCCAAAGCCTAGCTTGTAAAGCCGATGAAAACACAACAATGTCAGTAAAAAACAATATAAAAATGAGCTGGTTAGATAAATACTAAGAGAAAAAGCAGCAATAGTTGTTTTAACACTTAAAGAGCTTGTACTATTCGCCGATGTCTACTACTGCCTGATATTGTTGCGGGCGGCAGTTTGGATGTAAAAGGAATTCTCAGTACATCCCTTTGTCCTTGTGATTTAGATCACACGGACAAAGGGATGTACTGTTTATGATAGATACACCGATGATGGCAATTGCCGAGAGGCTGTTACCACAACGGAATAACAATTTTGAAATCGATCTCAAGGAAAAAGAAACTATGGCTATAACAGCTGAAACACGTAAAACCATTATAGATATGGTAGTAGGCGCATATGGTACGGCTCCTGGTACAACTCTATTGGCATCACTTGTCGCTGAATCTGAAGCGGGCAAATCTATTGACGAAATCGCTACGATCCTAACAACGAGCGATACATTTAATGCAATATATCCAACTTTTCAAACTTCTGGAGAGTTTGGTGCCGAATTTCTGGCAAACATTCTTCCTGGCGTTCCTGCCGATGCGCTTGCTGAAGGCGTCACTATCGTTGAAGGCCTGATGGCCGCTGGCGGAACTCGCGCTGACGTAGTTAAGATCTCGGTTCAATTCCTTGCACAACTTGACGAGGCAGATCCGGCCATAGGCACATATGCTGCAGCATTTAACAATAAGGTTGAAGCGGCAACTTACTACACGCTTACTCTTGAGCAGGCAGCAGCCAGGTGCTAAGGCCGCTCTGGATGCCGTTACAGCCGACGACGCGACTGTTACCGCAGCGAATGCAGCTGCAAGCACTGGCGGCCGGTCAGTCGACAGGCAGCACTTTCACGCTCACTACAGGTGTGAACAACGGTTCGGCCTTCACTGGTGGAACTGCAGACGATACATTCGTTGCAACTGCAGCCACTGCAGCTACTACTACTCTAACTCCAGGCGACGTTCTGACGGGTGGAGAAGGTACTGATACTCTGTTAATCACTGCTTCAACTGCCGGAGGTAACACTCTGGGTGCGGGCGTTACAACTGCTTCTGTTGAGAGCGTCTCAGTTAACTCGGTTACTGCTACTACACTTGATGCTACTTTAATGACTGGTGTAACAGATCTTTATAGCAACGGGTCACTTGCATCGTTATCAGTTAGCAATCTTTCTGCGATCCCTAACGTTCATTTGGTCGGTACTAGCGCTGATACTACTGTTGCCATGACTGCCGCAACGACTGTTGGTACTGCCGACGAGATGACTGTTGCTATGAGCAGCGCAGCTACAACTGCAAATGCTAATCTAACTGCACAAGGGATTGAGACGTTCAACGTCTTAGCATCTGTTGCATCAGGTTCGGCAACTACTTCTCAAACATTGACCAGCACGTCTGCACGAAGCGTTGCAATCACAGGCGATGCGTCAACAAGCATCACTGTTGATCTCGCTGGTGCTGGTGCGACTGCAGCGCTGACTGGTAGTGTGACTGGTAACGCTGCTGCGAACACTATGAATGTCACTGCTGACGTCGCTGATTTCCTCACCGTTGATCTGGGTGCCGGCAATGACATCTTGATCCTACCTAACGGTATTGGTGCAAACTACACGCTCGCTGGTGGCGAAGGCGTAAACGTACTTGGTCTTACTCAGGCGGGTGCCACTGCAACTGCCGCAGGCGCAACTATTTCTGACTTCGACGTGTTAAACATCATAACTGCTGGAACTGGCACCATCGACATGGATGACTTCGAAGGCGGATTCAGCAAAGTTATCTATGACGCAGGCCTAGGTGGCGCTACTACAGTGGACGACGCTGTTACTGGTATAGAAGTCGAAGTAGACGTTACTGCTGTTGCGCAGAACCTGACTGTTGATCTTAAGACTGACGGTGCCGCAGATGCGATTACAGTCACTATTGACGCAATTGGCGCGGGTGATGCGATCGGTACTATTAACGCCGCTGACGCTGAAACTCTGACGATCTCTGTTGACGACGACACAACTACAGCGACAGGTACAATCGCGATTGCGGGTATTACTCTTGGTGATGCTACTTCAGTAGTCCTCTCAGGTGATGCAGCAACTACTATCACTACCTTCACTAACCCAACTACAGCTGCACTGACTGTACTGACATCTTTTGATGCAAGTGGCATGACTGACGATTTGACTATGTCTGGTCTGAACCTTGCCGCGGCAGGTGCGACAATTACACTCGGTTCGGGTGATGACTCTGTCACTATGGGTACTGGTGACGGCGCTGACACAATTGATCTAACTGCCGGCGGCGATAACACTATCGTTTACACTGCAGTCGGTCAGTCTGACGCAGCTGCTATGGACGTGATCACTGGCTTCGTATCTGGATCAGATGACATCGATCTGACGGCTCTTGGTGTGACTACATCAACACTGTTTGGTGGTGTTGCTGCGACTAAGACGGCGGCTGAAGGCCTCCTTGCGGGCGCTACAGCACCGATCGCTGTTTTCCAAGCTGACGACAACGTTCTGTGGGTTGATCAATGCCGACAACTTCTGAACGCGGCGACTTCCGAGTTCAGCTAAGCGGCGTTAGCACGATCGCAGCGACTGACTTAGGTCTTCGTGCAACGGGAGTATCGTTGTCCATTACAGCGGCGTCAGCGACAACAGCTACTACTGGTGCTCTCACTAATGCTTCTGCGAACACAACCAACGAAGCAGACACGATCACTTCAGCCATCGCTTCGCTTACTGGGATCGACGATTACAGGTGGCGGCGGCACAGACAACCTCGTGCTCTCAGATGTTGGAGCCGTCGGCGCGCTGCCTGGTACAATCACTCAGGTTGAAACTCTCACTCTCGCTGACGGTACCAATACTGGTATTGCGTTCAATGCTGCAGGCGTGTTCGAAAAATGTCACCGGTGGTTCGGGATCAGATACGATTGCTGACACTGCTAACCTGGACGCTGGCGGGGTAATTTCACTCGGTGCTGGTGATGACGTAATTACAGACTTGTCTGCTGACCTAGCTGCTTCAACCATCAACATGGGCGCGGGTAATGACTCACTCACGTCGACAGTTGCTGGAGCGATTACAGCTACTTTGGTTGGCGGAGGCGGCACAAGCGACCTACTTTCACTCGCTAATGCGGATGACATAAGCGGTGCGACAGTGTCTGGCTTTGAAGATTTAACTATCGCGACCAACGGAAGCATTGTCACTACGTTCGCGCAGATTGCAGCCTTGGTAGGTGGAACAGTGACAGCAGCTGGTGCCGAGGACGGTTACTCCTGCAGCTTCCGCAGGTGGATCAATCACCGCTGCCGCAGCACTTGAAACCTATGACTTCAGCAACGTAACTTCAGCCGTAACGATCGATGCTTCTGCTACAGCTAACTTTACTATTACGGGCTCAGGCTCGGCTGATACGGTTGCCTTAGGTGCTGCTGGGGATGCGGCCGACACTGTTGATACCGGTGCTGGAGACGATACAGTTACTGCTACCGGGGCTTTAACTACTGATGCTGGCTACACGAATATGGAAACGTTCGAATTGACGTTTGCGACAGCGGCAACATTTACGACGGGAGCACTAGCGACAGGCGAACCTGTCACTATCGACGCAAGCGCCTCAACTGCGGCGGCTACCATCGCAGCAGGTGACTATAACGGTGTAACGACAGCTGCAGCAGACCTTTTAACTATCACGGATGGGGCAGGCAACGACACCATAACCATTCCGGATACCGCAGTTGACCGAGCTGGCACAACAGTGAACCTGACAACCGGTGGTAGCGATACCGTCGCGACTGGCACGCTAGAGGCGGTTGATCTGAATGAAGATGCTGCAACAATTAACGGCTTTACGCCTGGTAACGTTGCTGGAGCTGACTCTTTGAACGTTACCTTCGCTAGCGCGGGCGATGTCGCAGGTTATGTATTCGCCAGCGCGTTAGGCACAGACGTGGGCACTGCGGAGGAATTTGTAGTTGTGATAGATACAGCGATCGCCGCGGTTGCTGATCTGACTGATGACGCTGATGCTGGGACGGTGGAAGCGCAGATAATTGCTGCCTTAGATATGACTAACCTAACAGACGGCGACGACATCATTGTCCTTCTATCAAACTTCGCTGGCACAAGCACAGGCGTTTATAACGTTGATGTGACTACAGCCGCTACTGAAGTTATAGAGGTTGAGCATATCGTGACCCTGGTCGGTGTTGATGTTGACGCTATTACAACAGCAAACATTATCTAAACCAGTCAAACTTCAAGCCCCACACTTGAAGTGAAGTAAAACGAGAAAACCAGTCTTCTTCGGGAGGCTGGTTTTTTCGCATCTGGAGTACAAAAATGACAGAGCAACAAAAACTCGCAGAATCACTTGCTCAACTCTCTGAAGCACTAAAGAAGATAAAGGCTAACCAGAGTAAGTAAGACGAATACAGAAGCCAGCTCTTAACGGGGTTGGCTTTTTTTGTGCGTGGGTGTTTTGCAGTATGCGGATGCACTAGTATGCTCTTCAAAGCAGAGGGCATATATGCACAACATCACAATTCTAAGAAGTGGCAGCCAAAGTCTGTGCAAACGTTTCTTTAGAGGCGGAGACGTGTCAGATCCAGCGGGCATCGATGCCTGCTTACTTCAGCTATGAGTACAGAGCAGTAGACGGGATTGAAGAGTTTGCATCACTACTCACTGAGCTTGAACAAGACAGGTCGCGGTTTATCATCAGAGGTCAACTGGCTGACGATGTAGATGCTGAGACGCCGATGCGGCGCAGACTCTATCGTAATGATAGATCAGAGCCTATTGAGTCTCCCTTCCTAGATGTCTCAACAACATGGGTGATGATAGACATAGACAAGCTAGCCTTACCTAGAGGGATGAGTGTTAGAGAAGACACCTTAGCTTCCGTTGAATACGCAATCGGCATACTCCCTGCAGAGTTCTAAGACAGCTCAGTGTTCTGGCAATTGTCTGGCAGTGCAGGGGTCTTTGATGATGGACACGTCTCTGCGCATTTGTATTACTGGTTGGACAAGCCAATCGCTAATGATGTCTTAAAGCAGTGGGCTAAGGGGTGCGACAGACGCTTGGTTGACCCTGCAGTGTTTAATGCTGTGCAACCACACTACACGGCAGCTCCACTCTTTGGCGAAGGCTGTGTCGATCCTTTCCCCGACTCCCGTTCTGGTTTAATAAAAAAAGCTAATGCAGCGGTTTGCCTTGAGGTCAGACAACTTGCAGCAGAGTCAAAGCAAGCTCGCGCGGCATCTCATAACACGTTAGACCTGAACGACGACAGAGTTGGAGGGTTCAGCAATATCTTGGCTACTCTCGGCGACCATGATGGCGGAAGCGGCTTTAACGAGCCATTGCTCAGAGCAGTTGCATCTTATGTCTCCAAGGTTGGGGGCAAGAAGCTATCAAGCAGAAAGATTGGCTAAGGCGCAGGGGAGTTCATCCTGTGCATCAACGAAGCCAGCGGGCTGGTGGTGGAGAATACGGAAGACGGAAACGCTTTCTTCGACGATCAAGACCAGCCCACTCAGGAAATCAAGGACATCCTTGATTTCCTCACCCAAATCAAGGCCAGCCGGGATGTCACCCAAGGGGCCGTGAATGCACTGGCCGACGCCGGTCTCATCATGCCATGGAAGATCAACCTCAAGCAGGGTGAGAAAGTCGTGCCGGTGGAGGGCCTGTTTAGCGTTGACGAGGCTGCTTTGAACAAACTGGATGATGAGGATTTTCTGGCAGTACGCAAGGCGGGCGGTTTGGCCTTAGCTTACGCACAACTTTTGTCGATGAACCAACTTGCCGTGTTAGAGCGCTTGGGCGAGTTACAAGGCCAGATCCTCAAGCAGCAGGCGGCGAACTCCGAGGCTTCTAACCTAACCGGCTTTTCCCTTTCCGAGGACGAAGGGTCGCTAGTGTTTGAGTGATCTGGATATTGGTGAAGTAATCGAAAGCCAGCTCTTAACGGGGTTGGCTTTTTTTGTGCGTGGGTGTTTTGCAGTGTGCGGATGGTTTGCGCGTTGGTTGGTAAGACAGATTAGGCACCAACGAGGATCGCACACCAGTTACCTATGTTATTTGTTGTAAATTTTGCGAAATACTGCAAACTTAAACTACCGACGAAACGTATATCAAAACAAGATCAAAAAACGAGACAAATAAATCGATCTCGACTAATAGAAAAGGTGCTAATTCATGTCAGATTATCCAAGTAGATTTGCCTCCGTCGCCGAAGCCATCGCTTATGCCGAAGCCAATGGCCAAGGCACCTTAACTATTCAGCCGGACGGGTTTATTACCAATCAGAACGGTGAGTTCATGGTTTATGACTCCGACGGTAATCTAGCGCCAGGTGGACCTTATGAAGGGCCTGTTGCTGAGCCAGTGCCGGAACCTGCTCCAGAACCTCTGCCTGAACCAACTCCAGAACCGGTCCCCGAACCCATTCCAGAGCCAACTCCAGAGCCAACTCCAGAGCCGACTCCAGAACCTGCTCCAGAGCCTCTGCCCGAACCAACTCCAGAACCGACCCCGGAACCCATCCCCGAGCCGGTACTTGGTGAATTTGGTAGATTCGCCTCTCAGGCTGAGGCTATTGCGTATGCCGAAGCTACAATTCAAGGTCCCATGACAATTCAAGCCGACGGAACCATTACGAACCAGAACGGACAGTTCATGGTTTACGACTCCGACGGCAATCTCGCGCCAGGTGGGCAGTACAATTCGCCCGATGAGCCTTTTGAAGAACCAGCTCCGGAGCCTGCGCCAGAACCGGCCCCAGAACCTGTTCCTGAGCCAATCCCTGAACCCACGCCTGAACCTGCACTTGGCGAGTTCGGTCGGTTCGGCTCCCAGGCCGAGGCGATCGCCTATGCAGAGGCAACGATACAAGGGCCGATCACGATCCAGCCCGATGGAACGCTAACAAACCAGCGCGGCGAGTTCATGGTTTATGACTCCGACGGCAACCTGGCGCCTGGCGGGCGATACCGATCACCAGACGAGCCCGACCCCGCTACCGGCGAGTTCGGAAGGTTTAACTCGGTTGCCGAAGCGATAGCCTATGCGACAGCTAACGGCCAAGGAACGCTCTCCGTACAAGTC
>CALTDI010000019.1 GCA_943842505.1 uncultured Pseudomonadales bacterium | reverse complement strand
CCGCTCGGACTCTGCCGGATAGATATCGATAACATCGCCGCGCACCCGGTAGGTGGCACGCCGTAACTCCATGTCATTACGCGTATATTGCAGATCGGTTAGCCTACGGATTAGATTGCGCTGATCGATCTTGTCTCCTCTATCCAGGTGCACGACCATCTTCAGATAGGAGTTCGGATCACCCAGGCCGTAGATGGCAGAAACCGTGGCGACCACGATCACATCGTCCCTCTCCAGCAGGGCCTTGGTGGCCGACAGGCGCATCTGCTCTATATGGTCATTGATCGATGCATCCTTTTCAATATAGACATCGGACGCAGGCACATAGGCCTCGGGCTGGTAGTAGTCGTAATAAGAGACGAAGTACTCAATCGCGTTCTTTGGGAAAAACTCTTTGAATTCACCGTACAGCTGGGCGGCCAGGGTCTTATTTGGCGCCATTATCAGAGCAGGTCTCTGCATACGCTCTATAACATTAGCGATGGTGAAGGTCTTACCGGAGCCCGTCACACCTAGCAGGGTCTGGGCATGCAAACCGTCGTTCAACCCCTCTACAAGACCTTCTATCGCTTCCGGCTGATGCCCTGCTGGCTTGAAATTCGAATGTAGTATGAACTGGCTTGGCATGACAGATTTTCCGGCGCGAAGTAAACCCCTAAGGTTACAACAGCCAATCCGATTAAGACAGATGGGGACTTTGGCGGCCATGAGTATTGACCAAGTCGGGTTTTGTCATTAGTATACGCGCGGTTCGCAGCTATACTCTGACCAACATCTGTATAGCCGCAAATGATGCCCAATAGCTCAATGGTAGAGTAGGTGACTGTTAATCACTTGGTTCCAAGTTCGAGTCTTGGTTGGGCAGCCAAACAAAAACCCGTATAGCCCAACAGCTATGCGGGTTTTCTCTTTCTGCAGGGCCCTATTTAACGCGCTTTATGACTGAGTCTTTAGGCAAGACGCTCACGATAGGCCCAATAGCCCCTGCTTCAACCCTATCCGCAGCAGATCCGCACAAACAACAAGTCGGGTCGAAGCTAGTAAGCCCCTTGCCGCTGGCGTGATTCACCTGTGGTTAAGCCTAGACCAATTAATGTATAGTTAGCGGCTTGGAAATTCAGGCATACCCGCTATATTGGAGGCAACCTATGCGAAAAACACTTTTATCTCTATTCCTTGTCATACCACTATTTATGAGCTCGCTTTCGCAGGCTCAGGACAACCCGATCGTTGTCATGGAGACAAACAAAGGCACCATCAAGATCGAACTTTGGGCAGACAAGGCGCCTATTTCAGTTGAGAATTTTCTGCGCTATACAGATAACAGCTTTTTCGATGGGCTAGTCTTTCATCGCGTAATTCCTGGCTTCATGATCCAGGGCGGCGGCTTTGATACTGACATGGTGCAAAAATCCACCTATGAGCAGATCAAGAACGAGGCTTCGTCTTCTCTGCCGAACGACCGGGGCACTCTGGCAATGGCACGAACCAACGTCGTTGACAGTGCTACCAGCCAGTTCTTCATCAACCTGGTGAACAATGACTTCCTCAACCATACCGACGAGACGTCGCGAGGTTTCGGCTATGCCGTATTTGGAGAAGTCATAGAGGGAATGGATGTGGTCGATCAAATTGCAGTCGTTGAGACTGCGACTAGCAGAGGCTACCAGAACGTCCCTACAGAGCCGGTTATAATCACATCGGCAAAGCGTCAGTAAGACAGCGACTAACGTGATCGTAGACATGGAGTCCGAACTCGTTCTCGTCTGATAGAGGGGATAGACGGGTTCGAATTTCGTGACGATCTCAGGCGTGTGGGGTGTCGAACTTATTGGCTCCTGAGACTAGCTCTTAACTAGTCTTTAAACAAAGGCGTAACTTTCGCAGCATTCGTCACACTTTTATCTTGGGCTAATGCCTCCCCCTCTACGCTGACCTTCGCTACACTCTCATCCAATAGATGATCGCCAGCTTCCTCGCTCGACTCAAAGCCGGGAACCGCTTCCTTCAGTAAGTTGCGGATTTCCTGCAGGTCAACCTTCTTACAGGAAAGGTCCATCTTGTTGAGCAGACTCTCTAAATCATCCCAGGACAGAGTCTCTTCTTCCGCTCGCAGTATCTTCGGGTGTTCAGGTGCCGCTTACCGACTCACCGATCAATAACTCCTCGTAGAGCTTTTCACCAGGGCGTAATCCCGTATATTCGATCGCGATGTCTCCCCTATAGGAGTTTTCATCCTTAACTTCATAGCCCATCAGATGAACCATCTTCTTTGCCAGGTCGATGATCTTAATCGGTTCAAGCATGTCGAGGACGAAGACGTCGCCACCGCTTGCCATCGAGCCAGCCTGAATAACCAGCTGCGCAGCTTCCTGTACCGTCATGAAATAGCGGGTAACCTCCGGATGGGTCACAGTAACCGGCCCACCAATGCTTATCTGATGTCGAAACAGCGGTACCACAGAACCCGAAGAGCCCAAGACATTACCGAATCGCACCATGCTAAATTTTGTTGAACTTTTGCGAACCGCCATCGCCTGCAAAACTTGCTCAGCGAATCTCTTTGTCGCACCCATGATATTGGTCGGCCGCACGGCCTTGTCCGTAGAAATGAGGACAAAGTTTTTGACTTTAAATTTTTCCGCCGCTTGCGCTGAGACCAAGGTGCCAAATATATTATTTTGCACTCCCTCAACAACATTCTTCTCGACCATTGGAACTTGCTTATATGCCGCCGCATGATAGAGGGTGTCTACTTCGAAGGTCTTGATTGCATGCTCCATCTGCAATCTGTTCCCGATCGACCCTAGCAATGCGACAATTTCAATCTTATCGCCGCCTTCGACGCCCTGCAGTTTCTCAACAAGTTCTGCCTCCAGTTTATAAAGTCCAAACTCAAAGGAATCCAGCAAGACTAATCTGGAGGGATTGATCTCTATTATTTGCCGGCATAGCTCTGACCCTATTGAGCCCCCCGCTCCCGTTACCATAACCGATTGAGCCGTGATACAGGCTCCTAACAGCTCAGGGTTAGGAGGAACGATATCGCGACCGAGGAGATCTTCTATATCTATCTCTCGAATCTCATCGACGCCCACCTTACCGGACACCATATCGAACAGGTCCGGCACTGTCTTCACATGAACCGGCAAATGTTCAAGGCGATTCAAAATCTCCTTACGCTCACCGTGAGTCGCCGAAGGTATCGCTAAAAATATCTGTCGTACCGAATAACTCTCTATCAATTCATACAGAGAATTCGGACTATAAACACGAATCCCATGGACCGTATTGCCAAGCATATTATGACTATCATCTACAAAGGCGACTGGCAGATACTGATCTCCATTCTGCAGCGCTACCAACAGCTGCATACCAGAACTACCGGCGCCGTAGATGATCACCGGCTCTTTGGGCCGAAAGTTCTGAATCAGGCTTTGCAAAAGAACCTTGGCAAGGAAGCGCACGCCCCCAATCAACAAGAGCGCAATCATCCAGAAAATAGGCAGGATCGATAAGTCGGAAGACTCCGGGTTTTTACAAAGAAATAGGAGGCAGCAAACAGACTGCTAGCTGCAGTAACGCCCTGCAATATGAGAAAACCACTCTGCAGCCCCATGTAGAGCACAAGAGCCCTGTACAGCCCTATGCGGATAAACACCAGAATGCTAACCGTCGTAGCCAGAGAGAGGTAGAAGTAGAAGCGTTGCTCCTGACCGAAGAAATCTTTACCAAGCAAGGCATAGGAGAGCGCCAAAGCCGTCACAATCATGAACGCATCGGCAAGCATCATTAGTATCTGCTTTACCGATCGCGATAGTGGAATGGTCTTCAAGTCCATGCTATTCCTTTCAGATCTCTAACTAAATTCAGTAGTAAATTCGCTTCTTAGCTAAGGCGTAAATTGCTCGACCCCTGCACCGAAGCGCCTGGCTAGTAATACTAAAGGTAGCAGGCCAACGATAGCGATGACCAGCCCCATTTCGGGGTATTGCATAGACAGCCATGCCAAGGGCCCCAGCCAAAAGAGGTTAATCATTAATACCGTTATCGTCACTTTCGCGTGACTCTTGTAGTGCCTGGCTGCGTTTTGATAGGCATGTGATGCGTGCCCCTCGACCCAGCGTTGTTTGCGCCTGAACCGATTGAACAGGGTCAGGGTGGCATCCACTATGAACACCCCTACCAGTAACACCCAGGTCCATACCGTCATGCTGCCATGGTGCATAGATAGCAGCGCCATGACCCCCAGGCTGAAGCCAATAAAGCTGCTACCCACATCGCCCATAAATATTTTAGCCGGGGACCAGTTCCAGAGCAGGAACCCTCCTGCTGCAGCGGCTAAACCCGCCGAGAGTAGCGTTATGAGCTCATCGGTATTTATAACAATCACTATCGAAATCAGGTTCACGGCGATAAGTTCGGTCGCCGCTATACCGTCTATTCCATCCATAAAATTGAATAAGTTTAGCAACCAAACAAGCGCGAATACCGCAATTACGTTAAGCAATAAAGACTCAGGAAACACGAAGAGGCCGAAATCGATAGCAGGCACATCGCCCAGGCAATAGACCACATAGATTGAGGCCAGAAACTGCGCCGGTATGCGCCAGCGGATATCTAATTGCTTCACATCGTCCACCATACCGATGCAGGCAATTACCAGGCCGGCCATTAGAGCAGCTAACTCATTTATCCGAATAATCTCAACAGAATATCCATAGCCGGCGACAAGCAGAAGCAACACAACTATCGACAGCCCTCCCCCGACGGGAACAGGGGCAGAATGGGCGCTTCTGGAGACAGGGACATCATTAAGCCTAGCGCGCTGCGCCACTGAGCGAAACAGCCCAGTGAGGAGTGCAGAGCCAATAAACAACAGGCTAATCAATAGCAGGAGTGACATCTAATTCAAGCTCGTTCGCAGACAGTTTAGAGAGCTTATTATAGCGGGCTTTGAGATATTTTCAGTAATAAAATCAGGCACTTTCAAAACATAGTGAAAGTGCCTTATCGAGCGAAAGCCGCTACTTATTTACGACTATTATGCGCTGCCTGTTCTTCTCAATCGTAGCAGCTCCAATGCCTTTCACTTCAGCCAGCTCTTCCACAGAATGGAAGCTGCCAAACATTTCTCTGTAGGCGACAATTTCCTGCGCCTTGGTCAAACCAATGCCATCCAGCGCCGCGGCTATCGCCGCTAGCATCTGCACTATTAATGTCTAGCACTTGAACTTGCTGGGTGGTGTCAGGCTGTGCTTCAACTGCCAGGCCAACTGTTGCAAACGCCAACAGCAAAGCGGCAATCGCCAGTCTAGGAATCGCAAATCTACTCATAGTAATTTCCTTATCGCTATAGTTAACAAATGTAGGTGTAAACAGCATTGCGCTGTACACAATAGCTTAGTAAAGAAATTAGCTAACGCTAGCTATGGCGGAATTAAACTCCTTGAGCACCTCGTTCGGAGAGTCAGCCTGGGTAATTGGCCGGCCAACTACGAGAAAATTACTGCCACTGCGTATCGCATCCGCGGGGCCGAGAACACGCTTCTGGTCCCCCGCCGCATCTTCTGCCCGACGGATGCCCGGGGTTACTAAATAGAAATCTTTCGGTAACTGAGCCCTTAGCAAGCGCGTCTCTGCAGCAGAACACACCACACCATCGAGACCCGCATCACGAGTTAGGAAAGCCAGCTTACTCACCTGCCCCTCAGGAGTACGTTCGAACCCTATTTGACTGAGGTCTTCTTGCGCGAGGCTAGTTAGTATGGTTACCGCGACAAGCTTCGGGCGCCCTTCATCGAATTCCAACAGGGCCTCCCGCGCGGCCTCCATCATAGCTTGGCCTCCAGAGGCATGAACGTTAAACATCCAGACCCCCATATCCCCTACAACCTTGGCTGCCTTCGCCACCGTAGTTGGAATGTCATGAAACTTAAGATCCAGGAAAATTTCGAAGCCGCGATCTTGTATCTGCTTCACCAGGTCGGGCCCACAGGCAGTGAACAACTCCTTGCCGATCTTTAGGCGACACAGACTGGCATCCAGACTATCAACAAGATGCAAGGCCGCATCTGCCGAATTAAAGTCCAGAGCTACAATTACTCTTTTTTCCACTGACACCCCATCCCTGCTTTCTATTGATTGGTAATTCTTGTCTGCCTGCTTGGCAATACGCCCAGCGGGTGAATCTTGTCCCATTTTTTACAACTTGGACACATCCAAAAAAAACTTTTTGTTTCGAACCCGCAATGATGACACTGATACTCTGAACTCTTTTGCGCCTGCGCCTCAGCCAGATTTAACAATGATTTAAGACCAGTGGCAACATCCTCATCCACGCTGTCCAACTGCAGGCCGAGAAGTTCGATCAGCGCATTTAACGAAGGAAATCGCTCGAGGTGCTTTTTTAGCAGCTCTATGGCATCGCTATTTCCAGATGTTTCGCTAATTATTCTCGCAAGCATGAGCGCAGCCTCGGTGCTCGAATCCTCTGCAACCATTGCCTTCAACAATTTTTCCAGTTCGTCTTCAGTCCCAAGATGCTTGTAGCAATTCTTCAGGCGCTCAAGGAGTTGGGGAATAAAGCCAGGCTTTGCCGCCCTGATGCGCAGCAATTCCTTAATGGCTGCCTTGTAATTTCCCTCATGTTGCTCGATGTCCGCTAGCAGTAGCATCGCTCTGACGCTCTTGCGCTCGAAAGTAAAAGCACGCTTTATAGCTGCTCTAGCCTGTAAATCCTGATTATTCTGTAAATACTGCCCGGCTAGCTCACAGCAAAAATGGGCCGCGCTCCCCAATAGTTCGGCGTCTTTCTTATGGCGCGGTCTCTTTAGCAATTCGGTAGAACTGGCAATGGCTTTTTCCCATTCCTTCTCGGTCTGGTAGATAGTAATCAACTGGGCGAGCGCGTCCCATTTTGCTTCGCCGCCGTCCTCTAGCACCTCTTTTAGCAGGCGCTCGGCTCTATCCAGGAGACCCGCAGCAATATAATTCAACGCCAACTGCAATCTTACTGAGTTCGTGAAGTTTGGCTCTAGATTGGGTCTGGCCAGCAAAGCCTGATGCACATTGATGGCTTTATCTACCTTGCCACGCCGCCTCAGTAGCGCACCGAGAGCGAGATGGGTTTCTATCGTTTCACTGTTTATCTCCAAGGCCTTTATGAATGTATCTATGGCCTCATCGGGCTCATCATTCAATAGATAATTCAATCCCACGAAGTAGTTCTGAAACAGGTCCGAGCTCGGTGCTTTCTCACGGGAAGACTTTGCAGCGCTGAACCTGCCTAGCAACCAGCCGGCGATGACAGCGACGAGTAAAAGCACATAGAAACTCGATGCTATCCATGACTATTACTTCTTTATATCGCGAAGCGATAGAGAGCGAAGAGTAGACACTTCCTCTTCTGCTTCTTTTAACGCTTTGCTAAGACGTCGTATTTCAACCCGCGACCTTAGATTTCTGAATAGGCCCAGGCCTAGAAGCAGCCCCAGCAATCCACCAGACACGAATGCGCCAACTATCCATACAGAAACAGGTAATGGCCGTAGCTGCCAAGAACCTATTCCGATGACGACTTCAGTGGAGTTGTAATAGGAAAACGTAACACTAGCTGCGAAAACCAAGAGTAGGAAGAATCCTGAGAGTAGTTGTGTCAGCTGGCGCATCGAAAATATTATCCAAGCTTATTGCTTAATATTTAAAGATCGAAAAATTACCAGTTACAAACAAAAACGGCATAACCTGAATGGCCATGCCGTAGAATTTGCAAAAGCCGCTGCGTGATCTTAGCTGTGCTGTTCTACCAGCATGCTCGTATTAACCCGATCGCGCAATTCTTTACCCGGCTTGAAGTGTGGAACGTACTTGCCGCTCAGCGCCACCGGTGTTCCTGTCTTAGGGTTGCGCCCTATGCGTGGAACTCGATAGTGTAAGGAGAAGCTGCCGAAGCCGCGAATTTCTATTCTTTCGCCTTCAGACAAGACCTGAGACATGTATTCGATAACCGCTTTTACCGCAAGCTCGACGTCTTTCGAGGAGAGCTGGGTCTGCTTTCCAGCAATGCGGTCAATGAGTTCGGATTTAGTCATAATTGCCCCTTGTCCTAGTGCGACACAATCAGTATCTACGGGATTTCGCTTTCTTTTACGCAGCCTAACACAAACTTATAGCCAGTTTGAATCAGGAAATGACGCAAAGTATTGATAAATCTAGAATGTTCTCCTATTTCGAAGCCCAGATGATTGCGGCTGCGACATAGGAGAACCTTATAGCTTCTAGCTTTTATCCATCTCGGCCTTAATCAGATCACCGATAGTACCTGGCGAAACATCCGCGGCATCAGTCGTCTTGTGATCTTTAATGGCGCTCTTCTCGTCATCAATTTCAATCGCCTTAACCGAGAGGCTAAGCACTCTATTCTTGCGATCGATGCTGACGATCTTAACTTCGATCTCTGCACCTTCTGTTAACACATTGCGAGCATCTTCAACCTTGTCGCGGCTGATTTCTGAAGCGCGTAAAACGCCTTCAACGCCCTCTTGCAGTGTGACAGTGGCAGACTTAGCGTCTAGCGCTGTAATCGTACCCTTGACGATGCTGCCTTTCTCGAATTCACTTGCGTAGTTCATGAAAGGGTCGTCTTCTAGCTGCTTAACACCCAAGGAAATACGTTCTCTCTCTGGATCGATAGACAGGATAACGGTTTCAATCTCATCGCCCTTCTTGTATTCACGCACAGCTTCTTCGCCGGCCTCGTCCCAAGAAATGTCTGAAAGATGCACCAAGCCGTCGATGTTTCCGTCGAGGCCGATAAAGATGCCAAAGTCAGTGATGGACTTAATGCTACCGGAGATCTTGTCGCCCTTCTTGAAGTTCTCAGCAAAGCCATCCCAAGGATTCTGGAAACACTGCTTGATGCCTAGTGAGATGCGACGGCGTTCTTCGTCGATATCGAGAACCATAACATCAACTTCATCGCCAAGATTAACCACCTTAGATGGGTGGATATTCTTGTTAGTCCAGTCCATTTCAGATACGTGAACCAGGCCTTCGACGCCCTCTTCCAACTCGGCAAAACAGCCGTAATCAGTAAGATTAGTAACGACAGCCTTAACCTGTGTGTTCTCTGGGTAACGCGCCTTGATAGCAACCCATGGATCTTCACCCAGTTGCTTAAGCCCGAGAGAGACGCGATTACGATCACGATCGTACTTCAATACTTTAACGTCAATCTCATCACCCACGTTCACAATCTCGTTTGGATGCTTGATACGCTTCCAGGACATATCGGTAATATGCAGGAGACCGTCTACACCGCCTAGATCTACGAAGGCACCGTAGTCAGTCAGGTTCTTAACGATACCCTTAACAGACATACCTTCCTGCAGCTTCTCTAGCAGAGCATCTCTTTCTTCTGTGCTAACGGACTCAAGGACCGCGCGGCGGGAAACAACCACGTTGTTGCGCTTGCGATCTAGCTTAATCAGCCTGAATTCCAACAGCTGGCCTTCCAGATGCAGGGTGTCTCTTACTGGTCGAACATCGACCAAGGATCCTGGTAAGAAAGCTCTGATATTGTTCAAATCAACGGTAAATCCGCCTTTCACCTTACCGTTAATAATACCGGTAACGATGTCGTTCTTCTCATGGGCAGCTTCTAGCTCCATCCATGACTCGGCACGCTTGGCTTTTTCTCTCGATAGTTTGGTAGCGCCAAAACCGTCTTCGACAGTCTCAAGGGCGACTTTGACTTCGTTGCCAACCTCTAGGGAGAAGTTGCCTTGTTCATCGAGGAATTCTTCGCGGGCTATAACGCCTTCAGATTTGAGGCCTGCATGGACTGTTACCCAGTCCGAATCGATTTCTATCACGGTACCTGTAACGATGGCACCTGGGGTCATATCTATTTCAGTTAAGCTTTGTTCAAAAAGCTCTGCAAAATTTTCGCTCATTATTTATTCCAATAGTTTCAATTAGTTATTAACCACATCTAAGGTGATAAATAACTAGCCGCATACCAGTTCTGCGGGGTTATTAAGTTCAATCTCACGGCTGCCGATTCTGGAGGAACAGCCTAGAAACAGTTTCCAACGTTTTTCCTAATGCGCGTTTCCGCTATGCCGGGACGTAGTGTTCCAGGACTTGGCCAACTACCTGCTCGATAGTCAAATCCGTTGTATCTATGACGATAGCATCTTCAGCGGGTTTAAGTGGAGAGATGGCGCGCTCACTGTCGCGTCGGTCCCGCTCTTTTAGGTCTCGCAAAAGGGCGGGCAGAATAGCATCAATACCCTTACCTATCAACTGCTTATATCGCCTCTCGGCGCGCTCCTGCGCGCTCGCCGTGAGAAATATTTTGAGCTGGGCGTCGGGGAATACCGTGGTACCCATGTCTCTGCCGTCGGCGACCAGACCCGGGGGTTTTCTAAAGGCCAGCTGGCGTTCGAATAGCGCCTCTCTGGCCGGGCCTATAGCTGCAACCCTGGACGCCATGTCGCTTCCAAGGTCAGTACGGATAACTAGGCTTACATCTTTGCCGTCCAGCCACACGCTGCCCTCGCCGCTGCGGCCGAACTCAATATCCAGATTTTTTGCCAGATTCGCGACGGCAGCGGTGTCTGTGAGGTCGATATCCTTCAGATGACAGGCTATGCCCAACACCCTATAGAGCGCACCACTGTCTAACAGTGAATAGCCCAGCTTCTCAGCGACTCTTGTGGCGATTGTTCCCTTGCCGGAGCCGGAGGGACCATCGATTGCAATAACTGGAGATTTACTCATTGAAATGTTTACGCTACTCCGACTCTGTAACCAACATGCCAACTTCACTCGCCAATTCTACGAAGTTGGGAAATGACGTAGCCACATTGGCACAATTGGCGATTGTTATTGGCGATTCGGCTCTAAGCCCTGCGACAGCGAAAGCCATGGCGATTCTATGGTCACCGAAACTATCGACGCTACCGCCACCTAATCTGCCGCCTACGATCTTGATACCGTCGTCAAACGTTTCGAATTTAACGCCTAGTTGCTCTAAACCCTGTGCCATGGCGTCGATACGGTCACTTTCCTTAACCCTCAGCTCTTCGGCGCCGCGCAGCAGAGTTTCCCCCTCAGCGCATGCAGCGGCTATGAACAACACGGGAAATTCATCTATCGCCAGAGGTATTTGATCCTCGGCGATAGTAATACCGCTAAGCGCTTGATAGCGCACGCGCAGGTCGGCAACCGGCTCTCCGCCGACCAGCCTTTCATTGCTGGCCTCAATATTGGCCCCCATATCTCGCAAAATGTTTATGACACCGATACGGGTTGGGTTAATGCCAACATGCCGCAGGATAAGATCTGAACCAGGGGTAATGGCCGCCGCTACGAGGAAGAATGCCGCCGAAGAGATGTCTGCTGGCACATCGATTTCACTCGCCGCAAGCTGACCGCCACCGGCCAGTGAACTGCTGCTTTGCGCAGAATCAACATCCACGGCATAACCGAAGCCCTGCAACATACGCTCTGTATGGTCTCTACATGGAGCGGGCTCGAAAATTCTGGTTTCACCCTCGGCGTACAAACCCGCCAACAAGAGACAAGACTTGACCTGCGCGCTGGCCATTGGCATTACGTAGCTAATTCCATTGAGCCCGCAGCCCGTTATCGCCAGCGGCGGTGTTCCGCCCTCTCCAGTCTCAATAATCGCCCCCATTTCACGCAGAGGCTCGGCAATACGATTCATAGGGCGCAGGTTAAGAGACTCATCACCGGTTAGGACACTGTCAAAGCTTTGTGCGGCTAACAGGCCGGCGAGCAAACGCATCGCCGTACCCGAATTACCCATGTACAGTGGCTTTCGTGGAGCCTGCAAGCCTAATTTACCTACTCCATAGATGGTGAGCTCGCCGTTCTCTGGACCCACGATGGTCACGCCCATCTCGCGAAACGCGGCAACCGTGTTCAGCGCATCCTCACCCTCGAGGAAACCGCTTACTCGCGTTTTACCATTGGCAATTGACGCTAATATAATCGAGCGATGAGAAATAGACTTATCCCCGGCGACTCGAATAGACCCCGTCACACTGCCGCCAGGTTGGACCGTAAAGATTCGTTGATTACTTGTCATTTCTACTTGTTTCTTAGGCTGAAAATGTTGACTGATAAAATTTTCTCTAGTTTGCTTAGCGCGTTGGAACGATTCCTTTAGAGACTCGCGATCACGCTCTCGAATTACTTCCCTAAATTCTAACAGGCTCTGTATATAGTCATCGAGAACCTTTTCCACCGCGCTTGAATTTGCCACGAATACATCCGACCACATCTTGGCATCGCTAGAAGCCAGTCGACTAAAATCGGCGAAGCCTCCCGCGGCATAGCGAAATATATCCTCACTCTGTTCCTGTCTGACCAGCACATCGACAATGGCATAGGCGAGCAGGTGCGGAAGATGGCTTGTAGCAGCGAGCACTTCATCATGGCGCACACTCGTCATTCCGAGAACATTTGCACCTAACTCTCGCCAGAGTAAATTTACTGCTCCAACGGTGACTGCAGAATTTCCAGAATGAGGAGTCAATATTACATTTCGCCCCTGAAAAAGGTCATCGACTGCAGCACAGTAGCCACTGCGCTCCGAGCCAGCGATAGGGTGTGCGGGCACGAAGTTTGCCATATCATTTTCTGTGAATCTCTGCTCATCTCTAAAAATGTGCGACTTGACACTGGCCGCATCTGTAATGACAGCAGTAGGCTTCATGTGCGCACAGACGTCAGCAAGAACGTCTGCCACACTTAGTGGTGGAACCGCCAGAATAATAATGTCGGCGAGCGGACACAGTGTCGCCAAGTCTCCGTGTTCAGAAACTATTCCATCAGCCTGCGCCTGTGTCAGGGCAGACACGCTGCTGTCGCAGGCAAGAATTTTTCTCTCGGGCTGCGCTTTCTTTAAGCCGCGCGCGATAGAGCCTCCGATCATGCCGAGACCAATGATTAGGACCGTATTGTCTACTGAATTATTCATTGTTTGATGCGAACAGGCTGATAGTCGATTATTTACAAAGCGGATACGAGCCGAGGACTTTTACTTCCACGCGACTTAATTTAAGCGCAGAAAACAGGCTCTTCGTCGCCTCGTCATCGACATGCCCCTCGAAATCTATGAAGAACACGTATTCCCAGGCCTCTTTTTTAGACGGACGCGTTTCTATCTTCGTGAGACTTAAGCCAAGCTTTTCGAAAGGCTCCAGAACACGAAACAGAGCGCCAGGCTTATTTTCGGTATAGACCAAAATACTCGTTTTGTCATAGCCACTAACTTCGGTTTCCTCTAGCGCAAGCACTAAAAACCGGGTTCGATTGTTCGACTTGTCCTGAATGCGACTTTCCAAGCTGTGCAGATTATAGAGCCGCCCTGCCAGCTCGCTAGCTATTGCTGCTGTAGACCCATCGGCCTGAGCCAGTATCGCCGCCTCTGCATTACTAGAGCACTCAACCTGCTGCGCATTCGGAAAGTTTTTCGTGAGATAAGCGCGGCACTGTGCCAGTGATTGCTTGTGAGAGGCAATCTTTTTGATATCTGCTTTCGAGGAGGCCTCTTGCACTAACAGGCAATGCTCAATCGAGACAACCTGCTCTCCAATAATCCTTGCCGTACTATCGACCAGACAATCTTGCGTGTTATTGATAGCGCCCTCGGTTGAATTCTCCACCGGCACTATGCCATAACTTACCCTGCCTTCTTCTACGGCGATGAAGACATCATCTATACTTGCGCAATCGACAAGCTCTACTCCAGCGCCGAAAAACTCCATCGCAGCTAATTGAGAATAGGTGCCCTCGGGGCCTAAATAAGCGACCTTTCCTAGCGCGTTTGTGTCTGTGCTATGACTCATAAGTCTTTAACGATAAGGTGTCTTGAACACTATAGGATTGAAATTACGATCTGCCCATGAGTTCATCATGGACAGATTGACTGGCGGTACGCGCGCTACTACTCAGGCTCGTCGTTATTTGGCTCAACGCTATCATCGGACTCGACAACTGCACCTGCCTCAGGATCCGGGACCACTGAGCCTGCCTCTTCATCCAACTGCTCATCGAACACTTCAACTTCGTCCGGCTCATCGACCTGCTCAAGACCGACTAATTTCTCACCGTCTTTAAGACGAATCAAGCGCACGCCTTGAGTGTTCCTTCCCTGAACCGAAACCTCAGTGACCCGAGTCCTTACCATCGTACCCTTATCGGATATCAGCATGATCTCGTCGGCCTCAGTAACCTGTGCCGCTCCTACTACAGGCCCGTTGCGCTCGCTGGTTTGTATACCGATAACGCCCTGACCGCCGCGACCGTAGACAGGAAAATCCTCTACCAGGGTACGTTTACCATAGCCCTGTTCGCATACAGTTAATATCTGTTTTTCCGGGTCTGGAATGATCAGCGCAATCATCTTGAACTCATCGGCCATCTTGATGCCTCTAACACCTCTAGCGGTCCTACCCATGGCGCGCACATCGTTCTCATTAAAGCGAATCGTCTTGCCGCTGCTGCTGATCAGCATCACATCTTTTGATCCATCGGTGATGGCTGTGCCAACCAGTTCATCGCCCTCATCCAACTCGATAGCCCTGAGGCCGACGCTGCGTTGACGCGCAAAATTTGTAAGTTCTGTCTTCTTAACCGTGCCATTGGAGGTCGCCATGAACACAAAATGGTCTTCAGAATAGTCTTGTACTGGCAGCATATTGGTTATGCGCTCTCCTTCTTCGAGAGGCAGGATATTCACAATTGGCTTTCCTCTGGCTGTTCTGCTTGCCACAGGAATCATGAATACCTTCAACCAATACACCTTTCCATGGCTGCTAAAGCACAGCAGGGTATCGTGAGTATTAGCGATTAGAAGGTGCTCAACTATATCTTCGTCCTTAACCGAAGCCGCCGCCCTACCGGTGCCGCCTCGCTTCTGTGCAGAATAGTCGGTCAGTGGCTGCGACTTGGCATAGCCAGTCTTGGATATGGTGACTACACGATCCTCTTCGGATATCAGGTCTTCCATAGTGAGATCGAGTTGCGACCCTACTATTTCTGTCCTGCGCTCATCGCCATATTCTTTTAACACCTGCTCCATCTCGTCACGCACTACGCTGAGAAGACGGGGCTCATTCTCCAAAATATCAAGATAATCGGCAATCTGCCTGAGCAACTCTGTGTAATCGTTGATTAACTTCTCGTGCTCCAGACCGGTCAGTCTGTGCAGCCTTAAATCGAGAATGGCCTGCGCCTGTTCGGGGCTTAGAAAATACTCTTTATCTTTTAGCCCGTATTGCGCGTCCAGCCCCTCTGGCCTGCAGGCATCGGCACCAACCTCGCCCAACATTTCTAACACACTGTCGGACAACCATGATCGCGCCAGCAACTTCTCCTTCGCCTCTGCAGAAGTCGGCGAACTCTTAATCAGAGCGATCACCTCGTCTATATTGGCGAGGGCTACAGCAAGCCCCTCTAAAATATGACCTCGATCTCTAGCCTTGCGCAGTAAATAACTGGTTCGCCTGGATACGACCTCGCGCCTATGCCGAATAAAGGCATCCAGCATTTCCTTCAGATTGAGCAGTCGCGGCTGGCCTTCTACCAGGGCAACCATATTGATGCCAAACACTGACTGCATCTGAGTTTGAGCATAGAGATTATTGAGCACAACATCGCCCATCTCGCCCTTACGCAACTCTATAACTATGCGCAATCCGTCTTTATCAGACTCATCGCGCAGTTCGGTAATGCCCTCAATTTTCTTTTCTTTCACCAGCTCGGCGATCTTCTCTATGAGCTTGGACTTGTTTAACTGATAGGGAATTTCGCTGACGATGATCGTCTGCTTGCCCGATTTCTCGCTCTCAATGACCTCCGCCTTGGCGCGCATATAGATGCGACCACGGCCAGTCTTATAAGCCTGAACGATGCCGGCCTTGCCATTGATGATTGCCGCCGTTGGAAAATCCGGGCCCTGGATATGCTCCATAAGACCGTCTATATCCAAGTCAGGATTGTCTAGCAGAGCTAACGCAGCCCCAATCACTTCATTCAGATTGTGCGGTGGGATATTCGTCGCCATACCCACTGCGATACCAGAAGAGCCATTAACCAACAGATTTGGAATGCGAGTCGGCATAACATCCGGAATGTGCTCGGTGCCGTCATAGTTTGGCGAGAAGTCGACCGTTTCTTTGTCTAAATCAGCCAGAAGATCGTGAGCGATCTTCTCCATGCGAATTTCGGTGTAACGCATGGCAGCTGCGGAATCGCCATCTATCGAGCCAAAGTTGCCCTGCCCGTCTACTAGGGGATACCTGAGAGAGAAGTCCTGGGCCATACGAACTATCGTGTCATAGACAGCGGTGTCGCCATGGGGGTGATACTTACCAATAACATCACCCACGATACGCGCAGATTTCTTATAGGGTTTGTTGTAATCGTTGGACAACACGCTCATCGCAAAAAGCACTCGGCGATGTACAGGCTTCAAGCCATCTCTTACATCAGGCAAAGCCCGACCCACAATAACGCTCATTGCATAGGCGAGGTAGGATTCCCGCATTTCACTTTCTAACGCTACAGGCAGGACCTGTTTAGCAAACTCGGTCATAGATTTACTACATCCTAAATAGTGGGGTAACTAGTGAAATTTGGGGCACGGCATCTTGCATGAAAACACTGTTTTTTTTTATTGTTTTCCCTTACCCTTTTTAGCGGCCGATCTACCGCTTTTTTGATAACTAATTTGCAGTTTTTATGACGTTGCTTTGCGCAGCCATAAAACCCGAAAATTATACCACTGTTCGCTGCTTTTATGACAGACAAAAAGGCTTTTAATTGCCAGTAAAAAGCCTGTTTTTTCAATAATTTCCAGACCAAAATGCAGCCATTTTTGCAGCGCGCTATTTCTATTTTTTCTAGGTATAATCCGAACCCTGATTTTCACTACAATAGCGACTCCTGGGCAGGACAGAACGAGGCAATTTTGAACGCAAAAACGCGCATTGAAGCCGATCTATTAATTTCAGCAAAATGGATCATTCCTGTACAACCCGAAGGAGTGGTTCTCGAGGACCACTGTCTCGCCATTTCTGGCAATAAGATTATCGGCATTTACAGTCAGATCGAGGCCGATGCCATCGTCGATGCCAGCGAAGAATTGCAATTACCTACGCATGTATTAATACCAGGACTCATCAACACACATGGCCACAGCGCCATGGCGCTGATGAGAGGCATTGCCGATGACGTTCCTCTGGAACAATGGCTAGAACAGTCAATATGGCCGCTAGAGGCACAGCATGTTTCCGAGGGCTTTGTTCTTGCGGGCGCCAATTTAGCAATAGCAGAGATGGTTCGCTCCGGCACCACCTGCTTCGCCGATATGTACTTCTACCCCGACCAGGTAGCTAAGGCCGCGCTTAACGCAAATATTCGAGTGCAGCTAGCCAGCCCGGTCTTAGACTTCCCTACTGTCTGGGCACAGGATGCTGACGAATACATTTCCAAGGCAACGAAGCTTCATGACGACTATCGCCATAGCGAACTTATTCATACCGCATTTGGACCCCACGCGCCCTACACCGTGTCAGACGCGCCTCTGCAGAAGCTATCGATACTTGCCGAGGAGATGGACCTGCCTATCCACATGCATGTCCACGAAACCGCCAAAGAGGTCTCTGACGCGCTAGCCGCTGACGGCCGCAGGCCAATAGAGCGACTGCGCCAACTCGGCCTATTAAGCCCAAGACTCGTCTGCGTCCACGCTACGTCACTTTCCGATGAGGATATAGACTCTCTGGCTGAGGCCGGATGCCATATCGTTCACTGCCCAGAGTCTAACTTAAAGCTGGCGAGCGGCTTCTGTGAAGTGTCCAAATTGAACAAGGCAGGGATTAATATCGCTCTGGGTACAGATGGCTGTGCCAGCAACAACGATCTGGATATGTTTTCGGAGATGAGAACTGCGGCGCTGCTCGCGAAGGCCGTGGCCGAAGATGCCAGCGCACTCCCCGCTCACCAGGCGCTGGAGATGGCCACAATTAACGGAGCCAAGGCATTGGGACTGGAGAATGTGATCGGCAGCTTAGAGGCTGGCAAATATGCAGATATTACCGCCATCAACCTCGACGCTCTGAACAGCACCCCACTGTACAACCCGGTTTCACATCTGGTCTATTCAACCCAGGCATCACAGGTTTCACACGTTTGGTGTGCCGGGCAATTACTGCTTAATGACGGCAGCTTTACCAAGCTGGACAGCGAAGCGATAAAATCTGATAGTGCAAAATGGCAGGCAATACTGGCAGACGCTGAGCAATAGCAAGCAAAAGGCTTTTTACTATTATGGAAAATGTAGACGAACTGGAAATCCGAAAATTTGAAGCCCTCGCGGCTCGCTGGTGGGACCCGGACAGTGAATTCAAGCCGTTACATGAGATCAACCCTCTGCGCATGAGCTATATCAGCCGCACGGTAAATCCGGCTGGCAAGAAAGTTTTGGATATAGGCTGTGGTGGCGGCATCTTAGCCGAGGCGATGGCACACCACGGCGCCACCGTAACGGCAATCGACATGGCGGACGCCTCTCTTTGTGTAGCAAGATTGCACCAATTGGAGAGCAAGCTTGGAATCGACTACCAGAAATCTTCTGCCGAACAGTTCGCGCAAAGTCATAGCCAGCAATTCGACATCGTCACCTGCCTGGAAATGCTGGAGCATGTGCCCGACCCGTCCTTAGTCATCCAGGCCTGCCACGATCTGGCCAAGCCCGGCGGCACCGTCTTTTTCTCAACTATCAACCGAAACCCGAAGTCTTACCTATTCGCCATAGTGGGTGCAGAGTATGTGTTGAATCTATTACCCCGAGGCACCCATGATTACGCCAGGTTTATCAAGCCTTCGGAATTGGCTGCCTGGAGCAGAGAAAGCAAACTGGATCTTCAAGATCAGATCGGTATGACTTACAACCCGCTCACACGAAAATACAGCCTAGAGGCGAATGTCGACGTAAACTATATCGCTTGTTATACCCGTCCCGAGACAGAGTAATGACAGAAAAATTAGAAACCTCTATAGACTGCGTCCTATTCGATCTGGATGGCACCCTGATAGATACCGCACCGGATTTCACTCTGGTCGTTAACAAGCTTCTCGCAGAAAATAATCGAGAGGCTCTATCACACGAAGTGATTCATCTTAACGTTTCCAACGGCGCAAGAGCCTTGGTAACGAATGCCTTTGCAATCGATGAGGGCCATGAAGATTTTGCGGCGTTATTGCAAAGGCTTCTTGAGCTCTACTACGAGCAGCTCAACTCTACTATAGCCACACTCTACCCCGGCCTTGACTGCTTACTCCTGCAACTGGAAGCTCAGAATATTCCCTGGGGAATCGTTACAAACAAACCGGAGAAATACAGCGTGCGACTGCTGGAGCAGTTGCAACTCGATACGCGTTGCAGTGTATTAGTCTGCCCGGACCATGTAACCGATACCAAGCCTCATCCGGAGCCCATATTTCTAGCCCTTGAAAAACTTGGCCGCAGCCCGGAAAGAACCGTCTATCTCGGAGATCACATTAGAGATATTCAGGCTGCCAAGAACGCCGACGTAATTGCCATTGCCGCTGCATACGGTTATCTGGCGGCCGACGCGAAGGTTGAAGAATGGTATGCAGACTTTATTCTGCGATCCCCAGAACAAACCACATCACTCCTGAACTTACTTAAATTTGCCTAAAATATGACATTTTCCTACGACGCTAAAAAAAATTTCCTAGAGAGCAAAACGTTTCTTATCACCGGAGCCAGTGATGGCATCGGCAAAACCTGTGCAAAGACCTATGCCGACTACGGCGCCACCGTTATCTTGTTAGGCAGGGATCAGGAAAAACTAGAACAGGTTTACGATGAGATTGAACAATCACACCCCGGCAAGGTGATTATTCACCCTATCGACTTTAAAACGGCATCCCTGGAAGACTTCAAGCTTCTCGCCGACTCCTTGAACGAGCAATTCGAATGTCTCGACGGGCTTATCCACAACGCGGCCTTACTCGGCGCTCGCACAACGATTGAGTTTTATCCTGCGCAGGAATGGGCCGATGTGATGCAGGTTAATGTCAACGCAGTGTTCCAGCTTACCCAGGCTCTTCTGCCTGCACTGACAAAGTCTGCAGATGCACGAGTGCTATTCATTTCATCGAGTGTGGGTCGCGTCAGTCGCGCGTTCTGGGGAGCCTATGCGGTTTCGAAATTTGCCTTAGAGGGATTAATGCAGACTCTGGCGGATGAAGTAGAAAATACCACATCGATACGAGTCAACAGCCTCAACCCGGGCGGGACTCGCACCAATATGCGCCGCGATGCCTTTCCTGCCGAGAATCCAGAGGCACTGCCAACCGCTGAATCGCTGATGCCTGTCTATTTGTATCTGATGAGTAAGGAAGCCCAAAGTATCCATGGGCAGGCGCTGAATGTGAGAGACTTCGAGGCGCTCTAGTCTGGCTTGTTGCGCCCTTTTCGTTCGTCTTCCTTGTTAACCAGTTTCAAGAGCTTCTCGATCTCGGTTTTGCCCAGCTCGTTGTATCTTCCCCTGCTCACCGAGCTTGGAATAAACAGCGGGCCGAAGCGTACCCTTTTTAAGCGACTGACTTTCACACCCTGTGATTCCCAGAGTTTGCGAACTTCGCGATTTCGACCTTCCATCAACACCACGTGATACCACTGATTTACACCCTCGCCGCCATAGTGTTGTATGTCGGTGAAGCGGCACAGATTATCTTCGATAATTACGCCCTTGTGCATCTGCTCCACCATCTCGGGAGTCACATCTCCCAACACCCGCACCGCATATTCACGTTCGATCTGGGAACTCGGATGCATTAACTTATTCGCAAGCTCTCCATCGGTAGTGAAGAGCATCAGACCACTGGTGTTAAGATCGAGACGCCCCACCGAAACCCAACGACCGTGCTTCAATGGTGGAAGACTATCGAACACGGTACGGCGACCCTCGGGATCGTCACGAGTAGACACCTCATCCTCGGGCTTGTTGTAAAGAATAACCCTACGCTCTTCACGAATGCTTTTCTGCGGCGCTAGCTTCTTGCCATCAACGACGACCTTGTCGTCATCACCCACGCGATCACCGATAACGGCAACCTTGCCATTGACCTTAATTCGCCCCTTCGCGATCCAGGTTTCGATTTCGCGGCGCGAGCCGAACCCGGCACGAGCCAGCACTTTCTGTAGCTTCTCAGTCATGTTGTAGTCAGTTTGTATTGTGGATATAGCGGTATTTTCAAGCTTGCGAAAATATTACTCAATGTTGTATCTCAGAGTCATCTTCGCCCACACTAAAGTCAATTTCAGCGGATTCAGCCTGCGCGGTGTCTTCTTCATCTATTGCCGAGTCAGTCTGCGAACCTGCATCAGATTCGGATTCGGATTCGGATTCGGATTCGGATTCGGATTCGGATTCGGTAAATGTGATCTCGACTGCCTCTATCGAATCTAGAGCCTCGTCCAATTCCTTGAGTCCAAATTCTTCTGCAAATTCTGTTTCCTCGGCATCGGGCTCAAGGTCTTCCTCGCCCTCTTCTTCGATGACGGGGTATTGCAACTCCGGTGGCAACTCGAGAATCTCATCCAGGGGCTTCGCCGCCAAGGCTACAGCCTCCTCTTCGGCGATCAGCTCAGCCTTATCGGATTCACTTAATTCAATACTGTTCTCATCGACAACCTCTTCGGGAAGTTCAAGGATTCTCTGGCCAGCCAGATCGTCTTCGAGATCGAATTCAGGCGCATCTTCCGCCAAGTCTTTAATCTCAGAGAGTGGCGGCAAATCTTGCAGACTCTTGAGATTGAAATAGTCCAGAAACTGCTTTGTTGTCGCAAACATCGCAGGTCGGCCAGGAACATCCCTATGTCCAACGACCCGGATCCACTCTCGATCTAGCAGCGTACGGATAATATTCGAACTGACGCCAACACCACGAATCTCTTCGATATCCCCGCGGGTAATAGGTTGGCGATAGGCAACCAGAGCCAATGTCTCTAGCAAGGCCCTGGTGTAACGTGGAGGTCGCTCCTCCCAGAGTTTTGCAACCCACTCACTAAGCTCCTGCTTTACCTGAAATCTGTATCCGGAAGCCACTTCCTTTAGCTCGAAGCCGCGGCCATCGCACTCTTCGGCGATGCTATCCATAACCGCAATTAGTTCCTTGCGATCTGGCTGCTCTTCCTTACTGAACACCTGGATTATATTGTCCAGCGTCAATGGTCGGCCGGCCGCAAGCAGCAACCCTTCTACGATCATTTTTACTTTGTTATCAACATCACTCATGCTGCGCTATTACCTGCACTTCTTTTAGCTTCTAGATTTCAAATGAATAGGCCCGAACGCTTCCGACTGAACTATCTCGATCAACGAATCTTTCATTAGCTCCATTATGGCCAGAAAGGTCACAACCACTCCCAACCTGCCCTCCTCGCGAATTAACAACGAGACCAAGGGTACGAACTTCTGATTCGATATACGCACCAAGATCTCCGACATCTTCTCACGCGTCGAAAGCGTCTCTAGCTGAACATGATGGTGCCCGAAATTATCCGCTCGCTTCAATACGCTAGACAACGCGATCAAGACTTCCTTAAGATCTATGGTCGGCTCCGCCGTGACCCGCTCAATCTCAGGCAAGGCCGCTGCTGCGCGATGAATATCTCTATCCATACGCGGCAACTCATCAACATCTTGAGCCGCTTGCTTGAAACGCTCATATTCTTGCAGACGACGAATAAGCTGCATGCGCGGATCGTCTTCCTCTGCTTCTTCCTCTACCTGCCTAGGCAATAGAATCCTCGACTTAATTTCGGCGAGCATCGCCGCCATGACAAGGTATTCAGCAGCCAACTCAAACTGCCAGGACTCCATCAGATCGACATAGTTCATATATTGATCGGTGATGTCGGCGACATTGATCTCGAGTATATCGATGTTCTGGCGCCGAATGAGGTATAGCAGGAGATCGAGAGGACCTTCGAAGGCCTCCAGAAATATTTCGAGCGCATCGGGTGGGATATAAAGGTCTTTGGGTACTTCAGTCATCGCCTCGCCGGCAACGATGGCGAAAGGCAATTCCTGCTGCAGCGGAGCGTTAGGGCCATGCCCCTCGGGGATTAAGGGAACCCCCTGTAGCTCAGTGTTTTCCGGGTCTGCTTCGCTGCCGATAATGGTCAATCTGCTGGTCTACTTTGAGTTCTTGTAATGAGTTGAATTTTACCTCAAGTAGGTAGGAATTGCTCACTACTGAGGCAGCTAGTTTCTAATTCAATTACCATTTGCCCAGGCCCATTGCCTCACGCACATCCTGCAGGGTTTCCTTGGCCGCTTCTCTCGCCGTCTCACAGCCCTCGGCAATGATAGACCTGACGATATCCGGGTCTCTCTCGTATTGTTCCGCCTCTTTCTGTATCGGTTCCAGCTCCGCAATAATGGCATCGCTGACAGGCTTCTTGCATTCGAGACAGCCGATTCCCGCGGTGGTGCAACCCTCCACAACCCAGTCCTTGGTATCCTGACTCGAATAGGTCTGATGTAATTGCCAAACCGGACATTTCTCCGGGTCGCCCGGGTCTGTAAGCCGTATCCTAGCCGGGTCCGTCGGCATAGTCGAAATCTTCTTCTCAATCTGCTCCAGAGGCTCCCGTAGCGCGATCGTATTGTCATAAGACTTCGACATCTTCTGCCCGTCCAACCCTGGCATTTTTGCCGATCGGGTCAATAAGGCCTGTGGCTCGGCCAGAATCATCTTGCCGCCACCTTCCAGATAGCCGAATAAGCGCTCCGAATCGCCAATCGATATGTTTTGCTGTTCCTTCAATAAGGCTCTGGCCTTCTCTAAAGCCTCGTGATCACCCTGTTCTTGATAGGCCGTACGCAGACTGCTGTATTGCTTTGCCGCCTTCTTGCCCATCTTCTTGATTGCGGCCTGCGCGTTCTCTTCGAAGCCCGGCTCGCGACCATAGATATGATTAAATCTTCTGGCGGTTTCTCGCGTGAGCTCAACATGAGCAACCTGATCGGCTCCCACCGGCACATAACCCGCCCGGTAGATCAAAATATCGGCAGCCTGTAGCAACGGATAACCGAGGAAGCCATAGGTGGCCAGATCCTTCTCCTGCAGCTTGTCCTGCTGATCCTTGTAGCTGGGAACGCGCTCCAACCAGCCTAACGGCGTGATCATTGACAGCAGCAGGTGCAATTCAGCGTGCTCCGGCACACGAGACTGAACGAAGAGCGCGGCAGACCCAGGGTTGACACCCACCGCCAGCCAGTCAATAACCATGTCGATGACATGCTGTTCCAGGTTAACCGAGTCATCATAATGGGTGGTCAGCGCATGCCAGTCGGCAACGAAGAAGAAACACTCATACTCGTGCTGTAGCTTTACCCAGTTATTGAGTACCCCGTGCATATGCCCGAGATGCAGGCGCCCCGTAGGCCGCATGCCTGATAGTACTCGCTGTTGTGAATCCACCTTGGACAACTTGCTCTCCTTAACTTATCTAATATTCTTCTATTTACTTGGGATTATAACCTGCAAAACGACGGCTACAGAAAAGGTTCTGAATCGCCCTTACCTTCGCGAACGACCTCGGGCACACCATCGACTAAGTCGATCATTGTGGTCGGCTCGATTCCGCACGGCCCGCCATCTACGATCAGATCCACAAGCTTGCCTATTTTCGATCGCATCTCATACGGGTCCAGCAACATCTCCTCCTCGTCCGGGAGAATGAGACTGGTGCTCATAATTGGCTCGCCCAGCTTCTCCAGGATAGCCTGCGCCACTGCGTTATCCGGCACCCGCAGGCCTATAGTTTTCCGTTTGGGGTGTTGCAGCCTGCGCGGAACTTCCGGCGTTGCCTTTAGAATAAAAGTATAAGGCCCGGGCGTATAAGCCTTTAGTATGCGGTAGGCGCTATTGTGTACCTGAGCATAGCTAGAAATAGACGATAGATCCTTACACACCAGGGTGAAATTGTGCTTGCTCCCCAGTTGACGAATACGGCGGATACGATCGAGCGCATTTTTATCACCTATATGACAGCCTAGCGCATAGGTTGAATCTGTAGGATAGACGATAACACCGCCGGCAAGCAGCGCCTTCACCACCTGCTTGATGATCCTATCTTCCGGATTGGAAGGATGTACCTGCAAGAATTCGGTCATGTATTCACATACCCAGCGACTCTCTCGACGAGCCAGCCCAGACGATCAAAAACACGTGATTCTATTACATTGACTTACAAAAGCAGACACCTTTCTGCAAATCGATTACCATGACCGCGTTCAGCATTTTCGAGACATTCCCGAATGAAGCAATTTATAGACTACATCCCACTACTAGTGTTCTTTAGCGTGTGGGCAATGGACGAGCGCGCGATCAATATTGCCGGCTTTGATCACAGCATCGGCGGGGTGTTCTCTGCCGCCGAATTCCTGCTCGTCGCTTCCATATTGGTATATGGCTCTCTATTCGTCTACCAGAAAAGATTAGACAAGTTTCAGTGGATCACACTGGTCGCGGTAGTGCTTTTTTGCATACCGACCATCATCTTCAGAAACACTGACTTTTTAAAATGGAAGGCTCCAATAGTGAATTGGATATTTGCTACTGTATTCCTCGCTTCACGCTTCTTCGGGGACAAGCCCGCCATAGAACATATGATGGGACATGCGATAAGCGCACCGAAAGAAGTCTGGTACAAGCTAAACACGATGTGGATCTTTTATTTTATTGTTCTGGGAGCTATCAACTTAATCGTGGCGTTTACTCTCAGCGAAGACCTCTGGATAAAATTCAAGGTTTTCGGAAACCTGATTCTTACTTTTGGGTTTGTATTTGCGCAGATGCCGATACTGGCGAAATACATCGAGGTAGAAGACGAAGTCGAGAAAGAAAAAACTAAAGAAGAATCCACCTAGGGGGAAAAGATGCACTATGCGATCATAAGCGAAGATATAGCTAACAGCTTGGCTAAACGCAAAGCATCACGACCCGCGCACTTAGCGCGACTCGAGAATCTCGCAGATCAGGACCGTCTATTATTAGCCGGCCCTCACCCCGCAATAGACTCAACGGACCCTGGAGAGGCTGGGTTTATTGGCAGCCTTGTCGTCGCGGAATTTGACAGCCTGGAACAGGCACAGGCCTGGGCCGATGCGGACCCTTACGTGGAAGCCGGTGTCTATGAGCGCGTTACCGTAAAGCCCTTTAAGCGGGTATTCTAGGCACAGACCCAGACGCTAAAGACTTCACCCACGATCAACCCTCGCCTCTTGCCGGCTCACATCGCAGGTTTTAGATCAGGAAATTCGGCATCAAGAATCGCGTTCCATTCATCGAGACGCGCGCGCCTGCGCTCGAATAAGCCACTGACATCACCCTCGATCGTTATACTGTTTATGATGTCTCTGCGCCGTAATTGATTCACTACCGGCATACCGCTCACTACCTTTCCGAAAACAGAGTGCTTGCCGTTCAGATGCGGTGTCGCAAGATGCGTCAGAAAGAATTGGCTGCCATCGCTACCTGGCCCAGAGTTCGCCATTGAAATGATTCCCGGCTGATTGTGGTGCAGTATTATCTCCCCGGCAAACTTATAACCGGGCCCGCCAGTACCATCACCTCTTGGGTCGCCGCCCTGAACCATGAAGTTTCTCTCCACACGGTGAAACGTCAAACCATCGTAGAAACCACGCATTGCTAGATTAGCAAAATTGGCAACGGTGGTCGGTGCCGCCCTGTCATTAAATTGCACTACGATCTCACCTTTCGATGTATCGATAACAGCTCGCAGCGGTTGCGCGATTGCGTTAATGCTAACAATCGAAAGTGCAATTGCCAGTAATAACTGCCGAGTACATTTAAGGCACTTCACGTAGCGTGTTTTGAACTTCATCCTTCTACTCCATCCAAGTGGACAATCTGTGAGGGCTCATGATTCTGAGCAATCTACATCGCGTATTCTAGAATAACTGGCGCATGATCTGAAAAATTTTGCGCCGTGTAAATGTCGGCGGACCTAACCTGTTTGGCAATCTCCTCAGTAACCACCTGATAATCCAGTCGCCACCCAACGTTATTAGCCCTGGCCTGCCCGCGATTTGACCACCAGGAGTACTGGTCGGCCCCTTCGTTTACAACGCGGAACGCGTCTACATAGCCTACCTTGTCGTAAAGAACATCCAGCCACTCCCGTTCCTCGGGCAGGAAACCGGAATTCTTTCTGTTTGCTCGCCAATTTTTCAGGTCGATTTCCTTGTGGCAGATATTCCAATCTGCACAGACCACAATCTCGCGCTTGTTCTTCCTCAGTTTTTTCATGTGCTTCATGTAGTCACCCATAAAGCTGACTTTTCGCGCCTGCCGCTCGTCACTGCTAGAACCCGAGGGCAGATACAGTGACGCGACACTTAAGCCATCGAAGTCTGCCTCAATATAGCGCCCTTCCGTATCGGCTAGCTCGAAGCCAAGCCCCCTCTTGATCTTTTTGGGCTTCTCACGTGAGAACAGCGCCGTACCCGAATAGCCTTTCTTCACGGCATCGTAGTAATGACAGTGATAGCCCTCGGGGTGGAAGACGGGGTCGCTGAGTTGATCTATTTGCGCCTTGGTTTCCTGCAGACAGACCACATCGGCATCCGCCTCCGGTAGCCAGTCGAAGAACCCCTTTCTCGCTGCAGCCCTAATTCCGTTGCAGTTGAATGTCATGATGCGCATTACTATTCCCTATTTTTGATTGAGCGGATGGCGGTGAGCTAGTGTAAGACAAGCTGGCCACTACAACCAACCCTGTGTCAGCGAGTCGCTACCCCACAGCTGAGCAGCTTCTCTGCCACAGAAAGTCATTTTGTTACCCAAGGTTACATATGTTATTACCATAATATTTCAGTGATTTAGAAGATTTTTGTTACTAATCACTGGAGACAAACACACCCTATTCAAGCAATTCTAAGCAAAATTAATTGATTAACTAATTGATATATATAGTATTTATATAGAACAATTTAATTTGTTACTGTATTCCCCGTTATAGATATAATTTCAGCTAAATGTTACACATCATCTCATAATGTGTTACTATACGTCCCGTTGTTGAGAGGGAGACCAATCAACTCTGAACTAACCAGCAAACTTAGGAGACAGTAATGAGCAAGGCACTCACACGAGTACGGCCCGTTATCGAAGCGACAGTTATCAGTTTACTACTGGTAATAGCTGCATTAGCAGTGCCAGCCGCGATCGTATACGCAGCCGTATAAACTATTTCGAATAGGAGGCTTTATGCAGAGCCCTTTAGTTGATTTACGCACTAACTGAACACCAGTTTAAATAACAGATTTAGACTGGTGTTTTTTTATGTGGCCTGCCAAAACCCCTGCCCCGGCCCACCCCTTATTAAACCCAGAGGCTAGAGCCCACTCCCTAGACTTTACGTAGCTTATCAGTGAAGTTACAAGGCTTGTGACGGCTATCCAGCTGCTCCGAAATGATCTTGTCCCAAGCCGTCGCGCAGGCTCCCGGCGATCCGGGCACACAAAACACTATCGCTCCATTAACCATCCCCGCGAAGGCGCGCGACTGTATCGTGGAACTGCCTATCTCCTCGTAGGATAGCTGCCTAAACAGCTCTCCGAAGCCCTCTATTGGCGTATCTAATAAAGGACTAATCGCCGCAACAGTATTATCCCTGGCGGTAAAGCCGGTGCCACCGGTTAGCAAGATAGCCTGAACTTTGGTGTCAGCAATCAGCGCAGAGACTTCTGATCGAAGCGAAGAAATATCATCTTTGACGATAGTTTTGGCATAAAGTTGATGCCCGGCGCCCTCTAGCCTCTCGACTAACACTGCTCCGGATTTATCTGTTTCGACTGTGCGCGTATCGGAGACCGTCACAACAGCAATATTTAATGGCATTAGGGAAGACATTTAGAGCTCTCTAAAATTGTTAATTACACTTCTGATACAAGTAACACGAAAGGCACAAAGATCCGGGCTTAGCCCCCGGTCATGTTCATGAGGCGAACCGGCTGGGCGTGGTCTTTATCGTAGAAAAAATGACGCTCTGGCTTTATCTCCATAGAATCAATCAGGGCCTGCTTGAGCACGGTATCGTCATTGCCTGGATCACGCAATAAGCCTCGCAGATCCACCGAATGCTCATTACCTAGACACAGCAATAATCGCCCCTCCACCGTCACTCTCACGCGATTACAATCCTCACAGAAATTGTGTGTAACCGGCGAAATAAACCCTATACGACTCTTACGATCGGCAATTTTTACATAACGTGAAGGGCCCGCGGTAGTTTCTGCACTGTCTACAAGCTGATATTTCTCAGCAATTTTTTCTCTTACCCAGGCGTTACTGCAGGTTGTATCTTCTCGCGCATGATCTGAGGCTTCGCCCAGCGGCATCTCTTCGATAAAAGCGATGTCGATATCGCGTTCGATGGCATAGTCAGCCAAATCTAAAACTTCATCTTCGTTGTAGCCCTTCATGACAACTGAGTTCAGTCGTATTCGCTCGAAGCCGGCAGCCTTAGCCGCATCGATTCCGGCTAACACCTTGTCCAGTTTCCCAACCCTCGATATGCGCTTAAAACGATCGGCATCCAAACTATCGATACTGATATTAACTCTATTTACACCTGCAGCCTTCAGCGGCAAAGCATACTTTTCAAGTTGAGCACCATTGGTGGTTAATAGCAATTCTTCAAGACCAGGAAGCGCACCGAGTTGTTCGATTAGCGACATCACGTCTGTGCGCACCATTGGCTCGCCGCCCGTGAGCCTAATCTTCTTTACGCCCAACTCCGTGAAAGCCTTGGCCACACGGTACAACTCTTCCAATGAAAGAATCTGATCCCGAGGAAGGAAAGTCATGTCCTCGGTCATACAATAGACACAGCGAAAGTCACAACGATCGGTAACGGACAGACGGATATAATCCACCCGCCTACCGAACTTATCGACTAGCTCTGTCACCTGCTTGTTTTCTGTCATATGAATTCTCCGAGCGCAACTATACCGCAGAATATGGGCGAATTGCACTGATCACTCTAGCGATTCGAATGGGGTAAAGATCCGGCCCTGCCGCTCCGATACAGGCTCAGCTGGCATTGAGTGCTATCTGTAGAGCGAGGAATATCAAGATCGCGCCCATACCCCGCTCTAACCATGCCCCCGAGCGCAGCACAAACTCCCGAATTCGGGGCCTGCCAAGGACAATAGAAAGAGCGGCAAACCAAATAAACGTCGCGAGTGCGAGATAAAAGCCGTAGAAAAGTTGAATAGTTAGCGGGGTATTCGGGTCGATTACCACCGTAAACAGTGCGAGAAAGAAAAGTGTGGCTTTAGGATTTAGTCCGTTGGTTAAGAACCCCAGCGCAAAGGCTCGACGCGGAGATAAAATTACCGCCTCAGGAGAGCTCGCCCCTGTCTGCGGCGAGCCAAATGAGGCCCGTATCGACTGGACTCCCAAGAAAAATAGATAGGCCGCCGCGATGAGCTTCATTGTATTGAAAAGTGACGGTGATTGGGCCAGCAACAGCGCGACGCCTAGCAGGCAGTAAGCCACGTGCAACAGAATAGCACTGCCCACACCAAGACTCGTCCATATGCCAGTACGAGAACCACCGAGAACACTCTGACGTAAAACTACGGCAAAATCGGGACCGGGAGAGGCGACGGCAAAGAGATGCGCAACGGCAATAGTTAAAAATTCAGCCCAATACATTTTTACTCTGCCTAACTGATACGCCTATCAGCAATCAATTACGGTATTCGATCGGCTATTTCCAGGCTAATAACAGCTCGCTGGCCGTTATGCGCGAAATTGTCTGACTGAGAGCGATAGTCTCCGGAGCTCGGTGTCGCCGATCCAGAAAACGAGACTGAGGCTGAAACAAAAACCGTATCTGCAGATGAAATATTGAATGGCCCCACTGCATAGGTATTATCTAATTGAATGTTCGCGGGCAGATCGGCAACCGTAAGATCGATAGCTGCCAAGGGAGGCAAGCCCTCCTGTGCCGCATTGCGTACCGCGACGAAAACTCGCAGATTCTCATCGAGATCCAAGCCTTCTGCGAGCGAAAGATTAATCTCTATGGTAGGACCAACAGCCCCATCTTGTCCCTGCCCAGCTAGCCGCTGTTGTGCTACAGCAATGCTACGACGAAGAACCTGTGCCTGCTCACTGTTCGGGTTATTTTGAATGATCAATCGCCAATACTCGATAGCTGTCTCAAAATCTTCACGCTCCTCGGCATCGGCGGCGATAAGCTGCAGTATCGACATCTCATTCGGATTAATCGCGCGAGCCTGTTCTATGACCTCGAGTACACCCTCGGTAAAGTTAAAGTCGGCAAGAATATATTTTGCCATTGCTACTCTACCGAGCACCAATGCCTTCTCTGGTGTTTCGTCCATGCGCCCGGCAGATTGGGTATACGCTATTTCTGCCTCTGTAAACATACCGATACTGGCGAAATTTTCAGCCAGGAAATACCAGGCCCATGGTCGGTCGTCATCGGCCTGAACCACCTCGCCCAGGCTTACAATAAGATTCTGCGACTCTTGCGGATTATCGCGATTATTTACGGTGCGCTGAAACAGGCCCATCAATTCCACGTCGCGCTTGTACCCCCACTCGCCATATAAGGTATAGGCTGCAGCGGGCATCAGAAGACAAAGAACCAAGGGGATAATCAGGTTATAGGCGCCAGACTTGGCACCGCCAGCTTTCTTGGCCTTGGGCTTCTTTTCGCTTGCGATCTCTTCTTCGGAAACATCTGATAACAGGCTTTGCTGTAATTCAAGAATAAGCACATCAAATTCAGATTGATCTAGATTCCCCGACGCCAGTTCATTCTCGAGATCGTCGCTGCGCTCATGAAATAACGCAATGTTCTCGTTCTTACGCGAAGCATCCGCGGTAAACGATTCTGCACGGTTTCGCAGCCACAATGGCAAAAGAACAAAGCCAACGGCGATTACGAAGAGTATTACGGTAAATATCCAGAACAAGGGGTTATTCCAAGTAGAATTGAATTTGAATTATGATTTATCGCCTAACAGCTGTTGTAGGCGTTCTTGCTGTGACTTATCTAGCTCAGCATCATCATCGCTAATCTTTCGAGCTCTGCGCCAGATACCGAATGCGATTACAGCGCCTATCAGCAAAAAGAGTAAAGGTCCAAACCAGAGCAGTATTGTTCCCGCGGTCAACCTCGGGCGAAATAGAATAAAGTCGCCATATCGCTCGAACATAAATTGAATTATTTCGGCGTCGCTCATGCCTTCCATGATCATACGATGTATTTCTCTGCGCAGATCTTCGGCTACACCACCTGACGAACCCGAGAGGCTAGAGTTTTGGCACATTGGGCATCTAAGCTCATCCGAGAGCGAGCGAAAGCGTTGCTGCTGTTCGTCGGTATCGAATTCAAAAGTATCCACCTGAGAATAGGATGAGCTAGGCAGGGATAGTGCGCATAGCGCAAAGAGCAAGCTTATTGCAAACAGCCGCATTTTTGAGTTCGAAATGCTTACCGAGCTTGCCATCTGTCTAACTTCCTTCGGCGAGCAGTTCAGCGATAGCAGGGAGAAATTGCTCTTGCCATACAGCTTCATCGAGTACGCTCACGTGACGAAATCGAATGACGCCGTTCCCATCTACCAAATAGGTCTCCGGCGCACCGTAGACGCCCAGATCTATCCCAAATCGGCCACTCTCATCCAAGATGCTAAAAGAAAAAGGGTTTCCATTCTCTTCCAACCAATCGATCGCCAAATCCTGCTGATCACGATAGTTCACCCCAACCACTGGAATGTCGCCTTCTTCAGTCAGCCTCATCAGAGTCGGATGTTCTATCAGACAAGGCAGGCAGTACGACCCCCAGACATTGAGCAGGAATATTTGAGAGGGCAGATCCGCGTTACTCACCTGCTTACCATCCACCGAGGTGAGTTCGAAAGACGGCATCGACTTATCGATTAACATAGAGGGCAATGTCTTTGGGTCAAGATAGAGGCCGCGCCACAGGGCTATGGCAACAACAACAAACCCGAGCACCGGAAAATAGAATTTCAGCTTATTCATCGTATTTTATCAGGAGCTTGCTTGCAGCTCGCCTCCCAGTGGCTTCGACCTACTCTGCTCCCGATTAGGCTCTGTATGCCGTCTGCGTAGGCGCCGATAACGCTTATCTGCCGCCGCGAGAATGCCGCCAAGGGTCATAAAGGTCGCACCTAGCCAAATCCAGCGAACGAAGGGCTTGACGTAGATAGTCATCGACCATGAGTCACCTTCTTTCTGTTCACCCAGAGTAATAAACAGGTCTCGAAACAGCCCAGCGTCAATCGCCATTTCTGTCGATGGGGTTCCCGTCGCTAGATAGACTCTTCTCTGGGGATGCAGGGTAGTTATTTTCTCGGCTCCCTTTATTACTGTGAAGCTTGCCTCTTCACCCACGTAGTTTGGCCCATTGATGGCAGCTGCGCCCTCGAATCGAAAAACGTAATTGCCTAGCCCTACATCCTGCCCAGGCGCAAGCAACACACTTCGCTCGGAGCTAAAGGCACTGGTCAATGCCACGCCGATCAGCATCACCGCCATGCCAAGGTGCGCGGTCTGCATACCGTAGTAGCTAAACGATAGAGACCTAAGCCCCTTTAATCGGCTCGCCTTGTTAGTGGTCTTGTTTCGAATATCCTGCAGCATCGCTAAGACTATCCACGAGGCTAGCGCTACCGCGATTGTCGCTACCAGGGAAAATTCCAGGGTGACGATCAGCGGAACCACTACTCCCAGCGCGAGAGAGGCCAAGGCCACCTTGCCCATCTGCGCTACTAAAAAAGCGACCGATGTGCGCTTCCAGCGGCAATAGGGACCGATCGCCAGTATTACTGTGAGCAAGGCCATCAACGGTATGAAGATTGCGTTGAAGTAGGGAGGCCCTATCGAAATCAGGTCGTCTGTCAGCCCCTGGTAAACCATTGGAAACATCGTGCCCAGAAATACAGAGGCTGCCGCTACCACTAATATAATATTATTGGATAACAGCAGTATTTCCCGCGAGACAAGATCGAAGCCGAACTCACTCTTCATCAATGGCGCGCGAAAGGCGAAGAGCAGAAGAGCACCGCCAACGGTAATGCCAAGAATTGCGAGGATGAAGAACCCCCTAGTCGGGTCACTGGCGAATGCATGCACCGAGGTCAGCAAGCCAGACCGTGTAATAAAGGTACCGAGCAAACTGCCGGCGAATGCCAATATAGCTAACAATACCGTCCAGGATTTAAACACGCCGCGTTTTTCAGTGGCCGCGAGTGAATGAATCAGCGCGGTCCCGAACAACCAGGTAATTAGCGGTGGATTTTCAACAGGGTCCCAAGCCCACCAGCCTCCCCAACCCAATTCATAATAGGCCCACCAACTGCCCAGCGCGATACCCAGTGTTAGTATTGCCCAAGATACGTTTGCCCAGGGTCGGCACCAACGCGCCCATGCTGCATCCATCTTGCCGCTTAGCAGCGCCGCCATCGCGAAGGCGAATACCACCGAAAAGCCCACGTAACCCATATAGAGCGTCGGGGGATGAATAATGAAACCGAAATCTTGCAGGGCGGAATTTAAATCTGCGCCATCAACCGGAGGCAACGGAACGATTCGAGCAAAGGGGTTCGAAGTCGCCAGCATGAACAAAATATAACCGGTGATTAGAACGCCCAGCACGCCTAGAACTCGCGCCACAAATTCCAGCGGCATGCTCTTGGTAAAAATAGCGACGCTTAGCATCCACCCTGAAAGCATGAATGTCCAAAGCAGAAATGAGCCCTCATGCCCGCCCCAGACTGCAGTCAGCTTATAGCGATCAGGTAGCAAGGAATTCGAATGCTCGGCAACAAACTTCACTGAAAAATCATCGGTGACGAAGGCATAAGCCAGAATGGCGATACAGACAGCCAGGAACACGAACACGCCAGCGGAAAGCGGCCGCGCCATGCTCATCCACAGAAAATTATTCTGATAGGCACCAATAATTGGGAGTGAAGCGAGAATGACGCTAAGACATAGCGCCAGTATTAGAGAAAATTGACCAATCTCAGGAATCATCTAATTACATGCCTTAGTTAGTTGCCACGGGAGAATGGTTTTCGGCAGAGGCGCCGGATGCATCGAGAGCAGCCTTCACTTCCGGCGACATGAAGTTTTCATCGTGCTTGGCCAGCACCCTTGAGGCCTGAAACACACCGTTAGCATCCATCTCGCCTTCGGCTACGATGCCCTGCCCCTCGCGGAACAGATCGGGCAGTATGCCCTCGTATTGAATGGGCACGTCGCTTACGAAATCAGTGGTTACGAAATTAACTTTCAGGCTATCGGTCGCGCCGAGTACCGTTCCAGTCTTTACCATGCCACCTATTCTAAAATGCTGCCCCGAGCCTACCTCACCCTCGGCAACCTGGGTTGGCGTATAGAACATATTGATATTTTGTTTAAGTGCGAAGGCGGTAAAGCCCACGGCAACGCTTAGACCGGCGGCTATAAAAATAATGATCCCGAGCTTCTTGCGTCTATGAGGTTTCATCTACTACTCCAAAACGATAACTACTCTAGTAAGGTCGACTAACTACTCTGACTATCTTCACTCTTAATTTCTTCATCCAGTGTCATGCGACGCTTCAACTGACGAAGTATCCTCTGTTTTTTGCGCAGTGGCAGTATCAGGTTAACAGTAACAAATATTGCGAAGAGCCCATACACCGACCACACATTAAACCCATAACCACCCATGTCGATAAATTCGGCAAAGCTTGAAAATTGTATTGCATCTAACATTTACTATCCTAATAAACCTAAGCAGACCTAAGGGCTAACTCTTCGACACAAGATCTTGAACCCACTGTGACCTGCGCTCTCTTTCGAGAATTTCATTGCGTGTCGAAAGAATCAGACTGACAGACAGAAACAGATAGACCGCAACAATCATTATCAATGTTGCTATCCAGAACTCTGGACCATTCGGACTCTGGGTATCCATAGAAACCGGACTGGAAACCTGATGCAGCGTGTTCCACCACTCTACGGAATATTTGATTATCACTACATTAATACAACCCACTATAGATAGTAGCGCACAAGCTTTCGCCGCTGTCTCCGAATCCTCTAGCGCCGAGCGAAGAGAAATAACTCCCAGCAGAAGAAACAACTGAAACAGCATAGATACCAACCTGCTGTCGGTCCATTCCCACCAGGTTCCCCACATTACGCTACCCCACAGAGATCCGGTTGCCAGGGTAATGAATGAAAACCAGGCACCCAGTATGGCTGCATTCTTCGCTACCATATCCGCCAGCTTCATGCGCCAGACCAGTGTAATGGTGCCAGAGACCAACAACAGCGGGAAAAACGCCAGAGACGTGCCCGCCACAGCAACGTGTACGATCAAAATTCTTGAGGTGAAACCCTGTTGATAGTCGGGCGGCAGAAACAGCAAACCCCACACCAGGCCGACTGTCATGAAAACTACCATGGCAGCTATCAGCCAGGGCAGCCATTTCCCGCTTAGTTCATAGAACCATTTGGGGGAACCGAGTTTGGAAAACCATAACCACATGACGAACAACTATCCTCTTATCTCTTGGCAGATCAAACAGCAGAGCAAATATATCACGCCGCTCCAAACCCACCGTGTTACGTATTGTAACTCATTGTAATTACGCGGTAATACCGTTATTGGACCAATCTTCGTCGGTTCGAGCTAATTCACACTGATCTTTAGAGCTGCAGCCGAGGCCAATGGGGCCAGACTCACCGAAACAGAGAGCATGACCAGCATGAGACTCAGGTAGCCCAGCGGCGACTGACTGTTCAAAGTCGACTGAACTGCCAGGGTGCCAAAGATCAAAACGGGAACGCTCATCGGCAGGGTGATAACCGCGAGTATTAGCCCCCTACTGCCAAGCCCCACAGTTAAGGCGACGGCAATTGAGCCAACAAGGCTCATTATAGGCGTGCCCAATAGCAGGCTCAGCACCAGAGTCAGGTAAGCCTCTTCCGGAAGCGCCAACATATAGGCCAGCAGCGGAGAGACCAACACCACTGGTAGCCCGCTGACAAGCCAGTGACTAATATTCTTCGCCAACACAAGAAAGAATAGCGGATGCGGACTGAGCAACAGCTGCTCCAGAGAGCCATCCTCAAAGTCTGCCCGGTACAGATTATCCATCGAGAGCATAGATGCCAGTAGTACCGATATCCAGATCACGCCTGCCGCAATCTCAGTTAGCCTGTCGCTTTCCGGACTAATGCCTATAGGGAACAGGGAGACGACGATGATAAAGAACATGAAGGGATTGACTACGTCGTTTTTCTTCTTAAAGGCAATCAGCAGGTCACGCTTTAGGGTGGCAAGAAATGCGGCCGAAGTCGTTGTCTGCTTTTCGCTCATAGCTTCCACCTCAACCCAGGCTCAAGAGGCTTAACTGAGGGATAGTCAGTTGATGGTGTGTAGTAACCATGACCGAACCGCCCGCCTTCGCCTGATCCTGCAAAATACTCTCCAGCTGAGCTACCCCTTTCGTATCGAGAGTGGTGAACGGCTCATCTAATACCCATAATTTCGCCGGGCTGATAAGCAAGCGCGCAAGCGATACTCTTTGTTGCTGCCCCGCGGATAAGGTGTAACAGGGCGATTCTTCGAAACCACGCAGACCCACTTCCTTGAGAGCGCTCATGATCTGATCTTCATTCACCGCCTGCTTGAGGCTACAACTCCAGCGAAGATTCTCAATGGGACTAAGCACCTTGCTGACACCCACCCTATGGCCTATGTAGAGCAATGAGGCGAAAAATGCAGCCGCCTGCTCTTCGATTTCCTGACCGTACCACCTAATCGAGCCGGCATAGCTATCGTTCAGCCCGCAGAGTATACGCAGCAGCGTAGTTTTACCGCTGCCATTGCTGCCCTGAACTTGGAGTACCTGACCCTCGGCCAGGTCGAAATCCAGATTCTGGAACAAAACACGATCATCACGCTCGCAAAAAAGCTGGCGCGCAGAAAGCATAATTCCTTCGCTATTGGCGTCTAAAGAGTTGTTCGAAGCTACAGATGACATGAACTCGAGTGTTCCCGCTATGTGGGTCGAGGATTATAACGGAGAAGATGGGCTATTTCTGCCCTAATACAGCAGTAGTCACGCAGAATGAGGAATGCCGATTTGCAAGGCCTAAGGTCTAGCGCCAATCAGAGAGTCGTGACCTTAGACGCATAGCCGCCTGACTGTGAATCTGACTTACTCGAGACTCACTAACGCCGATGACTTCGCCAATCTCTTTCAGGTTGAGCTCTTCGTCATAATACAGAGCTAGCACCAGTTTTTCCCTGTCAGGCAGACCATCTATAGCTCTGGACAGGTGCGCCTTGAAGGTGGACCGTTGTAAGCCGTCGCAAGGGCCCGGAAGTTCTCCGGCTGCTAACTCGATGGCGGAATCATCGCCCTCCATGATGTCATCGAAACTGAACAATCGACTACCACTGGCATCCTGTAAGATCGCGTAATAGGCATTCAGATCGATTTCAAGCTCCGTCGCGATATCTTGATCCTTCGCATCTTTGCCCGTTCTGGCCTCGATTGCCTTTATTGCCTCGGCGACTTTACGCGATTTGCGATGCACAGACCTGGGGGCCCAGTCTCCCTTTCTCACCTCATCCAACATTGAGCCACGAATTCTAATGCCGGCATAGGTTTCGAAGCTGGCTCCCTTAGAGACATCGTATTTCTTCGCCGCCTCGAGAAGACCAATCATTCCCGACTGAATCAGATCATCGATCTGAACGCTAGCTGGCATTCTTAGCAATAGATGATGCGCGATGCGCTTTACCAGCGGCGCATAACGCTCTACTACTGCCGTTAGATTCTCATCTGTTGCTTCACCATTAGGTAAAACCTGTTCGTAAACTTTAGCTTCAGTTGCCGAAGTCATGACTACCATCCCATTTTTTTGTTTTACTTCTGCAATTCCATTTAATTTTACTTTCTAAACTAAATATCAATTCTGACGATCTACTCAATTAGATAAATAGGGTGCAACAAATTTCACAATGCCCTCGGTCAGAATTCCTCCCTGCCCCCCAAAATCACCTACGCAAAAATTTCCCAAAGCCCCCACGGTGCATAAGCACGGCTGCCCATACTGATTAAAGACGGACCGCTGCAGCTATTCAGAGCAATATTTGTTCCAAGGTGTTGAATTTCGTTATTTTTTTTTGCTAGTGCAGGTATTGCGAGGCTTACAGGGCTAAACAGCGAAGCGTAGCGATTGTGCTGCCAAGACTAGAAGCGTCAAAAAATTGACTTATTGCGTCGCGACAGTAGAAATACGCCAGAAATCCATCGCGTTGAGGAGGAAAATTTGGCGCAGACAGCCTTGCGCAGGATCGGTACGGACAGAGTCTGCGCCGACTTCTAGAGGCGCCGCAGTTAGTACTAGCTAGGCCTTTGGCGGGGTCACCCCAGTCTGGCCCATATACTTTCCACCGCGCTGTTTGTACGTCATTTCACATTGCTCATCCGATTGATAGAACAGCATCTGCGCTACGCCTTCATTCGCGTAAATCTTGGCCGGCAATGGCGTTGTATTGGAAAATTCGAGCGTGACATGCCCTTCCCACTCTGGCTCCAGGGGAGTCACGTTAACAATGATACCGCAGCGCGCGTAGGTTGACTTCCCGAGGCAGACTGTCAATACATCTTTGGGGATTCGAAAATATTCGATAGTACGCGCTAGCGCGAAGGAGTTGGGCGGAATAACGCAATATGGCTCATCGATGGACACGAAGCTGCTCTCATCGAAGTTCTTTGGATCTACCACACTGGTAGTGTGCACATTGGTAAATATTTTGAACTCACTTGCACAGCGCACGTCATAACCATAGCTGGATGTGCCGAATGAAATTACTTTTTCTCCATCTACGTAACGAACCTGATCGGCAACGAAAGGCTCAATCATTCCCTGCTCGGTCGACATTTCCCTGATCCAGCGGTCGGACTTGATGCTCATTATATATATCCAGAATTATTTTTTACGCGTGACTTCGCATTCTCACTGATGACTGCGTTCGCACCCACAAGATTAAGAGAACGCGAATGATAGAGCCTATTCACCCTAGAATCATCTCTTATTTAGTGATTACCTCACTGCTACTACTGGGAACAACCTTCTCCTCATGCACAAAAACAGGCTGAAAAAACTAAACGGTTGCAGTATTATGCGGCGCCTATCGACATGACTCTCGTCAATCGATCTCTGGCCGCAGGGTCGGCTACGTGAAGAGTACCTGCAGCCTATCCAGCAGCTGGCAGTAGAATGAATAATTCTCGGCCTGAGAGCAAAAAAACTAGGTCCACTACCCAGGAGGAACATCAGTGAGAAAATGGCAGTGTTTGGTATGTAGCTTCATCTACGAGGAGGCACTAGGCTTACCTGAAGAAGGCATTCCCGCAGGAACCAGTTGGGATGATATACCCGACGACTGGATGTGCCCCGAGTGCGGCGTGGGTAAAGAAGACTTCGAAATGATCGAAATCTAATAGGAACGCGAAGAACTAGCAGATAGAGTAAGGTAGGAACTGGCGTCAGAATCGCCACTACCCTATCAATGAATATAAATCGAGAACGATAGAAACCAGCAGGTAGTTAACGTGAGTCAACGAAAAATATTGGTTACGAGTGCTTTGCCCTATGCAAATGGAGGCATCCATCTTGGTCACCTCATGGAAGCTATTCAGACCGATATTTGGGTTCGCCTACAGAATCTAAGAGGCAACGACTGCGTCTACGTCTGTGCCGATGATGCCCACGGCACGGCGATCATGTTGAGCGCCGAGCAGCAAGGTATATCGCCGGAACAGCTGATCGAAAACGTGAGCCGCGAGCATCAGAAAGACTTTGCTGACTTCCTCATTCATTTCGACAATTTCCATTCGACTCACTCGAGCGAGAACAAATTACTGTCGGAGCACATCTACAATGTTCTGGATAAGAATGGACTTATAAATAGAAGGAATATTACGCAGCTGTTCGATCCCGAGAAAAAGCTCTTCCTCGCGGATAGATATATCACCGGAACCTGCCCCAAGTGTAAGGCAGAGAATCAATACGGAGATAACTGTGAGGCCTGCGGCTCTACCTATAGCCCCGCCGAACTGATCGACCCCCGTTCCTCAATCTCTGGCGCAACACCGATAGAGAAAGAGTCGGAGCACTTCTTCTTTGCACTGCCCGAGTTTCGAGACATGCTCTCCGATTGGACTCGCAGCGGCACCCTGCAAGACGCTGTCGCGAACAAACTTCGCGAATGGCTGGATACCCAATTACAAGAGTGGGATATCAGCCGCGATGCACCCTATTTCGGTTTCGAAATCCCGGGTGCGCCAGGAAAGTATTTCTACGTGTGGCTGGACGCACCGATTGGCTACATGGCTAGCTTTCAGAATCTTTGTGATCGCAGCGACTATGAGTTCGATGACTACTGGCAGAATGACAGAGATACCGAGCTGTACCACTTTATTGGCAAAGACATCATAAACTTCCACACTCTGTTCTGGCCCGCGATGCTTACCAGCGCCGGTTATCGCACCCCAACTGCCGTTCATGTGCACGGATTTCTAACCGTGGATGGCACAAAGATGTCTAAGTCCCGCGGCACCTTCATCAACGCGCGCACCTACCTCGATCACCTGAACCCGGAATACCTGCGCTATTTCCTCGCCGCGAAACTTTCCAACGGGATTGACGATCTGGATTTGAACCTGGAAGACTTTGCGCAGCGAGTGAATTCTGATCTCGTCGGCAAAGTAGTCAATATCGCCAGCCGTTGCGCGGGATTTATTGGCAAAGGCTTCGATGGCTATCTGGCAGAGCAGCCGGACAACCCCGAATTACTCGCGCAGATCCAATCCTTCAAGGACGAGATTGGCGACCTCTATGAGTCTCGAGAATACAGCAAGGCTATTCGCCTCATCATGGCTCTCGCCGACAAGGCGAATCAGTATATTAACGACAAAGAACCTTGGGTAATTGCGAAGACTGACAAGCAGTCCCCCGAGCTGCAGGCAATCTGCAGCAGTGGCATCAATGCCTTTCGTCTGCTCATGTGCTATCTAAAACCTGTGTTACCTGCCATGACCGCAAGTGCCGAACAGTTTCTGGCAATAGAACCCCTACGCTGGGATGACCTCGACCAGTTACTGGTCGGACACAAGATCAATAAATTCAAACCGCTGATGACGCGGGTTGAAGCAGACAAGGTGCAGGCCATGGTAGATGCTACACAGAAAGAATTTGAAGAACTCGCTCAAACCAAGGCAGAGAGTCCTGCGCCGGCAGCTGAAAATACTACCGGCTTCGAAGACGAGATCGAATTCGATGATTTTGCGAAGGTCGATCTGCGCATCGCGGAAATTATTAGCGCCGAACACGTCGAGGGCGCCGACAAGCTGCTCAAATTAGTCCTTAATTTGGGCCCAGACAAACTAGGGCAAGAAATTAGCAGAACCGTATTTTCCGGTATCAAGTCAGCCTACGAGCCTGAGAAAATGCTCGGCATGCTGACCGTTGTCGTAGCTAACCTTAAACCCCGCAAGATGAAATTTGGCCTGTCCGAAGGCATGATTCTAGCGGCGGGCCCCGGTGGCAAGGAAATCTGGTTGCTGGAACCCCATACTGGCGCACAGCCGGGAATGCGCATTACCTGATCTGTGGCCTTTCCTGCACGGATTTTCATAGCGCTCAGGTCTTAGCCCAGTCATGACCCAAAATCAGGCTACTGGCACTGTCATCGCTAACATATTAAGCTTCATCACTTGATTGCTTGCCGCCGTGCTGCTTCTCGCCCCAGTGGCTGTCCTAATTCCGAACCAGAGGTTATTGCTATGCGTTTCCCTAACAGTCTTCTCGGCAAACCATCGCGCATGATATTACTGACCCTCTTCCTGTTTGTTTTCACCGGCGCTAGTATCGCCCAGGCACAGAACAGTGAAATCAGAGCGATCGAAGACTCCGTAATAAAGATCTACACCACGCAATCCGCCCCCGACTACTTTACTCCCTGGCGATTGCTTTCACCAAGACAGAGCAGTGGTTCTGGCTCTGTCATATCGGGAAATCAGATACTAACTAATGCACACGTAGTGGCTAATGCCAGTTACGTGCAGGCGCAGAAGCACAATGACCCGCGCCGCTATCTTGCACGAGTTACCTTTATATCCCATGAGGCCGATTTAGCTCTTATCACCGTTGACGAGCCTGGCTTCTTTAGCGACCTGAAGGCGCTTAGCATCGGTGATTTACCCGCGCCCCTGCAGGAAGTCTCTGTGTATGGCTATCCAATAGGCGGCAAGTCCCTGAGCATAACCAAGGGCATACTCTCTCGGGTAGAACAGCAAGTCTATGCCCATGCCGGCGGCTATCTCCTCGCCGGCCAGATTGATGCCGCAATTAACCCCGGTAATAGCGGCGGGCCTGTCATAGTCGACCAACAGATAGTCGGCGTCGTCATGCAGGCAAATAGTGGTGGACGGGCTGAAAATCTTGGCTACTTTGTTCCTCCCAGCATGATCCGTCACGTGCTCACCGATAGCGAAGATGGGATCTATGACGGCTTTCCCGATCTGGGCTTCCGCACGCAGACCCTCGACAGCCCCGCCGCCAAGAAAGCCTATGGCTTGAGTGATGATCAGAACGGCGTGCTGGTTATCAAGGTATTCGACGACGCACCGGCACAAGGCATGTTGGAAGAGAATGACGTCATTCTGCAGATCGATGACTTCGATATCGCAGAGGACGGCAGCATACGTCTATCAGACGATATACTCACCGACTACAAACACGCCATTGACTTGCACCATGTGGGTGAATCTGTCGCCATAACCTATGCACGTCACGGTCAGGTTCAAACCACCAAGCTCGATGCGCGCGAGGCTCTCGATAGTTACAGCCTCGTCACCGGAGAACAGTTCGATAAGATACCTGAATATTATATCTACGGAGGCATCTTGTTCGTGCCCCTCAACATGAATCTCATCAAACGCTGGGGCAACGACTGGAGTCGCACAGCACCGGTGAGTCTTCTGCAGGCGCGCAACGAATGGAGCTCTCCTGAGCGTCGACAATTAGTCGTCGCACTTCAGGTCATGGCCGCCGACGTTAATCTTGGCTACCACGATTGGCGCAACTGGATTGTGGAATATGTTAACGGCGAGCCGGTTAGAGACTTTGATCATTTTGCCAACCTGATAAGAGACAACGACAACGACAATGTGGTGATGGAAAACAAGAATGGCTATCAGCTGGTAATTAACCATGAACAAGCTGCTGCAAGCGAGGCAGCCATCCTCGCGCGCTATCAAATACCAGCCGCACATTCGGCTGATTTATTCGACGAATAAAACCCTTCAGCGAGAACCGCAGCGGCGCGAATACCCTCTTCGACGCAGCTGCTCTGCTGTTGCCGTCATGATAGAATTCGTGACAATCTCGCTAACTATCTGAGCGCCGAACCTTCACAAGAGCGCCTTATAGCAACCGTTGGAGAAGCATCGCTTCGTGACTAACTATCTCAGCATTATCATTGCCGCCGCACTGGTCAACAACCTGATATTGATTCAGCTTTTAGGCGTTTCCTCACTTTTTTACTCCACCAAACGATTACCCCAGGCCATAGAGTTCGCCCTGTTCAATTTCGTCGTATTGTTCGCCGCCTCGATAACAAACCTTTTCCTCTATCGCTTCGTATTAATTCCACTTAATATCGAGTTTCTGCGGTTAGTGGTCTTTGTCGGCACTAGCGCACTACTAACGACCGCACTGCTAAGAATAATTTCAGCCAGGCTTCCTATCACCGCAAGGCAGCAGGGTCTGCTGCTCTTCCTAACTGGCGGAAATAGCGCGGTACTTGGCGCCACCCTGCTCAGTAGCAATAGCATTCTAGGTTTTAGCGAGAATATCGCGCAGAACTTCGGCGCTGCACTAGGTTATTCCTTGATGATAGTGGGGTTCGCCGCTGTGCGCCTGCGCCTAGAGTCGGCCGATGTGCCCGCTCCATTTCGAGGCAGTGCTATTGCGCTAATCACCGCTGGACTCGTTACTATCAGCCTGCTCGGATTTGCAGGACTGACATAAATTGATGCTTCCCCTCAACACATTTTGGCTGGTGCAACTCTCCCTTAGCGGCGCTCTGATTCTCGCGACGTCGTTACTGCTGCTCAAAATCTACAAGTACCTGTGTTATCAGCTGACTGCACAAAAATCCCTGGTGACACAGATCAATCGCGTCCTGCCGCAAACTCAATGTGGTCAGTGCGGCCACCCCGGCTGCCTCCCCTATGCTCGAGCAATAAGTGAGGGTGAGGCGAGCAATAGATGCCCACCCGGCGGCCATGAGACGATTCTGGAGCTCGCCGAGCTACTCAACGATCCTGTACTGAATCTCGATCCATCCCACGGCCAGTTTAAAGAGTTCAGCGTCGCCGTGATTCGAGAGGACGAATGCATAGGCTGCACCAAGTGCATACAAGCCTGCCCCGTTGACGCGATCCTTGGTGGGCCTAAGTTAATGCACACGGTAATTGAAGCCGAATGCACCGGCTGCGATCTCTGCGTGGAGCCCTGTCCTGTTGACTGCATCGACATGCTTAAGCACTACGAAGATGCACCCGGCCATCCAGCCGTTATATTCTCCAAGAATCACGACATGCAAGGTGCAAGACCTTGAGCCCATTGCAGCGAATTCAATCGATGCTAGGAGTCGGGACATCGCTGAGCACCAGGCGCACTGCTGGCGGAATCAAGCCCCCAACACACAAAGAGCACAGCCTGCGCTCGCGCATCATGCCTATGCCTATACCGCCGCAACTAAAGATACCTGTTGGAGCGACTAAAAGTGGCACAATTACCCTATGCATAGCGGCTGGGGACCATGTACACAAGTATCAGAAGCTGGCACAGCTTCAGATGAGCGCACAAGGGCGCAGCTGCATTCCCGTCCACGCCCCCACGTCGGGAATAGTCAGCGCGATTGAAGAAGCCTACGTTGCCGATCACTCCCAGCAGAAACAAGTTTGCATAGTCCTCACAACAGACGGTCTCGATACGTCGCTTCCACTCGAGCCTGCTGTCGACTACAGACAACTCGCTAGTGAGGAACTAGTCACGGCAATTCGTCGTGCCGGAATAGTAGGAATGGGCGGAGCGGGATTTCCTGCGGCAGACAAAATTGACTCGGCAGCGCATCAAGCTGTCGATCTACTCATTATCAATGCGGCCGAGTGTGAGCCTTATATAAGCGCAGATGAGGCACTGATCAGGGAACGTGCAGAAGGGGTCGTTACTGGCGCCGCGATCCTGCAACGAGCGAGCTCTGCCCGCCGCTGCGTAATCGCTATCGAATCAAGCAAGCCAGATGCGATACAGGCTCTTGAACAGGCTATAGAAGCTCAGACTAACATCGCTGAAAATTGTGAACTCATACTCGTAGCGAGCAAGTATCCGGCGGGTTCCGAGAAGCAACTCATCCAATCTGTAGCGGGCATTGAAATACCGTCCGGCCAACTGCCTGCGCGGCATGGCGTGCTAGTGCACAATGCCGGCACCAGCTATGCAGCTTTTCAAGCAGTTGCCCAGGGAAAACCCTGTATAAGTCGAATCACTACATTGAGTGGCCAGGCATTGAAGACCCCGAAGAACTTCGAGGCTCTGATTGGCTGCTCTGTTGAGTTTCTATTCGACATCTGTGGAATCGATAAGAGCCTCCGAGCCAAGACAGTCTTGGGAGGATCACTTATGGGACTGCAGTTGCCCAGTGACAATGCCGCTGTGAGCAAGACCACAAACTGCCTAATCGCCGCAGGCTCTGCCGAGCTTGCACCCCCCGCCGAGACACAGGCCTGTATACGCTGCGGCTTCTGCGCAGATGCCTGTCCCGTGCGATTACTTCCACAGCAACTGCTAGCTTTCAGCAAGACCGAAAACAACAGCCAACTACTGGAACATGGCCTTATGGATTGCATCGAATGCGGCGCCTGCGACTACGTGTGCCCAAGCCATATACCATTAGTTAGTATATATCAGGACAGCAAGGCAGCAATAGAAGCCGGCCGAACCAACCATGAGCGCAGCGAGGCTTGGCAGCAACGCTTTCAATATCACCAGTATCGAATAAAGAAAGAGAAAGACCAGGCTCCAACAAGAACAAAAGCCGCGCCAGCAAACAAGCCGGCAGCAGAGTCAGGAGAGTCAGGAGAGTCTGTGAGTAGCAATGGCGACGGGCAGGAATTTTTCTCGAAAGAGAAAGCCAGCAGAGAGATCGCGGCAGCCGTGGCACGAGTCAAGGCACGCAGAGCTGAGAGCAAGAGTGTTGCCTCGGAGCAGGACAAGCCTAAATAGATGAGCAACATGGATACCAGAGCCCCTTTTCAACATAGCGGCAAGAATATTGCACAACTTATGCAGACGCTATTGCTAGCCCTGCTGCCGGGTATCTGCGCCTCACTCTGGTTCTTTGGCTATGGGATTCTGCTGAACATCCTGATTGCCGGATTCTTTGCTCTGGCGGCCGAGACCACAATGCTACGCCTGCGTGGCAAGAACATCGCGCTGCACCTAGCTGACCGAAGCGCTCTGGTCTGTGCGGCATTATTCGCCATAGGCATCCCACCCGGTGCGCCGTGGTGGCTGGTCGCGCTAGGTATAATTTTTGCGATCGTAGTTGCCAAACACCTCTACGGAGGTCTGGGGCAGAATCCATTTAACCCCGCGATGTGCGGCTACGCGATGCTGCTCCTGGCTTTCCCCCTTCAGATGACTAGCTGGCACCTTCCCAACGAGGTCGTAGAAGGAGCCCTCTCCGTCGATAGCCTTGGTATACCCATAGCTGGCGCCGAACAAGAAATTCTAAGCCCACTTAGCTGGCGTGGTTTTAAACAGGCGCTATTACTCAGCTTCCCATTCGCTGCGTCTAGCGATTTCGATATGAAGGCATTTACCGATGGTCTAGCCATGGCAACGCCCCTAATCGAATTCAAGATGGCCGGACACAGCGCCCTGCTAGCAGCACGGGACTCCGGGGCATCACTGTTCTCCCGCGAATCCGAAACAGCCTGGGAAGTCATCAACATCGGCTACCTGTTCGGCGGCCTGTTGCTACTCTATAAAAGAATAATAAGCTGGCATATTCCAGTGGCCATCATCGCTACCGTCCTCGTTGTCTCCGCGCTGTTCTATGCACCCGGCAGCGTGTCGATCTATGGCACGCCCTATCTGCACCTGTTTGGCAGTGCCACCATGATCGGCGCATTTTTCATTGCTACGGACCCCGTAAGTGCCGCTACCACACGGCCAGGCAAGATCGTCTACGGAATCATCATTGGCCTGTCCATTTACTCAATCAGGGTGTGGGGCAGCTATCTCGATTCGATAGCGTTCGCCGTACTGTTCGGCAACTTCTGCGCTCCGGCTCTGGATCAATTCTGTAGGCCACGGATCTTTGGGCAGGGCTTATCCCGCGCCAACAACGAGTCGACAAAGCCATGAGCGAACTTGAACTACAGGCTGGAAAACCGGGCCTGGTGTGGACAAACAATCCCGTGCTCGTGCAACTGCTTGGGCTAAGCCCCTTGCTCGCCGTGTCCAGCAGCCTGGTCTATGGGATAGGCCTGGGCATCGCAACCCTGCTCGTATGCATCCTGTCTTGCGTCACCACGTCATTACTGGCGAGCCAGTTCTCGCACAAATGGCGACTAATTTGGTTCATGCTGATCCTGGCCAGCTTTACTACACTGGCGGAAACCATTACCGCCCTGTATTTCTACCCACTGTTCGTAAACCTGGGTATTTATATTCCGCTAATCTGCTGCAATATATCTATCTTGATTCGAATGGAGTTAGTTTCCTCTAAGTCCAAGTGGACCGAAGCACTGCCCGATAGCTTAAAGACGGGCCTAGGCTTTCTGATTGCACTGCTCCTTTTTTCCGGCTGTAGAGAACTGCTTATAAACGGAACAGTTCTTGCGAATTGGCAACTATTGCTGCCAGCGAATGGCGAGCTCTCTCTTGTTGGCAGCGGCCAATCTGGCGCCAACTACTTTCGATTCGCCGACACCCAGGCAGGAGCTTTTATAGTGCTGGGCCTATTGGTTGCACTAACTAACAAAATCCGTAATTCAGCAGGTGACAAGACTGCCGATGAGCCAAACGCTGTCATACCGGCGAAACGCGCTAGAGTTACGGGCCGCCTAATCAGAAGCGATCCGAAAGACTGATCAAAACCCGGGAAAGCACACAGCATGAATAAGGAAAAAAGAACGCAGATATTTACGCGTCTCAGAAATGAAAACCCGGAACCAAGAACGGAGTTAAAATACAGCAGCACCTTCGAATTACTCATATCGGTAATTCTCTCCGCTCAGGCGACCGACGTGAGCGTCAATAAGGCTACAGAAAAGCTCTACGCAGTTGCGAACACACCCGAACAAATATTTGCGCTGGGCGTGCCCGGATTAAAGAAATTCATCAAGACAATTGGCCTGTTTAACACCAAAGCGGTGAACGTGATCAAGACCTGCGAAATGCTAATCGAGCAGCATGATTCCGTAGTGCCGGATCAGCGCGAGCTTCTCGAAGCCTTGCCCGGCGTAGGAAGGAAGACCGCTAACGTAGTGTTGAATACCGCTTTCCGCCAAATAGCCATGGCGGTAGATACGCATATATTCAGGGTATCGAATCGCACTGGCATCGCCCCTGGGAAGAATGTATTGGAAGTAGAACGCCGTCTTATAAAACTCGTCCCCGAGGAATTTCTACTCGACGCTCATCACTGGCTGATTCTGCAGGGCAGATATATCTGCCTGGCGCGCAAGCCCCGTTGCGGAGCCTGCGTAATTGAAGACCTCTGCGAATTTCGCAAGAAGGTCTATGAGTAAGGAAAAGCCTTAACTCCTACAGGCGCCCTTTCAGTGCCGCAATTCTGAGTCGCAATGCATTCAGCTTGATAAAGCCTTCCGCATCGCCCTGATTGTAAGCACCAGCATCGTCCTCGAACGTCGCGATATCTTCATCAAACAGTGAATTCTCAGAATCCCTGCCGACTACAATGACATTGCCCTTGTACAGCTTCAAGCGAACCCTGCCGTTAACAAATTTCTGCGACTCATCGATCATCGCCTGTAGCGCGTAGCGTTCCGGGGCAAACCAATAACCGTTATAGACCAGAGTGGCATAGCGAGGCATCAGGTCGTCTTTCAGATGAGCCAGTTCACGATCCAGTGTCAATGACTCAATAGCTCTATGTGCCTTGAGCATGACGGTGCCACCAGGTGTCTCATAGCAACCGCGTGATTTCATGCCAACGTAGCGATTCTCTACGATATCTGCCCTACCGATTCCGTTCGCTCCAGCTATACGATTAAGCTGCTCCAGAACCTTGGCAGGCGACATCTTCTCACCATCGATAGCAACAATATCGCCGCGCTCATATTCCAGCTCAATGTAAGTAGCCGTATCCGGTGCATTCTCGGGTGACACCGACCAAAGCCACATAGCGTCTTCGGGCTCCGCGCCCGGGTCTTCCAACACATCACCCTCATAGGAGATATGTAATAGATTCGCATCCATAGAGTACGGAGACTTGGTGCCGCGCTTCTTCTCCACTGGGATGTCATTCGCAGCACAATACGCCAACAATTTATCTCTAGAGTTGAGATCCCAGTCGCGCCATGGCGCAATAACTTTGATGCCGGGGCTCAAGGCATAGGCACCCAATTCAAACCTGACCTGATCATTACCCTTGCCCGTAGCGCCATGAGATATGGCATCCGCACCCGTTTCCGCTGCAATCTCCACGAGGCGCTTAGCGATCAGTGGCCGAGCAATAGATGTGCCTAACAGGTATTCACCCTCGTAAATGGCGTTGGCACGAAACATCGGATTAACGTAGTCACGCACGAATTCCTCGCGCAGATCTTCGATGTAGATCTCTTTGATACCCATCGCCTCAGCTTTCGTTCGCGCCGGCTCTACCTCTTCTCCCTGACCGATATCGGCAGTAAAGGTTACGACCTCACATCCGTAAGTTTGCGTTAACCATTTCGCTATAACCGAGGTATCGAGCCCCCCCGAGTAAGCTAAAACCACCTTGTTTATATCTGACATAACCCAGCTCCTAAGCCAACCCTACCCTGGTGAAAACCCAGAGCAACTCAACTGATATCACTAAACTGATAGAGCATTGAAAAACTGCTCAAAAAGTCGAAAAGTGTGTAAATGTGCCAAACGCTGAGTTTACAAGCCTTGGCACGAAAAAGGACGCGTATTCTAGCACCAACCGACGCTTCTGATAACTACCCATGGTGGCTATTGAATTTTTTGTGGCAGAGCGCGCTGAATCAATACAAATGGGCAATTCAGCTGGAAGCCTTATTCCGTTACAATAGCGCAGCCATCACACATCGGAATCAATAGAAACACTGCAATGAGCTCCAAAACTCTCAGACTTACCCAGCCCGATGACTGGCACTTGCATCTGCGAGACGGTGAGACACTCTCTACCACTGTCCCCCATAGCTCTCGCACCTTCGCCAGAGCCATAGTCATGCCGAACCTAAAACCGCCAGTGACTACTGTCGAGCAAGCTCTGGCCTATAGGCAGAGAATCATCTCTCATATACCCGAGGGCCGCAGTTTCGAGCCACTGATGACCCTCTATCTAACAGAAAAACTGGACCCAGAAGAAGTACAGCGTGCCTATGACGAGCAGTGCGTTCACGCTATCAAGTTCTACCCTGCAGGCGCCACGACAAATTCAGAAAGTGGTGTAGCGGAACTCGAATGCGTCTATCCGGCTATCGAAGAGATGGCTGAACTAGGGCTCCCTCTTCTTATTCATGGCGAGGTAACAGACGAGCATGTCGATATCTTCGATAGAGAGCGTGTCTTTATAGACAATGTCCTAAGCCCGCTAACGCAAAAATTTCCCAAGCTGAAGATCGTGCTCGAGCACATTACCACGAAAGAGGCCGTGGACTTCGTCAATAGCCAGGGCGACAACGTTGCCGCCACTCTCACGCCACATCATCTAATGCTGGACCGAAACGATCTATTAGTCGGTGGGGTCAAGCCGCATTATTACTGCCTGCCTATTCTGAAAAGAAGTAGCCATCGCAGAGCGCTCATCGAAGCGGCTACTAGCGGAAGCCCAAAGTTTTTCCTCGGCACGGATTCGGCACCTCACGCCATTGAGACCAAGGAAACCTCCTGCGGTTGCGCAGGCATCTATTCTGCCCATGCGGCACTTGAGTTGTATGCAGAGATTTTCGAAGCGGCGAACGCGCTCGACAAACTTGAAGGCTTTGCCAGTTTTTTTGGCGCAGACTTTTACAAGCTTCCACGTAATTCTGCACAGATAACTCTTAGCAAGAACCCCCTCAGTGTGCCCGCCGAATATATCTTTGGCGACAGCACTGTGATTCCCATGCGAGCAGGCGAAACCGTCTCCTGGTCTATCGAAGAGACTACTTAATGAGCGATTTCGACTCTCAAGAAGAATCCAACTATTTGCTTGCGAACCGGTTTCGCACCTTCCTCCCTGTGGTTGTCGATATCGAGACCGGGGGATTTAATTCCCAGACCGATGCCATGCTAGAAATATCCGCGGTGATACTGGGCATGGACGACAATGGAATTCTGGGGATCGAACAGACCTATTTCCATCGCATCATTCCTTTCGAAGGACTTAAACTCGAAGAAGCTGCATTGAAGTTTACTGGCATCGATCCTTTTCATCCGCTGCGCGTGGCGCGACCGGAGAGAGAGGTCATGCAGACAATGTTCGGCATGGTTCGTGACGCAATTAAAAGCGAACCACTGTAAGCGAGCGATATTAGTCGGACACAACGCACATTTCGACCTAGGGTTCATCAATGCTTCTAGTGAGAGGCACAAGCTAAAAAGAAATCCGTTTCATCCGTTCTCCTGCTTCGATACCGCCACGTTAAGCGGCTTGGCTTACGGCCAAACTGTGTTAGCAAGAGCCTGTGAGGCAGCGGGGATAGACTTCAATAACGACGAGGCACACTCGGCCCGGTATGATGCCCAAAAAACTGCGGAGTTATATTGTAAGATCGTAAATACTTGGCAGGAACTTGGCGGCTGGCCTCTTGGTACGACTCGAAAGAGTTAAGGCTTGAGACCCTAATCCCGCGAGAACTTTCAAGCATAAAGCCAAACCGCCCCACGCAGACATCGCTACTAAGCTTCGACTTCTACAGTATCGACCAGGGCCTGAAGCTCACCTTTCTCATGCATTTCGGTAACGATATCGCAGCCACCAACGAGTTCGCCCTTCACGAATAGTTGCGGGAACGTTGGCCAATTAGATATTGAGGGTAGCGTGGAACGCACATCAGGATTCGCCAGAATATCGACATAGGCAAATCGCTTGCCACAGGACATTAGCATCTGCGTTACCTGTGCAGAAAAGCCACACTGCGGCTGCTCTGGATTTCCCTTCATGTAGAGCAAAATGCTATTTGAATCGATTTGCTCTTTAATAGTTTCTTCAATGCTCATTTATACTGCCTCGCTAGCCTAATTAGTTTGTTTGCCACAGCGACCGAGTTTGATATGTCTTATGGCGAGCGCCGGAGTTTACAACGCCACTAGTGATTTGTCAGCAATGCCGCCTACATCCATGCCGAAATATCGACAGGGGCTTTCCCCGTCCAGTCCTTTAATGGATGGTGGTCAATCACAGAAATTCAAGTGGCTAGCACTTTCCCCACGCGCCGCCGCCCGGGGTTTCTATTAACAGCCTGTCTCCCTTTTTTACCGAAACAGAACATTTGCCGGGCAGAGCCGCGCCATTCAATGAGTTCCTGCCGCTTTTGCCTGGACCGCCGCCCTGCAAGCCCCAGGGCAAAAGCCGGCGCCGCTCACTAAGCAGGCTCAATTGCGCCTGCTCCAGGAATTCATATTCACGCACAATCCCTGCGCCGCCTGAGTGCTTACCCTTGCCGCCACTGCCTCTGCGAATTGCATAGCGGTGGACACGCAAGGGATAGTGCATTTCCAGACTTTCAATCGGGGTGTTTAGCGTATTTGTCATATGGCTGTGCACGGCATCACGGCCTTGCGTGTTTGGCCCAGCGCCAATTCCTCCCGCCAGGGTTTCATAATAATCCCAGCGCTCACCGGACTCATTGTCTATGCGCCCCATAGCTACATTATTCATCGTGCCTTGACTGGCCGCCGGAATCCTTAGCGGAAGTGCCTGAGCCAACGCACCAAAGACGAGATCGACCAGACGGCTGGAAGTTTCGACATTGCCCGCCGCGACAGCCGCCGGTCGCATGGCATTTACTATCGAACCTAATTTAGTCTGCAGATGAATGCGCCTGAACAAGCCTTCACAGGCTGGAGGGTCTCCAGGCAATAGGCAGCGTATGCAGTAAAATGCCGCAGCGGCCACTACCGACTCCGGGCAGTTAAGATTGCCGCTTACCTGCTCTGAGCTCTCGCTAAAATCCAACTCAAGAGAGTCAGCCTTAATACGCAGCGTAAGCGCCAGCCTCACATTCTCTTGCCCGCAGCCATCATCATCGAGAAAATCTTCGAAGCAATATTCCCCCTCTTCCAAACCGCTTATGCTGTCTGCCGTGATGCGATCCGCGTAGTCATTAAGCTCCCTCATGCCCTGTGTATAGCGTTCAAGGCCTGTCGCCTGTACAAGGGATTTTAGCCTACGTACACCTAGAGTATTGGCACCGGCTTGCGCTGCAAAATCCCCACTAAGCTTTTCTTCTTCCATCCCCAGCAAGGAAAGCGCCTGTTCCTGCACTTGCCCGGCTTCGTACAACAGAGTCGGCGGAATGATTAGCCCCTCTTCATCCAGGCGCGAAGATATCGGCATTGAGCCTGGCGTGTCGCAGCCAATATTTGCGTGGTGAGCCCTATTTGCAACGAACCCGATCAAGCGCCTCCCTGATCGATGAACACTGGCGCCACGAGAGTGACATCTGGCAGATGAGTGCCTCCCAGATAGGGATCGTTCAAAACCAGCATATCGCCTTCCGCCAGTCCGATTTTCGGTTATCGATTCCATGGCGAAAGCCATGCTCCCCAGATGCACCGGTATATGTGCTGCCTGGGCAAAGAGCTTGCCGTCGCTTGAGAACAGGGCACAGGAGAAGTCGAGGCGATCCTTAATATTGGGCGAGAACGCCGTGCGCCGCAAGCACAGTACCCATCTCATCGCAGATCGCCGAGACACGGCTGGAGAAGAGTTTGAGTTCAATGGCGTTCATTCTTGGGTATTTACGACTCACTTATCTCTACGGGGAATTGCTCCGCCCTGCAGTTCTGGTTAAAATGGGCACATTCACAGGCGGCGCGAGCTGCCTTTTTTAGTTTTTTGCTCTGATCGAATTCATCGCGGAACTAGCCAGCGCTTGTTAATTATAGAGTCGACAGGAGACTTCCAATAACATAGAGCAGATGCGATCATGAGTGTAAAACATTTTCTTACCCTGCAGGACCTCAGCAGCGACGAATTGAATCATATTATTCAACGTGCTGGCGAACTGAAGAAGAATCCGGAGCTGGCGTGCCCAAGCCGCGTAAGACTCTGGGACTGATTTTTGAGAAATCCTCTACCCGGACCAGACTCGCCTTCGAGGTCGCGATGAACCAACTAGACGGTTCCGCCGTGTTCCTGGCGAATGCCGACTCTCAGCTAGGCAGAGGGGAGCCTATCGAGGATAGCGCCCGTGTTTTGCCGGCATGGTTGATTGCGTGGCAATACGGACTTTTGAGCATGAGAAGCTGCATGCGATTTGCCGACTATTCGTCAGTGCCCGTCATCAATGCGCTTACCGATGACTTTCACCCCTGCCAGTTGCTCGCCGATGTGCAGACCTTCGTCGAGCACCGCGGGAGCATCAGTGGCAAGACCGTAGCCTGGATTGGCGATGGCAACAATATGTGCCACTCCTACATCAATGCGGCGGACAAATTCGATTTCCAGCTAAAGATTGCCGCTCCAGAAGGATTCGAGCCTAACGCCGATCTGCTCAACACGCACAAAAGCCGCGTCCAACTCAGCCGAGACCCCAAGACAGCTGTACAAGGTGCCGACCTAGTGGTGACCGACGTGTGGGCATCCATGGGCCAAGAAGAGGAACAGAATCAGCGTATTGCCAGCTTCGCGGGCTATCGGGTAGATGAGGAGCTGATGGCCTTGGCACAATCAGATGCCCTATTTATGCACTGCCTGCCCGCACACAGGGGCGAAGAAGTAAGCGCATCGATTCTGGATGCCGCCGATAGTGTAGTGTGGGATGAGGCCGAGAACCGCATGCATTCGCAAAAAGCGCTAATCGAGTTCCTGCTTACCCCCTAATCTGGCGTTTTTAGGGAAATTCACGCACCACTATATGTAGTGGTGCATCATATTGCGACAATCACCTGATTTTGCACGCCTTTTGAGGCATCTTCTGCACTCTTTTGCGGCGCTCTAAAAAGCCGTGAGCCACTCTGGCTCAACTCTGGGTTTTTCCAGTTACAACAACAGCCTACTCACAATTTACCCACATATTACTCACAGAGAAATCCCTTGCATTCCCACGCCAAGCGCATTATCTTGTGTCTTCGATTTATAGCTTGTCTATATATTGTATTAGTTAAGCGTAAATCAAGGGCTTGCATCTCTCAGAGATACTAATAAAAATTATTGCAAAGCCGGGTGGTTACGAATGCCACACCGTCCAATAATAAGAAAGCGCTTGATCAATAAGGACATTTTGGCCCTTATTTTGGACTTGTTTTCTGGGTTCCCAATAAAATCCAAAAAAACAGTTAAAGTCTTGCGGCAAAAACACAATATATAGTATATGGCTTACCGATTTTCGGCCACGAGATCAGTTTGTATCGATTTCGCTGCCAAATCTGGCCAGACGGGAACTCATTCGCTGTAAAAATTGCAGTGGCGAGACTCAGACCGACGGATAGTTGCCTTTAGCGAGTAGTTGCCCATAGCACTAAGCTAGTTCGAGCCACTAATAACAAGACAGTCCATTAAGAATACTAAGCAGTAGCCACAAATTCGGAGCACATAATGCAGACAGATGTACAGACAGCAGTAGACCCTGCCTCCCCCGCCACTCCCACTAGCAACGAATCAGCAACTCTTTCAGCAACTGCGCCCGGCCAATTGCGTGTAATCAAACGTAACGGCGCCGTAGTGAGCTATGACGAATCCAAGATTGCCGTCGCCATCACCAAGGCTTACTTGGCGGTTGAAGGTGGAAATGCAGCTGCATCGTCGCGCATCCATGAATCAGTACAGCAGCTAGGGCGCCAAATTACCGATATCTTTCGCCGTCGCATGCCCTCTGGCGGCACGATTCATATAGAAGACATTCAAGATCAAGTAGAACTGGCGTTGATGCGTACCGGCGAACACAAGATCGCAAGAAGCTATGTTATTTACCGTGCAGATCATGCGCGAATCCGAGAGCAGCAGATCGAAGAGCAAAAGCCCGATCGAACGCTATCAATGTGATTCTGGATAATGGCGAACAAGGCCCCCTCGACACAGAACGCCTGCAGGTAGTCATCAGGGAAGCCTGCGAAGGCCTGGAAGACGTTTCCGCTGACGACATCTACCAAGAGACGCTAAAGAATCTATACCCCGGTGTGAAAATGGCAGATGTGCGCACTTCCTTGGTGATGACCGCTCGCACCATGGTAGAGAAAGATCCAAATTATTCTTATGTCACCGCCAGACTGCTTATGGACACCATCCGTGCAGAGGCGCTTGGCTTTCTAGGCATAGCAGAAGCCGCGACTCAGTCAGAGATGCACTATCGCTATGCGGCAACACTTAAGCCCTATATAGAGAAAGGCGTCGAACTCGGCCTGATCTCACCTCATCTGCTGGAATACGACTTGGGCATTCTTGGTGAAGCCCTTCAGGCAGATCGTGATCAACAGTTCACCTATCTTGGCCTGCAGACACTCTACGACCGCTACTTCATTCACAGCAATGGCGTACGCTTCGAACTACCTCAGGTGTTCTTTATGCGTGTAGCAATGGGTCTCGCCAGCAACGAAGAGAACCGTGAAGAGCGCGCAATAGAATTCTATAATCTGCTCTCTAGCTTCGATTATATGGTTTCGACGCCACAGCTATTTAACTCAGGCACACTACGCCCGCAGTTGTCGTCTTGCTTTCTGACTACGGTACCAGATGATTTACACGGTATTTACTCGGCTATCAGAGATAACGCCATGCTTTCCAAATGGGCTGGCGGACTGGGCAACGACTGGACTCCGGTACGTGCGCTAGGCGCTCACATCAAGGGCACCAATGGCAAGTCGCAAGGAATCGTCCCCTTTCTTAAGGTAGTCAACGACACCGCTGTAGCCGTGAATCAAGGCGGCAAGCGCAAGGGGGCCGTGTGTGCCTATTTAGAGACCTGGCACCTGGACATCGAGGAATTCCTGGAACTGCGCAAGAACACCGGCGACGAAAGACGCCGAGCGCACGATATGAACACAGCCAACTGGATTCCCGACCTATTCATGAAGCGTGTGTTCAACGATCAGGATTGGACGCTATTCTCTCCTAACAACGTGCCCGAGTTACATGACCTGAGTGGCAGAGCTTTCGAAGCTGCTTACGAGGAATATGAGCGTAAGGCGATGGCCGGCGAGATAGAGGTCTATAAGACTATCAAAGCAAGCGATCTATGGCGCAAGATGATTTCCATGCTGTTCGAAACCGGACATCCCTGGATTACGTTTAAAGACACTTGTAATGTGCGCTCACCGCAGCAGCACATAGGTGCAATCCACTCTTCGAACCTGTGCACAGAGATCACTCTGAACACAAACAAAGACGAGATTGCTGTCTGCAACCTGGGCTCCGTGAATATGCTAAACCACGTCACCGAGTCAGGCCTGAATCAAGAGAAATTAAAGTCTACTATTAAGACAGCGGTTCGAATGCTCGATAATGTAATCGACATCAACTACTACTCCGTACCTCAGGCGAAGAATTCGAACCTTAAGCATAGACCAATCGGTATGGGCATCATGGGTTTTCAGGATGCTCTTTATATGCAGCGCATTCCTTACTCTTCAGAGCAGGCAGTGGAGTTCGCTGACATATCCATGGAAATGATCAGCTACCATGCCATCCAGGCGTCTAGCGATCTTGCCGAAGAACGAGGCCGTTACGAATCTTATGAGGGCTCACTTTGGGATCAGGGCAAATTCCCTATCGATTCCCTAAAGCTTCTACAAGAAGAACGTGGCGCAGAATATCTAGAAGTGAATATGGATCAGCGTCTCGACTGGGAAAGCCTCAGAGCACGTATCCAACAGACCGGCATGCGTAACTCGAACGTTCTAGCGATCGCACCTACGGCCACGATCGCAAACATCAGCGGCGTATCCCAGTCCATCGAGCCGACCTATCAAAACTTATATGTTAAGTCGAATCTGTCTGGCGAATTTACCGTAGTGAACCCATTCCTCGTACGTGACCTGAAGAAAGCAAAACTTTGGGACAGCGTGATGGTAAACGATCTTAAATATTATGAAGGCAGTGTACAGAAGATCGACAGAGTTCCTGATGAAATCAAGCACATCTACGCCACCGCTTTCGAGGTTGAACCCCGCTGGCTGGTTGATGCAGCAAGCCGACGCCAGAAATGGATAGATCAGGCTCAGTCACTCAACCTGTATGTAGCTGGTGCTAGCGGCAAGAAACTAGATGTCACTTACCGTATGGCTTGGCTCAGAGGCTTGAAGACTACTTATTATTTGCGCGCTCTTGCAGCGACAACTACTGAGAAGTCTACAGTGTCCGACAATAGTCTTAACAAGGTGTCTAGCGGCGAAGCAGCGCCAGTACCACAGGCTTGTTCTCTGGATGATCCAGATTGCGAAGCCTGCCAGTAATACTTGCACGCATAGGTCGAACCGCTATTCGGGTACCGACCTATGCCAGACACTGCAGCGGCGGACTCGCTGCTACAAATGAATAGAACGAACAACCAGTACAAATAGATTAAGCAAGAAACGAGATTGAGGAATAACTATGCTGTCATGGGATGAATTCGAGCAGGAAGATGGGGCTTTACCATTAGTTAAAGCCACCACCCAAGAGCCTGCCACTACTGAAGCGGTTGCTGCCGTTGTTGAGCCGCCCGCTCCTGTCGCTAGCGCACGCGAGCAAGTCGCTAACTTTAAATCAAATCTAGAAGTCTCGGAAGAAAAGCAAAATTCTGACATTTTGCAGCAGGCTATCGAAGGTCTGGAAGAGCTAGATGTCGATGCCGGACTCGAAGAACTAGAAGGTTCTGCCAATCGAGTAGCTGTTGACGATAAGCGTATGATTAATTGTCGCGCCGACTTAAACCAGTTAGTTCCCTTCAAGTATGACTGGGCCTGGCAGAAATATCTGGATGGCTGTGCCAACCACTGGATGCCGCAAGAGGTTAATATGACGGCAGACATCGGCCTGTGGAAAGATCCTAATGGCTTAACCGATGACGAGCGACTTATCGTCAAACGGAACCTCGGTTTCTTCTCTACTGCAGACTCACTTGTTGCTAACAATCTTGTCTTGGCTGTTTATCGATTGATTACTAATCCTGAGTGTCGACAATACATCTTGCGCCAGGCATTCGAGGAAGCGATTCATACTCACGCCTATCAGTATTGTATCGAGTCACTCTCCATGGATGAGGGCGAAATTTTCAATATGTATCACGAAGTACCTTCTGTCGCTAAGAAGGCTTCCTGGGGACTTAAGTACACACAGGAATTGAGTGACCCCAAATTTAACACCGGTACAACTGAAAACGATCAAGCACTGCTTATGAACTTGATCGCGTTTTACTGCTGTCTAGAGGGAATATTTTTCTACTGTGGCTTCACCCAAATCTTATCCATGGGTAGACGCAATAAGATGACCGGCACCTCTGAACAGTTTCAATATATTCTTCGCGACGAATCCATGCATTTGAATTTCGGTATCGACATGATCAACCAGATCAAGTTGGAAAATCCGAATCTGTGGACCGACGAGATGAAAGAAAAAGCTACTCAGATGATTCTTCAAGCCACGCACCTGGAGATCGAATACGCTAGAGATACTATGCCGCGCGGCGTGCTCGGTATGAACGCAGCTATGATGGAGGAGTATCTACAATTCATAGCGAATCGAAGGCTTATCCAAATCGGTTTGCCAGAGCAATTCGAAGGTGTTCAGAACCCATTCCCTTGGATGTCTGAAATTATGGACCTGCGTAAGGAGAAAAATTTCTTTGAAACGCGAGTTATCGAGTATCAAACGGGCGGCGCCCTAACTTGGGATTAAACTCTCGCATCAAGGTTGAGGGTTAAGTGTCAGCTCGAAGAGCTTGGCGCCAACTGGAGCACATGAATGAAGGATAAGAAGTACGCTGACGACGATCCAGAGCGCACACTCGTCACCCTGGATCAGTTGAGTCAGACCATCGAAGTGATGACTAGCGTGGTCAATAGACTGCGCCGTCATCTGAGCGATCAGATAAAGGCTCAATTAGAGGCGCAAGAAGCAGCGGACTCTCTGCCGGCCGCGCGCTCCGACTCCGAAGACCAAGCAAACGCCGGCGCCCCTGCCACAGAGAAAGATGCGGCAACAGCCCAACAATCTCATGACAAAAAGCGTGAGAGTTTCGTCGTGGAGATATCTCAACAAGAGATTGAACCCACCCGCAAGTCCACAAAGATTCTGCATTAATCTTCCTGTCCTAGCACAGGCGGATATGCAGACAGACGCGATATGACAAAACCTATCGGCGCCATCGTCTTGGCGGCAGGATTTAGCAAGCGCTTCGGCGACAGCAAATTGCTCGCCCAATTGCACAATGGGAATACTGTGGTGCAACAGACCCTGGAGCGAATCGCTGAAGTCTTTCCCCATCGCATAGTTGTCACTCGTCCGGAGCTGATTCCACAGCTATTACCCCTAGCGCCCGGGACCTCATTTCTAGCCTTTGAACATGCAGAGCAAGGCATGGGAGCGACACTCGCTTTCGCCGCACAGCACATAGGTGATTGGCGAGCATGCCTAGTCTGCCTCGGGGACATGCCCTTCATCAAAGCTTCAACCTATAGACAGATAGCCGAGCAGATCGAAGAGGACAGCATCGTCATACCGGTGCTAGACTCGAAAATAGGCAACCCAGTCGCCTTTGGTAGCGTCTATTTTGATGAGCTAGGGAAGCTTCAGGGAGATGCCGGGGGGCGAAAGCTCATCACACTGCATCAAAGTGCTGTTCGCGAACTGTCAATTGATGACCCTGGCGTGCTGCAAGATATAGACACCCCCCAAGAGCTTGCTCGTTACCAAGACAGTTAGGCGGAAGTTACTGCTGCAACGTCGGATACTGTAAGCACGCCCCTGCACCTTGTATTGCATGAGGAGTCGCTTTCACCCTACAATCTTTGCGTCAAATAGCGCAGGCAAACATGAAAAAAATTAAGAACGAAGGCGAACTTTTAAAAGAGGCTATTCGAGTTGGCACACGCTACTTCGAGGCTAGGGGCGCGGGAAAGTTTGAAAGTACCGATCACGTCGACATAAAAGTGCGTGCGATCTATCTATTACTCGTCAAGGATGGGGTGATACAGGCTCTGGCGACGGAAGATGAGAAGGCAGTGAATATGCGCCACAAGCTGGCAATTTGGATCTCGAAAAACCTTCCAGCCGATCATCACTTGTTACAGTAATTCTACTCATGCATCAGCCCTACAGACACAGCCTGCTTGCACTAATCGCCCTGCTATTCGGTTTGCTAAACACTGCCCTTGCCGATACTTCTTCGGCGTTACTCGCCATGGAAGATCCACAGAACCCGCTGGTGCTCATCAGCACCTCTCGGGGTGAGATTTATCTAGAACTGTTCCCTAACGAAGCACCTAACAATGTGCAAAATTTCATTGCCCTCGCACAAGGCGAGAAAGACTTTACCAATCCGGACACAGGCCAGCCAGTTCAGGCGCGTTACTACTATAACGGCATGCGCTTTCATCGCGTCGTGCCCGGCTTCGTCATTCAGGCGGGCAGCCAGGCTAAGAATCCCCTAGGACTGCAGGTAGAACTTCTACCAGATGAAATAAATGCAGATGCCCTGGGCCTGGATCAGATTCCGGCAATCAATCCCGACGGCAGTTTCGCCGACGAACTCAATATCGAGTCAAAACAAGACTTTCATACCGAAATCCTGGAAGCACTCTACTCCCGAAGGAATATCGCGGACGTTGCCACGGCATTATCCAGGCAATATCAAACACTGGGCGAGCTACACAATCTAACGGTGAAATCGGTGTACGAGAGTCAGGGCTACCGCTATGACTCATCACTACGTAGCCGAGCCATACGCAGAGGCACGGTAGCGCTCGCCAATTCGGGCCCCGACAGCAATGGCCCCGAGTTCTTTATCAGCCTTGCCGATGCCCCCCAACTTACGGGAAAATACACAGTAATAGGACAAGTCATCGAAGGTCAGTCGGTGATGGATACTATAGGCAGTACGGCAATTGATCCGGATCAATTCTCTAGCCTTAGCACCTTGATTTACTCCGTGCGTAAGGCAAACTAAGCAGACAATCCCAGCTATTGTGGAGCTGACATGTCGAAGAAGAAAGCGAAGAAGAACTCAATGCAAGGCACCTATGCACTCAGCCTCAGCAGCGGATTGATCCTGGGCTTTGGGCTAGGCGCGATCATGGGTAGCGTGCTTGTATCCACTGTATCCGGCGTACTTATAGGCGGCGTCGCGGGCTACCTTATCAATCACCCCAGGGCTAAACGTAAGACTTAGCAGTAACAAAACCTTGCCGCTACCGCGAAGCTGCTACCCTGCTTCTTCGGCAAATATTTCACGCCTGTAGGGCGGCATAGATTCCAATATCGTCTTCCCGTAGCGCCGACTCACAATGCGCTCATCGAACAGCGTTATTGTTCCACTATCTGACTCACTACGCAGCAACCTTCCGCTCGCCTGCACGAGGCGGAAAGCTGCGTCGGGCACAGCCAAGGTCATAAAGGAATTTAATCCCTGCTGTTCTATCCACTCCGACAGAGTCAGTTCGATGGGATCATTCGGCACCGCAAAGGGAATCTTGGCAATGAGCACATGGGTGCAATATTTACCTGGCAGATCGACCCCCTCGGCAAAACTAGCAAGGCCAAAAATGATACTCCCCTCTCCTTTATCTATTCGTTGTCGATGATATTTCACAAGTTGCGACTTCTGAAAATCATCCTGACACAATACCAGGTCGCGCCAAGCTGGGGGCAGCAGTTGCATAACATCTTGCATTTGCCTGCGACTGGAAAATAACATCAGCGACGCCCCAGTCTTATCCACCAACCGTGGAATCGCCTTGACGATAAAATCTGTGTGCTTTTCCGAGTCAGACGGATCACAGTGCATCTTGGGTATGACCAAACTTGCAGAGTTCGCAAAGTCGAACGGGCTGAGGATACTTAAATAGTGTGTATGTTCCGGCAGACCAGCGCGCATCTTCAGCATGTCGAAATTGCCAAGAGAGGAAAGCGTAGCGGAGGTTAGTACCGCCCCGGCACAGTTGTCCCAGAGTCTCTGCTGAAGATTATCGGCAGCTAAAACTGGACTCGATGACAAGCCGATGTCGGTGAAATTTTCGTTCGCGGTGTAACTGAGCCATCTCGCCAATGGTGCCTTCCCCTTCGGATCCACGGCGGCATAACTCATCCAGAGCCCCAAGTTCGATTCTGCGCGTTTCTGTTGCGAACCTATGAGAGGAAACCACTGCTCAGCTAGCTGTCTTCGTTTTACATCGCCCCCATCCTCCATAGCTTCTTTCAGATCATCGGCAGTACTCTGAAATGCGGCGGCCAGACGCGCAAATAGGTTTGCTAGATTTGCAGCAAGAGATTGAACCTCTTCCGGCACCACCCCTAACTCGAAAGCATGTTGGATACGATTGTCATAGCTGTCGGCCTGATCCAGAGACTCGAGGATTTGCTCCAGCACTAACCAGGCGTGATCAAGCTGCTCTCGTGTGTCCAGGAGTAATTTGTGCAAAGACTTTTGCGTGGTTCCATCGATAAAATCATCCTTCTGTAGGCGAAGGGTTATCGTTTCAGTACGCTCCAACCAGCTGCCGGTAGCCTTTAGGCGAGTAGTTGCAGAGAAATGATTATTGCTCTTATGTGGAAGATGATGGGCCTCATCGAAGATATAGATACATTTTTCAGGCTCAGGAAGAATTATGCCACCTCCCAGCGCCAGATCGGACAACACCAAATCGTGATTACTCACAATACAGTCTGCCTTATCCATGGAATCGCGCGCCTGATAGAAACAGCAATTTCTAAAGTGACTGCACTTGGGCCCCATACATTGGGCGTTATCTACGGTGACCGGCCTCCAATCATCATCGCTGATAGAGCTTTCCCAGTCATCCCTATCGCCTTTCCAGTTGCCCATGCTCAGCTGATCTAGCATTTTTTCATAGAGGGCCTGGTCTCCGCCAGCTGGATCATCCAGTTCTTCGCCATACAGGTCCATCATCGCCTGCATGCTGTCGTTGCCTCTAAGCAGCATATCCAATTTCGCCAGGCACAGGTATCGCCCTCTCCCCTTGGCTAAGGAGTAGCTAAAGCTGAGGTCAGAGCCTTCCAATATCTCTGGCAGGTCCTTGTGCACAACCTGTTCTTGAAGCGCTACAGTAGCCGTGGCTATCACCACCTTAAGATCTAATGCCTTGGCCAGTGGTATTACTGCTAAGACGTAGGCCAGTGTTTTCCCCGTACCCGTCCCGGCTTCGACCACGCAGATCGGGGGTGAGGAGTCGTCATTGGCAAGGCTGGACAAGGTCTTCGCAATCTCGGCGATCATAAGACGCTGGCCATAGCGCGGAGTGAGTTCGCGGGACTCTAGCAATTGGCGATAGGCGGACTGAATACTGTCTTTTACATCATCCGCCAACATCCACATCAATCCTCAAAGTGCAGTTCAAATACTGCTAAATAGTGGATGAATTATAGCATCTGTGGGCTGCTTACCAGAGAAATTATCGGAAATCGTCTGATCACTACAATTCTTTTCTGTTTTGAATGAAACAACATCTGCTACACTTGAGTCTCAGTATTATTACTTTCAATTTCAACGCATAAAGCGATGGAAGCCCTTAATCGCACAATCAAATCCTTCGGTTCGTAGTACATGACAACTGCTCCAAGCTCTGCACCCACGCTTATAGACAACACCTGGCTCAACCAAGACTGTGAGCAGAGGCTGTTGACCCTAGGCAAACTCGATCCCAAAGAGTCGAGTACAGCCGACTTCCTCCTTAAAGTAGCGCTTGAAGACGACTTTGAGAAGGTCCGCAGCTCAGCTATCTCCCGAATAGTTGACTTAGAAGCACTAGCAAAGCTAGAGACGGCAGGCGGTAAGGCAAAGGAAGCTGCCCAGCAGCAGAGTTGTCAGATCATCGCCGGCACAATGGATTCCGCGCACTGCGAGGAAGAGAGAACCGAGAGATTAGCACGGCTTTCAGCAGCCGAAGTCAAGCAGGTCGCGCTGATTACAAAAACAAAAAACATTGGCTCTCTAGCGGTTGCAGCTGTAAAGCAGAACGAAGACCTTGCGGACCTGTGTTTATTCGCCGCAAGCGTACATGTTCGAAAATCTGCAGCCCTTCTAATAGAAGACAGGCAACTCCTTAAGGAGATACACAACAAAGTCGCCGGTAAAGATAAAACGGTTACCAAGACCATCGCTAGCCGTCTCGAACAGGAATCGACTAGCGAGAGCGAAGAAAAACCAGCCACTACGGCCGCAGCCAGTGGCGACGCTCCAGCCACAGCAATCTCTGAAGATGTAGAATCCAAACCGATCAAGACCAAAGAGCCTGAGACCCCTCTAGTTGAACCCAAGATTGAATTCGACGCCATTGAGAAAGAGGCTGCTATGGTAAGTTACAAGAACACTACCCGGCTCTTTGAAATCCGCTCCCAATTAAGAAAATTGCAAGCCAGGCTGACAGATGCCGAGATAGAACTACGGGGAAAGATTGAAACTCTACAAGCCGACATAGCGAGCAAGATTTTCAAAAATGATGAATACCAAAATGAACTGAAAGCAAAAACTGAGGAATTGTTTGTCTCCCTCGCGGAAGCACTCGAGTCAGGAAACTCAGAAAATGCGGGCAAGTGCTGGGACAAGATACAAGGAAACATAAGTAACACACAGAACCAGATACGAGCGGAGCTACAGAAGACAGCTAATACACACAAAGAAAAAGTTACCGAACTTCGCAACTGGAAGGTCTTCGCCGCTACTGAGAAGAAGAAAGAATTGATAGTTCAGATGCAGCACCTTCTAGAGTCAAAGATGCACGCTTCCGACCGATCCAAGAGCATTAGCAAGATGCATCAAGAATGGAAGGCCCTAGGTCATTCCAATCAGAATGAACAGCTTTGGAAAGAGTTCAAGAAGATTTCGGATAAAGCTTACGAGCCCTGCAAGGAGCACTTCAAGCAAAGAAAACAGTTAATGAATGACAACCTGCTCAAACGCAGAGAAATTTGCGACGCACTCGAAGCAGAGCATACTCGATTAAAAGATTCAGAGGCTGAACTCGATCTTTCTGGACTGAACAAGCTTCTCAACGAAGCCGATAAGAACTGGAAGCTACACGCACCAATAGAACAGAGAAAGATTAAGGCATTACAGAAAAGATACTATGCGACTGTTAACGAACTGCTCAAGCTTCGCAAGAGCGAGGTTTCCAATAGCGCCAAACAGAAGCAGGAGCTGATCAAGAAGGCGCAAGAGCTGACGACACAGGAAGATAATAAACTGGCAATGGATGAAGCCAAACGCCTACAGCAGGAATGGAAGACGATAGGCCCCACCACCTACAAAGAAGACAACAAGTATTGGCAAGACTTCAGAGCAGCCTGCGATACAATTTTCAGCAAGCGCAGCCAGGCAGGCAACGAGTTCAAGCAAGACCTAAAAAAAATCGAAGCCCGCCTTAACCAGATTCTCAGTGACTTAGAGGAAATTTCCAAGAAAAGCGATGCTGAATTTCGCGAGTCTAAAGCAGCCTACCAAGATCTGGCTCAGGAATTTTCGAACTCGCTTGACCCGCGTATCAAATCACAACGCAAGCGCTTACTAGAGCTGTTCAATTCCACCAAGCGGTTGATTGATTCCAGGTTTAGGGCTCTGCCAGACAAACGTCAGCAGGCAACACAGCAGTTAATTCTGGACAAGACAGAGCGCTTGCAAGCGCTAGAGAACTCTTTGCTTAAAGAGGACGATGCAGGAAAGTTTACTGCCCTGCAGCAGGCTTTCGACAAAGATAGCTGGAGCGAGATCGGTAAGAGCGGAAATGCTGAAGCCGATGATGTGCTGCTGGCTCGATTAAACTCCGTAGTTTCCGCCGCATCCAAGACCGAGCTAATGCAGCTATGCAAGAAATGCGAAGATGAGTTTAGAGAACTGTGCATCCAGGCAGAGATTCGAGCAAACGTCGACTCCCCCGCTGAAGATAAAGCACTGCGGATGAAGTTCCAGTTAGAGCAGCTACAAAGTGGGTTCGGTCAGGCAAAGCCGGATGCAAAGCAAAATCTGAAATACGCGATGGCAACCGAATTTCGATCCTACGCAATGGGCCCCATTGAAGATGCCACGCGAGAACAGTTCAAAGATCGCCTTGGCCAGGTTTTACAAAAACTACGCTAGAGACTGAATCCGGTAGTAACTAATCACCGGGTTCGCATAACTTAGCAGATAGTGACGGTGCAGCCTCGAGTCCACTTGCTTGAACCTGTTCATAAACATTTCCCGAGACTGATCTGCTATTTCTGGAGTTGCAATATCGAGCTCTGCAACTCCCTCTGGCAACAGCCCTTCATTTTTAAGTATTTCCCAAGCGATGAAATTGCTATCACGTAGTTTATAATTTGCAAGTATCTGTTTATCGATGCTCGCCGCTATGACATCTGGGTCGTCGCTCTCATACTGAACCTCTGTCCCAAAGGCTACGTGCACAGCTCCTTTATAACCGATCATGCCTGCAACTATACTCTCGATGTCACTCTTCTCGGTCTTGGTAAAAGCGCCCGTAGTTTCGATCTGATAGAGCTCTTCCGCCTTAAGCACATCACAGGCATCATACTCGTAAGATATTGAGACCGGCACTATATGGAGTTTTCCTAAGCTTTCGCTCAACGGTTTCTTGCGTTGATACATGGCTAGCATTTTAAGAAGTGCGGCCTCGGTCTTATCGATTCCGTTCTTGGCGCGACCTTCGCGCTGAGCTATCCAGACATGACTGTGTTGCTCGATACAATGCTGCATATATTCTGAAAGTAGAGTTAAGCCCTGCAATAGCTCTCTTCCTTTTAGCGATCTGCGCACAATGAAACTCTTATTCAGACGCATCAAGTCGGATACAAAAGGCTTCTTAAGCAAATTATCGCCGGTCGCTATCTGCACTGTCTGGTTTCCTGCGTGATACAGCATGTAATTGACAAAGGCCGGGTCCATCGTGATATCACGATGGTTGCTAATAAAAAGATAGCTTCTCTGACTATCCAGATTCTCTAGGCCCGAATGGGTCAGGCTTGTAGTAGTGTCTTCGATCATCTTGTACATGTAGCCAGCTATAACATCCTGCATGCTGGCCACATCATGTACGGATGCAACCTGGCCCTTGAGTTTGTTCTTGGCAAGCAGTCGCATCAAGCCAGGAAAAAGGCGTGACAGTCTTGGCGCATAAAAACTAGCTATACTGGAAAGAAATTCTGGATCCGTAATCAATCGATCTAAGACAGGACGAATCTCATCATCGTGATAGGGTCGTATCGCTTTAAATTTATCCATTTATATTCTGTTTTTTATCAATAGCTTATGGATTTCTGCCAGCCTATGCAGACCGGCTTTTGGTGTCGGATTCTATCCGCTTTGGAGCCCCATTGCACCCGCACGAACGGCCCCTAGCTCGCAGCCTTCTCTTCGAAATTAGTAACCGCAGCCACATACTCGTCGAGCTTGATAAATAACTCCTCGTTCTGACCACCCGCTCTTTCTCTGGCCTGCGCATAACCTTCTTCAAACGCGGCAAGCGCATCGGGTGAGGACAATCGCTCCTGTCTGAACTTGTTCCATTCGACCAAATCCTGATCGTTTAGCGTGTCCTTGAAATTACGCGCCCTATATCGCTGTAACATAGTAGCCAATCGCGAATCACGGAATGGCAGATCTAATCGCGCCAAATCTTTTGCGGAGGTAGAGCGAATCATCGCCATCAAGCTCTTATCAGACTCTGAGAAAAAACCTCCGCTGTAAATCATGTAGTCCGGATCTAGCTCCCCTCGCCCCATCTCTTCTGTGAATACCTCCGCGACCTTAGCCACAAGGTCCTGATTATTCTGCAGCATGCTCCAGTGCTTACGGCATTTTTCGAGGTCGACACCAAATTCTTCTGCACTCTCAGCCGGCAAGACCGCTGGTGAGGCAATCACTGGACACTTGTTAATATGTAGTGTCTTAAGGGGGATACGCTCCACTCCCTGGGCCATGTCTTCGCGGGCGATAAAGATTCTCTCCCGCATCTCAGCGACTGTTAGCGCAGTCCAGCTATCCGGATCGACACGCAGATCATAAACGATGATTCCATTGTTATTTGTTGGATGTGAGCAGATAGGCATGACTAGTGCAAGGCAACCTTGTACAGCCGGATACATCATGGAAACATGCAGCACCGGCTTCCTAGTCACCAGGTCTATTTCAGATTGCACAACCCTCTTGTTACGCAGCTTATAGACATAGTCATATAGCTTCGGTTGTTTCTGCCGCACTAGTTTTGCCATCTCTATGGTGGCAATCACATCAGAAAGCGCGTCGTGAGCATCGGCATGCTCGATCCCGTTTGCCGCGGTGAGCTGTTCCAGTCTGAAACTGGTGCTGCCATCTTCCCGCTGCGGCCACACAATCCCCTCTGAGCGGGTCGCTGCACAGAGCCGCAGCATATCGATAATATCCCAGCGAGAATTTCCATTCTTCCATTCCCGCTCGTAGGGATCGTAGAAATTTCTATAGAGCAGCTGTCTCGTCAGCTCATCGTCAAAACGGATGCTGTTGTACCCCGCGACACAGGTACCTGGCTGGGAGAATTCTCTCTCGATTCGCTGGATAAACTCAGACTCACAGACACCTTCCTGCAATGCCTTCTGCGGAGAGATCCCCGTTATCAGACAAGCCATAGGGTCTGGCAAGAAGTCGTCTGCTGGCTTGCAGTAGAACACCAAGGGCTCGGAAATGATGTTCAAATCCTCATCCGTACGAATTCCCGCAAACTGGGAGGCACGCGTTCGGCGGGGATCTCTGCCGAAAGTTTCGAAGTCATACCAATAGATTGAATTTCCTGACATCTCGCTACTCTATTCTGGTTTGGGCCTAGGCGCTGCTGCCACAAGCGTGACCTGGTTAGGCATGATTATAGCGACTTCTGCCCACTGCGTATGGCAATAATTCAGTCCTCTGCGGGATTGGCAATATCTACTTAGCAATTCCTTCTAAACGCCCATCTGTAGTAGTATCCCTATCGTTTGACTGGTTATTTTGATCGCAGCGGGCTTAAATCCCTACAGCAGATCAAATTGCGGTATTTGCGCGCAATTTTGACCAGACACTAAACATACATAGAAACGACAATAGAGCTCAGCAAGCATGGATTTTCGAGGCGCCCATATACTTAGCGTAAAACAGTTCGAACGGTCTGATGTGGATCGAATCTTCGAAGTAGCCGACACCATGATCCCCTACGCCCGAAGAGAGAAGATTACAAAAGCCCTACAGGGTGCAATCTTAGGCAATATGTTCTTTGAGCCTAGCACGCGAACTCGAGTTAGCTTCGGCTGCTCCTTCAATCTGATGGGTGGACAGGTGCGGGAAACGACCGATGTAAAAACCTCTTCGATCTCCAAGGGCGAGTCTCTTTATGATACGGCAAGAGTCATTAGCGGATATAGCGATGTCATTGTCATGCGACATCCGCAGGTCGGCTCAGTTAGCGAGTTTGCCAAGGCCAGCCGGGTCCCTGTGATTAATGGGGGCGACGGCCCGAACGAACATCCGTCCCAGGCCCTATTAGACCTCTACACCATCAAGAAGGAACTACTGTCCAATAATCGTCAAATTGATGGCATGCATATAGCCGTGATCGGGGATCTGAAGCATGGACGAACTGTACACTCCCTCTCACAAGTATTATCGCTGTATGACAATATAACCTTCAAATTGATCTCCCCCGCTGAACTGAAGATGCCTGCTGAAATCGTCTCCGAGTTAAAGGATGCTGGGCATAAGGTTATCGAAACCGAAGATATGGAGGCCGGCCTGAATGACATAGACACGGTCTATCTAACTCGCATACAGGAAGAACGTTTTACCACCAAACTTGAAGCTGATATCTATCGGGGCCGATTTAGATTAAACCAATCCATCTATACCCGTTACTGCCAACCAAATACGGTAATAATGCATCCGCTACCTCGAGACTCACGAGAGGAAGCGAACGAACTGGACAATGATCTCAACCAACATCCCAGCCTCGCCATTTTTCGTCAGACCGACAACGGCGTTCTGGTGCGCATGGCATTGTTCGCACTGGTACTGGATGTGGCTGAAAAAGTAGACGATACGGCCCGTGATGTAGGCTGGTATACCCAGGGCAGATTCTAATAATCCAACACCAGGATTCACAGAATAAGAACGGCATAAACAAACAGGCTCAATAGCAGGAATACGATTATGGGTTTCAACGACTTACTAAAAATGATGATTGAAAAAGAAGGCTCGGACTTGTTTCTTACAACAGGTGCGCCGCCCAGCATGAAAGCATTCGGTAGGTTATCGCCACTCGTCGACAAAAAGTTGCCCGAGGGCATGGTTAAGAAGATCGCCTATCAGATAATGAACGCAGAGCAGATAGAGCAGTTCGAAAAAAGCCCGGAAATGAACATGGCAATATCGGATCCGGATATAGGCCGTTTTCGAGTGAATATTTTCCAGCAGCGTGGCGAAATAGCCATCGTAGCGCGTAATATTAAAACTGAAATTCCCAGCGCCGCCTCTTTAGGTTTGCCCCCTATCCTCAACGATTTGATGATGCAGAAGAACGGTATTGTTCTATTTGTCGGCGGCACCGGCTCGGGAAAATCTACATCATTAGCAGCCTTGATAGATCACCGCAACAAGAATAGCGATGGCCATATAATAACGATCGAAGACCCTGTCGAATTTATTCACCCACACCAAAAATCAATCGTTAACCAGCGTGAAGTTGGCGTTGATACGAATAGCTATGAAGAAGCACTGCAGAACACGCTCAGGCAGGCGCCGGATGTAATTCTTATCGGTGAGATTCGCAGTCGGGAGACTATGGAGCACGCATTAGCGTTCGCTGAGACCGGTCACCTTTGTCTTTCTACACTGCACGCAAATAATGCAAACCAGGCTTTGGACCGCATCATTAACTTCTTTCCAGAGGAGCGACACAAGCAACTCTTCCTGGATCTGTCTCTGAACCTGCAGGGCTTCGTGTCACAGCGCCTAATTCCTACCCCCGACGGCAAACGTGCTGCCGCCTTCGAGATATTGCTGGGCACGCCGCGCGTCTGCGACCTTATTAAGCAAGGCGAGGTCATGGAGCTTAAGGAAGTTATGGAGAAGAGCGAACAGCAAGGCATGAAGACCTTCGACTCGGCACTCTACGATCTCTTTAAGAGCGGAAAGATCAGCTACGAAGAAGCCTTGAAGAATGCCGACTCCAAGAACAACCTGCGGCTGCGTATTCAGTTGTCCGAAGGCAAGGGTGCTGACCAGGCCGATATCGACGCTACTGAAGACGCAGCCGGTTTGTCGCTAGTTCAGTCCGATGACGATAACGATAGATTTTTTAAACTGGATACCCTACTCATCCATGCTTGATTATTCTGACTACAAAAAGCTCGACGCTATTGCCGCGGCTGAGGGAATCCGAAATAAAGATTTCACCAGCACAGAACTGACGGAAGCATCGATCAATCGCTCCATCGAGATCAACCCCAGCATAAACGCCATCGTGTTTGAGAGCTTCGAGCATGCTCTAGTGCAGGCCAGGAAATTAGATGAGCAGCCCGCCCTATTCGAGAAAAGCAGGGTCGCCGGGCTTCCGTTCTTAATTAAAGACCTCGCCGAGGTTAAAGACCTGGGGACGAGTTATGGCAGCAGGCTCTTCGAGAATTATATCTCGAACAAGCATTCCAACATCGTTGCAAAGTATGTTGACGCTGGCCTGCCCATAATTGGAAAAACCAACACACCGGAATTTGGACTCACGCTTACTACCGAGTCAGTAGCCAACGGACCCTGTCGCAACCCCTGGAATCTAGACTATTCCACTGGGGGCTCCAGCGGTGGCGCGGTGGCCGCGGTGGCGGCTGGCATAGTCCCTGTAGCACACGCCAGTGACGGAGGTGGCTCAATACGTATTCCCGCCTCTTGCTGCGGCCTGTTTGGCCTCAAGCCCAGCCGCGGTCTAACGGCAGTCGAAAATACACATGCCGAGTCCTGGGAAGGCATGAGCGTGGGACACGTAGTCAGCCGCAGTGTGCGCGATAGTGCCGCGTTCCTCGACGTCGTCAAACTACACAGCCCACATTTATACCCGCTGCCAGGTAGCCCAGATTCCTTCTTCGATACCCTCGCAGAAGATCACTCTGACGGGAAGAAACTGCGCATTGCTGTGCAATATGAGCACCCTACCGGCGAAACTATTGACGAAGAGTGCCTGCTAGCGGTGAAACAGGCAGCGAGGCTCTGCGAGTCTCTGGGTCACAATGTAGAGGAAGCTGCGCACCCGGTTGATCATGCCATCGCCGGCAAAGCCATGTCGCGCCTAATCAATACCCTCACCTATAAGTCTGTGGCAAAGCGCGCAGAGACGTTACAGCTAGAACTGAAGGACTGTCCTCTCGAGGCCTCGACCCTGGCTATGGCCTCACGGGGCGCGGCGGTTAGCGCCGTCGATTATCTGCAGGCCAGAGAAAGCCTGCTTTCCGCAGAGAGGCAGATGCGGGACTTTCATCAGCATTATGACGTCATTATTCAACCGGTATTGAACAAGGTGCCTGCAAAACTGGGCTGGCTGGACATGAACAGCGAAGATTTGACAAGTTACGGTGGCAGATTCAAGTCCTATAGCGGAATTACCGCTCTCGCCAACGGTACCGGCCAGCCATCCATGTCTGTCCCTATAGCGACATCAACAGAGAACCTGCCGGTCGGCGCCATGTTTACTGCCGCCTGGGGTAACGACGCAGTATTGCTGAGGCTGGCCGCTGCTCTAGAAATCGCCGCCCCCTGGTCTGGCTTGGCTAAGGCAGCTTCCTAGGAAGAGCGCGCTTCTGTTTGCAGCTCCCTAGAGGCTGGAGACTGCCCGCAGAAGCTGTCACAATTCATGACGCACAGGGCTGTGAAGCTGTTTTATAATTACCCATAGCAAAATCATAAATTAATTAAATTATCTATATATAACAATATATTAAAGAACATAATTAATATGTTACTTAATATGGAGACAAGGTATGAAGCCGCGAATTTCTTTACTATCTGTTCTTTCAGCCAGCATTACGCTCAGCCTGGCTAGTGCTAGTTTTGGGCAAGAATTTCAGACACCCTATACCGAATGGGGCGTACCCGATCTGCAAGGGAACTGGAAGAACGCCACAGTAATGCCCTTCGAGCGGCCTAGCGAATTAGGCACAAAACAAGCCTATACCGAAGAAGAAGCCATGCTCTTGGAAAAGCAGGCTCAGCAAGCAGTAGAAGAAGACAACGAGCCCTTGGACCCCAATCGCCCCGCTCCCGCACTCGAAGCACTGCCTCCGGTGGGTAACTACGACCTATTCTGGACAGACCGCGGCATGTTCCTGCCTACGATCGACGGCGAATTTCGGACATCGGCCATCATCGATCCACCGAATGGTCGTATTCCCGAGCGAGTAGCGGGTTTTAGAGAAAGAATGCAGGAGTTACGAGCGAATCGACCGGATAGAAATGCAGGCCCGGAAGGTCGCGGCCTGGGAGAGCGCTGTCTGGTAGCCTTCGGTAACTCATCGGGGCCGGTTATGACCCCGGTAATGTATAACAGCCATATGCAGATCGTGCAGTCACCCGGGTATGTAAACATCATCGTTGAAATGGCTCACGACTCAAGAATCATCAAGATTGCCGACGAAAGAAACCCAGCCGGTGAGGTACACCAGAAGTGGATGGGTGATTCGATTGGACGCTGGGAAGGCGACACGCTAGTGGTAGAGACCAAGAATTACAATCCCTGGATCACCTATCGCGGAGCACCTACTGAAAACCTAACCGTTATAGAAACTTTCAAACGCGGCGCGAACAACAAAATCATCTACGGCTTTACCGTAGATGACCCTACTGTGTATAGCGCACAGTGGTCAGGTGCCTACCCTCTCTCACGCATGGATGAGCCCGTATACGAATACGCCTGCCACGAAGGCAACTACGGCATCATCGGCATACTCGCGGGCGCTAGAAGACTAGAGGCTATGGAGAGAGACGGTGTCGAGCGCGCTATAGAACAGTAGCGATACGACATAGAGACAAGAACAAAAAAGGTAGCCGCGGCTACCTTTTTTTTCGATTCTTTTTACTTCACTGGAACGTAAACACTGACGGTCTACTTCTGATACCTTACCGCGGTAACCTCAGCCATGACCGCAATCGCGATCTCAGCCGGGGTCTTACTATTAATTTGAAAACCTATTGGCGCGTGCAGACGAGAAATCTCTTCGTCATTTAGACCTAACTCAGGCAACCTTTCGCGTCTTGCCGCCGAAGTTTTTACCGATCCCATCGCGCCTATATAGAATGCATTCGTCTTCAATGCTTCCATCAATGCCATATCATCCACTCTTGGGTCGTGGGCCAGCGCTATAATACCGCTATAGGGGTTGCTAAATCGCTCACGCACGACATCATCAGGAAGTTGCGCAGTAGTCTCAACACCCGCCACATGCCAATTATCCAAATAATTCGGCCGTGGATCACAGAGGGTTACATCATACTCGAGAGCAATAGCCATCTCGGCTACAAATTTCGCCACATCTCCCGCACCTAGAATTAGCAAACGGTACATTGGGCTGAGGCTATGGGTCATACGCGAGCCTTCGATCACAACTGCTTCCTCGCTACTTTCTGCCGCAGCCGAAATCACGCCGTTATCCAGGTTGACAATACGACTCACTCGACTGTGATTTTCTAAATCCACTGCCAGCCGTTGAAACACGTCGATATTCACTTTGGTGCTATCTATGTATTCCAGAAGCACATGTAACTGTCCACCGCAGGGAAGTTTAAGCCGCGCCTGCTCCTCAGCTGTCACTCCGTACTTTACGAGAAAGGGCCTTGACTCTTCGTCGTATTGCGCCTTTAGACTGCCGTCCCGCAGTTGCTCCAAGAAGTCTTCTTCGATACAGCCGCCCGAAATAGACCCCACCAACTCACCATCCATGGTGCAGGCCATCATGGCACCTATAGGGCGGGGGGAAGACCCCCAGGTTTTCATTATCGTGCATAACCACACCGGCCTGCCGCTATGCAACCATTGCTGCACGTGAGAAATTATCTGTTGCTGACTGCTCTGCATACACTCAATTCTTAGTAAAGGATCAATAGGCTGGAAACGCTAAACTACTCTGTCTTTCCATTTCCCGCGCCGAAACGCAAGGTAGCCTACTATACCAGTGAGGATATCCGACGCAAACACCGCCCAGAAAACGCCAACCGGCCCAAACTCCAGAGTCAGCGCCAGAAAATAGGCCAGCGGCACCTGCACGACCCAGAAGCAGAATATGTTAATCCAGGTCGGCGTCATCGTATCTCCAGCACCATTAAAGGCCTGAATAATCGCCATTCCTGCACCCCAAGCAATAAATGCAGCCGCGAATATAGTAAGACACTGCACCGCATAGTCGATGACGACAGGCTCATCCGTAAACACGCTGACGATCGATCGAGTAAACAGAAGCATCACTAGTGAAGCAAAGCCCATGTACATGGCATTGTATTTTACGATCTGCCACACAGATTCCTCTGCACGCTCCGGCAAGCCCGCACCCAGGTTCTGACCAACTAAAGTGGCCGCCGCATTACTCAAGCCCCAGGCAGGCAGAATACTAAACATGACGATACGCACCGCAATCGTATAGCCGGCAACCGCCTCACTGCCAAAACCCGAGACTATTTGCATCAGGAAAATCCAACTTGCAGTGGATACCAGAAACTGAGAAACGCCCCCAATAGAGATTCGGATAATAGAAAAAACCACGTCTAGCTGAAGTCGCAGATTGCTGATATGCAATCGAATTCTTCCACCACCTCCACAGAGATAGTAGAGCCCATATAGCACACCAATCCCTCGGCCGATGTTGGTGGCAATCGCCGCACCATTCAATCCCAATTCAGGAAACGGGCCGTAACCGTAGATCAAACAAGGGTCGAGTACTATGTTGATACAATTCGCCAGAGTAAGCGCGCGCATAGCAAGGCTCGCATCCCCCGCCCCACGAAATATCGCATTAATCAAAAACAGAAAGACAATCGTAAAACAGCTACCGAACATAATTCGCGTGTAGGTCTCTCCTGTTTCTAGCACAAGCTCGTCAGCCCCCATCAACAGGAGAATGTTTCGTGCAAAGAAGATTCCAACCAGGCCCACCAGCACTGAAATAATCAGGCCAACCCAGATCGCCTGTCCTGCTGCGAGCGAAGCTGCCGTCGGCTCTTTCTCACCGATACGCCTGGCGATCAAAGCTGTGGTAGCCATACTCAGCCCGATGGCCACGGCATACAGCAGCGTAATCATTGCCTCTGTTAAGCCCACGGTCGCCACGGCAGCGGTTCCTAGACCCGCGACGAAGAAAATGTCTACTACAGCAAACACCGACTCCATCGCCATCTCTAGAATCATCGGTATAGCCAATAGCAGCGTCACACGACCAATAGAGCCCTGTGTATAGTCAATATCGCCATCGCCAGCCATCGCCTGTTTAAAAAGTCTCCAGCCGCTTTTTAATTTTTGTGATGCCATTCAAATTTCCATAGAACAGAGTAGTCGGCGCAAAAAATATCTATGCAACGAGAGCATAAGAGGAGCTGAAGGAGTGACGCGGACAGACTACATCCGAACAGTTTAGCAGATTGCTACTAACTGGCTACAAAGCGGCCAAAAGCGCGAGAAAAACTGGCGAGACGAGTGGCTACAATAATTGATGCTATCAATACGAAGAACTGAACACGGCATTATCGATACTATCTGTACTATCTGTACTATCTCTACTATCTGTACTATCTGTACTATCTGTACTATCGATGCAGCATTAGCAAACACGCAATTTAAGTATCAGGCATTAGCTCTGATGAGGATAAAAGACTTCATTGGACGAATAACTGAAATAAGAGATGGCATTATAAAACTCTCCCGGGAGATTCTCACAGCCTTAATTGAGATATCAAAGTCCGCTTAAGCGCGCCATAAATATAGTCTACAATTCGATACTGAGAATCAGAGGATTCGCACCAAGCGACAAACACTTCGTGAATTCATCCGGAGCCATCATGAACGCCCTGAAGTTATTACATCTACTCCTAAACTGATCGTCGACTCTATCGCTTGCTTTTCGAGCTTGCAATACCGCGGATTGTTGTTGCACCCAGGGAGTAGAAATTCGTCGAGCCATTTCTCCAGCCGCACTCTTGTCTACCATCGCGCTCATATGCCCAGCGGTCCGACTGGACGTATTCGAATACGTTTCTATACCCTAGCTCTATTTCTTCCATTACATAAGCCGAGAGCCCCGGAGGAAGGTTGTTAAGTGCAAGCTGGCCAGCGACACAATCACTGTGACGCGCCAAGGTCGTAACAGTCTGACGCGAACGACTAACTTCAACTGGCGGGCTATAAAATTCACTCACGGAATTGCTGGAAATTTCTGCGTAGTTACGATCATCAAGTGGGGCGCATCGCGAAAACTCTTTCTCTCTTTCTAGTTTATTGCAGTTATAACTGTAGAACTGCGAAGTCTCAGCACGTTGAACATCGCTCAATACGCGCCGCACCGATTCCACCGATGGCAGTGCAATTATTTCGGCAGGCAAAGATGGCGGGCTTGCTATTTCTCTCGGTTCGGCTATCTCTGTTTCGGCAATACTCGGACGATCAGCATCCGAACTTAGCGGTGGCGGCTCTGGCACAGCAGCCGGTATGGAAACACTTTGACCCAGAGAGATTCGCCGGTGCAGGCTCAGGTGACCGCGGCTTCCCCTTGCGGACTAAGCAGGGGATTGGCAGGAACAAAGGCTATCTGCAATACGGGGGGCAGCGCCTCTTCAACAACATCAACCTCGCCTGCCACAAAGAAAGAAGAGCGTCGCCGCCAGAGCGAAATGGAACGACGCAGAAATCGCGAAACTGAGCTGCAGACTTCGAGAGCTGCTAACTTTTTGCGATGGCCGAACGAGGAGAGCGTTATCATTGCTAATAGCATCGAGGTCAGCCCGGGAAAGCTTGCCCAAGGCTATATCATCGGCAACGTTCATCTACTCGCTCTTATCCTTTCTGCAGCTGCGAAACCAAGCTATCTGATGCGCACCTAGTAAGGAGGGCACCTGACAATCTAGACAAGAGCCCGTATCTAAAGTTCCTCGAGAAGCCACTATAGCAGGCCCTAGGAAAAGGTTGAGGCCAGGCGCCGCCCTCTCCTTCTCCAGCCCCAATAGAAATTGCTTGGTCTCGATGCCGCCGCCGAATCCAGTTAGCTTGCCCGAACTGCCGATTACTCGGTGACAGGGAATAATTACCGGAATCGGGTTCACTCCATTTGCAGCTCCCACCGCCCTCGACGCCTTTGGCTTGCCAATATGAGCCGCTAGCTGACCGTAACTCCAGGTTTCACCGTAAGGAATCTCTCTCAACGCCCGCCAGACCGATTCCTGAAAGGAGGTGCCACTAGGCTGAAGCGGCAGATCAAACTGCACAAGTTCTCCAGCAAAATAGCTATCCAGCTGCCGACAGGCTTCTTTGAATGGATTGGCATCGAGCGTCCAATCGATATCATGGCGGCGCTGCATTTTTCCACTTGGAAAACCCAATAGGGCAAAGCAGCTCGCCATCGCCCGCCAATAGCAGCTCGCCAATCGGGGTGTTGTGATAGTGGTAGTATGTGGCCATGTTAATTACCTTCTGATTACAAGCTAGGGTGAATTTTCACCAGGTATTATTTAGTTTTGC
>CALTDI010000018.1 GCA_943842505.1 uncultured Pseudomonadales bacterium | reverse complement strand
ACCCTCAACCTGTGCGAGGTTAATATCCCCGTTAGAACTTTCAAAAGCTTGAATTGCAGTCTGGATCAACTGCATTGGGTGTAACATTTTTGTGTTCAGTGAAAAGCTTAATCTTGAATGGTACAAGCTCCACTGATGTTCACTATTCTCAGTCATCGCATCCTGATACAAGCCAAATTTCGACAAGCCAAACTCACAAAAATATTCAAGTAGCTGCAACGACTGGGTTCGGTCTATTGGCCATAGCAAGTTGTCATCAGGTTCGCCAATCGTTCTAATCTTATGTTTTTCCAAGCGGGCTATTGCTGCGCGAGCATCATTCTTGAATACGAGGGGTGGTGGTATTTCAGTTAGTGCGCTTTTTGAAAAAGACTTTCGATTCTCAGTATCGAAATTCCAGCGCTCCCCTAAAGGGCCGTCATCTGTCATCAAAATGTCGAAACGTTTGCGCATTTTTCGATAGAACATCTCCATGCGTACGCTAGTATTTGGTTTGAAATAGCTAGATAGTTCTTCAAACGGCACCAGAAAGTGCTCGCTGTCTACTTCTTTCATAGTAATGCTAACTTGACTTGCCAATTCATGTAACTGACTAAGCAAGCGATATTCATCTGGTCGCTGGTACTCGAAACTGGAGCAGCTAGTTCTAGTTATGATTATCTTTATAAGTTGTTGCAGCGATTCAAATTCTATGGAGTCATCAAGCGTCAGGCGCAGAACTTTATGACCGCGGCTTTGGAGTGATTCGGAGAAGGCTTCCATAGCCAGAAAAAAAGCACATACTTTCTGTACATGATGGCGCACATAATTAACTTCTTGGGCTAATTCAGCAATTACATATAGAGTATCTTCGCATTTCTCTGCATACCATGAGTGGCGGGCATTAAGTTGGTCACCAAATATCCATCGAACGTTTCTTATCTTGGGCAGTTGATCTAAATTCATAATTGTGGAGAGAGGGGCGACTTTTCTTTAGTAACTGCTAGTAACTGCTAGTAACTGCTAGTAACTGTTAGTAAATGTTAGTAAATGTTCATATTTCTATTTATTCTTTTTCCTACGGAAGCGATTGCTTGCGATCATCTGTTTTTCATAGTCAAGAGATTCTCTCCATTACTACCTTTTCTTATTCTGTCGAATCTTGTATTGGGTCCTACAATAGCCGCGTAACACATTGGGGTCCCGCAATGCAGTATGTTTAGTCGCCCGTCCGCGAACGCGTACACGCCAATTCCTAAAAGATGCCAGCTTTAACTGGTTCTGCATTATTTGGATAACTTCTTTTTCTCTGAATCCAAATTGCAGTTCAATCGCTTCGAAAGGGGTTCTATCTTCCCAGGCCATTTCAATAATTCGAGACTGTTCATGGAGTGGCAATCGACTAAAAGTGTCTATAATCATTTTGAAGTACCTGTAAAAGATAAGGCAAGTCTGTTATTAGCCCGCTTATGACGTGATCTTCTATAGATCTTAGGATTGCGCAATGCTTCTTTTCATTTCTAGCTATCCCTACACTACGCCAAACATCAAAGAGCAGATTACTTGTTGATTGGCCGGGACAAAGGAGGGCGCTGATAATCTAACAGCCTAAAGGCCTAGTCCACGCCAAATTGTTAAGATGTACGGGTCACTCGTTGCTATTAGTAGCTGCTGAATGCCTGAAGATTATCCCTTGCCGGAGGCTTTTGCCCGTTAAGTTTGGCTCGAGAGAGTGAATAGTAGGGCAAGCAATGGATCTGATTCTGAATCGCTATCACTTTACTAGACACCTTTCAGTCATACAAAATGGCTATAAGAGAGGTGAATATGAGCAACAATCGATACACAGAAGAATTTAGAATAGAAGCGGTCAAGCAAGTAGTTGATCGAGGCCACAGTGTCGCAGAAGTGGCGAGTCGTCTTGGCATCACAACGCACAGTCTTTACGCTTGGAAAAAGAAATACGGACCTGATTCTGCTAAACACCAAGTGCTAGCCGCAGAACAGGCCGAGATTCGCCAGCTTAAGAAGGAGTTAAAACGCGTCACCGAAGAGCGCGATATCCTAAAAAAAGCCGCGGCGTACTTTGCTAGCCAGTCCGAGTAAGGTGCGCCTTTATTAGATCTCACAATAAGGCATGGCCTGTTCGCTGGCTCTGCAACTTGTTAGACCTGCATCCCAGCGGCTATTCCGCCTGGATAAAACAACCGCAGTCTAGGCGAGCTGTTGCGAATGTACGGCTCACAGGCCTGATTAAGCAATTCTGGCTGGAGAGCGGTGCGGTCTATGGTTACAGGAAGATCTACAGCGACTTGCGAGAGTACGGTGAGTATTGCGGAGAGGCTCGGGTCTATCGGCTAATGCGAGCAGCTGGGCTTCGGGCACAGATTGGTTATCGGCGCCCTCGGCATCGAAGCGGGCAACCCCATGTTGTAGTCTCGAATCGGTTACAACGGCAATTTAATCCGGCTACGCCAGATGCGGCATGGGTGACGGATATCACTTATATTCGCACGCACGAAGGCTGGTTATATCTTGCTGTCGTGTTGGATCTGTTTTCAAGAAAAGTAATAGGCTGGTCGATGCAATCTCGGATTACTAAGGAGATCGTATTAAACGCATTGCTAATGGCTGTATGGCGACGAAGCCCAACTACTCAGGTAATCGTGCATTCAGATCAAGGGAGTCAGTATACGAGTCATGACTGGCAGTCTTTTCTTAAAACGCATGGCTTGGAAGGAAGTATGAGTCGACGAGGGAACTGTCATAATAATGCGGTGGCCGAGAGCTTTTTCCAGTTACTGAAGCGAGAGCGAATTCGCCGGCAAACCTACGCTACAAGAGATGCAGCTAGGAGTGATATTTTTGATTACATTGAAATGTTTTATAACAGCAAACGACGGCACAGTTCCAATAATCAGCTGTCGCCTGTAAAGTATGAAGAGCGTTATCAACAGAGGCTGCTAAGTGTCTAGAGAATTGATAGCGATTCAACCGTGGGCCGGAACAGGCTTGCTGGATTAGGATTGCTAGGAATAAATATTCGCAATAGGGACACGCATATTGTTAGCACAGCTGCAATCGCTAAGAATAACAGATCCGTCTTCTTCTCAGCCTTGAGAACTCGCGCCCAAACCCTATTTTTTCCTACATTCTGATCAGTAGTTTCTGCATCTCGCATTAGAGTATTATCTTCTATAGATATTTGAAAAGGTAAGTCGGAATGGTTGCTTCAGTCCGATTGGCGTGAAGCTTATCTAACCGTGATCTTAGAGCTAGATACTAGATCAATCATACCTTACTTGATCAATTTTTTACATTTCTATATAAAAATGGACGGAGAGTAATGCTTGACCTCGCCTACCCGTCTTTCCGTGTAACTCAGGGGGTAAAAACGGGGCGGATAGGCTGCCATGCCGGGACAAAAGGCGACGGGAATATATTGTAGGTCGCCTAGCTGTAATTGAAAGATAAGCAACTGGACTTGTGGGTCATCAGACAATGAAGCCCCAGACTAAGGAGTTATGAGCAGTCTGGCGAGGTTAAGAAATTATCTACTGCCTAGGCCGTTAAGTTATGTGTGTCTCTAGTATTCGTGCCGCCCTTAAGCATACTTTCTCATAAATTCTCGAATAGCCTTAATTGCTTCTGGTGCTTGAGCTAAGTCACTATGATCAATACCAGCGACTTCTATGAATTCACTGTTGGGAAGGCTATCGGCAATAGCTCTACCTAATCGCACTGGCACCGCCATATCGCCACTAAAATGAACAACCAAGCAGGGGCAGGTTATTTTTGGCACGATGGCCCTCACATCTAAAGTCTTCATATACTCGACGAGCTGGCGCATTGAATCACGCCCGGCAAGCAGCCTTTCCAAACCTTTATAGACGTCGTCTGTCATAACATCGTGATCCATGCTTGGGAAAAAAATGCTCCTCGTACGTCCTTGGCCCCAATTCTCGCCCAACGAATCAAGCCCCTTTTCAGGAAGGCCAATTTGAAAATCTTCACTTTGTATAAATTTTGCAGTTGTGCCGAATAAGATGAGTCCCTTTACTTTATCGGGATACTCATAGGCATACCTAATACTCATGGGGCCGCCTTCAGAAATCCCCATTAGGAAAAATTTCTCAGAATTAGAAGCTTCTGCCACGGCGCCAATATCTTTGAATCTTTCTTCCAATTGCGCTGTGCCAAGAACGGTATCCGATAGCCCCTGACCCCTTTTATCAAAACAAACCACCCTGGAGAAATCTGCTAGTGCATTCATTGAGTCTCGAATGGGGGGTAAGTGAGCGGCGACATGGAGGTTCGATACTATGCCAGGGGTTACTATGAGAGTTTCAGGAGATGAGCCTACTACATTGAAGGCAATGCGCAGCCCATCTACCTTTGCGAACTGAATTGGAAGTGGTGAGGGTGAGCTTAGTTTCTGAAGCGTAATCTTTTCATTCTCGGCAGAATGGTCGGATCTTGCCCGCGAAAATGATTGGTGAAAAACCTTGAATGCGGTAAAGATAAAACCGGCCATTACCAATAGTGCTGCAACTCCACTGAAGAACGATTCGTTATTCGAGATCCATGCCGAAAGCGCTGAAATCGTTTCAATCAATTGTCAATTTTCCGTTTTCTCAGTTGCCGAGCAATTCGCAGTGAGCGAGGCGTAATTTGAGTATTAATGAAGATTCGCTATTCTGCGATATTTTGCAGCTTGAGCCAATCAAAAGTATACATAGCCACTGATTCATTACACAGATTAATCGGTGTGCAGTGTCGCCATTCTGCGAAAGGGCACAAGACCAATAAAGGGTTTTAAAGGCTTTTAGCCTGGGTTCAACAGACTATAGAAGTGCGCAGTGCGTCGTTCGAGAGCATAACTCAATGAAAGGTAAGGAAAAGTTCTAGGCCACAGGGGCTCGAAGTCGGTACAAACGGAATATAAGGCAGTGGGACTGGGACTGTACGCTGTAGTAAGTTCAAGAATTTGACTGAGTTTGATTTTTCTATATCAACCGAAGCCGGCGATCCCGAACCTGCTTGAAGGCGGCAGGGCGATCGAGTCGCGTAAGTGGAAGGTCTTCGGACAGGTTTCCTGGCTGAACACCTAACTGAAACCGAAACTACTCGAGATATTGGAAACTCATCGATATTTCAGGAGGTGTGCGTTAGCGCCTGTGAAAAAAGGCGGCGGCAATATAGAAGTAGCTACGAGACGGTTTTGTCGATTCTGGTAGTTAACTTGTCAATACCCACCATTAGCAATTTGCAGAAACCTATCGACATTTCGGACTGCGGGTCTTTGTGATTTAGGAAAAGCCTGTAGCACTATAAGTTAGATTAGTGGTAGTTTTTACCGAATTGAACGTTTAATTTGTCACTATCTTTTAATGAGGTTTCTCGATGCGCCATGGTGGAAAAATTCTAGTTGATCAATTGCAGATCCAGGGGGTTAAGCGGGTATTTTGTGTTCCCGGCGAAAGTTATCTCGCGGCGCTTGATGGGCTTTATGAAAGTGGGATAGAGACAATTGTTGGACGTCAGGAAGGTGGTGTTGCGATGATGGCTGAGGCGCATGGCAAGCTGACTGGAGGGCCGGGAGTCGCATTTGTAACGCGGGGGCCAGGGGCTACTAATGCTTCTGCAGGGGTTCATGTCGCCTTTCAGGACAGTACGCCAATGATCCTTTTTGTGGGGCAAGTGGCAAGCGATCAGCGTGATAGGGAGGCTTTCCAAGAAGTTGATTATCGGCAAATGTATGCACCACTGGCTAAATGGGTTGCTGAAATTGATCGCATTGATCGCATCCCCGAATATGTCTCACGCGCATTTCATGTCGCTGTATCGGGGCGTCCGGGGCCAGTGGTTTTGTCGCTTCCCGAAGACATGCTATCGGCGACGGCAGATGTGCTAGATGCCCTCCCAGCCAATCCGGCCCGGCAAATGGTCTGTGATGAAGGGGTCGGTGAAGTTATTGATCGTCTTAAAAGCGCTCAGCGCCCCTTTGTGATTGTCGGAGGCAGCACCTGGAGCGCAGAGGCGGCGCATAACCTTGGTGACTTTGCAGCAGCACTCGGCTTGCCCGTCGGGACATCTTTTAGATGTCAGGACTATCTGGATAACAGACATCCAAATTATGTTGGCGATGTTGCAATCGCGCCTAACCCAACGCTTACAGAGCAAGTGCGAAACTCTGACTGCCTTCTGGTTTTGGGCGCGCGTTTGGGCGAGATGACGTCGAGCGGTTATAGCCTTTTTGACGTGCCAAATCCGAAGCAGGGCCTAATCCATATTCACGCGGATGCAGATGAAATAGGTCGTGTCTATCGGCCTGAGTTGGGGCTTGCCTGCAGAGCGGCTGATTTTTTGGCCCGCGCCGTTGGCCTGACAGAGGGCATGACTCGGCAATCCCCCACTGTCGCGCGAAAGAGCTATGAGGCTTGGCAAGAGCCGTCACCGACTCCAGGTGCAGTGAAGATGGAGCAGGTCATCCATCATCTCTCCCAGGTCTTAGCTGAAGATGCAATTATTACCAATGGTGCTGGAAATTACGCGGCTTGGTTGCATCGATATTTTTCTTACAAATCCTATCGAACCCAACTTGCGCCAACCTCCGGGTCCATGGGCTATGGCCTTCCTGCGGCCGTTGCCGCCAAATTAAATCACCCAGACAGAGAGGTGGTCTGCCTCGCTGGGGATGGCTGCTTTCAGATGACGATGCAGGAATTTGGTACGGCGTTTCAATACGGTGCAAAAATAATTGTCATCGTAGTCAACAATGGCGTCTACGGAACAATTCGCATGCATCAGCAGCGTGACTATCCCGATCGCCCGTCGGCCACCACAATGCTCAATCCTGATTTTGCGAGCCTTGCGACTTGCTATGGGTGCAACGGCGAAGTGGTCACCGAGACGCAAGATTTTGAGGCTGCATTTGCCCGTGCGCAATCCTCTGAAACATCCACAATTATAGAACTTAGGACGGACCCGGCGGCTGTGTCTCCGCGCACACCGATTGCCTAATCTGGCTTAGAGCGCTAGCCCGATATGGTTTTCTGCCAGTGCTGACCCTGGGTCGGTGCTGATAAATTAACTCCGAATCTGCCAGTATCTGACAAATGACCCAGCCAGATATCTACAAGTTCTACCTGATTCACAGCGATGTCCTCTCCTGGCCGAATGCTCGGAAAGCACCGAAATATTTATCAGGTATAGCTAGAAAGAGTCATCATGAAGGCGCTTTAGTTTGATTTTTGGGGAATGGGGGGAAGCAGATTTAGTGATGCTAAGGACTGTCGAAATTTTAGACTGAGTGGTCCAAAGACTTGGGGAAAAGTGGTGGCAATATGGAAAGGCTTAATCGGAGTTTCTCGCGGATTTATGGTGTTATCTGGTCAATAACTCCTAATTACCTTAAACCCACCATCTTCGCATGGTCTAATTCATCCACGCGTTCACTTATCAATAGCTCTAAACTCTTTTCGTCATATTGATTCAAGCCAAGGTATTTGCAGCGAACATAACTAATGTCCTTGGCCTCATCGTATACGGTGCCAACTATCTGTGTCCGCGTTAAGACTAGTGATCCATCTGGCATCAGTAACTGACAGTCTGCAATTGAATTGGAGTCGCCAGCTTTGGTGTCAAAATCTTTCTCGAATCTGATCTTTGCACCAGTTGCAGAAATATCGACAACCTCGCCTTGAAGTTGTATCGCGTCTTCCATGAAGAACGATGCCTGAATATCTTGCCAGTCATCAAGGCCAATCCGGACCGAATCCCTTAATTGTGAGAAGCGAATCAAATTCGGATACTTGAATTGGTAGTAAGACGTTTCGTCGGGTGAATCTTTGTCGCCACCCTGCTTGATTAATCGGGTTTTGAAAGTGTAAGACATGCCGCCGGTTTGAGCTCGAAAGAAATGAGTGCCTATCTCCAGTTTTGCCCCCTGGGTATCTACAGTCATCTCTCTTGCGCCAGCATTTAAGTCGATTAATTTGACGGGTAATGAAGAGAGGCGTTTTTTCGGCATCGACAAACAGCTGAGATCCCATTTCTGGTTCAGTGCTGCCACCATGACCTCGAGAATTTCTTCCAAGTCTATGATGTCGTTATCGATCTGAGCATCCAATTTAGTCATTTGATCCTTCGTTAATCTGATAGATAGAGATGTCGAGCATTCTATGACCTGATAATTGGTTGCGATGACGCCGCTGCTTTCAAAAACGACTCCGGGGCCTGTTCCTCCACTACCTTCGATAGCCGCAGCTGATGGTAGTCCGGTTCCAGCTACGCTGTGAAATTACTATAATCTACCCAAAAATCAAGTGGGATTCTCGGCTTGGTAGCTATGGGGGCAAGGAGCCAACGGACCGCGCGAACGCATAGTCAGTCGCTGCAAATCATAACACAATGAAATATAGGGGAAATGGTGGGCCCGCAAAGGCTCGAACCCCAGGCAAACGGATTATGAGGCAGTGGCACGGGGGCTCTGAGTTGCGAGTAAGCTGAAGAATTCCTACGAGTTTAATTTCGCCTTACCTGCCGATTCCACAGAAACCGAACCGCTTCCGAACCTGCCTAGGGTCGGGTAGCCGATCGAGCTGCGTAATTGGTAGACCGTCAAGCCGTTCTTCTGACCGAACACCGAGCTAAAACCGAAATGGCTTGATAGGTTAGGAATTCATTGGTATTCAAGAAGGCATGCGCTGCATTTTGGGGGAAAGGCCTTAGCGCTAGTCAGTCGGATTAGTGGTAGTTCTTACCGACTAGAGTGATTAACTTGTCAATACCGGTTGTGGCTATAAAGGGTGTGATTAGAGGAGGTTTCTTCAAGCTTTGGTAGTTAACTTGTTAATACCTCCTGAGGCGAGCATATGGACTATCTGCCATTGGTCACAATTTTGTTCTAGATTTCAGAGCCGGCTTCATTGACAGTTGCGAGGTATTGTAAGAAATTTCATGCTGGTCGGTCTTGGGCAATAGAAATGTTGCAGAAACTCCATTTTTGGGGCTTAATGCCCAACTAATCAGCCTATCATCAGCGCGCACTGTCGCCGTACGACTCAATGAAAAAGACCCAGAAAATTGCAATCTTAGCCTTGCTCTGCATGCTTTCAGCCCAGTTGAACGCTGCTTTTTCGCCAGTAGGAATGAATTCTGTCGATTCAGGCGTGGCTAGCCAGGTAGCAGATTCTGTTGAGGAAGTGCACAGTCATGGCCAACATTCGCATCACTCAATGCAGCAGGATAGCGATCTTGACGTCGAGATAGTCGCGAGCGATCATCATCAGATGGTGGATTGTGATGAACAATGCATAAATTGCGTGAATCACTGCTCTTCCATCGGAATCCAGGAAGAAGGCCACGATCGATTTGGTCTTGATTCCTGTTCTTCAGCCAGTTTCGACAATAACTCACTTCCGCGCATCGAAAAACCGTTCCGACCTCCAATAATTTCCTGAGCTAGGGTCAGTGTGCCTGCAATTCAGGAGAGTTAACTCACTATTCTCTTCTCGCTTACTTAACCGCTAACGGTAGTTGGCATTAAGTGTTCGATCATTGCTTGTTCTCGGCATGCATGACTCCGTATTTCCCAATATGATTTTTTAATCGGTGCAGGTTTGCCGAATGGAAGTAACAGGAGAATTCTAATGCAGTATAGAGGCCCAAATGGGTTTGTTGATCAGGCGCGCACACTATTACCGGATGTATCGCGACGACGATTTGTGCAGGGCTTGGTGGGCGGAGGGTTGGTCGGCTCAACATTCGCAGCGCAGCAATTTGCGTCAGCGGCTGAAGTATCGAGCCCCTCCAATGGAGCTCAGGAACTGAGCGGAACAGTCTTTAATCTGGGTATGGAAGTGTTGCCTGTTAATTTCACAGGCAAGATGAGAATGGGATTGGCTATCAATGGATCCATTCCCGCGCCGACTCTACGCTGGAGAGAAGGTGACGAGGTTACGATTAATGTAACCAACAAGCTGAGCGAGAGAACTTCGGTACATTGGCATGGAATACTGCTGCCGTATCAGATGGACGGCGTACCGGGCATTAGCTTCGATGGTATTGCGCCTGGCGAGACATTCCAATATCGATTCAAGGTCCGACAGAGTGGCACGTATTGGTATCACTCGCACTCCGGGTTCCAAGAAATACGCGGCATGTATGGCGCGATTATCGTTGAGCCGAGAGAAGAAGATGTGATCAGCGCAGACCGCGATCATGTCATTCTATTGTCTGAGTGGACCGACGAAGACCCGATGTATGTTTTTTCTCGATTGAAAACGCTTGGCCATCTTTACAATTTTAGACAGCCGACACTGCCAGATCTACTGTCTGAAATTGCCAGGCAGGGGCTGGACTCGGCAATGTCCAAGCGCGAGATGTTTGCCATCATGCGCATGAAGCCTACCGATCTTGGCGATCTTTCCGCCGCCACTCTTACCTACTTGATGAATGGCACTTCGCCGGCAGGCAATGAAAACAGACTATTTAGCAAGGGTGAGACTGTCAGGCTGCGCTTTATCAATGGCGCTGGCAATACATTTTTCGACGTGCGAATTCCTGATCTTCCTATGACCGTGGTGCAGGCTGATGGTTTGAACGTTGAGCCGGTGACTGTCGACGAATTTCGTTGTGCTCCGGGTGAAACCTACGATGTGCTCGTTAAACCGACAGAAGACGCTTACACCATACTCGCCGAAACTATGGAACGCAGCGGTTTCGCCATGGGCACTCTCAGCGTGCGGCCGGGTCTAACGGCGCCTATACCCCAGCGGCGTGAACCGCAGTGGCTGTCCATGACCGACATGATGGGGACTGAAATGCACGAGGGCATGGCGATGAGTGATCATAGCCAACACTCTATGCCTGAAATGTCACAGGTCCAGGTCAGGCATGCCAGCTCGGAGTTTGGTCCCAGCACGGATATGCGTGTTGATACGCCGCGCACGAATCTAGATGATCCAGGGATTGGTCTGCGCGAAGCAAGTCACCGCGTACTTACTTATGCAGACCTGCACGGACTGAATGGGGTAGTGGATGCGCGTGAGCCGGACAGAGAAATAGAACTACATCTGACTGGCAGTATGGAGCGTTATAGCTGGTCTATCGATGGCCTGGAGTATGGCAAATCGACTCCGGTGCATTTTCGCTATGGAGAACGACTGCGAGTCATCTTACACAATGACACGATGATGACTCACCCCATGCATCTGCATGGAATGTGGAGCGATCTTGAAGATGAGAATGGAAATTTCCAGACTAGGAAACATGTTCTCTCTGTTCAGCCTGCACAGCAACTGCGCTTTCGAGTAACGGCAGATGCGCTAGGAAAGTGGGCATGGCATTGTCATCTCCTTTTTCATATGGACGCCGGCATGTTCCGCGAAGTTGTGGTGGCATGACTTTGAGAGGTTTTGTGAAGTTTTGTGTGAATGTTTTTTTCGCAGTCACTGCGCTGAATGCTATGGCTCAGGACCATCAACATCAGACGGCTGAGCCAGTTCCAACACAGGAGGTTGTGGACCATTCTCAGCATGCTATGCCGAACCAGTCCGGCGATTCAGGCTTAGATGATGAGGCGCAAGTCCATGAGCACGCTGATACCAGTGGAATGCCGGCGGCGGTGGACCATTCGCAACATGATATGTCGGCTCAGACTAGCGACTCAGATCCCGGTGAAGCAATGGTTCATGGCCTAGATGTTGCAGATGGTACCACTGTGCCCGATCCGGCCCATGCCGGTCATGATATGTCTTCTGCCTCGGCAGCTCCGATGGTGAATCATGAGACGATGAACCACTCCGGCCATGAGCAGATGGCGTCGAGTGGCTTGCGTGACCCCCACGCCTATTCCAACGGCTATACCCGAAGCACCGGACCCTATTCCATGCCGGGAGGGCAGCAGCTGTCGCTTGCAGATGAAGCGGTTTTCAGGGGGCTGTGGGTAGACAGGTTTGAGTATGTCGATTCTCACGATTTCGATGCTACCGAACTTGAAGGTCATTTATGGATGGGTGACAGTTACAACCGCTACCTGTTACGTAGTGAGATCGAAATTGTAGATGATTCCTTGCATAAAGCGGAAGTGGACTTATTGCATACCCGAGCCATTTCGCCGTTTTGGGATTTGCGATTCGGGGTGCGACGAGAATTTGGAGAAGAGGATAATAGGAACTGGGCATCCATAGGTCTCGGTGGTCTGGCGCCGTATTGGTTTGAAGTAGATGCTAGTTTTTTTATCGGTGAAGGCGGTAATTCCCTGCTCGATATCGAAGTAGAATATGACTTGTTACTTACGCAGCGACTGGTCATGCAACCTCGACTGGACGTTCACTCTTACGGGCAAACCGACAAGGAGATGGGCCGTGGTTCGGGGCTCTCAGTAGTTAAGGCTGGCTTCCGACTACGCTATGAGTTCGACAGGCAATTCGCGCCCTACCTCGGCTATGAGCGAGTGATGAAGTACGGAGAAACAGCAGACTTACTGACAGTCGACCAAGATAGGACGGACAATCACTGGGTGCTGGGGCTTAAGTTTTGGTTTTGAGTTAAAGGGGACACTAACAACTTAACAATTCAAGTTAAAGGGGACACTAACAACTTAACAATTTAAGCTCCCGGCGAATCGAGAACACTAACATCAAAACAGTACTAAGTTGTTAAATTTTTAGTGTCCCTATGCTTGCTAACAATAATTCCAAAATACACCGAAATTTCATAGTAATTACTGCTGGAATTTGTAACCATTATGGCTCGCAAACATTAGCGGTTTTATCTATGAACCTATACCAAAGACCTGTCAGCCGCGCGATTTTACTCACGGTGTGTGCGGCATTATTCGGGTGCAGTGAGCCCAACTCTGACGGCTTGACTGTCTCTTCGATCAAACCGAATGTACTGCTCATCGTTGCTGATGATCTAGGTTACAGTGACTTGGGTATTTATGGCAGTGAAATCCCAACTCCGAATATCGATGCTCTAGCACGCTCCGGGGCATTGCTCACCAACTTTTATGCTAACGCGACCTGCGCACCTTCACGCTCAATGTTACTAAGCGGCATGGACAGTCATCAGGTAGGTTTTGGCATCAACCCCTCTGCAGCCAACCGCTTGCCTGTATTGCGCGGGCAGCCCGGTTACAGTGGTAACTGGCCAGACAATATTAATTCCTTTGTTAATCAGTTTTCTGACTCGAACTACTACACTTTCATGACCGGCAAATGGCATCAAGGCAGTGCCGCCGAAGCCACTCCCCAGGCGCGGGGATTTCAGAAGGCATTCTATCTGCAAGAGGGTGGTGCCAGTCACTTCGCAGACGCCGCAGGCCAGACATCGGCAGCTGCCGTTGCATCTTATTTTGACAATGGAGAACCCGTCGCCGCGCTTCCCGACGATTTTTATTCCAGTGAATTTTATGTGAACAAAGTTATCAACTATCTGGATGATCGAGAATCTGAGGATGCCCGTCCTTTCTTTGGCTATCTGGCTTTCACTGCACCTCACTGGCCATTACAAGTCCCTACGGGTTGGCTTGACCGTTTTAGCGGAGCCTATGACGAGGGCTGGGAGATAATTCGCGAACGCCGCACGGAATCCGCAAAGCGACTTGGCCTGATTCCTCAGGATTTCACCGCGGCACCCTTGCCATCAGCACTGGGCTCCTGGAATGACCTCAGCAGCGCGGAGCGTAGGGCAGAGGCACGACGCATGGAACTCTATGCCGCTATGATTGCGTTTATGGATGACCAGATTGGTCGACTGGTGGCACACCTCAAGGCAACGGGTCAGTATGACAATACGCTGATTGTCTTTCTCTCAGACAATGGGCCTGAGGGCAATAATATTGAATTTGGGTTAGCAGATAATCAGTCTTGGCTGCCGGAGCGCTTCGATCAATCCTACGACAATATGGGCCGCGTTGACTCCTACGTCACATTCAGTCGAGGTTGGGCGCACGTCAGTGCCGGCCCCCTTAGTCAATACAAAAGTTTTCTGGGTGAGGGCGGGGTCAGAGTGCCCGCAATTTTCAGCTATCCGGCTCGTATTGAATCTAATAGGAAGATGCAGTCATTGATGTCCATTATGGACATAGCTCCTACCCTGATGGCCTTTTCCGAGGTGGCGTCGAGCCCGAACTTTGAGATGCAAGGCCAATCAGCCACGGCACAACTTACCGCCGTGGACAATACTAATGCCATCCGCCCCCATCTCGCCATGGAGACTTATGGCAACAAGGCGGTATGGAGCGACAATTTTAAATTACTGTGGAATTGGCAATCCGGTGACTGGCAATTATTCGATATTCAGCAAGACCCCGGCGAAACCAATGATCTGAGCGGAACTTCATCTGCGCTTCGGGATACATTAGTAAATACCTTCAATGATTATGCGCAGACTAACGGTGTAGTGATTCTGGAAGAGGAAGTAGGCTACGCCCGTTATCCCGATCAAGTCGAGGCTTTCAGTGGTATCTCGCCCTAATTTCAACGGCATTCAGTCTCGCGCTTGCTGAATCACAGGACACAACTCTTATGCTTAACATAAAAGGCCATGCAGTCCCGCAGGGTCATTACATCGATGGCGCTTGGGTTGAGGGGACTAAGACCTATTCTAATTTTTCTCCAATCAACGGGGAAGCGTTAGGAGAGCTTCCAGTGGGGTCTCAGTCCAATGTGGACGCTGCTATTAGCAGTGCCGCTGCCGCCTTCCCGCAATGGGCAGCCCTAGGCGCACAAGGCAGGCTACCCTATTTGCAACGCTTCGCTGAAGAAATTGGCAAGCGCAAAGACGCACTGTGTGACGTTGAATCAACCGATGCGGGAATTCTGCTGTCACGCTTGCAACACGGCATCATTCCACGTTCGATGCTGAACATTACCTGGTTTGCCGAAGCAGCACTTAGTTTACAGGACAAACTAATCGATACGCCCCAGGCACAGCATTTTGTGCGCCATGACCCTGCTGGTGTGTGTGCCATTATTACACCTTGGAACGCCCCTCTCATGCTGACGACCTGGAAATTAGGCCCGGCACTGGCTTCTGGAAACACCTGCATCATCAAACCACCGGAGTGGGCGCCACTGTCCAGCGCATTGCTAATGGACGCGGCTCATGCGGCAGAATTGCCACCTGGCGTACTCAATATGGTGCACGGCGAAGGACAGCCCACTGGCGCCTATTTGACCGCCGACTCTCGGCTTTCAAGAATTTCATTTACCGGATCTGTGGGCACTGCAAGAGAGATCGGGAAAGTGGCAGCGGAAAATCTTGTGCCCTGCAGTCTGGAACTTGGAGGAAAATCTCCCTTCATCGTATTGGCTGATGCCGATGTTGACCTAGCTGCCAGAACCGGGGCATTGATGTATCGAAACGCCACTCAGGTATGTCTCGCTGGCACACGCTTTCTCGTGCATGACAGCCTGCTTGCCGAGTTTACTGAAAAAATGGCGGGCTACGTTGCCTCTTTGTCCGTCGGCGATCCACAGCTGGAGAAAACAGAAGTTGGCCCGCTGATCCACCCTAGACAACTGCAGCGAGTGGAAGCGTTCGTTGACAGGGCGGTAGAAGGGGGAGCGGAAGTTCTTTGGGGTGGAACGAGACACGAGGCTGGTGAACTTTATTACGCGCCAACCATGCTGGGGAATGTGCAGCAGGATGATGAGATAGTGCAAGAGGAAGTTTTTGGACCGGTGCTGGTAATGCAATCATTCAGCAGTGATGAAGAGGCGATAGCCATGGCAAACGCTACCAATTATGGCCTCGGCGGTGTCTGCTTCGGTGAAGAATCTCATGCAAAGTCTATCTCTTTTCAAGTAAGAACCGGATTTATCTGGGTTAACTCGTTTGGTATTCGCGATTTGGCAGCGCCATTCGGAGGTTGTAAAAACTCGGGTATAGGGCGCGAAGGAGGGGAGTGGAGTTTTGAGTTTTTCTGCGATATCAAAGATGTCGTAGTGCCCAAGAAACCTTTCTCACCCAGCTTCGCACAGCGCTAGGAGGCCCCGTGTCACACGGAGAAATTGTAGGTGCGGCCATTGTTTCTCACCACCCCGGATTATTCCAGACCAAGGAGTTTAGAGTAGAATCTGGCGACGGCGAAGATTCTGACCTCATTGCGGGATTTGGACGCGTCAGGCAAAGAATTGAAGACTCTGGGGCCGATACCGTGATTGTTTTTGACACTCACTGGTTCACTACCGGATGTCATTTAGTGGATGCCGGTGCCCACTACAAGGGTACCTATCTGTCTGATGAAATGCCTTGGTACCTGCATGGTCAACAATATGACTATAGAGGCGCGCCAGAGTTAGCGCGACTGTGCGCAGAAATTGCCGAGCAAGAGGGTGTGATAGCGAAAGCCATTGATGAGCCAAGCATGGCCAGGCACTACGCCACAGTCAATATTGCTAATGCGCTGGTAAAAGACGAATTGCTGATGTCAGTAGGCTCATGTCAGACTGCTGCTACCGAGAATTATTTGGAGATGGGAGAGGTTATCGGAAAAGCGATTCGGGCAAGCGGGCGCTCAGTGGTGCTGCTGGCCTCGGGGGCTCTCAGTCACAAGTTTCGAAATATCAACGCAATACCGCCGCACCCTAGAATTTATCATCCGGATAACATCTCGTCGGCACACAATAGGGAAAGCGACTACCGGGCCATTGAGTTACTCTCTCAAGGGCACCACCGTGAAATTATTGAAAATTTCGATCAGCAATATCGACAGCTTCCCTGGGAGGCATGGGGAGCTCATTATCTGCAGATGATAGGCGCAATGGGTGGGGTTAATTGCACGGCGAAGGGCACAGCACTTTCTGCCTATGAAAATGCCCATGGTACCGGCAATATTCATATGTGGTTTGATATTTAAGCACTCGATTAAAAACAAGAGGAAAGGCTATGTCGGTATTGGATGGTCCCCGTCAAGAGAAACGTCGCATACAAATCTCGGGAGAAGCAGTCTGGGCAACTATGTCAGAAGATGGCATGCTCATTTTAGAGGATGGCTCCAGTGTCAGTGCGGATGAAGTTACACATCTCCCCCCGTGTGTTGCCACCAAGATAATATGCCCACATTTAACCTATACATCCCGAGGAATTGAATCCCGCAATAAACCACAGCCTACGCCCTACCCAACCTACTTCATGAAGCCCGTCACCGCCCTCAATGGTCATAGGGGAGCCATAGTCAAACCTGAAGATTGCCAATACCTTAATTATGAAGGTGAGTTTGCCGCCATCATCGGTAAAGAAACCAAAAACATTACACCAGAGGAAGCCTGGGATCATATTGCAGGGTTCGCTCCTGCTCTGGACATGGGGCTGCATGATTTTCGCGACACTGACTCCGGTTCCATGTTGCGGGTAAAAGGCGGTGATGGAATGTGTCCACTCGGACCTGGCCTCGTTACAGGGATTGACCCGAGAGAGCAGACCTTGCGCACCTATCGCAACGGGCAGCTAGTACAGGAAGCCAATATCGGCGAGGAGCTGGTATGGGGGCCCGATTATATGATTGCTGATCTGGCCCGCCACATTACCCTGATGCCCGGAGATCTCGTCTTGACCGGTACCCCCTGCCATTCGCGGTCCTTAGAAGTAGGGGACTGCATCGAAGTTGAGATTACCCAACTCGGCCGTCTCAGCATGACCGTCGTCTCCGGCTCGGCACCAAGGGCCACGGCTGGGCATCAGCCCACCAACAGTGAAGAGGTGCGCCGTGTTGCGCTGGGTAACGATTCTCGAGTGCCGGACCGGTTCAAAGAAAACTATCGAGAAGCCTCGAAATAAACACTTAACTAAGGGAAGCTATTCATGAAAGTAGGAATCGTCGGCGCTGGTGCTATAGGATTGTGGTTTGCAGGCCGACTGGCCGATGCGGGTGTAGATGTCTCTGTCTTAGCCAGAGGCAGAACTTTGAGTGCGTTAACTGCCGGTGGAGTTAACGTGCAATCTAATGACAGTTCGCTAAAGGCCAATGTGACTGTCAGCGACGATGCGACAACGCTGGGCACGCAAGACCTTGTCATTTTTACAGTCAAAGCCCATGACCTGCCAGCTGCTGCAGAATCGGCAGAGAGCATGATTGATGCCGACAGCCTTATTCTACCCGCCATGAATGGCGTACCCTGGTGGTTTCTCGAGACTGCTCCGAGGGAGCTCTCACAGCATGCGATCCGCACTGTCGACCCTGCCGGCCGCTGTGCCGCGTTACTGCCTGTCTCTCAGGTTGTTGGCTGTGTAGTGCATGCCTCTTGTTTCGTTGTCGAACCGGGCACAGTGCAACATGTTATGGGAAATAGTCTGATCCTAGGTGCGGCGTCTACGGTAAGCTCGCAGCGTCTGTCGCAGGTCGAAAAACTGTTCACTGCAGCAAAGTTTGATACGACGGTATCTGACGATATTCGCTACGATATTTGGTACAAGCTGTGGGGTAATATGACGATGAACCCGCTCTCCGCGCTCACAGGTGCTACGTGTGACATTATATTAGACGAACCAGGCGCCCGCACCTTCGCTTCTGCCGTGATGGACGAAGCTGCTGAAATTGGGGCAGCTATAGGATGCGAGATTACCCAGTCTCCCGATGATCGGCATGCTATTACTCGTAAACTGGGCGCGTTCAAGACGTCAATGTTGCAGGATGCAGAAGCGGGTCGCCCTCTTGAAATCAGCGCCTTGTTAGAAGCCCCTCAGGAAATTGCGCGCTTCGCAGGAATCTCAACACCCTCACTCGATTATTTACTAGGCCTGATGCGTGTGTTTAATCAGGCTAGATAATCACCGGCCTAAAAAACACTTGCCGTTGAGAAGATAGTGCACTGACAGATGGCAGTGCAGCGCAGGATCAATCGACAGGTTGACGGAGATGTTCAAGCAGGCGCTTGCCATTGGAAACCAACAGGTTGACATCGGAAGTCACACCCAACAGTCTTGCACCCTCTAACTCACAGGCCTTGATAAAATCCTGATCGCCTGAGAAGACACCGGCGGCAATTTTTCGGTCACGTGCTGTTCTAATACCCTGGATGACCGCTTCCCTGACCCGAGCGTCAGACGGGTCGCCGAGTAGGCCCTTCGATGCAGCAATATCAGCCGGGCCAAAAAACACAGCTGCAATACCCTCTACAGACAAAATCTCTGGCAGATTATGAAGCGCCTCTTCACTCTCTATTTGGAGGATAAGTCGTACGCTGGCATTCGCAGTTTGCAAGTAATCCGGTTGGAGTGACCAGCGTGACGCTCTGCCCAGACCCGCGCCAACACCTCGAATGCCTGCCTTTGGATAACGGGAAGCTTCGACAATCTGCTGCGCTTGATTCTTAGTATCTACCATAGGCACTAATAAATTGTGAGCGCCTATATCCAGATAGCGCTTAATCACAGACCCATCATGATTGGGAATTCTCACAACCGGTACAGTCGGATACGCCGATACAGCCTGAAGTTGTGACAGAACCGATGAGACGTCGTTTGGCCCGTGCTCTGCATCTATCATTACCCAGTCGTATCCGATCGCTGCTATCGCCTCGGCCACTAGTGGGCTGGCGAGGTTTAACCAGGCACCGAAGAGGCTTGTTTGTTCTGTTTCGGTAAGAGGCAATAATTTGTTATGCAGTGGCCCGGACATCAATCAAACCCAACCGAGACAACACCGAGCTCTCCATAATTAGCGTAGAACACATCTCCCGATTGCACTGCTACAGGACTGGTGAAGGAACCGCTTAGTACCAAAGCGCCGGCCTCCAGTCTTTCACCATGGACCGCGATTTTATTGGCAAGCCATGCTACACCCTGAGCGGGGTGTGTAAGCACCGCAGCAGCTACGCCGGAGTCTTCGATTACCTCGTTGCGGTTGAGCGTGGCACTGACCCGTGCTAAATCCAGCTTGTCTGGCCGCATAGGTCTGCCGCCTAGAATAACGGCCGCATTGGCCGCATTGTCCGAGACTGTATCCAGCACCTGTCTCCGAGCGCCTGTCTCGGCATCTTCAATTTCAATTCGAGCGTCAATTAATTCCAGTGCAGGCATTACCCATTCGGTAGCAGAGAGTACATCGGTCAGGGTACAGTTTGGCCCCTGCAAGCTAGTCTTTAGTTGAAATGCCAATTCGGTCTCAAGTCGCGGTACGATAAACTTATGACTGTCGAGCCTAGAGCCGGACTGCACGATCATACTGTCCAGCAACTGCCCATAATCGGGCTCGGAAATGCCGGCCGAACGTTGCATTGCCCGCGAGGTAAGCCCAATTTTCCATCCCACCAAGCGCTGAGAAGATGCTAATTTAAGTGCCACCCAGGCACGCTGTATGGCATAAGCATCGGACATGTCCATGCCGGAGAACTGTTGGGAAACATGGCCTATCTGGGTCTGGGATTGCTCAGCTTGCTCCAGTTGCTGAGCAATGGTTTCTACATCTTCCTGCGAAAGGGTCATACTGCGCCTCGATGACATTAATCGATGGATTAGAGCCTCCAACTTGCATAATTTTAGCAGCTAAAGCAAGCAGATAATCGAGAGGTTGCAGGCTAAGCAGCGGTTGAAGGCGATGCTTGACCCCGTTGCATCTCCCCTCTAACATGAAATGGAGAGATAGGCAGCCGGCCACACCTACATTAAGCCCACTAAATCATTTTTACGCTGTACTGCTGATAAATACCCATATTGGATACTCACCGAATTAGACGTGCATTTGCCTCCCTAGGCCCTGGTCTTCTATACGCTGCCGTTGCTGTTGGCGTCTCACACCTGGTTCAAGCTACGCGCGCGGGAGCCGATTTTGGTCTGAGTATGGCCCTGGTAGTAATTTTTGCCTGCCTGATGAAATATCCTGGCCTCCGATTCGGCGGAGAATATGCGGCTGCCACAGGTAAAAATTTGGTTGTCAATTATCGCCAACGAGGCTGGCTCGTGTTCGGGCTATTCTCTATCAGTCAGCTGTTCAGCATGGTCTTCATAATTGCTGCGGTGTCACTCTTTACTTCCGGTTTGTTGCAGGTCGCCCTCGGGTTTGAAACTGGACCGGTCATGGGCGTGTTCATTCTGTTAGTGCTCGTTGCAGCCATGTTGATGACCGGGCATTACAAGGTGCTGGAAAAATCAATCAAAGTCATCGTTGTCTTTTTTACCCTGCTTACCACAGTTTGCATGCTGATGGTCGTAGACCGATTGGATTGGTCTGTGAGCGCATTCGCTCTGCCCCCTCTGGATGTACCAACGATACTGTTTATAGTGGCTCTGGTAGGGTTTATGCCCTCACCGACTGACGCCTCGATACTGCAATCGTTATGGACGGTAGCCAGGGCCGAGAGCGAGGGGCGCCGCGCTTCTAAAGAAGAATCACGTTTCGACTTCAATGTAGGCTACATCACCAGCTGCATACTCGCCGTTTTCTTTCTCTTCCTCGGCACTGCGGTTTTATTCGAAAGTGGAGTTGAAATGCCTGCCGACAACGCAGGGTTTGCTCGCGGATTGCTGGAGGTCTACACATCCGTCATCGGTGATTGGAGTTATTATGTGATGGCAATTACCGCTCTGTGTGTGATGTTATCAACCGCATTAACGGTTACCGATGGCATGACCCGAATGGCGCTGGCTATCGGTTCAGAGTCTCTCCCCGAACAGGACTGGCACAGCGATCGTTACTATAACGTTGTACTGATAGTCTTGTGCCTTGCGGCCCTGCTGGTTATTCAGACTCTGCTGCAATCTTTTGCCCGATTCATGGACATGACATCGGTCATTGTCTTCTTCATTGGGCCCTTCCTGGCCCTTCTAAACCATCGTGCAATATTTAGCGACGAGATCCCTAAAGATAAACAGCCTGGGCGAATTATCAGAATCTGGAGCATCGTCAGTATCGTCAGCTTATTCCTGCTGATGGTAGTGTACTGCTATTACAGACTGTTCGTTTCAGGATAAGCTATCAGACGGGGCAGCAATTATATCGCGGCGGGTTTCTTCTTATCATTTTCATTGTGCATCTAATGAGCATATAACTACCCCTTACTTGCAACAGGCTTGTCACTACCATCTAACGGCTGTGATAAGATTTATGTCCCAGCCGCTTTTTTTGCCTTACTTGGTATCAACCCAGTTATTCACTGTTCGGCTCAGTGCGCCACTATTCTAACAGTCTACGCCCTGGCAGTTGGCCTGGACGAAACTCGTGCCCACCAATCATTCAAGTTTATCAGTTCTGCCGGAATACGAATGCCCACGGCAGCCTTAGCCATAACGAAGGCGCACTGCGCCGTAATATCAGCCACCGTGTAATCGCCACCGGCAATAAATTCTCTATCGTTAAGCTCTCTGTCCGGTGCTGACAAGTTAACTCCCAATCTGCCAGTATTCAGCTCATGACTCAACCAAAATTGTACAAGCGCCATCGATTCCCGCCCGAAATCATTCAATATGCCGTATGGCTCTATCACCGATTCAACCTTAGTCATCGTGATATTGAAGACTTGCTGGCACAGCGTGGCATCGACGGTCAGCTATGAAGCGATTCGTCTGTGGTGCAATAAGTTTGGGTCCAAATACGCCCAACGGTTGAGAAGAAAACATCAAGGGTATGGTGACACTTTCTTCATTGATGAGGTATTCGTGAAGATCCAGGGTAAGCAGCATTACCTGTGGAGAGCCGTGGATCAAGATGGTGAAGTTGTTGATGTGTTCCTACAGAAAACGACGTGACGGGAAGGCTGCAAAGCGCTTCTTTAAGCGGCTATTGACGAAGCACAAGAGGCGAGCCCAGGAAGATTGTCACCGATAAGCTCAGAAGTTACGGAGTTGCTCATAGAGAGCTTATTCCTGAAACGATTCATGACACATCCCAATACGCCAACAACCGAGCCGAGTTGTCGCACGAGCCTACAAGAGTGAGAGAGCGGGGGATGCGTAAGTTCAAATCGATGCAACAGGCACAGCGTTTTTGGGTGCACATGCTGCGGTTATAACTTGTTCAATCTGGGGCGGCATTTGGTATCCGCAGAGAACTATCGATTTTATAGACAGCGTGCCTTTGCGTCTTGGGAAAAGGCAGTCGCGATATAGAGGGCTAATTCACCTGTTTTTCATGTCTTAGCTCGTTAACTTGTCAATACCGACCAGTTAATCTCAAAATCAAAGAGCGTTACCTCCTGTGGCTCAGGAATATTAATGACATTTTCGGCGAGCCATAGCTGAAGTTCTTTGAGCCTGTTCGCTTCGTATTCTTCGTCAAACATAATGCCTGATAATCACTAGTTCACTGATAGTCATTTTGCACTCCTTAAAGCATTTCAAATTCGTTCGTCCAGAATAGTACGTATACGGGCGCAATGGAACCATTCTGACTTATCCGGGTGTACCCCCTAGGGTGGGGTGCTGGCTGGGCGGTTACTAGGAAACAAGCCCCCTACTCCAGGCGTACTTGACACCCGGGGTTATAATACAGACCACCACCCTACTGAGAGGCTCCTAGCATGCA
>CALTDI010000017.1 GCA_943842505.1 uncultured Pseudomonadales bacterium | reverse complement strand
ATTCATTCGATCTGCGCCTCACTCGGAACACCTAGCTGAGGATCTACGACTGGGGGCAGCAAGCGGCTTACCAAAGCGCCATAGCGAAAGAACTAGTCTTAGGAGTCGAACTGGTAGCGCATCCCCTCTTCTTGTAAATATTGAGTGACGTGACTCTTCGGCAGCATCGGGGGACAGGCCAAGGTCTGCTTCTGCAGATTCAATCAGGCTCTTGAGTCTTGCAGGATCAATAAAATGCGGCTTCATCCTTGAGTCACCTCACTCATGACGTATTCCATATAAGCGTTCATTAGCTTTGTTCGCTGCGGTAGCAACATTTCTGTGTCATAGGCAGCATCCACCCCGGTAGTCTGTTTATGCTGCAAGCGACAAGTCTCTCACTTCTTTCGGATAACCATTAGCCTTGCCCCAGTTTTGCAAGGTAGTCCTGAAACCATGAGCTACACCCTCAAAGCCTAGATTACGCGGTATAGCAGCCATATCATAGATCTCGCCACCTGCGAGGGTGTTAAAAACCCTATTGGTCCTCTTCGCGCCTTGGTTGCGCTTTAATAATTCGCAATAGCTTCTTCGCTAAGAGGAATCTCCCAAGCTAGTGCTTTTGACTTTCGTCTTTGCTTTCGTCACTGGTCGGTGGAACAGTCCAAATCTTCTTATCAAATCGACCTCATCCCATTCCATTAAAGTAGTAGCACCGCTTCGTGTCCCGCATAGATACAGCCACAGCTAGACATTGGGCTTCCGGTCTAGACCCCTTAGGGTTGTCGAACTGCATACAGGGCCTTCATGAACTGTGGCATATCCTCCCAAGGCACACTAGGGTGGTGTTTAGTCTTATGTACATCGCCCGGCGCTTTTAGATAAAAATCTAAGTTATCTTTCCAAGCAGCTGGGTTAGCTTGGTTCATTGCTTTAGCGCTGTGGAGACCTCTCGCTATGATTGCTTGGAGGTAAATTCTGAGTCTTTCAGCAGTAGGCGTTTTTGTTTCCCAAATCGGCTTAAGCACTTTAAGAATGTCATCGACTTGGATATCGATAACAGCCATATTCCCTAGAACTGGCAAAGCATAGTCAGTAGAGATACTGGCGTCCGCGAGATACTGATTTAGCTGTTTTCCACTCGCCACCACTTTTGTGTTTTATCCATTCTTCAGCAACTACCTTGAACGTAATCCCTTGAGCCTTCTTGAAAAGCTCAGCTTTTTGCTTTTCCTTGAGATGAAGTTTCGGGTCGATGCCTTCTTTGATCAGCTTATTAAAGCCTCGGGCAACCTCTCTCATTGCTGAAAGGCTGTTAACGTCCCTAGAATAACTACCCAATGCGATGGGAGTTTGTCGCTTGCCTGCAAAGCTGTAGCGAAACAGCCAAGACCTGCTTCCGCTAGGCTTAATATTGATACACAGGCCAGTCGCACCGCCTACCGCCCTTCGTAAGTCAGACGGAGGCTTTGGCGGCTTTATTGCTTCTAGTTGCCTAACGGTCAATTCCGATGCTCTTGCAGGCATGCTCTTCTCCAGTAGTACACATGGTTGTACACATCGTTGTACACATAAATACTAGATAAGAATATATCGATTTAGGGAATTCTAGACAAGGGGTATGGTAGAAACGCTGAAAATTAGGCGTATATTGCGCCTAAGACAGTGTTTGGAGTTATTAGAGAATAGTATAGAGCTGAGATGGTGCCCGGGGCCGGAATCGAACCGGCACGACCGTTTCAGGTCGAGGGATTTTAAGTCCCTTGCGTCTACCAATTTCGCCACCCGGGCATATTGATGAGGGGTGGTCTTTCTAGGAGTTGGGTTGAAATGGAGGCTGGAGTCGGAATCGAACCGGCGTTAACGGAGTTGCAGTCCGCTGCATGACCACTCTGCCATCCAGCCTTTATTCATTTCATGCCTAGCGAAAGATCGCGCACTATACCAAAACTCGGGGCTTTGGGCATGGGTTGATTGGCGAAAAGTCTAAAAAATATTGCCGATTAGCCTTAGCCTGTAAGAGAGTCGGAATGATTCGAAATTGAACTGAGTTCAATTCCTCACCCCGCTGGGGCAGCCTGCGGCCGTCTGCGCCGCTACGCGGCTTTCAAACCGGCTTATAACGGAGGCTGTCCACTGTATGACCACCCAGCCAACCCGCCTTTATTCATTCCATGCCTAGCGAAAGATCGGGCACCACACCAAAACTCGGGGCTTTGGGCATGGGTTGATTGGCGAAAAGTCTAAAAAATATTGCAGATTTGCCTGCCAACGCAGCCGGAATGATTCGAAATTGAACTGAGTTCAATTCCTCACCCCGCTGGGGCAGCCAGCGGCCGTCTGCGCCGCTAACGGAGCTTTCAAACCGGCTTATAACGGAGCTCGCCGTCCACAGTATGACCACCCAGCCATACCCGCCTCTATTCATTTCCCGCCTGGCGAAAGATCGGGCACAACACCCAAACTCGGGGCTTTGGGCATGGGTTGATTGGCGAAAAGTCTAAAAAATATTGTCCGATTAGCCTTAGCCTGCCAGCGCAGCCGGAATGATTCGAAATTAACTAGCTCAATTACTCGCACCGCTGCACCTCAATTAGCCCGCCTCACACTGAAGCCATCTTGAATCTTTTACTCCAGGTTTAAGGACTAACATAGCTGCTATCAATAGGGTTTTCTTCCGCAAGAAGTCGCTATTAGCGCTAGAAGGGTCACCGCTGCCGACTATTGCTCCTGCTAGCACTACTCCCTTGTCTAGGGGCCAGGCATTGCATGGGCTCAGCGACCTGCCTGCTGAGAGAACTTCGAAACAGGGACTAAGCAGACTTGACTGAAGGCTAGTGCAGCACAACCTGCTGGCAATTAGCAGACAGGGGTATTGGGCTTTTAGCAGTATTTGCTATAGATAGGAGATTCATCTCTATGATATCCAAGAGATAACTTCATATAGACTTACTAAGAAGTGGCCAAAATTGGAGCGGGAAACGAGATTCGAACTCGCGACCCCGACCTTGGCAAGGTCGTGCTCTACCAGCTGAGCTATTCCCGCGCTTTGAGGTGTAAACACTTTTGAGTATGGCCTGCGAAGCTAGGAAATACGCTTGACTGGGACCGCTACCCGAAAGAGGCGCTTATTCTAATGCCTAAGTGCCCCAAGTCAAGCTGAACTCGCCTGTATAGGGCAATTCTTATGACTTTGACTGCAGTTCACTCCATGCCGCTCTAAAATACTGCGTCATTGAGCTATACGCTTAGCAGCTGCAGCCAGATAAATCAGGCCATAACCGAGCATCAGCACCCACTCGGGCAGAGCCGGGTTTGCTAACAACAGGGTAATGATAGCCAGCATCTGAACCGTGGTTTTGAGCTTGCCGGAAAATGCCACGGCAACCTTGTCGCGCATCCCCTTAGTTGCCATCCATTCACGCAGCGCAGATACCAGCATCTCCCGGGCGATAATAATCCCGGCGGCTAGCAACAGGGTTGGGTAGACCGAGACCAACATGATCATCATGATAGCGACCAGCAACTTGTCGGCCACGGGGTCCAGAACGCGCCAAATTCAGACGACTGATTGAGCTTTCTGGCGAGATAGCCATCTAGCCAATCAGTCAGGCTCGCGACAGTGAAGAGGATAGCCGCTAGCAGATGGCTAAATTCGGTATTCAGGTGATAACAATAGATCACAACCGGAATGAGCAAGACGCGACTTATCGTAGCAATGTTTGCCCAGTTCATAATAGTTTACTGCCCTTCATTCCTTCATCTCTCGATAAAATCAAAATATTTATTGTTTATTTACAGAGTGTTGTATTCTAAAAGCGATGTAACTAAGAGCTAACATCCTCAAATTTTAGGGAGTCTTCAATTTAGCGGGATCAACTGTTATGTAGATGTTCATATATGTTTTCGGCCAATCTCTTACTAATCCCAGTAACTTTTGCGATCTCCGCTTCGCTCGCCTTATGCACCTCTTGCTGCCCACCAAAATAGCGCAATAACTCGCGCCTGCGCTTTGGCCCCAGCCCTGGGATTTCCTCCAGCGCAGACTGCTTGCGGGCCTTGGCGCGGCGTGCCCTGTGGCCAGTAATGGCAAAACGATGTGCCTCGTCCCTAACCTGCTGCAGCAGATGGAGCGCACCCGACTCCGTCGGAATGGCAACTTCCTTAAAGCGATCACCTCGCACCAAGAACAGCGTCTCCTGCCCTGCACGCCGGCTTATGCCCTTAGCGATGCCCAACAGTTGAATCTCGGGCAACTGAAACTTCTCCATAACCTTCTTTGCCTGAGTGAGCTGACCTTTGCCACCATCGATAAGCAAGATATCTGGAATCTTCGCCTCCCCCTTGGCAAGCCTCGTAAAACGGCGGTCTAGCACCTGCTCCATGGCAGCGTAATCGTCTCCGGCGGTAATCCCCTTAATATTGAAACGCCTATAATCGCTCTTCAGCGCGCCGCTCTCATCGAAGACGACGCAGGAGCCAACGGTGCCCTCACCCGATGTGTGGCTGATATCGAAACACTCTATACGGCTCGGCATAGATTCCAGTTTAAGAGAGTCTTGTAACTGTTGAAAACGCTTATATATATTTTGCTTATTACTCACGTAGGCCTGCAGTGACTCGCGGGCATTAGTCACGGCTAGTTGTAGCCATTTGGCTCTATGTCCACGTACTCGCATAGAAAGCTTTATCTTGCGCCCAGCCACATAGGCCAAAGCCTCACGCAGCCCCTCCCCGTCGTCCAGCACGGTGGGCACGATGATCTCGGCAGGGATACTCGCCGCCTTGTCATCACCAAGATAGGATTGTGAGACGAAGGCCGATAGCAATTCACCCACATCGTTAGCCAGCTTGAAGCGCGGATAGAAGTTCTTGCTACCGATGATGCGACCCGCTCGCACATAGATTACATGGACACAGACATAGGACTGCATTATCTCGGCGGCCACAATATCGGCATCATCGCCCTGGTTGGCGACGATCTGATCCTCCTGCATGCGCCGCAGGCCAAGTATTTGGTCTCTTATCACCGCTGCTCGCTCGAAATCCTCCTTCTCTGCAGCGGCCTCCATGTTAGACGTTAGCTCCTTAGTGAGCGCGTCACTCTTGCCCTGCAGGAAGAGAGTCGAATAATGCACGTCTTTGGCATAGTCCTGGGGACTGATAGCCTTAACACACGGTGCCGTGCAACGTTCAATCTGATACTGCAGACAGGGCCTTGATCTATTATTAAAATAGCTGTCCTGACATTGTCTTACCTTAAATACCTTTTGTAATACCTGAAGAGTTTCTCTGGTTGCGTTCGCGCTGGGATAGGGGCCGAAAAAGCGCCCGGAACGCTTGCGGCTACCGCGGTAGAAACCCAGCCTTGGGTAACTATCACCGCTGGTTAGCAAGATATAGGGGTAGGATTTATCATCGCGCAGCTGAATATTGTAAGTAGGCCTGTGAGACTTTATCAGCGTCTGCTCTAGCAGCAACGCCTCTGTCTCGGTATTAGTCACGGTGATCTCGATATTCCGGATCTTGTTGACCATGGCCAGCGTCTTGCTGGTTAGGCCAGAGGCGCGGAAATAGCTGCCCACCCTGTTCTTCAGGTTACGCGCCTTGCCAACATAGATCACATCACCGGCCTCGTTCAGCATGCGATAGACGCCTGGACGGCTGCTTAAATGCGAAAGGAAGTGCTTATGATCGAATTGGGAGCTGACGTCTGCGGACATGATCCTGCTATTACTGCGTGGGCAGCTGCATTGGCGGTAGATTGAGTGGAGATTAGCCGATGCCGCCCGCAGTCTCAACTGCGAGACTCATCTTACGCGGGCAATCAGTAACAATGCTGAGTATTTAACTGAATTAGCTAGCTATTAGGCTGAGGTTTGGCAGTTCGTCATACTCACGGGTATCGTCAGCCAGACCATGCTTAACGGCCAGTATGGTGAGCTCAACGTCGCTGCGGATGCCTAGCTTCTCAAAAATACGATAGCGGTAGCTGTAGACAGTCTTAGGGCTGAGGGCCAGGTAAGTCGAGATCTGGCTCACCTTCTTGCCATCCGTCAGCATCTGCGCAATCTGTAGCTCCCTGCGCGATAGCTTGTCGAACAGGCCAGCACCGCCGTCGTCACCAAATGGATCTACGGCGAGACGAGTGGCAACGCTAGGCGTAACATAATGATCCCCTGCGTTGACTGCGCGAACCGCCTTCAGCAACTCCTCCACAGACACGCTCTTAGTAATAAAGCCCCGCGCGCCGGAGCGCAGCATCTGCGAAGGGATAACACCGGAAGCCACGCTGGACATGGCCACGATCTTGCAATCCGGCGACAACTTCAGGATATCTCTCGTCGCCTCGATACCGCCAAGCCCTGGCATACGCGCATCCAACAAGATTATATCGGGCATCTGATCGCTTGAAGAATAATTTTTATCGTCTGAATTCAGTGTTTTAGACTCTAATTGTGAAATATATTCTAAAACTTCCTCGCCACTGCTTAGCTGCCCAAGCACGACCATATCTGGTGTATCGTTCAGCAAGCGAGCTATACCCTCGCGAACTAGCTCATGATCATCAACTAACAGAACAGATATTTTATTTTGAAACGTGTTTTGCACGATTTTATTCCTTCAAAGGGATTCGAGTCACGGAAAGCCCCACAGACTAGAGCGCATTCCCACAAAATTCCTGACAGGTCGGATTAGTAGCATAGTGTGATAGAGGGCACAAATTGAAGGCCAGGAAACGGGAACTGGGTCACACTTCTGCGGTTTGAGGCTGCAAATGGGGGTTTTCGGATTAACGTTTTTCGAAACTCTGGGGCAGTGCTAAGCGATGCGAACCTCGGTCTGCAGGGCTATACCGAAACTCTGTAGTATCGAGCTGCTCATGTCCTGAGCGAGCAGCAGGATGTCTTCACCAGTCGCTCCGGCCGTGTTCACCAATACCAGGGCATGATCCTCGTGCACCGCAGCCCCACCTCGGGTTTTACCTTTCCAACCCTTCTTGTCTAACAGCCAGGCCGCTGGAAGCTTGACCAGGTCGGGGTCATCGGTATCCCAAGCCGGTAGGTCAGGATACGACTCGCGCAGCTTAAGCAGCTTGGTACGCGATACGACTGGATTCTTGAAGAAGCTACCCGCGTTGCCAATTAACTCCGGGTCCGGCAGCTTACTCTTGCGGATTGCACACACAGCATCGAACACACGCTGCGGTGTGGCCTCCTCGCCCTGCAGCGCCTCTTGCAGCCCGGCATAGCCCAACTGTGGCGTAGGCTCTGCACACAGTTGCAGAGTCACCGAGAGCACCACTAATTTCTGCCCTGGGTCCTGCTTGAAGATACTGTCGCGATAAGCGAATTCGCAATCGGCTTTACTCATATGCCGCAGCTCACCGGTTTTTAGCTCAAAGGCCTCCAACTCGACAAAAAATTGCTCTAGCTCTACCCCGTAGGCACCTATATTCTGAATCGGTGCTGCACCAACAGTACCGGGTATAAGTGCTAAATTTTCAATACCATACAAGGAGTTCTGCAAGCAAAACTTTACCAGTTCGTGCCAATTTTCGCCCGCCGCGGCCCGAAGCATGCCCGCGCCGGGCAGAATCTCCCTACCCCGGGTATTCATGTGCAGGATGAGCCCCGGGAAATCCTTGATAAACAGAGTATTGCTACCCTGCCCCAGAATCAGGATTGGCAGGCGCTTGGAGCCAGCAAACTCACGCGCTTCGCGCAGATCTGCGGCATCTTGAATATCGGCAAGATACGCAGCCTTCTGGCTAACACCAAAGCTGTTATAGGGGCTTAGGTCGACCTGCTCCTGAATCTTGAAAACCACCGTTACTCCATCCCTTTAAATTGTTTCAGATCTTGCTCCAGCTGACCAAGTAAGCAACGGCAAGCATCCTCCGCAAGGTCCAAGACCTTCTCAAAGCCCTGCTCGCCGCCGCCAAAGTAAGGATCCGGTACCGAACGATCAATTCCATTGGAATAGGCAAGAAATAGCTGCACTTTGGCCTTGCTGTGCTCTGGCTTCAATTGCTGTAGATGAAACAAATTATCCTGATCTATGGCCAGAATATAATCGAAGTCGTGAAAATCACTGATGCTGACCTGTCTGGCAAGCTGATCGTCTAGCTTATAGCCTCTTTGCGCGGCTGCCCTGATTGACCTGGAGTCTGGGCGCTCACCAATGTGATAGGTGCTAGTGCCCGCAGAGTCAACTTCAATATCCCTACTTAAGGCTCTATTTTCTATCATTTTTTCCAGTACGCCATGGGCCGTCGGCGAACGACATATATTGCCCAGACATACCATCAAGACTCTAATCTTGGGAGTCACCGCTATAGGGCCTGTTGCAGAAGATAGCGTCAATTGAGCGCAGCCTATGCCTTGGAGGCTTTGAGATGGGCGCGCACCAACTCCAAGTCCCTCTCAGTATCAACACCGGGAGGAATACTCTCACTGGAAACGGCGACATGAATGCCAACACCATTGTACAGAGCGCGAAGCTGCTCAAGCTTCTCGGTGACCTCAAGCTCACACACAGGCCACTCAACAAATTGGTTTAGCACCGCAACTCGGTAAGCATAGATGCCTATATGCCGGTAACAGTTCTTAGCCGACGCGCTGCCCTGCCAGGGAATCGTGGCACGACTAAAATACAGCGCATGACAGCGGTGGTCGAAAACCACCTTCACGCTATTCGAATCGACTATCTCTTCCTGCGACGTGATCGTCTCGCATAAGGTCGCGATACCAACCTCAGAATCTTGTTTAAGATTATCCGCTACCTGATTGATTACACTAGGAGGAATAAGCGGCTCATCTGCCTGCACATTGACCACCAGGTCTGACTCGCTCATACCTAGCTGGCAACTGACCTCCTGAATGCGATCGGTACCAGACACGTGGCTGCTCTTCGTCATGCATACCGTCGCACCAAACCCCTGAGCCACTTCCTCGATACGCTCATCGTCGGTAGCAATAACAACCCTGTCCGCTCTGCTCGCAAGCGCCTGCTCATAAGTACGCTGTAACATCGGTTTACCGGCTATATCCAGTAGCGGCTTACCCGGCAATCGTGTCGCAGCAAAGCGAGCAGGAATGACGACACTGAAACTCATCGATATTTCTCACTCTCTTCTAAGGTAAGTTCTCTCGCCTCATTGCTTAACATCACCGGCACATCGTCTCTTACCGGAAATGCCATCGCATCTGGCAAGCAGATCAATTCCTTCGCTTCGCGATCGTAGTGCAGCTCACCCTTGCATACAGGACAAGCGAGGATACTTAATAGTTTTTGGTCGAGCATAAAAATACTCCCGTCTCCTTGACGGAGCGAAGATAACAAACAAGCTACAGTTTTTAGTCTAAGGGATTGTTTCTAAAGAGTGGAGGCTTTGCGAATATCTTCAATGAGACACTCTACAAATTTACTCTCGAGACTTACTTCTACCGATAGAGTCCAAAAATTGCTCTTGGCGAACTGTCGGCATTTTACCGCATCCTTCTCTGTCATTACGACAGGTTGATGCTCATCGATGTCTTTCTGTTCAAAATCCATGATGGTGAACTTGTGATGATCGGGAAAACTGAATGTTTCTAATTGATAGGGCAAGCGTTCTAACAGAGCATAGAACCTCTGAGGATTGCCGAGAGCAGAAACTGCCTGCAACTTGTTGCCCATATTAAACGGGGCACCAGAAAAAAGACGCTTCTCTGCGCTGACCTGATTGACGAGATAGCGCGGGTGCAACTGCATCGCACTCGCCTCGGCCAAATGAGGTATCTGCGAAATTTCATCACTAGCCTCGCCATTGATGACTATATAGTCGACCTCATCCAATCTATTAACCGATTCTCTTAAGGGTCCGGCGGGCAAGCAAAAACCATTGGAGAATAGGCGCTGGCCATCGACAACCACGATCTCCAGGTCACGGTATAACTTATAATGTTGAAGACCATCATCGCTGAGCACTACATCGACGTCTTCAGCCTCAACCAAGCCGCGCAGTGCAGCGCTTCGATCTGAATCTACGTAGACCGGGCATCCGGTCTTCTCCGCGATCAGAAAAGCCTCATCACCGGCCTCGGCCACGTTGGAGTTCTGGTCGACGCGAAGCGGATAGCTGGCGGCCTCACCGCCATAACCACGACTGATAATTCCCGGCTTGAATCCACGCGACTGCAGCTCTTGGGCGAGACTGATTAGTAGCGGGGTCTTGCCAGTGCCGCCCAGGGAGATATTACCAATGACAATAACCGGAACTTCGAGATAGCCTGGGCGCTGCTTGCTTTGTTGATGCGAGCGGCGAAGCTTGGTGACTCCTTGAAATAGCAACGATATTGGCCATAACAAAATCAACCACCCTGCTCTTTTGTGCCAAGCTCTTTCTAGAAAAGTCATTCTGCCGATGCCGCAGCTTTCTCCGAAAACTGATTTGCGTGAAGTCTTGAGTAAATTGCTTGCTTGGCAAGTAATTCCTCGTGAGTTCCAGACTCTATGATTTTGCCTTTATCCATAACCAGTATTAAGTCTGCCTTTTCGATAGTCGACAACCTATGAGCAATCACAAACGTTGTCCGGCCTCGTCGCAGGGTATCCAGCGCTTCTTGTATACGCGTCTCCGACTCGGAGTCGAGCGCAGACGTGGCCTCGTCGAATATCAGGATTGGCGCATCCTTTAACAGTGCGCGCGCGATAGCAATTCGCTGCCGCTGACCACCAGACAGTAACACGGCGTCATCGCCTACTTGTGTGTCCATACCCTCGGGTAACTCATCGATAAATTCCATGGCATGGGCATCGCTAGCCGCCTTGCGCACCTTCTCGTGATCGACCACATCGTCGCCATAGGAGATGTTCTCTTCTATCGTTCCATTGAATAGCACGACCTGCTGCGAAACGAGGGAAATATTCTCGCGCAGACTCTCCAGCTTCAAGTCTTTAAGCGGCACGCCGTCGAGGGTGATTTCACCCTGCTGAAAGTCATAGAATCTTGTGATAAGACTGACGAGACTGGATTTGCCACTGCCGGATTTTCCTACAAGTGCAATAGTCTGTCCGGGTTCCGCAGTGAAGTTGATACCGTCCAGTGTCTGCGTACCATCTTGATAGGCGAAGCTAACATCTTTAAAGACGACTCTACCCTCAGCCCTGAGCAACTGCGCAGTGCCTGTATCGCGCTCCATGTCCTCATCCAGTAATTCGAAGATACTCGCGGCGGCAGAGAGGCCACGCTGTATTACTGCGTTGATCTGGGTTAGTTGTCTTATAGGTTTGGCGAGCAATCCTGCCGCGCTGAGAAAGGCCACAAAATCACCTGGCGTGTTAGTGGCAAAGAAATCGGGGGACATCGCAAACCAGACCAGGATCGCTATCGCCGTACTCACGATCAGCTGGATGATTGGCGTGCTTGCGCTGCGGGTCAACACCATTTTCATGTTCTGTTTTCGGTTTTGTTCACTCGCCTCGGACAGGCGGGTACTGACATAATCTTCCGCATTAAAGGTACGTATTACACGATAGCCTTTTATAGTCTCATTCGTTATCTGAGTCACATCACCCATCGAGTCCTGCATCTGCGTGCTGTAACGCCGAAACTTCTTCGACGCTATGGATACTACCTTGCCTACTACCGGGGCAATAATCAGGAAAGTGAGACTAAGCTTCCAGTCCATATACATCAGGTAGGCCAGCAAGCCAATTACCGTGAAGCCTTCACGCACCGCAACAGCCACAGCATTACTAGCAGCACCGGTAATCTGCAGAACATCATAGGTAAGTTTGGACACGAGACGCCCAGAGGAATTCTTGTCGAAATAACTCGATGGCAGGCGGATGAGGCGATCGATCAATTCGCAGCGCAGCTTATGTACGACATGGTTGGAAATGCTGGCCAGAAAGTAGCTGCCCATGAACCCGCCCGCACCACGCACTGCAGCCAAACCGATAAACGCCAAAGGGCTTATAATACGAAGTGCCTCATAGTCTCCGCTGGTAATCGCGTCCACTGTCCAACCCAGCCACCAGGTTGCCGCAGGAGACGTTAGTGAGAAAATTATATAACCGAGCATGGCGGTGCCAAAAATGAGCCGGTGCGGCAACATATAGCGGAACAGCCTGCGGTATAGCCGCCAGCTCTCTTCTTTACCTAACTTTATATCTGCGGTTTTATCTCTATCGCTCATAGCAAGTCAGTTGGGGCTGGTCCTGATTCTTCAAGTTGCTGAGGTCGCTGCGTGGCTATGTTCATCCGAGTAAAACCGGATTGCCCAATACCATCCATTGCAGTAACTACGGATTGATGTGTCGCTTCGGCGTCGGCGATTAGCAAGATAGGCAAGCTGCGGTCACCGCCGGACTCTATCTCCAAGCCTTGTACCAGAGTCTCTATTCGCGAATTAACCAGCGCCCTGCCATTGATGGAGTAACTGCCATCTCGGGAAACTAGAATTTCAATCTGGGAGGGATTGCTTTCTGCCGCCTCGGCGTTCGCCTCAGGCAGATTGACCAGCAAGCGGGTCTCGCGGCTGAAGGTAGTTGTCACCATAAAGAAGATCAACAAGAGAAATACAACGTCTATCAAAGGCGTCATATTTATAGCGAGTTCTTCGCGTTTTGCTCGTTTGAATTTCAAGTTACTGTGTTCTCTTTATACCAATGGCAAACCGACGGCCTAAAATGGGCCTACTTCACTTCAACCTTTCGATCACTGTGTAGCGCGTCGACCAACTTTATCGATTCCAGCTCTAGATCCAGAACCAAAGAATCTACCTTTCTCGTAAAGTAACGGTGAAACATAAAGGTAGGAATCGCGACGGTGAGACCTGCCGCTGTCGATATCAATGCCTCAGAGATACCTCCAGCCAAAGCATTCGCATTGCCGGTACCCTGCAACATGATCTCATTAAAGACTCGAATCATGCCAACCACCGTACCTAACAGGCCAAGCAGTGGCGTAATCGCAGCGATGGTACCCAGGGTGTTTAAGTAGCGCTCCATGCCATGAATAACCTGCGCAGCAGCCTGCTCGATACTTTCGATCATCGCCGCCCTACCGTATTTTGAACTCAGCAGCCCGGCAGCCAGAATTTGCCCCAAGGGTGAAGATAGCCGGAGTTCACGCAGCTTGCTGGAGTCCAATTGATTGTTCTTTAGCCATGTCCAAACCTGAGCAAGCACGTATTTCGGCGAGATGCGCGCTGCACTCAGACTCCAAAACCGCTCAATGATGATGGCAATCGCGACGATAGAACAAAGAATAATGGGCAACATCAGCAAGCCGCCAGCCCGGATTATTTCTACCACGTGTTTCCTCCAGAAAATCGATTAATAACTCTATCATATCCGCCGGTACACGGCCTGTACCGGCTAATAAGCTTATCGGCAACAGGTGCAGGTCTAATTAATGCCAATAGCGGAAATTCTGCTTCCTATACCGGTGAATCTCAGCAATTTCCCCGTCGCCCTGCTTCATGCTGCCGAAATCAAAGCTAATCATGCCCGAATCTGCCGTAGAGAGCGCCCTGCTGCCGAATTCATCATAGCGAGATCTTACCTCATCATGGGGGTGCCCGAAGCTGTTACGATAACCCGCAGAGAACACTACGAAATTCGGTTTTACCTGTTTCAGGAACGCATAACTTGAAGAGCTAAGGCTGCCATGATGAGGTGCTACTAAAATAGTGCTGGCAAGCTCTCTAGCATACTTGCGAACCAGCTGTTTCTCCGCAGCTCGCTCTATATCCCCGGGAAGCAGAACTCGCAGCCCGTTAAAGCGGACCTGCAGCACGCAGGAATTATTGTTTTCCTGCTCAAAATCTATAGTAGTTTGTAAGAATATAAATTCGATCTCATCCCATTTCCAAGCCATAGCATCGTGACAGAGTTCCGCTTGAACATTCCCGGCCAACTGTTTTCTATTACTAATGAGCCGAGAAACCGGAATATTCGAAAGAACCCCGCTCAGACCGCCAGCGTGGTCATTATCGCTGTGACTTATCACCGCAACATCCACCTTGCTCACTCCCAGTGATCGTAAGACCGGCGCGATTACCGCCGAACCGATATTAAAATCAGGGCTAAGGCTGGCACCTGTATCGAACAGAAAAATCCGATCTTGGGTTTCGACGATGACGGCAAGACCTTGACCTACATCCAATACATGCAGCTTAAGATATTTCTCCTGCGTAGCAGACTGTCTGAAGATCGAGGGTAGCGGAACGAGGCATAGAACAAGCGGTAGCATCAGACTCTTGCGACACACCGCTCCCGGCAGAAGCAGCAGCAACATCGCGAGCATCAAGGCGAGGAGTTGCCAGACGCTAGGCTGTGCTAGTTGTAAAAATAATAGGCCAGCACCGCTCTGCACAAGATAGTTCAGGAAGATAAGCAGTGAACTGATCACGCCATGAGCGAAGCTCAAGAACAACGTAGCCGCCCCCTCATTAATAAAAGTAAGTAGCACAGCAATAAAACCCACCGGGACTACCAGAAAGCCAACAATGGGAATAGCAATAATATTAGCCAGCGGGGAAAGTAGTGAGAGTTGCTGGGTGAAGAAAAGCAGGGGAACAGCCAGGGCAGCAAATACCACCAACTGTGGCCTCACGTAGTTAACGGCGAACAACCTAATTCTCTCTGACATAGGAAGCAAATCAGAACCTGTATGCGCAGAGAGCAAGCTAGCACGGGAGAATGTTATCAACGCAGTTACCGCCGTGAAGGACATCCAGAAACCACTATTGATAACCGCCAGGGGGTTCAGCAATAGAACGGCGAGCAAAGCTACCAGCAATCGAAAGGAAACCAGATAGCTGGCATTCCAGAAAAGACCGCAGATCAATACGGCGATCATAATGAAGGCACGTTGGGTAGGCAGACTGAATCCGGCAAGCATAGAATAAAATAGTGCGGCGACAAGCGCGACCAATGCAGCTGCTTTATGAACCGGCACTAACCCCGCTATACCCAGGCTCTTTCCCAGAGTGAGGGTCAGCCAAAAACAGAAGGTGCTGATCATACCGATGTGCAAACCGGAAATAACAAACAAGTGGTTGCTACCGGTTGCGGTAAACAGACTCCAGCTGTCTTGAGAAATTCCCGCTCTATCGCCAATCAACAAAGCTAACAACAAACCGCTGTTAGGTGCATCCCCCAATAGCCGCTCTAACTGTGCCTTTATGGCATAACGCAGAGAATGCAGGCGAACTTGAAAAGAGTCGACCAATGAAATCGAAATTACTCCTGGCAATTGCGCAATCAATCGCTCGCTAGGCGACGGGCGCACATAACCACGCGCACTCACTCTGCGCTGAAAAAGCCACCCTTCATAGTCGAAACCCGCGGGGTTTGAGAAGCCGTGAGGTCGATTCAGTCGCACCGAGAATTCCCAATACTGTCCAGGACTAATAGTGCTCTCGCCATAGTAGTTCAGAACCACCCGGCGAGGAGAGAATCCGGAATCAGAGTGAAGGATCTTGAATTGGAACTGTTGCGCGATAAGAGACTTTTCCGGCAAGCCGGTTACCACCCCTATCACACGCAGGGTTTCACCCTCCAACACTCGCGGCAGACGTTCCGCTAAAATGATGCTAGCCCAATGTAAATGCCAAAAAAGCCCGAACAGGAACAACAACAAGCAGATAAGTAATCGCTGAATGACTAGCCAGACATCGAGCGCTCTTGCAGCGAGTGATAGCACTGCAAAAACTATGATCCCAGTCGCAGATGATTTTAGAGCGAAGCCGACGTCGCTAATTAGAGCCCCACCAGCAATGCCTACGCAAATACATACTATGGCGCAGCGCATCCATGACTCCCCTATCTTCTCCATAAGAATATAGGCAGGGAATACCTTATCGGCTAGTTTTAGCCTAATTTATTCGTGACGGAGTGCTTCAGCTGGCTGTATCGCGGCCGCTCTTCTCGCAGGATAGAAAGTTGCTAACAGGGAAAGAATCAGTACGCCCGACGCAACAAAGAGCACATCAGCCAGGCGCAGCTCGGAAGGGAGAAAGTCTATGGGGTAGACCTGGGCGTTCAAGATCTGAATCGAAAAGGTGGACTCGATGAAGGCTGCAAACTGACTCACATAAAGAGAGCCAAGCACGCCTAATAGCACCCCGATCGCAATACCCATTAGGCCGATGAAGCAGCCTTGCCAGACGAAGATGCGATAGATCGTTGCAGGAGAAGTCCCCAGAGTGCGCAATATAGCAATGTCGCCACGCTTATCCCGTACTATCATTATTAGACTAACAACCAGATTAAACGCCGCCACCGCAATTAAAAGCCATAGCATAAAACTAATGATGCTACGAGAAAATTGAATATTTTCATAGATCGCCCCCAAGGTAGCGACCCAGCTCTCGCTGCGTAAATCGCCCTGCAGATCGCTAAGCATTTCTTGGCGAACCGTCTCGGCCTGCAACACATCGATGGTCCTGATATGAAGAGCATTATAAGGGCTGCGTAATCTGAATAGTGCCCTGGCAGCCGTCAGATTGATCATCACCAGATTGCCATCTAGCTCTTGCGCACCTACACGATAGATTCCCACCACATCGAAGCCTTTAAACGTGGCCAACGGCGTGATTGGGTTTATCGATATAGAGGTAGAGAAAAGATCGATACTATCCCCCACGCCCACTCCCAATCTGTTCGCGAGGGTCTGGCCAAGAACTATGCCCCAGCGGTTTCCCTCTAGCGCCTCCAGGCTTCCAGTTCGCATGAATCTATTAAGAGCGGATGATTCCGATTCCTGTGCTGCATCTATGCCATTGATGACAACACCTTTGTTACTGTCGCCGGTAGCAGCCACTCCGATTGCCTGTATCACTGGCGCTATGGATGTTACTGATGAATTGCGCGCTATGTTTGAACGAATCTCCTGCCACTGCGCTGCATTGAGGTTCTCTTCAGAACTTACTGTGATATGCGGCACTATGCCCAGGACACTCTGGCGCATTTCTTTGTCAAAGCCATTCATCACGGAGAGTACGATGACGAGAATCGCCAAGCCTAGGGCCAGCCCAAAGATAGAGATAGCCGACATAAAAGAAACCAGATGACTGCTCTTGCCTGCACTGACATAGCGAAACGCTATGTAACGCGACAAGTTCACAGGCTTATTGCTCACGCAAAAGACCATCGGCAAGCAATAGCCTGCGCTGCATAGAGGATGCGAGCACCTCGTCATGGGTGACAACGATGAAGCTTATCTGCAAGGTGGCATTTAACTCATTCATCAATGCGTGTATTTCAGTTGCCGTATTTCGATCGAGATTACCCGTCGGCTCATCCAGTAGCACGCAGCTTGGCTCCGCGACTAAAGCTCTAGCTATGGCTACGCGCTGGCGCTCGCCGCCGGACAGTTCCGACGGTTTATGTTCCACCCTGGCGGCGAGGCCTACCCGGCCGAGTATGGAGCGAGCGCGCTCGGCGGCATCTACCATAGACATGCCCGCAATCAGCAGTGGCATGCATACGTTCTCCAGAGCAGTAAACTCACCTAGTAGATGATGAAACTGATACACGAAACCAAGGTGTTTGTTGCGCAGCAACCCTCTCTCGGTTTCGTCAACTTTCGCCAGATCTTTTCCGGCAATACTCACTGTTCCAGATGTGGGTAGATCGAGACCACCTAGCAAGTTGAGCAAGGTCGTCTTGCCTGAACCTGAACTACCTACGATAGCGATGCGCTCACCGCGCCTCACTTGCAGATTTACCCCTTTCAATACATGAACAAGTTGCGGGCCCTGAGAATATGTTTTCTCAAGCTCCTCGCAAGTTACCACCGCCGCATCATCATTCATTATTGCTTCATCACTCATAGCGTAGCACTTCCGCTGCCTGAATTTTGCTTGCCCTATAGGCTGGATAAAGGGTTGCGACAAAACTTATAGCCAATGCCGCCAAGCAGATCAAACCTACTTCACCCCATTCTATTTGGGTCTGCAAATGGGAGATAAAATATCTGTCCGAACCACTTGCCAGTGAATTAATAATTCGCTCCAGAATCAGACTGATATCTGTAATATTCGCCGCCAAAAGAGTCCCGAGCAATGCCCCCACCAGAGTCCCTACTAATCCAGCCACCAGCCCTTGTACGATGAAGATTCGCATAATACTGCCGCGACTCGCACCCATGGTCCGCAGGATCGCGACATCTGCCCCCTTATCGGCAACCACCATAACCAAAGTAGAAACAATATTAACCGCACCCACTACCACAATCATCAGTAGCATAAAGCTCGTCAGGATTTTTTCCATGCGCAGCGCATTAAACAGACTTGCCTGCGCCTCATCCCATGACTGTACCTGCAGGCCTGGATAGTCTGCAAACAACTCCTGGGCGATGGCTTTGGCATTGAAGATATCATCGACACGTAAACGCAGAGTTAAACGAGACGCCGAGTTCAACGCGAACAGTTCCTGAGCCTGAGCCAGGTTTATTAAGGCGAAATCGCTATTCCCGCAGGCGCCGAAGTCTGCATAGCCAACCACTGTAAAACCTTCGGTATCCGCCACATTTCTAGCCAATAGACTCCCCAGGGCAGTCACCGACAGGTCTGCATTGCTGTAGACACCCAAGCTGCCGGCGAGTTGTGCCCCGAGTATGATTCCGTTCTCAGTCGCAGTCAGAGCAAGCAACAACTCTCTGTAGCGCGAACTCGGATTATCTACCACGTCGGCTTCGAGGCCGCCCTCTACACCGCGCAGACTTACAAAACGATTATTTCCCTGATACAAGATGTTGGCCTCTCCCTCCATGAAGGGGGATGCCGCTATAACTCGCGGAGATTTCAGCGCAATGTCAGCCAACTCATTCCAATTGCTGTTGACCGCTTCGCCGGAAACAGTGACATGAGGAACGGATTTTAAAGCATCGGCACGCAAGGTATCGATAGACCCGTTCATTACTGCTAGTGCAACGATTAAGATAGTTACGCCCAGGCTCACCCCAAGCATGGAGATAAGAGAGACGAAGGAAAGAAAGAAGTTTCGCTTCCTAGCCAGAGAGTAACGCAAACCCACAAACACAGAAAACGGCTTAAGCATGTGCGAACCTTGTTACTTCTGAATCAGGGCCGAGTTACGGCCGCGAGGACGGCGTGTCTTGCAACCCTAATATTGTTCGGCGTGACGCTGCAAGAGTCGCTGCACCGTTTTGAAACTAATCGGCATCACCGGCGTAGATACTTCGCTGGAGATAGCACGCAGAGACTTACCCTGCCTCTTTAGCTCCATGATTCTACGCAGCACTCTCTGCTCCATAGGGTTTTCTATAAGGCGTCCATTCTCGTGAATCATATAACCAAACGGCCGGCTTCCACCTAGATAACGCCCCTGCTTTCGCTGACGCTGCTTAACACCCTTAATACGTTCCGCAGACTTGCGCTTTTCTAAGGCACTGTATAACTCGGTGACTTTTATGAAATTCACACTAAGCTCAGGGTCACTAATATCGCCGCCCAGTTCTACAATATGTAGCTGTACTGATATATCTCGAAGCTTCTGTATTAATTTTACAACTTCATGGCTGGAGCTACATATTCTCTCAAGCTTACTGCACAAAACCACATCACCCGGTTGCAGCAGGCTCAATAGTCGCTTGCCTGAATCGCGGCGACTGAATTCATGATTCCAATTACAATTGGTATCCTTCAGCGTCTCAGTCATAAACCAACTGTGACGGAGACAGTAGGTTTGAATCGCAAGCATCTCTGGCTCTAGTATCGCTTCAAGCTCGTCTTGCTCAAGGGAAGCTTCCAGTTCGGAAGTCCGGCAGTAAGAATAAATAGTCATTGATCTTGCCCCTAACAGCTTTAACGGCCCGCCCTATATTGAGCATTCACCGTCTATCGAATTCTTGTTCTAGTTGTTCAGAAGTAACCCTGAATCGCCCGCAAATGGCTTAGCTAAATTCTATGTTTAGCCGGTATCTTATTGATTTTTTGTGTCTTTGTACCGGCGAAGCCACTGCGGCGGGTATTTTAACCACAGGACTTTCGTTTTATCAAGCTGCGCTGCAGCGACACAGAAATCACTGTTTGGAGTAAGCGGCAGCGGCGTCACCAGTAATCAGCGCCCGTTTCAGGGGCTCTATAGCGCTGTTAGGCCCTGGGGCCTACCCTCTAAACTCGAGAATTCATCTTCTGAGAATGATGCAGGTTATTGTTTTTTTGAGAAAATTTAGCGAAAACAGCGCGCCGCTAATTGAGTCCCACAGACTTTACTGTTATATTCCATCGCCATGTTCCCTCTATCTACGTATTCGAGAGAGCTGTCCTGTGATTCACAAGCGCCATACTGCGCGGATACAGGGCGTATAGAAGTCTTCAGTAAATATTGAGACCTATTGGACTGAGATCTCCTGACGACAACTATACAAGGTCCGAGCCATTTAGCCGTGACCACAGAGGCAGAATTACAGCTTCATAAGACTGATTGGACCCACGCATGGGAATCAGCAGATAGCTAGATAGACTGCTAACCCATTAAACAGTTATTAAAAGTCATGCCTTAATGGTCATGATGAGACAAACCGGATAAGTTTAGGATTTAGTATTCGAGAAAGGCAGCTGATGCTGCGCTGAAACCCAGCTCAAATCAGCTGGGCAACGAAAAACAAAACTAAGTAATATTTTCAACAAAAACAATAGATTATATGCAACAGCGAGCCTCAAACAGGCAGTCCATTGAGCACGAAACAAGTCATAGCATGTCTATGGCTGGTTTATTATTGTTAAAACGTTAAGAATTTGCTGTAGCTGAAGCCCAATCCACCCGATTTCGCTTCTTCGTTGCCCTCGTTCATAACTCCCCGAGAGCTATGCACACCCCACTCGGTATTCCCTCCTGAGTTTTCTTATCTGGTTCAACGACAAGTGAACCTATTATGAAAAGAATGCTTATTAATGCGACACAGGAAGAAGAGCTTCGTGTCGCCCTCGTCGATGGTCAGAAGCTTTACGATCTAGACATCGAAAACCGCACCCGTGTACAGAAAAAGGCAAATATCTACAGAGGCAAAGTGACTCGTGTAGAGCCTAGCCTCGAAGCTGCCTTCGTCGATTTTGGAGCCGATCGTCATGGCTTTCTCCCTCTGAAAGAGATCGCCAAGCAGTATTACGCCAAGGATGTGAAATCCAGCAACATGAAGGAGCTGGTGCCTGAGGGCACTCAGGTTATCGTTCAGGTTGAGAAGGAAGAGCGCGGCAATAAAGGCGCCGCCCTAACCACCTACATAAGCCTTGCCGGTCGGTACTTGGTATTAATGCCAAATAACCCAAAAGCCGGAGGCATATCACGTCGCATCGAAGGCGATGACCGTTCCGAACTAAGAGAAGCCTTACGTGGCCTGGAAATTCCCGATGGCATGGGAATGATCGTGCGCACCGCGGGCGTTGGCAAAGCTCAAGAAGAACTGCAATGGGATCTAGACTACCTGCTATCGTTGTGGACCGCGATACAGAATGCGAGTACTGAGAAACCTGCCCCCTTCCTGATTTATCAGGAAAGCAACGTAATTATCCGCATGATTCGAGACTACCTGCGCAAGGATATCGCCGAGGTACTTTTCGATACCCCAGAGTCCTTTCAAGAAGCTATCACCTTCATCAAGCAGGTAATGCCGCAATACGAAAACAGAATTAAGCTATATGAAGACAAGCTACCTCTATTTAACCGCTATCAGATCGAAGGACAGATAGAGAGCGCCTTTGAACGCGAAGTAAAGCTTCCTGCCGGTGGTTCAGTTGTCATAGATCCGACCGAGGCATTGATCTCTATCGACATCAACTCCTCGCGAGCTACTCGTGGAGCTGATATCGAAGAAACAGCACTGAATACCAATCTTGAAGCTGCTGACGAAATCGCTAGGCAGTTACGCCTGCGAGACATGGGCGGGCTGGTGGTCATCGACTTCATCGACATGAACTCAAGCCGTAATCAGCGCGAAGTTGAGAATAGAATGCGCGACGCCTTAGAGCCCGATCGCGCGCGCGTACAAGTCGGGCGCATCTCACGCTTCGGTCTATTAGAGATGTCTCGACAGAGATTACGTCCCTCGCTGGGAGAAACCAGTGCAATTGTTTGCCCACGTTGCAGCGGACAGGGAACCATCCGTGACGTTGAGTCACTATGCCTGTCTATCTTGCGAATCGTGCAGGAAGAAGCCAACAAGCAGAAGTGCCAGGAAGTAAGAGCAACCGTGCCGCTGGTCCTTTCATCTTATCTGCTGAACGAGAAGCGCGTTGCATTAGCAGAAATCGAAGAGCAGAGTTCAACCAGGGTGCTAATAATCCCTAACCCTGAACTTGAAACTCCGCATTACGAAATTACTGCGGTGAACCAGCAGGACGAAGTCTATGAGGTAGATGTAACAGCCGTCGTAGAGCCACCTCCTAATGCGAAATCAAAAGAACAAACCGCGTCAGTGCAAAAACCAGCGGTAAGTAATCTGCCGGAACAACGATCGCCACCGCAGCCCAAAAAGCCGGCGCCCAAGAAAGGTTTCTTTGCGCGACTATTCGCTTCCCTGTTCGGCACTCCCGAGAAGAACAAAGAAGAGCCGAAGAAAAGACCTGAAGGTGGTAATCGCAATAGATCGCGACAGGGTTCACGCAACCAAAATCAGCGCGGACAGCAGTCTCGCGGTGGTAATCAACAGCGTAACGATTCACGCAGAGATCGCGGTGGAAAGTCATCCAACCAGAATCAGCGACGCAACCAGCCGAACAAGAATAGCGACGGCAGCAAAGCCAAGCCTGAAAATGAAAACGCTAACACACAAGATAAGGCTGTGCGGACTGATAGCCCTGAGCAAAATTCAGAGCCTAGGGCGCAAAGAAGACCAGCCAACAAACGCCCACGCAACTCGAACCAGCGCAAGCGAGGGCCAAGGTCAGATCAAGCCACGCCAAACAGCGAACAGTCGCCCGATCAACAGCCCGCAGCTGCAGCTGTTGTGGAAGTAGATGGCAACAAGGCGGCGCCTGAAGCATCAAACAATGGAAACAGATCGGGCCAGGGTCGTAACCAGCGAAGACAGCAATCGAGCCGGACAAACAATCGCGCCGATGCGAATGTGGCAGCCGATTCTGCTCCCTCACAGCCAGCTGTCGGGGGCGGTGATCAGGCTCAACAGCCATCGAGTAGCCCAGACACGAACGTGGCTGCGACGGCTAGCCAGGAGACGAAGACTGCAGCCCCGGTAGTATCACAGCCGACGCCCGCTTCGACTGACATACCGCAACAAGCTCCAGCAAAAGTACAGGAAAGCCCGAAACCTGCGAGCAGCAGTTCAGCGCCGGCTACAATCGTGCAAGCTGCGCAGAATTCACCAGCGCCAGCAGCAGAGAAGCCTGTGCAATCGACTCCACGCGAGAACAAAAGCGAAGATCGACCGGCGCCAGCTGAAAGTTCTGGCAATAAAGACGCGACTGGCAAACCTGCCCCAGCGCCGGCTGCAGCTAACCCTGAAGCAAAGCCCGCCAACCCGGCACCGGCAGCTGCTAAACCTGAAGCAAAGCCCGCGAGCCCGGCACCAGCACCAGCACCAGCACAGCCCGCCACGGCGCCTAAGCCAAGTGGCGCTGCCGTAGCGCCAGTCGCCGCTTCGGGTCGCGCATCGAACGACCCGCGGGAAGTTAAGCGACGCGAAATGGCCGCTCAGAAACAGCAAAATAAGGAAGGCTAAGTACAGGGCTAGCGAGTGTAAGCGATAGAGGAAAAGTGTAAGAGAGAGTGAAAGACGACGTTTCTACTCTAAGCACTTACTACAGAAAGTGAAGCCCGGTTAAACCGGGCTTTTTTTACCTATTGTTTGACTATCTTTAGTCTATGTTATGACTATTGTTTGCCTATTGTTAGCCTACAAACAATGTGTTTGCCAAAAACTTAGAGAGCAGCTTCTAGCTCTGGCAGCACCTTGAACAAATCAGCAACCAAACCATAGTCGGCCACCTGAAAAATTGGCGCTTCTTCATCTTTGTTTATGGCGACGATCACCTTGCTGTCCTTCATGCCCGCAAGATGCTGGATCGCTCCAGAAATACCTACCGCAATATACAGATCGGGAGCCACAATCTTGCCCGTCTGACCCACTTGCATGTCATTGGGAACGAAGCCGGCGTCAACCGCAGCCCTGGATGCACCTATAGCAGCACCCAACTTATCTGCCACCTTCTCTAATAGTACAAAATTCTCACCGTTTTGCATGCCACGACCGCCTGATATCACAATCGATGCAGCCGTTAGCTCTGGACGCTCCGAGACAGAGAGTTGCTCACTAACGAAAGCGGATAGCTCCTGCGTGCTGGCGAAATCTGAATACTCGATGGGGGCACTTCCCCCCTTCTGCGCTTCGGCGAAAGCCGTGGTGCGAACGGTTATAACCTTTACACTGTCCGACGATTGCACCGTCGCCATGGCATTACCCGCATAAACAGGCCGCACGAAAGTATCATCACTCTTAACTTCCACGATATCTGATATCTGCGCAACATCTAGCAATGCCGCAACGCGGGGCAGCAAATTCTTCCCCGTAGTCGTTGCTGCCGACAAGATGTGTGTATACCCCTTGGCTAGGTCTACAACCAGCGGTGCTACGCTTTCTGGCAACTGATGCGCATAAGCTTCGGCGTCTGCGCTGATTACCTTCGCAACCCCGGCAATCTCTGCCGCCGCAGTTACGGCTTGCTGACAGCCGGAACCCACAACTAACACATGAACATCACCACCAATGGCCGCAGCCGCAGTAATGGTGTTCAAGGTGGCTGTCTTGATTGAATCGTTATCGTGTTCTGCTATTACTAAAATTGACATGCTTACCACCTATATGACTTTAGCTTCAGTCTTTAATTTGTTAACCAACTCTTCAACGGACTCGACGATAACGCCTGCACTTCGCTCAGCAGGAGCTTCGACACTTAACGTCTGTAGCTTGGAGCTTATATCTACACCAAGATCTGCAGGAGTTGTTTCGTCTATGGGCTTCTTCTTCGCCTTCATGATATTAGGCAGCGACGCGTAGCGAGGCTCATTGAGGCGCAAATCGGTAGTAATGATGGCTGGCAGACTAAGTAGAACGGTCTGTTCACCCCCATCTATTTCACGAGTAACCTCGATCTTACCGTCTTTAAATTCCGCCTTGCAGGCGAAAGTACCCTGGGGATAATTACACAATGCAGCAAGCATTTGCCCCACTTGATTATTGTCAGTATCGATAGACTGCTTGCCCAGAATAACGAGGTCTATCCCTTCCTTCTCTACCAGAGTCTTGAGAATTTTGGCCACGGCCAGAGGCTCTACCTGCTGATCAGTTTCTACCAGAATTCCACGGTCGGCTCCTAAGGCCAATGCAGTGCGAATCTGCTCTTGACTCACCTTAGGACCTACAGAGACAGCAATAACTTCGTCAGCCGCTCCAGACTCCTTAATCCGAATTGCCTCTTCAATAGCAATCTCACAGAAAGGATTGATCGCCATCTTGGCATTAGTAAGATCGACGCCGGTGCCGTCGCCCTTAACCCTAACTTTAACGTTCGCATCAACGACGCGCTTTATAGCAACAAGAATCTTCATGGATTCTCCATAGTGTGTCTAACAAGAATGGTTTAACTGGTTCGCGCCGGGAAAATTCCGTTTTCACCGCTCGAAAAAAGGGGGCAATAATGCCGTTTTTAGTGGTTTAGGTCAACATTACGCGGCAATTGTGACAGCATTTACAGACATTCGAACCCTAGTCAGCCAGAGCATCGAAAGTAAAAAATTCCCCGTCACTGTATATGCCAGTGAGCAATTGACCGGACTGCGTTTTACGCGGCTCCATCAAATCTACCAGACGATAGAAAACAGCACGGTTAATCAGGGCATTAAGGCCGCTACGCACATGCACTACAGGATGGGGCTCAGCAGTCTCGGGGTTAACGCCGATGCGGATTGGATGCTCAGCGCCAGCGGTCACAACCTCACCGGCATTCGTTGTAAAAGTCAGGTTCTGCTGCCTCCCCTCACCCTCACCCTCGACTTCCATTTCCAGAGCGACGAAGGGGCAGTCTTGCACCTGAATCCTGACTTTTTCAACCGGCGTCACCAGGTAGTAGTCACCGTCATCCTCCAACTTCAGTACTGACGCGAACAGCTTAACCATTGCCGGGCGTCGAATCGGCTGCCCCTCGTGAACCCATGTTCCATCCCGCGCGATGACCATATCCATATCGCCACAAAACGGCGGATCCCAAAGATGCACAGGCGCAGGTCCACGACTCTTGATTTTGCGCAGCGATTCAAATGGGTCGACGGCTGTGCCTGGGCTATCTGTGGCCTCTCCAGCAATGTCTTTGTCTACACTATTATCTGAGATCGCCCTGCTCCTAATCTGGGAAAACATAAAAGTACAATGATGATACGGGCTGACGGCAGCAATCGCAAAAATCGTTCCAAGACCTGCATGCTTCCTCGCTATGGCCTAGGGCTAGAAACTGTCAGGTGTTACACTTATCGATCTGACTAATTACAATAATGTCGACGCCGCGGACACCATGCCTTCAAAATTACGTGAATCAGAATTTCGAGATCTGCTTAGCCAGGGTAGCCCGCTGATTGACATTCGTGCCCCCTTGGAGTTTATGCGTGGCGCCTTTCCTGCCTCTGTAAATCTACCGCTACTTCTAGACGATGAACGACACGAGGTCGGCAAACAATTCAAGAGCGCGGGTCAGGATGCCGCCATAATCCTCGCCAACGAACTGGTTAGCGGTGACAGCAAATTGGAGCGCCTCAACAAATGGAAAGACTTTCTTAAGCGCAACCCCTCTGCCTCTGTCTATTGCTTTCGAGGCGGCCTGCGCTCGCAGACGGTGCAGCAATGGATGATCGATCAGGGTATTGATGTCCCCCTCGTCGAGGGAGGGTACAAGGCACTGCGGCACTTCCTTTTGAAGACAATAGAAACGGTAACCGGCCAATCCAGCTTCATGATCATAGGCGGAAAAACTGGCAGTGCTAAAACGCACCTGATCAATGCGCTTAACTACAGCATTGATCTGGAGGGCCTGGCTAATCATCGCGGCTCGGCTTTCGGGCGACGTATTGTTGCTCAGCCCACACAGATTGATTTTGAGAATCACCTCGCTATAGCGCTGCTAAAGCTTCCCTACGAGAAAGCCGAACATCTATTCCTGGAGGACGAAAGTCGTGCAATAGGCTCTCTTTCCATACCGAAGGAATTCCATGACAAGATGGGCGATTCACCCATCGCCATGCTGGAAGAAACTCTCGAGGCTCGCATAGAGACAATCTACAAAGATTACATCTACTCCAACTACAAAGATTTTCAGAATCAAGATAGAGAAGCTGCTCAGCAAAATTTTTCCGACTTCCTTCTGGGCAGCTTGCAACGAATACAGAAACGCCTTGGAGGCGAGAAATTTACGCAGCTCCACGCCATCATGAATGAGGCATTGACACATACCGACCCCGGCGAGTCAGAATCATTGCACAAGCTGTGGATCAAACACCTACTATGCGACTACTACGATCCTATGTACGAATACCAGATTAACAAAAAACTAAACCGTGTCGTCTATAGAGGCACTAGAGACGAATTCCTCTCCTGGGCATCACACCTGAACAGGAACAGCTAGGCAGTGACAATACGTCGATTCAATATTGAGCCGCTACTTCCCTTGCTGCAACAGGGCTTCACCTTACTGACACCTAACAACCGCAGCGTTGACGGTATTTTGCGGGAATTCGCCAGCACTCAAGCGCGTGATGCAAGCACGCTCTCGGGGTGGCAACGCCCATCCGTATTCGCCATCGATATCTATATTCAACAACTGTGGCAACTCGCTGCCTCACAAGGCATTGCTCCCTTTCATAAAATGACGCTGTTAAGTCGCTTCGACGAACAAGAACTTTGGCTACAAATTGTAGAGTCAAGTTATGACAGATACCCTCTGCTCAATAGCGAGGAAACCGCAAACTCGGTAGCCAGAAGCCATCAGTTCTTTAAACAGTGGAAGGTAGCGTCCTCGGACAAAATCGACCACTATCAAAGTGCCGTAGACTTTCAGACGTTTCTCGAATGGAGTAATCAGTTTGAAACGGCCTGCACGAAGAATAACGCCCTCAGCCTTAGTGATGCTGGCAAAGTCATCATCGCCAATATAGAAGTGCTGCGCCAAATACTCCCACGAAAGATAGGCCTGATTAACTTCAATCAAGCACCCCCGCTCTACGCAGAACTATTTGAAGCATTTTCACGCGTTAGTGATGTCAGCAGACAGGGGGAAGAAGCCTCAGGCAAACAGCTCGGTCCGTCTTTTGCCGAGACTGATGCCGCGAGCACAAACTGCAGTTATCAGAACACTAAAGATGAAGTTGCCGCATGCATAGCGTGGTGCCAGGACAAGGCCCGGCAGTCGGCGCAAGCGCACATAGGCATAGTCGTTGATCCTGCCCGCTCTTTGGAAACTCTGATTGAAGAGGCTCTATTTAAGGCGAGCACTACCAATACCATTGAAAGCTTCGATCTTTCAAGAGTTCTGAATCGCTACCACAGCAGCGAAAAACTGGACGAGACAGCGCACTTCAATAGGGCTATCTCACTACTGTCATTGAATTACGACCTGGTGGATAGCGAACGATTCTGCAGGCTATTACAGTCTCCCTTTACCACGGGTGCCGAAAGCGAAATTCAGTCGCGCATCGCCCTGGAGACTACTCTGCGCAAGAAAGCCGAGGCGGAGATTCGGCTTAGCCAATTGCGTCAATTTATGCTGCAAGAAACAAGGCAGCACTACTGTCCGATTCTTGCGGCTGCATTACTCGAATTTAGCGAGCTGGCGCGCCATGCCGGCAGCCACCAAACTCTTCGCCACTGGCTACAGCTGTTTACCAAGCAACTTCAGACTCTAGGCTGGCCTGGTACCGACTGTAAAGAGGTTAATCAACGACTAGCAGGCCAGTGGCAACAGAGCATACAGCGCTTCTCCGCCTCCTCTGCCATTCTCGGCAATATCTCAATCACCAAGGCACTCAGAAAATTACAGACCTTTCTAAAGCAGTCGAATGTAAACCTGAATTTCGATGATCGCCTACAGATTTCTATGCTCGATATCGAGGAGTCGCAAGACCTTGTGTTCGATCATGTATGGGTGCTCGCGGCGGATGATAAGAATTTTCCACAGGCTATAAACCCAGTTCCTTTTCTACCCTATAGGCTGCAGCAGGAACTGGGAATGCCCAACAGTTCCAACCAACAGCAATTGGAAACCGCCATTAAGCAACTGGTAACGCTGCGCAGAAATACCGCCGGCACCATGGTTATTAGTCACCACACTCTCGAAGATGAGTTATCTATCAGGCCCAGCGCATTACTCCAGGAAATACTCTTTGCTGAGGCCGCAACAGGTACAGGCAATGCCAATAACGAGGACGATCGCGAGAGAAAGCCTTCGGCAATAGCGAGAGCAAAAAACCACTTAGAGAGATTCCAGGATGTTCTCCACGTGCCGCTTCGACCCGATGAGGAAGTTCTTGGCGGTACCGGCTTGCTCAGCAATCAATCGAATTGCCCCTTTAGGGCCTTCGCCAGAAATCGACTCAGAGCAAATGCGCTCGAAGAGTTTAGCCATGGATTGAACCCAATCGCCAGGGGCAATGCCTTACACAAAGCGTTGGAGAATATGGGGTTGGAGATTGGAAATTCTAAGGACCTATATGAGCGGTCGCTAGGTGAATTACAGGAACTGGTCAGCGCTAGCGCAAAGATTGCTACCGACTTCCTGAGAACACATCACCCCGAGATCATGACTCCCGCTTTTTCCCTACTCGAGCAGAAGCGCTTGTCGAAGCTTTTGAATGGCTTTCTCGCATTAGAGCAACAACGAACTGAATTCACCATACTCCAGAATGAGATGGCCGTTAGCTGGAAGCATTCAAAGCTTGCCCTATCACTGCGAATAGACCGAGTCGACCAGCTTGAGGATGGCAGCCTGGCTCTCATCGACTACAAGACTGGCAAGCACACTAACTACAAGTGGCTGGACGAGCGGCCAGATGATATGCAGCTACCACTGTATCAGATTGCGATTCAGGACAGTGGTGAGAAGCCGGTAAGCGCAACACTTATCTATCAGTTGAATGCTGAGAATATTGGGCTAATAAGCCCGATCGGCATAAGCAGCCTCGGCGTGACTGTGAAAACCAATAGCCAGGCGAAAAGCTTCGCTGGAGACTGGCCGGACTTACACGAATTCTGGAACAAGACGATTTACTCGCTTGTACAGGAATTCGAAGATGGCCTCGCGGCGATAGCACCTACTCGAGGCTATACAACTTGCCAACACTGCGATCTTGGCCCCCTCTGCCGTGTGGCCGAATCGGAACAGGCTCAGTTTCTAGGGAGCGAAGACGAGCTATGACTGATTCCCAGAACAAAGTTGTAGACTTAGATGCCAGGCAGAACGCGCTGGACACATCGTGCTCTATTGCCGTTCAGGCACCAGCGGGTTCCGGCAAGACTGAGCTGCTTAGCCTACGTTTTCTTAAACTGCTCGCCATATGCCAACACCCGGAAGAAGTGTTAGCTATTACATTCACTAAGAAGGCGGCTAACGAAATGGCAGAGCGCATTCTGAATACGCTGGAATGGGCCCAGAACATCGACCCGAATGCTATTCAGACACAGCTGGACCATGACCGCTACGAGATTGCGAATAGCGTTTTACTACAAGACAAGGAGATGGCCTGGCAACTACAGCAGTCTCCTAATCGTCTACGCATTCAAACTATCGACAGCTTTTGTAATTTTCTCGCAAGTAGGCTGCCCATTCTCTCTAACTTCGGCGGCCCGCTGCAGATTAGCGAACAAGTCGACGATTGTTATCAATTAGCTATCCGCAACTGTCTGAAACTACTGGATTCAGATACGCCAATCGCCGCCTCGATTGCCGAACTGATGCTGCATTTTGACAATGACGGCAACAAGCTAGAAACACTGCTAGGCAGCCTCTTAAAGCAACGCGAACAGTGGATTGGCGATATCGTTGGGGTTGCAAGTGACCCGCAGCAGGCCTTACAGCATCTAACTGACAATCTCTTGGAACTCGTCAGCGAATCTATAGCCGAAGCCACACATTTGCTGCAACCCTATTCTGCGCAGCTACTACCCTTACTAGACTATGCGACAAAGAATCTTGCAGACCAGGACAGCGATTCTCAGTTACTGCTATGTGCCGACCTGGATGATTTGCCCTCTGGCGGGACGGACAATCTCAATGTCTGGATTGGCCTGAGCGAATTGCTTCTAACCAAGAGCAAGGACAAAGCAGCGTTTCGCAAGACCGTCAATAAGAATGACGGCTTTCCAGCCGCATCCGGCGACAAAGAGCAGAAGCTGTTACGCAGCGATAACAAGAAAGCCATGGAGAGCTTGCTGAAATCGTTGACCGAAGCAGACGGACTCTTATCGTCCCTAGACTACTTGCGTAGGCTTCCCCTGCCAAATGAGGACAGCAATTCCTGGGACTTCCTGCATACCCTCACCGCGGTGCTGCCTACTCTGATGGCGCAGCTGGAACTGGCGTTCACACAGAAGAACAAGGTTGATTATCCACAGGTTAGTCTGGCAGCAATTCGCGCACTGGGTAGCGAAGACAATCCAACCGATCTAGCCCTTAGTCTCGACTACCAGATCAAGCATATTCTCGTAGATGAATTTCAAGATACCTCGTCGTCGCAGCTGGACTTACTCAAAAGATTGACCGCCGGTTGGGAACCTGACGACGGCAGGACTCTGTTTGTAGTCGGCGATGCAATGCAATCGTGTTACGGATTTCGCAATGCCAATGTGGGTCTATTCATTCGGCTACGGGAGACTGGTCTTGGGCACATCGCAATGCAGCCGATCGACCTCGTCGCGAATTTCAGATCGGATACCGGTGTAGTCGACTGGGTTAACGCCACATTCGCCGGAGCCTTCCCTGCCCATAATGATATCTCTAGAGGTGCAGTTAGCTACTCACATTCTCAAGCCGTTCACCCAAGAGATATAGCACCCGCGGTGACTAGCCGAATCTATCAATACAGCGACCAAAGCAAGACCGAAGCGGCGATAGAAGAAGGCGCGTACATAGCTGAGGAGATCTCGGGGTTGAGAAAACAGTTTCCCAAGCGCAAGATAGCGATACTCGTTCGCAGCCGAAGCCATCTCGAATATATTTTGCCCGCTCTTCGCGAAGCCGAAGTTCCCTGGCTCGCCAATGAAATAGACAGACTCGACAGCCTACCCATAATTACCGATCTAAGAAGTCTAACAAGCGCAATATGCAACCAGGCAGACAGGCTATCATGGCTCGCAATACTGCGCGCACCATGGTGCGGCATCTCACTGGAAGACCTTCACCTTGTAGCAAGCTGGAAAACCAATATTGGCGTATTTGAAAGTCTGAGCCAGCTATGCTCAGACCCACAAGCGCCTAAACTTAGCGCAGACGGTCAGGCAAGAATACACAGCATCACCGCCGTATTGAGAAACGCCTTATCAGCCAAACAACATGGCAGGATTAGCCGCGTAATACGCAGCGCATTTATCGAACTAGGCGCAGACCTGCTAGTTAGAACTGATGCTGAACTGGACAGCGTCGAGAGATTCTTCGAAATCCTGCAGTCCTGCGAAGTCGCTGGCGGCCTGGAAAACTTTGCAGACTTTGAGGCCAGGATTGCAATCAGCTTCGTATCGTCGGCTGCCGATACCCTGGCTAACCCAGTGCAGATAATGACGATTCACAAATCGAAAGGACTGGAATTCGACCATGTCTTTCTGCCCGGCCTCGCTCGAACGAGTCGCGCAGATGACAAGGCACTCCTACTGTGGCATCAACGATTAAACGAATACGGACAGAATAGAATATTTCTGGCTACACTTTCTGCAACAGGTAGCGAAGACAACAACCTCTATAATTTACTTAAGTTTGAGAAGGCAGAAAAATCTCGACTAGAGAGCACCCGACTCCTCTATATCGGCGTTACCCGCGCAATGAAATCCGTCTACCTCTCTGCCGCATTAGCTGACAAGGACGGCGAGATTACAGCACCTGGCTCACGAACTCTGCTAGCGACTATCTGGGCACAGATGACAGAATCTGCCATCTATGCAAGTGGTGAAAATGCAATCGATTATATTCCTGTGAACTCTATGCGCCCGCTTATCGATCAGCAAAACCCTCTGCAATCATCGCCCCTACTCCAGCGCCTAACTGGCGATTACTTTTTATACTCAAATCAGAGTCTGACAATCGCAGATACGACGCTCGACGCTGAAGACGCAGAGGAAGTTGAGGCAACTGTGCTTGTCAGTGAAAATGCACTGCAGATAGAAATAGGCAATCTGGTACACGAGTCGTTGCAGAACCTGGTGTCGAACAAGTCATTGCTAGAGGATGAAAATCTAACTGGACTAAAACAGCACTGGCGAAGGCGGCTAGAGCTGTTCTCATTCAATCCTACCGATACACAAGCGGCACTCGATAAAATTGAGACCTCTCTTCTACAGACGCAGAACAATTCTGAATTGAGCTGGATATTCGATAGTACTTTAGAGAAAAGCGCCGCCGAACTCGCGATGCAGAGTTATGCGAACGGCTATGTGCAAACCCACGTTGTAGATCGTACATTTATCGATAAGAAAGGCGTTCGCTGGATCATCGATTACAAATCTTCCGAACCCCCCTCGAACCAAACAGCGGAAGACTTTATCGACGAGCAGCTAGAGCTGTACTCGGGGCAGTTAAATAGATACAGAAGTCTGTTTAGTGAAGAGCAGAACAATGGAGTAAAAACGGCATTGTTATTTACGAGTATTCAGAGGCTAGTAGAGTGCGCTACGCCATCTACAAAATGAGCTGCATATCCTGTTCGGCTATAGCGAAAATGCCCGGTGCATTGCGCAGATAGCCCTTATAGTCCATGCCGTAACCAAACAGATAGTGATCCGCAACTTGCAAGCCAACGAAGTCCGCCACGACGCCCGGCTCTTTTCTCGTATGTAGCTTATCTAGCAATACAGCTGTGTGCACAGACTCGCAGCCCTGCTGCCGACAGTAGTCGACGATCAATTTCAACGTCGTACCCACATCCAAAATATCATCGACCAGCAGAACATGACGGCCACGCAGAGATTCGCTGGGATAGACCTTCCACTGTAGATCCTTACCACTTGTTTCACCGCGGTAACGCGTGGCATGCAGATAGTCCATTTGCAGCGGAAAATCTAATCGAGTCGCTAGCTTACCGCTGCTTATGAGCCCGCCATGCATGATGCAGATCAGCAGCGGATTCTTGCTCGATAGTTCTGCGCTAATCGAAGCCGCCATGCTATCCAGAGCAGACTCGACCTCACCCTCGCCGTGTAAACAAGTCGAGCGCCCTGATACCTCTTTTATCAGCTCTGGAGTCATTAGCTTAGGGCTCTGCTTGGACTGCATTGTTGGCGATCAGACCATCCAGGCCATCCAGAGTACGAGTTGGAAAAGCGAAGTCTGCGCCGTGAGAGTGAACGATCTCAACAATTTTTAACAAGACATCCTGTTTAATTTCATGAAAGTCCACCCAGTTCGTTGTCTTGGTAAAGGTGTAGATGAAAAAATCCAGAGATGAAGCCCCGTAGCTCAGGAAATTCACTATCAGGGTCTGGCTGGTATCAATTTCATCATGAGATTGCAGCATAGCCTTAACGTCTTTCACTATAGCGCCCATCTTTTCTGAGTCCTTATAGCGAATCCCAATAGTTTCCTTAATGCGCCGATTAGACATGCGTGAAGGATTTTCCAGGGAGAGCGTATTAAACACCGAGTTTGGCACATACAAAGGCCGCTTATCGAATGTCCTCACAACCGTCAGCCGCCAGCCTATCTTTTCTACCGTGCCTTCTATTTCCCGATCCGGCGATCTTATCCAGTCACCCAGCGCAAAAGGCCTGTCCAGGTAGATCATCAATCCGCCGAAGAAATTGGCCAGCAAGTCTTTGGCCGCGAAACCTAACGCGATACCACCTACTCCACCAAATGCCAACAGCGCGGTAACCTCTATACCCAGAATTGGCATGCCAATTAGCACTGCAGAAATAAGTGTCGACAGCCGCAGCAATTTCCCAAGCGCTTGCAGGGTCGTTGGGTCTAAAGTCGTACCAAGCTCATCCGCCTCATCCTGCTGATTCTGTAATAAGCGCTCTTCGGCACGGTTGATAAAACGAATCAGAAATAGAGCGATTAGCACGATGAACGTCAGCTGCCTGAAAATATCTAGATTGGCCGCAGAGAACAGTTCCGTTTCAATATAGCCGTCACTAATTTCAACGGCCCACAACAGCCCCATTATCAGAATAAAGTAACTCGCAGGTAAGCGAGCCGCATCGAACAGGGCATCGTCCCAGGCGTTGCTAGTCTTCTCAAAATGCCTGCCCACGACTTTCAGAAACCGCATCGCAATATAGCGGGCAAGCAGGGTGATCGTGACAACGGCAAATAACTCTGCCGCCCAACCCAAGTCTGTTAAGTAGTCAAACGACGTGATTGTTTCTAGCACTTTCTGGCATCTCCAATTGAATCAGGGCGCGCCTGAAGTGGCGCGTAATAAAACCTATTAGCTCGAGAGCTTGCTCACCAACTCTCTTGCCTCAAGCCATCTATCACTTTCATATAAGTGAGCATGATTGCTGGCATTCTTAGCCAGCATGCAGCCTATCCTGTCGCTACCTGACTGCTGCTTCTTGTCTAGATAGGCAACTAAATCTGCGGCTTGTTGTGGTTCATTGCAGACCAACACCATATCGCAGCCCGCCGCCAATGCCAGATCGGCACGCTGGACCACAGAGCCGGCACTGTGCGCCGCGTTCATCGTTAGATCGTCGCTGAACACCACACCATCAAAACCTAACTCCTTACGCAGCAGCTCCTGAATCCAGACACGAGAAAAGCCCGCGCAGTGCTGGTCGATTTTTGGATAGACGATGTGAGCCGGCATGATTGCATCGAGACTATTGATGCAGCCAGCAAAAGGCACCAGGTCCTGCCGCCTGATCTCGTCTAAATCACGCTCGTCCGTAGGTAGTTCTGTATGCGAATCGGCCAATACCATACCGTGACCGGGAAAGTGTTTGCCCGTGGCCGCCATGCCCGCCTCATGCATGCCATCAATATACGCCATACCGAGCTCGCTTACCTTGCGACCTTCTGCCGCGAAAGCCCGCTCTTTAATAACAGGACTGTTAGCATCGAATAAGTCCAAGACCGGCGCGAAGCTGATGTCGATTCCATACTGCATAATCTCCGCTGCCATGGCCCAGGCGCAGAGTTTTGCGGCGGCAAGCCCACGCTCTGCGTCTCTTTCATATTCCAGGCCCACTGCGCGTAGCGGTGGCAGAGCCAGAAAATGTTCGCGAAATCGCTGTACACGACCACCCTCTTGGTCGACCGCCACCAGCAGTTGATCGTTACACTGCTTTATTGACGCGACAAGATCCGTGAGTTGCTGCGGCGATGCGTAATTGCGGCTGAATAGTATTACACCTCCAACCTGCTGATGCTGAAGAATATCTCGTTCCTGTGCATCTATACTCAGGCCTTTGAGGTCTAGCATGATGACGCCAGTGTCAATATTTGTATGCTGCATTGCATTTACCCGGTTTCTGAGCGGCGATTATCACAAATATGTTCCAAGCTAGCAAAATCGGTTTATCAAGCGAGTCAATCGCTTAGCAATTTCTGTTAACTTGAAGGATAAGGTACTCGTATTCCAATCGATAAATATCGCTTTCAATTCGCAATGAAAAGTTACTATAGTTCAGCTTTAACGGAAGCCACAATTCAATCTTTAGCACTACAAGGAGTTCTTTCATTTAAATCTGCATGACCCTGGAGACAAGGTAATGAATAAAATTCTGCCCGAAGTTTCTGCCTGGTACCAAGACCTAGTAAGTGGGAGCCTCTTCGAAGTTGTCGCAGTCGATGAGGATAGCAGCACTATAGAAGTCCAATTGCTTGATGGCGAGCTAGGCGAGTACGATTTTAGTACCTGGCGGCACCTTACTATCAGCGAAGCCGAGGCGCCAGAGGATTGGCGCACCCCCTACGAACTCAACAGCGAAGACAGGGTCTACTCAGACCAGGTGTTTATCCCCGAAAATTTCTCTGGCGCCCTGCTCCATATCGAGCCCGACCCAATGGACCTTGGTGACGATTTTCAGATTAATTAAGGTGCGGGAGGCGGCAAACTAGTTGAATCCCATTACTAAAGTTTTATTGTCATTGACGGATAACTGTATATAATTACAGTGATTACCACCGCAAAGGACATTAGCATGCTTAAGCTTACCTCCCGGCAAGAAGAAATCCTCGCCTATGTTAAGGAGTACATGCAAGAGACTGGATACCCACCTACTCGCTCCGAAATAGCCAGCAAGATGGGCTTCAAATCACCCAATGCCGCAGAAGAACATCTGCGAGCACTGGCCCGAAAAGGAGCTATCGAGGTACTTCCTGGGACATCCAGAGGCATCAAACTGCCGATTAATGAGCAGCTTGGCCTCCCGATCATCGGCCAGGTAGCTGCCGGCAGCCCGATCCTTGCACAGGAATCTATCGCCGACTATTGCGACATCCCAGCCGATATGTTTTCACCGAATGCCGACTACTTGCTGACCGTAAAGGGCACTAGCATGATCGATATAGGTATCTTCGAAGACGATCTACTCGCGGTGCATAAAACCGATACCGCCAACAATGGCGATATAGTCGTTGCAAGAATAGATGATGAAGTGACCGTTAAACGACTCGAGAAGGGCCGCAGCAAATACAAACTGAGCCTAATGCCTGAGAACCCAGACTATGAGCCCATCGAAGTGGACTTGAGAAGTAGTGATTTCGCCATCGAGGGAATCAGCGTTGGCGTAATTCGTCGCAATATTTAGTTAGCCTAGCCAGCTAATCCTGCTGTGACAGCACTGGGGCTGTCACACAGAATCACTAGACCTTCTTCGCTGCCTTCTTTTTTACTTTTTTCTTGGCCGCTTTCTTCTTAGCTACCTTTTTCTTGGCGACTTTCGCTTTTTTCTCGGGCTTGCTTACAAC
>CALTDI010000016.1 GCA_943842505.1 uncultured Pseudomonadales bacterium | reverse complement strand
GATGCTCTATCAGGGTGAGAAGATTCATACTCAGACTATGGAAGAGTATGAGCAGATAGACGCCGAGAGCGTTACCCATCTGGAAGAGCCCGAGGAAGGCTACCTATTTGTGCGTTTCAGCTATAGGCGCGAGATAGACGAAGACGGCTCCGTTGATATTGGAGAGCACTTAAAATCGGCTTATCTAGAGACCGACCGCGACGCGATTGCGCTAATTCGAGTGCTTGCCGAAAGCGGTCTGTTTGGCGAATCGATAGACTGAGCAATTACCATTGCTGCTGAACCTCCCCATCTGTCCGTGATTATTGTGTCAGGCATCTTCTGCTGTTAACGCCGCCGACTTCGTTCTTCTTTGATATACAGGGCTAAATTGGTTTATTCTCTGAGGCCCTGCTCACTAATTCCATGCCCTCAGAGGCGGAAGAGAATAACAATGAAAGCACTCCTGCATGTACTACTTACCGCTGTCGCCCTGGGCGCAAATACCCTAGCCATGGCCGACCGTCAGGCCAGCGATGATGAACAGCATATCGATGATCCTCGTGTGCAGCATCGCAGTTATGAATTTCCAGCAACGGGCGAGTCAATTCCCTATGCCGTGTTTGTTCCTTCTAGCTATGACGCCAGCCAGTCTTCTCCGCTGATTGTTTCCTTACATGGCCTTGGTAGAAGTCACGATTGGCTGATGGGGTATCACGGCTTTCTCGATCAGGCTGAGGCTAACGGTTATATAGTTGTCACGCCACTTGGCTATATCCGCCGTGGCTGGTATGGCTCACGGGCCCTCGATGACATGGAAGATGCCATTAATAGTGAGCAAGACGTTCTCAATGTCCTGCAGTTGGTGCGCGATGAGTTTACTGTCGATTCCAATCGAATCTATCTCTGGGGGCATTCCATGGGAGGTGCAGGCACCTATCATATTGCCGCGAAGTATCCAGACCTATTCGCAGGTCTGGGAGTTGCGGCACCCGCCCCGGAAGCCAATGCACCGATGGCTGAAATTTTAGAAAAGATTAAGCATCTGCCTATCTTTGTTCTGCAAGGCGACCAGGATGAATCCGTGCCCGTCGAACGCACCCGTGCCTGGGTAGAAAAGATGCGCGAGCTTGGCATGCAACATGTCTATGTAGAAATTCCCGGCGCAGATCACTCTCTTCTAATCTCCCAGGATAAGAACAATATGCAGAAGTTCGTCGACTTTTTTAACATCGTACGCAAGCAGTATTAGATTGAAGGACACAATAAAAAATGAGATCAAAATTTCTAGTCAGTGCAATCTGCTCTTTCCTGCTAGCGATGACGCAGGCTAATGCCGCGGAAGACGCTGCCTTCGATGCGGAAACAACTTATCAATCTACCTGCTTTGCCTGCCATGGAACCGGCGCTGCTCACTCACCCGAGGTCGGCGATCAGCTCGAATGGGAAATACGCATGGACAAAGGCATGGACACTCTCGTACAGAACACCATCAACGGGCTCAATGGCATTATGCCGCCCAGAGGTCTCTGTGCGAGTTGCAGCGACGAGCAACTAAGGGCCATCGTAGAATTCATGGTTCAGAGCAGTCTATAACAACGCTACTCACTCTACTAAAAAATAGGGAGCACGATTAAATGCACTCAGGAAAAAATTCTATTCACCATTTATTACTTGCAGCCTGCTTACCAATTTTTTTAATTGGCTGTGCACCCGAAGGCGATTCCACCTCGATTGAAGTCGCGACCAGCAGCAGCAGTACCGGTGGAGAGGTTGAGCAGGTAGAAGTTACTTCTGCACTGCGGCCAGTCTCGTCCGTGCAGAATATGGACTGGCGCCTACACAATCTCGACCTTGCAGGTTCACGTTACGCGCCCAGCGATCAGATCAATCGAGAGAATGTTGCCGAGCTAACTCCCAAGTGGCTTTTCCAACACGGCGTGATCGATGGCGTTAGCAACCAGACTACGCCAGTGATTGTCGGCGAGATCATGTACGTCACCGACTCCCGCGGCAGTGTCTATGCACTGAATGCGGTAGACGGCCACCTGCTGTGGACCTATGACGTGACACGCCTGTTGGGCGGTGGTCGTCGCGAAGGCTATATCTTCAGGCACAGAGGCGTAGCCTATGAAGACGGTGTGGTGTATTCCGCAGCGGGCTCGTTTGTCTTCGCCCTCGATGCAATCACCGGCGAGCCCCTGGAAGGGTTTGGAGACAATGGTCAGGCACCGGTGATTCTGGATGTACTGCATCAGAAGAATCCGGATATCGAGACGGCGATATCCGTGGGCTATTGGTTTACAACCGCGCCGCAAGTCTATGACGGCGTGATCTATGTCGGCACGACGCGCAGCGAGAGCCACATCGCTGGCGGCTATGTGCTGGCAATCGATGCCAAGACCGGCGAGGGCATCTGGAACTTCAATACTGTTCCACAAGACGAGACCGATCAGGGCTGGGATATCGCAGGGACCAACCTGGGTTGGCGGCGAACGCAACGGTGGCGGCATCTGGGAAACACCTGCAATCGACCCCGAGCTAGGGAATGGTCTATGTGGCCGTAGGCAATCCCTTCGGCGATAGCACCAAGCGCGATGGCATGAATCTTTTCAGCGATTCCATTATTGCCCTGTCTCTCGAAGAGGGAAATCTGGAGTGGTATTACCAGCAGGTCCATCACGATGTGTGGGACTACGACTCTGGCAACCAGCCGGTATTATTCGATATGGAAGTCGACGGACAGGACGTTAAAGCCCTGGCCCAAGCGAGCAAGAATAGCTGGCTCTACATTCTTAATCGAGAAACCGGCGAACCGGTTCACCCGATAATAGAGACGCCTGTCTCAACGGAAACAGATGTGGAAGGTGAAGTCCCCTATCCTACACAGCCGATTCCACACAAGGCAAATGGCGAGAGGATGGAGCCGGTATCACCGGTCTTTCCTACGGATATTCCTGCGCAGCAGATGGAAGCAAACGAACTGGTTGAGCAGTTCACGCCTATTGGGCCGAACCAGATTTTCTCTCCCGGTTATGGAGGCGGTGCAAACTATGCGCCGATTTCCTATGGCAAAGACACCGGCTATTTATATATTAATGCCATCGATCAGCCGTTCAATTCGGGACGCGACCCCAAGGGGTATTTCTCTGCCTATGACCCAACCACAGGCGAGTTAATCTGGCGACAGATCTTCGAGGGTTACGGACAGGCCGGATCGGTAGTCACCGCGGGGGGCATTGTATTCGTCGGGGCCGGAAGCAATACCGCTGGTTACTTCTATGCCTATGATGCCTATACCGGTGAAGAGCTGTGGAAGTTCAACACAGGCGCCGGCGTGTTCGCCTCACCTTCGGTATATGTCATCGATGGTCAGGAATATGTGACCGTAGCATCGGGCGGCGGATCGAGGGGACGAAGAGGTGGCGATCTGATTCTTGTCTTCGCCCTTCCTGATTAGACTCGATTTGGCAAACTGGTTTCTTCGTGGTTACACAACCACGAAGAAACCATTAAGTTTTCTGTAGCGCACATTATTGAAACTATAGAACGTTGCGTTGCCCTCTCGAATTACCCTATACCCTCTCGGCAGTGTCGCGACACGAAATCCAGCTCGCGGTTTTACGATAATATAGCCGTGGGCCTTCCTCTGGTAGTAAACACCTTCGCTGTAATAGAACCTCTCATCATTGTGGACAAAACGCACATGGGCCGCAGGCAGGCTATTTAGTCGTAATGCAGAAACCCTAGTAACCGTTCTAATGGGTGCGGGTCTAGTGACTACAACCGTGTTCACCGTTTGGTGGGAATGCACGACACCCTGTCTGTGAGCACCTCTGTGCAATGGGTTCGCACTTGCACTCGTCGCCGACAGCAGCATGGCACAGCCTAAGGTATATCCGATTACGCTAGTTGTAGAAAACAATTTCATGAGATCTCTCCAATTTCCAACACTGTAAAAACTACTGCACGATCAACTATCGCTTAGTAAGTAGAACGCTTGGGGAGGAAATTGGTTTACACGAAGACGAGACCGTTATGCCGAAACGGGGGGAGCAGGCTATAGCGTGGTGATAACGAGCCTGAAGCCGATAGTATTGTTGCGGACTCCAGGGTCGACGCCGCCGCGTACGGCGGCCCGTATATTGCCCACACCATCGGCAAATGAGCCGCCGCGCATTACCCACAGTGCATCTTCGGCCAGATTGGCCGTATCGTCGTCTACGGTATAAGGGTAAGCCTGCAGCGGGCTGCGTGTCAGCTCCCACACATTGCCGCTCATATCTTGAAGGCCGAAGGCGCACTGATCACAGGGCTTGGAGCCAACGGGGAGTGGGATGCTCGAATCGTAGTTAGCAAATTCCATGGAAGGCATATTTCCCCAAGGGAAGAGTCGGCCATCTGTGCCACGGGCAGCCTTCTCCCATTCTGCCTCTGAGGGCAGGCTTATGCGAGCGCCGCTTGCAAGATAGCTGCGTAATTCTTCGGGCGTGTTGGGCGAGCTCTCCATTTTCCCCTGTAACCAACGCGCATATCCCAAGGCTTCCGGCCACGTAATATTTGTTATGGGAATATTGCCTGGCACATCTGCTGGAATCTTGTCAGCCAGAGTCGGGTTCTCCTGTGCATAGTTCCAAAACTGTGCGAGGGTAACCTCGAACTTCCCGATATAAAAATCTGCCAGCTCAACCGACCCCTGACGACGGGCACTGGACCAGCGTTCATTCTCGTAGGCGAGACGATCCAGCGCAGGATTGCTGCCCATGGTAAAAGTGCCGGCGGGAATCTTTACAAAACCTAGCAGTGGCTCGTCCGGAAGATACCAGGCATCGCTGCGAAGCCCGGTAACCGAAGCGAGTGCCTCGGCAGAGGCAACCACTGTCGCTTCCTGCTGTCGTGATTGAAAAGTCATCCATGCAGCGACAAAGACAATCATAAGACACATGATGCTAAGACCCAGAGTTCGTCCAGGTATTTGCTGCGCGCTAGAACCACCCCCTTCGGCGTTTGCCTTAGGCTGGGGCTTGCTCATATCTGCGACCTGTTACTCTCACAGGCGAAGGCCCAGTTATGGTCACAGGCCTTCTCATATAACTCTTGCGTAGAGGCGGACATTAAGTTCTGTCCGCCCTCTCTCAGAAGTAATCTAAGATCCAGTTCATGAGGTACTTCACGCGCCACGAGATCTTGGTCCAACAGATTGAGGCATGCCGCCTGAAACTTTAACTCACAGCCCCTGGAAAAATAGGCTAGAGAGAGTTCCTCATTAGATTCGGTAATCTTTCCTTCACGGTAGTGGGCCCCTATTTCGTTACATGCCCAGGCTGCATTGTCGCCACAATAGCTTGCCTCGAGTTGTAGCATTCGGCTACAGGCATTCGGCAACTCACTGGCGCAGGCCTGTTCCCAAAACGGAAGACTATCGCCTTCGTGCATGCTGTCGGTCTTTCCAAGGAAGGACATCGAGGCAAAGATTACGATCCAGATACTCATATGGGCCAGATTGGCGCGGCCGCCAAACCAGCTCTCTCGCCAAACATTCAATAGCGCCTGGGAATGTATAGAACGCACAGACGTGTCGATAGCGATGACACTCAAATTCAGAAGTGGCACTACGAGAAGCTTGTCGTAGAAGGTGGGCGAACCCATGCTGCCCAGCAAGGTGTACAGTCCAAAAACTCCTAGCCCATAGAGCATACCGAAGATCGTTTTCCCCAATGGCGTTCTGGGGGAAGTCGAAGGATCAGTAATCAATAGATGCAGGCCCAGAAAAACCGCGGCGGGGATTTCCGAGTCCAGGAAGTAGGGAACTCCAGTACCCGCCGAATAGAGCGCACTTATGCCGAATAATGTAATCGCCGCTGCGCTGGCAACGAGAGTTATGGAGAAGAAATACATAACGACGAGGCCAACCAGGAATAGGTAGGTATAGATATTCGGTGCCAGGGTGAGAGTCGATGCAATCTCCTGCCCCCAGGTCAGAGCAGTTGTGTTGGTGGCGATGAGTATCAATGAGAAAAATCCCAAGGCAAAGGCCGAGGGATTAAAGATATGCGAGCTACGCCCGTCTCTTTGCCAGCGCACATATTCCTTGCCCATGAAGCCGACGGCAATCATCAGAAACTGGAGATAGAACCAATCGTCTCTAAACCAGAGAAACAGGTTGATACTGAGGATAATAGGAATTGGTCCAAAGCCCAGGCTGTACTCGCGACGTCTGGACCAGGCCAGTAACATATCGAAAGTATAGGCAAACAGCAGCTGGCCGATTATCAGCCAGGCATGGTCGTATACGGGGCGCCAATAGTAGCCCCAGTAGGCATAGACGCTGAACTGCACCATCGCCTGAATATAGTGCTGTGGCCGCAGGAGAATACTGAATACCCTCTCTTCATTCTTGTTTTTCGAATTCACTAACAGATAGGCCTGCCACGCGAGTAATGCAGCGGCTGCGCCCCAGAATGACCAGACCAGGGTGGTATTACCCTGTATGCGAGGGACGAAACTAAGGGCTATAAGCAGGCTAGATAGGGCGAATGGAAACTTGAAGGCGCCCAGGCCTGAGCCTAACTGCCCGGCGGTAGACGGCCTATTATTGCGGCTATGTTGTTTGGAACTGGCAGAAATGGCCATGTGATTACACTCTGACGCGAGAAATTAGTCGATGGCAAGAATAAACCACCTTCTGAAGCAATTCAATTTGGCTGCGCTATGAGCTAGGCATTTACTGCCCCTAGGGCGGGGTAGATGCCGACAAATGAGCCCTGGCTAGTGCTCATTTGTCGGCATGGGCTGCATCTGCTGCTTGTGAATGAAGGTGCTGCTGCTCAGTGTAAGCACGAGGGCGAGGATGACTATCAATTTTGGGCACTTCATTGGCAATCTCCAGATTATTCTTCGCAGCCCCACTGAAGTGGGATGATCTACCTTAGTACTCACTGCCTGAATCATGGCTGCATCGCCTCAATGGCTCTCCCCTGTCTAGCCACGGCACCAAAGCCTGCTGAGATAGCGGCTCAGGCAGGGCCTCAACAGATGAAAATTGATCTTGAAAATTCGCCTAAACAAGCGTAGTTTCAGTTAATTAGCCCCTGATTTCTCATAAGAATTAGAATACTGTTGGAGGTTCAGATGAACAACAGAGTACTTAGCAAACTAAGCCTAGCCATTATCGGTCTTTTGGCCGCCCCACAATTGCTGGCACAGTCGGGCGAAATGCCCCGAACTGAATATGGTCACCCGGATTTTCAGGGCACCTACACCTTTAGAACACTGACGCCGCTTAATCGCCCGCGAGAATTGGCGGATAAGGCCACTCTGACGCCAGAGGAAGCTGCCGAATGGGAAGCGTTCGAGAATCGTCGCCAGAATCGTGACCTGATTATCGATTCCGTAGGCGGTGCCGGGTATCCACCTGGCGTAATCTCCTACAATGAATTCTGGTATGAGCGAGGCATCGAGACTATCGCCGACCGCCGTACATCTCTGGTTTACGACCCACCGAATGGCCGCGTACCCGAGCTAAACGCTATTGGTAAAGAACGCCGCGCCGCCTACGGGCAGATGGTCTTCGAGAGCGCCGGGCCTGAGGGCAGAACTACAGTCGATCGCTGTCTTACTGGCTTCGTTGCTGGGCCACCGATGATTCCTGGCTCCTACAACAACAATATGCAGCTGGTGCAGACCAAAGACACGGTAATGATCTTGAACGAGATGGTGCATACGGCACGCATCATTCGCATGGACAGTGAACACAATACCAAGCAGTTGAAGTGGGAAGGCGATTCGGTCGGCTACTGGGATGGAGACGAGCTCGTTATCACTACCAAGCATTTCTACCACGACTACAATTTACGCGGCATGTCGGATCAAGCTGTGATCCAGGAGCGTTTCAGCTGGGTTGATGAAAACACGCTTGAATACGACTTCACCGTAGAAGACCCCCAGTCTTGGGATGTAAGCTGGTCTGGGAAAGTACCCATGCGCCGCGCTGCTGACCCGGTCTATGAATATGCCTGCCACGAAGGCAACCATGGCTTACAGGGCATTCTTGCCGGCTGGAGACGTTACGAGTCCATGGGCTTGAATGGGGACGGCTCACCTCTGTCTGAGACTGGAACCGTTGCTATAGAAGAATAGTTACTAGTCGAGCACACAAGATCTGCAGCTAGTTGCAGATCTTGGAAATTTCAAATAAACCAGAGCTGGGTTACTATCCAACTCTGGTTTTCTTTTTGGGGTTTTCTTTTTGGGGTTTTCTTTGGTAATTCCCAACTTTTTGTATTAACTTTTTTCTTCTAGCTATTTTTACTAACTATCTTTATTAACTCTCTTTATTAACTATTTTTATTAACTCAATGGAACGGTTTGCTCATGCGTCTAGGCAGGTTTCTTTCATCTAGCAGTCTTTTTTGTATCTTGTTTTTTATGAGTGGAACTATGCTTGCCGAAGTCAGCTCTGTCTTTATCTCATCTACGCTGGATCCAAACGCCATCATCATCACCGAAGTCGATGTAATATTTATCTATGATGCCGACATAGCGAATAGCCTGCCCGCAACGAAGTCTGCCTGGTACTCCAACAAGAGGGGCTTCTCCGCGAACGCGGCAGAGAAGATGGATATAGTGAATATTTTCATTCCCCAGGGATTCGATTCCGAAATGGCCAGCCTGCCTGCACGTAGAGCGGAAGCATTAAAAGTAGTGGTTTATGCTTACCATGACGACTCCAAGGCAGAGCCTCGTGATATCACGAACATGGAAGATGTACTGGTGGAGATTGATCCATTCGGCATTCGGGTATCCAGCAGAGACTAGTAAAAAGTTATTCTTGAAAGCGCGTCATGGAACCGGGTCAATCACTTTCATTTCTTCTGAACATCACTTGTCAGCCCTAGAACGATTCTATTGCTCAGTGCTTTTCTAGAAAAATTCGCGAACCCCAACAGTGCCTTTCTGCCGCAGATTGCAATTCTGTTTGCCTGTTTTCTATCGCTCGCCGCGGCCATCGATTGCGGCTAGGCAATTATGTCGGCCAAGCTATAATGGCTGTTGGCCTCGAATGACATAGACAGGACGAATAAGGGTGCAAGTGGCGCTTTATTCATTGGAGCCGAAAGACTTCTAGCCAGCACAGATCACGCCTAGCATTTCTGCATGAGTCGAAAGCCTACAACACAGACGGGAGGTTTCTATTGCTGAACTAGCTGTATCCAGTTTCCACAGCCATCATCGAAGGTGGCCAACCAGACTCCGCCGTTTTCTGTAGGAAGCTCCCTGAATGAGACGCCCTGTTCAGACAAGCGTCTAAATTCGTCGTGAATGTCATCACAGTGAAATACGGTAGCCGGTATGCCATCCGCATAGATGGCTGCCTGGAACGCCTTCGCCGCTGGATGTACATTCGGCTCCAGTAGCAATTCTGTCTCTCCCGAACCATCAGATGAGACAGTAAGCCAGCGAAATTCACCGAGATCGATGTCGTTAATCTTCCGAAAGCCCAGTATATTGGTGTAGAAGGCGAGCGCCTCGCCTTGATCTGCTACGAAGATACTCGCTGTTTTTATGTCCATAGCCACGCCCTCCGGGCCTCTAAAGCCTGTATAACTATGGCACACATTACAATTGAATTGCTATTACCCCTAGTTTATTCTTGTATCACAACCCTTAAAACAAAGCGCAATGAGAGTTCTAGAAGATGACTAATAACAGCATAAAAACAGCTTTACTGGCATTGGCGATAGCGCCGGCATTGGTTTTTGCCCAAGCTGACATGCCTCCTACAAACGATCTTGAAAATCCTTATCTCACTCAGTCGGGCTACTTTAAGATGCCTGCAGGCCGCGACTGGGGTTCCTCCAGCACGGTTGAAATCGATGCCGATGGTGAGAGCATCTGGGTCGCCGAGCGTTGCGGAGGCAATGCGAATGCCTGCGTTGAGAAGCCTGACACAAACCTGATCATGTTATTCAGCAAGAACGGAGATATGGTTCGTAGCTTCGGCGCCGGTTATATTACCTGGCCTCACGGCATTCACGTAGACCACGATGGCAATGTCTGGGTTGCGGACGCACGTGGCTCAGAGCAGACACAGGGCTACGATGGCGAGCATTATGGGCACCAGGTTCACAAGTTCAGCCCTACCGGTGTTCACCTGATGTCGCTAGGTCAGAAAGGCGGCGGTCAGGACGACGAATATTTCTACACGCCCAATGACGTGCATGTTGCGCCTGACGGATCCATTTTTGTAGGCGAGGGACACTCCAGTGCTGAGGGCTCTACTAACCGCGTACACAAGTTCGACGCAGACGGAAACCACCTCTTCTCATTCGGCGAATGGGGAACCGAGCCTGGTAATTTCCGCCAACCACATGGCTTGGCGATGGACTCTAAGGGACGCCTGTTTGTTGCGGACCGCGGCAATGACCGTATCCAAATCTTCGATCAGGAAGGTAACCTGCTCGACGTATGGCATCAGTTCAGCCGCCTGAGTGGCATCTATATCGACGAGAATGACGTGCTCTACGGCGCAGATTCAGAGTCAGGTTCGGTTAACCCCGACCATGGCGACTGGGTTCGTGGTATCCGTATCGGCAGTGCTATTACCGGTGAAGTGGAATTCCTGATTCCTGACCCACAGCCAGATTGTCGTGGTACTTGTACTGCAGAGGGTGTGGTTGCCGATGCACATGGCAATATCTTTGGTGCCGAGGTTGGCCCGGTTGGCGGAATCAAGCGTTACATTCGACCCGTCAAGTAATGCATCACTAAGTACTACTTAGGATCCACTACTAAGAAAGCCCACCCTAAGCGGTGGGCTTTTTTTTGCCAACAAGACGGCCCAGCTTAATAAAAGCAACCGGCTTGTCAGAGAAATTTTGGAAAACTATCGGGTTCGATTCTAGTCACCCTCGGAGCCCAGGAGCTGCTATCCGAGAGTGAGTAGAGCCGCGCTGTGCTAGCGCTATTTAGACGGCTGCGATAATGGCGTTCAGAGTCGCACTAGGTCGCATAGCTGCAGAAGCCTTCTCGACATCGGGCTTGTAGTATCCACCTACATCCATAGAAGGCCCCTGAGCTGAGTTAAGCTCATCGATGATCTTCGCTTCGTTCTCGGTCATAGCCTGCGCCACCGGCGCAAAGCGTGCCTGTAGCTGGGCATCGCTATCCTGCGCAGCCAGAGCCTGCGCCCAATAAAGAGCGAGGTAGAAATGACTGCCGCGATTATCTAACTCGTTAACCTTGCGTGAAGGTGACTTGTTGTTATCGAGAAAATCACCGGTAGCCTTATCCAGTGAATCGGCAAGTATCTTCGCACGGCCATTTCCGGTGACATTCGACAGGTGCTCCAGCGATGCCGCCAGCGCCAGAAACTCACCCAGTGAATCCCAACGAAGATGGTTTTCTTTCTCGAATTGCTGAACGTGCTTCGGCGCAGATCCGCCAGCGCCGGTTTCAAATAGGCCGCCGCCCTTCATTAGTGGCACAACCGAAAGCATCTTGGCACTGGTTCCCAGTTCCAGAATCGGGAACAGGTCGGTTAGGTAGTCACGCAGAACATTGCCCGTAACCGAGATAGTGTCCAGGCCATCCTTCGCTCGTTGTAGAGACAGGCGTGTCGCAGCCTCTGGCGTCATGATGCTAATCTCCAGGCCATCGGTATCGTGGTCTGCAAGATAGGTATGTACCTTCTTGATGATCTGGGCGTCGTGGCTACGATTTTCATTTAACCAGAAGACTGCCGGAGTACCCGAGAGTCTGGCTCGACTAACCGCCAGCTTAACCCAGTCTTGAATCGGTGCATCCTTAGCCTGACACATGCGCCAGATGTCGCCTTCTTCAACGGCGTGTTCGAGCAAGGTGTTACCTGTCCCATCGATAACGCTAACAGTTCCGTTAGCCGGAATCTCAAAAGTCTTGTCGTGAGAACCGTACTCTTCTGCCTTCTGCGCCATAAGACCAACGTTAGGTACGCTGCCCATGGTTGATGGGTCGAATGCGCCATTGCTTATACAGAAGTCGATTACTTCCTGGTATACGCCAGCGTAGCAACGGTCTGGAATCACAGCCTTCATGTCTTGTAGCTTTCCGTCAGGGCCCCACATCTGCCCTGAGGTTCGAAGCGCGGCAGGCATCGAGGCATCGATGATCACATCGCTGGGCACGTGCAGATTAGTTATACCCTTGTCCGAATCCACCATCGCCATGTCGGGGCGATCTGCATAGCAAGCCTGTAGATCTGCTTCGATCTCTTCGCGCTGCGCATCTGGAAGACTCTTAATCTTGCTATAGACATCACCGATACCGTTGTTCGCTTCAACACCGATCTCTGCAAAAACCGCTGCATACTTGGTAAACACTTCTTCGTAGAAAACAGTGACGGCATGGCCAAATATAATCGGATCCGACACCTTCATCATTGTCGCTTTCAGATGTAGAGAAAAAAGAACGCCTTGATTTTTCGCGTCGTCAATCTGCTTGGCGAGAAAATTCCGCAGTGCATTCTTGTTCATCACAGAAGCATCTATCACTTCGCCCGCAAGCAGGCCTACGCCTTCCTTCAGGACAGTGACACTGCCCGCACTATCACGGTGCTCGATTCTAGCGCTTGTCGCTGCATCGACAGTTGTCGATTGTTCGCTGCCGAAGAAATCACCCGATTCCATGTTGGCGACATGCGATTTGGAATCCTTCGACCAGGCACCCATGGAATGTGGATTCTTACGTGCATAGGATTTTACCGAAGCCGGTGCGCGGCGATCAGAATTTCCTTCTCTGAGCACAGGATTTACGGCGCTGCCCTTTACCGAGTCATAACGCGCCTTAATGTCGCGCTCTTCGCCTGTCTGCGGCTCTTCCGGGTAGTCGGGAAGTGCATAACCCTGATCCTGCAATTCTTTTATAACGCCCATTATCTGAGGCAGAGAGGCCGAGATATTTGGGAGTTTGATGATGTTAGCCATTGGGTCCTGAGTCATCTCGCCGAGTTCGGCAAGCGCATCGCTCTGCTGCTGATCTGCATTCAGGTAGTCTGAGAAATTGGCGATTACGCGCCCGGCAAGAGAGATATCTCGAGTTTCGACGGCCACGTCGGAGGCATCGGTAAATGCCTTAATGATAGGTAATAGTGAATACGTGGCCAAGGCTGGCGCCTCGTCTGTCTCGGTATAGATAATTGTAGATTTGTTATCTGACATCGTAATTCCTTATATTGACTCGTTCTAGCCGTGCTAGTGCTGTGATAGTGCTGTGTTAATACCCTGATAGTACTACTCTGTTAGTTAAGCAGCCTTTTAGGCACACCTGCCAAGGGGCAAAAAGGGCGCGTATTATAGCAGCCACAGAGCAACACTTACAGTGGCCACAGATGCTCTACGTCGGCTATGTACGCTATAATTCGCACTCTTGGTACTGCGCGAGCCCGCCTTAGCTCAAGCAAATAGCGACTATACGCCGATCGATAAAGCAACCGTGAATTAGAGAAGAGAGACTATGCAATTAGCCACAGCTATCCCAGATTTTACTATTCGTTCCGCCACAGTCGACGACTGCGCCTTAATTCTGGGCTTCATTCAGGAATTGGCAGACTATGAGAAACTGAGTCACGAGGTAGTTGCTACGGTCGCGACTCTGGAAGAAACCCTATTTGGAGAGAAGGCTTACGCCGAAGTCACCATCGGCGAATACCAAGGCAAGGCAGTCGGTTATTCGTTGTTCTTTCACAATTTCTCTACTTTTACTGGAAGGCCGGGTATCTACCTCGAAGATATCTACGTACAGCCGCAGATGCGCGGCAAGGGATTCGGAAAGCTACTTCTGGCCTATATCGCCAAGCTCGCCGTTCAGCGCAACTGCACAAGAGTTGAATGGTCGGTTCTAGATTGGAACGAGCCCTCTATTAAATTCTATAGATCGATCGGTGCCGCCCCTATGGATGGCTGGACGGTACAGCGACTCGATGGCAGCGAGCTTGCTGATTTCGCACAGCAATTCAAATAAACTTAGATCTTGTTTGGTTCTTATATTGTATAGCTCATAGAGAAGACGAGGTTTAGCTTGAGTAGAATAGTCTATGTAAATGGCGAGTATGCCGCGGAAGAAGAGGCAAAGATTTCAATTTTCGATCGCGGCTTTATCTTCGGCGATGGGGTGTATGAAGTCGTACCTGTGATTTCCGGGAAACTGGTAGACCGCGCCTATTTCCTTGAACGACTCGAAAGATCTCTCTGCGAGCTGAGTATTACCTGGCCCTGTTCTCAGCGCGAGTATATAGACATCATGCAGGAGCTTATTTCGCGCAATGGCCTGAGGGAAGGAATAGTTTATTCGCAGGTGACTCGTGGTATCGCCAATAGAGACTTTGCCTTTCCCCCGAATACTCCCCCGACTCTAGTCGCGTTTACCTCATCTATGGACTTGCTGGAGAACCCTCAAGCCGAGACTGGCATTTCCATCGCTACGAGCGAAGACATTCGTTGGAAGCGCCGCGATATCAAATCGATAAATCTTCTCGCCCAGTGTTTGGCTAAACAGGATGCCCAAAGCAAGGGCGCGAATGAAGGCTGGATGGTTGAGGATGGCTTTGTTACCGAAGGTGTTTCCTCGAGCGCCTACATCGTAAAGAATAGAAAAATAATTACACGTCCTCTCTCCAACTTGATTCTTCCCGGGATTCGCCGTCGCACCTTGATCGAGATTGCCCAGCGTGAAAATATACAGATCGAACAGCGCCTGTTTACTATCGAAGAAGCACTGCAGGCTGACGAGGCTTTCATAAGCAGTGCCACAACTATTGCCCTGGGAGTCGTGAGTATAGACGGGCAGCCAATTGGCGACGGAAAACCTGGCGAGATAACTGGATTATTACGAAGCTTGTACATACAACGGCTGTTAGAAGAAGCTAGCACCGCAGATTAGTCTTGCGGGGTATTAGCACTTAGGATTGATCACCGCCGAAGCTAATTACCTCACTAATATGCTTCGCATTCATCAATAGCATGAGCAAACGATCTACTCCCACGGCGACGCCAGAACAGCTGGGTATACCGCTTTCAAGGGCGGCGATTAGCCTCTCGTCTATGGCATGGGTCTGCCGTCCCTTCTCTTTCCTTAGCCCATTGGCTTCTTCAAATCGTGCTCGCTGTTCGTCGCCGTCGCTGAGCTCGAAATAACCATTCGCCAGCTCCATGCCGTGACCGAACAACTCGAACCGCTTGGCCACCACTACACTAAAATCGTCCTCGGCCAACACTGATAATGCCGCCTGCTCCTGCGGGTAGTCATAGATAAAGCAGAACAGCGGTAGTTCAGGCTCTATGGCGTTGGCAAGCAATAGCTGGAGATAGTCTGTTCTACTTAGGTCGCTGCCAGCCAGATCAATCCTCTCTCTGGCCAACTGTTCTAACTCCCCGAAGGGGATCTGATGAGGGTCGATATGCAGATGCTTCTGAAATATTTCCCGGTAGGTAAAACGCGGTATAGGATCACAGCCTAGAATTTCTTGTACCAGGCACTCCAGCTCGGCCATCAGCTGCTCCAGGGAGTAGGACACTCTATACCATTCGAGAAGTGTAAATTCGGTATTGTGAATTCTTCCCTTCTCTTCCTGTCGAAAGGCTTTAGTAATCTGATAGATGGAACCACTGCCACTCGCGAGCAACCGCTTCATAAAAAATTCAGGAGAGGTTTGTAGAAAACAAGCCTGGCTGTTATTGCCGTCTATGAGCTCAGCCGATACGGATTCGATATACACATCGGGGACTGTTGTGCTGGCGAGTAAGGGTGTTTCGACTTCGAGCACATCACGCTCGGCGAAGAAACGCCGAATGCTTGCAAGGGCCTGCGCACGTTGCTGCAGATATTTTAGGGGAGAACTTGGTTTCCAATCAACCATGAAATCTTCCTTTTTCTATCTGCTGCATAACGGCGTAGATTAGAGGCTAGTTTCGATACTCAGTAGAGTCAGACTATTTAGTGACTCGGTTTTGGTATTCAGAGGTTCGTGTGTCCACACGAAGCACATCGCCAATATTCACAAACAGAGGAACCTTAACCACCGCGCCAGAACTCAGTGTCGCTGGCTTGGTTCCACCCTGGGCTGTATCACCCTTTAAGCCTGGGTCGGTGTCTGTCACTTCGAGCTCTACGAAGTTGGGCGCAGTAACCGAGATTGGCGCATCGTTCCACAGCACTACCGTGTATCTGTCTTGTTCCTTTAACCAGATCTTCGCATCGGTGATTGCATTCACATCAGCGGCAACCTGCTCGTAGCTGTCATCGGTTTTCATAAAATGCCAGAACTCGCCGTCGTCGTAGAGAAACTCCATTTCTAGCTCCATGACATCGGCGGCATCTACCGATTCACCGGACTTATAGGTGCGCTCCCAGACTCTCCCGTTTACCAGATTGCGCAGCTTCACGCGATCGAATGCCTGCCCCTTACCGGGTTTAACCTTTTCAACTTCGATCATCGAGCAGGGTTCGGAATCGATGAGGACCTTGAGCCCCGATTTGAATTCGCTGGTGGAGTAAGTTGCCATGTTTCCCTCTTGAGGTATTTGCTAACGAGGCTAGCAAGCTACCTCGACTATGAATCTTATGTTCAGTGACTGCTTATGATAACGACTAGCAGCAGCTTTCTCGTCTATTGTCTCAATTCGCAGCAAAGATATCAGCATCGATTAACTATCTATCGAAGGCCTTAGCCTAATGTTGCTATGATGTGGCAACGGATACTAACAACTGCCTTTATAAAATCAAATTTTTGTTTCGGAACATTAGATGGGAAATCAGGTTACCTCACTTATTCGATCGGATCGTAGCCTGAATTGGCAGGATCAATTATCCGATCTGATCACGGACCCAGAGGAATTGCTCAGCCTACTCCTGCTCGATCCCGAGACCTGCCCTTATTCTCTCGAGGCTCTTAGCCAGTTCCCACTAAAGGCGCCAAGGCCCTTCGTAGAGAGAATCGAGAGGGGCAACTGGCATGACCCGCTACTCAAACAGATATGGCCTGCCCAAGAAGAACAGAGTAAGACCGAAAGCTTTGTCGCGGACCCTCTCGATGAGCAGAATTTCAACCCCGTGCCTGGCCTTCTGCACAAATATCAGGGGCGCGTGCTGTTAACCGCCGCACCCCATTGCGCAATCCATTGCCGCTACTGTTTTAGACGCCATTTTGACTATCAGGCAAATTCTCCCAGCCGCAAGCAATGGGACTCTGCTTTTTCCTATATCGCCGAGGACAGTAGCATCGAGGAGGTCATTCTCAGCGGCGGCGACCCCTTGGCACTCTCAGATAGGCAGTTTCATTGGCTAATGCAGCAATTGGCCGGTATCGAGCACCTGACTACGGTGCGAATTCACACACGGCTGCCGATCGTGATTCCCAAGCGGGTTACCGCCGAGTTGCTGCAATGTCTGAGTGAGTCGCGGCTGCGTATCGTGATGGTAGTGCACTGCAACCATGCTCGGGAGCTGGACCCAGCCGTAGCCGATGGTTTTAGCGCGTTAGACGCAATTGGCGTCACGATGCTGAATCAATCCGTAGTTTTAAAGGATGTTAACGACAACTCAGAGGCTCTGATCAATCTCAACAAGGCGTTATTCGCGCACAATGTACTACCCTATTACTTACATATGCCCGATCAGGTAGCTGGCACCGAGCACTTCATGGTGTCCGATCAACATGCCAAGGCACTCATAAAGACTCTTCACGCCACACTGCCCGGATACCTGGTTCCTCGACTGGTTCGAGAGAACCCCGGCGAGCGAGGTAAAACCAGAATAGCCTAAGCGCTAGAGCCCACAGGGAGTGGAATAGAATGACAGCCAATCAGGCATTCGAGTCCAGACAAATCGCAACTAACTCCCGCGGTGATACATCCGCTCTAAATCCACTTCCAGATACCAACGCCGAGCCACTGCGGCAAAGACCCCCTGCTTTCGAGAAAGACCCATTAACGGGGCTGCACCGCCAGGACTATCTCTGCCATGTCATCGATCACTGCCTCGCACAAGGTCGCAAGCGCAAGATAAGGGCCAGCCTTGCCCTGCTGCAACTTGAAAACTTCTATGAAATTCGCTTTTGGGTTGGCACCCCGGAAGCCGACCTGCTGTTAAGCGAAATCGCACGGCTGCTAAAGAAGACACTGCCGAAACGCGTGCTGCTCTGCCGCTGTCCCAACTACGAATTTGCGGCGCTAATGCTCGCCGAGCGCAGCGTCAATGCCGGGCTGATAACCGACATGTTAAAGCAGGCCCTGCTAAGCGCAGTTGCACAGACCCTACCCAGACAACTGGAGCTCAAGTGCGGCGCTGGCCTTGCAGCACTAGAGCCGAATATACCGTCCTGGCCCGTAGTCTTTGCCCGCGCGAGGCACAACCTAGCCCTTAGTCTTCGGCCTAGAGAGCTGCCCGCCCATCTTCACTCTATCAGTGCAGACACTGCCCTGAGTCAACTGCGCTCAATCGAGGCAGGCGCAGAACTCCAGCTTAACTTTCAAGCACTGGTAAATTTCTCACAGGACTCACTGCAACACTACGAAGTACGCTGCCTGCTTTCGCACGATGAGGAGAGCCTGCCAAACTACTTACTCTTCGAAACCGCTACCAGGAATGCCCGCGGCGAGCAACTTGACCGCCGTATTCTCGAGCAGGTGATTTCCCTGCTTGTCGTTGGGAGCAACTGTGAGCTGCGGCTGCTGGTAAATCTTAGTCACAATTCTCTGGTTAGCAGCGACTTCCTGCTCTGGATTAGAGAGAGGCTGACAGCAAACCCGACCATAGCCACACAGCTGATATTTCAGATCAGCGAGACAGACGCACTCGTTGCTCAACACCATCTGAGCACCTTCTGTGAGGCCATGGCGTCTGCGGGGGTTAAGATATCCCTATCAAATTTTGGCTGCACACCCGACCCGCTGCGCTATCTCTCTCTTGTTCCCGCAAGCTTCGTGAAATTGGATAGCACAATCTTAAGTAAGATCGATATCAACCAAGAAAGCTTATGCAATCTGAATGCAATGATCTCGGCGCTGCACGAGCTACAGATCAAGATAGTTGCACCACTGTTAGAACGACCCCCTATGCTTCCATTGCTATGGCAAGCCGATGTCGATTTTCTGCAGGGAAATTGCCTGCACAGACCATCGCCATCAATGGACTTTGAATTTGTCGAGTCGCTCACCGTGAGCTTTCATTGATATTGGCAAAGTGCTGACGCACAAACTGATTGGGGATGGGCCTAGAGACTGCTATTCTTAAGCCTGGTAGCCATCGTAATTCACCGAATAGAGTGGTCGTGTTGCAAGAAGATCTTCCCAATAAAAATTCTCCCGTCGCAGCAACCTCGGCGCCAGCTAAAAAGAATTCTCAGATATCACGGAAATTTGCCTCCGCTGTCTGTCTGCTTTTGGTCCTCGCGATGTGTATATTCTGGCTGATCAGCAACTACAACACCCAGAACCTGTTACGACAGCAAGCCGACAGCCTAGGCAATACCCTGGCACAGCAAACCGCCACGCAACTGACGGAGCTGGTCTTGGCAAACGACTTAATCAGTATGAACGTTTTTCTTGGGGGCCTTGCCAGAAACTCAAGCATTAACGAGATCGCCGTGGTGAATATAGATAACGAGGTTATCGCGGCGGCGAGAAGCGAGGCGCAAGAGCCGAGAACTCTAATTCCACTGCCTATTCCACTGAGCCGAGTCGAAACCGACTACCTGGCGCCGATTACCGTCGCCGATTCCACCGCGGGCTTTGTGCGCCTGAGTCTTGATCTAAGTTACATTGAAGCCGGCATCGTAAACAACTTCTTGTTTGTGGTGGCAGCAACCGTACTACTGTTAATTGTAGCCGCTACGCTTATCACTACCTACTTTCAATACCTGGTTAGTTTTCCTGCGAACCTGCTCGCCTTTGCCATTAGCAATATTCGTAAAGGCGAGATTGAGACCTGCCCCGAGCCCAAAGATCTTAATGAGATAAGTATGGCGATACGGCAGTTCAATGCCACCGCAGAATTCTTGGCGCAGAACACTTTCCTCGATAATTTTGGCCATAGAAAACCTGAGACCAGCCTGGAAGAGTTCGGCGCTAAATTTGGAACACAGGACGTCACTCTCTTATCGATTAAGATGGCAAATTTTCACTACCTCGCCTCGACGCTCAGCGAAGTCACCTTGGTTAATCTTTTAAATAAATATTATTTCTTTGCCGGCAAGGTCGCACAGCTCTATAACGGAAGCGTTACTTACTGCGCAGAGGATGAAGTAGTCATCAATTTTGCATCGGAGCAATTGGAGGAAGAGCAAGCCTTCTACGCGATTTGCTCGGGACAATTGTTCCTGCAACTAGTGGGCGATCTAAACGATATTGAAGGTGAGCACATCGCTGCAAAATTTAAACTCGCCGTGCATAGTGGTCAAGCGGTTAGCGGCTTGTATTCGCCGGTAACCCAGGAGAAGAATAATCTGACGGGTAAGACGCTAGATATCACTCGGATAATATGTGATGAGGCGCCAAATAATTCGCTGTTAATCAGCGAGCGCTGCTTCACCCATGTTGGGGCTGACACTCGAATAAATGCCGAAGAGTGTTCCATCGTCGATGACGATATGCAGATAATAACTTATCTGAGCAATGAGCCTATGTCAGACTACCAACTGTTACTGGAGCGACAGGCCATACAGCTAGTTACGCTGTACACCGATTAGGCCCGTCGAATCAGATTCTAGCCGCTCGTCGCTTCACCCTTCGAAATTACCTCAACCCTATCGACATTCTGAAAGCCTCGCGGCAACTTGTTTCCACGGCGTCCCCGCTCACCCTTATAGTGCAGCAGATCGGCTGGTTTAAGATTGTGATGGCGTTTCCCAGCGTGTACGGTCAGTGTGTCGTCTTCGCTGAGCACAGTGAGTGCGACTATGAACTCGAGACGATCCGCTACGCGGGCGGTAGGAATGCTAATGATCTTGTTGCCCTTGCCTTTCGCCAGACGGGGCAGCTCAGAGATTGGGAACATGAGCATCCGGCCTTCATTGGTAATGGCGACAATCAGATCCTTCTTATAGTTATCTACCATTCTTGGGGCCAAGACCTTACCGCCCTTAGGAGGCCTGAGCACGGCCTTGCCCGACTTGTTCTTGCTGATCAGATCGCCAACTTTGCCGACGAAGCCGTAGCCGGCGTCGCTCGCCAGCAGAACGTCTTTGTCATCGTCGCCGATGACGACACCCTCGAAAGTAGCGCCAGATGGTGGATTAACCTTGCCCGATACCGGCTCACCCTGGCCTCGTGCCGAAGGCAGGCTATGGGCCGCTAGAGAGTAGGCGCGCCCTGTGGAATCCATGAATATGGCTAACTGGTTGCTCTTGCCCCTTGCCGCAATCTTGAAGGCGTCTCCGGACTTGTATTGCAAGGAAGCCGGGTCGACTTCGTGGCCCTTCGCCGCCCGCATCCAGCCGCGTTCGGATAATACGATTGTCACCGGCTCGGTAGAGATTAACTCGGTTTGGCTAAAGGCCTTTGCCTCTTCTCTCTGAACTATCGGTGTGCGTCTGGCATCGCCAAACTTCTCTGCGTCCGCCTTGATTTCGCCCTTGATGAAAGTCTTTAGTCGTGCAGCCGAGGAAAGCAATTGTTCCAGGGTCTTTCTTTCCACCGCTAATTCTTTCTGTTCCGTCGTTATTTTTATCTCTTCGAGCTTTGCCAGTTGACGCAACTTCAATTCGAGAATGGCCTCTGCCTGTCGATCGGAGATCTTGAACTTCTTGATCAGCGCAGGCTTTGGCTTGTCTTCCTTGCGAATGATCTTGATGACTTCATCGATATTAAGAAACGCGATCAGCAAGCCATCGAGAATGTGCATGCGGTCGATGATCTTGTCGAGGCGAAACTGCAGACGTCGTCGTACTGTCTCGGTACGGAACTGTATCCATTCCTTCAGGAGGCTGGCGATGTCTTTTACTTGCGGCCGCTTATCGATGCCAATCATATTGAAATTGACGCGGTAGTTTTTCTCGAGATCTGTAGTCGAGTACAGATGAGACATGATGGCGTCGATGTCGACGCGATTTGATTTCGGTACTATGATAATGCGAGTAGGATTCTCATGATCCGATTCGTCACGAAGGTCCACCACCATGGGCAGCTTCTTCTTCTGCATCTGTGCGGCAATCTGCTCTAGCACCTTGGCGCCGGAAACCTGATAAGGCAATGCGTTTATTAGAATCTCGCCGTTCTCTTTGACGTAGGTTGCACGCGCCTTCAGTGAGCCACGGCCAGTATTGTATAGCTCTTCGATCTCACTCTTCGGCGTGATCAGCTCCGCCTCTGTCGGATAGTCGGGCCCCTTAATAAACTTACAAATATCTTTGACCGTCGCCTTGGGCTTGTCCAACAGGTGAATACAGGCGGCCGCCACTTCTCTCAGATTATGAGGAGGGATATCGGTGGCCATACCGACGGCGATGCCACTTCCACCGTTAAGCAGAACGTTGGGTAGTCGCGCAGGCAATACCTCCGGCTCTTCCAGGGTGCCGTCGAAGTTGGCTTTCCATTCCACCGTGCCCTGACCCAGCTCGCCCAGCAGCACGTCGGCATAGCCTTGCAGTCTCGATTCGGTATAACGCATGGCTGCGAAGGACTTCGGGTCATCCTGCGAGCCCCAGTTGCCCTGGCCGTCTACTAGTGGATAACGATAAGTAAACGACTGCGCCATCAGCACCATAGCTTCGTAGCATGCCGAGTCGCCGTGGGGGTGAAACTTACCGATAACATCACCGATGGTTCGAGCTGATTTCTTAAACTTGGCACTGGCCTTCAGTCCCAATTCGGACATGGCATAGACGATGCGACGCTGCACAGGCTTTAGACCGTCGCCTATATTCGGCAGCGCACGATCGTTGATAACGTACATTGAGTAATTCAGATAGGCTTGCTGCGTATAGGTTTTTAACGCAATCTGTTCGACGCCATCTTCACTAATTGTGATTTCTTCGTTCATTGACTTCTCGGTTTACTAATCTTCGGTAAATTTGTTTAGGCGCAACTACTTTGCTTGAAATATTATTCGGCAAAGTCCGCGTGACTGCCGCTATCTTCCAGCCAGGCTTTTCTGTCTGCGGACCGACCCTTGGCGAGCAATAGGTCCATCATCTGGAAGGTGCTGGTTTTTTTCTTCGCTGTTGGATCTTCTTCCAGTGTCAGCTGTACTAAGCGACGCGTGTCTGTCGCCATCGTTGTTTCGCGCAGCTGCAAGGGGTTCATCTCACCCAAACCCTTGAAGCGCTGCACATTCACCTTGGCGGTTTTCTTCTCCGCCGCGATTCGATCGAGGATGCCATTCTTCTCGTCTTCGTCCAGCGCGTAGAAGACTTCCTTGCCTACGTCGATACGAAACAGAGGTGGCATGGCAACGTAGATGAAACCGCCTTCAACCAGCGGCCTGAAGTGTTTAACGAATAGGGCACATAGAAGAGTGGCGATGTGCAGTCCATCGGAATCGGCGTCGGCGAGTATGCAGATCTTGCCATAGCGCAGGCCATCGATATCGGTTGTTCCCGGGTCTACACCCAGCGCGACGGCCACATCGTGCACGGTCTGCGACGCCAGAATCTCGTTGGAGTCCACTTCCCAGGTATTGAGAATTTTGCCTCGCAGCGGCAGGATCGCCTGAAACTCACGATCTCTCGCCTGCTTCGCGGAACCCCCCGCAGAGTCTCCTTCTACAAGGAACAGCTCACCCGACATAACATCCTGAGTTGAGCAGTCGGCCAATTTCCCAGGCAGTGCCGGGCCAGAGGTAATCTTCTTGCGGGCGACCTGTTTGCTAGCCTTGAGTCGTACCTGCGCGTTACTGATACAAAGCTCGGCAATAGCCTCCGCCTCGTCGGTGTGCTGGTTCAACCAGAGGCTGAATGAATCTTTGACTACACCGGCAACGAACACGGCACATTGTCGTGAGGACAGTCGTTCTTTCGTTTGACCGGAGAACTGCGGGTCCAGCAACTTCGAAGAAAGCACATAGCAGCACTTGTCCCAGACGTCGTCTGGGGTGAGCTTTAGTCCACGGGGCAGCAGATTCCGAAACTCACAGAATTCGCGCAGTGAATCGAGTAGACCCGTACGCAGACCGCTGACGTGGGTTCCACCCATTGGTGTCGGAATCAAGTTTACATAGCTCTCGCCGGTTATCTCTCCGCCTTCGGGTAGCCATTGAATCGCCCAATCTACCGCCTCGTCGTTGCCCTGCACGGAACCGAAGAAAGGTTCCTTCGGCAGGGTCTCATAGTCTTCCGTGGCCTGAGTTAGGTAATCGATCAAACCGTCCTCGAAGCACCATTCCTCGCTCTGCGACTTCTCCTCGCTTACCGTGTTGTCCACGAAGCTAACGCGTAGACCCGAGCAGAGAACCGCCTTGGCTCGAAGTACGTGTTTGAGACGAATGATCGAAATCTTGGGCGAGTCAAAATACTTCTCATCGGGCATAAACTTGACAGTGGTGCCCGTGTTTCGCTTGCCAACAGTATCGATGACTTTCAATTCTGTTGCTTTCTCGCCGCCCTTGAATGACATCGAGTAGACTTTGCCGTCGCGCCTGACTATCACTTCCAGGTCTTTGGACAGCGCATTTACTACCGAGACGCCAACTCCGTGTAATCCACCAGAGTATTGGTAGTTCTTATTCGAGAATTTGCCACCGGCGTGAAGTCGGGTAAGAATGAGTTCGACACCACTGACTTTCTCGCCCTTGTGCTTGTCGACTGGCATACCTCGACCATCGTCACTCACCTCAACCGAACCGTCTTTGTTCAGCTGTAGCGAAAGGTGATTCGCGTGGCCTGCCAGGGCTTCATCTACGCTATTGTCGATCACCTCTTGAACGAGGTGATTAGGACGGGTTGTATCGGTGTACATGCCGGGCCTTTTTCTCACCGGATCCAGGCCGGTAAGTACTTCGATGGCATCAGCGTTGTAGGTGTTACTCATTAATTTTTTCTCACTGCATTTGTGCTTCTATGGAAACCGGAAGAGGTATTGGAAAGCATCATATTTATCGGCGATCCAATAGTATTTTATCGCTGATTCTCGCTAATTCTTGATAGGAAAAAGTCAAACATAGCGGGCAATTCCTGATCGAAATTGTCGTAGCTATGGCTGCCATTCTCTCGCACTACACACTGATCGTCAGGAAACTTTTCAATCGCCTGCCTATAGTCCAGTGTTTCGTCTCCGGTCTGCAAGAAGACTTTGAAATTCGACGGATTTGAGAGGCTAGCCACATCGATCTGTCTTAGCTCATCGATGTGCTCTCTAGTCACAACATGCACCTCGCCTGAGTAGTAATTGTGCTTTTCACCCAGGTGAGACTCCCATAACTCGTAGGGCCGCACTGCAGGATTAATGAGCACCGCCGGAGCTTGATAGAACTCCGATAGATAAGTGGCGTAGTATCCGCCTAGCGAGCTGCCCATCAACACCAGGTTTTCGGGGCTTAGCTCCTCTACCAGAGCCTTTAGCTGCGCTATTGTTCGGGCGGGCCCATCGCTCAACTGGGGAATCGCGATTCTTTCGCCAAGGCCAAGCTCAAGACAATAGGCCAGGGTCTGCTGAGCCTTAAGCGACTGGGGGGAACTCAGAAATCCATGAAGATAGAGGACATACGGTTTAACAGGCAAAGTTGACTAACTCTCTATCGAATGTCAGTAGCCGGGGCTATTGTAGTCAGCTTCGAATATCTCACCCGAAACTCTTCTAACTTCTGAATTTATACTCCCGTCCGCATGCAGCTGCAAGGACCTATAGCCGGGGTTCACTCTATCTAATGAGAAGCTAGTGACTTTCGGTTTAAATTGTATACAGGTTGAAGGTGTGCAAAAGCATCGAACGCCTTCGTGTTCAAAATCGAGTTCTTGATGGATGTGACCATAGAGAACAGATCTGACTTTCGACGACATCTTAATGGTGTCGAAGAATTCTTGCCCATTCTCAAGACCGATATCTCTTATCCATGCTGAAGTTCCGGGCACTGGATTGTGGTGCATAGTCACGAGACAATGATCGACGCTGTCGTCTTTTTCTAAGGCACGTAATACACTTTCTAGAAATCTTAGCTCTGTCTTATCAAGCTTTCCATGCACCTGACCCAAGACGCTAGAGTCGAGCAAGATGATAAGCCAGTTGTTCAACTGAACAGTCTTCTCGCTAGCCTTGGTTCCCTCTGCAATTCTATCCATGACAGTTGCGTTATCATGATTACCCGGAATCCAGCGGAAAGGTGTATTTAATGTGGCGACGATATCGAGGAAGTTCTGATAGGCCTTGTCTGATGCATCTTGTGTAATGTCGCCTGTGGCAAGCACGAGATCAATCTCTTTCTCGTTTTGCTTTACCAGTTCGATTACATGATTCAGCGTCTCATTGGTATTCATCTTCAATAAGGTGCCTGATGGCTTACCATAGAGATGCGTATCAGTGATCTGAGTAATCTTAATTGGGTTCTGTGTAATCAATGAGGTCATGACTGCCATTGACGATTATTATTAGTTTTAAGTGATGCCTAGCAACTCGGTACTTCTTCCCACTTTAAGACTGTGGGTCAACCATTCACCGAGAAACATATTCACCTGCATTTTTTCATCCGAATGGTACATCTGCGCATTCGGCTGTGGATATCTAGGCTGAAGATTATTGTGCCCTTGGTAGGAAACTACTTCAGCTGTACTCGCATCATGATAGACACGAACCAACATCGAAGGGTTCGTCATCCATTTTTTTAGAACCGGCTTCTGCCGAATTTCTAAGGTTGTGGTGTACTTAAATGCCTCGACGATTTCAATTTCTACGGTTACTTTTTCACCGAAACTGGTCTCGTCGGCAATACAGAATTCAACGAGCAGACCTACCAATAATTTTTCAGGCTCACTGCTATTCTCTATCTCATCTATGATGTCTTTATCGCGCCCGGTATTCACGAGCAGTGCTATCTCCGCAAACGATCTATCACGATAAGCTTGTAAGTGTGGCACCAATTTAAGCAGTCGAATATAGTTGGCATCACATTCCGCCATCTGCTTTATCAGGTCTACGCTGTAACTACTTTTTGCCATTTCATCTCAGAGCCTAAATCAGATCTGCGATGGGCAAATCTCCGCTCTTTCTATTTATCTGATTGAATTTCGATAAAGCTTAAACTATCTTCGGTCAGCGACTCTTCGGCTTGACCTAAGACGTAAGGACGTCTAATTGTAACGTTTTAGGACCTTTTTGCGAGCCAATTGACCCCGCAAAGGCGCAGAAGTGCTCAACAAATGTCTAAATAGTGATTTTGGGGGCGCTACCTACCTGAATTATGGGGGGTTATGCCCTAAATCCAGCGATCCAGAAGCTCCTGACGGTGCAGCCGCAGCCACTGCAGCGCGATGATGCTCATCGCATTATCAATCTGGCCATCCTCCAGCATCGCCATGGCATCGTCGTAGCTTAGTAGCTGGACCTCGATATCTTCATGCTCATCCATCAAGCCAAAGACACCACCTGCATTGCTGCTGTCGATACGCCCGCAGAAAAGGGTGATTTTTTCGTTGCTGCCGCCTGGGCTATTGTAATATTCACAAATACTTATGAGTTCGGTGGGAACACAGTTCGATTCCTCTTGCGATTCGCGCAGGGCGACCTGCTCCGGCGGCTCACCATGATCGACCATGCCTGCTACGATTTCGAGTGGCCATGAGCTGCCCTGCTCGCCGAGCATGCCGATGCGGAATTGTCTCACAAATAAAATTCTGTCCAGGGCTGGGTCGAATAGCAGCACACCGACGGCTGGGTCTTTTAACTGTAACTCTCGCTTAAAGACCTCGCTCCATTCGCCTGAGAAGAGACGGTGGCGCAGCTGAATGTGTTCGATGCTCAGAAAGCCATCATGAGCGAGATGCCTGGAGATTATCTCCACGTCATCGTCACCGAAAGTTTTTGGTTTTTCGCTCATTGGCAGGGCAGCCTTGTCTTCACTAAACTAAAGTTGAAAACGCAGCTGCATTTTGGGTGGCTTCTAATTTTACTTGATTGGAGATAAGCGGCGGTGCTGGCTAGTCTTCGCGGCTCGTGACTTCCAGCAGGTGGTAGCCAAACTGAGTTTTCACTGGCCCCTGTAGAGTATTTACACCGGCACTGAATACAACCTCGTCGAATTCTTTCACCATCATGCCAGGCCCAAACTGACCGAGGTCGCCACCTTGTGCCTTAGATGGGCAAGTGGAATGCTCTTTCGCAATATCTGCGAAATCTTCACCCGCATTTATTCTCTCTTTCAATGCGTTACATTCGTCTTCAGTCTGAACAAGGATGTGGCGTGCACTAGCTGTAGTCATTGGGTATCTCCTCTTAATCTGACTTCGCATTATGCCCCATATGGCAGGACAGAGCACACAAAAAATCCCTCATACGTTATACTCCGCTTTCGAGTCATCACTATCATTAAAAGATTGTTCAGCGGCAATTAAAGCCAGCTAGAGAAATAAGGTACTGTTATGCCATTGCCAGAATCTATTCCACGTAAGCATGTCCACACACGCGCCATCGACTATCGAGGTTATGAGCGCGAAGACGGGCTATGGGACATCGAAGCCCATATGACAGACAAGAAGACCTATCAGTTCAGCAATAACTGGAGAGGAGAAGTTCCCATAGGCGAGCCGCTACACGAGATGCTGCTGCGGGTGACCATCGATGATAATTTTGTAATTCAAGATGTGGTGGCGGTGACTGAGCACAGCCCGTTCGAGATGTGTCCGAGCATTACGTCTGCCTACAAGTCTGTAATTGGCATACAGATGGGCGCAGGCTGGCGCAAGGCGATTAGAATGAAGGTGGGTGGGGTGCACGGCTGTACGCATCTAACTGAGCTACTGTTTCCCATGGCTACTGTGGCGATGCAAACTATCTGGCCGCTGCTGAGGCACAGGAAGAATCAGGCAGACTCTGATATTAGCAGCAGTGCAAAGCGGCCGGTGGTATTGAATACCTGCCATGCCTGGTCAACCGATTCGCCTATAGTTAAGGAAAATGCTCCAAAGTATTACACTGGCGGCTAGAGCCGAATCACATTGCTAACGATAGAACAGAGGAACTACCGCTGTAATAACCACCCCCTCTCTATCCTGGCGATTCTCCGCTCCAATCTTTCCACCATGAAATTCTGTAATTAGCCGTGCGATATGCAGACCCATGCCTAGGTGCGGCTGATCTTGTTTCACCTGAGGTCGGACTGAAATCATAGATTCGAAAAGTCTGTCCTTCATTTCTTCTGGCAGATAGGGCCCGGCATTTGATACTTTGATGATGGCATGATCGCGCAGTGAGCGGCAGAAAACTGTCACTGGTTGCTCCGGGTAAGAGAATTCGACCGCATTCGCAATCAATTTATCTAACAATTGTGCTATGTATTCTGGCACACCGTTTATATAGATGGGCTGCTCACTGATATCGAGCTCGAATTTGGATTCTGGATAGGCTAGCTTGTATCCCTCTACACATCCAGGCAATACTTTGTTTAGATCGATCTTCTCTTTTTCCGAGGTCTGCAGCATCTGTTCTAGCCGCGTAGCTTCGCTCATATTCGTAAGAATGAGATTCAAGCGCTTAATGCCTTCCTCTGCTCGCTCTATATAGACGGCCGACTCATGATTCGAAGCTGTTAGCCCGAGGTTCTCGAGAGATGAGCGCACAACCGTCACCGGCGTACGCAGTTCATGAGACAGACGGGAAGACATGTTCTCAAGATAGTTTGTATACTGAGTCAGCCGTTCGACGATGTTGGAGAAGCTACGAGACAGGTCTCCTATCTCATCCGAATTTCGTGAGGCAACTATCGTATTTCGAATGCGCCCCGTGTCATCAATTATGTCCTCCGCCTGATTGCGTAGCCCACGTATGCGTGAAGAGATTCTCGAGGCCGAAAAGAATAAGCCCAGCGTTACAATTAGCATCACACCAAGCATGGTGTTAAACAGAGCCTCCATCGCCTGGTTTCTGAATGTTCTTAAGCCATTCATATTCTGATCGACCACAACCGCGCCCATGATATCGCCATTGGCGAGAATCGGATGAGCCGCCTCTAGTAAACGTGTCTCGGAATCGGCGAGAGTTCGAAACTGGGTTGCCGCCTCTCCCTCCAAAGCAGAGTTAATATGGGCACCCTCGCGACTCACATCGGAGTAGAGATCATCGATGAAGTCATTGCTGGGCTTCGTTAGAAACTGATAGTACAAGGGGTTCAGTATCTTATTCTGTACATACAGCCAATATTTGTTGGTAGGCGTCTCGTCGGGATCTGCAGTCAACAACACACCGGTCGCAGACTGAATATCTCCAACCGAGAGCAGCACCCGACCGCTTCTATCGACAACCTGGATACGTGAATTATTGTGGCCCATACCGGCTACGATTCTATCGATCTCTGGTGTTGGTAATCGCAGAGAACCAAGACGCTCGGCATCGGCGACCCGGTAGGTAGACACGACCGTATTCACATAGCGCTTCTGCGCATCATCGACATCGAAGATCGCAAAGCCTAGCCTGTCACCCAACATGTCCATTGGAATCTGCAGCTCGATCTCATAGCCTTCGTTGGACTCATACCACTGGCCGCTGATTCTATCTTCGTGGATGGGATTGCTATACCCATCTTGCACCTGAAATGGGTAGAGATATTCCGGCTCATGAGGGGCAACGACGTAGCGATTAATAGCGTTCCCTTCTTTCGATAGCATTGTGATTTCCAGGAAATCACTGCGGTGTACGCTGAGCGCGTCACGACTTCTGTAGACAATCTTATCGTCTATTACTTTGAAATAGGCGTATAGCGATCCATTGTGCTCGCCCACCATATTTCGAAAGCTAAGCGTCTCATCTGCCCCATAGTATCGAGATGGATTTAGCTCTGTTCGCGTTTGATTTTTTTCGCCGAACATAACTTCGTACTGCTGGTATTCACCCCAATCGATCAGGGAATCATCATCTAGAGAGAGCGCAGAAAAGATGGGATAGACGTACAGATCTTCGCTACGTCTGGCTGGTGTATAGCTACCTTCGTTGAAAAGTTCTGGCCTTTCATTTAATGCCGTCGCCAAGGCCTGTGCGGTACCAAGAACGGTTTGTTCTTGCCCGCGTCGCAGCACTTGCTCCATCTCCAGAATATATTGGTAGCCTAGCCACGGTATTACCAGAAGAAAACTGGAGAGAAATACCAACTTGAATCGAATCCCAAACGGATTTCTGAATGAAAGGCTCATAGAAATTTAATTGGCTTTTTCGGGAGTAATGTTCCAGCGATAACCCATTCCATAGACAGTCTCTATGCAGTCAAATTCTTCATCTATCTGGATAAATTTTTTGCGAATTCTTTTGACGTGTGACGTTATCGTGCTGCCGTCGACAAAGATTTTCGATTCCTGCATAAGCACCTGGCGACTCTTAACATGCCCGGGGAATTTTGCCAGGGCGTGCACCATCCAGAATTCCGTTACAGTCAGTGCCACTGTGTGGCCGTCCCACTGGATAGTAAGACGCCCGATATCGAGCGTAAGCTTGCCGCGATGCAGCAGGCTTTCCGGTGACGGTGGTTGATCGATTACATCTAGCCGGCGAAATAGTGCAGCTATGCGCGCGGTGAGGTGAGGCAGACTAATATCTTTAGTGAGATAATCGTCCGCTCCCATACGCAGGCCACTGACCGTGTCAAAATCGTTATCCCGTGCCGTCAGAAAAATAATCGGCAGCGTATCTGAAAGTGAGCGCAATGCCTGGCAAAGTGTAAACCCGCCATCTATCTCATTTTCCAGGCCAATATCGATTATTGCCAGGTTCGGGAGACGGATATCGAATGCCGCCATCGCGTCCTTTCGATTGGCAAAGGTTTGCACTTCGTAGCCCTGCTTACGCAGCACGTCAGCATAGTTCTCACGAATTGCAGCTTCGTCTTCGACTATGGCTATGCGTCTACTCATTAGTTTCTCTATCTCTCAATTATCAGATCCCGCTCTCTTGACTCGCGCACTAGCTCTCGCAAGCACTGTAAGTCGTTGTTGGCAAACGATTTGGGGCGACTATACCGGAATTGCTACAGTAAACGCAGCTACAAATCTCACTGCGCAGCGATTGCCATGATTCTGCCATATTTAATCACCACATAGCCTTTTTCCGCGCCTCTCAGCGCAATAAGTCTTCTGTTTAATAGCCTCACTGACGCGAAGTTGGCTAAGGCCTTCTAGGCGTTCCAAAACCATGAACACAGAACATTAGACGTTAGAAACCCATTATTTGTTCCATCTAAGACAGGATTATTGAAATGATTAAGCAAATCTCTATCGCCCTCGTATTCAGCATCGCTTCTGCCGCGGCAGCTGCAGACTCGCAGCGTGCTCCCTATCAAAACACCCCATCGCGGCAAGAAACTACCGGATTTTTCAGTGGCGCGGTTCTTGGCGGACTCGCTGGTGGCCCCCCTGGCGTAATCGTAGGCGCAACTTTTGGCGCATTGTTTGGAGAAGGATGGCGCGCGAAATCCGAGGTTGGCGAATTACAGGCCAAGCTCTATGAGCATCAGCTGCGTCTAGCTGCGTTACAGGAAGAGACCAATTTGATGCAAGCGCAGCATCAATTAGCACAACAGCGGCTCGAAGCACTTTCAACAGATCGCGCCCGAATCTATCCTGCCAATGTGGCGGTGCCCGCATCCGCCTGCTGCGACAACACAGTGCTTTCACTTAATTTCCGCAGCGGCTCTAGCGCAATCGAGACGCACTATGAAGAACAACTGGCAAGCCTAATCAAGATTGCTGAGCAGATGCCAACCGCCAGCGTAGAAATTACCGGCTATGCAGATCGCAATGGCGATTCGGACCTGAATCTTAGATTGTCGCGCGAGCGCTCGAAGTCTGTAGAGCGGTTTCTAAACAGCAAGGGAATTCAGAGTTCTTCTATAAAAACGATTGCCTACGGTGAAACCCAACCTTTGCATTCCACGCAAAATTTCGAATCTGACTTTTTTGATAGACGTGTCATCGTTCGACTTCGCGACAATAGTGCATCGATGCTTACCCAAACCCCGGACGGTGAGTAAGTAGCTCATCTATTCATGCCACCTGTGTATCAACACAGTCGTTATCTGGAGTTAGATAAATGAAAGACCTTAGACTTGTAATTGGAAATAAAAATTATTCTTCTTGGTCCATGTGCCCTTGGCTCTTGCTTAAGATGTTCGATGTGGATTTCGAAGAAATTCAGATCGCTCTATATCAAGACAACACAGCCGAGAAACTTGGGCCCTATTCTCCCTCGCTTAAGGTTCCAGTATTGTTACATCGCGAGATAACCGTATGGGATTCTCTTTCTATCTGTGAGTATATTTCGGAACAATTTCTGAATGGTTCTGCCTGGCCGGCCAGCCCAAAGCGACGCGCCAGTGCCAGATCGACCAGTGCGGAGATTCACGCCGAGTTCCCGCATCTCAAAGATGAGTGGCCGCTCAATTGCAAGGCCTCATACCGGCTTAAGCCGTCGCCCGAACTTCTCAATGAGATTGCCAGAATCGATGCAATCTGGAGTTGCTGCAGGCGGAAGTTCGGAGAGAACGGCAATTATCTGTATGGCCGCTTCTCGATTGCGGACTGTATGTACGCCCCGGTGGCGGCATGCTTCGATATTTATGGAGCAGAGCTCAGCGAAGATGCTCATAGCTATATGCAGACTCTACTCGACAATCCCTTCGTGCAGAAATGGCTGACTCTGGGTCGCACAGAGCAGGAGCCAATGCACATCGCCTATGCCAGCAACGCCTAGCCGGCGTTAGCCTGCCAGCTAAACAGGGGCTTCTCCAAGCCCCTGTTTAGCTGGCCTGTAGCGAATTACCTAAGGCGCCTCTAATACTGAAGCCACTGCTGTCGATAAATAAAACTAGGTATAGTTATTATTTGGAAGCCTTCTTGTCCGCAACTGATGTCATTCAATTCTGGTTCGATGAAATAGAACCCAAGCAGCGATTTATCAAAGATCAGAATTTTGATGAATTACTTCGATCGAAGTTTGAGGAGACTCATCAACGCGCGCGGCAGGGCCTGCTCTATGCCTGGCGAGAACATCCTCTTGATGCACTTGCGGAGATTATAGTTCTGGATCAATTCTCCAGAAATATGTATCGCGATACGCCTGCCGCATTCGAGACCGACACGCTGGCGCTAGTTTTAGCTCAGGAGGCTATAAGGCGTAAATTTGACAAGGAATTGGACAATAGTAAACGTGCATTCCTGTATATGCCCTTCATGCACAGTGAATCCAAAGAGATTCATGACATCGCTTTATTCTTGTTTGATCAACCGGGTCTTGAAGATAATTACAACTTTGAAGTTAGACACAAGGACATAATTGACCGCTTCGGTCGTTATCCACATCGCAATGCAATACTGGGGAGAGAGTCGACAGAGGAAGAGCTGGAATTCCTTTCCCAGCCCGGCTCCTCTTTCTGATTCAGCAAACTACCTAGCCGGTAGCACGTCTTTCAATTTTTCTGCCATATTCAGAATTGCCTGTTCGGTTGTTTGCCAATCCATGCAGGCATCGGTTACCGATACACCGTACTTAAGTTCGCTCAGGTCTTTGGGTATTGATTGATTGCCATGATTTATATTGCTCTCAAGCATAACGCCAATGATCGACTTATTGCCTTCGAGAATCTGGTGGCTAATATCCTTCAGCACTAAGGGTTGTACGTCTGGGTCTTTGCTGGAGTTCGCGTGACTGCAATCGATCATGATATTGCTGTTTACGCCACCATCGAGCAGAGCCTTCTCACACTGAGCCACATGAACCGTGTCGTAGTTCGGGCCATTGCCTCCACCACGCAGCACCACGTGAGCATAGGGGTTGCCCTTGGTAGTGACGACTGACACCTGCCCGTCGGCATTAATTCCAAGAAATCTATGTGGGCTGGACACCGATTGCATAGCGTTGACCGCAACGGTAAGCCCGCCATCGGTTCCGTTCTTGAATCCAACGGCAGAAGAAAGGCCGGAAGACATCTCACGGTGTGTCTGCGACTCAGTCGTGCGTGCACCGATTGCTGACCATGCGATTACGTCTTGCATGTACTGTGGAGAGATTGGATCCAATGCTTCGGTAGACGTTGGCAGCCCGAGCTCAACAACATCCAGAAGAAGTTTTCTACCCTTGCGTAACCCTTCCTCAATCTTGAACGAATCGTCGAGATAGGGATCATTGATCAGTCCCTTCCAACCAATCGAGGTTCTCGGCTTCTCGAAATAGACACGCATTACTATATATAATGTGTCTTGAACTTTATCCGCCAACTCTTTCAGTCGCTGCGCATAGTCCAATGCCGCATCGGTGTCATGAATCGAACAGGGGCCCACAACAACAAACAGGCGTGGGTCTTTTCGATCGAGAATAGAAAAGATCGTATTACGTGCCTTCTGCACCGATTCCAAGGCGGCGCCTGCCAGGGGCAGCTCCGCTTTAAGTTGAGCTGGAGTGATTAGAGCTTCATTGGAATCAATGTTTAGATTGTCAGTTATTACCGACATAGGATTTCTCGTCTACAAGGAAAAAAAGGTCGGCAATGATACCAAATACCAGTAAGCTGACAACCGCTAAATAGCTAAAAAACAACCAGATTTTGCTTAAAGAGGAAGATTGTGAACATAAGTCAGAACTTTGATGCGGGTAATATTGAAGTAGTTAACTGCGAGGACGCCGGCAATATCCAATTGAAGATTCGTGCCGATGAAGCATCGGATTTTTACCAGTGGTTCTATTTTCGTCTTAGCGGAGCAAAAAATACGCCATGCACGATGCGTATTCTCAATGCCGGCGGTGCCGCCTATCCCCCCGGATTTCAGAACTACCGCGTCTGTTATTCCTATGATCGTCAGACCTGGCTAAGACATCCAACCTCTCTAGATGATGGCGTGATGAGCATCGAGTTCTTGTCCGAGTACGATTGCGTCTACTTCGCCTACTTCGCGCCTTATTCGATGGAAAGGCATGCCGACCTGGTCGCGAGAAGCTTACTCTCGCCCCTATGTGCGCATCGCGTAGTAGGCAAGACCCTGGACGGTCAGGATCTGGACCTACTCAGGTTTTCATCCAAGGAGGAAGGCGCACCGAAGAAGAATTGTTGGGTCATCGCCAGACAACACCCGGGCGAATCTATGGCCGAGTGGTGGATGGAAGGTTGCATCGAGCGTCTTTTGGACGAGAACAATGTCGAGAGTAAGAAACTACTCAGCCAGTGTAATGTTTATCTGATGCCCAATATGAACCCCGACGGGAGCAGACGCGGGCATCTACGCACGAATGCTGCGGGTAGAAATCTAAACCGGGAATGGGCGAACCCCGAGATTGGCGCTAGCCCCGAGGTCTATTTCGTGAAGCAGGCGATGCAAGAGATTGGCGTTGATTTCTTGTTAGACATCCATGGTGACGAATCCTTGCCCTACTGTTTCATAGCAGGCACCGAAGGCCTTTCCAATTGGGATGAACAAAAACAGTCTCAGCTGGATTTCTATAAGACTAAGCTGGTCGAGCTGAACGCAGATTTTCAAACTGAGAGGGGCTACCCGGCGAAGACGCCCGGTACCGCAAACCTAACTATGAGCACCGCACAAACGGCACAGGGTCATGGCTGTCTCGCCATGACACTGGAGATGCCTTTTAAGGATACAACCGCCACGCCGGATGAGACTTACGGCTGGTCCGGTGAACGCAGTAAAAAGCTGGCCCATTCCTGCCTGGATGCACTGTCCAGTTATTTGGAGAGCGGACTCTTATAGTCCGCCGTCCTAATTTTGCGACGTTGCTGAAATCGAGAAAATAGCAGCTGAAAGGTCTAATTCGATGTAACTGCAAGCACTATTAGAACGTCTAAACATCTATCTAAACGGCTATTTCAACCATTAATAGAACAATAAGGTCACCTGTCGCAAATGCTGGGGTTTAGTTTGTCACTTTTGGTTACGAAAGTGTAGAATGCCGTCTGATTTCAAAATCGCCATCCAAAACTCTTGTTGAATCAGCCCTTTAGGCGGATGAACATAATTATTTAGTACATAGAAGGTCACATATTATGGGACGACTAGCGAAGTTTTCTGGAATTCTAGTATTGAGCTGCATGACCAGCTCACTCAGCTACGGTGACGACCTGGTGTCTATACTGCAGCTCGCGCTGGAGAATGATCCGACCCTGCGGCAGGCCGAGGCCAACTACCGTGAAAATCGAGAAGGCATGGTTCAGAGCCGCGCCTCATTGCTGCCGATCCGTTGGGCTTGGGGGGGCAACCTCGCGCTTGACCAGTGGCCCGACAGACTCGGTCTATGTCGACGTCCCGGATCCGGTTTCCGGTCAATCGATTCGAACCCGAGTCGCCGAGGACCACAGTTTCAGACCCGGTCTCAACAATCACGGCTGGGGCATGAACCTTAGCCAGAGTGTTCTGAATCTGGCCAATTGGTATAACTTCCAGAGCGCCAAGGCACGTGACAAGGCCGCGGCGGTAAATTTGGCGGCACAAGAGCAAGACCTGATCATGCGCGTTGCCACCGCCTACTTCGATGTATTGCGCGCCATCGACACACTGGAAACAAACGTACAGGAAGAAGAAGCTGCACTGCGCTCGCTAGAGCAGACGCAGGCAGCGTGAAGAAGTTGGCCTTGTCGCAATTACGGACGTGTTTGACAGCCAGGCCGCCTACGACCTGGCGCAGAACACAACGATTCTGCAACAGGACATACTGCAATCGCGTTATGAGGCACTGGCGGCTATTACGGGTCAGCCACATCCTTCCATAGAAGTATTACGTGAAGACTTCCCTATATTGGAAGTCGACGGCAGCCTGAATGACTGGGAGAACGAAGCCGAGAAGAAGCAGCCTCGCCATCGCTGCCGCCGAATACAACCTCGAAGCCTCGCGCAAGAATCTGAAGGCGAGAAAATCCGATCATCTACCCACCATCGACTTTAGTGGCGGTTGGAACCACAACGTGACTGCACCTATTGTCAGTCAGGGTATTCAAATTGGCGGCGGTGCTTTTGACCGTACTTCCCTGGCGTTGAGTCTTTCCATTCCTATCTATTCCGGCGGTGCTGTTAGCTCACGCAAGCGCGCAGCCGAGTACAATGTCATCTCCGCCCAAGAGTCTCTTAACCTCACAGAGCGACAACTTACACAAAATATACGCAACGCCTACAGGCGTGTGAACACCGACGTTCTGGTTATCGCGCAACGGCAGCAGTCGATCACCTCTGCACAGAGCGCCCTGGATGCGACTGAACTGGGTGCCGAGGTCGGCACTCGAAATATCGTTGAGGTGCTGCGTGCCAGAGAGAATCTGTACAGAGCACTGCGTCAGTACGCAGATGCCCGATACAACTATGTCCTGGACAGCCTGATACTGCGGCAGGTCGCTGGCATACTCACGCCACAGGATATTATCGATCTCAATGAGTGGTTGCTGCTGTAACGGCGATCATTATTTGGCTTATAGCTAGCCACGCTATTCTTGTTAGAACCACCGGCTCGGTATGAGCCGGTGGATATTCCTCCCCCCTTGACGGTTCACCCTCGCTGCCCCTCGCTCCTCTCTCCCTCGTCCCAATCTAGCCCCTCTCTTGACTGACTCTTGCCCTGATAAGAATTCATCATCAAGCTTCGGCACCGGCATCGCTTCATCGGATATCGCTTAGCCGAGACAATCAGTTAGAATAAGTCGCCCAATCATCGAGGTGAGAATTTTGCAGAGTAAATTACCCAATGTCGGTACTACCATCTTTACCGTCATGTCCAAGATGGCCCAGGACTATGGCGCCATCAATCTATCCCAGGGGTTTCCGGATTTCGATTGTCCGCCGCGGCTTCGAGAACTGGTCGCTGCGCATCTCAACGATCGTAAGAATCAATACCCTCCCATGGCGGGGATTCCGTCACTGCGGCAGCAGATCGCCCTCAAGGTACGAGACTACTATGGCTATGATGCCGATCCCGAGACAGAGGTAACCGTCACCTCTGGCGCTACCGAAGCCTTGTTCGATGCCGTTCAGGCTGTGGTAGGTGCGGGAGATGAGGTGATAGTGTTCGACCCTGCCTACGACTCCTATGAACCGGCTATCCTGCTTGCTGGCGGGAAGACGATTCACGTTCCACTCTCGCTTCCAGATTATGCGATGGACTGGGATCGACTGGAACAGGCGATCAATTCCAAAACGCGACTCATCATAATCAATTCGCCGCACAATCCCTGCGGCAGCGTTCTCAGTAGAGACGATTTCGATAGACTCGCCGCACTCATTCGAGATCATGACATTCTGGTTCTCTCCGATGAGGTCTACGAACACATGGTCTACGACGGCGAGAAGCACGAGAGCATACTCGCCCATAGTGAGCTGCGCGAGAAGAGCTTTGCCGTTTTTTCCTTCGGCAAAACCTATCACGCTACCGGGTGGAAATTAGCCTATTGCGTGGCCCCTGAATCACTGACAACAGAGTTTCGAAAGGTGCACCAGTTTGTGACTTTTACCACGTCGAGCTTCGTGCAATACGCGATCGCCGACTTCATGGCAGAGTGCCCGGAACACACGCTAGAGCTTCCCGCTTTCTATCAGGAAAAACGCAATACGTTCTGCGAATTAATCACGCCATCCAGATTTACATTCACTCCCTCTAATGGCACCTATTTTCAACTTGTAGACTATAGTGAGATCAGCGATAGGAACGATATAGAGTTCGCCAACTATCTGACCCAAGAGAAAGGAGTCGCCGCTATTCCTCTCGCTCCGTTCTATGCAGAACCTCCGGCAACCAAGATCATTCGTTTCTGCTTCTGCAAAGACGATAGCACCCTGGAGAAAGCCGCCGAGATTCTCTGCAAGCTGTAGATGGGAATCTGCCTATGACTCAGATCGACTTCAATCAGTTCGCCGCAGACATCAAGGCCTGGGGTAATGAGCTGGGGTTTCAGGAGATCAGCATCACCGATGTCGATCTCAGCGAACACGAGCCGCACCTGAAGGCCTGGATTGCAAAGAACTATCATGGCGCCATGTCATACATGGCGGAGAACCACGACAAACGCTGTCATCCAGAACAGCTGGTTCCCGGCACTATTCGCGTGATCTGTGCACGCATGGACTATGCGATAGATTCCCAAGATTCCCTGGCGTCTATGGACAATACCGGCAAGGCCTATGTGTCTCGTTATGCAAGGGGTAGGGACTATCACAAACTGATTCGCAAGCGGCTGCAGAAGTTGGCGACACGCATTAAGGAAGAGGCCGGCCCCTTCGGATACCGCGCCTTCGTCGATAGCGCGCCAGTTCTGGAACGCGCGCTCGCCGAGAAATCGGGCATAGGGTGGATAGGCAAGAACACGATGCTCATAAACAAGAAGGCCGGTTCCTGGTTCTTTCTTGGCGAACTCTTTACCGATCTACCGCTACCCGTAGACGCGCCAGTTTCTGACCATTGCGGCACTTGTACCGCTTGTCTCGACGTGTGCCCTACCAACGCCTTCGTTGCGCCCAATCAGTTGGATGCCACGCGCTGCATCTCATACCTAACAATTGAATTACGCTCTGTAATACCCGTGGAGTTTAGGAAACCAATGGGCAATCGGATATTTGGATGTGACGACTGTCAATTGGTCTGTCCCTGGAACAAATTTTCAAAGCACTCTGACGAGAAAGACTTCACGCCCAGACATGGTTTGGATGATGCTCAGCTGGTGGATTTATTCGCCTGGTCCGAACGTGATTTTCTCAATCGCACCGAAGGCTCTGCGATACGCAGAATCGGTTACGATTGTTGGCTGCGGAACATAGCAATCGCCCTAGGAAACGCACCGACTTCGAAAGAAATTATTGCTGCGCTGAATTCGCGCCTTAACAATGTATCCGAAATGGTCAACGAACACATCACTTGGGCTTTACAACAACACACGAGCTAAGCGCAAAGACTAGGCGTCGATGAAGTGCTCTCGATAGTACTGCAGCTCGGCTACCGAATCCTTAATATCTTCCATCGCCTGATGCGTACCCTGTTTAACCAGACCGTTAAGAAGTTCAGGCTTCCAACGACGGACAAGTTCCTTGACGGAGCTGACATCCAGGTTTCGATAGTGAAAATAGCTCTCCAGCTCTGGCATGTAATTCGCCATGAACCTGCGATCCTGACAGATGCTATTGCCACACATGGGCGAGGTATTCTTCGCACAATACTGGGCAAGAAACTCTATCGTCTGTCTGGTCGCTTCATTCTCATCGATAGTACTTTTCTTAACGCGCTCTATGAGGCCTGACGCACCATGGTGTGATTGGTTCCACTCATCCATTGCCTCTAAGGCGGCATCGGATTGTTTGATGGCCAGTGTCGGACCCTCGGCGAGTAAATTTAGCTCAGCATCGGTTACCAGCGTAGCGATTTCGATTATACGATCTGACTCGGGCTGCAATCCCGTCATCTCCAGATCTATCCAGATTAAATTTAAGCTTTTGTCCATGCTGTTTTCCGCTGTTGTATCGCGATGCTGTTAGGGCGACGTTGACTAGCAGTCCTGATTGTAACAAAGCTTCCCCAAGTGGAATATGCAATAATCTCCTCTTAAGATCGCGCTTACAGTTCGCCTACACCTTGAGATGGCCGCCTACACTTTCCATGAGTAAGAGAAGACTAAGTAAACATCAGTTGGCTCGCATATCCGAGAACCAACGCAAGGAGTTGGGTCTAGAACAATCCGACTCTGACAGCTGCGAAACTACAATCGAAAAGTGTAATGGCCGCATCATTAGTCATTATGGGCAACACGTTGATATCGAGTCCCTCGCCGAAGAAGACGAGGGCGCTGTGCTTAGATGCACGCAGAGGTCTAACCTGCCTAAACTGGTCGCCGGCGACCTGGTCGTATGGACTAACGATGGCGCCCAGTCAGGGGTGGTCGTAGCCCTGGGTAAGCGCCGTAACTCCTTTGGCCGCCCCACCATCGATGGCCAGTACAAGGCTATTGCCGCCAATATCGACGCGGTTCTTGTCGTATTTGCCTCATCTCCGACTCCTCACGTCAGTCTTATCGACCGCTATCTTGTTGCGATCGAGCAACAGAACCTCGATGCCGTGCTGGTTTTGAACAAAATAGATCTGTTAGACCAGGACGCGGCAGAGATTTTGGACAATATATTGTCGAAATATGAGAATATCGGCTATCCAGTGCATAAGGTGTCGGCTGAAGATGGCCGCGGCATCTCTACTCTCGAACAATCCCTGGCCCACAAGACGACAATTCTGGTGGGCCAATCCGGTGTGGGAAAATCTTCACTGCTGAACAAGCTCAATAAGGGCAGCCTCGCCGATGTAGGCGCCCTCTCCGAGACCTGGGATCGCGGCACACATACCACTACTACGTCCTCTGTGTATCATATGTCCGGCTTCGATTTGATAGACTCACCGGGTATTCGAGAGTTTGGCTTAGGCCATATTAATCAGCAGCAGGTATTCGAGGGCTTTAAGGAATTTAGACCCTTCGCCGGTGCCTGTAAATTTAGAGACTGTTCGCACAGGCAGGAACCCGGCTGCGCCATACAGGCAGCTGTCGAGGCTGGGCAGATAAGCATCGAACGCCTTCAGAGCTACTTCCGCATTCTGGATTCACTGGAGGAGCTGGGCTAGGCAGGTCATGAGAGAAACAGTAAAGAGTAAGTAAGCAATGAATAGAACAAGACTACCTCTTATTATTTCACCGGAGGCATTCAACGAACTCCCCTCTACGGATGAGCTGTTGATAGTCGCGGTCGTGCAGAAGGCCGTATTCGATGCCCATCATATTTCAGGGGCGGTATTGGTGGAGCCTTCAGAATTGGTCAGCGGAGTTAAACCTGCAGTTGGTACGCTGCCAACGAAGGAAAGACTTCAATCGCTATTCTCGAGACTCGGTTTGAGCCCCGAGAAACATGTCATCGTCTATGACGACGAGGGCGGTGGCTGGGCGGGCAGATTGATATGGACCCTGGATATTGTCGGACATCAGAACTACAGTTATCTCGATGGCGGACAGACAGCTTGGCTGAAGATGGGCTTTCCCTTAGCAAATGCAACGACCGAGGCATTGGCAGCAAATCTATGTAGACTACTCGGTCAAAATCAATGAGAGCCTGCTTGTTTCCAAAGAAGATGTTCTGGCAAGCCTTCAGGATGAAGAGTCAATAGTCTGGGACGCCCGAGCACCTGAGGAGTTCAACGGAACTAAAGTTACTGCTCTAAGAAATGGGCACATTCCCGGTGCTAAAAATCTAGATTGGATTGAGTTACAAGATTCAGAGAATGACCTGCGTTTAAAACCTCTGCCGCAGATCGAACAGTTGCTGACCGAGGCAGGCATCAGCGATGCCAAGAGAATCATTACCCATTGCCAAACCCATCATCGCTCTGGACTCACTTATCTCGTTGGCAAGGCCCTGGGCTACGATATAAAGGCGTATGATGGCTCCTGGTCTGAATGGGGGAATGACCCTGAAACACCTATCGAGAAGTAGGCAAAGTAATTGGCGCACAGGATATGGCGAGCAAGCCATGAGTAGCGCTGTCACTAGTAAAGTAAGACTCTAGAAACAGAAAATACATTTTATGTCGCGCCTGTTCATTATTTTCCAATACCTGCTACCACAGCACCTACTTTCCAGACTCGTTGGTAAGTTGGCGCAGAGTCATTTTCTGCGCAAGCCTTTTATTCGAATATTCATAAAGCGTTACAAAGTGAATATGAGCGAAGCCAAGATTCAAGATATCGACAAGTTCGGAAACTTCAATGCCTTCTTTACGCGGGAATTGCTTCCTGACGCGCGAACAATCAGTGATTCCCCGGGGGCCATAGTCTGTCCAGCGGACGGGGCGATTAGCCAGCTTGGGAGTATTACAGACGGCCAACTACTGCAGGCAAAGGGTCGGCACTATAGCTGCGAGACCCTGCTAGCGGGCGATACACAGATGGCGACCCTGTTTAACGAGGGTAAATTCGCTACTATCTATCTCTCTCCGAAGGACTATCATCGTGTGCATATGCCACTGGCTGGCACTCTGTTGAAGACAATCTATGTGCCAGGAGATCTTTTCTCGGTGAATCAAACTACGGCGGATTCGGTTCCCGATTTGTTCGCAAGGAATGAGCGCCTCGTTTGCCTGTTTGAAACCGAAATCGGACCGATGGCGGTTATACTGGTCGGTGCTATGATTGTAGCCGGCATCGATACTGTATGGGCGGGTGAAGTTTGCCCTAAGCAGGGTAAGAGAGAAATTCAAGAAACAGACTATGCCGATCACGCTCCAGCTGTGGAGCTTAGCTTGGCTGCCGAGCTCGGAAGGTTTCGTCTGGGCTCTACCGCCATCGTTTTGTTCTCTCATGGCGTAATGGATTTTGACCCGGCATTGGAAGCTACTAGCGGTGTTGCGATGGGGCAGCTGTTAGGACGCGTTAAGGCCCCTCACAAATTAGATGAACGAGGATCAGCATGACACAAGATGAGCTAAAGCTAGCTGTTGCACAGACTGCCTTTGAATACGTAGAGTCATTATTAGATAACGATACAATAATCGGCGTAGGCACGGGCTCCACTGCCAACCTGTTCATTGCTGAGTTGGGAAAGATTAAACACAAGATCTATGGGACCGTTGCGAGTTCGGAAGAATCTGCAAGGCGCCTAAAAGAGCTTCATATTCCTGTGCTGGATCTTAACAGCGCTGGAACCTTACGTGTCTATGTCGATGGCGCGGATGAGACCAACAAACACCTACAGCTTATTAAGGGCGGCGGAGCCGCACTCACCAGGGAGAAGATTATCGCCGCCGCCTCGGAAGAATTCGTCTGTATTGCAGATGAATCCAAACTGGTGCCGGTGCTAGGTAAATTTCCCCTGCCTGTCGAAGTCATTCCAATGGCACGCAGTTACGTTGCCAGAGAGATCGTGAAGCTAGGGGGAGACCCTGTCTATCGGGAGGGCTGTATTACAGACAACGGGAACAATATTCTCGATATCTATAATCTTGAGATTCTCGATCCGAGGAAGTTAGAAACTCGGCTTAACCAGATAACAGGTGTTGTGTGCAATGGCCTGTTTGCAGAACGCGGAGCTAACCGCTTATTTCTAGGCACAAGCGCAGGGGTCAAGACATACCTGCCCTGATGATGAAAGAGATTGCAGCTAGTTGCTTAGAATAATTGAGAAGTGATGGAAGTGTCGGTCTCTGGAAATTTGCTGTCTCGAAAACCTGCCAAGACAAAATCCAGAACGAGTACTCGCTTGCTTTTCTTATCCCTGCAAATATTTACAGTTAGCCCACTTAGATACTGTCGTTAGCAAACGCTAACTAGAGTGGATTTACGTTTTCTGCCTGAGGACCTTTCTGGCCTTGGGTGACTTCCATGGTTACTTTCTGACCTTCCTGAAGCGTTCTTCTTCCTGAGCCATTAATAGCAGAGAAGTGTACGAATACATCTTTGCCACCTTCCTGCTCTATGAAACCAAAACCCTTCTCGTCATTAAACCACTTAACGGTACCCTCAACTAAATCTGACATACGTTCTCTCGTGCTTAAAAATTTAGAAATCAAACCGCTAACGATAGCGATCCCCCGGCCAAAATCGACCGAAATTCCAGTGTATACCTATAAATTAGCAGATGGAAACCCTAAATGTTGCAAATTGTAACGATGTTTTGGCGGCCCACAGAAGCCTCTAACGCTCTATCCGTGGCAACAAACGCGAGCCTTACAACAGCTGCACTGCTCAGTCGATTAACTTGCCAGGGTTCATAATATTGTTAGGGTCGAAGATTTTCTTGATCGCCTTCATGTACGCCATTTCCGCAGGGGAGCGTGAGTAATGCAGGAATGGTTTTTTTAATAGACCGACACCGTGCTCGGCAGAAATACTGCCGCCGTGTTTCTCAACGATCTCAAAAACCAGATTGGATACCTTGGCACACTTTTCGAAAAATGCTTCTGCTGCCAGAGACTCTGGCTTGAGGATATTGAGATGCACATTTCCGTCGCCGATGTGGCCGAACCAGATTATCTCGAAATCGGGATAGGCCGAAGTGACCAAACTATCGACCTCTTGTAAGAACTGAGGAACCTTGGAAACCTTTACCGAAATATCATTCTTGTAGGGAGTAAACTTAGAGATAGTCTCCGAGATGTCTTCGCGCAGGCGCCATAGATTATTCGCCTGCGTACTGTTTTGACTAATCGTGCCATCTACTATCCAGCCTTCCTCTAGACAGACTTCGAATAAGTGCATTGCGGTGTCGCTGTCTTGCTCGGACTGATTTTCAAATTCGATGAGCGCATAGAATTCAGATTCAGTTTCGAACGGTCGCTGCAGTTGTTTCTCTTCGATCACATGCTGGAGCGCCTTCTCTGAAAAGAATTCGAAGGCGGTGAGATTAAGTTCGCCCTGAAATTTCTGCAGCACCTGCATGATGGGTTCCATACCCTGCGCGCCCAGAACAAGAACGGTTGGATCCTTGGGCATGCTCGTAAGGGCAAGGGTCAATTCAACGATAAAGCCAAGGGTGCCTTCGGCACCGGTGAATAGATGGCGGAAATCATAGCCCGTTGCATTCTTGCTCAAGCCTCGGTTCAACTCGAGAAGCTCCCCCGAGCCTGTTACCACCTTCAAGCCCTTAACCCACTCGCGGGTCATGCCATAGCGGATAACTTTTATGCCCCCGGCATTAGTCGATACATTGCCGCCTAGCTGGCTGGATCCAGACGACGCGAAGTCTACGGGATAGAACAGGCCCTCCTGCTCCGCGAATTGCTGCAGCTGCTGTGTAACTACGCCAGGCTCGCAGACAACTTGCCGATCGGCGGGATTAAACTCGAGAATTTTATTCATGCGATCGAAGGCAACTACTACTTCTTCATTCGCCGCCACTGCGCCACCACTGAGTCCAGTGCGGCCGCCGCTAGGCACCAGCGCTACTTCGTGGAGATTTGCCAGTTGCACCAGTGCCACTACCTCATCGGTATCTTTGGGCAATACGACGGCGATAGGGTTGGCGGGATAGGCCTTTGTCCAGTCCTTGCCGTAGGTCTCAAGGTCGGCGGGATCGGTCTTCAGCCAATCGTCCCCCACGATCTCAACCAGTTTCTCTAATAGTTCTACTTTGCTGCAATTCATGTTCTTCCTATCCTGACTAGTATTTCTGGTATTTCTGATATTTCTGGTATTTCTAGATTTCGGCCGCCGCCGGCTTGTTGAATTAATGCGCCGCACAGCGCACTGCAAAAGCAGAATATGTTACCATGCGCCAGCTTTTGGAACACCGCTGACGATACTTACACTGTCTGAAACCTGACCCCGCATAACCGACGAAAATAAAGCTTAAGCCTATGAATCCTAAATCCCTGGAAAAGCGCAAGATCAAATTCCTGCTATTGGAAGGTGTTCACCAGAGCGCGATCGACACACTAAAGAAATCAGGCTACGAGAATATAGAGGCCTTGAAAACATCTTTGGAGGGAGACGACCTGGCTGTGAAGATTGCCGATGCACATTTTGTTGGCATTCGTTCACGCACCCAGCTCGATGAGTCGGTATTCGCTGCGGCGAAGAAGCTACAGGCCGTAGGCTGTTTCTGCATCGGAACCAATCAAGTTGATCTGGACGCGGCTTTGATTCGCGGCATCCCTATATTCAATGCGCCCTTTTCCAATACCCGCAGCGTGGCAGAACTGGTCATAGGCCAGTCAATTTTGCTGCTTCGTGGCATCCCCGAGAAGAACGCCCTACTGCACCGAGGTGTTTGGCAGAAAGCTGCCAAGGGGTCTTTTGAGACCAGGGGCAAGAAGCTGGGCATCGTGGGCTATGGCAACATTGGCTCGCAGTTGAGCGTACTCGCCGAGTCTATGGGCATGAAGGTCTATCTCTTCGATGTGGTCACCAAGTTGCCTCTGGGCAATGCCCAGCAGCTGGACTCACTAGAGGAGCTGATGCGCGAATGTGACGTGGTTAGCCTGCATGTACCCGAAACGCCGCAGACCCAGGACATGATCTCAGAGAAACAACTTGGCTGGATGAAGCCCGAGGCCGTGTTGATTAATGCCTCCCGTGGATCTGTCGTAGATATCGACGCCCTGGCTAGCGCCCTTCAGAGCAAGGCAATTGCCGGCGCCGCAATTGACGTCTATCCCCAGGAGCCGAAATCTAACGCGGAAGAATTTATCTCACCCCTGCGTCAGTTCGATAATTGCATCATCACACCCCACGTCGGTGGCAGCACCATGGAAGCGCAGGAGAATATAGGAGTCGAGGTCGCGGAGAAGCTTATTAAGTACAGCGATAATGGCTCCAGCTTCGCATCGGTCAATTTTCCGGAAGTGACTCTGCCAGCGCATCCCGGAAAACATAGACTGCTACATATTCATAAGAACGTGCCTGGGGTTCTATCGGAAATAAACAGTGTGTTCTCCGAGACTGGCATCAATATTAGTTCACAGTATCTGCAAACGAATGAACACGTAGGTTATGTGGTGATGGATATCGACGTTCAATACAGCGAAGTGGCACTGGAGAAACTGAATCAGGTTACGGGCACTATTCGCTGTCGCGTCTTGTTCTAGTCTGAGCCAATAATTTCGTCGATGAGTTCAAACACCCGTTCTCGATAGGGTGTAGATTCATTAACGAGGTGGTGCCCCGCCTCCTCGATCCAGTGTACCTGGGATCCTGAAAACTTCTCGAGTATCTTGGGGATATTCGTCTCCCATTCTACCGTTCCATCTCCCTTGCCCTGAATGACGTGCAGCGATTTATTCTGGCTGGGCGCTTCTTCGAAGCGATTGATATAGTCGATCATGGCCTGCACCCAATTGCGGGGAAGTAGTCGACTCTGTAGCTCGTCCTTGCTCTCGAGAAACTCCAGAAACTCGGCATCGTGGCTGTTCTTGCTGAACTTACGTGGCGTCGATGACAGAAACAATTTGCTCAGGCTAAATAGAATTTTGGAACGGGACCAGTGCCTGGGTCTAAGCAAGGGGGCAAGAAGAATAGTGTCTTGCAGGGCATGACTGTGCTGCAGTCGCTCCTCCAGTAATGCCTCTATGATTAGCGCTGCGCCTGTGCTTTGCCCAATGGCGAGCCAGGGATCTGTTAGCTGCTGCTGCCCTGCCAGCTTTAGACAACGCACGAATGATTCGCTGTATTCTTGAAAGGAATTAATACTCGCAGTCTCGCCGCTCGATAGGCCATGGCCTGGCAGATCGAAGATCACAACGGCTATATCCTGTAGCAGCAGGTGTCGAATCAGATGTCGGTACAGGCCCGAGTGATCAAAATAGCCGTGAAGGATAAAAGCTGTCTTACGCGGCGGATATGTCGCCGGCACGAAGTGTTGGCAGACCAGCTCGTAGTGGCCACTGGTAAACGTACCTATATTGGCGCGAGAGTCGCCAAGGGCAGGGTCCAGCTCGGAAAAATTTAAACCGTAATACTGTGCATAGGCTGCATAGAGACCTGACGCATTGGCACCGACTCCAAGCTGCGACTCGGTGCCATCATGCAGAAAGACCATACTCGTTAGGCTTTGGCGAAGTTGATTGGCATCGGCTGTGCTAAACATTCGCGTTCAATCTCCGCCTGTTAACGTTTTTCTTACTTAGCCTTAGGAAGACTCAGTATAACGTTGTGCCATCTGCTCCAGGTTATAGACTTTCTTGATGTTCGAGGCCTGCCCGGCAGTTCCGAATGCCTCCAGTCTTGCCAGAACAATAGACTTCATCGCATCCATAGTTGGGATTAGAAATTTTCTTGGATCAAATTCGGATTTATTTTCCGCGAGGAATTTACGCGCTGCACCGGTGGATGCGAGGCGCAGGTCAGTATCGATGTTTACCTTGCGCACGCCGTGCTTAATGCCTTCCTGAATTTCTTCAACGGGCACGCCATAGGTTTCGGGAATCTCACCACCAAATTCGTTGATTATCGCCAACCATTCCTGCGGCACCGAAGAAGACCCATGCATCACTAAATGCGTGCCTGGAATCTTCTTGTGAATTTCCTTTATTCTCTCGATGGCTAGCGTGTCGCCCGTTGGGGGACGGCTAAACTTGTAGGCCCCATGACTGGTGCCTACGGCAATCGCCAAGGCATCTACACCCGTTGCGTCGACGAAGTCCGAAGCCTCCTGAGGGTCGGTAAGCATCTGCGCCATGGTTAACACCCCTTCTGCGCCGATTCCATCTTCTTCGCCCGCCATTCCAGTTTCAAGCGAACCCAAACAGCCAATCTCTCCCTCTACCGACACGCCGCAGGCATGAGCCATATCGACTGTAGTCTTGGTGACTCTTACGTTGTAGTCAAAATCGGTAGGCGTCTTGCCATCTTCACCTAGGGAGCCATCCATCATCACCGAGGAGAAGCCGAGTTGAATCGAACGTTGGCATACTGCCGGAGACACACCATGATCCTGATGCATAACAATAGGTATATGTGGAAATTCTTCTATTGCCGCCTGGATCAGGTGCTTAAGAAAGTTCGACCCAGCGTATTTTCTAGCGCCAGCAGAAGCTTGCAAGATCACAGGGCTATTTAGCTCGTCGGCTGCCTCCATGATGGCTCGGATCTGTTCAAGATTATTCACATTAAAAGCAGGAACGCCGTAACCATTTTCTGCTGCATGATCTAGCAATTGTCTTAAACTAATTAGTGCCATGGTTCATCCTCATTTATCTTGTCTACTGAGTAGTTGGTAGCTTGGTCATATCAAATAGTTGTTGTCGTCGTTGTTCTTATGCCTGGCCTTCGCTAGCCCTGCGCTGAAGTATCTCTACCGCGGGCAAGACTGTTCCCTGTACGTATTCCAGGAACGCTCCGCCGCCTGTAGAAATATAGGAGACTTTGTCGGTAATTAAAAATTTATCGATAGCCGCTATGGTTTCACCGCCCCCGGCGATCGAGAAGCCGGCGTTGTCTGCGACCGCCTTAGCTACAGCCTGAGTCCCAGCTGAGAATTGTTCGAATTCGAAAACGCCTACTGGCCCATTCCAGATGATCGTCTTCATCTTTGCGATAATCTCCGCGAAGTTTGCCGCCGTGTCCGGCCCTATGTCCAGAATCATGTCATCGTCTTCGACATCTGCAATTAGCTTGGTGGTGGCGGTCGCGTTTTCATCGAACTGTTTTGCGACAATGACGTCTGTGGGCATGGGTATGGAGGTCTTGCTCATCAAGGCCTTTGCCGTGTCGATGAGATCGGGCTCATACAATGACTTGCCTACATTCGCACCAATGGCAGCGAGAAAGGTATTGGCGATGCCGCCGCCTACGATGAGCTGGTCTACTTTAGTAGATAGGTTGTTGAGAACCTCCAGCTTGCTCGACACCTTTGCCCCGCCCACTATAGCCAACATGGGTCGTTCTGGGTTCTTAAGCGATCGATCTAGGGCGTCTAGCTCATTGGCCAAAAGAGGGCCCGCACAGGCGAGCGTTGCATATTTTGCAACGCCGTGAGTACTTGCCTGGGCGCGGTGTGCGGTTCCGAAGGCATCCATCACGAATACATCACACAATTGGGCGTAGCGTTTTGCGAGCGCATCGTCATTAGCCTTCTCACCGGCGTTGATACGTACATTCTCCAGCAGGGTTACGCTAGCGGCACCGCGGCTTGCTGGCGTCTCATTCAGGTAGTCGGTGTTTACTTCAACGGAGCAATCTAACAATGTCGAGAGCCTCTGCGCTACCGGCTGCAAGGAATACTCGCGCTGCTCTGCGATCGGCGTTGCCTCCGCTGGCCTGCCCAGATGAGACATGATGATTACTTCTGCGCCGGCTGCTCTTGCCATCTCAATGCTGGGCAATGCCGCTCTGATTCGCGTGTCGTTTCCGATGACACCGTCTTTGATCGGCACATTTAAGTCCTCTCTAATGAGAACCCTCTTCCCGGCCAGGTCTAGTTGGTCCATTCGCAAGAATGACATTCGTTAACGACTCCGAATTCTAAAGTGACAATTGGTTCATGTGTTTTTGCTCATGTACTGCGCCACATCGAGCATTCTATTTGCATAGGCCCACTCGTTATCGAACCAGACAAATAGCTTGATTAGCTTTCCATTCACTACACTGGTCTGGTTCAAGTCGACGATCGCCGAACGCGGGTCGTGATTGAAATCGCAGGAAGCCAGGGGCTCATCGGTAAAGCCCAAAACGTTCGCAGGCAGATTAGCGCTCGCCTGTTTGATCGCCTGATTCACCTGTTCAACATTCGTGCTCTGGGCTACGGACAAGGTTAGATCCATCAGGGAAACATTCAGAGTTGGAACACGTATCGCCCTTGCCACCAGCAGGCCCGTAAGTTCGGGCAGAATTCTCTCTATGCCTTTTGCCAGCGCCGTATCGACGGGGATGATCGACTGCATCGCACTGCGCGTCTTGCGCAGGTCGTCGTCGTGATAGCTATCGATAACAGGCTGGTCATTCATTGCGGAATGAATAGTCGTGATCACGCCCGACTCTATCTTGAAAACCTCATCGATAGTCTTGAGCACCGGCACAATACAATTTGTAGTACACGATGCGTTGGAGACAATCGTGGCGCCGGGCGGCAGAGTTTCATGGTTAATGCCGTACACCAGAGTGGCATCGACATCGCTTTCCGCGGGTTGAGAAAATAGCACTTTCCTGGCGCCGCCTGCCGTGTGTAGTTGTGCGGTTTCCCTATCCTTGAATGCTCCGCTACATTCCATGACCAGATCTACATCCAACTCGGACCAAGGTAGCTTCCTCACATCGGGCTCATTAAAGACGCGAATCTTGTCGCCATTGACGATGAGGTTTTTCTGCGCAGCCTCGCTACTCGTCTCTACAGAGCCGAGAAAGCGGCCATGGGTACTGTCATAACGAGTGAGGTGCGATAGGTTCGCGATGTCGGCCAGATCGTTAACAGCAACCAGGCGCATATCGGAGTAGCTGGTAGATTCGTAAAACGCACGCAGCACACAGCGGCCTATTCGACCATAACCGTTGATTGCGATGCGATAGGTCATGACTTTTTACCACGCATTCAAAGTAAGACGAGTCGGGATGCTGACTTGTATCACGCGTCGAAAGACTTAACGGTCGCGACGATGTTCTCAGCAGAGAAGCCGAAGTGTTCCATTAGCACCGGCCCTGGAGCCGATTCTCCGAAGGTGTGCATGCCGATGACCTTGCCATCGAGGCCGACGAACTTGCGCCAGTAGTCGACGCCTGCAGCCTCGACTGCGACGCGTCTGCGCACGCTCATTGGCAACACCTGTTCCTGATAATCGGCATCCTGCGCCTCGAAAACATCGACACTAGGCATGGAAACCAGACGCGCCTTTATTCCCTCTGCCTGAAGAGTCTCTACCGCTGCCAGGCTTATTGCTACTTCTGACCCTGTGGCTAGCACGATCACTGAGGGCTCTCCCTCACAGTCTTTCAATATATAGGCACCGCGAGCGATGGCTTGCAGCTGTTCGTCGCTGCGCGCCTGATGCGGCAGGTTCTGGCGAGAGAAAACCAGGGAAGTCGGGCCTACTTGTCTTTCGATGGCGGACTTCCAGGCGACAGCAGACTCGACATTGTCGCAGGGGCGCCATACGGACATATTCGGTGTAGTACGCAGGCTGGCTAGTTGCTCAACCGGCTGGTGCGTCGGTCCATCTTCGCCCTGACCGATGGAGTCGTGGGTGTAGACGAATATGCTCTGTTGTTTCATCAGCGCCGACATTCTCACGGCGTTACGTGCGTATTCCATGAAGATCAGGAAGGTTGCAGTGTAAGGGATGAAGCCGCCATGCAATGCCATGCCGGTGGCGATGGCGCTCATTCCAAACTCGCGCACGCCGTAGTAGATATAGTTGCCATCGGCCTTCTGTGAGATCGCGGAGCTACCTGACCAGTTGGTTAGGTTAGACCCGGTCAGATCGGCGGAGCCACCGATTAATTCCGGTAATAGGCTCGCATAGGCTTCGATACAATTCTGTGAGGCCTTGCGGCTGGGAATATTGTCATCGCTGCCCTGGCACTTGGCGATATATTCGTCGGCCTTGGCACTGAAATAGCTAGGTAGCTGACCTTTTAGTCTGCGCACCAGTTCCATGGCGAGCTCTGGGTATTCTTCCTCATAGATGACAAGCTTCTCTTTCCAGGCGGACTCGGCGGTGAAGCCTTTCTCAGTCGCATCCCATAACTGCTTGATGTCTTCGGGAATTACGAAAGGAGCATGTGGCCATTCAAGGGCTGCTCGCGTAGCCGCTATCTCTTCATCGCCAAGCGGTGCGCCATGAGTGGCGGAAGTGCCCTGCTTGTTAGGCGAGCCGAAGCCGATAATTGTCTTGCAGCTAATCAATGTTGGCCGGCTCGCCTCGCTCTGTGCTTGCTTGATCGCGTCGCTAATAGCCGCGGGGTCGTGCCCATCGACAGACAAGACCTGCCAGCCATAGGCCTCGAAACGCTTAGCGGTATCATCCGCAAACCATTCGTCTACCTCGCCGTCTATCGAGATGCCGTTGTCATCATAGAACATCACGAGTTTGCCAAGATTCAGCGTGCCCGCCAGAGAACAGACTTCATGGGATATGCCTTCCATCAGGCAGCCGTCACCGGCGAAGACATAGGTGTAGTGGTCGATGACCTCGTGATTCTCGCGATTAAACTGCGCGCCCAGTGTCTTCTCCGCGATCGCCATGCCCACCGCATTGGCGAGGCCTTGCCCTAACGGCCCTGTGGTAGTTTCTACGCCAGGCGTATAACCGAACTCGGGATGGCCAGGGGTCTTGGAGTCGAACTGCCTGAACTGCTGCAAGTCGTCGATAGAAAGATCGTAGCCCGTTAGATGCAGCAGGGAATACATCAGCATCGATCCATGGCCATTGGAGAGCACGAAGCGGTCGCGATTGAACCAGTTCGGGTCACCCGGATTGTGCTTGAGGAAATCGCACCAGAGCACCTGTGCTATATCTGCCATTCCCATGGGCGCACCGGGGTGTCCGGACTTCGCCTTCTGCACAGCATCCATACTTAGCGCACGAATTGCATTGGCACTCTGTTTACGTGACACAGCTTGTTCTGCCATCGATCGATTTCCTTCAGTTTCTGCTTATTATTGCCATTATTAGCGAAGCGAGTGACTCAGTGCCCTGCTGCTAGCTGGATAGCCAGATTCAGTTGGGCAGGGAGGTAAATGCTTCGGGGAGCTTCTGATTCAGAGCGCTATTTTCCCGCACCTGAATCGAATATGCCATATCTATGGCACCCCAGAGGCAATATATTACAAGATAAGGGGCATGATCCTGACTTCAATCAGGCTTAGTCCCGGACTGCCCCATCATCGAGCAATATCTATATCAATATATTTTGATATAGAATTGAAATTGTCGGGCAATGCTGCTAACTTAGCGCCTCTTCGGACTTCCGACCCCTAGGCCTAGACATGGCAGCACCTGCATTAAAGACCACCGGCGACCCAGACTCTTTGAGCCCGATGGAGGCACTGACCACGCTGCATAAAGCCCTGGCCGACCATTTACGCCTGCAGATCCTGAGGCTACTAAAGAACGAGTCATTCGGGGTGTTGGAGTTATGCCGCATCCTCGACATCAGGCAGTCCGCCCTCAGTCATCATCTAAAGATACTCGCTACCAGCAATCTGGTTTCCACGCGGCGTGAGGGAAACTCAATCTTCTACAGGCGCACATTCCTGTCGGAAGATGATATTTACAGCGATATCAAGAAGACGGTTTTCGAGAACCTGGACTGTCTGGAGATTCCGGGAGGCCAGCTCAGGAAGATAAAGCAGATTCAATTGGAGCGAGCGCAGCTTTCTCTGAATTTTTTCAATAAGAATGCGAACAAGTTTAATGAAAAGCAGGGCTTGATCGTGGAGCACGCAGACTATGCGAACAGCCTGCACGATCTCATCGCCGGCCTGACCCTGAGCGATGAGGCAGCGGTGATGGAAGTGGGCCCGGGAGAAGGCCAATTACTGACAGAGCTCTTGCAGCGCTTCGAGAACCTAACCGCACTGGATAATTCCAAAGACATGTTGGAAAAGTCCCGTGCCGCGGTCATTAAAAGTGGCGGCAGTGGTGTCGAATTTATACTCGGCGATACGGCTGTTGCATGCAAGCAGGGCATAAGCGCCGATCTCATCATCTTCGACATGGTGCTGCATCACATCTCTTCTCCTGCGAAGACGTTCAAGGATATTGGGGCGCTTCTGAATCCCGAGGGTTATCTACTGATCGTCGAACTGTGCAGTCACGATCAGGATTGGGTGCGAGAGTCCTGCGGCGATCTATGGCTTGGCTTCGAAGAAGGCGACCTGGATCATTGGGCCGAGAAGGCGGGTTTAACGATACAACAGAGTTCCTATCTTGGATTACGCAATGGCTTTCAGATTCAGATGCGCACTTTTAAAAATGTGACATCTGGCTCTTAAATTTGCTATCACTAACAGACTTTTACTTAAAAATTTACATTTAATCACTATTAATAACTATAACTACTTTTTGAGGACATACTAATGGCAGAATCTACACTCTTCACATCTGAGTCAGTATCTGAGGGCCACCCGGATAAAATGGCCGACCAGATCTCCGACGCAATCCTGGATGCTCTGCTTGAGCAGGACAAAGGCTCCAGAGTAGCCTGCGAGACTATGATTAAGACTGGCATGGTCATTGTTGCCGGAGAGATAACAACAGATGCCTACGTCGACATTGAAGACATCGTGCGCGGTGTTGTAAACGATATCGGCTACAACAATTCTGAGAGTGGTTTCGACAGCAACACCTGTGCAGTACTCAATGGCATCGGCAAGCAGTCTCCAGACATCGCCATGGGTGTTGATGACACGGCAGATCACGAACAGGGCGCGGGCGACCAGGGCTTGATGTTTGGTTACGCGACAAACGAAACTGACGTGTTAATGCCAGCACCAATCACCTATTCACACCTGCTAGTGAAGCGTCAATCAGAAGTGCGTAAAGATGGCACCCTGCCCTGGTTACAGCCAGACGCGAAGAGTCAGATTACCTTCCGTTATGAAGACGGCAAGCCGGTTGCAATCGATGCCGTCGTACTGTCGACGCAGCACAGCGAAGAGATCTCGCTTAAAGATTTACAAGAAGCGGTTATGGAAGAAATTATTAAGCCCGTTCTTCCACAGGCCTGGATCAACGCGGACACCAAGTATTTCATCAACCCAACCGGCCGCTTCGTTATCGGTGGCCCCTACGGCGACTGCGGGCTTACCGGTAGAAAGATTATCGTCGATACCTACGGCGGTATGGCGCGACACGGTGGCGGCGCATTCTCCGGAAAAGACCCGTCCAAGGTTGATCGCTCGGCAGCCTACGCGGCGCGCTATGTTGCCAAGAACATCGTTGCTGCGGGTATCGCAGAGCGTTGCGAGATTCAACTCTCTTACGCCATCGGGGTTGCAGAACCAACATCGATAAGCATAGAAACATTCGGCACTAACAAGGTGAGCAATGCGAAGATCGTCGAATTAATTCGCGAGCATTTCGAGCTGCGCCCGAAAGGCCTGATCAAGATGCTGGACCTGATCCAGCCGATCTATAGAGACACTGCCGCCTACGGTCACTTCGGTCGCGAAGACCTGGACCTAAGCTGGGAAAAAACAGACAAGGCTGACGCGCTTAAAGCAGCGGCTGGCCTATAACACTATTTATAAAACGGAGTTAGACATGAACGATTTATCAGTACAAGAAAATGCAGTAGCACAAGATTATAAAGTAGCAGATATTAGCCTGGCCGCGTTTGGTCGCCGCGAAGTTACATTGGCCGAGGCAGAGATGCCCGCCCTGATGACTCTGCGCCACAAGTACGCCGCCGAGAAGCCTCTGGCCAATGCGAAGATCCTCGGCTGTATTCATATGACGGTGCAGACGGCCGTGCTCATCGAGACACTGGTTGATCTCGGTGCAGAGGTTCGCTGGTCATCTTGCAACATCTTCTCCACTCAAGACCACGCAGCGGCTTGTATCGCTGCAGCCGGCATCGCCGTCTACGCCTGGAAGGGACAGACGGAAGACGAAGGCGAATGGTGCATTGAGCAGACTATCCTAAAAGACGGCGAGCCCTGGGATGTGAACATGATTCTTGACGATGGCGGCGACCTGACGGCGATGGTGCATGAGAAGTACCCCCAGCTACTGGCAAACATTCACGGCATCACCGAAGAGACGACTACTGGTGTGCATCGCCTTTTAGAGATGCTGGAAGAAGGCTCCCTGAAAGTTCCAGCTATCAACGTGAACGATTCGGTAACCAAGTCCAAGAACGACAACAAGTACGGCTGTCGTCACTCGCTAAACGACGGCATCAAGCGCGGCACGGATATGTTGCTCTCCGGCAAGCAGGCATTAGTAGTTGGCTATGGTGACGTAGGCAAGGGTTCGGCACAGAGCCTTAATCAGGAAGGCATGATCGTAAAGATTGCTGAGATAGACCCGATCTGTGCGATGCAAGCCTGCATGGATGGCTATGAGCTGGTCTCTCCCTACATCGATGGTATCAACACAGGGTCTAGCGAGGGCATCGACACGGCATTGCTTGGGAAGATCGATCTAATCGTGACAACTACCGGCAACGTTAACGTCTGCGACAAGTTCATGTTGCAGGCGGTCAAGACCGGCGCTGTGATTTGTAATATCGGTCACTTCGACAATGAAATCGACACAGCCTTTATGCGCGAGAATTGGGAATGGGAAGAAATTAAGCCTCAGGTTCACAAGATCTATCGCGATGGCGCCACGAATCAGAGCGATTACCTGATTCTTCTCTCTGAAGGCCGTCTGATCAACCTTGGCAATGCGACTGGCCACCCTTCGCGCATCATGGATGGCTCATTCGCGAATCAGGTATTGGCACAGATGTTCATGTTCGAGCGAAAGTTTGCCGATCTACCTGAAGCCGAGAAGACAGCCAATCTGTATGTCGAAGTGCTGCCTAAGCATCTCGACGAAGAAGTTGCTGCGATGATGGTTGGCGGCTTCGGAGGCGTGTTAACAAAGCTTACCGATACTCAGGCCAAGTACATCAACGTCGATGTGAATGGCCCTTACAAGACCGATAGCTACAAGTACTAGGTAGATCTTTAGTACTGACCAAGAAGAGCAACAAGGAAAGGTAAATTATGGATGTATCTAATCCATCAAAATTCAGCATCGAGTTTTTCCCGCCTCGCACGCAGGCGGGGGAAGCGAAGCTGGATACGGTGCACGCGGAACTATGCAAGTTGAACCCCGATTTCTTCTCCGTAACTTACGGCGCTGGGGGGTCAACCAAGGCCGGTACTGCGCAGATCGTGCTGCGTTACCATGCGGCCGGTTCTGTCTGTGCACCTCATCTTTCCTTTGGCGGAGCAGATGAAGAAGAAATACGTCAGCTGTTGCAGTCTTATATAGACGCCGGCATAAGACGTCTGGTGGCCTTACGCGGAGACATGCCGTCCGGTGTCGGTGCGTCGGTGCAACATCACTATGCCAATGAGCTTGTCGAGTTCATTCGCAGGGAGACCGGCGATCATTTTCATATCGATGTGGCCTGCTACCCGGAGATTCATCCCGAGTCGAAGAGTTATGCTTCTGATGTGGATTTCTTCAAGCGCAAGGTGGATGCCGGTGCAAACTCGGCAATTACTCAGTACTTCTACAACCCCGATGCCTATTTCCGCTTCGCCGACTATTGCGGCGATGCGGGAATAACTATTCCCATAGTCCCTGGCATTATGCCTATCGGCAACTACGCAAACCTTGCCCGTTTCAGTGCAAACTGTGGTGCTGAGATTCCAAGGTGGCTGGATAAGAGACTGCAGGGTTTCGGTGACGACGTCGAGAGTCTGCGCAGCTTCGGCATCGATGTGGTTAGCGAATTGTGTGAAGACCTGCTAGCGGGCGGCGCCCCCGGACTTCATTTCTATTCGATGAACCTCAGCCAGAGCGTTAGTCAGATTTGGACTAATCTGGACCTTGGCAAGCGCAATCAGAATGAACTGCCGTAGGCATTGCTAGATGCGACTCTCTCGCGTTTATATCGATGCTCCGCTTAAGCTGAATGCGCTCGTTCCTCTTCCCAAAGAGACCGCTCACTATCTCGGCAATGTTTTGCGTCTGCGTGTCGATGATGAACTCCTCCTATTCAATTCCCAGCACGGTGAATTTCTAGCGCGGATTTGCGCGGCGACCAAGAAGTCTGTCGAGGTCGAGCTGATCGAGGTGCGGCGTGAGCTCGATGCCGATGAGGAACAGAATCGCTTGGGGCTTCATCTAATCCTGGGTCTATCACGGGGAGACAGAATGGATTTCGCGGTGCAGAAATCTACGGAACTCGGTGTAACGGAAATTAGCCCAGTCTATACAGAACATGGCGAGGTCAGACTCAAACCGGAGCGGCTGGAGAAGAAGCTGCTGCACTGGCGCAGGATTGCCATTAGTGCCTGCGAGCAGAGTGGCCGCTTAACTGTTCCATCGATACATAGCCCGATGCCATTGGCGGATCTGGCTCAGGGCAGCAGTGCCAACAGGTGGATGTTGGAGCCAAGTGGTTCCGATAGCATCCCGGAATCTATCGCGGAACCTATCGCAGAACCTATCACGGACAGACATATCGATCTATTGATCGGGCCCGAGGGAGGCTTCTCGCCTGCCGAGATTGACTGGGCACGGGACAATGGTTTTAGGATCGTCTCTCTAGGCAAGCGCATACTGCGTACCGAGACTGCGCCAATCGCAGCGCTGGCCATCTTGCAACACAAGTTTGGGGATATGTAGTTTCAGGAACTACTAGATGTGAGGATAGCTGCCAGGCTAGAAACGAACAGGCTAGAAACGAAAAGACAGCGATCCGAAGCCTACGCGCCTACCGAAGAAACTAAAGCAGTAATTGCGCGGATCCAAATCTTTGCCACCGGCTAATTTGTTAGCGGCATTTCCCGACCGATAACTAGACACGATTGAACGATCTATTTTTGACTTGCCCTGATTCGCAAGATCCACGAGTTTGGGTTTCTCAAGCGCGGCCATATTCTTATCGGTTAACAGTGCGATATTGGGCGATAACTTCTCTTTCGGATTTTGCTCTAATACCAGACCAACCTCACCGCTGGATAATATTACCAGGGAGCCTACAGGATAGGTCCCCATTAGGTGAATCAGCTCAACAACCAACTGCTCGGGAAATTTCAATGCCCGTTGTTTATACAGCTTTGTTAGCGCTTTCGCCGGCGGCAGAGCGGGACCCTCTCCATTACTGCGCAGTAAACGTTCGAAGCAATAGGCGAGGTTCGCAAAGCAGGCTAGCACAGGAATTTGTCCAGCTCGAAGTTTGCGCGGAAACCCCCGACCATCTTGCCGCTCATGGTGTGCACGAACAATCCCCGCTACCCGATCATCAAGGTCCGGGTAGTGTGAAACTACGTCGACACCAAAATCACTGTGCTTTCTATAGGCTAGATACTCCTTCTTTCGAAACGGCCCGCGCTTGTTAACCAGTCTTACCGGCAGAAGCTGCATTCCGATATCGGCCAGCAGGGTTCCCATGCAGAGAATATGCATGTCGTGGCTGTGCATTCCTACTTGTCTCGCCAATACGACCGACCAAATTGCTGCACGCACACAGTAGTCGGTATCGATTCTGTCTGACGGGTCTGTATTCAATAGCCAGATATGTGTCTGCGGATTTGCGATGGCAGACTCGACTAGGCCCGAGATCGATTTTTCCAAGAGTGGGATATCCATGTCTTCGCTGTTGCGAACGGCGAGTGCCTGGGTAGCGAAATTGACTTTAAGCGTTTGATGTAATTTGTAGGCTTTATCGATCTGCTGTTTAACGCTTCGAGTCTGCTGATAAAGATCGCGATCAATTTTTATCGAGGATGACGCAGGAGCGGCGCGACGGGCAGAGCTTAGAATCGTCAGCTGATTCTCTCGTGCCCTGCGTGGCTGCACACCCTTATTGGTGTCGATGACGACATGCTTACAGTGCTTTGCGAGCACCTCAATGTCTTCGGCATTCTTTAGGTGAAACCCGCCCATCGGAAACGGAGTCTTCGACTAGGCGCAGTCCAATTCGCAGATATACATGCCTAGCAAAAGCTCGGCACTGCTCAAGCTGAGGAGGTTGTTCGCAGCGTAGCGTTGCGAGTTAGTAGTAGATTCTGCGACGTAGTTATCCCACGATTTTTTAGGTTTTAAGCAAAAAAAAAGCGCCTTTGAATTCAAAGGCGCTTACGTAAGTAATACGCTAAGGGAGAGTTAATCTAGTGATTACTGAGTTACAAATTCCGGATAAGCTTCCATGCCGCATTCTGACATGTCGACACCTTCCGCTTCTTCTTCCTCGCTAACTCGAAGACCCATGATCGCCTTGATGGCAAACCATACGATCGCGCTAGTAGCAAATACCCAGACGAAGATAGTTAGCATGCCAACCAGCTGACCCATGAAGGTCGCATCGGGATCGGAGAGGAGTACGGCGAAGATACCGAAGATACCTATCGTGCCGTGGACCGAGATCGCACCGACCGGATCGTCGATCTTCAGCTTGTCCAGAGTGATAATGCTGAACACTACGATCGTGCCACCGATGGCGCCAATGATTGTTGCTAGCAGTGGTGTTGGATCGGCAGGTTCTGCAGTGATCGCAACCAGGCCAGCAAGCGCACCGTTGAGTGCCATTGTGAGGTCGGCCTTACCGAACATCAGGCGCGCTACAAGTAGAGCTGCAATGAGTCCGCCGGCTGCGGCTGCGTTCGTGTTAAGAAATACGTTAGCCACTTCGTTAGCTACACCGATTCCACCTAGCTTAAGAGTAGAACCACCGTTGAAGCCAAACCAGCCCATCCACAGGATGAATGTACCCAGTGTTGCCAGCGGCAAGTTAGCACCAGGAATCGCCTGTGGCGCGCCTGCAGCGCTGTATTTACCCTTTCTTGGGCCTAGTAGAAGTACGCCTGCGAGCGCAGCGGTAGCGCCGGCCAAATGCACGATGCCAGATCCGGCATAGTCACTGTAGCTAAGTTCGAAAAGACCGAATACGGAATCGCCATTCCAGGTCCAGCTGCCTTCCATCGGATAGATGAAGCCGGTCATGACTACTGCGAATGCAAGGAAGGCCCAAAGCTTCATTCGCTCGGCAACTGCGCCTGAGACAATCGACATTGCCGTTGCAACGAATACTACCTGGAAGAAGAAATCGGAAGCGCCTGAGTAGACCGAGTCGCCATCGAAGCCCGCTTCTGCGGATTCGGCGAGTACGCCTGCGATTGCCGCGTCGTCCATCTGTGCAACCGTAGTGATGCCAGATAAGAAGATGCCGCCGTCGTACATGATCTGATAGCCGCAAACCAAATACATGGTGCAGGCAATCGCATACAGTGCGACGTTTTTTGTGAGAATTTCTGTGGTGTTCTTAGAACGAACCAGTCCCGCTTCGAGCATAGCGAAACCTGCCGCCATCCACATGACGAGTGCGCCACAAATGAGAAAATAGAACGTGTCCATTGCATACTGCAATTCGAAAATTTGGTTTTCCACCCTGTACCTCCGGTTTAAAGGTCTACTACTGCTCAAGCACTTTGGCTTCGCTGAGACCGATAGTTATCTTGTTTAAAACTTACTAATAATTGCGTTGAGTCTGTTTCTTGCGCGTTAGGACTAGATAGCCTCTTCGCCTGTTTCGCCCGTACGGATACGAATAATCTGGGTTAGTTCGGCAACAAAGATCTTACCGTCGCCTATCTTTCCAGTGTTCGCAGCCTTGGTGATCGCCTCAAGAGTTTGATCAAGCAGACTCGTGGCAATAGCTACTTCCAGTTTTACCTTCGGTAGAAAATCAACTACGTACTCAGCGCCGCGATACAATTCTGTATGGCCTTTCTGACGGCCAAACCCTTTTACTTCTGTTACGGTAATGCCCTGTACGCCTATTTCAGATAATGCCTCGCGGACATCGTCCAATTTAAATGGCTTGATAATAGCCGTGACTAACTTCATTGTTTTGCTCCTTAGCTCTTTTTGCGCTGCTTAAATTCCTACAACTGGTAATGCTCTATGCAGGGGTCGTGCCAGTTATCAAAATTCTCAGTGAAAGGCGCAAGCATGCTGCGTTATCCCACATTGCGGGGCCAAAACTACTAGAGCACTGCTAAATTCTTGAGCAGTCACAGTGCACCATGGCGGCTCACGCCCCAATTAGGTGCGCTTTTGCAGTTACCGCCGATTGATTTCCTTTGAACTGGATCAGATGAGGCGCAGCTGCGGATTTCTTCGATCGTGGCGCCGGATAGTTCAAGCCCCGGTTAGCGTAATAATTGATGGTAGAATGAGGGAAATGTTGAAGGCACAAACTGCGACTTCGCGCCTGAAACCCATACAAACCCCAAGAGCCCGTAGCAATGTTCAATAATTCTTTCTTCGAAGACCTCAGTAGCCGCCTTTCCGCTATCATTCCCCTAGGGGAAGAAGTTCGCGACGATTTGCGCACCAAAATAGAGCAATTGCTAAAGAGCAGCTTCGCCAACCTGGACCTGTTAAGCCGTGAGGAGTTCGATGCGCAGCGGCAGGCCCTGGGGCGCGCCGAGAAACGCATTGAGGAACTAGAGCAGACCCTCACCGAGCTGGGTAGGAAGTTTGAACAGCTCGAAGGGCAATCAACGAGCGAGTAGCTTGCTGAACTGACAGCGGCGATAGCTAATCGCCTCGAAAAGATCCTGATCTCTAATCTCGTCACTGCCCTCGTAGTCTGCGATCGTGCGGGCCATCTTGATAACCCGGTGTGTTGCTCGCGCCGACATCGAAAGCTTATCCATAGTGTTGGCCAACTGCCTGCGCTGCTCACCTTCCATGGGACAACAGGCCTGAATCTGCGCCAACAGCAGATCCGCATTGAGCCTGCCGGCTCGGTCAATCTGCAGTTGCCTACACCTTTGAATGCGCTCGCGCAGCTGCTCCCAATTTGAGGCATCATCCCTGCCCTGGAGCAGCTCGGTTTGGCTCAATGTGGGCACCTCGATGATCAGGTCTATTCGATCCAGCAAGGGCCCTGACAGCTTGCCGCTATAGCGCGCGATGCGCTCCTCGGTGCAGCGGCACTCGTGATTAGGATCGCTCGCATAACCACAGGGGCAGGGATTCATCGCCGCCAATAGCTGAAAGTTTGCCGGAAACTTCACCGAATAGTTTGCCCGGCTAACGCTTATCTCGCCGGATTCAAGCGGCTCTCTCAGGGCGTCCAGCACACTAGGCTTGAACTCGCTCAGTTCATCCAGAAACAGGACGCCACGATGCGCCAGGCTTATTTCGCCAGGGCTGACGCGATTGCCTCCGCCGATCAGCGCAACGCTTGTCGCCGTGTGATGAGGGCTGCGTATGGGCCTATTCGACCAATCACGCTCGGTTCTACCCCCTCGCGAGACTGATTGTATCGCCGCTACCTCCAACGCCTCCTGCTCGGTGAGTTCGGGCAATAGCGCAATCAACAGATTCGCCAACAGCGTTTTGCCACTGCCGGGCGGGCCTATCATGAGCAGGTTATGGCCTCCAGCAGCCGCTATCTGCACGGCGCGCTTCGCCAGGGCCTGCCCCTTAATCTCGTTGCAGTTCTGCTGCCGCATTGCCGAGCCGGCGGCCCCGCGACGCTTGCGTTTGAATTGTGGCGCTACCAAGCCCTGTCCTAGATCCCGTACTAACTGGATCAGACTCTGCGCACAGTAGCTATGCCTATAGGCAACCAGGGCAACTTCTTCTGTATTCGCAGCAGGCAAGAGAATTCTATTGGATGCGCTCTTTGCCGCGAGGATAGCCGGCACAGTTCCCTGCACCGCGCGCAGGCTGCCGTCCAGTGCCAGCTCTCCCAAGACTTCCACTCCCGCAAGTAGCTTTTCCTCGATCTGCCCCGAGGCGATGAGGATGCTTAGGGCTATAGCGAGATCGTATCTACCGCCGGCCTTGGGCAGATCAGCGGGCGCAAGATTCACGGTGATGCGCCGCGCCGGGAACTCGAGGCCAGAGTTTATAATGGCACTCCTGACCCTTTCCTTGCTCTCTTTAACCGCCGTCTCGGGAAGGCCTACTATCGCGAAGGCGGGGAGACCATTGGACAGGTGAGTCTCCACAGTGACCTCGAGCGCATCTACACCAAGGAGGGCACGAGACTGAACAGTAGCTAGCGACATGGGAGATCGAACCGATTGCGACTATTAATAAATAGTCCAGCAACTCGAACCGCGCCAGCTGGGGGTGAAATTTAAGACAAAAAAATGAGCTGCAAGCAGCTCATTTTTTCTGGATCATGTAGCGGCTTATTTGCTGCTGCTGACCATGTACTCAACAAGAGCCGCTATATCTGCATCTGTGCAGGTGAAGCATAGGCCTTTCGCTGGCATGCTGTTCACACCGTTGACCGCATTTGTGACTACCGCTTCCATGCCTTTCTCCATGCGCGACGTCCATGCATCGGCGTTGCCAGCACCAACTTTTGGCGCGCCCGCAGCACCAGTGCTGTGGCAGGCAAAGCAAGACATCATATAGGTAGCTTCTGCATCGAAGCCATCTGTCAATTGCGCCAGCTGCACTTGCTGCTGGGAATTGTCAGCCGAAATAGCAGTTGCGAAAGAGGCAACCAACACGAATAGTCCAACCTTAGGTATTGCTGACATAATTACTCTCTTAATACTCAACACGTTTAACTCCTTACTCATTTAGATAAATTCTCGAATTCGTTGTGTAAATTTTAACTAATCGAACCTTAACGCTTACTGACTGGACATATAGTTGACCAAAGCCAGCAAATCATCTTCGCTGCAGGTCATGCACAGGCCCTTGGCTGGCATCGCGTTTATGCCATTCATCACATTTACCATGACGGCATCCATTCCCTTCGCCATTCTCTCGGTCCAGGCATCGGCATCCCCTAAGATAGGCGCGCCTGCGGCTCCAGTGCCGTGACAGGCAAAACAGCTCATCTGGTAGGTAGATTCGACATCGAAGGCCGCAACTTCTGCTACCGCTTCCACGATCTCTACTGCAACCTCTACCGCGGCGGTGGCCACGGCCTGAGGCGCGGCTGCAGGTGCTGGTGCCGGTGCCGGTGCTGCCGAGGCGCTGCCAACGGTGTTGCCGACACAGGGTTGGCCAGCAAGGCAGACTTGCCCAGCAGGACGAATATTGTCTTCAATAGATTGCTGCGCTACGGCGGTGTTGCCGAAAAGCAGTAAACCTAGGTTCGCCAGCACGAGTACGAGCAGACGAGTCTTCGCAGTCTCTGATTGCACAGAAATAGCTCCTTTAGTGTGAAAATCGTGGGATGTTAACTCTGGATCGTCCTGAGAGCCTTTAGGCTTGAGCCTAAGGGGACTTGGGGCCGGTTGTGCCAGAAAAAAGCAGGCGGCATTATACCGCTTATTGCCGTCTTCTGGAATACGAGTTTCGAACGTTTTTAGAGATCGTCCGATAAAGTCTCCGGGCAAGGTTTAGAGCAAGAATCTAGGGAGTGACAATGAGATTCAAAGGTGCCTGATGATAATATAACTGTTCAGGGTTACTGCTGAGTCCGTAACCGAAATAGAAGCCGACCAGCATCTCACTGATGCCCAGGTCTGTGGGCACAAGATCTTCGATTACGGTCAATTCCTCGACTGCAGTAGAGCGTTGTTATTGCTAGCTCTGGTAATAACTCCGGGGTTGGCGGCGGCATCCACGAACTCACCCGCCTCGTTCAGGAACAAGATCTGTTGATCGACAACCGCGACGATGACGATAAAGCCTTCCTGACCTACATGCTGAGGATCAACATCAATACGCCCAACAATATCTAGGGACGCATCTGGGCTGAACTGGTTAGTAAAATTTACACCTTTGTCTGAGGTTATACCACCGCTAAAAACTGCATTTGCGGCATCTCCGGAAAGGCTAGTGCTTGTACCGAGAGGGTTAACCCATCCACTACTGAGAATGGCATTGATCTGATAGTCACCGGATATTCCGCATTCGCTTTTAACCGGAGAATCGAAGGTGTTGGCCAGCAAGTAGTACAAACCCGGCTGCAATAATTGGGTTAGGGAAGAATCACATTCATTTATTGATTTATTATCGAAGCCAATCACCTGAAGATTTTCATCGGCGATCAGTAGCACCGAATCCAAGGTCGAGGAAGTCATGCCCAGCCTCAGCGTCGCCGGGTTTGTTAAGGAGAATCTATACAGATCGATTGGGCTTGTATCACGACTGCCGGGCAGCAAATCGCTTACCGTGCAATCGGTGGAGTTCAGGGCATTGCTAGTTAAGCCGAAGGCGAGGTCGGCGACGGCACAATTGATGCTGCCATCGTAGAGCTTTTCTGCCCCTGCTATGTCATCGGGTTGCAATCTATCCAGATTACTAATGCTAGGAGCCATGATCGCCTTATTCGATGTTTCGTGACCCAAGCCAATAGCGTGACCTAACTCGTGCAGTGCAACACGCCTAAAGTCGACCCCCTGTATTCCAAACTGGACTAAGTTACCGTCAAATATATTAAATTGTTTGGTTTGATCGACAATGATATTGGCCTCTGAAATAGTCGGCTCACCCAAAATCGCACTCTGGTAGCTTGCTACCGCAATAGCGAGGGTGTTCTCGCCAAATGCTGAACCACAATAGTCGTCGCTAAAATCGACGCTATTGAAGCCGTCGTACCCGCAGGGATCTTCTGTTTCTTTACGCACGATGAAATTAAACGATGTCGCATCGTTCCAATCGTTCCATCGCCGCGATAAATGCCGCATTCCAAGAGATGCCACTGCCAGCGCGGCCATCGATACTGACATAGAATTCAATTTCGTTTGTTGGCCATTTACTGCCATTGAGTTCGAATGCCGACACAGGCATCGAGAGCAGGCACGGAAGAGCGAATGACGCTAGACGGGCGAGTATTTTATGAATGCGGGGCATAGCTTTGTGTTGACGATGTCCTGAACTAGTGATTGCCGAATGGTCGCAACAAGTAAACCATAACGCGTGAATTGAAATAAGGTTTACATAGCCAATTAGACCGTGATTCTAGCACTTTCTTCCAGATAACCGGCGCTAGTGACTTAGCGAACAGTGCCCGCTTTGTTTGTAACAGAAAATACGCTGGCATCAACGAATAAGTAAAGTTGATGTGCTACTGCCTATACGATCCATCTTGAATAGACAGCCACCATGATTCGTTAGCGAGATACCAGTCTATTGTCTTGTTAAGCCCGGAGTCGAAGTTTTCCTGCGGATCATAACCCAACTCAGTCATGATTTTTCCTGCATTGATAGCGTAACGCGTGTCATGCCCTGGCCTGTCGGTCACATAAGTAATCAGAGACTTTGCTGATACCGATTTGGCGCAGGGAGAATCGGGAAACCTTGTGGCCAGAGCCTCGTCCTCGGCGAAGCGTGCATCGATCAGTTGGCATAATAAGTTTACGACGTCTATGTTCGCCCATTCATTGTTGCCACCGATATTATATGTCTCGCCGTGTCGGCCATTCTTAATAACCAACTCGATGCCGCGATTGTGATCATCCACATACAGCCAGTCACGTATCTGCAGCCCGTCACCATAGATGGGAAGATCTTTACCCGCAAGTATATTGAGAATGCAGACCGGCAATAATTTTTCCGGAAACTGATAGGGCCCATAGTTGTTCGAGCAGTTGCTGGTAGTTACACGAAGGTCAAACGTATGGTGGTAGGAGCGCACCAGATGATCCGAAGACGCCTTGCTTGCCGCATAAGGAGAGTTAGGCGCATAGGCTGTCGTTTCCGAGAAAGCTGGATCGTCCGCACCGAGGGTTCCGTATACTTCATCGGTGGAAACATGATGAAACAGATGCTCGGGCTTCGCCTTCTCATCGATCCAGTATTTCTTGGCAGCCTTCAACAGGCTGTGAGTTCCGACAATATTCGTGTCGATAAAGGCATCGGGGCCTGTTATCGATCTGTCAACATGGCTCTCTGCGGCGAAGTGAACGAGGGTATCGATCTCGTGTTTGTGCAGAAGCGATTCGACCAGCTCTTGATCACAGATAGAGCCGTGCACGAACGTAAACCAGTCTTGCCCTAACAGGCCTGCTAGGTTGTTTTTGTTACCCGCATAGGTGAGCGCGTCCAACACCACAATTTTATCCTGAGGGTTGGAGCCGTGCCAGTAATTGACAAAGCTTGTGCCGATAAAGCCGGCGGCACCGGTAACCAATAAATTTGCCATTCGGTAAATCTCTTTTCTAATTCTCTGTCGCTTTTAGTTTAGCTCGGCGATTACATCGGCCAGCTGTTGTTTCCAGTCCAGGGCCGGACATTCGAATTCATCTAACGCTCTGCTACGGTCTAATACGCTATAGGCTGGGCGTAGCGCCGGTGTCGGGTATTCGCTGGTGGCGATAGGGGTAATCGGTATCGTTTTTTTCAGTAATCCTGCCTGCAGTGCCTGACCCTTAATCTGTTGCGCAAATTCGAACCAGCTAATACTGCCACCGTCGTTCCAGTGATAGATGCCCCGATAGTCTCGCTTTTGAATCATAGCAAAAATAAGCCTTGCTAGAGAATGGGTGGAGGTAGGCGAGCCAATCTGATCATCGACCACCGACAGTGCGTCGCGCTCGGCCATGAGCCGCAGCATGGTCTTCACGAAATTACTGCCATACTCGGAATACAGCCAGGAGGTGCGAATAATTGCGCTATTGCCATTGCTCGCCGCTTGCAGGGCCTTCTCGCCAGCCAGTTTTGATGCGCCGTAGACGCCCAGAGGCCTAGTCTGGTCATCGGGGAGATAGGGGTTAGGTTTCACGCCGTCGAAGACGAAGTCGGTCGATATATGCAGAATTTGGGCCCCATTGTGCGCCGCCCAGAGAGCCAGTGACGCCGTTCCCGCTTCATTGATCAGATAGGCCGCGTCTGAGTCGGATTCGGCCTTATCGACCTGTGTATATGCTGCTGCATTGACTATTACGGTGGGCTTCAGCTCATTCAAGACAGCGGCGGCCAAATCGGGCTTGCCGATATCCAGCTGTGCTCTGGGCAGCGCCGAGAACTGAAACTGAGGAATAGGTGCCTCGACCCAGAGACGGGCTAGCGTCTGCCCCAATTGCCCTGAGGCACCCGTAACGAGGATGTGTCCGGCGTTCATGGACTAGTGGGGTAATTCGGAGCGGCAGCGAGAGTCAGGCCAGCGTCATCTTTAGCCGAAAGTAAGGGAGTAATGCCATCCACAAGGGGCCACTCGATGCCAACTTCTGGATCGTTCCAGAGCAGGCTATGCTCATGTTCCGGGCAGTAGTAGTCGGTGCACTTATAGTAAAGCTCCGCCGACTCGCTCACCACATAGAAGCCATGGGCGAAGCCCGGTGGCACCCAGAGTTGGCGCTTGTTCTCGGCGGAAAGGAAGTCGCCAACCCACTTCCCAAAGGTCGCAGAGTCTTTTCGCATATCGATGGCAACGTCGAATACCTCGCCGGAGACAACTCGGACAAGCTTTCCCTGGGGCTGTCTTAACTGATAGTGCAGGCCGCGCAGCGTGCCCTGCAGCGAGCTGCTCTGATTGTCCTGAACGAAGCGGGCGTCTATGCCGTGATCCCGAAACCAAGCCTCGCGAAAGGTTTCCATGAAATAACCACGGGCATCGCCATGCACGGTGGGCTCGAGGAGTAATACATCGGGGATAGCGGTTTCTATTATTTTCATGGGAGTTTAACTTCCCGCCCGGATTCCTGGTTCAATGTCTGTGCTTAAGGAGTTGAAGAAGATACTGGCCGTAGCCACTCTTACCCAACGATTTCGCCAAACTCGTGAGTTGGCTGCCGTCGATAAACTTCTGCCGGTAGGCGATCTCTTCCGGACAGCCAATCTTCAATCCCTGCCTCTCTTCCAACACCCGAATAAAGTTCGCAGCGTCTAACAAAGATTGTATGGTTCCAGTATCCAGCCAGGCCGTGCCGCGATCGAACAGCTCTACCTTCAGCGCTCCGCGCTGGAGATAGACCTTGTTAACGTCCGTTATCTCCAACTCCCCTCGCGCCGATGGCTTGATAGACTTGGCGATATCGACGACGTCGTTATCGTACATATAAAGGCCGGTAACCGCGTAATGCGACTTCGGGCTTTTCGGCTTCTCTTCCAGGCCGATGGCGTTGTTCTGCTCGTCCAACTCCACCACGCCATAACGCTCGGGATCGTTTACGTAGTAGGCGAAGACGCTGGCGCCCTCCTTCTGATCGACCGCATTCTTGAGCGTGTCCTCGATGCGATTGCCATAGAAGATGTTGTCGCCCAACACCAGGCAGACGCGGCTATCGCCGATGAATTCCTCACCAATCAGGAATGCCTGAGCCAGGCCCTCCGGCTCCGGCTGCTGCCGGTAGCAGATATTCAGCCCCCACTTCTTACCGTCTCCCAGCAGCGCCTGATACGCATCGGCATCTTCGGGAGTTGTGATGATGAGTATCTCGCGAATGCCCGCCTGCATAAGCGTCGACAGTGGGTAATAGATCATAGGCTTGTCATACACTGGCATGAGCTGTTTGCTGACTACCATTGTCATAGGGTGCAGGCGGCTGCCGCTGCCTCCGGCGAGGATTATTCCTTTGGTCATTTTGTTCTCGTCTGGCTCTTATTTTGCTTTTCGCTGGTGCTTATAATATTTTCGACAATTTCCGGAAGCGCATCGTACAGATCGATTGAAGGCTCGAAGCCTAATTCCTTGCAGATTGGCGCATTGTCGAACAGGTTATCATTCATCAAATTTCGATAGGTTCGAGCGCTAATGCTGCCCTGTCTGAGACCAGCTTTACTGAGCAAGCCAGCTACTACTGAGGCTGCATATAATATCACAGCTGGCGTGCGCCATGTCGGCGCAGTTTTCCCTAAAACTTGATAGATTGCGGCCTCGATCTCACTTATCGAATACGCTTGCCCGTCGGTGATCATGAAGGTGCGGCCATTCATATTCTCTGAATTCATCGCTAGAATGATGGCCTGAACAAGGTCCTGGACTCCCAACAGAGATATCCTGCCAGCTATGCTCGGAAGCGGCGGTAGGCGTCCTCCAGCTATCATGGATATCATGCTGGCGATATTCCCCTTCATTCCCGCTCCATACACATTCACGGGCCGCAGGATCACAGTTTCGATCTCACCTTTTATACAGGCATTGGAGAATAGCGCCTCGGCGGCGAGTTTGGCCTTGCCGTAGGCGGTTACATCACCGACGCCGGATGCAGCCGATTCGGCGAGACTGCTGCTTAGGAACACGATTCTACGCACACCCGCCTGCAGGGCTGCGGTGAGCAGGTTCTCTGCCGTAACTACGATTGAATGGGTTGATGGCTGCTTGTGCTCGTTGCCAACGTGAGCCTCGCCCGCCAAGTGCAGAATGGTGTGGATCGAGTCACAGGCATTGGAGAGGCTCTCAGTATCCAACAGATCCGCAAGCACCGCTTGATCGCGAAGCTCGATGGGCAAGTCCTGTCGCTGTAAAGGGCTGCGTATAAGCGCCCTTACATTCCAGTCCCCCGGCAACACCAGTGCGGCATAACGCCTGCCCCACGAAGCCAGTTGCTCCCGTGACTAGTAGTTTTTTTTCTCGATTCGTTGATTTCAAAGACTCCAGGCCGCGTACCCTGACTAATTTCATGATCACTATGCAGAGATTATCCTGCTTGTCGAAAGAAACGCCAGCCATGCGTATTAAAGAATCGAAATCCCGACTGCATGAACATTCGCAGGTGAGAGAACCCTTTTCGTGCGGCGTGACCACCAGCGTGTTCAATCCCGCATTGCGGGCACATAATCTAAGCGTCCAAATTCGCCCATACGCAATGAGAGATCGAAATCTTCGAAATAGAGAAAATAAGCCTCATCGAAACCCTTAGCACGTATCAAAGCATCCGAGAGGCACAACATGAAGCAGCCGCTTACGATAGGAATATCCGTGCTAGCGTCTCTGTCCGTAAGACCGTGCATCTCGTACTTTGCTATTCGTTTTGCTAAACAGGGCCCTCAAGCCTTGCGGCAGGAAGCCTCGAACAAAAAATGTCAGTACCGATGGATACGTTTTGCACAAGTGCTGCTTCACGCCATTTTCGTATTGTGCGAAGGGGCTAGCGAGAACGACATCCCCATTGCTTTCGAAGTGGGTGATTCCTTCCGTCAGGCAATCCTCATCAAGTTGAATGTCTGGATTAAGTATTAGGTGATACCTACTTTCAATCCTGTTCAAAATTAAGTTGTGCCCTTTCCCGTAACCCACATTTCCATGACCTTGAACTAGTCTTAACTCTATTTCTTGAGCATGCAATCGGTCCGAAAAGTCCGCGAAGACCTCTAATGAGAGTTGCGGATTCTCCGAGTTATCAATCAAGAAGACGGGTAATTGTGCTACCCACATAAGAAGCTCTTAGTTTCTCCACCGTAGTGACTAAGGATGAGATGAGAGCTCGTAATTCAATTTCACTTGAATTGAAGCAGACTATAGATACTGAACAGATTGAGGGGCCTTTCGTCTTGCACGTAACATTGCTCGAAAGTGAATTTAGTAGAGCGCCTTATTGTTCGACCCAAACGATCGCCAAAGGGTGTTGTAATAACACGCATACCTGCGGGCACGTCTTCGGGGCTTATTCGCCGCGGAGTGAATCCGCCGCTCGTTGTATCTCCACCCTGCGCGCCAACCGCTCGCCCACTCTGAGCGTTTCGTAATGCTTCAAATGGGTTTGCTGGCTCAGTGTTTAAATCATCGAGCTCTTCGCCGGAGTCGTTCCCATCTTCATTGCGATTAATCAGCGCAGGGTTTATTGATGGCAGTGGCTCCCCCGGTGGCTAACACCAGCTCGGCGATATTGCCTGAGGCCTTACAACGGACGCCACGATCACTAAATTCTACACAGGGATTATTGCTTGGATAACGAACAGAAATGGCCCCCCGCCGCAATATCGACGATAGAATAGTCGATATGATCCTGGATGGCAGTGTTCTCGCTAGGCTTTGCTTCTACTAACAATATCTCGCCACTCTTGTGTTTGACCATCGCCGTATAAATCGCTACCAATTCTTGAGGTTCCAATTAGGGTAAACTCCGGCTCTGATGTAGTAGCCCCTAGCCTCTCTAACAGGCCTGTCGGGGCTATTATTTGCGCCAGCAGTGTTCTCTACTTCCTCGAACAATGTTAGGGCCTTGAGAACTGTCATCAACTGACCCAGGGGCATCCTGTGCTAGAACGGATATCGGTGCGAGCGCCCAACAACCAAGCAATGCTGAGGAAAAACACCTCATCACCCTTATTCGCTGTGATTTCATTCCAATACTCCTCACGTTCACGTTACTGCCTGCTGATCCTGTATTACTTAGTCGATGTCTATCTCAATATAGTTCTAGGCAAGTCGGTTTCTACTAGTCTTCGAGACAGGCGCTTATGCGAAAACTGCGGCTCTCGCATAAACAAACACATCAACCGGCCGGTTGGGCGCGCCTTATTACTCGCTTTTCAATGCTTTCTGTAGAGCCTGGGCGTAGGCATTTCTGGCAGTCTGCAGTGCTGCTGTCTTCGCTTGTTCTCTTGCAACCTCATTGTCAACGAATTGCAAGGACTGCAGCTGCGCTTTAGCCTCATCAGACATATCATCTGTTTCGTATTCCTTTTCGTCTATTGTGATTTTAGCCATCGGTTTTCCTATTCGTTTCTATTGATTGATAACTGACGCCGGCCAGGATCTATGCCCGCGCCTTGGGATAGTATTTTCTTTAATTGAAAATCTACATGGGCAGATTTTACACCATACTTATATTTTTCGCTGCCTTTGAGGAATACTATTTAGGGCTATTTGGTGTCTAGCAAACCCTGGGGAGCCCAAACCCCGTTAAGAGCTGGCTTTACACTGAATGCGTTGCACCTCGCACCAACACCCGAACCATTGCACCGAGCTAGTACGCGGCTACACCGCACCCAACGTGCGAACTATCCGCATACTGCAAAACACCCCCCCCATAAAAAAAGCCAACTGCGTTAAGAGCTGGCTTCTATTACTTCACCAATATCCACCTCAATCAAACATTAGCGACCCTTCGTCCTCGGAAAGGGAAAACCCGGTTAGGTTGGAAACCTCAGCGGCCGCTGCCTGCTGCTCGAGGATCTGTCCTCGTAACTTGCCCAAGCGCTCTAGCACGGTAAGTTGGTTCATCGACAAAAGTTGTGCGTAAGCTAAGGCCAAACCGCCCGCCTTGCGTACTGCCAGAAAATCCTCATCATCTATTTTGTTCAAAGCAGCCTCGTCAATGCGAAATAGGCCCTCCACCGGCATGACTTTCTCACCCTGCTTGAGGTTGATCTCCCACGGCGTGATGAGACCGGCGTCGGCCAGCGCATTCACGGCCCTCTGGGTGAGAGCCCGGCTAGCCTCTACTTCGATGAGGAAATTAAGGATGTCCTTGATTGCCTGAGTCGGCTGGTCTTGATCGTTGAAGAAAGCGTTTCCGTCTTCCTCACTCTCCACCACCAGCCCGCTGGCTTCGTTGATGCACAGTATCGATTTCTCAGCATTTTCAGGCTTCAGCAATCGAAACGGGTACCCTCGCAGGGCGGCGGGGATGTAGCCGGCTAGCCACATTCCGTCCGGCGCCACGTACAGGTTCGTTCCGGGTTGCAGCGAAGTCATCGCGAACAACTGGTAACCGGCGTCAATCTTCATAAAGCCGATAGGCATCGCCAATGCCGCCTTACTCAGCTCGGCGCCCACCAATGGGATGCCGGTGTCCTCGGCGACAAATGCGTAATCAGTGACACGCTTCCACACTTTTTTCGCATGGCGTTCAGGGGTAATGGCTGCGAATTCTGGCATGTGCTTTCCTTGTGGTTATTTGGCTATTGGGGATCAGGCTGCGCCGTACCCTTATTTTCCTATTGTAGCGGTAGTTCGTGGCAGCAAATCGAATGCTAAAACAATTCTTTTTTCGCTGGACTGAAAAGGGATTGTATTATGCTGAAGCGATGCTGGGAAAAGACATAAATCTCCAGTTTCTGGCCTGATAACCTTGCTAGTTTTATCGCTATCGTGTTCTTCATCCGACATAGAGACTACGAGCGATCCCTGATTCCCTTGAATTTTATCAGGAATGTTTATATAGAAGGAGACCAGCGTGCTGGCCAGCTCTTTTTCAGAGCCAACACTTATTTAAAGCCATTATTTCCGTTTGTCGAGCAAGCAAAATGCAAAACTTACAGATACTTAGCCAACTGTAAGAAACATGTTTGTGTAACTATTAACCAATTGATTTAAAACATTTAATTTTTTTACTGCCCTATTTTTTTAGATACAAAATGACACAAAAAAGTTTCCGTACAAGTCTCAAAATCAGGTCAAAAAACACTCTTTTTTTACCGACACCTTCAATCTGCATCACTTGAAACCAGCCATACCCCGACCACGTCGCACCAAACCCAGCTATACCCCGACTGCATCGCACCCAAACGAAATTCAGCTACCACCCATCCACATCGCACTTAGTTCAACCCTGAATCACGAAGCCTACAACTATCACCCAGCCACACCCCGAACACATCGCACTTCGTAAACAACCCGGTCAGCCACACCAAACCAAACCAACCAAACAACCCGGTAACCAAATCACTACCGAGCCAAACCCCGTACCATGATCAAACCAAATCCAAACAACGCGCAAACCATCCGCATACTGCAAAACACCCACGTACAAAAAAGCCAGCCCCGTTAAGGGCTAGCCTCTTGGTGTTTTCAATAACTCTCGTTTACCTTTCTAATCATCGAACTGGATTGAGTCCCCCAGTCCTTCAATATTGACTTCGTCTACTTCCGACGTCTTGCCTTCTTCTAGCGTCTCCTTTAACGCTCGCCCGTAAGCAATTCTCGCGGTTTGCAAAGCTGCCGCTTGGGCTTGAAGTCGTGCTAGCTCAGAGTCTACGTACTGTAGACTACCCAGCTGAGCCTTAGACTCGTCAGAGAGTGTCTCTACATCGTACTCTGTGCCGTCTATGGTGATTGTCGCCATGTCTTAATTACCTCTTTTACCTAATTGGTTAGCTCTTATTCTATCTTCTGAGAAAGCAAAGTGCGAACCGTCCGCATAGTGCAAAACTCTTTCTAACGAAGTTGGCCTCTGAGTCTTCTTACTTACTCTGGTTAGCTTTGATCTTCTTTATAGTGCTCTGAGAGTTGAGTAAGTGATTCTGCGAGTTTTTGTTGGTCTGTCATTCTTAGTACTCCAGATGCGAAAAAACCAGCCTCCCGAAGAAGACTGGGTATTTCTTTTTACTTCAATTTCACTAACTTTTAGCCTGCTTAAGCACGTTTCAGTTTTTTACCCCACTACATCAATGTTTCCTGATCCATCCGCTGTCATGGTGTTGACTCCAGTCAATACGATGTTATAGAGAGTAGCACCTACTTGCCAAGTAAACGTATCGTTACTTGGATCAAATTGCCATTCTCCATTTGAGTCAGGGGCACCGTTATCGTTACTGCTAACATTTGCGGCTGTGTCTGCCGCAAAAGTAACACCAAGTGCTTGTATCTGGTCGATTCCGCCGGCAATCGCGTTAAGAGCTGCTGAAGCATCCAAATTTCCGCTCGTGTCGGAGACTATTACAGTATCGCCAGCGACGAAAGCCAACGCCGCTGATAAGTTTCCAGCATCTGTTACGTCGATGGTAACTGCATTATTGCCATCATCTAGAACAATCGAAGCACCACCCAACGCATCGAAGTCCGTTGCGTAGTTGTCAGTGGCGTCGAATTCATAGCCAACCGTAATAACGTCATTAGCTGCAAACGCCAGATTCGCATTAGCATCAATCACGTCTGAGTCAGTCTCATCAATAGTGACTGCATTATCGCCATCATCTAGAACAATCGAAGCACCACCCAACGCATCGAAGTCCGTTGCGTAGTTGTCAGTGGCGTCGAATTCATAGCCAACCGTAATAACGTCATTAGCTGCAAACGCCAGATTCGCATCACCATCAATCGCGTCTGAGTCAGTCTCATCAATAGTGACTGCATTATCAGAATCGTCCAATGTTCTGCTTGTGGCACCTAAGTTGGCGCTGGTGAAATCTTCAAGGTCATCCGCAGCAGCGAACGCATCTACGATGGTTAATGCGTCTCCGGCTGCGAACCCTAATGTAGCCGAAGCTATAATTGCAAGAGCATCAGTTTTATCAATAGAGACTGTGTTATTTGTATCATCTAGAACAATCGAAGCACCACCCAACGCATCGAAGTCCGTTGCGTAGTTGTCAGTGGAGTCGAATTCATAGCCAACCGTAATAACGTCATTAGTTGCAAACGCCAGATTCGCATCACCATCAATCGCGTCTGAGTCAGTCTCATCAATAGTGACTGCATTATTGCCATCATCTAGAACAATCGAAGCACCGCCCAACTGCATCGAAGTCCGTTGCGTAGTTGTCAGTGGCGTCGAATTCATAGCCAACCGTAATAACGTCATTAGTTGCAAACGCCAGATTCGCATCACCATCAATCGCGTCTGAGTCAGTCTCATCAATAGTGACTGCATTATTGCCATCATCTAGAACAATCGAAGCACCACCCAACGCATCGAAGTCCGTTGCGTAGTTGTCAGTGGCGTCGAATTCATAGCCAACCGTAATAACGTCATTAGCTGCAAACGCCAGATTCGCATCACCATCAATCGCGTCTGAGTCAGTCTCATCAATAGTGACTGCATTATCGCCATCATCTAGAACAATCGAAGCACCACCCAACGCATCGAAGTCCGTTGCGTAGTTGTCAGTGGCGTCGAATTCATAGCCAACCGTAATAACGTCATTAGCTGCAAACGCCAGATTCGCATTAGCATCAATCGCGTCTGAGTCAGTCTCATCAATAGTG
>CALTDI010000015.1 GCA_943842505.1 uncultured Pseudomonadales bacterium | reverse complement strand
TTGAAGGCGGGCACGGTGAAGGTTATCTATGAGACGCCACTCATCGATAGAGCTATGGAGTCCGTTATTGCCAAACTTCGAGATGCTGCGCAAGAGCAAACCGCATGAAGAAATCTCTATAACTCACTGATATTAAATAAACAATTAATATTTTTCTAGCGATCGTTTATACCTCTCTGCATACTTTACCTGCAGCAAACCCATGCCCAGCAAACCAGAGCTAGATACCGGCTCAATGTGAGACCTGAAGCCCCGTAGCCCCGCAGATAGATAGACCCTAGTTAAATTACGATCACGCCTGAGTGTGTTCACCTGGCCTGAGATACACGGTTGGAGTTTCTGCACAGCTTGGTTATCAATTAGAAATAAGTGGGCCAGAAATAAACCTATTTAGTTAGCCGAAGTCTGAGTCTGGTTCTTGTAGGCTTCGTGGCCTTGTATGATACGCAGAATTTCAGCCGGACTCATGTAAGCACCGCCGCCACCTTCGGCGGTAGATGCCGAAATTTGATTCTGTGAGATTTGGCCCCTAACAAACCTAGCATGGTCGAAGCGCTGCCAACCTAGCCCATAGTCGATCAGTCGCTTGTCTGTAGCTCTTTCAAACCCTGATGCGGCAGTCGCTCAACTGACATAGTGCGTCGCTGAGTATTCCAAACAGGGAGCGATTCAAATAGTAAACAGTGTGGGCTAGTTCATGCCCGATTATCCCAACTTGAGCATTGAATGGCTGGTTTTTTAGAAGTAACGCTCCTCTGGTACCTTCGCGCTCGCTGTCTATGATGACCTGATAGGTTCTGTTCCTCGCAGAACGAAGCATGCTGCTCCAGTGGGGCCGTGATGACAGGGGGATAGACACATCATCGACGACGAAATTGATCTTGATTCGCTCAGTTCCGGGTAGTGGCTCAGCGCGAGCAAGGTTTGGAGCTCAAAACCCTTGGGTAGATTCTTGTTGCGGCCCAGGCTTTCGAGCAAATGATCGAAGCGCGCCAGCTGTTCTTGCTCGATGTATTCTCTTACGCCGCTGCGAAGAAAGAGTTGTTCCTCTGCGGGCAGGTAGGGGCCGAAGGGGAGCAGAAAGAACAAGAAAATCCATGTAAGAATCCTCCTTCGCTTTGTTTTGGAATGGAGAGACTGTTTACTGAAGCGTGCCATGTCGCCTACCTTTAGTCTGGCTAGACTACGATCTATCCCAATTAATATCTACCAGCTTCACATTTATGCTCAATGATACTGAAAAGTGTGCGGCAGGTCATAAATTGATCAATAAAAGCTAGGATAAGCGGGTCGTTGGAGTAATGTGATAAGCCTGTTTAAATCATGTAAAGACTACTTTTATGAGCAATGACAAGCGAAATTATCCCCGAGTTGACCTGCGTGGTGAAGCGAATATTCGTCTTGCAGGTATCGTAAGAAATGGCACGCTGATGAATCTATCTCCTTCTGGGATTCAGATTGAGTGTCGCCATCAATTGATCGAACAATTGGCTAGGTTTAAATCGGACTCGGGTCTGTTTCCCGATTTTGAATTAGAGTTTGCTCTGCCGGCGCAGGGGCGATGCAGTCGAAAAATAAAGTCTACTTGCACTGTTTCCTATTGTCGCCGTCAACGACAGGATAGTTACCATCTAGGGCTAAACTTCCAGGCTTTGGCTGAACAAGATGAAAAGCAGTTGAATGAGTACCTAAATCACTCTGTCGCTGCCTGAGATCCGAAGCTAGCCGAACTGATGTCGAGCGCCAGGCTCTAGCGGCTGCCGGTCTAGCGTGATTAGATTGCCCTATTGCAGATTTCCATTCTCCCCGATATCCATTATCATAGCGAGCATGAAAATAGCAGCATCCCTCCTACTGTTAGCCCTTTTAAGTTTCCCAGCTTTCGCTCAAGAACAGTCTTTTGAAGATTGGGTGGCTGAGCTACGAGCTGAAGCTGCCGCACTCGGTATTAGTGAGTCTACCCTCGCGGCTCTGGACGATCTAGAAGCGCCACTTCCCCGGGTCTTGGAGCTCGATAGCAGTCAGCCAGAATTCGTGCAGACTTTTACCAGATACCTGGGCCTGCGGGTTACTCCCCGGCAGGTAGAGCGTGGTCAGCAGTTATTGCAACAACACGCAGTCTTGCTGGAGGAAGTGCGTCAACGCTACGGGGTGCAGCCGCAATACCTGGCAGCCTTCTGGGCGATCGAGAGCAACTTCGGCAGTAATACAGGCGGCTTCTCCGTTCTGCAGGCGCTAGCTACTCTGGCTTATGACCCGCGCAGAGCGGACTTCTTCCGCACGCAGATGCTGACAGCCCTGCAGATCATCGATGAGGGCCATATTTCTGCGGCGGACATGAGCGGGTCCTGGGCGGGCGCAATGGGACAATTACAGTTTATGCCTTCGGTATTCAATCTGCATGGCGTAGACGGCGATGGTGATGGCAGAATCGATATTTGGAACAGCCTTCCGGACATATTTCACTCTGCAGCAAATTTCCTATCTAAATCAGGTTGGAAGGGTGACGAGCGTTGGGGGCGGGAGGTTCTGCTACCGGAGGATTTTGATTTCTCCCTGGCAGGCACTGGCACGCGTAAACCACTGCAAGAATGGCGCGATATAGGGCTGCGCCAAACTTCGGGTGCGCCTATTCCCGTTGCAGACATGCAAGCCTCTGTGGTTATTCCAGCCGGGGCGCAGGGTCCTGCCTTTCTTACCTATGACAATTTTAGGGTGACGCGGGTCTATAACACGCCTATATTTTATGCGCTGACGGTGGGGCATCTGGCAGATAGATTTTCCGGTGGACCAGCTATTCAGCGCATGCCTGAGAATGAGCAGGCAATGAGCATTGAGCAGGTGCGGGAACTACAGGAATTACTCAACGGTCTCGGTTTCGATTCAGGTGAGCCTGACGGTCGAGTAGGTAGCCGAACCAGAAGCGCCATTCGAGCGTATCAAGAGCAGCAGGGGTTAAAGATGGACAGTTATCCATCACTATCTCTATTGGAATCCCTGCGCAGCTAATTTTTTTAACAACGGCTTACTTCAACGATGCCCGGCAAGAGTGGTGTTGTTACTGGAAGCTGTGCAATGCGACAGTCGACAACTCTCTAGCTAACAATTATGAATACTGACTCAGACAACACCGCGCTAAGGCGCTACAGACGTATGGCATGGATTACGATCGCTGCCGTGTATTTCTTAATATTGGTGGGTGCCTCGGTACGTGCCTCCGGCGCCGGCATGGGCTGCCCGGATTGGCCCACCTGCTTCGGAAGTTGGGTCCCGCCAACAAGCGAGGCGCAACTCCCTGAAAATTACCAGGAGATCTACGCAGAACTCGGCTATGCCGATACGCGCTTCAATGTAGTAAAAACCTGGACCGAGTACGTCAATAGGTTGGTAGGGGTGAGCATTGGCTTCATGATATTTCTAACTGCTCTTTTTTCATGGGCTTGTCGTGAGCATGACACAAGTATATTCAAGGCCTCAGTAGCCGCATTCTTGATGGTGGGATTTCAAGGCTGGCTCGGAGCAAAGGTTGTCGGCTCAAACCTGCAACCGGGCATGATAACGCTGCACATGCTGATGGCGTTGGCCATAGTAGGAACTCTTCTGTATGCGGTCGCACAGGCCAGGCGAGGCATTATGGCATCGCAATCTGTTGCGAATATCAATCCGCGATTTGGGATGTGGCTGTATATTGTATTGGGGCTTACGATTGTGCAGGTTGCCATGGGTACTCAGGTTCGCGAGATGACGGATTTTATCCGCGAGTCACAGGGTGAAGAGTTGCGTTCTAGCTGGATCGAAGCAATGCCTTGGTTTTTCTATGTGCATAGAAGTTTTTCGGCGGTTGTACTGTTCGCGAATCTTTGGTTGGCATGGCTTTTGGTTGCTTCATTGGGCTGGCATCACACCCTGAGCAGGCTCACGCTGGCAATGATAGTGGTAATAGGTACTGCTGTGCTCTCGGGCGCAACCTTGGGTCATCTCGGCATGCCAGCACTGGTTCAGCCTACGCATCTACTCGCCGCATCGCTACTGTTTGGCTTGCAGTTTCTAATTTGGATGAGTTATCGACACTCGCGCGATGCGTCTAGCGCTCAGCGGCCAGATTCAAATGATTCCCCATTGCTCTCGGGCAATAACGTCACTGCCTAAGCCGCAGCTAAACCGTAGGTAAGTAGTAAATGAAAAACAGAGAATTTGACATTGTAGTATTCGGCGCAACCAGCTTCGTTGGCAAAATTCTCTGTAACTACCTGGTAAATGAATACACGGAACCTAATCTGACATGGGCAATGGCAGGGCGCTCTGAATCCAAGCTGCAAGCCCTCAAAGAATCACTCGGTTCCAACGCGAACGAGATTCCTGTCATTATTGCCGACTCGGCAGATGCAGAAGCCTTGCAGTCGATGTGCGAGAAGACAGAATTAGTCATTTCCAGCGTTGGACCCTACGCCCTCTATGGTGAGCTTCTGGTTAAGAAGTGCTGCGAATTGGGAACTGACTACTGCGATCTAACGGGGGAGCCGCAATGGATTCGGCGCATGATAGAGCGCTATGAGGGGCAGGCAAAAAGCAGTGGCGCCCGCATCGTACATTGCTGTGGCTTCGACTCGATTCCATCAGACTTGGGCGTGAAATTTCTACAGAGTCATGCGCAGCGACATTTCGGCAGCTACTGCGATCAGGTGAAGCTGCGAGTGAAGGTTATGAAGGGGGGCGCGTCGGGTGGCACTATTGCCAGCGGGCTCAACCTCTATAAAGAGGCATCAGCAGACCCTGCTATCCGTAAGGAGATGCGTGATCCTTATTCACTGTGTCCGCCAGATCACGGCTTCAAGACCCGGCAACACAATGTGTCTGTGGAATTCGATCAGGACTTCGATTCTTGGGCAGGCCCGTTCATCATGGCGTCCATCAACACGCGAGTTGTTCTGCGCAGCAATGCCTTGGTTGATGGTTTCTATGCCGAAAATTTTAAGTATGACGAAGCGATGCTTGCCGGCCCCGGGAAGCAGGGTAAGAAAACAGCAAAGAGAATTTCCTTCGGGACTAAGGTTTCGATGTTTATGATGGCCTTCGCTCCTATGCGTTGGCTTGCCACCCGATTCTTCCTGCCTAGCCCCGGAGAGGGTCCCAGTCCTGAGCAACAGCTGAAGGGCTATTATGATCTGCGACTAATTGGGCGGACCGAGCGTGGAGAAAGGATTAGAGTCAAGGTAACGGGTGACCGAGACCCCGGCTATGGCTCCACGGCAAAAATGCTAGCGCAGGCCGGCATCAGTCTTCGTCGCGATGTTGATGCGGGTGAAGTAGGCGGTGGTTTCTGGACGCCAGCGACAGCATTTAATGAAAAGCTGATAACGCGTCTGGTAGAACATGCCGGCATGGGCTTTGAGCTGGAATCCGTCTCTCAGGCTATGACTGCCATCGAAGAATCGACAGTGATTGCTGTTGCAGAGCCAGCCGCATCAGACTAATTGTGCTCGAGTAGTGCATTCCCTTAGTTACTCGTAAAACTTGCCAATGGATTCATTACGGTAGCCAGTATCCCCTTGCCCTCCCAATCCTGCGAAAACCTTCTCACCTGTCGTTTGGTCAGATTGATCACTTGCTGGCGGTTTCATTAACTTCCAGATTTCTCGCTTCGATAATAAATTTATAAAAAACAAACGCTTAATAGGTTGGCACGGATAGTGAATACTAGTCTGGCAGTGAATGCGAAGCCCTTCAAAGCCGCGTAGCCTAGAGTTCTGTAACTAGAATGTAATCCAGCGCGTCTTAAGGTTCACAAGTTAACTTGGCAGGCCCTGTATGCCTGCTTCAGATTTTTGCGCTTGGTAGCGATTACGCTCTGACATCGTGTGAGGGTGTGATCGGGCCTTTTTTGAAGGAAATAGGGGAAAACACTTGCCACTCAAAAGGCATTGAAGGCTAATGGAGTCGCTAAGATGGATAACAAAACAAGCCATGAAATAATTGGGCAGAGGGTAGATATAATGGAAAGGCTGTGGCCGCAACTGCGAAAATTTTTAGTATTTCAACTTAAACTCTATATCGATGCATTCAGAGATATTCTGCTTAGCGCCCTGTCTTTGGGGGCTTTTATTATCGACCTAATCAAGCAGAATGAGGGCCAGGATAGTTATTTCGAAAAAGTGCTGCAATTTGGGCGCAGAACAGAGAGATCGATAAACCTATTCAATCAATTCGATGCCCAAGAGAGGGGTGATCGTTCGGTGGATAGCATCATCGATGAGGTCGAGGAAAGGTTGAAGCGCTAGAGGCATTATCTAGCATGTGTCTAGGAATGCCTCACTGCTTACGAATTGGCCGGTAGGGCTTTGAATTTTATCAATTGATCGGTTATTGTCGTAGTCGTTGGCCCCGATCTTCAGGAATACGTCTTGCCAAATCCACTCCTTCTATTTAGCGCACAAATTATTGCGATGCTTTCTGTCTTGCTCTTGGCGGCTGGCTATCTGAAAGCGGAACCGAAAGCGGGTAGTGCCAGGGTATTTGCCCTGATGGCAGTATTTATCATTTTCTATCTATTGAATGGTATGGCAGGTCAGCATATCGATCCACAGTTTCAATTAGACCTAAGTCGCTGGCAGCTGTTTATCCAAATAGGCATGAACACCATTGCTGGATTATTCATGATTTATTGCTTCCTGATCTTTCAGGAGCAGCAAAAGTTCCCAGTCCTTCTAGTGTTCGTCTTCGCTACTCAGGTTGTTCTGGATTCCATTCTTTCCGGTATTTCTATCTATTCCAGTGAGGCATCGGGTTCGTTAGCATTTCTAGGCACCTGCATGGATGTCATGATGCTCGCATTCGTAGCTTCTGCTATTTATTGGACTCTGAAGGGGTGGAGAGCAGACTTGGTGGATGATCGCAGGATACTGCGTTGGTTTATCATAGGAGTACAGGGCGCACTTATATTTTCCGTTGTATTCGTAGAGAACTTTCTACTCGATGGCGGTTCGGCAAGTTATGCAACGGCGCAGACTATAATAGTTATCTCGATTGCATTCCTTGCCACGGGCATGTTGCTGGTGGCCATGCGCTTTGACTACGTGTCGCTTGGCAATGTGATTCGCAAGGTCACGGAATTGGCTGAGGAGACGTTGCCAGAAAGCACGGCGCCGTTCGACAAAGAAAGTTTCAACAAAGTCTTTCAGGGTGGCAAATTGTACAGGGAGGCGGGATTAACCATCTCCATGTTAGCGAAGAAGCTCAATTTGCCGGAGTACAGATTGCGCGCCTTTATTCATAAGCAATTAGGCTACAGAAACTTCAATGCCATGTTGCATGAATACCGCATTGAAGATGCCAGTGAGGCCTTGGCGGATAATGAAAATCCAAGTGTTCCGGTGCTTACCATTGCTCTCTCTGTTGGCTATCAATCGATCACGCCTTTCAATAATGCCTTCCGTCAAATTAAGGGCGTGACGCCCTCAGAATACAGAAAACGAGAGATTCAGGCGCAATCCTAAATTATGATTTACATCATGCGAGGGGGTTATTCCACGTCATAGCAGTGGACTCGAGGCGCAAGGATGTTTATTCTTTCCGCTCTAAGAAGAAAAAGCGCATAGTGGTATTAAAGGAGGCTGGAAAGCGTGATAAACGAGTTATTACTGCAATTTGCTCATTGGATGGAAGCGCAGGAATACAGCCAGATGCTGGTGGCGGGTTACTATAGCTACAGCTGGTTAGAAGCTACCCATGTACTAACATTGATGGTTAGTATTGGATCTCTGTTTATCATAGATTTTCGTATGCTTGGCTGGGTTATGCCCAATGTTCCTGCCTCCACAATAGCCGCTAGACTGCACAAGCCCATGATTATTGGGTTTGTAATCATGTTTATCACCGGAGCATTATTGGTTTATGCGAAACCGGTGGAGACGATTCAGAGTCTGTGGTTTCGAATGAAAATGATTTTACTCCTCTTGGCATTCATCAATGCGTGGATTTTCAATAATAGATTGAAATCCGCTAAAGGCAATTGGGATAACGATCCGGTAGCGCCAGGGCCCTTGCGAACTGGTGCGATTATTTCACTCGTTCTTTGGTGCGGAGTAGTCACCTTAGGGAGATATATTCCTTACGACTGGGTGGATTGTACGAATACGACTAATACTACTATTCTGTGGGCGGCTGGTTGCGTAGATCAGCTAAACGCGCTGTAAGTTATAGTTTTTAGCAGAATGTTGGCCTGATCCAACATCAAAATTTGGGAGTTCGCATGTTAGGTTCGATCTTGAGTCAATATGCTAGATCGCTGGCAGTATTTGCAGTTTTTCTACTGATGGTCCTCGTTGAAGCTCTGGGCATTCGTGAAGCCATATACCCTGGCTTGGAGTCGTTTTTTAACTGGATGAATCAATCTTCATGGATTGGAGTCATTGGCACCACCTATGGCTCTGTCTATGCAACAGTGGAAGCGTTGCACTTACTTTCCATGGCGGTTCTAGGCGGAACGGTGCTGGCTACAGACTTGCGTCTCCTCGGCATGATCTTCAAGGATGTTCCTTCGGAAACGTTAGTTACAGGAACTCACAAGTGCTTTAGATGGGCTTTGTTAATGGCGATCCTAACGGGCATTTTTTGCGCGGCAGGTGTGGGTAACAAGGTCTATTTTATGGAAGTGTTCTGGATAAAGATGTTAGTGCTTATTGCGGGGTCCTGCTTCATGTTGTTTATTAAGCAGCCCTTGTTGACCAGTCGTCCCCATGCCCAAATCAATCCTTGGACGATACGATTAGTCGCTGTCACATCGATGCTGATATGGTTTACGGTAGCGGCAACCGGTCGCTGGATTGGATTTAGCTAGCAGTAGTAGTCGGTTTATTTAGGAGTAGATATGAACGAGAATGGCAAGATAGACGACAAGACGATTGCAGCTTTAAGCTCGGCAGGGATCATTTTGGGTGGCTTGCTCTATTACTGGCTCGGTGAGGGTCAGTCTACGGTAGAGTTGCTGGAACTAGCCTATGGCTCATTCAAGTTCTTTAATAACCCGCTGGTGTTCTAGTTGATGAATCAAATGCTTCGGCAGGTTCTTGATAAATCACTTTAATAAAATTGGGTTCGACAATAAGCTGCAGGAAAAATTCTAGAGAAGTTTCTCAGTAAACAATAATTAAAAAAAGGGATGGCTTTAGAGCCATCCCTTTTTTGTTTTCTGTCATTTACTTCTGGAAACGAGCAGGCCCGTATCGTAACTATTGCAATGGCGAATAGTCTGTCGCCTTCATATAGCGGCGTTCAACCCCGGCTAGTATTGAGCCATTGGCATTAGATGCGTCGGAGACAGATTTCCACTCGGGATCCTGGCCGAATGCCTGCCATGAGGCATTGGCAGCTTCCTGGCTGGCGTGCTCCAAGACATAGATTAGGGTGTCATCGGCGTCTTCTTCGCTTGTAGGCGTCCAGAAACCAACTATCTTCATGCCATGGTTGTTGAAAATACGGATGGTGTGATCCCGAAAGCGCGCTTGTAGATTGTCCAGATTGCCCGGTGTTGCGGTGTATATTCTAAGCTCATAGACTTTGCCGTCTTCCTGGGCGGAGGAAACTGCGAAAAGGCCGGCTCCTAGACCAATTAACAGTGATAGCAGGGAAAAGCCCACAGTTTTGCCGATTTTGTTCACATTACTCTCCTAAATGCAGTCATTTTGTAATCTTCTAAGCTGAGTATAATCAAGGGGCTGCAAAATAGCGATCACATCGGGCCCTGTGTCTACAGCCGTCTCGCAGCTTTGGGCGCCACTCCTATTCAAGCCTGAGCCTGCCTGATATCCTACTCAAAGCTTCCATATTTGAGCCGAGAATTACGATGACTAAGCTACTCTCTACAGCCTTAGCACTACTTCTGGCATTTCCCGTGGGGATTGCCTACGGGCAGCCTGTTCCTGATTCGACGCCGAATGTCATTGACGAGCTGGCGTTAGGCCGTGAGTTGTTGAATGACATGCAGGATACGCTTGGCCCTATGGATTCCAGGCTGATAGAGCCCATCGAACAGTTGGCGGATAAATTCATGATGCTCAATCAGTTTGACGAGGCTCACGACCTTCTCGATCGCGCTATGCAGATAGCGCGCATAGAAGATGGCCTCTACACCGACATTCAACGACCTCTGCTGAGCAAGAAAATAAGTAACTTCGCCAACCGCGGCAATTGGGAATCGGCTAGAGAGAATATGGAGCATTTATACTGGCTCTATACCGAGAAAAGCAAATTTATCGATCAGGAATTAATCGACGACCTCCTAGAGCTATCCCGATTCCATCTGAGAGCCGTGGCGGAAGATGATAGTTTCTATCAGGGTTACCATTTTGGCCGCTCCGCTGAAATTCGATGGATTGCCCTTGCCGTTGCGCAAACTCTCTGGAGCGAAAACGACGTGCGGCTTGTGCCAATGATCTACGAGCAATTGCGGCAGCTTCACCTGCAGACGGTAGCGCTTTGGAATGGGGGTCCGACCAGCTACCAGCTGAGAAAAGTTGGACCAGGTTTGGAGGCAATGCGTGGCCGCTATGACGTGAATGAGACCTTCTATCTTTCGGGTTTAGGGTTGATCAACAGAATTTATGAAGTCTATGCGGGAGGTGAATCTCCCGATGCAGAAGCGCTTGCAATGACAAATGTGTACCTAGGCGATTGGCACATACTCTATGACAAGCCGGAGGCCGCGACAGAGATTTATCGCCTAGCTTACGATGAAATGTTAGCGACGGGTGTCGACGAATCTTTGGTTATTGAGTTATGGAATCAACCTATGGTGATTCCGGATACCGAATTCTATTCGACTGTTGAGGCAGCCGTCGTCGCACAGCGCAATAAGCTGGTAACGCTTGACGGTGAAGCCTCCTATACCTATATATCCTTCAGCGAATGGTCTGCGGCACTTCCCAATGTGCGCAGTCCCCTCTTTAGCGATGCTGGAAACAACGCAGAGAACGATTCAAACTTCGCCTTATTCTCGTTTAGTCTCGCCGGAGTAAATACGGTGTCACGGCGTTTTAGTCATCGCTATAGTAGTACGGTAAGCATGATCCAACAGGCAGAGCTGCTCGCACATTATCTAGAATCACCGCCAGAGGAAGGACTACTGCTAGCTAAATTCAATAGTCTGACGTTCCGCCCAAGACTGGTTGATGGAGAACCTCAGCAGGCCACAGCTCGCCTTAAATATGATCTCGCCTCAGACACAGTTCAATAGCGTTTTAGCTGTCTCGCCGGAAGGTTTAGTCTGTTATGAAGGCGAGTTGCATTCGCATGGGCATATTTGTATAGGGGAGCCTTCAGCGCCTACAGTCTAATTTCATGCTGAATTTTTTGGATCTGAACTAGTCGAAGAAGTTTTGATTCATCGTTTGTGATGGTGTCTGGGTACCTGGTTTGCCTATGGCTTTTGCCGGGACGCCGACCACGGTTGTATGTGGGGCAACATCGTTAAGCACAACACTGTTTGCACCTATCTTTGCCCCCATACCTATTTCGATATTACCCAAGACTTTCGCCCCGGTAGAGATAAGCACTCCCGAGCGTATCTTTGGATGTCGATCGCCTTTCTCGTTGCCGGTGCCGCCCAATGTCACCTGTTGCAGGATGGAAACATCGTCTTCGATAACGGTCGTTTCACCAATGACAATGCCGGTGGCATGATCGAACATAATGCCGCGGCCAATCTTGCAAGCCGGGTGAATGTCGACGGCAAAGACCTCGGAATTTCGACTCTGCATAAACAAGGCTAGCTCGTTCCGGTTATTGTTCCAAAGAAAGTGCGCAAGCCGATGAACTTGAATCGACTGAAAACCTTTCAGATAAAGAATGACCGCCAGATGGGTGCTTACAGCTGCATCTCTTTCAAAAACGGCTTTTATATCGCATGCAGCGTCTTCGATGATCTTTGGGGATTCCTCGAAAGCGTGATCGAATAATTCTCGAACGGTAACCACTGGCATAACATCGTCGGCTAGCTTGGTCGCTAGAATAAAGCTGAGAGCAGACTGCAGGCTGTTGTGGTTTAGAACGCAGGCATAGACATAACTCGCCAGCAGAGGTTCTTGTTGAATGACCTGCTGAGCTTCTGATTTGAGTTGTTGCCAGAGTTCTTGAGACATAGCGGGTATTCCAGATTCGGTGAGCTTGGGTGATTATAATGTTTGCCGGCGGGGATACAACAGGACTGTGGTACAAGTGCCTGGTGTGGCGGCCAAATCTTGCGTTAAGAAGAGAACAGGTGCTTTTTCTGTGATCTGAGTGGCTGGGCCGATTCGGTATCTGCGATGGCTAGCGTCACGTGTATATCGGTCAGGGAAGAGGCGCCTTTGCCAAAAGCGACCATTAGTGATTTGTGAGCGAGGATATTGATAAGCCTCGGCACGCCCTTCGAGCTTTGAAAAATCAGATCTATGGCCTTCTGCGTGAACAGGCTGTAGCCATTGTAGCCTGCCTTGATTAGGCGATGATTCAGATACGCTTCGACGCCATCGCTATCTAGTGCAGCTAGTTGAAAGGAAACACTAAGATCACGATTTAATTCTCGGAGTGCGGGGCGCTGCAATAGTTCATCTAGCTCAGGTTGGCCGAATAGGATAACTTGCAGCGGTGTAGGTCCGTTAGCAGCGCTCTCCAGTGTAGTAAGCAGGCGTATCGCCTCTAATGATTCCTCTGGCATCGCTTGCGCTTCGTCGATGAACAGTACGGCAGTTTTGCCCTCGGTTGAGAGGCGGATCAACTCTTCAGTGATTAGCTTTAGAAGATCGTAGTAGCTGGCGCTTGGATCAAAGCTGAGATGAAATTCTTCGGCGACGGCATGCATGATGCCTTCTTCATTTAGGAATGGGTTGGGGACGAAGGCTGTAGCATACCTGTCCTGGAGCACGGCGAGTGCATTGAGCGCTTTTCGGCACAACATGGTTTTACCCGTTCCCACTTCGCCGGTGATTTTGGTGAAGCTTTCCCCGTTTCGTAGAGCCTCTATTATGAAATCGAAGGCGCGCTGATGGCTTGGCAATTTCAGGAAGTATCGCGTGTTTGGTGTCAGCGAAAATGGATATTGGGCAAGGCCAAAATGTTGTATGTACATAGCTATCGCGAAAATGGTTTGGGTTGCGCTGTGCTGTGCTGTGCTAATGAAAGATCTAATAAACAGTCAGTAACTTCGGAACATACCCACAAGCATCGTGGAATCTAATTCTTACACTGACTAATAAGCAGTAGGTTAACGAATGTGGGCGGCTAAGGGAATGCTGAAACCTACTTTCGGCGTCTAATTACGCCTATCAGCTTATAGCGGCCTTCTTCAATATAGACTTGGTCTTCTCTAATTCTGACTCTAGAGATAGGCGTGTTTCGGGCTCAATTGCCGGATTCGACAAGACGAAATAGGCGGTTCTTACAACTTCTCGCCAACGCGGAATCTTCGGCAATTGTTCGATTCGCAAGTAGCGGTCGAATGTGCGTGTTCTTAGGCGGCCGTCATCGATGCTAACGGCCCAAATATTGCTCTCCTCGGCCAGCTCGATTTTCGACTTCTGAGTGGTAACCTCCCAGGTATGTAAGGCGGAGCGCATCAGGGTAATCAGTTGCTGGCGATATTCGCCCTCACTGCTTACACTCGGTAGTTGCTCATCGATGAAGTTAATCAAATGTTCGATACCGGTTAGCTTGTCAAGCAGCGCTGGGTGACTGGTAATCTCCGACGGGGTAAGTACGCTTAATCTTGTTCCGATTCGACGTATATTCTGCTGCGCCTGTCCTAAGAAGCTAACTAGCTCAACCGTATCATTCACAACTTTGCTGTTTGCTAGCTATTTAAGTGGCTCCGTGTCTTCGAGGAAAAGCACTCCGGTACCTTCATCACTGCCAAACAGGTTGAGTTTGCTATTGAACATAATTGTCTTGGCAGATGCTTTAGTTGCGCTGCTATAGGGGTAGGCGATCTCTATACTGATGCTTCTACTAGCGGCATGGTTCGGTAGGTCTTCCTGGAGCCCCTCATCATCCTCACCGTCCTCCCAGTTCTCGAGCGCGTGGAGTATCTCGGTATTTACTTCTGAATCTGAAAATAAAGTATGTATGTCTTTGTCCAGAACAGATTCGCGATCGGTGCCCAGTAATTCAGCCGCTCGTTGGTTGAGGCTGAATATCTTCCCGGGTAGTTCGAAGGCAATGAAGCCTGCATTTATAGATTCCAGAACTTGTTGAAGTCTGAATCGTGAGCTGCGCAGTTCGGAGTCTGCCTTGGCGTAAGACTCGATCTGGGAGCGCATGCGAAGGTTGTCTTCATTGACTCGGTGCAGCAAGCTGAGGCGTAGCTGATTCTCTACTCGAGAGCGTAGCTCTTCATTGTGAAAAGGCTTTGCAAGATAGTCATTGGCGCCAGTTTTAAATCCTTGTGTCAGGTCTTCTAGATGGGTTTTCGCTGTGACTAATATTATTGGCAACTCTATCTGGCTGTACTTTTGTCTAAGCTTCTGGCAGACCTCATGCCCGTTCAAGCCAGGCATCATTAGATCGAGCAAGATCAGATCTGGTTTCTGCCCGTCTACAACAGTTAGGGCGTCGAGCCCATTCGAGCATTTGATTACGTTGTATTCGTCTAACTGCTGGCCCATTACTACGCGATTGATCTCGTCATCGTCCACAACCAGAATGGTGACATCCTGTTCGCTGCGAAGTTTCGGTGTTTCGGGTTCCTTGTTTGCCTGTTCTATGTAGTCGGCACGCCTAATCATTTGCTTGTGAATATTAGTCGGCTGGACGGCGCGGGTCTGATCTAACGATACGCGCAAGTCAAAACTAAAGGTTGAACCCAAGTCGAGTTCGCTCTCTACTCTTAACTCGCTGCGATGCAGTTCTACCATGCTCTTTGCGAGTGGCAAGCCCAGGCCGATTCCCGATGCATTTAGATGCTGAGAAGGTAGTTTATCGAAAGTCTTGAATATTGTGTCATGGTCGGTTCTATGTATGCCAATGCCCGTGTCACGCACTTTGATGGTCACGTTGTAATCGGAGGTAAGCTCCGCTGAGATTACTACCTCTCCTGAGTAGGTAAACTTGATGGCATTGGAGGTTAGGTTAACTAGTATCTGCTGCAGTCTATCTTCATCGCCGGCTACCAAGGGGAGGTCAGGGTCTATCTCGACCCTGAGGTCCAGATTTTTCTCTCCAACTAGTGGCTTGCAGATGGCAATTACCAGCGTTGCGATGCTATTCAGATCTACCGGTCTGAATTTGATATAGGCAGCTTCTTCTTTGGCGCTGGAGAAGTCGAGTAGGTCGTTGACTAGTTTGCTTAGTCTGTCGCCACTTGCTTGGATTAATTCGAGGTTCTGGCTAATTAGTACCGGGTTCTTTGTATTCGATCTGAACTCTGCCAATGCGGTTTCAGCCAGCCCGTTGATACCAAATAGAGGTGTGCGTAATTCGTGTGAGACATTGGCCAGCAGGTCGTCTTTGATCTTTTCAGATTTAACCAAGTTATCGATAGCCTGCCTTTGTGCGTCTTCCTTTTCTTGTTTGATCTGGTTGTATTGAGTTGCCAAACTCAGTGAGAGTAGGAGTGATTGAATGATCAAGCCGGCATTGTACGCATTGTCGGTGAAAGCATTACTTGGAAATCCGGGCAAGAGTTGCTGCATCATCAAGATAATCGTTCCGGCAAGGAATATGCCAATTGCGGCCATGTGTACGGCGGCAGTCAGGTTTCCTCTTCGAATCGCATCGATGTTGTTATAGAAAGCTAGCGGTATTGCAGCGAGTAATAGTGCAATGAATGGATACTGAAAAACCTTCTCGCTAGGCGCAAGGGTGGAAAGCATAACCAGGGTAAATCCGCCAAGCAGGATCTTTATAGTCATATCCAGCTTTAGATTGTACTCCCAGATACGCAGTAATGACCGTTGGAATAATAAGGCTGTAATCACGAGTAGGGGGTAGATAAGCCTCTCTGAGATGTCTACCCACCAACTGCCCGCATTCAATTCGTCGAAAAGGAAGCGTAAGTGTTTAGAATCTAGAAACAGGAAAGCGGCCTGCGTGGCTACCGCAATAACATAGAAGAGATAGCTTTTTTCGCGAATCGTGAAGAAAAGAAATAGATTATAGAAAATCATGGCGAGCAATATGCCGTATTGCAAACCAAGACCGGTATCTGAGCTTATCGATTGAGCGAGAAACGCATCTTCACTCCAAAGCGATATGGGAAGGCGCAGCGGTCGTGCGCTAGTTACTCTGAGGTAGTAATGATCGCCATAGATTTCATTTATCTTTAGGGCGAAACCTCGGTTCAGTGTTTTTATTTCGCTAGGGCTCTCTAGTGTGCCAAGCGTATATTGCGAAATCAGTTCGCCGGCATCATCGACGACGAACAAATCAATGCCGCCGCGTAAAAGTCCGGCTACGAGTTTGGGGGGGACCGAACTCCAAAATTTTTCCTTCAGGGTGATCGAGCTGAGACCAGTCGAGGTCGAATCGTATCCAGTAAGCTGAACTGGTAATGCCGAAATGTAGGATATCTCCATTATGGGGTATGAAGTTCACCGCAAAATTTTCTGCTAATACATCATCAATAGTTAGTGATTCAGATCCGTCTTCGTAGTATTCGACGGCATTGGCTAGAGCAATGAGATCTGAGTCATTGTCTACCAGCACGGTGTCTGCGTGAATTGGGCTCATGCAAGCAGACATGGCTATTGCCAATATGATGTGTGATAAGGCTAGATTTCGAATTTTTCTATGCACAATTGGGTTTCAGTGACGGCCGTCTGCTTGGATGATTTCGGTAGTGACGCTGTGTTCTATCGCTCTATTCCTGAAGCCCTCAATTCTAGCGGTTCATCAACTCTAGAACAATCAATAGTACTGTCAATAGTACTGTCAATAGTGCTGTCAATAGGGCCTCATTTGAATCATCTGTGATTGCCTCTACCCTATCTATCCTGCGCTCGCTGCGCCGATGCTATTGAATTTGGGCTAGTTAAGAATTGATAATAAGATTACTATTGATCAATGCTTAGGCTTAAAGACACAGTAATCGTTATTAGGCGCTGCAAACGGCTAGCACAGCTGTTTTTCGTAGTTCTCATAGGCTCGCATTTTTTGGTTTTGCAGGCGCAGGAGCAGAACCAAATTCAGAGCGAAGAAGTCAGCCAATATCAACATTGGTTGGACTTGATGTCCGCAGATCAGAGTTTTGCAGATCGATCCGCCGAAATCGGCAGGACTGCAGCGTTTCTCGAATTCTTGGGTCAGGGTTCTACTGTCTTTCGTGACGGCCCCGTCGATGCCCTCGAATTGTATGCCTCAGAAGAATTCCAAGATACCGCCAATGAGATTAACTGGGAGGCACACTATGTCGATGTGTCACGAGCCGGTGACTTAGGGTTAACTGCAGGGCCTCTTACGATTCTTGATGAGGGTGCTCCATCAGGCTTTGGCCACCTCGTGTCGATTTGGCTCAAGCAGGATTCTCGTTGGGTGTTGATGGCGGATATCGTAGCCGGTATCCCGGGTTTTTTGAGTTTAGAAGTTGAGCCCAATTTTGACGACACACGTCCGGTGCTCGAAGAAACTGCACATCCAGTCATGGCGATGGCAGAAAGCAATAATATGCAGCTGTTGATCGATCGCGATAATCTTTTCGGACAGTCGATAAATTTTCGCGGAGGCCAGCGTGCGCTGCTACGCTATGGGTTAGAGAATACACGAGTCTACTTGCCGGGTATGGCGCCGGCGGTGGGAGCGGATGCGGCGAGCTCGGTCTATGGTGCTTTCTTGGACAATCAGTTATCAACTACGAATCAGATTAGCCTCACCCATATGGGAGGGTATCTTTCTGCGTCTAAAGAAGTTGGTTATACCTACGGCACGATGGAAACTCTGGAAGATGATTCTCAGCAGAGTTTTCGAACAAGTTATATGCGTCTGTGGCGATTTACGGCAAGTAATGAGTGGAAAATTGCAGTAGAAGCGCTAAATCCCTATTAGCGCAGCAGGGCTAGTTTTTGATTTCCACGGTGCGCTTTCCATATCGCTGGAGGACCCCCAAGCGATTTCGAATTTCCAACTCTACTTGGTGCTTGCCATTTTCGATGACCCTACTATCGAACGTATAGTTGTATCCAATATTCGGCAGGTTCGGATCGCTAACCACTTGCATGACTTCAACAACATCCGGTCGACTTCCGCCATATTCGACATCTGCAACTGGCTCGCCATCGATTAGTAATGTTATTCGCTCGATTCCAACGTCTTCGTTGAAAGCCCAGCCATTTATGGCCACGACTCCGTGTAATTCGGCATCTCGAGCCGGCGCATCCATCCACGCGATCGCAGGATAGGGGCAGGCGTTGGTCTGATTGCTGTCAGGGTCCAGTGCGCTGCCTTTGTAGAAGCTAAAGGCCTTGTCTCCAGCAAATAGATGCAGTGTACCAAGATGTTCGACTTCCGCGGTGCGGTCACAGAGGTATTCCAACAGATCGTGCTTGGCTGCAGTGTCTAATGTGCTGTCTTCTGCTACAAATAGATAGTCATCGGCTCTGAGCATTTCAAAACCAATCCTATCTTTCTGCCATAGTCGGTATTGGGTGATTCTGCCGTCGCGCACGGCTTTGTCTTCGTCCAGAGTGTATGCCTGCTCGGAGAGCTTGGCGTACTCGACTTGGGCGAGCGTGTAATAGTTGTCTGTAACGATGAGCGTCGGCTTTGAAAACTGACTTTGTAAGAGGCCATCGACATGACTGGCGAAGGGTTTCCAGCCGGCCATCTTGTTGGAGAGCACGCCGCTACCGACAATCGGTTGCAGAGATGTCTGGAAAGCCTGGGAGCCGACACCGAATAAGGCGGTTAACGTGCCCAGGAAGCCAATTATTGGAATGCACAGGATTAATCGATGCGCTCTGCGTGCCGTAAAATATCGGGCGAGGAAGCCTGAGGCGGACCTCAGTGCTAGCGGAACAAAGACCAGTAGAGGGAAATAGCCAGATAGCGGCCAATGAATAGAGGTGCTTGTTGCATCTGTCCACGGGGCGAGCAGGAGGTAGATCAGTAAATTTACCCCAGAGAAGCTGAGTAGCAAAGCGGCGCTGCGATCACCGTGTCTCGCCTTGCCCAGCATGAGGTAGAGGGTATAGGCGAATATAAGGTATAGCGGCGGCGTGACCAGGCCAGCCTGCTTGAACATATGCAGTAGCCCGCTGGCCTGAAACTCCCATGGGTGGCGATCCACAAAATAGAAACTGGCACTGCTCAAAGCATTGCTCAAGTTAAACCACAGAATAGGTATTAAGCCTAGACTCGCAATTGCAATGCACTGCCATAATCTGGGGTTGCTCCACTGCTTTCGTTCGCCACTAAAAAATAGTAGAAAAAGAATCGCGCCTGCCGGATAGAGGAAGAATCTGTAGTGGGTGCTCAAGCCCATCGCAACAAATACGCCTGCAAATAGCCAGTGGGAAAGTTGATTGTCACGTAATGCGCGATCAAAGAAGCCTATGGAGAGAAGGCCGAAGAAAACCAGTGGTACATCGGGAACGGCGAGTAGTCCAAGAAATCCAGCCAATGGCAAGCACAAGCTTAGGGCTGCCGATTCAATAGCAAATTTATAACCAGTGATAGGCTTTGCTATCCAGAACATGAGAAGCGGCAAACAACTGCCCAAGAGAATAAATAAGCTGCGCGCTGCGAGGGTGTTGCTTGGTTCTATGGCGGATCCAAGGCCAATCAGAAGAGCGGTCATAAAGGGGAGGTCGCTATAGGCTATGGCGGGGTTTGCCGAAGCCTGCCAGTAGAAAACCTCGTCGCTATAGAGGTCGAGCACAGACGCCAGAAATACTTTTATTAGCAACAGCAATAGTATTGCAGCGAACAAATATTTACTAACAGGAATGCCAGCATCCTGTTTTGCCGAATCCTGCAAGATTTCTCTCCCGCTACAATTGAACGGCTGGAATGAGGTTCTTTGGCACCATTTTACTGGTGAGTCTCTTCAGGTTGAGAATGAAGACAATCAATATAGTAAGCATGCCTATTATCCACAGGGAGGAGAATAGGGGGTTTAGGAAGAAAGTGCCAATCTGATAGATGACGGTGGCGGTTATATAGGCGAGTCCAGTGCTCCAACCGAAGACCAGGAGTGTCCAATGCCACCCTGCTTCTTTGTTGATTGCGCCTAGCACGGCTACACATGGGGCGTAGAGTAGTATGAATACCAGATAGCAGAAGGCGGCGAAGGGGCCAGAAAACAAAGCTGCCATATTGCTAAGCGTCGTGGTCTCGATTTCCTGGTCGTCGGCAACAGCATCAAGATCGCTGATATCACCGATGGATATGCCCAGTGGATCAGTGAGGGTAGAGCTCAGAGCCAGAAGCTCTGAACCTATGGAAGCGAATGCATCGCCGGCGGCCGCGATGAGGTCTGGTGGGGAACCGTCATCCTCGTCTGCGTTGGATTCGCTGTAGAGTGCATCTAGGGTTCCCACAATAGCTTCTTTGGCGAACATGCCTGTGAAGAGACCGACCGTTGCCGGCCAATTGTCTTCTTCTATGCCTAGAGGCGCGAAAGCTGGAGTGATCGACCGGCCAATAACGCTTAGCACCGAATCTTCAGAGTCTTCGTTTCCGAAACTAAAGTCCGTGCTTATAGAGTTGAGGAAGCTTAGTGCTATTACAACAACGACGATGGTCTTGCCCGCTCTAAAGATGAAGGACTTAAGACGAAACCAGGTGGTAAGCAAAATATTCCTGGCGATAGGAACATGGTAGGCAGGCATTTCTTGAAACGACGGCGTAACCTCATCGGTAAATAGCTGTTTACGAAATATCCAACCGGTAAATACCGCTAAGGCGATACCGAGTAAGTACAGAGCGAAGACTATGTTCTGCCCATTCTGCTGAAAAAATGCGGCAGCGAATAACGCATAGACAGTTAGTCTTGCGCCGCAACTCATAAAGGGGGCCATGGCTATCGTCATTAGCCGATCGCTGTCTCTCCCCAGGCTCCTGGCAGCCATTACCGCAGGCACATTGCAGCCGAAGCCAACAATCAAAGGTACGAAGGCATTCCCGGGCAGGCCAATTCCGCTCATCGCTCGATCGATAACAAAGGCGGCGCGTGACATATAGCCAGAGTCTTCCAATACAGATAGGCACAGGTAGAGAAAACCGATTACCGGAATAAAGGTAGCGACCAGTGTTACGCCGCCACCTACGCCCTGAGCTAGCAGTGTTACCAGAACCTCGGGGGCAGATATTTCACGCAGCAGCCAGCTGACGCCATCCACCAGCACCGCAGCAAAAAGGATGTCGAAGAAATCGATGAAGACAGCGCCAAGGTTTACCGCGATGGTAAACATCAGGTAAATCATAAACAGGAAGAAGGGTATGCCAAGCCAACGGTTTATAAGCACGGAGTCGATTCTTTCCGACAGGCTGTGGTGAGTAGGGGAGACTTCAACCACGCCGTTAATGAGCTGCCGCGATTGGTGATAGCGTTTTAGGAGTTTCTCTTCAGAGGCTGCGCTTTCACCAGGGGCTGGCTTGTTCTCTCTAGCTGGTGGAACAGTGCCAAATGTCGAGATTAAGCTGTTACGAAGTTCATCGATGCCATGCTTCTGCGAGGCGATCATTTCTATGATAGGCAGTTGTAGCTTCTGGGCCAGCTTGTCGGTGCTAACCGTAATGCCCTGTTGCCTGGCAACATCGAGCATGTTTATAACAAGCAACATGGGGACCCCGCGCTCCATCAGTTGCTGAGTCAATACGAGGCTTCGTTCCAGGTTGGTAGCGTCAACGATATTGATGATTAGGCTAATGTCGCTCTGCTCTAGGAAGTCCTGAGCAATTTTTTCATCGATACCACTATAGCCTTGTTCAAGAGAATAGATGCCGGGTAGGTCGACCAGCTCGATTGACTGGTTCTCGAGTTCGAAATAACCGAACTTTTTCTCTACAGTAACGCCCGGCCAGTTACCGACTTTCTGATTCGCGCCGGTAAGTAGATTAAATAATGTGGTCTTCCCGCAATTGGGGTTGCCGATCAATGCTATTTTTTGCATGGCCTATTGGATATCCACGGTAATGATTTTGGCTTCGGATTTGCGAATGCTGACAAAGCTTCCACCTACCTTTACTTGCATCGGGTCGCCCAAGGGGGCGAATCGCAGCAATTCTATTGCCGAGCCAGGAATAATGCCCAGCGCGTAGAGTCTGCTCTTCATCTCAGGAGGATCCGAGGCTATTTCCAACACGACGCAGCGGTCGCCGCTCTTCGCTGATGATAGGGTCGTTCGCGACATGGCTGTATTCTGGCCTTTTAAAACAATAACTTAGCTTGTTAGCGTGGAGGGTTTGTAGGGTTCTAAATTAACAGATTTAAATGTTGTTGACAATCATTCTCATTATCATTTAAAGTATTTGCCACACTGAGGAAACACCATGTACGTATGCATTTGCCGACAAATTACCGACAATCAGATTCGTGATTTGTGCCGTGGTGGTGCGAGCAATATGACTGATCTGCGTTCGAAGCTCGGTGTGGCGAGCGAGTGCGGTAAGTGTGGCAAACTCGCTCAGACAATTGTTAAGGAATTCCACAAGACAGCCTCCTATACAAACGCGGGCTAGCCAGCCCGTTTTCGCCATTAAGCCGTTTTCTTCTCTGCAGCGGTATCTCCTCCAAACGCCTTGTTGTAGCCTGTAGGCAGCTGAATAGTAATGGGATTGCTTCTCATTTAGTTATGCTATCTATATCAATGACTTACACCCTAATTTCTTGACATTTCAGTCATGAGAAGCGAAGCTTGTGCGAACTATAACTTGTCACAAGGACCCACTAAATGAAGTCGGACGCTACCGTAATCAAGCATCTAAACAAGGCGCTTGCCAACGAACTCATCGCCATTAATCAGTACTTTCTCCACTCTCGTATGTATCAAGACTGGGGGCTGGAAAAGCTGGCTGCCAAAGAGCACGAAGAATCAATAGATGAGATGAAGCATGCGGATCAGCTTATACAGCGAATTCTTTTCCTCGAGGGACTGCCGAATGTCCAGAATCTTGGAAAATTGTTGATCGGCGAAAACACTCAGGAAATGCTGGAGTGTGACCTCAAGCTAGAATTCATTGCCTGCCCCGACCTGAAAGAGGGTATTGCCTACTGTGAGTCTGTCAGCGATTTCGTAAGCCGTGATCTGCTGAGTGAGATCCTAAGCAGCGAAGAAGAACATATCGACTGGCTGGAAGCGCAACTGACCTTGATAGAAAAGGTAGGCCTGGAAAACTATCAGCAATCGATGATCTAGCGCTATGGCGAGGGTCTAAGATTCAGACTCCACGTCGATCTGACGATATAGTGTAAGAGCATGAGAAATATCTGATCGAGTCTCCTCTGTTTTATTCCATGCCTACTTAGGCCTGATTGCAAGCAGAACAGCCTCTTTCAGCGATTGTCAGGCGCCTATTTACTCTCTACTAGTCATCCTCTTCCTATGTATGCATGTATCGATCTGGGATCCAACAGCTTTCATATCCTGATCGGGGAGTGGGTTGAAGGTCGAATTGAAATCGTTGAGCGTTGCAGTGACTCTGTTCAGCTCGGTGAAGACGTGCGTAAGACCGGCAGTATCTCACCGGGGGCTTTTAAGAGAGGCCTAGACTGTCTAAAACACTTTAAAACATTGATGGATCAGTATCCGCTCGAGCAATATTGGGCACTGGGTACAAACACCTTTCGCGTTACCGACAACTCCATAGATTTTATCCAGCTCGCTAGCGAAATAGGCATTGAGATTTCAACAATCAGTGGCGTGCAGGAGGCGGTGCTAATCTATGCGGGGGTAATCACCTCCTTGCCAGAGTCTGACCAGCATCGTCTCGTGATCGATATAGGAGGCGGCAGTACGGAGGTTGTTATTGGTCATCGCCATAGTCGGCTTCTTACTGAAAGCATGGCTATAGGAAGTGTGGCGTGTCGCGATAAATTCTTTCCACAACACAGTGCAGACACCGCCTTGCTCGAGACGCAATTGAACGAGGCGGCCGAGGCGGCGCTTGCAGTCTTCGCGGGCATTGGCCCTGGAGTAAGAAAGGCAGGCTGGCAGGAGGCTTATGCCTCCTCGGGTACGGTAAAGATGCTAGCGGCTATCTGCCAGTCACATGGCTATAGCAAGGGCAAAATCGAGCTTGATGCACTCATAGCATTGAAATCGAAAATCATTAAGGCCATCTCGGAAGGTGGGGAACTGGGCGGGCTGAAAGAACGTCGACGCGATCTATTGTTGCCAGGTTGGGCCGTGCTGGTAGGCCTTATGCAAGCCTATTCGGTGGACTGTATAAACTTCAGTGCGACAGCATTGCGTGAGGGCATGCTGGATTTTATGGTAAAGAATAAGAAGACCTTGGCGGTCATGCAAAATAGCGAGCTACCCGATGTTAGCCTGACCGATAACTAGCCTTTGGTTTCGATAGTAAAATAAGTCCTTCTGTAACTTCTTCTCGGTGACGCCTTGTGATAATTGTAAGGGTTTCTTGCGAGTCGTGTCTCAAGACCATTGTTTAAGCAATAGCATTTGCACATCTTCCAGTGATTCGTCCGAGGGCGATGTGCTTTCAAGTGAGAGATACTCACCTGTGGAATTTAATTCCCAGCTTTGACCGCGGTCATTTAAGTACATCTCTAGCTCCGCTTTGACGCGACTGATGTGCTTCTTCTTTAAGATGGGGAAGCAGACTTCAATTCTGTTGTTGAGATTGCGTTCCATCCAATCGGCGCTGGAGCAATAGACTTGCGGATCTGAGTTTTGGAAATAATACACCCGTGAATGTTCCAGGAAGCGACCGATCACAGATATGACTCGTATATTTTCACTAACGCCAGCCATGCCGGGGCGCAGGCAGCAGATGCCACGAATAATAAGATCGATCTTCACGCCAGCCATCGAGGCGCCATAGAGCGCTTTAATAATATCCGGATCAGTTATGGCGTTCATCTTGGCTACGATGCGTGCTTTTTTTCCCGCCAGCGCTGCATCTCTTTCAGCGTTGATCATCTTCAGCAGAGATTTACGCAGGTTGAAAGGCGCGTGAATAAGTAGATTCGGATGAATCTTCTTGCCCATACCGGTGATCTGCTGAAACACCTTGTGCACGTCTGCGCAGACAATTTCATCGGATGTGAGCAGGCTGTAGTCTGTATAGAGTAGGGAGTTCTTACGATGATAATTGCCCGTGCCCAAATGAGCATAGCGCTTCAGGCTATTGCCAATTCGACGCACAAACAGCAGCATCTTCGCGTGGGTCTTGTAACCCATAACGCCGTATACCACTACTGCTCCAGCTTCCTGCAAGATGCTCGCGAAATTGATATTTTCCTCTTCATCGAAGCGTGCGCGTAGTTCGATTACGACGGTAACCTCTTTGCCATTTCGTGCGGCCTCGGCGAGCGCCTCAACGAGCTCTGAGGATTCGTTGGTTCGATAAAGCGTCTGCTTGATCGACAGCACAGTTGGATCTTTTGCTGCCTGGCGCACCCAGTCGATAATGGGTATGAATGACTGAAAAGGATGGAGTAGTAATTGATCTTCTTTGTCGACGGCGGCAAATATATAGCTGTCTTCTTCGAGCAGGCGCGGCGTGCCCGGGGAGAACTGGGGGTAGCGTAGATCAGAACGGTCGATCATTCCATACAGTGCCATTAGGCGCTGTAAATTCACTGGACCATCCAACTGAAATAGCTCGTCGGTGGTAAGATTGAATCGTTCCAGAAGGAAATCCGTCAGCTCTTCGGGGCAGCCTATGCTGACCTCCAGTTTTGTCGCGGCACCAAAACGGCGGCTATGCAGCTGCCCCTGCAATGCCATTGCATAGTCCTCGACTTCAACATTCGACATTTCCAGATCAGAGTTTCGAGTCACCCTAAACTGGTGGCACTCCGTGACAGTCATGCCAGGAAACAATTCATCAACATGGGCGTGAATAATCGAGGAGAGGAAGATGAAATTATCCCCCTCGGGAGCGATTTCTGACGGTACCTTGATAAGCCGTGGAAGAGAGCGAGGCGCTGGCACGATAGCAAGGCCGCTTTCGCGGCCGAATGCGTCTTTTCCATCGAGAGAGAGGATGAAGTTTAGACTCTTGTTTACCAGTCGTGGGAAAGGGTGGGCTGGGTCTAGTCCTAACGGGCTTACGACCGGCTGAATTTCGCTATCAAAATAGTCACGAGCCCAAGCCTTGAGTTCTTCGTTCCATTCGTGACGGGGCATGAAGTGGATGTTCTCCGAAGCCAGGCTAGGTAGTAGGTCTCCATTTAGGATTCGATATTGCTCGGTCAGCGCTGCGCTCACCTGGAGATGAATTTCTTTTAGTACTTGCTCTGGATACAAACCGTCGGGTCCGGGTCGCTGTCGGCCAAAGTCTAATTGCTTCTTGAGCCCGGAGATTCTAATTTCAAAGAACTCATCCAGGTTCGAACTGAAAATTAACAGAAACATGAGTCTTTCAAGGAGCGGGTGCTTGGGGTTTGAGGCCTGGCTAAGCACGCGCAAGTTAAACTTGAAATAGTTAAGCTCGCGATTCTCGTAATAGGCGGAATTTTCCAGGTCTATATCGGCGCCAGCTGCTAATTCCCGGGCCTGTGCAGTCGCCGCGGGGGTGCCAGTTTGTGCCTTGGAAGTATTGTCCACGGCCAAATTCAGTGACTTGCGGTCTGCTTGCTCCGACATAGGGCTCTTTTCCTGCGCAATTTGTAAATCGGGCGGCTAGTGTACCCAATTTATCGAAGGCGCTTTGTGACTAGTGGATGACAAATCTTCTACACGGTTCCAGAGGCTGATTTGCAGCGCTATTTTAGCCTCAATGGCCAAGTGTACAGTGCTAAAAGCCCCGACTGGCCGTCCATATTACCACGTTCGCTTCGTTTGACTCATGTCATACAGAAGTAAAAACCGCGGCATTGCCGTCGAAATCTCACTGTCATAATTTTGTAATATTAGGCCTATATAGTTGACCCCAATGAAACAAAGCCTAAATCTGTCTTTTTGGAGGTCAAATGCGCATCAATGCACTCGTTAAAACCCTGACTCTGTCCTTTCTCGCGGCCCTCTCTTTCTCCGTAGCAGGCGCCGAATTGGAACAGGGAATTCCAGAATACGAACGCACTAGCGGGGTTTCTGGCAATCTATCAAGCGTAGGATCAGATACCCTCGCAAATCTGATGACATTGTGGGCTGAGGATTTTAAGCGAGTCTATCCGAATGTGAATATTCAAATTCAAGCGGCAGGCTCATCTACAGCCCCACCGGCGCTCACTGAGCGAACATCAAATATTGGCCCTATGAGCCGCGAGATGAAGGACAATGAGATCGAAGCCTTCGAGTCGCGTTACGGCTACAAGCCCACTGCCATTCCAGTCGCTATAGACGCTCTAGCTGTTTATGTACACAAGGACAACCCCATTGCCGGCATGACGATCCCACAGGTCGATGCCATATTCTCTTCTAATCAGCGTTGCGGTGCCTCTGCGGCCATCGATAGCTGGGGGGATCTTGAGATGCGCGGCGCATGGGAGCGTCGAGATATTCAGCTGTTTGGACGCAACTCCGTTTCAGGAACCTACGGCTATTTCAAGGACGTGGCGCTGTGTGATGGTGACTTTAAGAACAACGTAAATGAGCAGCCTGGCTCAGCGTCTGTGGTCCAGTCTGTGAGCACATCGATCAATGGCGTCGGCTATTCAGGGATTGGCTATCGTACTTCCAGTGTCAGAGCCGTACCCATAGCCAAGAATGCGGGCAGCGAATATTTTGAAGCGACACCGGAGAATTCGGTTACAGGCAACTATCCTTTGGCGCGATTCCTCTATGTGTATGTGAATAAGGAGCCAAACAAGCCCTTGCCACCACTGGAGCGCGAATTTGTTAAGCTGATTCTGTCGAAGACAGGTCAGGAAGTAGTGCTCAAAGATGGTTATATCCCTTTGCCAGTGAGAGTCGTGCAGGACACAATGCGTAATCTGCAACTAGACTTGCAACGCAACTAGAGAGTGGGTAACAGTTTCTCCCCTTAAGTAGACAAAGGTTCAGCCTGTAATAGACTGAGCCTTTGTTGTGTTTTAGCAAGGAAGATCTAAAATCGCAGTAGCGAGTCTTGAGAGATTCATGTCAAACGAAGTAAATCAGCAAGCAGGTAGCCAGAGCGTGGAAGCCTCTGACGGAAAATCTTCACCGCTGCAGATGGCTTCGAGTCGTATGGCTTTTCGACGGAAGATGCGTCATGCCTCTGACAAGGTGGCCAGTGTCGCCATCGCCATAGGTGGTGTTAGCGTCATATTGGCGATCCTGCTCATCTTCATGTACCTGTTCTATGAAGTGATACCTCTGTTCGAGTCGGCGACTCTGGACAAGGTAAATGAATATCAGTTAGAGAATCGCTACGACTCCAATTCCCTGCATCTGGCGATAGAGGAACAGTCAGAGATAGGCATGCGCATAGGCGACAGGGCAGATGTCTTGTTCTTCGATGTGGAAGATGGTTCCACCGTCGCTGCCATGGATATCGAGCTCCCGGAAGGCGCGGCCATAAGCCAGTTTGCCCTGGACACGGAAGAGAGTGGCATCTTTGCGCTTGGCTTGGACAATGGTGAAGCCATTGTTGCTCGTTATGGCTTCGATACCAGTTTCTCCGGCCCAAATAATAGGCGGACATTAACGCCTGTCATCGATTTCCCTTTCGGGCAGCAGCCGTTCTCCCTATTCGTGGGGTCAGCTCTGGCTAGATTGGCAGTGCGTTCCTCTGGCGATACTCTGATGCTTGCAGGAACGGATGCCAGAGGCGCGGTAAACCTTATTAGTGCTAGCAAGCAGACGAGCCTGTTTGCGGCATTCGATATCGGGGGCGGCGATCCTGAGATCGATATTGAAAATTATCCGCTGGATCTGCTGGTTCAGAATGTTGAGCAGATGTTCATCGGCGGCGATCAGCGCTGGCTCTATTTTATTTCCAGTAATGGCCTGATCAGGACTCTTGATTTGATCGCCGCCAGAAATGGTCAAAGTAATGAGTTTGGTATAGAGATGTTTCTTACCGAAGGCGGGGTTAGGCCTACGCAGGTGGTCTTTCTCTTGGGCGGTATATCTTTATTGGTCGCTGACGACGGGGGGAATGTCGCGCAGTGGTTCCTCTCGCGAGAAGAGGGGCAGACTCGATTGCAGAAGGTGCGCGAATTTAGTCCCAGTGCAGAGCCTATACTGAAGATGACCCCTGAGCAGCGCCGGAAAAACTTCGTCAGTATAGACGGGCAGGGTAGTCTCTCGATCTACAATACAACGGCACACCGTGCAGTCTTTTCTCAGGATATAAGTAATGCACAGCCCAGATTAATAGCTCTTTCCCCGCGCGGAGATGGCTTGCTCCTTGAGACCAGCGAAGGTGCGGTCGGCTTTTGGGAGGTTCGCAACGAGCACCCCGAAGTCTCCTGGTCTGTGCTGTGGGATAAGGTCTGGTATGAGGGTTATTCAGAACCGGAATATATTTGGCAGTCTTCGGCTTCCAGCAATGAATTTGAGCCGAAGTATTCTCTAGTCCCACTTTCTTTCGGTACGCTAAAAGCGGCTTTCTACGCCATGCTCTTGGCGGCGCCTCTGGCGATCTGCGGTGCAATCTTTACCGGCTATTTTATGGCTCCCGCGATGCGGCGCAAGGTGAAGCCCTTAATCGAACTGATGGAGGCGCTGCCAACCGTTGTGCTTGGCTTCCTCGCGGGTTTGTGGCTGGCACCCTTTGTTGAGAAGAATTTACTGGGTATTTTTTCGATTCTGATCGTACTCCCACTTAGCATTCTTGGGGCCAGTTTTGCGTGGACCCAATTGCCCAGAAAAATTCGTGAATCGGTTCCCGATGGTTGGGAAGCCGGCATATTGATTCCCGTTATTATTGTGTTTTCCTATCTGTCTTTTGCGGTTGCCGTGCCTATTGAAAACATCTTCTTCGGTGGCGACATGCGTTTCTGGATAACAAACGATCTGGGTATTAGTTACGACCAGCGTAATGCAATGGTTGTGGGTTTTGCCATGGGCTTTGCTGTAATACCGACGATTTTCTCGATCGCGGAAGACGCGATCTTCACCGTTCCCAAGCAACTGACCTATGGCTCTCTCGCTCTGGGCGCCACGCCTTGGCAAAGTCTGCAGAGAGTAGTGCTGCCTACAGCGAGCCCGGGCATCTTCAGCGCACTAATGATTGGCATGGGCCGAGCGGTGGGTGAAACCATGATCGTACTTATGGCTACGGGAAACACGCCTATCATGGATATCAATATATTCGAAGGCATGCGTACACTGGCGGCAAATATTGCCGTAGAGATTCCAGAGTCAGAAGTAGATAGTACGCATTATCGAATTCTATTCCTCGCGGCTCTGGTGCTCTTCATGTTTACGTTCATGTTTAATAACGTTGCAGAAATAGTCAGGCAGCGCCTAAGGACTAAGTACAGCACGATATGAAAACGCAAATGTCTACATGGATGCGAAGAGGAACGCCCTGGGTTTGGCTAAATGCCGGAGCGGTGGCTATCAGTATTCTTATGGTTGTAGGTTTGCTGGCCTTGCTCACCGTCCGCGGTATGAGTCATTTCTGGCCTCGCGATGTGATGCAGGCCAACTATGCGCCGCCAACATCGTCTGGTGAACTCCTCAGCACGCAAGTTATCGGTGAGTTTGTAGAAAGTGAAATGGTTATATCTGCGCAGATAGCATCATCGGGGATTCCGGTTAATGAGGCGCAGGGATTCTACGAGCGTCAGTTATTGAAGCTGGGTAATAGAGATTTAACCGGCGCAGATTTTACCTGGGTTCTTAGTGACTTCGTACATGATGTCGAATATCCGCAGAATGTTATAGCTCTTGAGAGACGAGAGTGGGGCAATTTCTACGGTCATCTCAGTGGCATCAAAGAAAACTCTGAACTGATTTCATTTAGTGGTGATGCGTTAGCAATTGAAGCGGCCAGGTGGAATGATTTTAACGAGCGTCTCGAGCGAGCATTGGATATTCGCGACGATATCTATGTGATTGAAAACCAGGAAATAGGGCAGATCAACTACGCCATGGAACGTCTTCGGCTGCGTGAGCGTCGCCTGGAACTCGATCAGGAGCTGACGCCCGAAGCTTTAGCTGAGATTGATAGCGATAGGGCTGAACTCGATGAAGAGTATGACCTGCTGCAGGTTCAACTAATTGCGTTATATGAGACGGTGAACAGAGATTCGGCAATTTTCGTTGCGGCAAATGATGAGGAGACGGAGGTTAGCTTTGCCGATATCGTTCGCGCGTATAAGCCGAATCAACTCTCTCTGGTCGGTAAGATCGGAACCTACTTCCTGAAACTGGGAGAGTTTTTGACCGCCGAGCCACGGGAAGCGAACACAGAGGGCGGTATTTTTCCGGCTATTTTTGGTACCGTGATGATGGTTATGCTGATGTCTGTGTTTGTGACACCGTTCGGAGTCGTTGCCGCTGTCTATCTGCGTGAATATGCCCGTCAGGGCTTCATCACTCGCGCTATTCGCATTGCAGTTAATAATCTCGCCGGTGTGCCGTCCATTGTATATGGGGTCTTCGGGCTGGGTTTCTTTATCTATATACTTGGCGCCGAAGTCGATCAGATTTTTTATCCTGAAGCCTTGCCTGCACCAACCTTTGGAACGCCCGGTCTGTTGTGGGCATCCTTGACCTTGGCGCTACTAACCGTTCCAGTGGTTATCGTCGCCACCGAAGAAGGTCTGGCCAGAATTCCGAGAAGCGTGCGTGAGGGCAGTTTGGCGCTGGGCGCGACGAAATTTGAAACGCTGTGGCGCGTGGTGCTGCCCATGGCTAGCCCCGCGATGATGACCGGCTTGATTCTCGCGGTGGCGAGAGCGGCAGGAGAGGTGGCACCTTTAATGCTGGTAGGTGTTGTGAAATTAGCGCCGTCACTACCGCTAGATGGAAATTATCCCTATCTACACCTTGAGCAGAAGTTCATGCATCTCGGTTTTCATATTTACGATGTGGGTTTTCAAAGCCCTAATATTGAGGCGGCCAGACCACTAGTCTTTGCAACAGCTTTGCTTTTGGTCATCGTTATCGCCGGGCTAAATTTAACGGCAGTGGCGCTTAGAAATCATCTGCGTGAGAAATACAAGGCGTTGGACGTCTAATAATTACTACTACGGGTCGAAGATCAATGAATGAGTTGAATAGTGAGCAGGCGAATGACACGCAATCCCCGACTAGAACTGTGGATGTGTCGTCTGTGCTGGGTGAGAAGAGTAAAGACATTGGAGCCCTGGCAAGTTGTATTGATATCGAACATTTGAATCTGTATTACGCAAAAGACAAACAGGCACTGATCGATATCAATCTGACTATTCCAAAACAGCGCGTGACTGCCTTCATTGGGCCTAGCGGATGCGGAAAATCCAGTCTGCTAAGGTGTTTTAATCGCATGAACGATCTGGTTGATGACTGCGTCATCGAAGGCCTCGTAGCACTGGATGGAGATGATATCTATCAGAAGTCTGTAGACGTGGCAGATCTCAGGCGGCGCGTAGGTATGGTCTTTCAGAAGCCCAACCCGTTCCCGAAGTCTATCTACGAAAATGTTGCCTATGGCTTGCGCATTCAGGGAATAAATTCCAAGCGTATCCTCGATGAGGCTGTCGAGAAGTCATTAAAGGCGGCGGCCCTTTGGGACGAAGTAAAAGACAGACTGAACGATAGTGCGCTTGGCATGTCGGGTGGTCAGCAGCAACGTCTCGTTATCGCGAGAACTATAGCAGTTGAGCCAGAGGTGTTGCTTCTGGATGAGCCGGCATCTGCGTTGGACCCGATCTCAACACTTAAGATTGAAGAGCTCATCAATGAGCTAAAGAATGATTACACCATTGTGATCGTAACTCACAATATGCAGCAGGCAGCCAGGGTATCGGACTATACGGCGTTTATGTATATGGGCAATATGGTTGAATTCGATGCCACGGATACTATCTTTACGAACCCTCGCGAAAAGCAAACGGAAGATTATATAACCGGTCGTTACGGTTAAAGAACTCTTATTTAATTAAGCTAACTCAAGTCAAATTTGTCAGGAAAAGTAGATGAACCCTCAAGCCGAAGGCCATGGCCAACACATATCGCAACAGTTCAATGCCGAGTTGGAAGATATCAAGAATCATATGCTTGAAATGGGGGGTGCCGTTGAGAAGCAGGTAACTGATGCATTGCTCTCGATCACTTCTGCAGACAGTGGTCTAGCTAGCGAAGTGCTAGTCGAAGAGAATAATATCGATGCATTGGAGATTAAGATCGATGAGGAATGCAATCTTATCCTGGCCAGACGGCAGCCGGCTGCCAGTGATTTACGATTAGTCCTTGCGATCATTAAGACAGTCCGCGACCTGGAGCGTATTGGTGATGAGTCTGCAAAAATTGCACGGATGGCAATAAAATTAACAGAGGAGGGTGACTTCCCCGAGGGCATAATCGAATTTAGACATTTAGGAGACCGAGTGGCTAGAATGGTGAGCCTGGCACTCGACGCCTTCGCTCGCTACGATGCGAGTGCCGCGCTGGAAATTGCGCAGGATGACATAATCGTTGATAACGAGTATGGCTCAGCAATGCGCTCTCTCATCACCTATATGATGGAAGACCCCCGAAGTATTAGTCGTATGTTAAATCTGCTCTGGGCATTGCGCGCTTTGGAGCGCATCGGAGATCACGCAAAGAATGTTTCCGAGCATGTGATCTATCTGGTCAAGGGGATGGATGTTAGGCACGCTCCTCTAGATAATGTTGCAGAGAAAATCGCCCGCTCGGATTAGACGTTCTAAGTGTCGGTGCTCAGAGCTTCCGTTTTGGTTTTTGATACGCTTTCTTCTAAGCTTACTCGCGAAAGTGGCAGCCTACAGAGAAAGCGGCTGCCTTCTCCGTGGGTGCTCGAAATCTCCAGCTCTCCTTCATGTCTAGCGAGTATGTGCTTCACTATCGCCAGTCCCAAGCCCGTTCCCCCTGTATCTGATGACCTGCTTCCATCGATCCGGTAGAAGCGTTCTGTGAGTCGGGGAATGTGGTGGCTTTCAATACCAATGCCATCGTCTTGCACGCTAATCTCAAAGAGCCCGCCGTTCGCCTCGGCCGAGAGCTGAATATGACCTCCGGCAGGCGTATATTTTGCGGCATTTACAACTAGGTTCGATATGGCGCTATAGATTTCGCTGCGCTTGCCTGTAAAGCAAAGGGCGGGATTGCAGATGATCTCAAAAGTATGCTGCTTGTCCTTAAACATCTGCTGAGTATCGTTCTCTATTTCCGAGAAAAGCGTTGTTAGTTTGATAAAGTTCTGTGTCTTGGTTAGTCCCTTGGTTTCTAGGCTAGATAGAATCAGCAGGTCTCGCACGATGTTTTCCATGCGCAGGGACTGTTGCCGCATCTGCTGTATTGGCTTATGCCATCTTTCATCCATTGAATCCAGATTGTCTACAATGGCCTCGAGGTAGCCCTTAATCACGGTGATCGGGGTGCCTAGCTCATGGGAAACATTTCCAACAAAATCCTTGCGCATCGATTCGAGCCTATGCAGCTGAGTAACATCGCGAACTATCATCAGGCGTTCGTGCTCGCCAAATAACGCGATTTGAAATTCTAAGACTTTGCTGCTCTCCCCCGGCGCGTCCATCTTCAGTGTGTCGTCGTAGTTTTCGTTATAGAAATAATCTGAAAATCGAGGGTCGCGAATCAGATTGGTGATGGGCTGGTTTCTGTCCTTGGGGTATTGGAAGCCCAGTAATTCTTCGGCGGCCAGGTTCCACCAATCCAGATTGTTCTGCTTGTTAATCATGACTACCGCCATTTCGAGTGCGGCAGAAGACTCCTGAGCCTTGTCGATGATGTTGGCTAGATAGGAGCTAGCGCGTCGTTCCTGTTTCTGCAGACGGTAGATGCCATCGAAAATGTCGCCCCACAGGCCAAAGGTTTCCGGTGGCTCGGAGTCAGTTTCGGAGGAATCACGGTTGAGCCACAGATTGAAACGACGTAGCTGGTAGAGGTTGAATAGATAATAGAGGCTCAGGCTTATCAGCATTACCCAGCCTATGTGCCCCACGCCGTAGCCTACGATGGCGGCTAGCGACAACAGGAGGCAGATTCTATTTAGTTCAGTGCGCCAATTCTGCAAGCTGAGGTACCTGGGATATGCTTCGGTCGATCTTTATTTGGCTAGAATTGAGCAATGACTCGGCACTACTCTCGGGGTCTCTCTACTAAGTCTATATTGTATTAGCATGGTAACAGGGCGGCTAGCTCTAACTGAGCCGGTTTCGAATAGATTTCAGCCCCAATTCTTGAAGGCTGAAATCTGGCCGATATAAGGACTTGTCCTGAAGAGCCCCGCCGCAAATACTCGGTTTTGCTAGGCCTGTAGTGCGAGCGAGGTAGTTAGGGTAAAAAGGGGAAAATTTGTTACAATAGCGCTTTATCTATGCGGTAGAAACACTATAATGCGCAAATTTTTCAACCCATCATTTTGCTAATATTGTAGAACTTACTATGCGTTTACCTACCAAAATATTTTCAGCTGTATTTGTTGCTACGTGGCTCATCTCACCCGCGGCGTTAGCTGCCGAAGGCCAATTCTATGTGGCTCCTGGGCTGCAGTGGATGGAATTCGATGATACTACTGGGCTCAAACAAGATACGAACTACTTCTTGGGCATAGGCTATGATTTTACCGATCGACTGAGCTTTGAGTTGAGCACGTTTGATCTGGATAGCAGCACGACTGGCGGTGGGGAAATTGATATTGACCATTATAAGTTGGACCTCATCTATGATTTAGGTGTGAATCTTGGCGCTCTCGATACTTTTGTGCTCGGTGGTGTGGGCAATAGCAATTTTGGTGGCGATAATGAGACGCTGTGGGATATAGGCGGCGGCGTAAGCTACAAAATTTCCGACAAGTGGACTTGGCGTACTGCCGTTCGTTCATTTCAGTACCTGGGTCGTGATCATGAAGACTCTGATGTGGGTATTGATACCGCCTTAGTCTACCGCTTCGGTGGCAAGAGCTCTCGCCCAGCGGCAGCAGCGCCAGCAGCAAGGCCTACGGCGGCTGCACCGGCAGCTCCAACACCTGCGGCCGCACCGGATGCAGATCGAGATGGCGTTCCGGATAGCCGTGATAACTGTCCCGATACTCCTAGAAACTATGCCGTAGACGCAGATGGTTGCCCGATTCCAGTGGAAGAAGTGGCAAGAGTCGAGCTGATGGTTAACTTTGATTTCGATCGCTCGGAAGTGAAGCCGGAATATTTCCCTGAAATAGAAGAAGTGACCGATTTCATGGCACAGTATCCCGATGTGGTCATCGAGTTAGAAGGCCATACGGATAGTCGCGGTACTGAGCAGGACAATCTGGGGCTTTCCGACCGTCGCGCCGCAGCTGTTCGTCAGGTCATGATAGATAGATTTAACGTGCAAGCGAGTCGTATTTCATCGCGTGGCTTCGGTGAGTCGCAGCCGGTGGCAAGTAACGATACAGACACAGGCCGTGAGCAGAATCGTCGCGTTATGACAGTGATCATTAAGACGCTGCAAAACTACCGGCCGCGCTAGTAATACATCGCAATAGCTACCCCACACTGCGATATTGCAGTGTGGGGTAGTTTCTCCAATACACCCCGGCTCTATATGCCCTTGCAATCGAAAGCAGCTCCCATTTTAGCGTTCGCAAATACGAAGGTAGCGATGCCCGATATTTCGGATTCGCAATTCAAATGGCGTAGTGAAAGCGAGTGTGTTTCACAGCTCGGTGATATATGGAAAAACTGGCTTCTAGATTCCGGTTCGCTGACGCAGTTACTTGTCGAAAAAAGTAAGGGAAATTTTCGGGTCGAGGTGCAGTCCGAGGGTTGGACTACTGTTCCACAGCCAGCTGTGCGCTCGCGCTTCGGCCCCCTAGCAGCCGGACATAGGTTCTGGTCGCGAAAAGTTGTGCTTCTGGGCAACAACACCCCCTGGGTACTGGCGCACACACTTATTCCTGAAGTTAGCTTGATGAGCCCACTGCGGCGTGTGTTGGAACTGAACGAAAAGCCCCTGGGAGAGTATCTGTTTAGTCATCCGGACCTGCTTAGAAGTGGTATGGATATCACTCATTTTGCCGAGAGTTCCTGGGGAAGACGCAGCCTTTTCCACCTCTTCAAGAAGCCAGTTATGGTTGCCGAGTTCTTTCTCCCTGCTATTTTAGATTAGCCCACACAAACAATTCGTAATTTTTCCAAAGCGCTCTATACTTTAATTGAGTAATCTCCTCGCGCTTCTGTCGTTAATTAGGCGCGTGTCATTACAGCACATTGGATGTGCTCATCTGCTCGTCAGGCTACAGGGAAGGAGTCACTAATTGAATAATAAAAATCTAATATCACAGCCGGGTGAGGCTCATAACTTGAGCTGCAAGGGCTCTCAGGCAGCCGACGTCGCTGCCGATGCTACCCGTCTCTACCTCAAAGATATCGGCCACACACCTCTACTGACTGCAGAAGAAGAAGTATTTTATGGGCGGCGTGCACTGCAGGGGGACAGTGCAAGCAGGCGCAGAATGATAGAGAGCAATCTGCGACTAGTAGTGAAAATTGCCAGGCGCTATCTTAATCGTGGTCTCTCCCTTCTGGACCTTATAGAAGAGGGCAATCTTGGTCTAATCCACGCGGTAGAAAAATTCGATCCTGAGAAAGGTTTTCGCTTCTCGACTTATGCAACGTGGTGGATTCGACAGAATATAGAGCGCGGCTTAATGAATCAGACGCGAACTATTCGTTTGCCGGTTCACGTCGTGAAGCGCTTAAATAGCTATCTACGCATTCAGCGAGATTCTGTCAGAGAAACAGGGCAAGAAGCGGGGCCTCGCGAGATCGCGGAATCGATTGGCTGTTCGCGCATAGATGTGGAGCGCATGATGATTCTAAACGAGAAACTTAGCTCTGTAGATGCCTCTGCCTCCGCAGAATCCGAAACAACTGTTGTAGATATGCTCAGCTGCCAGTCGAAACAGAACCCGCGAAGCCATGTACAGACAGTGCAGATGAAATCGCGTCTGGAAGAATGGCTGCAGCAACTCACGGCTAAACAACGAGAAATAATCTGTCGGCGCTTTGGCTTGGCTGGCTACGACGTTGATACGCTGGAAAACGTAGGGGTTGAAGTAGGCCTAACGCGAGAGCGGGTCAGACAGATTCAGATAGAAGCGCTGAGCCAGCTTAAGACACTAATTCGCAAAGAAGGGCTGAGCCGGGAGTTACTGGTTGATGCGGTATAGCCTGTCTTATTACGAATAGTCGGTACTTGAACCCAACACTAGGCTGCCGTATCCTCATGCTCCGAATCAAAATTCTTATGTAGCGTAATGTACAACGACAATTCAGGATGCCAACGTGTTCAATCAAAGCAGTGATGGGGCTCTAAAGGGAAAGTTAGTAATCGATCTATCTAGAGTTCTGGGTGGGCCCTATTGTACCCAGATGTTGGGTGATCACGGTGCAGAGATAATCAAGATCGAGCCCCCTAGGGGAGACGAGACTCGTGATTGGGGGCCTCCGTTTCACGGCGAAGATTCTGCCTATTATATTGGGGTTAATAGAAACAAGCGTTCCATGGGTTTGGATTTATCAAAGCCTGCTGGACAGGCAGTTTTGTTACGACTGTTAGAGAAGGCGGATGTGCTCATCGAAAACTACAAACCGGGCACGATGGAAAAATGGGGCCTTGGATTTGAGACCGTGCTGAGTGAGAAGTTTCCACGGCTAATTCATTGCAGGGTTAGCGGTTTTGGAAGTGATGGTCCATGGGGAGGTTTTCCAGGCTATGATGCGATCATACAGGCGATGGCAGGCTGGTTTAGTGTAAACGGCGAGGCTGGGAGCAATCCCACGAGGCTTGGCCTTGCCATGGTAGACATGGGCACTGGGCTATACTCTGCGGTCGCGATACTCATGGCTCTCGCGGAGAGGGAAAAGTCGCAGCAGGGTCAGTACCTCGATATGACACTCTATGACTGTGCTGTCTCACTCATGCATCCCCATATTCCTAATTATATGTACTCGGGCAAGGTGCCTGAGGCTACCGGCAATGCTCATCCCAATATTAGCCCTTACGATACGTTCCGTACCAAGACAGTCGATATTTTTATAGGCGCTGGAAACGATCGGGCTTACGCGAAAATGTGCGTTGAGTTAGGACGAGAAGAACTCATTACAGATAGCAGATTTCTTAAAAATATTGATCGCGTTACCAACAGGGATGAGTTGAAAGCTGAAATAGAATCCAGCCTGATGAAGATAGACGGCAACGAAATTGCAGGCCGGCTAGCCACTGCCGGTCTCGCCGCGGGTGCGATCTACAATACGGCGCAAGTCGTCGGCAATGCCCATACCAAACATCGTGAAATGGTCATCGAAGACGATTGGTACAAGATGGCAGGAACCCCAATAAAATTCTCGCGAACGCCGGGTTCGGTGCGGCATAAGCCGCCCAAATTTGGCCAGCACACGCGTGAGATTCTGCGTGAGTTCGACTTCTCAGATCAGGAAGTTCAAGAGCTGTTAGCTGCCGATACGGCTCTGGAAAAGCGGCAAAGCTAGCCCTGAATTTTTCCCGCACTTTCAATACTTCTCGTTTTAACTAATAATATCAGTAGCTTATGCTGCGGATATTCTCTGTTGTTTTTTGCTGATATGGTGTTATAGTGATGTATAACACTACATGGGGCGGGAGACTGCTAGTTGGAAATCAATTGGAACAATAAAGAGCCTATTTACCTGCAGCTTAGAGACAGGCTGGTAGAGCTCATCATGGATGGAGTCCTCCTGGAGGGCGACGCATTGCCATCCGTGCGCCAGATTTCTAGCGAACAACGCATAAACCCGATCACCGTGTCGAAAGCGTTTCAAATTTTAGTCGATGAAGAATTGGTTGAGAAAAAACGGGGGCTTGGAATGTATGTCTTATCAGGAGCGAAGGAAAAACTATCCACTGAAGAAAAAAGGAAATTTCTTGAACAGGAATGGCCACAGATTGCTGAACGTATTGAGAGGCTGGGCTTGGAGGTCGATGAACTCCTTGGCAGCGAGAAGAATAGATAGAAATCGGGAATTTTGGGGATAGGCTATGAGTAATATCGTCGAAGCCAGGTCACTTAGGAAAAACTATGGCAATTTCACTGCCTTGGACGGCGTGGATTTGACCATCCCAAGTGGGGCTATTAGCGGTTTGATAGGGCCTAACGGTGCCGGTAAGACGACTACGCTGAAAGCGCTCATTGGTCTGTGTGATGTGGACGGGGAACTCAGCGTTACTGGTCGCGACCCGCGAAAGGCGCGACACAAACTGATGGAGGATGTTTGCTTCATCGCCGATGTGGGCATCTTACCCAAGTGGTTAAAAGTTTCGCAGCTTATCGACTATGTAGAGGCAGTGCATCCGCGATTCGACCGGAAGAAGGCCGAAAAATTTTTAAGTACTACCGATATCCCGTCAAATAAGCGAATAAAAGAATTATCGAAGGGGATGGTGACACAACTCCATCTCGCTCTGGTTATGTCAATCGAGGTGCAGTTATTAGTGTTAGACGAGCCGACACTAGGTTTAGACATCATCTACCGCAAAGAGTTTTATGACCGCTTGCTAAATGACTACTACGACGGAAATAGAACAATAATAATTAGCACCCATCAGGTGGAGGAGATCGAGACTCTGCTCTCGCATCTGCTCTTCATCAATAAGGGCAAGATAGTGCTAGATACTCTTATGAGTGAGCTCTCCCAAGTTTACACAGAAGTTCTGGTGGATGCGGACAAGATGGCGGAGGCGGATGCATGTGGTCCGATTCATGTTCGTGAATTGTTGGGGAAGAAATCGTATACGTTTGAATCCGTTCTAAAGGAGCGATTGGAAGTATTGGGCGAGCTGCAGACTCCCAGTGTTGCAGACCTCTTTGTTGCCAAGTTGAAGGAGGACAGACATGGATAGATTCAAAATAGTCCAATTCTATGCGCTCTTGAGACGCGAAGTGTTAGAGCATCGAAATCTATTCATCGGTGCTCCCGCGGTTGTTGCGTTGCTTATACTGGTTGCTACTTTCTGGGTTGCAATGCAAATAGATGAAACTCAATTGGCGGAGGGGCTGAGTTATATCTCTGTGTTGTTTGACGGTTTGTCGCCATTCGACATGGCACCATTCTTTATGCTGCTGGCAATACCTTTTATGTTAACACTCTATATAAGTAGTGTTATCTACCTGATTAATACTTTGTTTCAGGATCGCAAGGAAATGAGTATTCTGTTTTGGCAGTCTATGCCTGTATCGAATCTACAGACGGTGCTCTCTAAAGTCTTTACCATAGTCATCGTTGCGCCGATCTTCTACGTTCTGAATATTTTTGCGATGTACTTGATTGGCATGATTTTGCTGACCATCTTGGGTGTGAGTAATGATGTGGATCTAGTAGGCATTGGATGGATGTTTCTGGCAGCTATCGCCAGCTTGGTGCTTATCTATTTCTCTGCGTTAGTAACTTCGTTATGGCTTCTTCCCTCTATTGGTTGGCTGCTGTTGTTTTCAGCATTCGCTAAGAAGACTCCGCTGCTTTGGGCTGGCGGTGTCTTCATTCTGGTTGGATTCTTTGAGGATTTCATATTCGGCACACAGTATTTGGCCGATTGGGTGCAATCGCGAGCTGCGAACCCTAATCAATATCTTATATTTGAGTTTCAGAGTCTTTTAGAGAGAATTTTTAATTACGAAACATTGTTTGGGATAGTTGTGGGGTCAATTCTCATCACCGGTGCCGTATACATGCGACGATTTACCGACTAGCGGTTCAAAAGGTGCAGATCATGAAAAATATTATTCTAAAGAATCGATATACACTGCTGGTAGTTACACTGGTGGTTTATATAGGGGTTCTAGTAGCTGAGGGAGCCATCACCGGGCGAGAGGTAAGGGTTTTTGAATTCGAGAATCCATTTTTCGATTTCAATGTGAATAACTTTGAAGGGTTTAGAGAGAATAGAGAGAGTAGAGTTAGCGACGACAGTCGCTCAGGCTCTGGCGAGGATAGAGGAGAGAACAGAGGCGAGAACAGAGACGACAGCAGAGACGAGGACAGTGGTGATGCATAGGATGTTAAGAACTTTATTGACAGAGTAATTCTATTCCAATAAAGTGCCTGCCCTTAAATGAAACCCAAACCTTGAATGAAACCCAAAATCAGAATTCTTATGATCGATTGCAGGATACAGCAAGTAGCACTCCGGCAGGCAGCAGCATTCAATGCGGCGGCCCGACGCGCCGCGCGCGCGACATATTTTTTACTTGCCGGAGAGCAGTGGTTCTAACTAGTTAATTAAAACGACTATCGAAACCCCTAAGCGCCTTCGGCCTTAGGGGTTTTTTTTGCCGATTATTCGGTGTTTATTGAACGCAGTGGGCAGACGCAATGAATGTTATGGAGATAGAAACGGCGAGCAGGCTGGCCTGGCCTGCATTGGAGGAGCAGGAGCTGCCCTTTGGCGTACTTAGATATGCGCTGGGTGCGGACCGACGCGCGAATTCCTTGAGCGTCTACCCGAATGTCAGCTTTGAAAATGCCGAGTTGATTTCTGTAACAGAAAATTTCTTCTCTCGACGAAGTATAGCGCCCACCGTGAAGCTGCTACAGCCCTGCGTTTCGTCATTCGAGGACGTAATTGCTATCGATACTGCACTTGCCAATAGAGGGTATGAAAAACAGTCGCTAACCCACGCGATGCTATTAGACCTCGATGAAGTTGCTCTTGGTGATGACTCCGAATCTTGCCATGAATTGACGGTTAAAGCCTGGCTATGCGCATGGTATGAACTTACCAACAGGCAGGCTGAGAACATCGCTATTCACAATATCACGTTGGCTAAAATCAATTCTCCTCATTTGTTTCTAGCAAATAGGAACGATGAAGGCCGTACCTTGAGCAGTGGCATGGGAGTGCTGGCGTGCGGAGCCCTGGGCTTGTTCGGAATAGCTACGGCCGAGGCCTATCGTAACAAAGGACATGCCTCGAGAATTTTGGCGTCATTGCTCAAATGGGGGTATAGCAGGGGTGCTAGATATGCCTACCTGCAGGTAGAAGAATCGAATCATGCAGCCCTTAGTCTCTATCAGAGGTGGGGCTTTAGGAAATTGTATTCCTATTGGTATCGAGTAGGAAATGTCTAGAGTGATAGAGCAGAAGAGGTCGGAAATGAGCACTATAGAGATAGAGGATAGTCTGGGCATTACCTTTTGTAATCGCCAGGCTGTGGCTATTGAGCGGGGTGAGGGATGCAAAGTATGGGATGAAGAGGGGAAAGAATATTTGGACTTCACCTCTGGTTGGGGAGTGACTTGTCTTGGTCATTCACATCCTGTAATTACAGGTGCCATCTATGCGCAGGCACAAAAAATAATTCAAAACCCAAACTCAGGGTTTACCTACTCTCCTGCGCGGGCGAACTTATTGAGTGCGCTCAGTGGTGTCTTGCCGGTGAATCTGTCGAAGATCTATTTTGCAAATAGCGGCGCCGAGGCAAATGATGCAGCGATAAAGCTCGCCAGAAAAATCAGCGGTAAGTCAAAGATAGTATCGACCCTGGCTTCGTTTCATGGGCGCACATTTAATACACTGTCTGTTTCAGGAGGGCGAGACAACACGGATCAATTCCTTCCTTATCTGCACGGGAATAGTTTTGTTCCATTTGGAGATCTCGCTGCTCTGGTTAAGGCCGTCGACGAAGATACTGCAGCGGTAATCTTGGAGCCGATTCAGGGAGAGGGAGGTGTAAGAATTCCCCAAGAAGACTATCTAAGCGCTGTGGCAAGGGTTTGTAAAGAGAAAGGCGTGCTCTTGATAATTGATGAGATCCAAACAGGTTTCTGTCGAACCGGGAAATTCTTCGCCATCGAGCACAGCGAAGAGACGATCGCTCCGGATATCATGACAATGGGTAAGGGCATCGCAGGTGGGGTTCCATTCGCGGCTTTCGCCATATCTGACGCTGTCGATCAAAAACTTAGCAAGGGAGACCACGGAGGAACGTTCTGTGGTAATCCTCTGGCATGCGCCGTGGCAACCGCGGTTGTCGATCATCTGCGTGCAGAGAATGTAGCTGAAAAAGCAAGGATCTCTGGCGAATTACTGCTCAGAGGTCTCAAGGAAATTGCGGCAAAATTTCCTGATTTCGTGGGGAGCATTCGCGGGAGGGGGTTGCTGTGTGCTTTCGAGCTGGGGTCTGATGAGGACGTAATGCGCCTAAGCCAAGCGGCTCTTGCTAGAGGTCTGCTAGTAACCCCCACCAGAAACAAGATAGTACGACTTATACCGCCGTTGCTTGTGAGTGAGAGCGAGATCTTCGATGGACTGGATTTGCTTGAATCCTCGTTGGCATCAGTTGTTCCAAGGCATTGAGTAAAGTAGACTGATCGGCCTGAGATATAGAGTTAGGACAGGACTTTACAATGACAAAAAACACACAAGTATTTCTAGCGCAGCGCCCAATCGGAGAGCCAACTGATGAGTGTTTTGGACTCCGCGAAGTCGACATCCCGGAGCTGGGCGATAACCAGGTATTGATCCGCGTATGCTGGCTATCTCTTGACCCCTATATGCGGGGCCGCATGCACGATGTTAAGTCTTACGCCGACCCGCTACAGATTGGTGATGTTATAGTAGGTGAATCGACCGGTGTTGTATTGAAATCTACTTCTCCGGATTTCGTGGAAGGAGATGCTGTTGCTGCGCACATGGGATGGCAGTCTCATATTGTCGCGAACGCAGATGACCCTCGTCTGATGAGAGTTGATCTTAATAACGGCAGTCTCTCGGCGCACCTTGGAGTCGTGGGAATGACGGGTAGGACGGCTTACTTTGGACTTACCGAGGTTGGCAAGCCTCAGCCCGGGGAGACATTGGTAGTTGCAGCGGCATCTGGTGCTGTTGGCTCGGCTGTGGGGCAGATAGCCAAAATCAAAGGTCTGCGTGCAGTGGGTATTGCTGGAGGCCCAGAAAAATGCCGTTACGTAAAAGAAGAACTCAAATTCGATGCCTGCATAGATTATAAGGCAGGCAACCTAGCTGCCGAACTGGCCGCGGCGTGCCCGGACGGTATTGACATCTATTTTGAGAACGTAGGCGGTGACGTCACCAAGGCGGTAGTGCCATTGCTGAACCCAGGTGCGAGAGTGCCTATATGCGGATACATATCTAATTATAATGACGAAGATCTCGCCAACTCTGAGACGCCTTTTCATATTCTTAAGACATTAGATCCCGTGCCAGAGCACAGATTCTTCGTCGTGACCGAATGGCAGGATCGCTGGGTAGAGGCGACGCGTCAATTAGGAAGCTGGGTGCAGGACGGCAGATTGAAATACAGAGAAAGCGTCGGCATCGGCCTAGAGAATGCGCCGGAGTATTTTCGTGGGATGTTAAAGGGGAAAAATTTCGGTAAGCAATTGATTAAAGTCGCGGATGAGGACTAGTGGGTCAGCAAGATAACAATAATTATGTAACTAATTCCCTATTTTCTTTAGAAGGGAAGACGGCGCTGGTTACAGGTGGTAGTTCCGGCCTGGGTTTGATCATGGCGAAGGGGCTTCTCTGTAATGGTGTTCGAGTGGTCATTGCTTCTCGAAATCAGGAGAAGTGCGACATGGCTCTTGCCGAACTATCGGAGTTTGGCGAGTGCTGGGCGCTTGCTGCAGATGTTACCGATAGCGAAGATCGAGCTCGGCTGTTGCAGTTTGTCGAAGAGAAGTTAGGTGGCCTGTCAATCCTGATCAACAACGCGGGAGCGAACTGGGGTGCGAAACTCGAAGAATACCCCGACGATGGTTTCGCGAAAGTCATAAATACGAATTTAACGGCGGTCTTCTCGCTTACTCGTGATGCTGTGCCTCTATTGTCTAAATCGGCGACTGCGGAAGATCCGTCGCGGATAATTAATATTGGGTCGATGGATGGTATTCATGTGCCTATCGTCCAGCGCGTACCTACCTTTGCCTATTCTTCGAGTAAGGCCGCACTGCATCATCTGACACGAAGCTTTGCGGTGGAGTTAGCTGCACGGCATATCACGGTGAATGCAATAGCGCCGGGTTTCTTCGAATCAAAAATGACAGACTATGTGTTTGAGCATTACAAAAAGGATATAGAAGATGATTGCCCGCTGCATCGAGTTGGAAAACCTGAAGAGATGGTTGGTATCGTGACCTATCTTGCATCTAGGGCTGGTGCCTACACGAACGGAACGGTCATACCGGTGGATGGTGGTACTAGTATATCCAAGGGAAAACGCCCGTGGACAAAATAAGTAGAGTTAAAATGAATGGGTCTGATATGCCTATTCTGTACTACCGTATCCGTATTAAATTAGTTGAAGTGGAGAGAGCATGAGTTTATTTAGCCTAGAAGGCAAAGTGGCAATTATTACTGGTTCCACCAAAGGTATCGGCCTGGCAATCGCCAGTCGAATGGCGGAACATGGAGCAAAGGTTGTCATATCCAGCCGTAATCAGGATGCGTGTGACGAAGTGGCGTCCGCGATACGAGAGAAGGGCGGTGTGGCCATCGCTATTGCCTGCAACATCAACTACAAAGAGCAATTACAAGAGTTGGTCAGCAAGACGGAGCAGCAACTTGGCAAGGTAAGTGTGTTGGTTTGTAATGCCGCCTTGAATCCGTATTTCGGCCCATCACAAGATATTCCCGATGAGGCCTTCGACAAAGTAATGCATGCTAATATAGGCAGCGTTCACAGGTTGTGCCAGCAAGTACTTCCAGGCATGGCCGAAATGGGCGAAGGCGCGGTAATAATCGTATCTTCAATCGGTGGTCTAAAGGGTACCGATGCTCTCGGTGCCTATGCAATCTCTAAGGCCGCGGATATGCAAATTGCGCGCAACTTGGCGGTAGAATGGGGGCCTAAAAACATTCGGGTCAATTGTATTGCACCTGGCCTGGTGAAAACGGATTTTGCCAAGGCGCTCTGGGAGAATCCGGAAATCTACGAGGCGACTGTTTCCAAGTATCCGCTGCGAAGAATTGGTGAGCCGGACGAGATAGCAGGTGCAGCAGTGTTCCTGGCGTCAGCGGCGGGTAGCTTTACGACAGGACAGACTATAGTGATCGATGGCGGTGGAACTATTGCCAGTTGATCGGCGTATACTATTTAATTAATTAGGAATCAGGGGAACTGTAAAACATGATGGACTTAGGATTATCAGAAGAACTAGTTGAAGTGCGTGAAAAGATTCGTACTTTTGTAGCTGAGAAAGTAGAGCCGGTAGAGCTTGAATATCACGAAGAGGTGAGTGTTGGTGACCGATGGTCGCACACACCTCGTCAGGACGAAATATTGGAAAGCCTCAAGGCTGAGGCTCGTAGACTGGGATTGTGGAACTTCTTCCTGCCAGAGAGTCAGGGTGGCGCAGGCATATCGAATCTGCAGTACGCACACCTAGCCGAGATCATGGGGCGAAGCCGACTTGCATCTGAGGCGTTTAATTGCAGTGCGCCCGATACCGGTAACATGGAAGTATTAGAACGTTATGGTTCCGAAGAACAGAAGAAAGAGTGGCTGGTGCCGCTGCTCTCTGGTGAGATTCGCTCAGCATTCGCAATGACTGAGCCCGGTGTTGCATCTTCTGATGCAACCAATATCGCAACGAGCGCAGTCCTAGATGGCGACGAGTGGGTGATAAGTGGCGAGAAGTTTTATATTTCTGGCGCCGGTGATGCCCGCTGCAAGATTATGATCGTTATGGTGTTAACCGATCCCGATGCGCCAAAGCATACTCGGCAATCACAGATTCTCGTGCCGATGGACGCCGAAGGTGTTGAGGTCATACGACCCATGCATGTCTTTGGCCGCGATGATGCGCCTCATGGTCATATGCATATTAAATTCCATAATGTTCGAGTACCTGAAAGCAATATAATTCTTGGTCGCGGCAGAGGCTTTGAAATTTCTCAGGGGCGTCTAGGCCCTGGCCGTATCCATCACTGCATGCGTTCTATTGGTGCTGCGGAGAAGGCTCTCGATCTGATGTGTCAGCGTGCAGTAAGCAGGGAAGCCTTTGGTAAGCCTCTAGCGGAGCTAGGTGGCAACTATGACGTCATTGCCGATAGTCGCATTGAAATTGAGATGTGCAGGCTGCTTACCTACAAAGCAGCATGGCTCATGGACACGATAGGAAACAAGGCGGCTCGTGATGCGATATCTCAGATCAAAGTAGCCGTACCAAATATGGCTCTGCGTGTGATCGATCGTGCTATTCAGATGCACGGTGCGGCCGGTGTATCCCAGGACTTCCCTCTAGCGGCACTGTGGACAGGTCAGCGTACACTGCGTCTCGCCGATGGGCCGGATGAAGTGCATCGTCGCGTTATCGCGAGAAAGGAATTGGCGAAATATAACTAGTTAGCCTTTTCTGGTTTGGCTAGACGGAATTAGCCAAAGCGTTTAGCACAGAAAGTATGGATAGAAAAAAGGGAACCTCGGTTCCCTTTTTTTGCAAGCGAACCCCGGTCGGTGGCTGTTCAAGGGCTGCCAATTTAACTCACTATCAGTAGTAGCGCCGTGAAATATTCAGTCGCAGTTATAATCCCAACATACAATAGAGCGAGGACTCTGCGCCGCGCGCTTGAATCTGTTTTTGAGCAGACACGGCAGCCTGAGGAAGTCTGCGTTATCGATGACGGCTCAACGGATTCTACTGAGGTGTTGGTCAAAGAACATTTTTCCCAGGTCATTTATATCAGGCAGCAGAACCTGGGTGTCAGTGCGGCGAGAAACGCGGGAGTAGAGGCTACGTCCAGCGACTGTGTGGCATTTCTCGACTCGGATGATGAGTGGTTGCCAAAGAAGCTCGAGGTACAGTTGTCTGAACTGGAAGCGAGCCCGGATATCAGATTGGTACATAGCGATGAAATCTGGATTCGAAACGGTAAGCGCGTTAATCAAATGCACAAGCATAAAAAGAGTGGCGGCTATATCTTTCCGCTGTGCCTGCCCTTGTGTGCGATCTCTCCGTCTGCGGCAGTGCTGCATCGTTCCCTGCTTGCAGATGTAGGCGGATTTGACGAATCGTTACCGGCCTGTGAAGACTATGATCTTTGGTTGAGAATCTGTTGCAAAGAACGCGTCCTCTATGTGGATAACCCCTTGCTCATGAAGTACGGTGGTCATGAAGATCAATTGTCCAAGCATTACTGGGGTATGGACAGATTTAGAGTGCAGTCTCTTACAAAGCTTCTAAGCAGTGGGAGTTTGGATGCTGATCAAGGGCGACTTGTTCAGAAAACTCTCCTAGAGAAAGTGACAATATTAAGAAATGGGGCTTCAAAGAGGGCAAAGCTCGAAGACGTCCACTACTATGACCAGCTTCTAAAAATGCACGGTAGCCTGATATCTGAGGCACATGATGATTAAGAAGTTTGAAAAATCATTGCATGGATCAGAATCCACCCCGGTGAATATAGTGGTGGCTCATGCCCTGGAGGCTAAGGCTCTGATCCCCATGCTGCATCTGCAGCCATTTCAAACCACGTCTCGATTCGTGCAGTATGGTAATTCTAACAACCTACACCTGATTGTTTCGGGAATCGGCAGAGCCGCTATGGAGGCAGCCATTACCGACCTGTCGCAGCAACAAGCCAATGAGGAAGGTCAGATACGGGCCTGGTTAAATATCGGTATTGCTGGTCATAGTAAGGCGCCGCTGGGCAGCGCCTGGCTTGGCAATAAAATCACTTGCCAGGTATCGGGCGTTAGCGCCTATCCACCTCAGCTTATTGCAGGGATAGATAGTGTCGCGGTGATTACTGTCGATGAGCCAGAGCGCACCTATCCCGAAGATGTAGCCTATGAGATGGAAGCATTTTCATTTTTCGAGCAGGCGACTAAATACTCTACTGCCGAATTGGTGCAAGTATTCAAAATAATTTCTGATAATCTGGAGAATCCGATTGAGAAGCTGGATTTCAAGAACATACCTATCTGGATTAGGCTGCTACAAGAACAAATCATTTTACTTATTTCCAAAATGAGCGAGATAGTAAGAGAACACAACGATAGTCATCGTATACCCGGAGTCTATCGTGAGCTTTGTTCGCGCATTCATCTAACGGTAAACCAGAAATTGCAGTTGAAGCGGCTCTGTCTACGCTATAAGGCGCTGGGTCTTGAGGCTGATCTGGAAAGTGTTATAAGTCTAGCTGGAAGTCACAGTAAACAAATTATCAGCCAGCTCTCGGCACAGATTGACAGAGTGGGCAAACAGTAGTGGTTGAGTGATATGTTTTCGACGATCTACATCGAAGAAGAAGTGTTGGAAACGAGCCGAGTTAAAAACATGCTCGATCGTTTTCCTCAGGTGCCGCGGGTCGTCTGTGAGCGCTATGGGGAGGTGTTCAATCGAAAATCTCAGAACTTCCGTCTGCAGAAGAAGGCACCTGCGTTAATATTGGCGAAAAAGTATGGGAGTAAGGTGCTTGTGGCGCCAGATGGATACGGTTACAACGACAGCAGGAGTTATTACTTTTCGCATATGCTGAACTGTGTATACGATTGTCGCTATTGTTTTCTGCAGGGCATGTATAGCTCAGCTAACTACGTACTATTCGTTAATTATGAAGATTTTGAAGAAGCCATCGCTAGCAAGATAGAGAAAAATTCTGGTGGTGGCGTCTATTACAGCGGTTACGACTGTGACAGCCTGGCGCTAGAGCCAGTCAGCGATTTCTGTAAGCATTTTGTGCCGCTGTTTGGAGAATACCCTAACGCTGAATTAGAGTTCAGAACGAAGAGTACGCAGATTCGCCATTTGCTTGAGCAGCCGGTTATTCCAAACTGCGTCATTGCTATGAGTTTCACCTCTCATGAGGCGGGTTCGCGCTGGGAGCATAAAGTTCCATCGATCGATAAAAGACTTGAAGCCTTGCAGAAGTTGCAGCTCGCCGGTTGGAGAGTTGCTCTTCGCTTCGAGCCATTGATATTGGATTCTCAGGGCTTGACGCCCTATGAGAGTTTATTTGCACAAGTGTTTGCGAAGCTTGATGCAAGAAAAATTCACTCTGTAAGTAGCGGCTTGTTTAGGATGCCAATCGATTTTCACAAGAGAATTGTTAAACTCTACCCAGATGAAGAATTGTTTGCGCGACCCACGACGACTGCGGATGGAATGATAGCGCTAAAGAGTGAGGATGAGTCTTTACAATTGGCGGCTATAGAGAAATTATTGTTCAGCCATATCTCGCCGCAGCAGTATTACCGTTGCGCGTAATAGTCGAAGGTATTTTGGAGTATTCAGATTGAGCAAAATAAATACTAAAAAGATGGTCGTAGTGACGGGGGCATCCTCTGGTATAGGTCTATGCCTGGTAAAGGCGTTGCTTGAAGCGGGTTATGTGGTTCTAGGTATTGCCAAAAATCTGGAGAAAGCGGGGCTGGATCATCCGAATTTTATTGGCCGAAGTATCAATCTTGCCGATTTAGATGCGCTTCCCGATGCAATGTCTGCATTGATTGAAGAAATAGACATGCCAGTGAAGGCGCTTATCAATAATGCCGGCATCGGCAGGATGGGGTTCCTGGAGCAGCTCTCGGTGAAAGACATTCGATTAGTTATGGATACCAATCTAACTAGCCAGGTAATTGTTACAAAAGCCTTCCTGCCCCAGCTAAAGAAACAGGGTGAGGGTGATATCTTGTTTATGGGCTCCGAAGCGGCTCTCAGGGGTGCCAGGCAGGGCAGTATCTATTGCGCCAGTAAGTTTGCTATTCGCGGGTTTTCCCAGGCGCTGCGTGAAGAGAGCGGCAAGTCTGGGCTTAGGGTGACCCTGATTAATCCGGGAGCCGTGCGTACGCCATTCTTCGATCGATTACAGTTTGAGCCAGAGCAGTCACCCGAAAACGCGATCGAGCCGGAGGATATTGCACAGGCCGTGATGATGGTATTGGCGTCACGAGCCGGCACGGTTTTTGATGAGATCACGCTCTCGCCCAGGAGTCGGGTATGGAAAAAGAAAGGCACCTAATACGGCGATATCCGGTTCGGATCAGGGTGTGAGGGCTCTAGATTCTGCGACAATTTGACGCATAGTTCCTGATTCGCCTATTTCCTTCCAAGCTGCGATAATCCTCTGATCTGACTAACTTTTCTTAATCTGAGGTTTCTATGAAACATTCTCAATCGTCTCTTCGGTCGGCATCACGCGTCATTGCCTGCGCTGTTTTCACGCTACTAGTTTCCACTACTGCCTTCGCTCATACGGCATTGAAAGAGGCCGCTCCAGCTGACGGTGCGATAATTAGGGAGGCACCAGGACATATTAACCTGAGCTTCAATGGGCCGGTGAAACTGGTTAAGTTGGAGCTGATGGGTGTGGGCCACGAAATGCCAACTAATTTTGAGAGTAACAGCGAGCCTAAAGCCACATTCATGATTGAAACCCCCGGCATGCATCCAGGTGCGTTCACCGTTAACTGGGCGGTCATCGGTGCAGACGGCCACACGGTAGCAGATAGTTACAGTTTTACTGTTGACCCGTCGGCGGCCGAAGATCATTCCGGCGAAGCCGCGAGCCACGGGCACTAGCTGAATCGGAGCGCTTGATGTTTTCACTCCCTGACAATTGGGAGATGGCAAGCCTTCTAGCCAAACTTCTCCTCTACTTTGCTGCCTTCAGTATAGCTGGAGGCAGTCTAGCTGCTTTGCGTTATTCCAATGGAAGCAGGGCAACGCTATTCTCCAATTTTTCCACTGTCTTTGTCGGCGCAGTTGTCGGTTTTCACGGGGTTCTGCTCGGCTTTCTCGTGCAGGTTGGTTTGATAAACGACAGTGGTGTAGGGGGAATGTTTGACTGGGGGATGGCCTCTATTTTGTTGGACACCAGTCTCGGTGATGTCACCTTGTTCAGGCTGCTAGCCTTTATATTGGCAGGGGGGGCAAGTGTAGTCTTTCTTAAGAAGCTGCAGTATACGGATGGTAAGCTATCCGTTCTTTTGGCGCGGTTTCTATTTACAATTCAGTTCGCGGCTCTGATCATATTGGCCTTTTCTCATCGGGTAAGCGGTCATGTTTCCGTATTAAGTATTGTGGCTCAGACTTCCATAATGCTGCACTTTATAGCCTTCGCTCTATGGATCGGTTGTCTCTATCCATTTTTGCAATTGAGCAAGAGCACAAGCCTGGAAACATTGCAGAAGACGCTTAAGCGCTTTGGTGATAATGCTATCGCCATCCTCTCGATACTCTTTCTGGCAGGCATATTGATGTCGTGGGAGTTGTTAGACTCGCCTTTCGACTTGATAAAAACTGGCTACGGCGTGGTCTTGCTAGTTAAGCTGGTTCTAGTCGCTGCTATTCTAGCGGTCGCCGCTATCAATAAACTTGTTTTGGTGCCTTCGATGCTTGCTAGTGGGAGTATCTCGCGGCTACAAACTTCGATTCGTGTGGAGCTAGCGATTGCTGCGGCAATTCTGATAGTCACATCGTATCTTTCGACGGTCGTGGGCCCCGCCAGCCATCAGATGTAGATAGAAGGATTCGAGTAGGGAGCGTGTTGCTTGCTCGATAATGCCTAGGTGAGGTTGAGACTGGTAGAGGGATCAGTATCGGCTGGGTTCATGTCCTCCACTAGTCGAGTCGTCTCCAGCGTGTTTAGATTTAGCATAAGCAGCTCGGCTGTCTCGCCTACGGGCGAAAAAACTGCCGCGGTTGAAACGTTCGGCCTTCTTGCAAACAGCAGATTGTTTCCCACAGGAGACCAGGCCAAATTGAAGAGCTGTCTATTGCTGTAGTAAACAGGGAACGGGTTCGATTGCCGTGCCAAATCCGCCAAGGAAAATGGTCGAGCCGGACGTGTCATATTGAATGAAGGCGTATTGCTTCTCGTCCAGAGAGACTACGGGCGAAGCGATAGACTCAACGACGGCAGAACTTCCCTCGATTGTACTCAATTGCAGCGTGCCACCCAGATAGTCGGGCTCTTCATTGAGTACGTCGTCACTCAACACTACCAGACTTCGATCCAGATCGACGAGACGCTGTGCGCCCAGAGATAGCCATCCTGCCAGTATCAAACACAGACCGGCAGCGGATAGGGCGGCAGCAACTCTTCGAGGTGACTGCGTGAGTAGTTCGTTCCAAAGCGAGAAATTGCCAGGTATTGCTGCAGAGCGCCGAGCCTCTGTGAATTCGACTATGGGGATGAGGCGGTAGCCTCGCTTGGGAATAGTTTCGATGTAATTAGCATGGACAGCGATTGTCGATTGCAACTGCTTGCGAAGCTCCGAGATAGCTCGAGTGAGTGAATTTTCATTCACTATGACTCGGGGCCATAGTTCCTGCACAAGCTCCTCGCGTGACAGAACCCGGTGTTCATTTGCCGCGAGAAAGCAAAGCAGCTTAATCAGGCGCGGTTCTAACTGTCGCTCTTCGCCGCTAATGAGATGTTGCAGGCGGTTCAACTGCGGCAGTACTCGCCAGTCTCCGAGCGAGAATGGTCGGGCAAGCGCCGGTGCTGCGGCATGCAGTGGAAGGTCAACATTCTGTTCGCGTTGTTCAGTGATCGTAATAGACATGAGTATTCCGCTAATTTTCGACTTTTCGAACCTTTTCAACAAAAACTGAGAGAAGGTCTCGATTTGAAATTGCTATGAAGCACCGCTGTATGGCCTCTATTGCCCTCTAATCGCTTCATATTCTAGTTTAATAAGACCGCTCAAACCGCAATTTTCTCCCTCTGCAGGTTTTCTGGACATAAAATTCACCTCAATTTCAGGTTATTCGTCGTCTCTCTCTCCAAACTGTATGCATTGCGGTCTGCAGGCCAGTAAATCTGAGGCCTATATTCATTTATAAGGTTTAAAGAGGAGATTTCAAGATGAAGAGTGGAATATCTATTAGATCGGGGAAATTGCTTACACTGGCGGCGCTTATGCTCTTGGCAGCTCAGGCTCAAGCTATAAGCACTGGGGCGTTGAGGCAGGGCATACCCTCTCTGGCACCTATGTTAGAGCAGGTTACTCCAGCAGTAGTCAGTATCAATGTCCGCAAGGCCATGCCCACTGCGGGACGCTATTTTTTCAATGGTGAGGAGTTGCCGAAGGGAGCGAGACGCTTCTTCGGAGAAGCTCCCGAGGGGAATATCGAAGCACCTCATCGGTCCTACGCTACTGGCGCCGGGTCAGGGGTAATCGTCGATGCCTCGGAGGGCCTTATCATCACGAATCATCATGTAGTTGCTGATGCCTCTCAGATAACAGTGCGGCTCAGTGATGATAGAAGTCTGAGAGCGAAGCTCCTAGGCAGTGATCCTGGCACCGACGTAGCGCTATTGCAGGTCGAGGCAGAGAACCTCGTTGAAATTGACTTTGCCGATGTCAGCACAGTCGCCGTTGGCGACTATGTTGTCGCCATTGGCAACCCGTTCGGTATTGGGCAAACGGTTACCTCGGGTATTGTCAGCGCTCTGGGCCGTGCAGGCATAAACAATGATAACTATGAGGACTTTATCCAGACAGATGCGGCTATTAACCAGGGTAATTCCGGTGGCGCCCTGGTGGATATGGAGGGCAGGTTAATAGGGATCAACACGGCAATCATAAGCGGTAGTGGCGGCAGTAACGGTATAGGCTTTGCTGTGCCTACAGATATGGTGGCAACGGTCATGGAGCACCTGAGACGCGATGGAGAGGTACGGCGCGGGTTGCTTGGCGTGACCATAGCCGACGCTACCCCCGATATTGTCGCAGCGTTAGACGTTGAGGTTGATTATGGCGCTGTTGTGACGAGTGTGATGCCCGATAGTGCCGCGGACATGGCTGGGGTGCAGGTGTCGGATGTCATTGTGGGGGTAGATGGGGAAGAGGTGAATGGCAGCAGGCAGTTGCGAAATAGGGTGGGGCTCATGCTTCAGGAGCAGCAGGTAGAGTTGGCGCTGTATCGCAATGGCAAGCGCGAAACCCTGCAAGCCAGGATCGGGGGCTCCTCGGGTCAGGCGATTGCTGCCGGCTCGCTAGATGCGGCCAACAAGGAGTTCCGCGGGGCGGTGCTAGAAACTACTCGAAGTAGAAATCCTCATTCAAAACAGGGTGTTGAAGTTGTTTCTTTAAGTCAATCAGGAGATTCTTGGGCGGCAGGTTTACGAGAAGGCGATGTGATTATTGAGGTAAACCGCAGGCAAATAGCTGACCTTGAGGCCTTTAATGCTGCCACTTCAGCCAGCGCCGAAGGCTCGAGCGGCTCCATAACTGCACTAACCATCATTCGAGAGGGGCGCAGAATGTTGTTGTTTCTCCCCTGATGCGAAGTGAAGTCGTGTTTACCGGGGCAGCGCGGCTACCAGACTAGATTCTTTTAACTAAAAAGTGCCCCCGCTTGGCCGACTTAACTAGAGTTAAGAAGGATTAACTGAAGTTAGGTCGGCTTTTTTTATTGCCGGCAAAAACGCTCGCCCAATACCTGCATCGGGATAATGCCGTATCTGATGCAATTGGTATCCAGCGTTCGACAACGCGGTTAAACTAGTGATCTGCTATTGCAGATCTGCGAGCAATGAGTGATCCGACTATTAAGCCAAAACAAAATCAGGTGCTAAAACCACCAAGAGTCATCCAGTGACTATGTGCATGCATAACAGGGAAGTATCTATCAAAATTCGAACTCTGCTCATCCGCTTCTTTGCCTCAAGTTTGTTTCTGGGTAGCTCGTCGCTACTAGCTGGCGATCCGACCTTAGAGACTGACTACAACTACGACCTGTCCAAATTTGTAGCATGGATGGAAGCTTCGACTCGAGAAAAGAAAATTCCCGGTGTTGCCTTGGCGATAGTTTCCCGCGAAGGCATCATGCATATGCAGACATGGGGCGTGAAAAGCATCGAAACTCGCGAGCCTGTGCACACCGACTCTGTATTTCGCATCGCCTCGATGTCCAAGACCTTTGCAGGCACCTCAGCGGCACTCTTGGTTGATCAGCATTATCAAACCTGGGACACAAAGCTCACCGATCTTTTTCCTACGATGCATTTAGGTACGCGTCGTTCATCCGGTGCCATCACACTCAAGCATGTGGTAAGCCATTCGACAGGCTTGATGCCGCACTCCTATTCTAATTTACTGGACGACGGAGTGGGCTATGATCGAATCAAGTCACGTTTCTCGAAGATTCCAACGGTATGTCAGCCGGGCGATTGTTATGGCTATCAGAACGTAGTCTTTTCTCTGATTGGTGATGTCGTCGAGCAGAGCACTGGCGAGAGTTATGAGAAATTTATTTACGAACAGATTTTCAAACCCCTGGGAATGACTACCGCATCCGTAGGCATGGAGCCCTATTTGGAAAATCTAGAGGCTACAGCTCCGCATCGCCAATCGAGGGGCGCATGGCGCACCACCTCTACTAATCCTGCCTATTACTCGGTCGCTCCCGCCTCTGGAATTAACGCAAGCATCTTCGACATGAGTATGTGGGTGCGAGCTAATCTGGGGGCTTTTCCAGAAGTGCTGTCTCCCGATTTTCTTTCGCAGTTACACGAACCCATTATCGCAACCCCCAGAGGCAACTATTTCAACCGCTGGTCGGGTCTTGAAAAGGCTTACTATGCGACAGGTTGGCGAGTTTTCGACTACGAGGGGCAGCGTGTGGTGCATCATGGCGGCGGTGTGCGTGGCTATAGGTCTGAGATGGCATTTGTGCCTGAGGCAAATATAGGGCTGGTGCTTTTATTTAATGCTGAATCAAATCTCGCCAACGATATCGTGCCGTCATTCCTCGACAATCTTACTAACACTAGCCATTAATTTTTTAGCTATCTTAACTAACTATCTTACTTGACCAACTAATAGGATGTTCTCATGAGCTCAGTGATTGACTTGCTGAAGTCCCACCGCAGTATTCGAAAATTTACCAATCAGGCTATTGAGCCGGAGCTATTTGCTGACCTCATAACTGCGGGTCAGGCCGCCGCGACCTCAAGTTTTTTGCAGGGTTCTACGGTGGTTAGAATAAAGAAGGCAGAAACCAGAAGCGCGATCGCCAAGCTGGCGGGTGGCCAGAGCTATGTTGAATCGGCTGCCGAGTTCATGATTTTCTGTGCAGACTTGAAGCGGCCAGGAAATTATTGTGCAGAGTATGAGAAATCATTCGAAGGTGATTATACGGAACATTTTATTATCGCTACTGTAGACGTTGCCTTAATGGCGCAGAGCATGGTGGCGGCGGCCGAATCGGTGGGTTTGGGAATCTGTTATATCGGGGGGATCAGGAATGACCCGGCCCAAGTATCCGAATTGCTTGAGCTACCTAAGGGGGTCTACCCCGTCTTTGGCCTGTGCCTCGGCTATCCAGACCAGGATCCTGAGGTCAAGCCTAGGCTTCCTCTATCGGTAATACTAAAGGAAGAGGTCTATAACGAAGTAGGGGATAGAGAGGCTATCTCGGAATATGACGAGCATATTCGCGAATACTACAAGACCAGGACAGGAGGAGGGCATGGAATTAGCTGGACCGAGCAGGTGTCCTCACTTCTCTCTGAGAAGGCCAGACCACACATGAAAGGTTTTCTTGAGGGGCAGGGCTTCAAGTTCCGCTAGCTAGTATTTGATGTGGCGAGTATAGGCCCAGATTCGAACATCACCAGAATCTTAGTTAGTGGGCCGTTGATAGCGATAGGAGCCGGTAGAGGGCAGAATCTCAACGCGATCGCTCACTTTAGATGCGATCGTCTCGGATGGGGGTATAGCGCCGGAACCGAAGGCGAATGTAAACTCACCATTCACCAATCCTCTTCTATCATCTGTTACTGACCAGCGAGCGATATAGTATTCCGATTTGGGTAGTTCTCCCGGTATCGGCAAGACGAAGCTGTGACTAAATCGTGAAGGGTCGTATTGAAAGTCGATATTGATCCATTCATCTTCCGCGGTATACAGCGCGAGCTTTAGCAGCCGCACGTCTACCCGAAAACTCATAGTGATCATTTGTGGAGGTTCGGTTAGTACAGAATCGTCCGGGGGAAAGGTTACGCCAGGAGTTAGAACGCCATGGCTATGCTGCGCTAATGAATTGGTAGAGGACAGCAAGCCCAGCAACGCGCCAAGGACGAGTAGACTCACTTTTCGTTGAAGTGTATTCATGCTTATCAACTTGTCACCTCGCTATTCTCCCAAAGGCTAAATTCTAACAAAAACCTGCGCTACTCTCTATCTTGCTGTCGCCTTAGCGAATCCAGGGAGTTAGGAAGGTCGCTGACTAAATCAGCCGAAATAGACCATGCACTGCCGGGTTAGTGCTATCAATCGGCCTGACTCGTCGTATATCTTGCCGGATTGCTGCGTATAGCCATCTGCCGCAGCATCGACTTCGAATTCCATATAGAACCATTCACTGCTTATCGACTCCGGCGCCTCTATAAATTCTAAGGACCAGCTCAGCGAGCTTGCCGGGACGGGAGGTTTATCAAAATGAGATAGCAGTACCGGTGGCGGAATATCGGCTATCGCTAACAGCTTCTCTACAGGAAAGCGGGAAACATCTTGCTTGTGCCGAACCCATAGATTTAGAAACGGCTTGTAGTTACCGGAGAAGGGTATGCCACCACCAATCCAGCAGCCATCGAAGTACTGCAAGAAATGGGGCGTCTGTTTGCTGTTGTCGCTAAAAGCTATGCCGCTATTTCTGTCCGGTAATTCCTTTATGGCTTGACGGGGAGGCTCGAAGGCCTCGCGCGAATTACCAAAAGCTGCCATGGCTTGAAGGGCAATCTGCCCCTGTGATATTACGTTCGCACTGCACTGAGATACGTTCTTCCCCTGGCGAAGAAGAGAAGCCTCTACCGTAACTTCGCCGGCAGCGACCGGTGCGATAAAAGAGACCATTAGGGAACGAATGGTCTGTGCTTGGGCTAGTTTTTTTCTCATGGCGGTTACCGCAAATGCAGCCGCCAGTCCACCGTAAGCTGAGCGACCCTGTGACCAGTTCTCGCTAAACCGTGTGGTGTTGGAATTGCTATTCTCGAGCTCGTCGAGTATTAGATCTATGTTTGTTCCCTGCATTATTGGCCTTCTTTCCTCTATCTTATACCCATATTCTGGCTATCTTCACATTTCCCAAATTTGGTCGGCGATGCTATTCTTCGTCATCAGTTTTAAGTGGCAATAGGCGCGAATGTTGCGAAAGTTGCGAAAGTTGCGAAAGTATCGCAAGAATTGAAATTTTCGCCATGGCGGGACTAAAGTGGAAGCGCATTGAATCCGTACTCAATCCAAAAAGTCTGTATAGCTTGTCTGAGTCTAGGGCTATGGCATTCTGCCATTGCTCAGTCTCCTGTTGGAGGCCTCTATGCTCAAGGTGAAGATGTTACAGTAATTAGCATCGAAACAGAAACCTCACCCGCAGATGACAGTGTCCTGGCGGCTGCTCCCGAGCGACTGCGTTTGGAGTTTCCCTACGCTGTGCGACTGGTTAAATTGACTCTTAGGAATGAGTTACGAGATTGGGTGGATATTAGCTTTCGCTACGATCCGACGGTACAAGAGGAATTCTTTTGGGATGTTCCGCAACTCGATATAGCTACCTATTACACGGCAGACTGGGCGATTCTAGCCGAGAATGACTTTTTAGTCAGAGGGAGTTTTAGCTTTTCCTTCGGGCCGGATGCGCAGGCCCCATCGTTAACAAAGGCTGCAGAAGCTCTGCTAGTAGATACGCAAAACGCTGGGCCCGATTCCGATGTTCGCTATGTGACGCCACCGCGCACGAATATCATCCTCAATCAGGATAAACCTCGCTACGATCCTCCCTTCACAATTAAGCTAGAGGCTGAAGAGGCGGAGCGATCGCAGGATTCCTCCAGCGCGCCGCGCTAGCTATTAAGGGCTTACGTTAACCGTGATGCGCTGATCGTGATAAAGCCCGCCATCATCGCCTCGGGCCCACAGCACATACTCGCCCGGTTCTGAAAATGTGGCCCTCACTTCGTAGATGCCATCTTCTGGAATGGGAGGAGGGGTCCAAAGAGCTCCCCACGGTGAGTTTGCTGAAGTTCTTGTGTCTTCCCAGGGTTTTACCTGTGCTGGCTCGAAGCTAACCTCGCCGGGGCCTCGGTACTTATTCCAAGATAGGAACAGCCCGTTAGTTTTACCTACTGTAGTTCGGCGTGGTGGTCGCATCATGCGTTCCTGAACCGATGTACTTGTTCGTGCAGAGGTCGTGCTGCGGGGCTTGGGCAAGCCATCATCGGCCACATGTGTTGTGATGATAATTTCTTCACCGACTTTTGCGTTTCTCGTAATGCCCCCATTCATCGTTTCACCCTGAACGGTGACTACGGGAGCAATATTGGCTCGGGATTCGGGGCTGCTAGTTCCAGCGCCTAAAGAACCGGTCTCTGAGGCGATAACCATATTATCGATCAGATAGTCAGTAGTCAGTGTGCCATAGGCCCTGTTGGTTTCGCCATTGTGAGTTAGTGTCCAAACTAGCTCACGGTCGCCCCAGTCTGATGGCACAACTACCTCAAAGGTGAACCGATTACGCCTTGGTAAAAAATGTGTAGGTTGTCCTCGGTCGGCATCTCCGGGAGTAAAGAAGTTACTTTCTCCGACCTCAATGTCAGGCTGTTCTTCCCAATTCTCATTCATATATCCGAAAATAAGAGTATAGGTCCCATCTTCGTTGGCACGCCATCCTTCATAACCTGGCTCGATCTCAGCGCCGGTCCGATAGCTGAGCTGCGCCGTTGCTGACTGGGTGCTCAGTACCGAGAAGAGAAGCAACCCAGTTAGCCATTTTGTCTTATTATTCGAATAATGGTTCATGTCTTTCCCCTGGCACAATTTTTTTATTAGTTAGTAATAACGTGTTTTAAGCATAACGACTGAGAAGATTATAGCGTTGCCTCTGATCAATTCTATCTAGACCAGTTTTAATAAATTTTCACCTGCGGAAATATTCAAATTTCAGGCAATAAAAAGGGGCGAATAACGCCCCTTTTTATAATTCACTAATTACTCGGTAACATTCACTGTGATGTAGCCATCGGTATAAAGGCCACCATCGTCGGCACGCCCCCAGAGAATATAAGTACCTGGTGTATCGAAGGTTGCGGTTACCTCATACAGGCCATCCTCTGGCGCTTCTGGTGGTAACCAGAGTGCACCCCAGGGAGAATTGGCAGATGTTCTAGTGTCTTCCCAAGGCTTGGGCATGGGAGGGTCAAATGTCACATTGCCCGGACCTCTATATTTGTTCCAGGATAAGAACAGTCCGTTCACCTTCCCTACGGTAATGCGAGTAGGGGGGCGCATCATGCGTCTCTGGAGAGCGTCCTCACTCGTAGTGCTTTCTCGTCTAGCTTTCGGCAAACCGTCGTCAATTACTTGAGTGACGAAGCTTATCTCTTCGCCGACGCGTGCAGTGCGAATATCGTCACCCTGAATAGTGACTACTGGCGGGATATTGGCACGAGACTCTGGACTACTGGTGCCGGCACCTAGTGAACCGGTCTCGGAAGCGATGACCATATTATCCACCAGATAATCGTCTTTCAGCGTTGCATAAGCTTTACGCTCAACACCATTTACGTTCAGCGTCCAAACCAGCTCGCGTTCACCCCAATCGGAAGGTACAACTACCTCAAAGGTGAAGCGGTTTCTGCGCGGCAAGAAATGGGTTGGTTGTCCTCTGTCGGCATCACCGGGAGAGAAAAAATTATTGTCTCCAACAGCGACGTCCGGTTGCTCGGTCCAGTTCTCATTCATATAACCAAACATGAAGCTGAACGTGCCGTCTGCATTCGGGTGCCAGCCTTCATAGGCAGGTTCGATGTGCTGTCCGAACTGATAGGTGTCGGCAAGGGCTGCACTCGATGTGACTACTATAAAAACAGCAATCAGCAGGGCGTTAACCCTGCTGATTGATTTACTAATTAACTTACTCATCTTATTACTACAACCTCGACTAGTTGCCAGCTACGTCGTTCGCTTCTTCGCTTTCAGATTCGGCGATAGGAGCGACTAGAGGAGCCAGGCATAGTGGGCAACCAATAACATGGTCATTTGGTCCCAAATTCAGTACCTGACGTCTCTCTTCCATAGCTTCGAAGAATTGATCATCCGTTAAGGTAACGCGAATGCCCAGATCGATGAACATATTCGTTACTGAGCGGTTACCAGAACCCTGCCAGTTGCGCGGATCAGGAACGTTCGGATTAGTCTCCGTGTTGTTCATGTAGCCAACGATATGCAGGATAGTGCCCTTAGGCAGCAGGGGAGCAGCGTGATCTTCATAAGGATAGCCGCGCACCCAGTTGTGGTCGTAGCCTACGCAAGAAAGCGTTTCTACCGTGTAGCCCCAAATTGCCTCAAGACACATGCGCTCACCAGGAGCATGCAGGTGTGGCTCGAATGTTATGACCTTAGTGTGCTGATTAAGCACCGTGTAGGCGTGGAGCTCCTGGTCCTTTTCGTTACCCGTAATACTGATATCGACGCCATTACCCAGGCCGATGAAGGCATTCTGGTATTTCGGCTTGTAATCCTCAGGGTGGAAACGAAAACCAACCTCAAGGTGACCGGTGGTATCACGTCCGTTGGAGTGCAAGTGCACGGAATCGGAAACGATTGATGAACCCGCCTTCAACAGGCGACCCGCATCTTCGTCGAAGATGTCAGCGTTTCTGCCGACTTCGTGAACCGGCCAAGGAATGGAGAAGCTTCCATCACGCTCGCCGTTCTCGTTAAGCTGGGCTGTACCCCAAATCATGTGGTGGAAGATATAGGCGCCACCAACAGTATCTCGGCCAGTGCCTGCCTGATTGTCTACATCGTTGACTTCAACGACTTCGACTGACTTCACATAGCGATCTTCTTCCAAGCCTGTAGGAATGTAATCGATCTCACCCCACCAGTCAGGTGTGCCCGCTAATTTGGTTACATCGTTCATGACAACCACAAGGTCAGGCTCGCCAGCCTTCCACTTCAGGCTGTCATCGAAGACCAAAGGAGTAGGTGAGTCTGCTTCGCTGCCTTTTGGCGTGCCAGTGCGTGCCCAGGTAGAAATCAGAGCTAGTTCTTCATCGCTTAGAGAGGGGTCGTCCTTGTATGCCTGGATACCGATGTTTTTCTCCATGTACCAAGGAGGCATGGCGCCAGCACGGTCACGCAGAGCTGTCTTGTACTCGATCAAACCGGCAAAAGGTGCAACCTGATCATAAGTCACCAAAGGCATTGGTCCAGCACCGCCTGGGCGGTGACAGTTCTGACAGCTGCGCTGCAGAATTGGTTCAATGTCCTTATGGAATGTAACTTCGCTGGACTGTGCTAGCGATATTCCAGGGATGGACATTGCTGCTGTGACTGCAATACTGCCTAGCAGTGATTTAGCGGAAATAATTCGCATAGTTGCTACTCCTCATAGCTTGTTCGGTCTTAAATCGGTTTAGATTGATTATAGTTTAGTAAGTATCGTAGGTCCTTCATAACTCGTGAACCATAGCATTTTTAGGCGATTAATTGAATCTCGGAGGATTCCAAATCCACTTAAAATTGATCTGCTGGCCAGTGCTATAAGCCTTAATTTCGCTAAATCCACCGAAAACCCGATAATTCGTCATTTTTTTGGCGGTTTGCTAGCCTAAAATCTGGCTAAAGTTAGCGTCCGCGCAACAAGGCCCAGAGATTACTGCTTGCTAGCAAACTTATGAAAAGAACTAACAAAGCGAAGCTAAACCATTGAAGTGCATAGGATAAGTTCTGGTTCACGTCGGCGTTCACGGCGGGCCAATGGCGAACTAGAACCCCCGCCTGCTCCTCGGTGAGCCGAACCTCGAAGGGAAACAACGGTTCACCGAGAATATCGGCAATTACGTCGATTTCGAGACTGCGTATGCGCAGAGGCCACTGCGAGGCATCGATTTGGCTTGCCAATACCCGCGCATTTTCCTCGGGAACGAATACCTGAGCGGTAATCTCAACCGGTCCCGATGCCGGGCGCAGATCTGGTGGGGTATCCGGTGGCAATATGCCGGTAGTCCAGCCGCGGCTCACCAGAACCAATTGGCCGTTGCTTTCGAGCCGAAATGGCGTCACGACCCCGTAACCAATCATCCCCTGAAAGAACTCTGCTAGCAGCAAGATAGAGCGCTCATTTACGAACTCCCCTTTCAGTGAGACATGGCGGTTCTGCAAATCGGGATTTGCCCGATGCAGGTGGCCGGCCGGAATACTCTCTATGGGCTCTGCATTTTGACTGGACTCGATTACCATGGCTTGCTGTGCTGCAACCTTCTCGGCCGCGCGGTCTAGCTGCCAGAGCCCTAGTCGGGCAAAGGCGGCAAAAGTCATAAACACGCAGGCGGCGAAGAGCCAGTTTATCTTGATGTGAAAAATTCCGATGGAATGTTCTGAGCGAAGTTGCATAAGAGCCTATTTGAAGAGAGGTTGAACTTTGAATTCGGTAACTGTTTCTAGCAGCGCTGCTTGTGTTTGGCCAGCCGGCGCATCTGCAAGCGCAGGAAGACTAATGCAGAACTAGCTTTAATTCAATCAATACGCGTACTGAAAACTTTAGGCCTTAACACCAGAGACACCAATGATAGGGAGGGCGATAGTACGTGATAAGTCGGCCACAGATAATCACCGCGCACCAGCAGGCAAGAGAGATAGCTGCGATGGCCTTTGCTCGAAATAACACCCTAGAAATAGCATCTCCTGATTTCACCTCATTCGCCGTAGTGGCATAGAAAAACACCATATTAATGCCAGCGATAAGCATGAAGAAGAATTTACTTTGTACGGCGGGATTGTAGATATATTGATCTGGGGCCGTACTCAGGAACATGATGCCAGTCACTACATTCAGCGAGTAGCCTGCGACTCCAGCGGGGACTAGCCGATGCAGGTCGGCGAGGGAAATTTCTTTCGCAAAACCCATCATGCGCAAGTCGAACAAACCGACGGTACCGACGAGTAAACACAATCCGAAGAAATGAATGGATTCGGCGACAGGCCAGCCCCATGGAGAGTTCATGAAGGAGTAAATGCCAGTCGCTTGGGAGAAGCTGAGTAGGATCTCTATCATGATCGCTTAAAAATACCGTGAGGCGAGAAGGGTGTTGTGGGTATAGGCGAGGAAGCGGCCCGCGGTTAGTGTGACTACCCAGAGCAATACTGAGACATAGGCCAGATTAATCGTTCGGCGATCGTTAGTGACTTTGGGCCTGTCGAAGAAAGTCGCTTGAAAATGTCTGCTGATCAATAAGCCTAGAGTCAGCGCGGCTAGTTTTAGGTAGAAGACCGGATTCGTTAGCGCCTTTGCCGGGTAAGCTAATAGCAACGCCATTCCAGAAATAAATATGAACACGGCGGCATACCAGTGCAAGCTATAGAAGCGGCTTAGTGCTGCTATCTCTAACCGTGGGGCAAAGCCAACCAGACGCAGCGCGATTGCGAAGTTTATCCCTACGACAAATGCCATAGCCAATGAGTGCACAGTAAGTGCGCTAAAGAACGCAAAGCCGGATTCGCGCATCCAAGTACTAAGCGCTGTTTCTTCTAATCTCGCTAGTGTTTCCAGTTTTAATAATCCTAGTTTGGAGCCCGGCATTTAGGCTGGCATGAATGCTAGGCCAAGAGTGGGTCTATGAACCGTTCCATTTCGGCGCGCAGATTCGCGTCGGGTAGCCGCCCTCTGGCAGCTTGAATATTGTCCTCGGCGTGGTGGGGTTTGGTAGTGCCTGGAATAGGTATTGGCGTGCTCGCGTGTGACATTACATATTTCAGAAACAGCTGTGCCCAGGACGTGGCATCTATGTCGGCAGCCCAGTCCGGCAAGGGCCTGTCACCTACTGCATTGAATAGGCGGCCACGGCCAAAGGGTAAATTTGTTAATACGGCAATGCCTCGATCCCGCGCCAGGGGTAGGATTCTTTCTGCAGCACTGCGGTTGCCAAGTGAGTAGTCGACTTGAATAAAATCCAATGTGTTGTTTTCCATTACCTCAATGAGTTGCTCATATTGCCTTTCGTTGGAGGTGGTTACACCAATGTGGCGAAATCTTCCTTGTTCCTTCCATGCCTGCATGGTTTCAAGCTGGACCGCGGTACCGCGCAAGTTATGTACTTGCATTAGCTCAAAATGCTCACCACCGAGTAACTCGAATGATCTTTCCATTCGATTTATACCCTCGGTGCGATCTTCGCGATCTACTTTGGTCGCCACCCATAAGTCTTCGCGAATACCAAGATCGGCCATGATGCGACCTATGACCTCCTCGGAGTTTCCGTAGTTAGGTGATGTGTCTATAATCTTTCCACCAAGACGGTGGTACTGCGCGAATGTGTCGCGAAATACGGTGAGTTCGGCATCCCCAGCCTGGGCTCGATAGTTTCTGCAGCCAATTCCTACTCTAGGCACAATCTGCCCGGAAGAGGGGATAAGAACTGTGCTCAGAGGGGTCTGGGCCAGAGCAGAATTTATGACAGTTGCTGCGCCCACCACACCTGCGCTGGCCTTGAGCAATTCTCTGCGTGTTAGTGACATCGTTTCGCTCCAAGACTAATTAAATAAGGGTAAAGTCACCCAGCTACCCGATATTTAGCTGGGTAGAGGCTTGCTGTCAATACGAAATCCGTCAAGTATTCGTTAATCTCATCTATTTAGAATTTGGCTGCTGCCCTGAAAGTGATATGGTTATCCGAAATAACAAAAATGGAGGAAGACTATGCGTGCTTTCATCGCTAGACCTGAACGTAAACACCCTGGATTGGCCGCTTTCCTGGCGTCAGCGCTGTTGATGCTAGGTACTGCATGTCTCGCGGCCGAAAATGATTCTGTGCCAAGAACGGCAGACGGAAAGCCAGACTTCAATGGTATCTGGCAGGCTATTGGCAGCGCACATTGGAATATCGAGCCCCGCGCCGCAGATTTTGGTCCTGTAGTGGAGTTAGGTGCCATAGGCGCTATTCCAGGGAGCCTGGGCATTGTAGAGGGTGGATTAATCCCCTATACGGCCGAAGCCCGGGCTAAGCAGCAGGAAAATAGGGCAGACTGGCTGGCTTTGGATCCGGTCGTGAAATGCTATATGCCTGGCATTCCGAGGGCGACCTATCTGCCGTTCCCTTTCCAAATAATACAGTCTCCCGATCACGTGGTTATGGCTTATGAGTTTGCCAGTGCGAGCCGTATTGTCTATATGGATAGGCCAGACTTCGAAGCACCGATTTTTAGTTGGATGGGGCATTCGCGCGGCCGAATCGAGGGGGATAGTTTGGTCATCGATGTGAGCGACCAGGTGCCAGATACATGGTTGGATCATGCGGGCAATCATCATAGCGATGCCTTGCGCGTAACAGAGCGCTATACCCATCTGGGGCCGAATACGCTTATGTATGAGGCGACGCTTGAAGATCCCAATGTCTATAGTTCGGCATGGACGCTTAAACTCCCACTCTACCGGAGGCTGGATGAAAATATGCAATTACTGGAATACAAGTGCGTTGAATTTACCGAGGAGCTTATTTACGGGCATCTGCGCAAGGGTGCGAATACCGAATAGAGCGATTTAGCTGTTGACTGTTATTGAGCGCCGCTGTCGCTCATGGGCCTGCTGTGCTGCTCTTCATCGAGGAAGTTCAGCGGCCCATCTGTTCGAGAAGACCGCGATCAATTCCCTGAATACCGACCATGGCTAAGGTGATAAGGAACGAAGTTTGGGGACCCCGGTGAGAATTGGTAGGCATAAACCATTCGTCAGGGGAGTGTGCGCCACCACCGTTACCGCCACCGGCAATGGTAATGGCCGGTATGCCCAGCGACATAGGAACATTTGAATCGGTGCTCGATATTCCCAGGCTCTGTAATTCTATGCCTACTCGGTCGAAGGCCAGTGCGGCAGCTTGAACTAATTTGTTTGTTGCAGCGGTTTGTCCAACCGGTCGGTCACCGATCAGCACAAATTCCACGCTTATCTCGCCGTTGTCCCAGCGTGCATTTTCTTCAGCGACCGCCTCGAGCGCCGCAGTCTTTGCGCGCTGTTCCAGAAGTGCGAGTTGTTCGCGATCGTTTGATCTCATGTCCAGAGCGAAAACCGCATCCGCTGCTATCGAGTTTACCGATGTGCCGCCGGCGACAGTGCCGACAGTAAATGTCGTCTTGGGAAAACTTGGTGTCTCAAAGTCAGCGATCTTGTTTATTGTCCTGCCCATGGCATGTATCGCGCTGCTAAGACCGAAGGCGCCGAAGGAGTGTCCGCCGGGCCCACTAAAGCGAAATTCGAAGCGCCTGCTACCGGTGCCGCCATTGGTAATGCGTCTCAGGTTTACGCCATCGATGGATACAAAGCCATCGATCTCGGGGTGATCTCTGAAGATCGCCTTGATACCACGTAAATCACCCCTACCTTCCTCGCCTACATTGGCGGCAAACATGATATCGCCATGGGTTTGAATGCCAGAGTCATAGAGTGTTTCGATGATGGAGAGCATTGCAGCAAGCCCGCGTGTATCGTCGCCGATACCAGGCGCATAATAACGACCTCCGCGAAGCTCGACGCTAGTGTCTACGCCCTCAGGAAATACTGTATCCAGATGTGCCGCGATCAAAAACGTGGGGCCGTCGCCGTTTCCGCGATGTATACCGATTGCGTTGCCCTCACTATCGATATAGGCATCCTCTAATCCGCGATCCTGCATCAGCGAAAGGTAGTAGTCGGCGCGCACCTGCTCCTTAAATGGAGGTGCGGGGATCTCAGTCAATCGAAATTGCTCTCTGATCATTTCAGGTTCCCGTGCTTCTATCCGCGATAGCGCGTCGGCAACCCGAGGATCTGCAATGATCGCATCGAAAGAATTTCGGACAGTCTCATCGATAGCAACAACGGATTGCTGCGCGACAGCTGATGATTGCATTGAGCCAATCAAAGATGCAAAACTCAAAGCTATTAGGGTGGTGGTTTTGTTCAATGAAAACTCCAACGAATCATCTAGAATATACGCATGCGCAGCCCGCGCCCGCCTTTACGCAGGGCGCGCCTTTCTCGCATGCGTGCATGCAGGATTGCGCGCTTGTCGGCAATCCAGTCTTCGCGGCCAACGTGTGGGTCGATGCCGTGCTTCTTGCGTCTATTTTCCTCTGCGATACGAAAATGACAGAACTCCTGATACATCTTAATTTCGACCCTAAGTTCCTGAACGATGATTTCCGCATACATGGCATCATCTAGGAAGCCTATGCCAGGGATATGGTCTGGAATTAAGTCATCGGGGTCGATAAAGTAGTAGAGTGCCCCGCGAATGCTGTTTATTTCAGCCTCGCTGAGTTCCCACTCTGCATCTCTAATCATATTGAGCAGTATCTGTAGTTTTAGCACCGTGTCGCGAACGAACTGGGGTAGGTCATTCTCGCCAGCTCGTTGTATCAGTTCGGCGGACTTTTCTTCGATGCTCTGCGCACTCTCGTTGTTACTTATCGCCAGCTTTCCCTTATCTATACTTTCTTGAAACTTTTCTAGATCTTCATCACTGAGTGTAATTGTTATGTCGAATGGCATCGTATCTGTCCCCAATCTAGAGATTTGTATTATTGTTCTGTTTCTAGAGGTGTCTTTCGTTGCAATCGTTAAGATAGCTAAGTGTGCCTTGCCAGCTGAAATTGTTCAATACGAGATACGATCAGGCTATCGGGCTAGCTTAACTTCCAGCATCGCTCCATAGAGTGCCTGCTTGTCAGCGTCTGTGAGCAGATTGCGCTGGACTGTAGCCAGGAATAAGTCCCGATCACGTTCGTTCAATAGGTGGTCGTTACTGAGCAATACAGCAAAGAGCCTGATAATGTCGCTACCCAGTTGGTCGAGGGCGGGTCTGATGTCTGCCTGGAGATCCACGGTTTTCGTGGGTATTTCCTGGATCAAGAGGTTTGCTCGATAACGGTATTGTATTGCCTTTGCGGCATTGATCTGAGCAGTGAAGAAGGTTTCCATAGTTTCGGGGTCTAGTCCCTGACTCGCAGCAAGATTCTTGGCATCGAGAAGGACGATCCTCTCCCTCTCTAGATCTTCTATGGGAATTTGGTTTTTAGTCTTATACAGACCGACCTCTTCCATATAGCTCAGGCGTTCGTCTATGGCTCGAAATAGGGCTAGAGCAGAATCTGGTTCAGCACCTCTGGCGCAAGTAGAAAGTAATACGCCGCTAAGGCATAGCAGAAGCGGTAGGCATCGATTGACGACGAGGCTGGCCATGATCAGGTTAATTTTCTGAGGCGCGCAGCGGGGCGATTGCGCGATCGAAAATCGATGCTAGGGTGGAGACAACTAAGATGTAGTTGAAGTAAATGATTGTCGTGTTAAGTAGATTCTGGGAGCCTTCAAGAAAGGGGAGTCTGGAGGCGGCTAGAAACACGATAGGCACAAAGTAGAGAACGCCATTCCAGCGTCCGAGGAAGCTCATACGCAATTGTTTTTGTTTAAATAGAAAGTAGGAATCCAGAACGTATTGGGCAAAGGCGACAACGATTAAGAGCGGAAGAAGCAGGGGTGCCAGGTCTATAGTAGAGAGGGCAAATAGGGCGGTAGTCACGAAAACAAAGTCCGTCCCATGGTCGAATAACATGCCTCGAGCAGACGCGATATGCAAAGCCCGGGCAAGCTTGCCGTCGAAGTAGTCGCTAGCTATCGCAATTAATAGTAGAGCAAGGAGTAACCAGCTCGTCATGAGCTGGGCATTGGCTATCGCCAATGCGACTGGAATAACCAGTAGCAGGCGTATAGCAGTTAGCAGATTGGCCATTACTTCCCAAATAGGTCGCGTTGGGCTTTACGCCAGAACACGAGCCCGATAGCCGCATTAAACAAGATGAAGAAATTATGTTGTACAAAACCGAAGGCGGCCATCTGCCCTTCGTTCTCGGGAAACAGAATAACCCAAAATGTTATGGCGGCGGCTCGCATGGGCGTAGGCACGGCCGCAGCAAAAAAGATTACCGGCAAGAATGGCAGCAGTGTCATTAGCGAGGCTTCGACACCGAATAGGTTGAGAGCAACGGTATAGACGACAACCGCGGCGAGCAGTGCCGGAGAGCGAAGCAAGAAGAAGGCACCGTAGTGCCAGGGCTTCGCCAGACGAAAGGCGTGCAAGACACGGCGGTCGCGAAATTTATTATTTGGGAGGATAGCCCCTTGGAAATAGGCTATCCACAGGACCAAGAGTACAGCCGCCGCGCCAGCTAGATAGGGCACAAGGCCGAAAACTTCTGGTAAGGAGCTGCCGGCAACCGCGAAGCCAATAGTAGCCCAGACTAGCAGATAGTATATTTCACAAAACATTACGAACAACATGACCGAGCCAACTTCCCAGCCAGGTATTTGATCGCGCTTATTCAGGTAATAAGCCATCGCACCTTTGCCTATCTGCTCGTTGAAGATAGAGATGATATAGGCGCTGGCGCGTATAGGCATGATGTCTTTGTATTTGATGTCGGCAATAAACCAGTTTAGCGCCTTGGTCACTACCAGAGTGTCTATGGCGAAGTAGAATAACGAGTAGCCGATCATTAGCAGTAGCCATGGAACCCAATTCACTGTGGAGAATACCTGGCTCATATATTCGACAAGCCCGAGTCCTTCACGTGCTGCAGCGCCGTTTAGCCTGTAATAGAGATAGGCAAAACAGGCGGCGGTAAGTATTAGGAATAATACGCGGCCGATTGGGTTGGGCTTCTTCTTGCCAGGAGCCATATTTTCATCGGAGGGGGCTGTTTCTTCAGCAGTATTTTGGGTTTCTTCGCTCATTTGTTTTTCTTGTGCTCCAGGATTTTTTCAAGAGTGTTCTGTAGAGGCGTTAGTGAAATATTCAATGCGTCATCGGCGTTGTCGGCGACCACTTCGTCCATAGTTATCACGTCGATCACCGTAGGAGTTATGCCGCCTCCTTTGATGCGCGAGCTAATAGATGCAACCAACTTGGCGAGAAATATTGGAACAGAACCAATTTCAACGTTGTTGTTCATCATCGACCCAGTCTTCTGAATAAGATCGCGGTAGCTAATTGGCTCGGGTCCAACCAGTTCATACAGCGCAGCCTTCGTTGACTCGCTATTGCAGCAATTCAAGATGGCCTGATTGAGGTCGTCGATGTCTAGTGGGCGCATGAAATATTTGCCGCCGCCAAGAATTTTGGTTTTACTCTGTGTGGCTGCGCCTATGATAGAGCTTGCGCCGGCGGTGTTCGGACCCAGTAATATGGGTGTGCGAATTATGCTAGCAGGGAGGCCCGATCTATTAACGATTTCCTCGGCTAGACCTTTCGATCGAAAATAGGCGTTAGCAGAATCTGCGCTTGCGCCAACTACACTTATGAATACCAAATGTTTTGTATTCAGTTGTTGCGCAGCTTTCACTACGGCTTCGGTAGCGTCGACATTCGCACTTTTATAGCTGGTATTTTTGTCTTCTATCAGTATGCCTGCGAGGTGCACGATACAGTCTGCTCCTTCAAGGGCGGCCGCTAGTTGGGCCGGATCCTGATAGGAAATAATGCGCGGGTCTACCTGAGGGGAACTCGGCAGGGATTTCATTGCACGTTCGGAACGAACGCCAGCGATTACATTAATATCTGTTGCGGAGACTATATGCTTCAATAGATTTAGGCCAACACTGCTGTTTGCCCCGGTGATTGCGATTTTCATTCTGAGTTTAACTATTCCTGGTTGGTAGACCTTATTTATAGAAGGCAGTTTGGTAGTAGGTACGCAGAGGGAGAAGGTTTGGTTTTCATGTCTTGCGGCTTCATAAATTTATGTCGGTCTGCTAGATAGCTTGGGCCAGGTTTTCCAGTTTCTTGCTGCGCTGTTTCTTGTCTGCAGAGTTATTCTCGATCTCGCGCAATTCCTGCGCGTTTATAGCGGTTTGATGCCGTTCCGATGGTGCGCAAGCATACAGTGTATTGCGCATACGAGGCAGCCGGGCCATGTTACTAATTGTGTCTTCTATGGCTTGAGCTGTCCATTCCTGCCCGTAACTCGCTCCTGCTGCTCTGGTAATGCTCTCATTCATCAATGTGCCGCCTAGATCATTGGCTCCAGCGTTTAGGCAGGCAGCCACTCCATCGAGGCCCATTTTGACCCAAGATGCCTGAATGTTTTGAATCTGGCCATGAAATACCAATCTGGCTACTGCGTGCATTAGCACCGCCTCACGGAAACTTGGGCCGCGGCGAGAGCGCCCCTTGAGGTACATGGGGGCTTCCATATGCACATAGGGCAGGGGAACGAACTCGGTAAAGCCGCCAGTGCGTTTTTGTAGAGCACGAATTCTGAGCAGGTGGTTGGCCCAGTGTCTGGGTCTGTCGATATGACCGTACATGATAGTCGCGGTAGTTTTAAAGCCGACCTTGTGCGCAGTTTCCATTACTTCAAGCCACTGCTGGGAATTTAGCTTATCCGCGCATAGCACTTCTCTGACTTCATCATCTAAGACTTCCGCAGCAGTGCCAGGTAAGGTATTCAAGCCGGCCGCTTTAAGCTTCTCGAGGAACTCTTCCAGTGAAATGTCTAGCGTGGCAGCTCCCTGCCATACTTCTAGTGGGGAGAAGGCATGAATATGCATGTCTGGCACTGCATTTCTCACGGTTTCGATAATATCGAGATAGGTCTGACCGGTGTAGTCTGGATGAATTCCACCCTGCATGCAGACTTCGGTGGCTCCTCGATCCCAGGCTTCGATGGTTCGTCTGGCAATTTCTTCGGCGCTTATATCATAGGGGCGACCGCGCAGGTCTTCGCTGAGCTTTCCTTTCGAGAACGCACAGAACTGACATTTAAAATAGCAAACATTGGTGTAATTAATGTTTCTGTTTACGACATAGCTGACAGTATCGCCGTTGCACTGCTGTCTTAATTTGTTGGCAGACTGAGCGACATAGGCGAAGTCGGCTCCGCGGCTTTCGAATAAGCGACTGACATCGGAGATAGTGAGTTCCTGCTGATCTTCGCAGGCCTTTACGATTCGTTGCACTTCGGCAGAGACTTTTTCAATGGGAACGGCGTCATGCAGTAGGTTTCTATCCAGGTCTGGAATAGCTTCGCTCGCACCCGGTGTCCACTGGTCCCTCTTGGCGAAGCCGCTACTGTCGCTTTGTTTCATGATTGAAAATTTTAACTTGTCGTCTAGCCATCTCTGAGGGTCTGTCGCGTATTTGGGATAGATGGTTAGGCGCTGCTCCAGAAACTTTCCGGCAGCGGCCGTTTCTCTTGCCAGGTTTTCAAGATGTGGCCAGGGTGCTTCTGGATTTACATGGTCGGGCGTCAGGGGCGAAACGCCTCCCCAATCGTTTATTCCGGCATCGACTAGCTGGGGAAGAACACCTGGGCTAAGGTTTGGCGGGGCCTGAATATTCATCTGTGCACCGAAGACTAATCTTGCCACCGCCAGAGTCCAAACTAGTTCATGCAAGTCAGGCTCCGGGGCCTGTGCCATCTTGGTATTAGGCTTCGCACGAAAGTTCTGCACAATGATTTCCTGCAGGTGTCCGTGTTTTTCATGTGCGCGACGCAGTGCCAGAAATGATTCAATTCTCTCCAGCCTTGTTTCACCGATGCCAATAAGGATTCCTGAGGTAAAGGGCACTTGGGCTCTGCCTGCGAGTTCTATAGTTTCGAGTCGTGTCTTAGGGTCTTTATCCGGCGAGCCATAATGAGGCATGCCTTTCTCGCAGAGACGAGACGAGGCAGATTCCAGCATGATGCCCATCGAGGCGCTGACTTGGCGCAGCCTGTCGATTTCCTCCGCGGTCATATTGCCAGCGTTGATATGAGGTATGAGGCCGGTTTCCTTGAGAACTCTGCCGGCTACCTCGATTACATAGTCTATAGTCGATTCGAAGCCTAATTCGGCGAGTGCGTCACGGGCTGCCTTGTACCTAAGTTCGGGCTTTTCACCAAGGGTGAACAGTGCCTCCTGGCAACCTTCGGCAGCGCCTTGCTGGCAGAGTTCGAGGACCTGCTCGACTGGCATATAGGGCTGATCGATACGTTTTGGTGTGCGCGCGAATGTGCAGTAGTGGCAAACATCCCTACACAGGTGTGTTAAGGGTATGAAGACCTTCTTGGAATAGGTGATGATACTGCCATGGGCGTTGTCACAAAGCGCTCGGGCCTCAGCGGCAAGCGCTGCTGTATCGGTTCTTGACGCGAGCGCAAGCGCATCGGTCTCGCTGAGCTTTTTGTGAGATGTGTCCTGTATCAAAGCAGAAGCCTATATGGGATAGCTATATAAAGATGCTAGATTAACAGTCTCAGAGACAAAAAGAGAGTTAGAAAATGCATATACGGCAGTCATTTGACATCGTTAGCTTGTTTGAAGGTTTTCCTACCCGTCACCCTGTCTTGAGGCCATTTCTGGCTGCAATTGGGGTGCCTGTGCAGCTGCTGGTTTTGCTGCTGTTGCCCCTTGCCGCAAGTCAGGCTCAGGAAGCAAGGCAGGCTCCTTTGTTACTGGAAAATGCGAGGGTAATCATTGGTGATGGATCGGTGCAGCAGGGCGCGGCGATGCTTATTGCGGATGGTCGCATTGTGAGTGTAGGTCTGCGCTCAAACATGGAGATTGATGAGAGTGTCGAGGTAATCGACTTGAATGGCAAAACCTTAGTTCCTGCCTTCATCGACAGCCATGCTCATTTAGGGTACGAGGGTCACAGGAGTTGGGGGGGGAGTAACTACAGTCGTGACAATCTCATCGATCATTTGCAACGTTATGCCTACTACGGGTTTTCCGCAGTATTTTCTGCAGGGAGTGATCCAGATGTCTTGGCTCTAGAAGTGCAGCAGGCACAACTGCGAGGCGATTTTGATGCTGCACGTTTTCTGTTCGCGGCTGGCATGGCTCCTCCAGGGCAGGGTCCGAATGATCAGTTCCTGGTTCATGCCTTGGCCTTGGAACAACAGACAGGACAGAAAATCCTTTACGGTGTGGCGAGTGCTGAGCAGGCTACGGAGGCAGTCCAGCAGATAGCGGCAAAGAAACTATCGGTCATCAAAATTTGGGTAGATGATCGCGGAGGAAGTCAGCAAAAGCTTTCTCAGGATCTGTATAGGGAAATCGTAGCGGCAGCTACCGAAAATGGCATCGATGTCTATGCGCATCAACAGTATGCCAGCGATATGCCTGGTCTAATAGACGCTGGCGTCACAGGTTTTTTACACGGAAGAATCGGTGCCGATCTAGGTATGGATATAGCTAGGCAATTGGCGCAGGCGGAAGCATTCGTAGTGCCAAATATGGGTTTGGGTGAATTGCGCAGGGAAGCGATAGGACTCGATCCCTTTCTGCAGCAATCGCTGCCGGAATCTGTTGCAGCTCGCCTGCTGGAGAGTGACAGGCGTTCGCTGACCCCGCTGCGATCAGAAAGTTTGGAATCTGAGCTGCAGACAAGCTTTGCCGCCTTGCTCGATGCCGATGTAGACATCTTGTTAGGCACAGATGCCGGTGCGGTCCCCGATCATTTTTTTGGCTATACCGGGCACCGTGAGCTGGAAATCTTTGTGCGCCTGGGAATGACACCCATGCAGGCTATTGTCGCGGCAACCAGCAAGCCAGCACAGAGGCTGGGATTGAATGATCTGGGTCTATTGCGGCCAGGGTATAGCGCAGATTTCATGGTATTGGAAAACAATCCTTTGGATGATATTCGCAATACCCGGTCGATCGAGTCTGTCTATTTGAATGGCAGGGCCTTGGATAGAGAGAGTCTCGCTGAAGGTTTTACAGACTAGAGTCACTGCGTTCAAAATAGCATGGCCGTATTATCATGCTATTTTGAGGATTTGAGGCTACAAGATGTGAAACAAGAACTCTTCATTGACTGAACTTCTTGTCTCGGCAATTTTCGAATGCTGCTCATCTCGTTTAGCACCTAACCATTGATCTCTGTTCTCGGAGGGATCTTTGCCCTCGGCGACGAGGCGTTCATCTTCTGCATCTCGGAATCGACAGAATTCACCGTAGGCTGAAATTTCAGAGCGTAGTTCTCGGATAATAATCTCTACGAACATCGCGTCATCCAGGAAGCCAATGCCTGGAATATGGTCCGGGATGAGGTCGATAGGGTCGGCAAAATAGGCCATGGCACTAATAACCCTTTCGCGATCTATCTCGCTAAGGTCCCACTCGGTATCTTTCATCATTTCGAGCAGAGTCTTGAGTTGCAGAAGTCTCTGTGCGATGAAGTCTGGAAGGTCAGTATTCATTGCCACTTCGACAATCTTATAGGCAGCCTTCTCGATCTCTGCTTTTCCCTGCGGATTGGAAGCAGTGGATCTGGCCTTCATTACGATTGTCTTGAATCTTTCCAGATCCCTATCGCTCAGAGTAAATGTGATATCGAGGGGCATGATGTTGTCCTATTGTTATTGTTCAGTCTGCCTGAATTACATGGTATTCAGTTTGTCTAGGTCGAATATACTCGAATTTCGTTCCATCATAAAACCCGTCTTCTTCGAGTTTTATAGAGAGCTGCTCACTACTCCATTCGGGAACACTAACAAGCGCCGTCAATTCTATGGAATAGGCTGTGTTGGGGTTCATCTTGTAGTCACCTGAGCCAGGTACGCCATCTTGTTTGTCCCACATGCCAATTGTCGTCCCAGCCGCATGGCCATGTAAGCCAATCGGATGGGTATAGATGATAGGACCAATGCCCGCGCTCACCGCCTGTTCTCTAGTGCGGCGCAGTATTTCATTTCCGGTGCGACCGACTTGAAAGTTGCTGGTCAGTATGTCCTGTAGCTCATTGCCTTTATGCAGGGCTGCGACCAAATAGTCGGGAACAGTTGTTTCGTCATCCTTTAGAATATAAGCATTCTGCTGAGTGTCGGTCTGTAAGTCTAGATAACTGATCCCGAAATCGATATGAATCATGTCGCCTTTATGGAATATATTCTGCTGCTCGGGGTCGTCACCAATAGCAGCTTGCAGGGCTTCTGAGCGCATTAGCTCGATCCCTGTATGGAACCATGTGTCTAGGCCAAGATCGTTTACGCGTTGGCGGTACCACCAGGTAAGATCTTCGATACTTGTGACCCCAGGCTTAACCACTTCGGCGGAAAAGCCTTCGGCGATAATGCCATGTGCGATGGTCATCACATCCTTGTAAAGTTCCATCTCAGAGGCTGTGCGAGTTTCCAGCCAACCTACCGCCAGGTTCTCAGCTGAAACAATCTTATTCTTCAAATCGGTAGGTAGTGCTGAGCTAAAGTCTCTGTATTCGGAGTAGCTCAAACCGTCAGCCAAGGCGTAGCTGTCGGAATAATTGAGGGCTATGCTGCCGGGATTAAATTCCGTTAATAGCTGGGCGATGCGTTGATATTGATTCGGTTGCTCCTCGGGATTCCAGGCGGCGGGGAATATGCCACCCACCGCATAGCGAGCAACGGCAAGTCGCTCCACGCCACGTTCATCCCCGTGATCCATAAACAGCAATACCGTGCGCCTGCGTGCATTCAGCCATGTTGCGGGCAGCATTGTCTTTAGTACGGGGTCTTCGTTGTACTCGCGGGCAATAATGACCCAGGCATCGATGTTTTCCCGGCGCATGAGTTCGGGTACGAGGGTATCTAAACGCTCCGTTAGAATCTGATTCTCTATGGTGGCCCGCTCTCGTAAGGTAAGAATATTCTCACGTAATTCGTCGGCAATAAGGGGGGTAGAGGTCATGCTCAGTGACCACGCGGCTAGAGTACATAGTGCGGCGATGTTTTTTGAATATTTCATGATAGATCTACTTTCGATTATGGCTGCGTAAGAGCCTACCACTATTTACTGCATTGGATAACCGTTTCCAGCCAACGTCGGGATGACTTATGGTCATGCCTGTTGCGCCGTGCGAATTAGAATAGGGAGCAGCTTATACGTTAGAGAGCAAAAAGGCTTAGTAAAAAATAGTCTGAAAAACAGTGAGCATTCAAACGGCGATTCGAAATATGGCTGTATGCTGCACTTGAATAGCGGGCTCGTCGTCTACGCTCATCGTAATAGACAAGCGTATAAATTGATGACCCTTTCGTTCCCACTTCTCGGTGGGTACAGTGCGAATCAGAATCCCTTGCCCAACTCGAATAGGCCGCCTGATGATCACATCACTGCCGGTATGAATCCAGGCGGGTAAGATAAACATTCGCATCAGCGCCTTGTTGCAAGCATCCAGCAGATAGTAAGGGTGTATGTAGGCATCAGGCCCCCGATACATAGGGGCGTTATCGCGCTGCGCGTCCACTCGCTGTCTATTGTCCTCGTCCTGGGGTGTCCATAGGAAGTCCGGAGCTGCTAGGTCGAGATGGATACCGTCCCAAGATATCTCAGGCCTGACTGCTAGCTCTTTGTCTTGCGAGATTGTCTGAGGCTCTCGAATTTCGGGAATGCTAGTGCCGAGCGCTGTCTCTAGCTGTGCCAATAGAATTCCCTGTTGATTGTAAGCGCTGCTCGTGAAGATGGAGCTGTCTTCAGCGCTGTGTAGTTTCTCGGTCTTAATGTGCAATACTTCATCGTGGTACGCCGGCTTGAAAAACTTCACACTTAGGGCGGCTCTATCTAGAAATGTTCCACCCAGGTGCTGGGTTAGAGGCTGGCTAAGATAGCCGAAAACGTTCACGCCACTTACCAGTGCTCCAGTGAAGCCATATTTGAGTGCGATCTCATCGCTGTGGATTCTGTTCTCAGAAGTTTCGGCGTCGTTCAACGCGCGAATATCCATGTCTTGAATTGCTGTCATTGGGGTTCTAGAGGTATCTGAATAAATAGATTAACTAACTTAGAAACGCTCTCGTCATATCGCTCAGAGTATCGGGTATTTATAAGACTATTCCTACGATTTTATTCTAAGATTGTTACGCAGGGGCGTATTTCACGTGTAGGGTAAATGAAAATTGATGCTACAGTCTAATCAGACGATATAATCTGTACTGAGACTGGGCCTTACCGGCTAAATATTATTTTCAAACGGATAGCGTCATGACGAGTGAAGCGGTAAGTCATCAATTTCGGAAACTGTTGATCGTTGATGACAATAAAGATATTACGGACCTGATTGAAGAAGTCGCAAGGGTGGCGGGTTATGACGTGGCTTCCGTTAACGATTTTAGAGAGCTCAAAGCGACTTACCGAAACTTTTTGCCAGACTTAATCTTTCTGGATCTGGATCTAGGCTTAGATAGTGACATGGATATGTCGGAGAAGGGCTACGATGGTTTAGCGGTATTTAATTTTTTGGTAGAAGTAGAAAGCAGATCGATGATCGTTCTCATCAGCGGAATGGACAATGAAAAAATAAGGCTAACCAAGAATATTGGCAAGGAAATGAACCTTAATGTAGTCGGAAGCTTTTCCAAGCCTTTTTCGATCGACCGAATTGATCAGCTGTTACTTAAACTAAAGCGCTAAGTGGTGTTAGCGTTTCGAACGGCTTGCTCGAGTTAACTAACTGTGAATATCGACTAAGCCCAATTTCCACGACACCTGATTATTCAATTCTTCACCGCGAAGCTTACGCAGAAAGTAGTTCAGTTGCGGCGTGCGCATTCGCAGACGATCGAGTCTTCTTGCATCAAATAGTATTAGCGTACAGCCTTCCTTGCTTACGATAAGCCCGCTATCGGACTCGGCGAAGGGTCTGGCGCCGAAGTCTTCGTAGCGATACATATTCTTGCCATTGAGTGATGCTTCACCACCTGCTAGCAGACACCAGGTATATTCTGATAGCTCATAGCTGCCACCTTCCTTCAGTACCAGTGACTCGCCAATGTGGCAGAGTTTTTCCAATACAGTCGAAGTCATGTTGGCAAACTGAGGCTGCCGTGAGACAGAGGGCCGCAGTGACCACTGCTGCAGCAACTTGTCCTGAAATCCTTCCGCGACGATAAAAGATTTAAACGTTTCCTCCGAGAAGACGCATAAGGTAACCGGAGTCTTCGCGATGACGCTAGCGTTGCGCGTCCCGCTTCCAGTGATAACCGCCATCTCGCCTAAAATGTCTCCTGCCTGCAATTCCGCGTCTTTGCTAAGACGGAAGCCGTCGTGTTTGACTACGTCACAGTAGCCAGTCAGTATCAAATAGACGTAGCCACGGGTCGTCGCATCTTGAACCAGGATTACATCCTCTGCGTTATAGCGTCGAATTTCTTCTTCCGCGAGCAGGCTGCGCATCCACCTGTTTAGAAAGGGGCGGCCAAGCCACTCGGTAAGATAGTGATTGATCTGTGAGGTATAAATTGCTGAATCGCCATCCAGAATCGTATAGCGCTTACCGGAAGTTGCTAAGGAGAACGTTGTATTGAATTCGTTGGCTAACTCTTCCACATGAACAAACACGACTCGATCCGATGCTGATTGAATGGCATCGGCAGGATCGCCATGAATAGCCCCTGCGCCGCCGTCGGCTACTAGTAGTGAGAACCTATCGGTGTACAGTCGCTCCAGGTTCTTCGTCGTGCTCTCGCGAATCAAGCCTCGTTCTGTCAGGTCGCGTATGGCGCTCATGGAATGGTTGTCACCTATGATGCAGATTTCTCTTTCTATACCCTTGCTCACAGTAGAGAAGGTAGCACCAATGGTTGGGATGCTATGGACTGTTACATGTGGCTCGATAGTCAGGCCAAAGTAGTTCATCCGCTCGCCCGGGGTAACCTCAACCAGATTAAAGTGTTCACAAACGGCATTGAGCGTCCAGCCTATACCGCATGAAATTTTCTCCATCGCCATATTGAAGATCTCACGCGTAGTAATGAGATCGACTCGATGAGGCATAAGCATCAACGGGAACAGAGAGGAATGATCATCGTGCAGGTGGGTTAGGAAAACGGCTGCAACCTGATTCTTGGAAATGCCGCGAGCAAAAAGGTGCTGGTCTAGGAAGGGAATGGCATCTATTAGCAGGTATTCCCCGTTATAGCAGAATGCCAGTCCGGTGCAGGGCTCAGTGGGGGTGAAGCCAGAGGCTCCACCCAACACTTCGATACCCATCTTAACCAAGCCGCCTGGGACGTAGTCAGGCTCGACTTTGTAGGGTGGCTGGATTTCGGTGTCTTCGTTGAGATCGATGCGCACGGACCTGCCGCCACTGGCTATATCGAAGACATCTGTATCGACATGGGTAATGGCTTGATCGCCAACTTTTACCCAGCCATCCCTGAATGGCAGGATATTGAAGAAGTCTTGAACGGGAATGATCTCGCCATACTTGTCTTTGAGAGCGAGCTCTTCGCTGGCTGCAAGCCATTCGTTGGCAAGTGCCTTGTCTGTTTGCCAGCCATTCAATTCGTCACGGGTTGGTCCGAATAGCGTGATACGCAACAGGCGCAGGGCATGAGAAATATCTGGGGTCTCACCGACCAGGTTGAGTCTTCGGCCTTGTTCCAGGCCTTTACTCACGAATAAGAAGAAATACAGGGGAAATTCGAGACTGTTCGTAAGGGACCTGCTCTTCTCCTTAATGTCGGGGAGGACGAGCGTATCGAAATTCGTGACTCCATGGAGCAGCAAACCCTTTAGAACTTCGGGAGGTTGCCCCAGCAATATCGCTCCGGAATCGTCTTCATAGAGACGGCTACCCAAGGACGGTTGGATCTGAGTGCTTTGGCCGGTATAGGCGCTGGCAGATATATTAGGATTCTGCATAGCCATTGGCTGTTTATTATTATCTTATTAATTGCGTTTGACGGAACTGTCAGCCATTACCTACAGCAGACTACAATCTGCGGAGTTTCAGGGGAAGAAAAACATGGGTACAAATAAGGGGTAATTGGGAAAGTACAGTACCTAGTTACTGATTTCTAGTCGATTTCGCTTCTGCCCATGGTGTAAAACTCAGTATTTGGCCTTATATCAGCCATATTGGCCATGCGGTTGGACAGGGCGAATAGAGCGGCTATGGAGCCAATATCCCAGATCTCTTCGCTGCTGAAACCGTTTTCCTGTAAGGAGGTGATGTCGGAATCCTGAATTTCATGGGATTGCTGCGAGACCTTCACGGCGAAATCCAGCATCAGCTTCTGTTTCGGTGTGATATCAGCCTTACGATAATTAGTTGCGATTTGATCTGCGATGAGTGGGTTTTTCTCCCGAATTCTGAGAATTGCGCCGTGGGCTACGACGCAGTAGATGCATTGATTGATTCCGGATGTTGCGACCACTATCATTTCGCGCTCGGCCTTAGTTAGGCCCTCTGACTTCTCCATCAAGGCATCGTGATAGCTAAAGAAGGCCCTAAACTCGTCCGGCCTGTGAGCCAGAGCAAGAAAAATATTAGGAATGAAACCAGCCTTTTCCTGTACAGCTAAAATGCGTTGGCGTATATCTTCAGGTAGCTCATCCAGTTCTGGAACCTTAAATCTGCTTATGGGGATATTACTCATATTTTTCGCTCTAGGGATGGTGTTAGCGTATAAAGGAGTAGTCGCTTTGGGGTCATAGTACAAGAAGCGGAGTCTATTTGGAAAAGTGCCGAGCCGAATTAAGCGGCTCGGCGGCGAGCACGCCTAGCTAGCTTTCTTGGGGATGGTAATCTTTATGCCCTCCTGAGTTTGCTCGGTAGTCATGCCAAATTCATCGACAGGACGGGGCAATTTCACAGTCTTCGCGAATTGACGCTGGCTAAGGAAAGATGATGCAAAGCTGTTCCGGGATTGCCGAAGCTGTTCTTTGATGACTCCGGATACAGACACCGAATTATTTTCTATGCTGGTGTTTACCTCGATTTCCTGTGTCGGATCGACGGGGATTAATATCTGGTAGTTGCTATCTGTTTCATCTAGCGCAATTTCGGGTGCAGCACTGATTGAGTGTATACCCTGTCCGAATCCATTTGAGAATAGACTGGTGTTTGGAAAGGGGTAGGATCCGAATCCTGAAAAGATCGAATCCATAGCGTTTTGAATCTGGTTAACAGTAGAGAAGGCTCCGGGCATTGTGAATGGTGTCTGTTGCGTTATCGGTGGAGCTTTCTTATCTAATTCTGCAAGTATCTGTTGCTCTATCTTTGTTGGTATTGGCTGCGAGGCTGGCTCTAAATAAGCCAGCCTGTCATGAGCCTTCCACAATAAAATGGATTGTCCGGCAAAACCAATCAAGCAGATAAGGCCGAATGCCAGTACCAATCTATACTTAATTTCAGTCCTCATAGCGTCCTCCTTTAAGTTTGTAGACGGTGGCCTATAAGCAAATAAACACGGAGCTGTCAGGCCGTTTTGAATGTCAAATGTACCTAAAATTTCTAGATAGGGTGGGTGAGTCTAATTTCAAGTGTAGAATTCGAAAAAAGAGAGCGTTCAACAGTGAGGGCGGGCCAGATGGATCGAGAAGATTTAAGTGGGAAAAACTATGTTGTGACAGGTGCCAATAGTGGGATCGGTTTCATTGCAGCCCGGCGTTTCGCCGAGTTGGGTGCAAATGTCGCACTACTGTGCCGCAGCGAGCAGAGAGGTAGGGAGGCGATCGCAGACATAGTTGCGGCAACGGGTAATGAAAACGTCAGCCTCTATCTGGCGGATTTCGCTTCACTGGCGAGTGTTAGTGCGATGGCAGATTGTCTTCTGCAAGACATGCCCGAAATCGACGTGTTATGTAATAATGCGGGAGGTGCTAACGGAGTGAGGAGCGTGACAGCGGAGGGCTTCGAAACTACGCTTGTCAGCAATCATTTGAGTGGGTTTTTGCTCACTAAGAAATTGTTGCCGGCGATTTTAAAGGCGGCTGACGAACGGCTTGCGAGGGTTGTCTTTACCAGTTCCTATGGGCACTTCAATAGCGCTTTAGATTTCGATGATATTGGCCTGAGCAAAGGCTATAGCACACTGAAGGCCTATGGCCGTTCAAAATTGATGAATCTGTTGACTGCCATGGAGTTGCAGAGCCGGCTTGCGGATAGCAATGTAGTTACAAGTTCTTTTCACCCAGGCACGGTTAGCACTCCTATATGGAAAAAAGGAGGCTTGTTGGCACGGATACTGGGCTTGTTCTTGTATCCGACTATGATTAGTCAGGAGAAGGGGGCAGATACATTCATTTGGTTGGCGAGCTCGGAAGACCCGCTTAGTAAGAGTGCAGATGGCCATTATTTTTTTAAGCGACAGCGAGCGGAAGTCGCCAAGTTCGCAACGGCAGAGGAGGCAAAAAAACTATGGCAGCTCAGCGAGGAGCTGGTTGCGTCATACTGTTAATCAGGTTTTGAGTTCGGGGTTTGCGTAGGCGTCTGCGCCAAGGGAGTGCTGCAAGAGTGGGAGATCAAGCTATCCTCAGGCCATCAGTTAACCGAGCGATCTTGGTCTTCCCAATGGGGCGCGCGCAGCTCCCTCTTCAGGACTTTGCCTGGGCCCGATTTGGGGAGAGGTTCTAACTGCACATCCACGCCCTTGGGCACTTTGTAAGTGGCAATGCGCTCGCGGCAAAATTCGATCAGCTGCCCTTTGTCGATCTCATTACCTTCCCGCGGCACCACTACTGCCCATACGGCTTCTCCCCATTTCTCATCGGGCACGCCAAAGACGGCGACCTCGAGAATGGCAGGGTGTTGATAGAGTATTTCTTCAACTTCGGTGCAATACACATTTTCGCCACCGGTAACGATCATGTCTTTACTGCGATCGACTAGAAATACGTAACCCTCGTCATCCATGTAGCCCAAGTCGCCGGTCCAATAGGCGCCATCTTTAAGCACAGCTGCCGTCTGCTCTTTCTTGTTCCAATAGCCCTGCATTACATTTGGCCCACGCACTACAACTTCGCCAATTTCGCCCGCTAGTAGCTCATCTCCATTGGGGGCGAGTATAGTAATCTCATTGCCTATCGCTGGTCGGCCACAGGACCTTGCTAGTGGGGAATCGATTAATTCCTGTTCGTTCGTGAGTATCGTACAAATTGGTGAGAGCTCGGTGGCTCCATAGACTTCAATCAGCTCTGCGGTGGGGAAGGCGGCATGGGTTCGACGAAGAACTTCTGTGGCTATCGGCGAACCGCCATGTACAAGCAGTTTTAGGCTGTCTGTCTTGCGCGGGCGTGCATGCTGCTCTTCCGCAATCGCTGCAAGCATAGTAGGGACCCCAAGGCTTTCTGTTATGCCGTGGGTCTGTATCAAATCGAGCGCGATCTTAGGATCGAACGCGGCCAGTGTGACCTGGGTTCCCAGTGTCCAAATATTGGCGATCACACCATTGGAACCCGCCGCATGAAATAAGGGTGCCATCACCAGCATTAGGTCATCTTCACGCTGTGGAACGGTGGTCATATAGTGAAAGGCGTTTGCGATCAGATTGCGATGGCTGAGCATTACGCCTTTGGACTTACCGGTAGTGCCCCCGGTATAGAAAAGGCCGGCTAGATCAGACTCTCTGACATCGACGCCCAGTTCACTCTCTTGCGCCGCGCTGAGCATCGCATCATAGGCATCGGGAATCAGGATGACATGATCCACGCAGTTGGCTAGCTCGCCCGGGTCTCGGTCGATTAACAAGACCTTGGTCTGCGAGTCTTCTAGCGCATATTTTAATTCGCTGACTGCATGACGTGTGTTGAGAGGGACTACCACCAGCCCTGCGGCAGGCACTCCCATATAGGTTTCAATATAGCGTTGGCCGTTACTAGCGAGAATGGCGACTCGGTCACCCTTGTCCAAGCCCAGAGCTAATAGGCCGCCGGCTAAGAGGCGGCAGCGTCGATGCAACTCGGCAAAATCGATTGACTCGCTGCCGTCGATAATAGCTGTTTTGGCCGGGGCCATTCTAGAGGCGTATAGAAGCGGATCGGCGAACGTGTGCATGCCTCTACATCACCCCTCTAACATTACTTGGATTCAACGTGTTAGGCGTCACTTAATTTAGTCATCTTTCAGGCCGAAGGTATACACCACATTTCCTGATGCAATAGTGACGAACTGCTTCCCGTCAACGGCGTATGTCATAGGTGCTGCATGAACTCGTGCACCCAGGGAGATATGCCATAGCTCTTCCCCAGTAGCTGCGTCCAGAGCGAAGAAATAGCCGTCCGCGCTGCCGGTGAAAACGATCCCACCTGCGGTTGTCGTAATGCCTGCGGATGAGCGTGGCATTATTGGAAATTCCCATTCAATCTGTGCAGTTGCAGGATTGATGGCGCGAATGGAGCTGTGGAATGCGTCCATAGGTTGATTGTAGCGACCGCCACCACCGGTAAAGCGTTCGCCTTCTTCGTAGTCTTCGTCACGTTTGAAGAATTCTTGTTCGCCGTCGAAAGAGGTCACGTAGAACAAACCGGTCTGCTGGCTGTAGCCGGGTGAGTACCAGTTAGTCGCGCCTACGATAGGAGGGGATACCAGAATGCCCTCGTAGGTAGGTGCCATGCCGGGAACGCGAATGGGGCGGCCATTAGGGTCCAGCCCCTGAGCCCAGGTTTGTGATGCATAAGCATCTCCTTCCAGAAACTCGCCAGTAGCGCGATCGATAGTGTAGAAGAAGGCGTTACGGTTCGCCCACATCATTACCTTGCGTGTGCTGCCCTGGTATTCGATGTCCGCGAGAATGGGTACTTGGATAGAGTCGTAGTCGTGTACATCGTGAGGCGTGAATTGAAAGTGCCAGGCGATCTCGCCCGTGTCGCCATCCAGTGCCAGGGCGGAATCTGAGTAGAGGTTGTCACCCAGGCGCACGTCTCCATTCCAGTCTGGGCCGGGGTTGCCTGTGCCCCAGTAAATCAGGTTCAGATCTGGGTCGTAGGAGCCGGTGATCCAGGTGGCTGCGCCGCCAGTTTTCCAGGAGTCGCCAGACCAGCTGTCGTTGCCGGGCTCACCTGGACCTGGAATAGCATAGGTGCGCCACTCCAGTTCTCCGGTAGCAGGGTCATAGGCATCGATGAAGCCGCGGATTCCAAATTCGCCCCCGGCAATTCCGGTTACGACCTTGTCTTTGACAATTAACGGCGCCGCAGTCTTGCTGTATCCAGCCTCGTAGTCAGCCACCTCGGTGTCCCAGAGAACATTACCTGTGCGAGCATCTATGGCAACGAGGTGAGCATCCAGGGTGCTCATGAAGAGCGTCTCACCCAGTATGGCCACGCCGCGGTTGTTACGCCCGCAGCAGATACGCAAATCATCGGGTAGTTCGTGATCATAACGCCAGTATACTCGACCAGTGCGGGCATCTACAGCGGTCAGATTACTGGGTGCCTCGGTGATAAACATTATGCCATCGACCACGGTAGGTACTGTTTCTGCTCGATCTATGACCGGAATCTGGTAAGACCATTTCATTTCGAGTTCGGCTACGTTGCTCTTGTCGATCTGATCGAGGCGGCTGTAGCGCTGACTGTCCAGAGTGCCGGAGTACATCATCCAGTTCTCGGGTTCATCTTCGGCGTTGATCAGGCGTTCCCAGGTGACTGGACTAAAAGCCGGCGTGATAACGGTCTGAAATTCGTCTTCCTGCGCGAGAACGGGCAGGGTCAGACCTAAGCCAAGGAATAGAGGGGCTAGCAGAGCGATGGATCGATTCATGCTTAATTCTCCTTTCGCAGAGAAAATAGATAGGCCACGAGGTCATCTACTTCGCTGTCGGATAAAGTCTGTGTATAACTGGGCATGGTCGATTCTTCGACCCGTTCGATGGAGGCTAGCTGTCTCTTCGGATAAGACCAAAGATTCGACTCGGCATCCATTATTCGAAGTGAGAAGCTGTCTTCATTCATGCGCAGCCCCTCTCTTGTGACGCCCTCGTTATCAGTTACGCGCATTGTCCACCAACGCGGAGCAACCTCTTGATGTGGGTCGAGAATATCCGTGAGTAATTCTTCCGGGTTACGTCGCTCCCCAACGCGAGAAAGATCTGGTCCTAGCCTGCCTCCTTGCCCGTCAATCATGTGGCAGCTATTGCAGTCACCTTTATTGGCAAACAGTCTGGATCCGGCCACCACGGAGCCGGGCAAATCGATATTCGCAGGGTCTGTGCTGAGTGAGCCTATATAGGCGACGAGTTGCCATACCTGAGAGTCGGGTAGATCGGCAGCTACCGGAAGCATCGCCGTCCCGGGTACTCCCGTACGGATGATATTGAAGATGCCTACATCTGAGCTGGCTCGAGATAGCCTGCCTGTTAAGTCCGGTGCGCCGGTTTCGTCATTGCCCTTCGCATCGAAACCGTGGCAGCGCGAGCATTGCCGCTCGAAGTATTTCAAGCCTGCATTGATATCGAAGCGCGTGTTGTAGAGATTGCCTGCATCTTCGGCGTTGCTGCCGCTAGCGGCAAAGAGTAGGCCGTAAGTAGCGATCGCCAGTAGATGCTTTATTTGAGTGCTTATACTGCTCATGCTCACTCCTCATTATTGTTGTTTGGGTGAGACCCTCTAGTGTAACACCACGGCCTGATCAAGCAATTGCTAATGCCGGTGTTCGCTTTCGGCTAACTGGAGAGAAGAACCCCTAGTGAGCCTTGACGATAATATTACAATTATGTGACAAAGTTGTAGTGTTCGTGAAAGAGTAAAACTATACTCGCAAGAAATCAAAGCAGGCTTAGATTATGTCAACTCCACTCAGCGCTTTATTTGGCCGTTCTCCCATTCGGCCCATTCAAGAACATATGGCGATTGCTCATCACTGCGTCGAATTGCTGGGCAAGTTTCTTGAGGCAAGTTTTGTTAAGGATTGGGATGTCGCATTCGCCGTGCAGCAGGAAATTAGAGCGCAGGAAAATTTGGCGGATGACCTTAAGAGCAATGTGCGAACGAATTTGCCGAAGAGCCTATTTCTTCCGGTGCCCAGAACAGACCTGTTAGAACTCCTCTCTACCCAAGATAAACTCGCTAACCGGGCTAAAGATGTAGCCGGGCTCATGCTGGGCCGACGTATGGAAATCCCAGAGAGCCTCGTTGTAGAAGTTCGTGATTATTATAACGAGAGTTTCTTAGCTTCAAAGCAAGCGCTTAAAGTAATAAATGAGTTGGATGAGTTGTTGGAAACCGGATTTCGAGGCAAAGAAGTCGAGCTGGTTGAGGGGCTAATCAATGAGCTGGATGATCTCGAGCATCAGACTGACGTTAGCCAGGTAAAGTTGCGAGCTAAGCTGTTCGAGTTGGAGCAGTCACTGCCTCCAGTTGATGTTATGTTTTTATACAAAATCATCGATCAGATTGGCGACCTGGCTGATATTTCCGAAAGCGTGGGCGCGCGGCTACTGCTGCTGATAGCGCGATAAAAAGAATAATAACAACACGAAGCTAGGTGGCACATGTCTGACATAATCTCTCAATACGGCACTATTTTCCTGATAATGGCCTGTGTGTTTGGCTTCTTCATGGCTTGGGGTGTGGGCGCCAATGACGTGGCCAATGCGATGGGCACATCGGTCGGCGCCAAGGCTATCACTATCAAGCAGGCAATACTTATCGCCATGGTATTCGAATTCGCCGGAGCCTACTTCGCAGGCGGGGAAGTAACCTCAACTATTCGTAGCGGCATCATCGACATTGAAAAAGCGGGGTTCGCCGATTCGCCAGAGCTGCTGGTGTACGGCATGTTGTCCTCACTGTTAGCGGCGGGGATTTGGCTATTGATTGCCTCACACAATGGCTGGCCCGTTTCGACTACCCACTCAATAATCGGTGCAATCGTGGGCTTTGCCGTAGTTGGAATCTCCGTAGACGCCGTGGTTTGGAGCAAGGTGTGGTCTATCGTGGCTAGCTGGGTTGTCTCGCCCATGTGCTCGGGCATCATCGCCTTCTTTATTTTCCGCAGCGTACAAAAACTAGTGCTCGAAACCGACGACCCGTTCGCTAATGCGAAGAAGTACGTGCCGCTGTATATCTTCATGGTGGGCTTTATCATCGCGATGGTAACCTTGGTGAAGGGCCTACGCTATGTGGGGCTGGACTTTAGTTTTGGCGAGTCTCTGGGTATCGCGGTGGCAGTAGGTGTATTTGCTATGCTCCTGGGTGTTTTACTTCTGCGCGGCATTAAGGAAGTGGCAGCTGAGAACGAAGATTTTCATTTCAGCAGCGTTGAGAAAGTGTTCGGTGTTTTGATGATATTCACCGCCTGCTCGATGGCATTCGCTCACGGATCGAATGATGTAGCAAACGCTATTGGGCCGTTGGCGGCAGTGGCCGGTGTGGTGAGGAGCGGGGGAGAGTTTTCTGAACAGTCCGGTTTGCCCTTCTGGATCCTGCTCTTGGGCGGCGGCGGTATCGTCGCGGGTCTAGCAATGTGGGGTTACAAGGTTATTGCGACCATAGGCAGAAATATTACCGAGCTTACGCCTAGTCGCGGTTTTGCTGCAGAATTGGCGGCGGCAAGCACCGTCGTTGTCGCCTCCGGCACCGGCATTCCGGTATCCACCACGCATACACTTGTAGGCGCCGTGTTGGGAGTAGGGCTAGCTCGCGGTATCGGTGCGCTTAATCTCACTGTCGTTAGCAGAATATTTTTGTCTTGGGTGGTTACCCTGCCTGTAGGCGCGGGAATCTCCATAATATTCTTCTTCCTATTCAAGGCTATTTTTTCCTAGTGAGCTAACTCACTAGGTATCGCGTGCCTAAGCTTTGTGCTCGGCGCCGGAGAAGAAATGCTGGAGCAGGGCGGGCCTGAAAGGCTTGACGCTCGTGCGGATAGGACGGTCATGGAGTATTGCTGTCAGCTACACAGTAGCTGACGGGGCGCTCTGGCTACTTCTCCTGCTTTGTTTCTGCAGTAGGTTCTGCCCTCTTGACTCGGATAGTATTGCCGTCGACTTCCTTTCCATTTAGATTCTTGGTCGCCGCTTTTGCCTCGCCTGGCTTGGGCATTTCTACGAAAGCAAAACCCTTGGAGCCGCCAGATTTCGCATCGAGCACCAGAGCGCAGGATTGCACGGGGCCAAATGACTCAAATAGAGCTTTTACTTCTGGCTCAGTAGTCGTGCGTGCTAGGTTGCGCACCAATAATTTCATTTTCAGTTCCTTTATTTGTCTTCTATTTGTCTTCTATCTATCTTCGGCTCGAGTCGATTTTGTTGCGCCTGCAAATTGCGCGATCTCTTCGGTTGAATATTTCGTGTGTACCCGTTTGTCGGAGGCGGGTTGATGACTGCGGCTCACGCCCGGTCTTCTCTCCGTTTGCGGCCTGATGGGGCGCTTGCTAAAGCCGCCCCCGCAATTAGGGCAGACGTTGAACAGTACGTTCTGAACGCAATGAGCGCAGAAGGTACACTCGTAGGTGCAAATACGCGCCTGTGTCGATTCGGGCGGTAGGTCTTTGTCACAGTACTCACAATTCGGTCGTAATTCTAACACGCTGTCTAGCCCTTCGGATATCGTTCTAAAATTCCGCTTCTTCCATCGCTGCCATGCTCATCATGAGAAAGCCAGTGAACGCGGCGCTATTTGGTGATAGCGATGAGTCAACCTTGGTCTTCATTTGGTTAATAGTCGCGCGAAACGTTGTGTAAAATTCCCAGGAAGGCTGCGGTCTGTAATGCAAGTTTTGTAGTTCGAAATGCGCTATCGCTTTTTTTGCGGTTGTTGGCTTCACGAAAACTTCATCTTGCGGGCTGTAGTAAACTGGGCAGATGCTGATCAGTGACCACTTGGCCATTTTTCCGATCTGCATGATATTGAGAACCTTGTTGAAGCCTTTTTCTGTATCGCCATGTAGCTGATCTTTTAACCCGCTAGCCAGAGCATTCTTATGCTTTGGTTCCAGAGCGCGCGCGAAGTCACGAAACTTCGGCTTCTCGAATATTGAAACCATCGAAGAGCGAGACACAACCTTGATCATGCTTTCGATGATTTCAGGCGGGTCCCTAAAGTTTTTCTTTGCAAACATTTCATGGCTAAGGGATATCATCCTATCCATCTTATGCTTCTTGGCAATGGCCTGCATTTCAGGGTGAGAGAAACCGCCGGGATAGCGTCTCAGAAACAACTCTTCAGCCCATTTAAGTTTAGCCAGATTCATTCTATTGCCCGCGGCTTCTAGTTGTCGGTAGGCAGGAATGAATAATCTTCCGCATACTCTAGCATCTGTGCCATGAAATCGTTCGGATACTCAACCCGAACGTTGCTGACTACTCCATTCTCGTCGTCGGCTACTATGCGCGGGTTAATAAAGCCGGAGTAGGGGGAAACCTCTAAAGCGGCATAGCGCTGAAGCACCTCGGCATGCAGTTCCTGATCTACCTGAGTGCCGTAGTTCTCCACAAGCTCTCTCGCTGTCTCGAAGTCGCCTTCGGACTTGATGCGCTGAATTTCCTGCAGCAGACGGCCAAAGATTTCACGCAGTTTTTCGTAGTCATTCACGACGAAATAGGTTTTGCCGTCTCGGACCACGCGTTCGATAACGTTGTCAGCCAGTCCTTGCTCATAGGACCACAGGGCGACCAGCTGGCGATTACGCATATGTGCTTCTTCGATCAGTTCGCCGGGTTGCAAGCGATACAGCTGTAGCATAGCGCCGCCTCGTATGTAGGCGTCATACTCAGAGCGACCAACATCCAGACTATCCATAACGCCTATTTCGATAAGCATCGGGTCCATAATGTAATACAGTGCTACCAGGTCGGCGCGACCCTCTTCTAGCGTGCTTGCATACTGGCGCAATGTTTCTCTTGTTGTGCCAACGCCAGGGTTAATCTTGCCCGATGCGTGTCCGATGACCTCGTGCATATCTGTGTGCAAGTCGCCGGCTTGCTCCGAGTGGGTTCGGCTACGAAGAATCTCTTCCTCTGAGTAGGCGAATTCTGCCAGGGTTTTACTAGGGGAAGAATTGTATGCGCCTACAATATTGCCCAGGCTTACCGATTTCGATCCATGCTGGGCTCGGATCCAGCTGGAATTCGGCAGGTTGATACCAATTGGAGTGGCGGGGGAAGCGTCGCCGGATTCCATGACAACGGTGATGACCTTGCCATCGATGCCAGTAACATCTGCTTTCTTATGTTCGTTAAGAATGGGGGAGTTATCTTCGAACCATTGAGCTCGCTCGCCGATGGCGGAAATTCTCAGTGTAGCTTCGGCATCGCGAAAAGAAACGACCGACTCGAATGAGCCTCGATAGCCTAGCGGATCGTTATAGACTTCGATGAAGCCATTGATGACATCTACCGTAGAATCAATATCTTCTACCCAGGCTATGTTGTAAGCATCGAAGTCTTCAAGATCTCCACTGCGGTAATATTTGACTAGAAGTTCAAAAGTTTTCTTCTGCTTCTCATTTTCCGCAACATCTATGGCTCGCTCCAGCCAGTAGACCACTTGCTCAAGAGCATCGTTGTACATGCCACCAACGCGCCATACTTGTTCGACGATCTCGCCATCGACTTTCGTGAGTTTTGAGTTTAGCCCGTGAGATACCGGAGTATCGTCATCGTTCGCCGACCTGGCTGCATAGAAATCGATCACTTCCTGCTCGGTGACGCCCTCGTAGAAATTGACGGCGGAGGTTGCGATTTTGTCTACGCCATCGGCGGTGTTCACTTTCTTCGGGTCTATCGTTGGGTCGAAGATGATTGGTGTTAGTTCTGCGACCAACTGCACGAGGCTCTGGCCTTCACGAACTGGGAATGCAGATCCTTCTGCGGAAGCAATGATGATCTCGCTAAAGTATTCCTGATCGAACAGAGGGGTGAATTTGGCGCCAGAGTAGTGGTGGTGAATGCCGTTGGCAAACCAAATTTGCTTTGCGTAGCTTAGGAAATTCGCAAAACTCTGGGACTGTCTATCGCCGCTGTAATTCTTCAGAACTTCCTCGATCGTGCGGCGAATCCGAAGATTGTGTTTGTAATTCTGGTCGTACATGATGTCTCTTCCAGACAGGGCTGCCTGCGACAAGTAGTAGAGTAATTCCTTCTGTTGATTACTTAGGTCCGCAAAGCCAGGAACCTGATAGCGTAGCATGCGGATGTCGGCGAAGCGGTCGGCTTCATATTCAAACTCTGTATCGCTAGTGACTGGATTCGTCTGCTCCGCCTCGGCACTGGCTGCGACTTCCATGGCGATGGGCTGCGTAGTGGTCGTCGCCGGTTCGCTGACTTCGCCGCAGGCGCTCAACAGAGTTAGAGAGGCAAGCAAGATCAATCTGCGAGAAATAATGCGTGTATCTGCTGTGAAAGAAGGAGTCATTTCGCAATCCTTAGGGGCATGGATGTTTCTAAATTATGAGTTTGATTCAGCGCGTATCCGCCGCGCTGCAGTTGGGGCTCTATATCGGGAATTCTATATCGGAAAGCGCGGCGGTGCACCCAATCCTGAGAATTAGGCTTGAAGGAGTACAGGAGCGGGTGTGGGGTTTCGCTGAGGAGAGAGTGCGAATCGTCGTCTAGTGGGGGCGTTGCAGCTATCTAATGGGCCTTAATCGGCAAGAACGTAACGGTCTCGTCCCTCGGCCTTTGCCAGATAGAGGCATTGGTCGGCCTTCTCCACGAGCTGATCGAAAGTGAGGTCCTCCGTATGCGTGGCGATACCCGCGCTAAAAGTAACGGGAGTTTTCAGCTTTACTGCGCTGCGGATACGCTCGAAGAGAATTACGGCGGCATCCAGACCCGTAGAGGGCAGCACCAGAAGAAACTCTTCGCCACCATAGCGCACGACCAAATCCTGATCTCTGGAGCAGTCCTTCAAGATCTCGGATATCGTTATGAGTAAATCATCGCCAGCGCTGTGACCGAACTCATCGTTGTACAGCTTGAAATTATCAATATCCAGTAGTATGACACTGAAAGGATCCTGGTTGCGTAAAGAAGAGGGGAGGAGTGTTTCTAGCAGCACAGAGAGACGGCGACGGTTTCCTAGCTCGGTTAATGGGTCTGTCAGAGATTGATGTTCATTCTCGAGTCGGAGGACGATGTTCTCGATTAGTAATCGATTTTGCCTTGGTATCAAGCCAGACAGGAGCAGAAAGACTATGACCAGCATCAAGCCTAGAGCGTTGAGTTCAGGTTCTTGTATCCAGAATGCCTTGGCAATCAATGGAAGCATGGTCGCGCTTAAAAAGAGGAAGATAATGGGCAGTGAAGTACTATAGGAAAGAATGCTTCCCGATATGAGCGTCATTACGATTACGGCATAGAACAGAAGTGCGGTGAATTCAAACTCGCCATAGGGGATGAAGACGGCGCTGGAGAAGCAAAAAAAACGGGACGATGCTGCAATAGATGAAGTAATTTTCCCAGGGCTTAATATTACTTGCGGTGATCTCTCTTTTCTTCAGTTTCTTTGAAAACTGCAGCGAGAGAATTAATCTGGGGATATAGCCGATACCAACCGCAATAGCCTAGAGATAGGCGGCGCCCACTGTTGAGAACTGGCTAATGATGAAGGCGAAGACAAACACGCTCGTGGCAATACCAACATAGTTAATGTAGGTATTAGCATACAAGGCGCTTATTCTAGTGAAATCTAGCTCTGGGTGGTTGTATGTATTCTTCACTGTACTGCTCTGGTTTTTTCTAAGACCGCTTAGTTATCGTATTAAATAATATGACCAACCCATCGTCCTGCCAGCATTACCCCTGACCAAAGGAGAAGTGATAGGCTTCCGATGACTTTAAGTTGCATGGGTGTTGAAGCGGCGTCATCCCATCGAGCAATATTCTTGTAAATGCGGAAATGGAAATATGCCATGTTAAGACCGGCAAGAGCGAGCAGAACAATCTTCCATTGAAATGCCGGATTTACCACGTGGGAAGCCGCGCGCGTAATGAACATGCCAAGGCCCGTTACGGTGGCTATCACAAAAGCTCCCCAGGTCCAAGGAACGAGTTCTTTCGAGAGAGTGCTTATAGGGTATTTAACTGCCGCGAATCCAAGCAGTCTCAGATCCACCATCAGTATAGATCCGACTACAAAGGCTGCTGCAATCACGTGAATAGACTCTAGAAATGGGAACCACCAGGTTCCTCCTATCGTCCAGGATAGTGACCAGTTCTCTACGTCGATCCACTTAGGTGAGTTTAGAAATCCCATTCCTGTTACCAGCTTCTTATCATTCGGGTTATCACGGTTTTAATTAAGTGTAATTTTATTGCCCAATTTCTAGGCTTCGCTCTAGATCTTCAGGGTTAATATAAGTTTCAAGGCTAGCGAGCCCGGCAGCTACATTGGGTTCAGAGAATAGATTCGTTGCTGCCACCTGCCCGAGCACGGTAAAACTGGTTTGTAAGGCGACAGCCCCTTCATTGCTTAGAGCAAGTCGTGTTTCGTTAAAACAACGAGTGCCAAGCAGGTCAATAAGCAATTCTGCCATTTCCCGATTCGCCCGCTCACGGGCAGATAGTGAAACATTGGCTATTTCTGCGACAGCAGGGTGTAACGCCATCGCTGTAAACATCCATTTGACCAAGCTAAGTTTGTCCTCTTCCGTGGTGGAGCTTAGCAAACAACCAGAAAGCGCATCACTGTACTCGGCCGCAAAAGTAGCCGGGGAGAGCGTCAAGAGTCCCAGTATAAGAAGTATCTGCAGTTTTCGCTGTCTTCGATGAGTAGGTTTTTTAGGGTTGGGCATTTCGGCGGCTTCCTAAGCAGGGTAGTAGATGTATTCTACGTAAGCGATCCAGCGCCCAGCCATGGCCACCATAAGCCAAGACATAAGAGACAAGAGTGCGACGGCCCTCGCGCTCCACAGGCGTTTCGAGCTCAATTCCCAATAGGCTTCCTCTCGCCGGCTCATCAGGTGAAAGAATAGAGTCAGCAGCACCGCACAGATAAGAAAGCTCACCTTCCAGCCGAATATCGGGTTGTTGAAATACCTGAGGGGGCGGCCAAATAAGAAGAAGGCGCCAGAAACGAGATTCGATGCCAGGGCCCACCACAGCCAGGGCATTAATCTGCGGGTCATCTCGGTAATATTCTGACTGGGGACGGCCAGGCCCAGGATACGCAGGTTGAGTATGACCACGCTACCCATCACCACGGCGATTCCGAGGATATGCACGGTCTGAATTATGGGAGGGAACCCGGGAATCGTGCTCAGGGCCCACAGCGCACCCGACTGTAGGAAACTACCGTCTAGCAGGGTGCCAATGCTGGTGAAATAATCGGGCAATTTAGGGCCTTTATTGTTCTTATTTTGGTCAGATGGGTTATCGGCTAAAGGTACTTATCCGTTACCGCGCCTTCTGAGGCTGAGGCTACTGACGCTGCGAACTTCGCCAGCACGCCGCGCGTATAGCGGGCTGCAGGCTTTTTCCACTTCGCCAGTCTTGCCGCGATTTCCTCGTCGCTAAGGTCTAGCTTGACCTCGTTGGTTTCTGCGTCGATTGATATCCTGTCGCCAGTCTCTACGATCGCAATCGGCCCGCCTTCTATAGCCTCCGGTGTCACATGGCCCACTACGAAGCCGTGACTGCCGCCAGAGAACCGGCCGTCGGTGATCAGGGCGATGTCCTCGCCCAGGCCTTTGCCCATGATGGCAGAAGTCGGGCTCAGCATCTCGCGCATACCGGGAGCGCCCTTTGGTCCCTCGTAGCGAATGACCAGAACATCACCTTTGACCACGGTGCCATCCAGCACGCCCGCCAGGCAATCTTCTTCGGACTCATAGACTCTAGCGCTTCCTGTAAAGCTCAGGCCTTCTTTCCCAGTGATCTTTGCCACTGCGCCAGTAGGAGCTAAATTTCCTTTTAATATAACAAGATGGCTGTCTTTCTTAATAGGGTTGTCGAAGGGCCGAATGATGTCCTGGCCTTCAGGATAGGGCGCAACGGAGGCGAGGTTTTCCGCCATGGTCTTGCCTGTCACAGTCATGCAGCTGCCATCGAGCATGCCGGCTTCGAGCATGCGCTTCATTAGGGGCTGAATACCGCCAATCTTGATGAGTTCCGACATCAGGTATTTGCCGCTCGGTTTGAGATCCGCGAGCATCGGGGTCTTCTTGCCAATTGTAGTGAAATCATCCAGTTCTAGCTCAACTCCCATGGTATAGGCCATTGCGAGCAGGTGGAGTACGGCATTGGTGGATCCGCCCAGGGCGATAACGACCTTAATGGCGTTCTCAAAGGCTGATCGGGTCATAATATCCGAGGGTTTTATGTCGTGTTCGATAAGGTGCATGATCGCTTCGCCCGCGTTCTTGCAGTCATTGACCTTTTCCTGGGAGATTGCATCCTGCGCTGAGCTATTGGGTAGGCTCATGCCCAGGGCTTCTATAGCCGAGGCCATGGTGTTCGCCGTATACATGCCGCCGCAGGAACCAGGGCCTGGGATAGCCGTTTCCTCAATGTTCTTCAGTTCAATATCCGACACTTTGCCAGCGGCATGCTCGCCCACGGCCTCGAACACAGACACGATGTTGGTGTGATTGGGGCCCGGTTGTATGGTGCCCCCATAGATGAATATCGAGGGACGATTTAGCCTGGACATGCCCATTAACAGTCCGGGCATGTTCTTGTCGCAGCCCCCTATGGTGATGATGCCGTCATGCCCCATGCATCCGGACACGGTTTCAACAGAGTCTGCGATGACTTCGCGGGATACCAGGGAGTACTTCATACCCTCTGTGCCCATGGATATGCCATCTGAGATGGTTATGCAGTTGTAGATGATGCCCTTGCCGCCGGCGGCGTCGGCTGCTTCGTTGACATCTTCCGCGAGTTTGTTGATATGCATATTGCACGGCGTGACCATGCTCCAGGTTGAGGCGATACCGATCTGAGGCTTCTTGAAGTCGGCGTCTTCGAAGCCAACGGCGCGCAACATGGAGCGGCTGGGTGCTTGTTCAACCCCGTCAACCACAAGCTTAGAATACTTCCTTAAGTCTTTGTTATTCATCAATATACCAACTACATTTATCTTTGATTTATTAGGCTTGCTGCGCCAGTTGTGAGCGCTATGGCAGAGCATAATTAATGCTCTGCAAGGCCCAAGAGGCGGCTAATATACACCAGCGGGGAGATCATCGCATTCCCCTTTGCCGCCCACAGGCCTCAATCTATAGCGACTTGCGCAGAAATAGAGCAATCACATCGGCTTGGGCAGCAATTCCATCCACCGACGCGGGGTCAGGGCATGACTTTTCGGCACAGCCGAAGCGCGAGGACGCTGGTCTTTTGTCTGCTGGGGCTTGGACAGGCGATAGTCGTGCCAGGCACCGGCTGTCCATAGGTCGTATCGTCATCAATTCTGGGTGTGCGGCGTTCGCCAGCTTCACTGTCACTGTGTTTTTGAAATATATGATTATATAAGTGATATATAACAATTAGTTTATGTAGTTTATATAACTATCTACTTCAGATTTTTACGGCCTTCTATTTGTCGATGGTTGCGTCCGAAAACGGCCAGTAATTGTTGCGAGATAGAGTATGCTAGCGGTTATTGCTAAGCGGTTCTGCATCGGCAGGCCACGAGTTCTCAGTGGAGCTCCAGTTGGAATCGGAATGACAGCCCTGCCTGATAATGATGAATATGAAAATGCGCGCCAGAGCCGGGATCCTCGCTTCGATGGGCGTTTCTTCGTGGCTGTGCTGACTACAGGCATCTATTGTCGCCCTGTGTGTCCGGTGCGAATTCCCAAGAGAGAGAATGTGCAGCTGTATCGCAGCGCCGCAGGTGCCGCCGAGGCCGGCTTTCGGCCTTGCCTGCGCTGTCGCCCGGAGTCTTCGCCAGGCACGCCGGCGTGGATAGGCGCTCCCTACAAGGTGTCAAAGGCCCTGCATCTGATTGCGCGGGGTAATCTGGACGGCAGCACGGTAGAGGCCTTGGCAGGGCAGTTATCCATAGGTTCCCGGCAGCTGAGCAGACTGTTTCAGCAGCATGTTGGAGCCTCTCCCGTCGCCGTTGCGCAGACGCAGAGGCTGCACTTTGCGAAAAAGCTTCTCGATGAAACGAACTTGCCTCTGGCCCAGGTCTGCTTCGCCGCCGGATTTGGCAGCCTGCGTCGCTTCAACGCGGTATTTCAGTCAACCTATGCAAGAACGCCGAAGCAATTGCGCAAGGGCAGGCGGGGTTCGAAGCAGTTACACGGCGAGGGTATTCAAGTTCGGCTATCCTATCGACCGCCCCTGGACTGGCGATCGATGCTGGCGTATCTGGACTACCGCAAGATTCCCGGGGTGGAATATATCGATTTGCAGGGCAATGCCTACTCTCGAACAATAGCCATAGGCGAAAGCGTGGGCGATATCTGCGTCGTGTTCTCGGAGAAGGAGCACGCGGCGATTCTGCATATAAATTTTCCTGATACGCGCCATCTCTATCACATTGTTGAAAAGGTTCGCCTGCTGTTTGATTTGAAGGCGGATAGCGAAGAGATAGAGCGTTTTCTAAGCAGGGATCCCTTGTTGAAAAAAATCATCGCAAAAAACCCGGGCACGCGAGTTACCGGTTGCTGGGATGGTCTGGAAGTAACGGTAAGAGCGATTTTGGGGCAGCAGGTAACCGTGAAGGCTGCGACGACTCTGGCGGGCAGGGTGGCCGAGAGGCATGGCGAGAGCTATAGCTGTTCGTCTGCGCATTTAAACCGCATTTTTCCTTCGGCTAAGACGCTTGGCGAGGCAGACCTGGACGGTCTGGGTATCGTGGGGCAGCGAATAGCGGCAATCAAAGCCGTAGCGGTAATGATTGGAAGCAAGGAGATCGATTTTACTGGCGCGGAGGAAACAGAAGAATTCGTATCGCGGGTCTGTGAAATAAAAGGAATAGGTGATTGGACGGCGCACTACATAGCATTGCGTGTATTGAGTGACCCGGATGCCTTCCCGTATTCAGACCTCATTCTGCGCCGCGCCGCTACCAGCAATCAAGAAACACTCTCGCCAAAGGCTTTGTTAGGCAGGGCTGAGGTATGGCGGCCCTGGCGCGCCTATGCTGTGATTCTTTTGTGGAAGCACTATCAACAAACTATGCGCAAAACTAAATAATACCTGGTGAAAATTCACCCTAGCTTGTAATCAGAAGGTAATTAACATGGCCACATACTACCACTATCACAACACCCCGATTGGCGAGCTGCTATTGGCGGGCGATGGCGAGCTGCTTTCCCTATTGGGTTTTCCAAGTGGAAAAATGCAGCGCCGCCATGATATCGATTGGACGCTCGATGCCAACCCATTCAAAGAAGCCTGTCGGCAGCTGGATAGCTATTTTGCTGGAGAACTTGTGCAGTTTGATCTGCCGCTTCAGCCTAGTGGCACCTCCTTTCAGGAATCGGTCTGGCGGGCGTTGAGAGAGATTCCTTACGGTGAAACCTGGAGTTACGGTCAGCTAGCGGCTCATATTGGCAAGCCAAAGGCGTCGAGGGCGGTGGGAGCTGCAAATGGAGTGAACCCGATTCCGGTAATTATTCCCTGTCATCGAGTAATCGGCAGTTCGGGCAAGCTAACAGGATTCGGCGGCGGCATTGAGACCAAGCAATTTCTATTGGGGCTGGAGAAGGAGAGGGCGGCGCCTGGTTTCAACTTTTCCTAGGGCCGGTTAGTGGCTTTTCGAGGAACTTTAGATACGGGCTCTTGTCTAGATTGTCAGGTGCCCTACTTACTAGGTGCGCCAGATAGCTTGGTTTGCAGGCGTAGATTGAATAAGAGCGAGTAGATGAACTTTGCCGATGATATAGCCTTGGGCAAGCTTTCCCGGGCTGACCTCAATGCTATTAGCAATGATAAGGCTCTCCTCGTTCGGCCATCGCAAAAAGTTAGCAGCTCTGGAAGTCTACAGCTCAGTTTCGCGATTTCTGCGTCGTTCCATTTCGCTCTGGCGGCGACGCTCTTCTTTCTTGTGGCAGGCGAGGTTGATGTTGTTAAAGAGGCGCTGCCCCCCGTATTGCAGATAGCCTTTGTTCCTGCCAATCCCCTGCTTAGTCCGCAAGAGGAAGCCGCGGTC
>CALTDI010000014.1 GCA_943842505.1 uncultured Pseudomonadales bacterium | reverse complement strand
TAGCCGCGAACATGGCCTTTTGGTTTCTCCCGGCTAGTTGGCATTCTTCCAGCGCGAAACGCCGAGCCGATAACGACAACGCCATTGGCAACAATAGGCGCGGCATGAAGCCCTACTTCACCTGTTATGAGATCTAAATCCTGATCGAACTCCTGTTTCAGGTCTACAATGCCATTGAGCCCAAAATCCTCGATGCGTTCTCCATTCGCCGCATCCAACGCGATCATTTGATAGCCAGGTGTCACATAAATGATTCGCCCCTTGTCGCTGCCATCATTCCACCATGTTAACCCTCTTCCTGAAAATCGACGGGGGGCGTTCGCTGCACGCTCACCTTCATCAATCCGGAACATCCAGAGAATTTCACCGATGCGCGCATCCAAAGCAACAACATCTCGCCTGCTTCCTGCGGTTGTATAGATCGTTCGGTTAACCATCAAGGGTGTTGATTGAAAGTTAAACTCCGGACCAGGGCCAAAGCTACTTGTATCAAATTCCCAAGCTAGCTCTAACTCACTAAAATTTTCACCATTGATTGTCTCCAGCGGGGAATAACGGGTGCTGGCGAGGTCGCCTCCATAAGTACGCCATTCCTGATCCTGGGCTTGAGACTGATTAAGCGTGGCAATTGATAAGAGGATGAACGAGAAGGCTATTAGCTGCGTGCGCATTTTTTGATAGCTGCTGCGGGCGATTGGCATGAATTGTTCTCTCACTATTTTTGGCAAGAGTTTCGAGCAGCTTGCTGCTGCTCGAAACTTAACGCGATAGCTCAATAATTTCTCGCGTAATTACGCCTCTACTTTAGCGCTATCAATCCTCTTTAACGAACAAGGAAGATTGCATGCTATTCAATCATTCCCTGCTAGAGAGCGTTTTTGCTTGGCTTCTCTGTCAGCTACCAGTTTGTCATAGCCTTCATCGTCCAGGTGCGTAACGGCGATCCAGGCGTGAGTCATCTCATCGCCGGTGCGGCTCCCACCCACAACCCACATATCAGGGTCCGGGTTGTTGGGGTTGTTCGCTGTGTTGTCATACCACTGTTTCAGCACCAGAACTGCGCCTGCGGGTAGCAGCGGTGCTACATCGGGTTCGTAGATATGATTGTGATGCCAGGTTGCACTCCACTTGGAGATTTGGCTGACCGGCTCTGTACGGCCGGTTTCCGGATAGAAGACCTCCAGCGAGGCGGCATTCATGCGCAGATGACCGTGGGGCTGGAAACTATCGATACGCACCGGATGGTCAAAGGTGTGGAAGCCCTGAGTCATTTGATAGCCGTTGGGTGGAATCACAAGATCGCCCTGTTGCTCGATCCGGTAGTTCGTCAGGTCCTGCCGGTAGACGCCTTCCTGTTCACCGAAACCTTCGTCGTGGAACCACAGGCCGATTTCAACCACGATGTCCTCGATCATTTCGCCGCGGGCAGTCGCACCGACGCCACCGGGGAAATTATGAATATTCCATTGAACCTGTGCGCCGGGAGGCAGGGTCCTACAGACATCGTCAGGCACTTTTTCGCCCCATTTGCCCATGGCATATTCCGTGAGCATGCCATTTCGGCGAAGCTCACCGTATTCATCTTCGACAAAGATGATTGAATTTGCGTGATGGACTACTGCCGCTGCATCGCCGCGAGGCTTTACCTGAACTGCCTTAATGCAGCGCTCTGCAACTGCCGCGGTTAATCTGGGGTCAACAATCTCTCTTACCCACAGATCATTGCCGTTGGCGGGAACATCATAGGAGGATGAAGGCACGATCAGGTCCGGCGCGCCCAGTTCGGCTTCAAAGTTCCATTGGCTTGGAGTCTTCACCTGAGCAACAGGTGCAGTTGTGTCAATATCACCTCGAGGGGAGCCAGCATTCACCCAGGCCACGATGGTATCGATTTCATCCTGCTGCATGCGCCAGTCGCCGACCAGGTCCTGGATGCCAATGCCATGATCATAGGCATAGGGCGGCATTTCACGATTGGCTACCTTGAGCTGAATCAGCGGAGCCCAGGGGCGTACCTGTTCGAAATTGGTGAGCTGCATAGGGCCGATGCCGCCTTCTTGGTGACATACCACGCAATTATCATTGATTATTTGTGCCACGTGCTCGTTGTAAGTAAACGGCTCTTGGGCGAATACGCCCTGAAGCCCAGACAGTGCGGCAACCGCGACCAGTAATTTGCTAAGTTTCATCTTCATTACCTCTCCAAATGTGCTTGTGGGCTGTGCTTAGGTTACATTTGCCTAGCATAACCCATTTTTAGCTGATTTCGGCAAGACAAGTCCGAGACTTGTCGGCACTATTTTGATCACAATACTGGATAATTCACGGCTTCTAAGCTAGTTTTTCGATTCCATTACCACGATGCCAACTCATGCAGACAACAAAAATACTCGCTCTACTCTCGGTATCGCTATTCATTGCAGGTGGGGGGATACACGTCCACGCCCAAACCTCATCGGCGCCAGAAATAGCCCACGGCGTGCGCAATGACCTGCCTCAACCCTATGAGACAGGGCGAAATTGGGGCGAATTACCAGAAGGGTCAGAATGGGCTGCAGTGACTGCCGTAGAGCCTTCCCCTGACGGTCAATTCATCTATGTCATACACCGCTGCATTGACAACTCCTGTGAGGGTCGCAGCGAAGCTCCAATTCTGAAATATGACTATGACGGCAATTTGCTGGATTCTTTTGGCGCAGGGCTGTTTGTTTTTCCCCATGGTGCCACTGTGGACTATGAGGGGAATCTTTGGGTCACCGACGCGCGCAGCAACGGTAGCATTGGCCATCAGGTTTTCAAGTTCAGCTCCGACGGTGAGGTTTTGATGACAATCGGGCAACGAGGACAAGGCGGATCAACGCCGGGGCTACTCTTCAACCCGAATGACGTTGTTGTTGACCCTGACGACGGCGACATCTTTATAGCGGAAAGCCATCGAGGCGGGAGAAATAATCGAATTGTGCATTATTCGTCTGAGGGAAGATTCATTAAACAATGGGGAAGCGAAGGCTCAGGGCAAGGGGAACTCAGCGAACCCCATACCCTAGCGATGGATTCCGGCGGACGCTTGTTTGTTGGCGATAGAAACAACAATCGCATTCAGATTTTTAGTCAGGATGGGGATTTTATCGACGAATGGAGACAGTTCGGCCGCCCTAGCGGTATCTTCATTACTGCTGATGACACGATTTATGTAGCCGACTCGGAATCCGGGCCCGACACCGGCGCGGGTGAATTAATGGGAATAAGAAAGGGTATTCGCATCGGCTCAGCCATTGATGGCACAGTGACTGCATTCATCGAAGACATGGAACCCCTGCGGGACGATCATTCAGGCGCCGAGGGTGTTGGCGTGGATGCCAATGGAAATGTTTACGGCGCGGTGGTCAGACGACAGATGTTAGAGCGACATGTGCTGCGATAAAATTCAGACCTGGTTTCTGAAACCGATTCCTCAAGCACGACACGATATAGCTTTTATTTTTATTTTGAAGAGGGCATTCGAATTCCGAATGCGAGAGATGATAGAACTACTCTGATTATTCTATCCCCAATGAATGGCAAACTAGGACGTTACGAGAGGGCATTGCAAGCAGCAACACACATCAATTCGGCCCCTCTTAAATTCCACCGCCAGGGTATTTCTACATGAAAACAAAAAAAGCACTAGCTCTACTGCTGTATTCACTGCCTGTCTTGTTCTCAACTGCGCAGGCAGCAGAACCAGCCAACGTTACTGCCACCCGTCTTGGCGATGGCCCTATCATCACGCCTGCAGATGGACACTGCGCGAATGGGCGGCAACATCCAGGGGCCCTCGTTGATCAAGGTGCCTGAATGGGTAGAGAATCCGCTGGGCAACTATTACCTGTATTTTGCCGATCACCGCGGCACCTACATTCGCATGGCCTATGCCGACGAAGTTACTGGCCCGTGGACTGTGTATTCACCAGGCTCCTTAAGGCTCGAAGACTCCTTCTTTCCCACTACCTGTCCGCCCTGCTCGCATAGGCCAGGAAGGATCGGAGCACTGTATGCTCATATTGCATCACCTGACGTGCAGGTGCGCGAGGACCTTCAGCAAATAGTGATGTACTACCATGGTCAAAGTGCAGGCAGACAATTCACACGAGCGGCTGTATCTGAAGACGGCATGCACTTCGAAGGCAGAGAAGAAGACTTAGGCCGTGCCTACTTCCGCGTGATTGAGCACGAGGGTTTTCACTATGCCATGAGCATGCCAGGCTACCTTTTTCGCTCTCGCGACGGCCTGACGAATTTCGAGGCGGGCCCCCAGTTTTTCACCCCTAACATGCGCCATTCGGCTCTGCTGATTCGAGATGGACACCTTTATGTATTCTTCACCAATCGAGGCGACGAACCGGAACGCATAATGCTTTCTACAATCGAACTAAAAGATAATTGGAATGAATGGACTGCTAGTGAGCCTGTAGAAGTCTTGCGACCTGAAATGGGCTACGAGGGTGCCGACTTGCCTTTGGAACCTTCAAGAGGAGGCTACATCGATGAACGGGTTCACCAGCTTAGAGATCCGGCTATATATCAGGAAGGCGAAAAAACCTATTTGCTTTATTCAGTTTCGGGTGAGAGCGGCATCGCCATCAGTGAAATTAATTTCACTAAAGACAACTGATGCCAATTGAATTATTTTTTAACCGTCGCTTTGCTTGCATCACTCAGTAAAATTTTAACAATAAAAATGGAGACCCCATGAACTCTCGTCACTACCTTTCGACTCTGCTTACGCTGGTGTTGCTGTGTTTTCCCTTCATAAACACTTACGCGCAAACCATGCTATCACCCACGGACCATTGTCGGGACTTTTCGGCGGATGCGATCGTCAGCTTTGCCGATCAAGACCTGGCCGAAGTGGTGAACGATGCGCTGGGATTGGATTCGCAGGCACCACTGACCTGTGGGCAAGCAGCCGAATTAGAGCAACTGATTGTGGGAACTACGATTGAGCGCGTAGTCTATGGTGGCACCTTGCGACCCTCGCCAGAAAAACCTTTCGAGAGCCTGGAGGGCATTCAAAATCTTACAGGCTTAACCAGACTCAACCTAATCAACCGCCTCATTACAGACATTAGTCCAATCCGCAGCTTGACCAATCTCGTTAATTTGAACTTACACACTAACTGGTTCAGCGATCTAAGCCCCGTTAGTGGATTGACCAATCTCGAACAGCTTGTCGTTAGTGAGAACCCAATCTTCGATATTAGCCCGCTGGCGGGGCTCACCAAGCTGAGAAGACTCCATGTCCATGGTCTTTACCCCCATCAACTTCAACATTATCTCGACATGGATGACGGACGCGACCCCAATGTAGTGTTCAATGGCATTACTGACATCAGCCCGCTTGCAGGGATGACCGAAATGCGCCTGTTGCGCATTCACCTCAACGCCATATCCGATATTGGCCCTCTTGCCAATCTCACCAAACTCACCCATCTTCGAATCTACAATAGTGAAATTAAAGACATCAGTGCACTAGCGAACATGAATGAACTGACCCTTCTATGGGCCAATAACAATCAGATAGAAGACATAAGTGCACTACGTGGTAAGCCTGCCTTGGTGCAACTTAGCCTGAATGACAACGCCATCTCCGACGTTAGCCCCCTGCAGGACTCGATTGACTTGCGGTATCTGTTTCTCAGTAATAACAACATTGAGGACATCGCGCCTCTGAGAAGACTCCACGCACTGCAAGTTCTGCGTCTTGAGAATAACGACATTACTGATGTGAGCGCGCTAGCGGGGATGAATCAGCTTGAAGAACTGAGCCTGGCCCAGAACTGGTCTCTGTATAATGTTCAACCACTGCTGCTGAATGAGGGTATCGGTGAGGGCGACGAACTCGACCTGCGCTTCACCTATGTGCCCTGCTCCGACATGGACGCTTTTGCCAACTTGGGAGTCAATCTACTCAGGGTCACTTCGATAAATGGTTCAGCCTGCGATGGTCGAAGACTGGAAGACGATCAGAACTTCTGAACAGATGAACGCTTTACTACAAGCATGGAAACTGACCAATCGCTGCATTAAATGGTGGGGTATTTTTCTTGTGTGTCTATTATTCATTGCCGCAGTGGCAATGATGTTTGGCGCATTGACCCTCGAAGTGAATCTCGATCTTGTTATTGTCGATAATCTAACAAACCCGATGCTGGCCTTGACAGTCTTTGCCTTAACCTTACTTGTTATTTCTTATTCAATATTTTTTGTTCTCACTCTGCCAGTAGTGCTCTTACTAAAATTTAGAACCAACAGAAATGTAGGCGCTACTGACTAGAAAAAAGCACGAGGCTAATTCGACTATTCCCCCGGGAATTCATGTGCTCGAACGACGCTAACCCCTTAAGCAATAACTCCGTCACCCCGCAGCTCATCAATCTCTGCCGCACTCATTTTCAAGCTCTCTCTCAACACCTCATCGGTATGCTCTCCCAACTTCGCTACCCAGCTGGAAGGAGTATTATCAGAATGGCTAAATTTAGCGGGCATATTCTGAATAAGAAATTCGCCCAGTTGATCATCGTACACGGATGTAAATGAATTTCTTTCCAGCACTTGCGGATGGTCAAACAGATCTTCTACTTGCTGATAGATACTGCAAGGAACGCCGGCGAGATTCAGCGCCTCTTCACATTCGGCGGCCGTAAGCTTCGCAGACCAATGCTCGACTTCCATTGCCAGTTCTTTGTAGTTCGCCGTTCGCGGACCTCGAACAAAGCGTGGATCGGTTAGCAGATCGGGTCTGTTCAGCGCCTTGGACAAACTCTCCAGGTTCTTGTCGGACACCGCGCAGACCATGACAAAACCATCTTTCACCTTTACCGGATGAAAGCGGCCTATCACCGCCGGTTCTTCCATCTGCGCACCCTGGATATGCGCCGGAATCAGGCTCATCATCGACTCCATCATGCTTACATCGATATATTCTCCGACCCCATGACGCTCCAAGCCCAACAGGGCGGTTTGGATAGCTGAGAAGGCATAGGTGCCGGTCAGAATATCGGCGACCATAATATCCCAGCTGGGAGGGCGAAGATTTTCATCTGACTGGGCCCTGGCTTGAACGCTGTCAAAACCACTGGCGGCATGGACGATGGGGGCGAAGGCGGCGCGGTTCACGTAGAGACCTGACTGGCCAAAGCCCGATATAGAACAATAGATTAATTCAGGATTTTCTTTCTTGAGGCTTTCATAGTCCAGGCCAAATTTGGCCATGATGCCAGGACGAAAGTTTTCGATGACGATATCAGCGTCACTGATGAGCCGTTTCACCAGCATCTGGCCGGCCGCACTTTTAAGGTTAACGGCGATACTTCGTTTGCCCGCATTAAAGTGGCCGAACACGCGGCTTGTTCCATCTACACCCCGAATTAGATCGCCAACACCGGGAGTTTCCACCTTGATTACCGCGGCGCCACAGTCCAATAAATAGCGGGAACAGAGCGGTCCTGCGAATACAGCGGAGAAGTCTACAACCTTATATCCTTCGAGAGGTTTCTTAGCGTTCATTAACAGCCTTGCCTGTAGTTGAAAGGATCAACACATTTAACAATCAAAGTATTCGAGATTCAATCCTAGCAAGAAATGTTAGGAAATTAAGCTCACGATTTACCCAGAGCAAAGAAAGGTTGATTGGGTCTTAGCATGAAGCATTAGCGACAAGAATGACAGTCACTAGTCCCCATTCAGCCTCACTTAACAGAGTGTACCCTTATCACAAGTTGCGAGTGCCCTAGCCCATTTCAGGAAGAAAAGCCTGATGAATTTTGATAGCATCGATCTCTAACTTTCCTGTTGAGCCACCACATCATGTCAAGCGCCTTAAATTCGCAATATTTCGATCTCGATGACACCGGCGATGTACAGGAGTTCTATCATAGCAGGGGCTGGACAGACGGATTCCCTATCGTCCCGCCAACTCCCCAAGCAGTGCAGGCCTGTCTGAACTGGGTGCTTATGCCTCCCAATGAGATCATCGGTATCGAACCGGTGCGCGAGCGCGCCATCGATGCCGAGAAGCTCGCGATCAATGCCGTCATGGCAGGCTGTCTTCCGATGCATTTCCCCGCCGTGGTCTCCGCCTGGATGGCCATGCTAAAAGACGAGTTTCTACTGCACGGAACAACGGCCAGCACCGGCGGCTGTGCGATTCTGGTGATTCTAAATGGCTCAATTCGGCAGGAGATTGGCGCCCACAGTGATTTCAATGTATTGGGCAGCTCTGACCGCGCAACGTCCGTTATCGGCAGAGCCATCCGCCTTGCCCTTATTAATATCTTACAAGTGAGTCCTGGCGCTATCGATAGGTCCACTCTCGGCCATCCCGGCAAGATCAGCTACTGCATTGCCGAGGACGAGGAAAATAGCAACTGGCCTTCCCTGGCAGAGTCTCGGGATATACCGACGGATGCCTCGGCGGTGACGGTCCTCGCGGCCGGCGCGCCCAGACAGATCATGAATGAGTGGACGACTAAGCCAGAAGAAATACTGGATACCTATGCAGCAGAGATGCGCGCCAATATGCGCAACTACTCAATCTGGTCGGGAAATTATGTGGTGGTTATGCCTGCCCAGCATCGAGAACACATGCGTGTGGCCGGTTGGGGGAGAAACGAAATAGCGAGCTACCTGTTCGAGAAGGCCCGCATAAAGCGTTCGGAATGGTCCACCGTGGGCAAGGGTTCGGTAATTCGTGATAAGGGCGATACCGAATACTGCGCATTACCCAGCCCGGACCACCTGCTACTGGTTGCCGCAGGCGGGCCGGCAGGCGGATTCGGCGCCATAATTCCACCCTGGCTGGGGATGAAGAGCCAGGCGGTCACCGTAGCTATCGGCGCCTGCGTGGATTGCGAACCTCCCCCTGGCCAACAAAATTAGCTGGCCTGGCTCAGCTAACAGTAAAGAACTCTACAAGGAGACGATGCTATGACGATTCGTGTACTCAACCCTACCAGCGAGTCAACAGTTGTTGCCCTGGAGCCCGCGCCTCGCTTGCAGAGTCTTGAAGGCAAGACAGTTGGGCTTATCTCCAACGGCAAGGAAGGAACGGCAGGATTCTTTGCCCATGTGGACAGGCTGCTGCGTGAGCGCTATGGAGTTGCAGAGGTAATCCTGCGCACCAAGTCTAACTACAGCGCCCCGGCTGAAGATGAGATCATCGATGAGGCGAGGAATTGGGATCTGGCCATCACCGGTTTGGGCGATTGAGGCAGCTGCTCGTCGTGCAGTTTGCATGACGCAATTAGCAGCGAACGCGTGGGCACACCAGCGGTTGGCGTGATGACCAGCAATTTCATTAGCGCCGCCGACCTCATGGCGAAGGTCTTAGGCATGCCTGGCTATGCTTACGCAATAATCGACCATCCGGTTAGCAGCGCCACCGACAAGGAATTGGAGGCTAGAGCCTTACAAACCATGGCGGCTATCGACACACAGATTCTCCTCTAGGCAGCAAGCAGGGCAGAAGATATTACTGCCGAACAACAATGAACATCTGTTACGAAAGAAATGGAATGGAATGAAATCTAAAAGAAAGGTAATGAAAGCCCAGTGACTGAAAGCAACTACAAGACGCTCAACTATTCAGTCGAATCCGGTATAGCGCGTATAGAACTGGATAAACCGCCGCTCAATCTAATCGATGAAGAGTCTGCTCTGGAGTATCACAGCGCATTGCGGGCTGCAGATGCCGATGAGAATGCGAGGGTTCTAATTCTCAGCGGAGCCGGAAAAGGCCTTTCTGCCGGTGTCGATCTAAAATATTTGATGCAATTCGAAAGCGCCGACATGGAACAGTTTCTGCGATTGTTTTACGTGGAGACGCTGAGTATAGTGCGCGGCCTTTCCATGCCGGTCATTGCCGCGGTGCATGGTTACGTTAGAGAAGGCGCCTGCACACTAGCCTTTGCCTGTGACATGGTTATCGCCGCAGACGATGCCGACTTTGGCTACCCCGGCGTACCCAACCTAGCCGGGCCGCCCGGCATGCATGTCTGGTTCCTACAACGATTGATAGGGAGAATGCGCGCCGCAGAACTTATCTTAACTGGGGAACCGATAAGCGCGAAGGAAGCCTATCAGCTAGGCTTAATTACGCGTGTCGTACCCTCTACAGAACTCGCCACTGCGACAGAAGAACTGGCATTAAAACTCTGTCAGATGTCGCCCCTGGCATTAAAACGCACACGGGATCTGATGTACCAGATGGAAGACATGCCCTTCAAAGACGTTCCGGAGGCAGCATTACAGGCCCTCTCCGCCGCCTTTGACAGCGAAGACGGCAAAGAGGCAAGGGCTGCGTTTATCGAGAAACGAAAGCCACAATGGACGGGCCGCTAGAGTCCGGGGGACACCGCCGCAGGGCACTTTGATCAACACTAGTACTGCGGGATATTCCGCTGAAAGACCTGCCAGTAATACCATTTCGCAACGACCTGCTCAGTACCGTCTTCAGCTACAGCTGTAGTAATCGGGTCTCTACCAAGAATCTCAGCGAGCTCGGCAGGATCGCTAACCAATGCCGCCGTCATCTCATAGATCTCGCCGTCTATCTTTAGGCGCACCCGGGGATCACGCTCAACGTTAGCCCACCACTGCTTGTAATTAGGAAATTCTCTTTCCAGCCTGGCGTCTCTTGCACTGCCACCTATGTAGAGTTTATCGCCGCGGGGAGTGGGCAGGATCGTTACCGAATAGGGTATGCCGTACCAGGTACGTGTCTCGAGCATGATGGTGTTGCCCCGCTGCGGATGACTGACGTCTGAGACCCAACTCCAGTCGGTCACGGGCTCGCGCACAACCTCTCCCGATAGCCACAGCCCGGGCAAGGTCATTCGGCCTCTTTGATTGTATTCCTGCGTGGTGTAATCCATGTACTCGGGGTCGAGACCGGTTACGCGCAGAATTAGCAGGGCGCCAAACAGAAGGAATCCAACGCCCAGCAAAGCTTTCCCGAGTTTTCCCATGACTTCTTGCCTCCCCCTGTGTGTAGGAATTATTAGATGGGGCTAGAGTAAAAATACCGTAGTTTCGACTATCTGAATCTGAAAACCATAGCACACTTCTGCGCACACTCGAATCTAATGCTTGCTACAGATTGATTCATCTGAAGAGTGGGTTACCCAGTTTACCGATAAGCCTAGTGTTGACCGCTAGCTTAGATTCAAAGCAAACTGCAACTAGCGACATGGTGATGGCGGTTAGCATAGAAGTAACATTGCCTAAAGTAGAATGACTAGATAGTATCTTTGATCTTATTCATGGCATTCTTATTTAAACCCCATGCCAGTGAGTATCGGCCCCTATTACGGGCCCGCACAAACACCTATGATGGCTAGTAATTAGAAAGAAAAGAGTCGCTGTAGCATCTAAAAATAATAGTGAATCGCACAGAGGTTTACCCATGAACAGTTCAATCGTCAGATCATCTATCTTTACAACATTGCTTGGCACCGCTGTCTTTGTATCTTCTCTGGCCAGCGCGCAATCATCTCCACCCGAAGGCTGGGTGACACCCTATCCGGCATTTCGTGTCATCGGCCCTCTATACGGAGTTGGTATGCTGGATCTCAGTGTCTTTCTCATTACATCCGAGGAAGGTCATATCCTCATCAATACAGGCCTGGCGGACTCCACGGAACATATACGCAACAACATCGAGTCTTTGGGTTTTCGCCTGGAAGATGTGCGCATCTTGCTCACCATGCAAGCGCACTGGGATCACACCGCCGCAATGGCCGAGATCAAACAGCTCACCGGGGCCGAAGTATGGGCCACGCCTGCCGATGCTAGAGTGTTGCAAGATGGCGGATTCAGTGACGCTCATTTCGGCGGACGGGAATCTTTCGATCCGGTATCAGGTCGATCGCATTATTGAGCAGGATGATGTTATAACCCTGGGCGATCTGAGCATCACCGTGCATGAACATCCGGGCCACACCGAGGGCAGTTCCAGCTACAGTTTTCAGGTGAGTGAGAATGGCCGAACCTATGATGTCGCCATTGCCAACATGGGCACCATCAACCCGGGCAAACATATCGTTATTGATCCGACCTATGAAGGCGTCGCCGTAGATTTCGCTACCACCTATAACAAGCAGAAACAGATGGACGTGGATGTCTGGGTGTCCGCCCATGCCAGCCAGTACAACATGCATGAGAAATACACGCCGGGCCGTCCCTATAGCCCGGACACCTTCGTCGACCCGATGGGGTTTATCAAGGCCGTCGAAAGATTGGAGACAGCCTATCTGAGCGTCATAGCTCAGGAGCTGGATCAATAATTAAAGCGTAAGACGTAGCGTAATTGAGTACTGGGAAGGCTTGTGAATTTTTATTTCCAAGCTGCTCTAATTCCCACACACCTTCGCTTGGGCTGGCGCTAGAAGAAATTCTGCCTAGCCTCCCGAACGGACGCCTAGTGCAAATAAAAAAGCCTCGACCGACAGGCCGAGGCTTTTTTTAATCTAAAGTAGATCTCTCTAGCGCTTATCCAACCGCACCCGTCTCCTCAACCTGATAATTAAGGTCGAAACGACTCAGTGGCAATTGACGCACGCGAGTGCCGGTAGCATTGAACACGGCATTCATCAGTGCTGGCGCAATACCGGGCGTGCCTGGCTCACCAGCCCCACCGATATCGTGCCCGCTATTGATAATATGCGTCTCAATATTGGGCGCTTCATTCATCCGCACCGCCTTGTAGTCATGGAAGTTACTCTGCACCACCGCGCCTTTCTCGATGGTGATCTCGCCATGCAGCGCCGCGGTCAAGCCATAGATGATGCCTGATTCGAGCTGTGCGGCGATGCCGTCGGGAGCTACTGCGATACCCGCATCGATTACTGCGACTACTCTTTCCACGGAAACCTCACCCTCTACCACCGCCACTTCAACAACCTGTGCGACAATGGAGCCGAATGACTCCTGCAGCGAGATACCTCGGCCGCTCCCTTCAGGCAATGGCCTGCTCCATTGTGCTTCCTCTGCAGCTTTATTTAGAACTGCCAAATGCCGCGGGCTATCTTTAAGTAGTTCGGCACGAAACTCGAAGGAATCTTTGCCCGCCGCGTTAGCCACTTCATCGATGAAAGATTCGGTAAAGAAGCCATGCTGAGAGTGATCGACGCTGCGCCATGCTCCAAAAGGTATATGCACGGGACTGCTCACATAACCGATATCCTGCGCCGGAATAGCGTAAGGAATCAATGGCGCCTCGATCGGCTCATTCTTGTTAGTGTAGGTGTTCTCCCAAGCCAGGAGATTGTCCTGCGCATCGAAAGCGGCTCGAAAGCGACTCTGCACAGCAGGTCTGTAGAAATCCTGGCGCACGTCTTCCTCTCGTGACCAGATGAGCTGCACCGGTCTACCCACTTCTCTAGCTAGGTGCGCCACCTGAAGCGCCCAGTCAGGACGCGCCTTGCGTCCAAAACCGCCACCCATGGAATGGTTATGAAGAGTGACCTTCTCAGGGTCCATGCCTAGCGAGTTGGCAATATCTCTGCGAAAACCCAAGGGGTTCTGACAGCCTACCCAAATTTCGGCGCTATCCGCTCTAACATCGGCAGTTGCATTCAATGGCTCCATGCAGGTGTGCGCCAGAAATGGCACGTGATAGTCAGCATCAACAACTTTTGCAGCATTGGCAAAAACAGAACCGGCTTCGCCCTGGACATGATCGGTCTGACGTTCAGCACGGGCTGAAATATCGCGATTGAATTGTTCAAAGATTCCATCGCTGGAGACCGTCTCAAAACCCACCTCACTCCATTGCACTGTCAGTTCTTTAAGCCCTTTACTGGCGGACCAATAACTATCGGCGACAATAGCCACTGTCTCAGCGGAGACGGTATCTCCAAGCATACTGCTAACTGTTGTAGCAGGAATAACAATAACGTCTACCACACCCTCTACGGAGCGCGCCGCGCTATCGTCAAGCTCTACTACACTGCCACCGGGTACCGGGGAGCGAACCACGGTCGCATACAGCATATTGGGCAGCTGTACATCCATGGCGAATTTAACCGAGCCATCTACCTTTGCCGGAATATCCCGTCGCGGTTTATGGGTGCCAACAATTTTATAATCTGCCGGGTCTTTAAAGGTGGGCGTATAGGAAGGCGTCATTTCAGCGACGTGGCCAGCGAAGGAGGCATAAGGCTCTCTTCGATTGCTTGCCGCATGGATAAGATGACTCTTCTCGGTAGTGACTTCCTCTACCGGGACATTCCAGGCTTCTGCAGCCGCCTGTTGCAGCATTTGTCGCGTGGCTGCGCCGGCTGTTCGCATGGCCAAGATACCCGTTGTGCGGACACTCATACTGCCGCCGGTGATCTGCATATTCAGCGTATCGGCAACACGCATCATCATGCCGTCGACTGTTGGTATCACCAGATTAGGAAAGTCTATTCCTGTCAGTAGGTAGCGCCGCCCCGCTGCATACATCGCATACTCGCCGATGGCAGGTGCTTCCTCCAGCTTTAGCTGATCCCAATCGGCATCAAGCTCTTCTGCAAGCATCTGGCCTAGTGCCGTATGCACACCCTGGCCCATTTCAGCATGAGGAATAATAGCCGTGATCGTATTGTCACTATCGATCTTGACGTAGGTGTGTACCAGGTTGGCACCATCGTCGCCCAACTTAGCCGCGAGGTCCTTAACCTGATTGCCGGGCCGCATGGCTATACCAACGACGACTCCACCGCCGGCTACGATGCCGCTTGTTATAAATGCGCGTCTGGTCCATTTAGACATGATTCACCTCCGCTCCGTTGTAAAACAATGTCTCGTCCGTATTGGACGCGATGCCCACCGAATCGACAGATTTGATAGCGCTGCGTATACGCCCGTACATGCCACAGCGGCAGATGTTGCCCTGCATGGCCGTATCTATATCGGCATCAGTTGGATTGGGATTGTTGGAGAGCAATGCCGAGGCAGACATCAGCTGGCCCGATTGGCAGTAACCACATTGCGGAACCTGATGATCAACCCAGGCCTGCTGCAGGGGATGTAGATCACCCGATGCCGAGCGCAGCCCTTCAATAGTCGTCAGCTGCTTGCCTTCGATAGCTGATATAGGCGTGACACACGAGCGGATCGCTGCTCCATCGATATGGACGGTACAGGCTCCACACTGCGATATACCGCAACCAAATTTTGTTCCAGTGAGTCCGAGTTGCTCACGAATTACCCACAGCAGTGGCTTAGATGGATCTACATCTACCGTCTGCTGAACACCATTCACCCAAAAGGACGTACTCATTACTTTCTCCAACAATTAATTTGCAAGGAACCGATCACCGGGCCACCTACGTGTTTTATCTCGATCTCAACGATAGAAGTCCGCATTGTGAGATCGTTTTTACTACGGGCGGCCAAATTACTTTGTAATTCCTGACATATTATGCAGTAATTGTCAGATTGTCTATAGAAGCCAACCCAGGCCACCTGACTAAACATGCTATTCGAGATAGAATGCGGACTATGAAGAAATCGACACAGCCCTCAGCGCGAGCAAGCGCGAAGAAGAACGCAGTATTAGACACCACGGCTGATGTGTTCGCCCAGTATGGCTTCAAACGCACGACGATGAACGACATAGCCCAGGCCGCCGGAATATCCCGGCCCGCACTCTATCTGATGTTCGACAACAAAGAACAGCTATTCAAAGAACTCGCAGCCTACCGTCTGGATCTGGCATTAAGAGAAGCCAAAGCCGTTCTAGAAGGAGATGGAAGTGTGAGCAGCCGCTTCATTGACGCGATAATGGTTTTTGAGAAAACCTACACCGAGCCTGTTGCCAACTCGCCCCATGGCGCTGAGCTGGTAGATGTAAATATGAATCTGGCGACAGATGTCATGACTAAAGGCTATGCAAAGCTGATTGCGGCCCTCGCAAAACTCCTCAAAGATGCAGATAAGTCCGGAGAAGTCAGCTTCGAGAATACGCCTATGACCTACAAGACATTCGTCGAATTGTTGTTGTCATCCATCGGCGGGCTTAAGAAGAAAGCCGGTTCGAAGGCGGAATATCGAAAGCAAACCCAACAGGTCGCGCACGTTTTCCTAAGCTCTATCATCAAATAAGCTGACGACTAGATTTGCACTCAGTTTTGCCTTGGTAGAATACGGCAGTTTCGGACAGGCGCCATCAGCGACTCCATGACACACTTCGAATTCGCCGATCCAACACAGTGATCCAGCTGCAGAATCGATCATGCGTACCACCAACAATTCTCACACCGATGGCTAGACCAACTGCGAAGCACATGTAATGAGCGCGTCGGTACAATGCCCAGCAGGAAAGAGAAGAGAGTTAATTACTTATCCGCCCAGGGAACAAAACTATTCTAGCTGGAACTAGGTATAGAGATGGCAAGCGACTTGTCTTTCTATATCCTTTAGCGGAATAAGTTGGGGTGTTATGTTCTTGCAGACATCCATAACTTTTGGACAACGATTGGCAAATCGACATCCGGCAGGAACATTCACAGGCGACGGAATCTCTCCCTGAATAGCTGTGGATGGCCTCGATCTTTCCAGCTCCGGGTCAGGCTCAGGGTTTGAACCGATCAGCACCTCTGTATAGGGATGCTTAGGGTCGAAATAGACTTCATCTGCCTTGCCGACTTCTACCAGAGAACCAAGATACATAACCGCCATGCGATCGCTGACATAGCGGACCATAGAGAGATCGTGAGCAATAAATAACAGGGTCAGGCCCATGGACTCCTTAAGCTCACCCAACAAGTTGATCACCTGCGCCTGCACCGAAACATCCAGCGCCGAGATAGGTTCATCGCATACCACAAACTCCGGCTCCAGAATCATCGCCCTGGCGATACCGATACGCTGCCGCTGACCGCCCGAGAACTCATGGGGGTAGCGGGACATATGATCGGCGTGCAGGCCTACCTTCTCTAACCAGACGGCTACCTTGTCTCTAACAATCGATGGATCATGGTTTTGGTGAAGCTTCAAGCCTTCGCCCACGATTTCACCAATAGTCATTCTCGGGTTGAGAGAGGAATAGGGATCCTGAAATATCATCTGCATATTAGTCGCAAAGCGACGAAAATCCTTTGCCTGGTATTTCTGAGGAAGCACCTCGCCCCTGAATTTAACCTGCCCCGATGTCTTATCATGAAGGCCGAGCACGGTCTTTCCCAATGTAGACTTACCGGAACCAGACTCTCCCACCAGGCCGACGATTTCTTTTTCCGCAATGGTTAAGGAAACGTTCTCTACAGCATGAACGCGTTGATTTCGACCCATATCGAAAAACTTGGTCAGCTCGATAACTTCAAGTAAGTCGCTCATTACGCCTCTTCCTTGAAATACAGTTGATCGGGCTTATTGGGAGAGGAAACGTGATGCAACCAGCAGCGGCTGAAGTGGTGTTCAGCCAGAAATGTATCGTCGGGTTGTCGCTTATTACAGATCTGCATGGCATAGGGGCAGCGGGCGCAATAACCACAGCCCTGCGGCGGTGAAAATAGATCGGGCGGGCTACCCTCGATAGGTTTCAGCTCATGCTGCAGAGAAGGATCATTTGTTGGCATGGCTTCTTTCAGCCCCAGGGTATACGGGTGTGCAGAGCGATAAAAAACATCATCGACCATGCCATGCTCAACTATCTTTCCGGCGTACATAACCGCCACCTCGTCGGCCATTCTCGCAACCACACCCAAATCGTGTGTTATGAGAATCACTGCCATGCCCGTCTCTTTCTGCAGGTCTTGCAACAGATCGAGAATCTGAGCCTGAATCGTTACATCCAGAGCGGTTGTTGGTTCGTCGGCAATCAGGATTGAAGGCTTGCAGGCAATCGCCATTGCGATCATCGCACGTTGCAACATTCCCCCAGAAAATTCGAAGGGATATTGCCGCGCCCTCTTCGCCGCTTCCGGAATCTTGCTCATCTCCAGCAGTCGAATAGCCTCATTGAACGCCTTCTTGTAGCTGTAGCCGCGATGCACCTGAAGAGGTTCCGCTATCTGATCACCGATGGTCATAGTAGGGTTCAGGGAGGTCATCGGGTCCTGGAAGATCATTCCGATTTCCGAACCCCGAATCTCCTTGCCGTTGACTACGGTACGACCCAGAATTTCATGACCCTTGAGCTTCGCCGAACCCGAAGTAATTCGACCGGGAGGCATGGGGATAAGCCCCATCATACTCTGTACCGTCACGGACTTGCCGCAACCAGACTCGCCTACGATGGCAAGCGTCTTGCCTTCTTCTACAGAAAAAGAAACACCGCGAACAGCCTGCACGATTCCGCCGTAGGTATCGAATTCGACAGCGAGGTCTTCAACCTCAAGCAGAGATACGCTGTTATTAGCTGTAACCGAACTCATCCCTGATTCCTCATTCGCGCATCCAGCGCATCGCGCAGCCCATCACCTAGAAGATTGAAGGCGAGAACGGTGATGCTGATAAACAAAGCCGGAAAGATCAGTTCATGGGGCGTCGTTAACATAGTCTTAATGCCCTCGTTGGACATCGAACCCCATGAAGGTGTCGGAGGAGCTACTCCCATTCCTATGAATGAAAGAAAAGCCTCGGTGAAAATAGCGCTTGGGATAGCGAAGGTGATTGTCACCAATACGACGCCCAAGGTATTAGGAATCATGTGGCGCAGAATCAGGTACCGCCTTGGAGCGCCCAGCAATTGCGAGGCATGTATATATCCCTGCTCTCTTATCTGAAGAATCTGGCCACGCACCAGACGTGAGGTGGCTGGCCACATCAGAACCACCATTGCCACCAGCATGGGAAAGACGCCACTCTCCCCCGGACCGATACCGAAAGAAATCTTGAACAGAATCATGAACAGAAGAAAAGGTAGCGCCACGACGAAATCGGCAAAACGCATCATCAACTGATCTGCGCGGCCGCCAACGAAGCCGGCAATAGATCCATAAATTACACCAAATAAAACGAAGAGAAAGGGAGCACCAATTCCGATAAACAGCGACACCCTAGCACCTGCCATTAGTCGTGCGAGCATGTCGCGCCCGAGATAGTCTGTGCCCAGTGGATGCCAGTCCAGGTTTAGCGCATCGCCTATCTGCAGATTCGACGATTCTTCGATCAAGCCCTTATCGATAGCCTCGAGTACTGTAGTAACTCGGTGCACATCGACTTCGATCACTTCGTAGTTGTCGAGAAGTTCACCCTGCGGCCCGAGGGGAACCAATACGTAATAGTAGGTCAGAACCCTGAGGTCCAGCCGGTCTTCAAAGGTTACGACACTGTTATCGAAAAACTCTGCCCGGGGTATGCCGTATGATCGCTCAGGGCCTACGGGAAAAATATTTCGATAGATACGATGACCGTTAGACCCGGGAAGAGCATCCCATTTCAGTCTTACCGATTGTGTCGTTGCCTCCCCCACAAGGGTAAGGCCTTCACCGAAGCGTAGGCCCTCGGTATCCCAGGGTGAATAGTCGGCAACGATGAGAGCGCTTCTTTCCGATCCCGGCGGCCTACTTATCTGATCCAGATCCTGCTGCGCCGGGTCTACGCTCCAGACCCAGGGGCCTGCTACGGTAAAAAGGATCAGACCTATTACCAGATAAAGAGAGACCAAGGCTCGCTTATTGGTTTTTAGTCGCGCCCAGGCATCTTGCCAGTAGGACTGTGATGGCCGGGAGATTCCATGTATTTCCTGACCCGCCTCGAGAGGCAGAAAATCGGCGGATGAAAGTTCTTTCACTATTCCATCCTCACTCGTGGGTCGATGAAACCGTAGAGCACATCAACCACGATAACCATGAACACCAGAAAAGCACCGTAGAAAACGGTAGTTCCCATGATCACGGTGTAATCCAGTTGTTGCACGGCCTGCACGAAGTAACGACCGAGACCCGGTATCGCGAAGACCAGCTCCACCACAAAACCACCCGTGGTGATGGCAGCGATCGAGGGACCCAATACCGTGATCACGGGGAGAATGGCGTTGCGCAATTGATGTTTCGCAAAGATTCGAGCCGGCGGTACACCCTTGGCCTTCGCGGTTCTGACAAAGTCCGAGCTGATGATCTCTAACATGGAAGAGCGCATCAATCGGGTGAGATAGGCCATGGTTCCTAGCCCCAGCACCATCGCCGGAACCAGCATATGTAGCACCGTACCCCAGCCGGCTACGGGCAGGACCGTGACTCCAAATAATTCGTTTACGTTTACCAGGAATAACTGAGATATCGCAGCAACCACGAAACTGGGAACCGATATCCCCAGTATTACCAGGAACATGATCACGTAGTCCGGCCAGCGATTTCGGTAGATTGCCGTCAGCGCCCCCCAAAGCACACCACCGGCTGCGGCAAAAAGTACCGCCAGAATACCCAGAATAGCGGACACCGGGAAATGGTCTCTGATGATGTCGTTTACCTCACGATTTTCCTGCGTGAAGGAAATACCGAGGTCCCCCTGCAGCAGATTGCCCAGGTAGATTCCGTACTGAGTCATTACCGGCTTATCCAGACCATACTTTGCTTCGAGATTGGCTCGAATCGCATCGGTAGTAGCGCGGTCATTTAGAAGAGGGTCACCTGGCACATTATGCATGGCGAAGAAGGTAGCGGTCGCAATAAACCACACGGTGAAGATGCCCTGAACAAGGCGCTTAAGAATGAATATCCACATAGTACTGCGCGTCACCAGGCCCTGAAGCAGGCTCTTGTTATCCGATCATTAGGGGAGTTAATCTTCGGTATCCTCTATATACGCGAAGTTGAAATCCACTTCGGGACCTATCGATCGCCTCTTGAATCCCTTCAGCCGGGGATCGACAACGAAGGACCAGCCCCTCTCATACATTGGGATTATTACCACATCTTCATAGACGATACGCTGAATTTCGCCAAAGGCATCCAAGCGGTTTTCCGGATCCAATTCAGCCTGAGCGATGCGTACCTGAGCATCCATCTCCGGGCTACTATAGCGACCGCGGTTATTAAGATTCCAAGAAGCAAAGAGGTCTCCGAAGGTCAGCGCGTCATCATAGTCCGGCCCCCAGCCTGCGACGACGACATCGAAATCACCGGAAGTCATTTTCGCCAGTCTCTGCTTAAAATTCTGCACATCGATTCGAATCTCCAAGCCAAGATTCTGCTTATAGAGCTCCTGATAATATTCTGCTGAGAGTATGGAGATCGGCGTGTCGCCAGTCAGAAACACGATTGGTGGAAACTCTTCGATGCCAAGCTCGGCTTTGGCCATCTCCAGATGTTCCCGCGCCAGCTCTAGATTCATCTTGTGCTCTACCGGCGGATATTCCGAGCGGAAAGCCCCATTGAGCCCCTGAATCCAGACCGGGAATAGACTCACCGCGGGTAGGTAAGCGGCTTCTTTCAGCACCTTGTAGACCAGCTCATCTGAATTCTGAGCCAATTGCATGGCACGGCGTAAATTCCAATTGTCTGTGACTCGGCCTTCGCGATGATTAAACTCGAGAAAGAAAACCGTACCATCCATGACACGATCGATCTGCCAACGCTGCTCCATCGCTTCCGGCAACATCGGAGCCAACAAGTGAGTCTCTACAATCTGGCCGTCCTTGAACAGATTCAGCTTGGCATTCACATCGGTGGTTATATAGGCAGTGACTATCTCGTCGAGGAAACCCTTATGGTCTCCCCAGTAACTTGGATTCTTGCGCCACAACATGCTGGCCCCATGAACCCACTCCTCAACCACATAGGGCCCGTTATAGATCATCTCATCGGCATCGGCGCCATAGCGACCATTGGTGCTTTCGAAAAATTCCTGCTGTAAGGGCAGAAAGGTGTTAAAGGCAACCAGCTTGTCGAAGTACGGAGTGGGCTGGGCAAACTGAACTTCCAGAGTGCGATCGTCTAAGGCTTGAACGCCTAACATCTCCTTGGGAAGATCGCCTTGGGTAACGGCTTCCGCATTCAGGATCGGATAGAGAATGAACGCATATTCGGAGGCCGTATCTGGATCGACATTGCGTTTCCAGGAGAATTCAAAGTCATGTGCGGTTACCGGATCGCCGTTGCTCCATCTGGCCTCTTCCCGAATCCAGAACGTAGCGCCATCCTCGCGAATTTCCCAGCGCTCCGCCATTCCAGGCATAATCTGCATATTGTCATCGTAAGCTAACAAGCCTTCCATGACATGGGCCAGAACCACGAAACTTGAGGCATCGGTCGATCTGCCGGCATCTAGCTGTGGGGGTTCTTGTGGCAGGGTGATAGTGATGCTGTTGTTCGCAAAATCGACGGCTCCACCGCTCGCTCCGCCACCTGTCCTGCCGGCGACGATAGAAAAGACGTAGATGAGTACTGCAAGAAAAATGAGCGTATAGAGAGCATAGATTGCCAACTGTTTGCCAGCCGATTTGGCAAAGCTTTCATCGCTGTCTATCGTGGTTCCTGTAGTAGCCATAGCGTCCTCTGTGAGCCATCAAAGAATACTCCAGCTCTCTAGCCATCACAAGCTGAAGCGCGACTGGGCTAGTATCCCAGGGAGTCTAGGGAAAAGATTTATTCTAGATAGGAATGGATGTGATTCAATTGACTCGAACCAAGAGAGGGTGAGGATGACGGTGCTGCTTACTGAAGCCTCTCTCGTCTATGGCTCATACTATAATGCTAGCCTGCCTCTATCGTCGTATTTTTCATTCACATAACATCTCTACGACAGCCATGAAGGACCCTTTATCACTGTTTCGCCCCATGAAGAAAGTCTCACCGACTGTCATCGACTCACTGCTTACAAAATTCGACAATGTTTCTTCGTACTCCGTGGTGAAGTCGAGACTAAAATCTACGCCCTCGTTCGTGTAATCCATTGTTTTCTTACCGGCCCCTTTTCTGACCATCTGCAGAAAACGATCGGCATAGATATCAGCAAGCAGGACACTGCCTTTTGCTGCATTGGCCCGAATTGCCTGCATTGTTCTACGCACATCGGCTTCGGACAGATAGAGCGTAACCCCTTCCCAGAGGAACAGGGTCTCCTTGTCAGGGTCAAAACCTGCCTCGATCAACATGTCGAATATCTTCTCGCTGGAAAAATCAATACTCACGAAACTCACGTGCTCACATGGGATGCCTGCCGATTCCAGGGCTGCTCTTTTTTGTTGCTGCACATTCGTCTGATCGAGCTCGAAGAACTTCACATTCTTTTGCATTAGTTTTCCATAGGCTCGGGTATCGTAACCCGCCCCCATAAATACAAACTGTTCTACTGCCGGTATTGCCCGCTCAATAATGCGATCAAAATACAGTGTTCTGGAGATAACAAAGTTTACTAGGTTTTCTGACCCTGCCTCAGGCAGCTGAGGATAAATTGAAGGCTTGCCGGCAATTTTATATTTTACCCACAGAGGAAATAGGGCCAACCACATACCCAGCAATGAATTATTCGGCAATACAGCTGCAAGCCTAGCCGTTGCCTCATCGTCTCGCATGCCAAATATATGCATGGTCCAGCGGCCATTGATTATTTCAATTGCAGTCTGGGATATGCCTAGCCGCTTGCTTACCACCATCTGCTTATATGCTTGCAGCAAAGCACCAAGAATAGACAGGGGGAGGAAGACGATCTGCAGTGGGATATAGATGATTAAGCTTAGTAGAGCCATGGATTCTCGCGTTAGTTTTCTTGTGCGCCCAAATTATTTAGTAGACGTATCGTCTTCTGCGCTAAGGTCGAGTGATTAATCAATCAGGTTCAATACAGATGGCCTTTATCCTAGCTCTCTTTCTATCTAGCTCTCTTTCTATCTAGCTCTCTTTCTATCTAGCTCTCTTTCCGGCGCTCTGCCTTTTGACTATTGAATCACTGAACCAGACAAGGAACCAGTCACACACTCTACGGTAGTTCTCCCTCGCCACCAAAGCAGCGCAGCCCCTAGCGACATCGCGTGTGGAATGGTTCTTCGAGCAGGCCACCACTTTAATACTTTCTATCAATTTTCAATTGGTAGACTAGCGAGTAGTAGCCGAACAATCCAATGCGAAGTATTCTATGCTCTCTAGCCCATGAACAAGGGGAAATATCTATGTCGATGTCGGATGTAGAACACCAGTATTCAGATACGGCGGAGGTGGCGGCGAGTTACCGAGCCGTTGCCTGTAAAGAATACCCCGAGACTGCTATCGGCGCAGACTACCTGGCTGAGTATTTTATTAGCACTTCGCATAAATTTCTCGCCAAGTTTGGCTTTGTTAGAAAGCTGGGAATTGCAAAGAGCAGGAAATTTACGCCCGGGGGATTTGAGTATGTGTTGGCGAGGACGGCATTCTTCGACCGGCAACTATTGAGCGCACTAGAAACCGGTGCAAAGCAGCTTGTGATACTAGGCGCAGGTTTCGATACTCGCGCCTACCGTTTTGCCGAGCAGTGCTCAGGATGCAAGATCATCGAGCTAGACATAGCAAGCACTCAGAACAGAAAGAAGGAATGCCTGCAAAGCGCTGGCATAGCTATCCCGAAGAACCTTACCTTTGCATCTATCAACTTTAATCTGGAATCGTTGCCGGATGTTCTACGGCAGGCTGGTTATAACAATGAAGTTAAGACCGTATTCTTGTGGGAAGGTGTGAGTATGTATCTGCAGAGACCGGCAGTTGAAGCTACCTTGCAGTTCGTCGGCGCATGCAAAAACCCCGAGAGCCTGTTGGTATTTGACTATATCGCCACTATTGCCGACAGCGAGGTAGATAATTACTACGGCGTAAAGACCTGGCGCGAAACCTGGGCCAGGTATCGCCAAGCCGAACCGTTCAAATTCACCATTGATGACTCTCAGATAGCATCCTATTTGGAAGGTATGGGGCTGAGTATCCAAACCCATCTGAAGGAACGGGAGATCGGGGAGCACTGCTTGCCAAAGCCAGGCTATAAAAACCTGGGACGGGTTACCGGCTGGTTTAGGTTTGTGACGGCATCCCCCATCTGTTAAAGGGGTAAAAGGGGTCGGAGGGATTTATTTTTGAGCAAATAGCAAACGCTCGAAGATGAACCCCTGCGACTCTTCCCTCTTCCCTCTTCCCTCTTCCCTCTTTACTCTTTACCCTATAGCCCAATCCCTATTTCAGGCTCCACATTTCTTTTCATCTACCCATTGCATTGCAATCCCGACGCCCCCAGATCTAGCACATCCCGGAGGCTGGAATTCTCATTCCCAAACCTTTCTGCCTGGCCGGTTCTGACCATCTGTCTACACTAAGATTGTCGTCCTGAAGGAGGGCCCTATCGTGCCCATTAAGTCCTGTTTTCTCCGTCCCCTGAGCGACCGCGTTGTCGTCCGGCGAATGGATCCTGAATCAATATCTACCGGCGGCATTGTCATTCCAGACTCTGCCAGTGAAAAACCCAATCAAGGCGAAGTGATCGCGGTGGGCCCTGGTGCCCGCCTCAACAACGGCAAGCTAGCCCCGGTGGCCGTAAAAGTAGGCGACCGTGTCCTATTCGGCAAATACTCAGACAATGTAATAGACATCAACGGTGAGGAGGTTCTGGTTCTCAAAGAGTCCGACATCCTCGCCACCGTAAGCAAATCAAATACTGTGAGTAAATCACGGGAGAAAAAGGCATGACTGCCAAAGAACTTCATTTTTCAAACAACGCCCGTGTGAAAATGCTCAAGGGTGTTAATGTCTTGGCCAACGCCGTCAAGGTAACCCTCGGTCCCAAGGGCCGCAATGTCATTCTGGATCAGAGCTGGGGCTCTCCCAAAATAACCAAAGACGGTGTCACCGTGGCCAAGAGTATCGATCTGGCTGATCGCTTCGAGAACATGGGCGCACAGATGGTGAAAGAAGTTGCATCACAGACGGCTAACATCGCCGGTGATGGAACAACAACTGCCACGGTCTTGGCGCAGGCCATAATCCGAGAGGGACACAAGTCTATCTCCGCCGGCTACAACCCCATGGATCTAAAACGCGGCATCGATGCCGCCATTGAGGCGGCTACCGCGGTACTTAAGAAACTATCCAAGCCATGCAACGACAGCAAGGCTATAGGTCAGGTGGCTACCGTGTCCGCTAACTGGAATACCGACGTAGGCGAAATTCTGGCGCACGCGATGGAAAAGGTTGGCAAGGACGGAGTGATTACAGTTGAAGAAGGCAAGTCACTCGAAACCGAACTTGAGCTCGTAGAAGGCATGCAGTTTGACCGCGGCTATTTATCCCCCTACTTCGTAAACAACGCAGAGAAAATGCTGGTTGAATTGGAAGACCCCTATGTTCTTCTGTATGACAAGAAGATCAGCAATGTTCGCGAAATATTGCCTGTATTGGAGAGCGTGGCTAAAGCCGGCCGCAGCCTGCTCATCGTTGCTGAAAGTATCGAAGGCGAGGCTCTGGCGACACTTGTGGTAAATGGTCTGCGCGGCATCATCAAGGTCGCTGGAGTGAAGGCGCCTGGTTTCGGTGATAGTCGCAAGGCAATGCTCGAGGATCTAGCGGTAATAACCGGCGCTACTCTTATTTCCGATGAACTGGGATTGAGCCTGGATACTGTAGACATCCAAGACCTGGGCAGCGCCAAACGCGTCGTTGTCAGCAAGGATGACACAACTCTAGTGGGTGGTGCAGGTACTAAAAAAACCATCGCCGCTAGGGTGCAACAGATCCGCGCCCAGATTGAGAACTCCAAGAGTGACTACGACAACGAGAAATTACAGCAACGAGTCGCAAAGCTAACCGGCGGTGTCGCCGTGATCAAGGTAGGGGCAGCAACCGAAATAGAGATGAAGGAGAAGAAAGATCTGGTTGATGACGCACTGCACGCCACCCGGGCTGCCGTCGAAGAAGGCATCGTCCCTGGTGGCGGCGTCGCTCTGATCCGTGCGGCAGACGCTATCAAAGGCAAGGTAGTTGCTGCCAATGCTGACCAGCAGATCGGCATCGATATTGCGTTAAGAGCGATGGAAGAACCCTTTCGCCAGATAGTCGCCAATGCCGGCGTCGAGGCTAGCGTAGTGCTGGACAACATCCGTCGCAAGAAAGGCAACTATGGCTATAACGCTCAGACTGAAGAATATGGCGACCTATTGGTAGCCGGAATCATTGACCCTACAAAGGTGACAAGATCGGCGCTGCAGAATGCAGGATCAATTGCCGGATTGATGCTGACTACCGAGGTCATGATTTCCGATAAGGTGGATAAGAAGAAAGATGGCGCTAACGATGATGTTCCGGACATGCCAGACTATTAGGAGCTGAAATTAAAGGGGTCGGAGGGATTTATTTTAAATCCCTCCGACCCCTTTTCTTTTACCAGCGCCTATCTATCCGATAGGGCTCGCAGTCGACCGGGGTCTCCTTGCCATCCGCCAGCGCAACCAGCAGCGCACCTGTTATCGCCGACTGGGTAAGGCCCAGATGGCCATGGCCGAATCCGAAGTAGGCATTCTCAAAATGGGGCGAGGCTGAAATTACAGGGATCGAATCGGGAACGCTGGGGCGATAGCCCATCCAACACTCACCATCCTCGGATTGAAGACCGGGTAATACCGTAGCGGCGCGTTCTGCCAGATGCCGGGCTCTGGAATAATCTGGCGGGGCATCGAGTCCGGCAAACTCAACCGTACCCGCCAGACGCAGCCCACCCTCCATCGAGGTTGCTGCGAAGCCAAGCACAGGGAAGAGCAAGTTGTGATGTAATTCGATTCCCGGACGGGGCAACATCAGGTGATAACCGCGCTCCGTATCGAGGGGAACATTACTGCCCAGCTGTTTTGCCAGACTCTTCGAGTAGGCGCCAGCGGTAATAAACACCTCGTCAGTCTCTATCGGCTGCTCAGCCTGAACCTCAGAGACTCGGTTCCCATCACAGGAGAAACCATGCACTTGGGTCTGAATAAAACTTCCACCGCGCTGCTGAAATACCTCAAACAGTTTTTGCGACAACGCCAAGGGTGAAATCGTGTGAGCCGAGTTCGGGGTAAGAATAGCGCCAGCCAGGCCAGCACTGAGGCTGGGTTCCAACTTCATTAGTTCTGGCCCATCGAGCAATTGATAATTAATACCCCTTCGGTCTCTATACGCGCACTCTTCTTTCGCCTTGGCAAACTGCGCCTGAGTTTCATAGATATAGAGCGTGCCATGCTGGCGAATGAGATGTTCAGCACCAGCCTTGCGCAGAAGCGGTTCGAAGTGTAATAACGCCGAGTGGGACAGCGCAGAGATAGCAATCGAAGCTCTCTCAGCGGTTTCGGTGTTGGCATTGCGCAGGAAACGAAAAAGCCAGGGCAGGAACTGCAAAAGATAACCAGGGCGCAGCCGCAGCGGAGCCATCCGATTCAGCGTCATCCCGGGAATTTCTTTCCAGATACCCGGCATCGACTCGGGGTGCACCGCTCCGGTCGAAATGATCCCCGCATTGCCTGAACTGGTGCCCTCACCGGGCGGCAGTCGGTCTATCAGCACTACCTGACGACCACTGTCCTGTAGAGCCAGGGCTGTCGCTAAGCCAACGATGCCGGCCCCGATTACACTGCTTTGTTTCATTGGCCAAGTAATCCAAGACGAGATGGTAAAATTAATTAATAGGGCTAGAGTGAAAGCATACTAGTCTAGGGAAGAGTTTTGCCTTAGTCGCACCCTGTCTTTCGATCTTTACTATAGTTCCAACTGCGGCACTGAGTAAGGCGATTTTGGGTCTACAGCCTGGCGCAAGGAAAACACATTGCCATCAATGTCGTTCGCATACACCTGCCAAAACTCACCCAGTAGTACAGGCTCACTGACAAAATCCACGCCCAGATCCGCCATGCGTGCATACTCCGCCTGAATATCTCCGACCTCAATGGAATAGGAATATCCAAGCGCTGTACTTAGTCGATTACCAACAAACTCAGTCGTTTTCGGATTGTCATATTGCCAAAACTCCATGCTTTTCGCGCGCGGATCCATCCTAAACCAAGTAACTTTTAGAGCCACATTATCAATATCGGTAGTATCGTCAAAGGTTAGGCGATTCGCGATAGCGGCCTCGCGATATGGATCAAAGTCCATTATTTTTGCGTAGTAATCGGTTAGTCGCTCGATGTCATGCGTTACCAGAGCAACTTGTGTCATCCACATAGTAAGGCCTTGATCTAACCAGGCAGGCTTTTCTGCGTTCTCGCCCAAGCGCTCGAAGTCAAGCTGCTCCAGCTCGATCATGTTTCCTTCAGGATCATAGGCGTAGGCATAGGTGACGCCCTGGCCTAACAAATCTACTGGGCCATCACCGCGACTGAGTATCTCGGCACCAGCTTGTTTGAATCTGTCATACCCGGAGAACTCGTCCGGCGTCTGAAAACAAGTGTGCGTCATGCCAGGGCCCTGCACCAACATCTTGCTGATAGGTACGTCACGGTTATGACTAAATTCAATCAGTTCGAAAAGCATATTTGGCGCCTCGAGCACGGCTATCTCAAACTCAATGTTCGAACGGCCAAACAATTTATCCGCATCACTGTTATTACGCACCACTTCCCTTCGAATTAATTTAAACCCCGAAGCCTTCTGATAGAAATTCAGAGACGCATCCAGATCTCTCACCGATAAGCCGATGTGATTGACGCCCAATAGGCTAGTCGGGGAATCATAGATTGTTGCATTAGGATCTATTTCATAAGCCCGTACCGAAGAGAAACATACGCACAAAGCCATAAGGCCCCAGCATTGGAGTCTGCGTCTCAATTCAGTATAACGATAGAAACTTATATTCATTCCAACCCCAGCTAATTCATCATGAATCCATTGATTTGCGCGAATAATAGACCATCGCTTTGCCGAATACCATGCATGCCCCAGGCAGCGTCACAGCTGAAGCGCCGCGGTTTCTATGAGCCACGATCACTATCGATATAAAAATAGGCTGGCGTCTATTCCTGGCCAAGCCCTTATCCGAGCAAAGAGAATTCCTCCGCCTTCTTTCTCTCCCCTCTCTCCCTCTTTATTTACCCTTTTTGTTTACCCTCTTCATTCAGCCTCTAGATTCACCCTTGAGAGATTCACGAATCTGGACAAGGTTTTCGATTGGGGATAGCCTTGAGACTTCTTTCTAACAGCAGAGTAGAAGTGATGCAGGGGATTTGCCTGGAATGCGGCATGAGATTTAGCGAGGATACGCGTTACTGCCCTAAGTGCGATAACGCACTGGACCTTCAGCACGACGGCTCGACTATCACCGTTGATATAGCCCACGATGGTGAGCGTGTCAGCGAGGCGCTGCGCAAGATGCACAGTGAAATTGATTTAGCCCACAAAGCTGCCGCCATGTGCATTCGTCTTATTGTTGGCTCAGGCCTGATTCGTGACGAAGTCGTACTCGCCCTGCGCGACTTGAAATTTCGCGAGGACATTAAGGATTTCGATCTCGAATCTGGTAATAGGGGTGCGGTGTTAGTAAGACTTAAGGACTGATTAAACTCAGCGTAGAAGAAAGTAGTTTTTCCTGGCCTAGTCTTAGAACTCGCAAACACTGTGACTCAAAACTACTCAGACCACATAAAAATAGACCGCAAGAAAATGACAGCTACTACCTAGCAACACGAACAGGTGAAAGATTGCATGATTGAACCGAATTCTCTTAACGCTATACAGTGCAGCGCCCAGGGTATAGGCGAACCCGCCAGCTACTAACCAATTCAACCCTGCCGAAGGCAATCTATCGACCAGAGGGCCAATGGCAAACAGAATCAGCCAGCCCATGAATACATACATGAGCGTTGATAGCAGTCGGTATTTCCCGGTAAAGAAGAGTTTTAGAATAATGCCCGTTAGCGCCATCATCCAACTTACGCCGAATATCACCCAGCCGGTCGTGCCTTGAAGGGTGATCAAGCTGAACGGTGTATAAGTCCCCGCAATCAAGACATAGATACTGGCATGATCGAGAATACGAAGCTTTCCACGCCGCAGCTCATTCTTAGTGCTGTGATAGATAGATGAACAACCATAGAGAAATGCGAGACTAAAACCGAAGACGCCGAAGCTTATTAGATAGAGCGTATTGCCCAGCGCAAGTGCACGCTCCAGCAACGCTATGATCGCAATAATGCTCAGCACAAAGCCGATGACATGGGATGCCACGTTGAGCATCTCTTCAGCTGGAGAATAGTGTGGTATCGACGCTGTCTTGCCCATAGTTGTCAACACGTCGCTGGTAGCTAGATCTATCTAAAGATCAAAATGTGGGGAAAGAAAGAATCACGCCAGCTTGAACGCTGCCGCACTCTAGATTTATATCACGAAATCCGTATCACGAGATTCCTATCGCAAGAACCATCGCCCGCTTCTTAGCAGTTTCTGATGCTTCTATTTCTAATCATCGATATGACAAAGACATCAGGAGCTAGCCCTGCGCAAACCTCATACCGATGAATAGATTGAATCGCCCATCCGTGGGCTATGGGAAGTCTGTCTTAATCTTGCACAGATGGGTGCTCATACCCTATAGGCAGCACCTGATCTGGATCTACGCGAATACTGATATAGGTAATCTGATCCTGAATATTGCGAAAACCATGAGGCACGCCTGCGGGTATGACTACAATATCTCCAACAGAGATGGTCTTGGTTTCGCCGTTAGTCACTACGCGACTCCCACTTGGCCCAATCAGCTCCAGAACCGACACATTGTCCGCTGGAAACTCTCGGCTTGCCGACTGTTTCTGATCTCCCCCGGTGACTAGTGTGCCTGAGCCGGATAGTACATAGTATATTTCCGCTACGCGGTGATGCACGATCGCATTCACCTCTTCGCCTTCTGTGCGATTTCCCTTGCGCTGCAAGATGCCTACACCGATGTTAACTTCATCGCCTATATCGACCACTCTGATCTGCTGATCGATAGTTTCTCCCATGTGCTCAAATACCGTCATGATATCTGCACGCGGAACGTGAGTCGCCGTCGTTGGCGCCTGCGCTAGCAAGCTGGGTGAGAGAGTGCAAAAAAGGGCCGCACTTAGTAGGCGCTTTAGGATTTTATTCATCATTTGTCTTTTTCCTTTTTCTTGTTGATCAAATTTTTACGTTACTTGCTACCCACACATACCGTCTATTCGTTAACACTACTAAATGGGGCAAAATAAAAATACAGTATTCTAAACTGGCAACTCTTGAAAAATACGCCGCGCGCTTGGATTCTAACACACTGATAATAATTATGAATCGGGGGCACGACCTGCTAAGAACCATCACGGAGGTTCGGCTGTGGAGAAAATAGTCCTATTCGCGATTCGGAAAATTCGGCCAGCTTTAGGAGTGTGTAACTATCGAGCCCCTGGGCATATGAAGGCTCGCAACGCATCCGTACTACCTAAGCAAATCTTCGCAATCGGCTATATGATGCACTTAGGCTTACTATGAAGTACAGTTAGCGTAATTATTCTTTCGACACCCCTAATTCAACCCCTCAAATATTTATACCCAATGAATCAATCTCCGCAAGCCGACTACGACGTAATCATCCTCGGTGCTGGCGCTGCCGGTTTATTCTGCGCGGCAACGGCAGCTAAGCGTGGCCGGCGCGTGCTGGTCCTTGAGAAAGCCAACAAGATTGGCAAGAAAATTCTGATGTCCGGCGGGGGGCGCTGCAATTTCACCAACCAGTTTGTCGAAGCGGATAATTTTATTTCCGACAATCCGCATTTTTGCAAATCGGCATTGAGCACTTACACCCAATGGGATTTCATTGACCTGGTTGAGCAACACCATATCGAATACGAAGAGCGAAAACACGGCCAATTGTTCTGCGTGCATTCTGCTAAAGATATCGTAGCCATGCTGAAGACGGAATGTGAACTATCGGGCGTGGAAATAAAAACCCATTGTGAAGTTAACAACGTGGCCAGTTCAGAATCTGATGCACACGGCAATAGCTATCGGTTAGAAATAGCACAGGGCGCGAGTGAGCCCAGAGCAACACTCACGACTAGCTGCCATTCTCTGGTGATTGCCAGTGGCGCATTGTCGGTTCCTACACTGGGCGGCAGCGGTATCGGATACGAAATTGCCAAGCAGTTTAAACTTGAGGTAACCGATCTGCGCAGCGGATTAGTTCCCTTTATGTTCTCCGATTTCATGAAACCACTGTGCGGGCGCCTGTCTGGCTCTTCACTTGAAGTCGAGATTCGCTGCAACGGGCGAGCCTTTACCGAACAGTTACTGTTTACGCATCGCGGCATTAGCGGACCGGCAGTACTTCAGATATCCAACTACTGGCGTGAAGGCGATGAAATCGAGATAGATCTGCTGCCTGCCTTCGATGCGAGTGAATGGCTATTGCAAGCCAAGCGAGACAAGATAAAAACCCAACTTAAAACCTTTATCAGCCAGAAAATCGTAAAGTCACTGACCGTCGAATTGCAGAGTTTGTGGTGGCCGCAGCTGGCAGAAACGCCGCTGCTTGAATTCTCTGACAAACAACTGGGATCCATAGGAGAGAAGATTAACTGCTGGCAGCTAAAGCCCTCTGGAACAGAAGGCTATCGAACTGCCGAGGTGACACTGGGTGGGGTAGACACAAACGGCATTAGCTCCAAGACCATGGAGGCAAAGAATCAAACCGGTCTGTATTTTATCGGCGAGGTGCTAGACGTCAGTGGCCATCTTGGTGGTTTCAATTTCCAGTGGGCCTGGTCTTCTGCCTATGTTGCAGCTCAGGTTGTATAGACTGCAGCTATCTGGGCAGCAGACCCTACACCAAATCTGAGACTGACCGCGTCTATTCCTAGAATTTTCTTGCAATTGCGCTTGCGCTTACACCCACCCTTCACAACCGCGACTACTCTGCTCACCGAGACGAGAGAGACTAGGGCAGCATTCTCTTTAGCGTGTCATCTTTAACCACATAGTGATGATACAGGCCCGCCAGCGCATAGATCGCAATAAAGAAATAACCGGATAGACCAAGCACACCCTATTTATCTCTTCCGAGAACTCGGCGAGGGAGGTTAATGGTACGCCCCCATTTGTTCGACCACGACTAATAGAATTGATCATCCTCGGAGTTGAATTTCATCTACAAAGCCCTCATATTCGGTCTTATGCACCCACTTTCACGCCTAGGTCTTCTTCTAACCCTGCCAAACATTCTCGCAGGATGCTCTCTAGCTACAGTTTCAGCTATCGACACAAATTCGATGCTTATCGACGCTACACAATTTTCCTCGACGATGAGTAGAGAAATTAATACCTGTAACCGGCAATTCCTAAAGCCTGAGCCAATCGCCGCGCAAGGATTCGATCCCGCGCGAATAGAATTGCTTAACTGGAATATCAAGAAAGGACAAATGCCAGATTGGCAGTCCGATCTAACCCTCTTGGGTGAAGGCAAGCAATTAGTGCTAATTCAAGAGGCAACCCAGTCGATGCGTGACTCCAGCGCTTTACCGACTTCATCAATCTGGAATTTTGCACCAGGGTATTCATCGCGCAAGGGTATAACCGGTGTCGCTACGGCGAGCCAGATTAAACCCCTATCTGCATGCAAATTAACAGCATATGAACCGTGGTCACGAACGCCAAAGGCGACGAGCATCACCAAGTTTGCGCTGAGTGACTCACCGCTGAGCCTGCTTGTGGTTAACACGCACTTGATTAATTTTGCACTGGGTTTGACGGACTACAGAGATCAACTGTCTGCTATTAGCGCGGTTTTACATAGACATTCGGGGCCTGTGATCATCTCGGGTGACTTCAATACCTGGAGACCGGGACGCTACAAATTGCTCGACGCTTTTTTCACGGATCTAGGTTTTGAAGAAATTACTTTTGCAAAAGATCGCCGACTGCGTTTCTTTGGCTCAACACTGGATCACATTTTTGTAGCCGGGATTAGTGTTTTGCAATCAGAAACTCACGAGGTGAGTTCTTCTGATCACAATCCAATGACATTGAGTATGAGTGTAGAGATATGAAGATATTCACTGCAAGCTATTGCATCTTGTTAAGCCTGTTTGTACTAAGCGGGCCTCTGGAAGCCGCAGAAAGCAGCGACCAGGAAATCCAACTCCTGATTCAGGCTGTAGGTACAAGTGGCTGTGACTTTATTAGAAACGGAAAACGTCACGATAGCCAAGCGGCTGTAGAGCATATGCAGTTAAAATATAAACGCGGCAAACGCTATGCCACCAGCGCAGAAAATTTTATTGATCGCCTAGCCAGCAAAAGCTCTTTTTCTGGCAAACCCTACTTGATCGTATGCCAGGACAGCGGCGAACATACCGCTAGCGACTGGCTGCATGCGGCGCTGCAAGTTCAACGCGCAAAGAATTCATAGCTCACCTTCTATTGGTATTTTGGAAAAGAACCAGTCTTCGATGCTCTGCATAAAAGATGCGTGGGGCTGGGAATCTAGCACCTCGGAATCTGATACCCATTGAACTTCTCCATCAATTCTCAGACGTAGACCCCATGAATTTTCCAATTGAAAATCTCGCCTTACAGCATCAAGGACGAGCCTGCTCAGTTGCGGGCTATCGACCAGAAACCCCATCTCGGTATTAATATAGAGGGAACGAGGATCGAAATTAGCGCTGCCAATGAATACCTGCCTGCCATCAACAATCATAACCTTGGCGTGCAATGCCAGATTCTTCTCTCTAACCGGTGTCTGCATATAGACTGAACGGTCACGCGCATCAATCCGCACTTCATGCAGGGTAGTCCCAATCTCAATAAGCTCTCTAACATGGTTACGATAGGCACTGTGCGCTGTGAGATGGTTATTTGAGCGAATGGAATTAGTAAGCAACCTGATTTCTACGCCTCGTTCTCGCGCGCGTTCCAGAGCGTCTTCGAATTCCGAACTGGGAATAAGATAGGCGGAGAGTATGACAATCTCTTTTTCTGCAGCATCAATAAGCGCGAGAATCTCCTGTGATAACTGTATCGGGGCGTCTTCTGGGTTCAATGGGCTTTGACTCGGCGGCTGATCCAGCAGCAGCTTATAGCTCCCTGGAATTTCCGAGGCCGCTAGTTCCTGCCAATGCAGCAGGCGCTCGGCCTCCGTCTCTTCGCTATGCACCTCACTTAATTCAAGCGTGTAGCGCCTGATATCACCCAGTAACAACTGTTGAGTTACAGTTTCCTCATCGAGAGACTCGATCGGTATGCTCCAGAGATTATTCCAATAGGTATCGAAGCCATTGCTCACTGTTTGGCTCATTTCACCAAAGCTTATAAGCTCCATATCACGAAAATTGGACTCTCCATGTAAACCAAAATATTCGTCCGCGAGATTTCGCCCACCAACGATCGCCAGGCGATTGTCCACTACCATTGCCTTGTTATGCATGCGGTGATCCAGCCGGTGGAATTCACCAAGGTTAAGTATCTCGCGAAGAATTACATCGCTAGATCGACGCTGGTAGGGATTAAAGATACGGTAAGAAATTCTCGGGTGAGAATGCAAGGCAACGGCAATGTCTTCGGTGGCAAAAAGAAAAGAATCGTCCATCAGAATACGGATCTGAACCCCTCGATCGGCCGCAGCAACCAAGTGCGCCATTATAAGTCTTCCGGAGGTGTCGTTATTCCAAAGGAAAGATTGCAAATCGATGCTGCTAACCGCTGAATCTATGGCACGAAGACGCCAATCCAAAGCCGCAGGACCTTCGTTCAGCAGGTGAAACCAATTGCCCTGATTTGCTTGATCCAGTGCGCGCCAAAGCGATGAGTCAGCCGGTTCTAGCGCCACTTGCTCAGGCAGTTGCTGGGGAACCAGAGAAGTACAACCGGTCAGCAATAACAGACAAACTGCCATGCCCCTGAGATAGCGGCGAAATCCGTAAGCGTGACGCATTTGAAATCCTAATATAGACATATGAAATAGTACTGAACGACGGCTGAAATATGACTAAAATACGATAGTCAGGCAAACTATAGCACATTCAATAATACTCTCTTTAAGCCTGAGCATTTTCCTCCAGTTGCCACTGCAACCGCTCTATGCAGACAAGCAGCCGTAACAATCGATGACCTATCGTCGTTTACCCCATCAGCGATCCCAACTATCATCCTACTCATCATGACTCCTGAAGATCTCATCGAAATTCTCCCCGACGTTCGCGATGGCCTGAACCGAAAGGAACGCGCTATTCTCTATTGTCTCAAACAGGCTCAGGAAGAACTCCACGGCCGCAATGTGCCTACACTCATGCTGTATGGTCGCGTAACCGAATATGTTGATATAAGTCAGGCGGAATTCCAAGAAATTCTACAACGACTGGTCGGTTTCGGTTATAAGTGAGAGTATGATTGCATGGCCGCGGATGTCTGGACCGCCTTCCCGACTTTTCCACGCCGACAAGAGAGATTCATGGCACAGCAAGACCCACAACAGCCTAGTGAGCGACCGAACCCTACTCCGGGCACGGAGCCCGAGTTGAAGCCTAGCCCACCGCCGCGGCGACAGCATATACTGGATACCTTCATCATCAGCCTGATGGTCTTTGTGCTGTTGACTATGTTCGACTTTGGCGGCTCCGGGCCCGACACCGAAGATATCCCCTACTCCACATTCAAACAGCGATTACGCGATGACGAGATTGTTAGCGTGCAGATCCGGGGTGATCGCATCAGTGGCAACTACCGCAACCAGGGCAGCCAGCCCTCGCAATTCGTCACTACCTTTCCCCCGATGGAAGATGCAGACCTGTTTCCCCTGCTGGAAGAATATGATGTGGAGGTGAGGGTAAGCTCGGAGGAACAATCCGTCTTGACCATGATCTTCATCAACCTGCTGCCATGGCTGCTAATGATCGGTATCTTCATGCTGGTATCGCGCATGATCGCCAAAGGTGGCAAGGGATTTACTGGCGCCGGCGGTGGCGTATTCAGTTTCACCAAGTCCAAGGCGCGGCTTATCAAGAGCGAAGACCTCAAGATAAGGTATGACGATATCGCGGGGCTTACCAATGCCAAGAACGACCTGGGCGAAGTCATCGATTTCCTGCGCACTCCCGACAAGTATCGAGCCATTGGCGCCAAGATTCCCAAGGGCATATTGCTAATCGGTCCGCCGGGTACCGGCAAGACCATGCTGGCGAAGGCAACTGCTGCAGAGGCAGGTGTCCCGTTCTTCAGCATCACCGGCTCAGAATTTGTCGAGATGTTCGTCGGTGTCGGCGCATCCCGTGTACGCGACATGTATGCCGAAGCGCGGAAGGTTGCCCCAGCACTGATCTTTATCGACGAGATCGACTCTGTAGGACGCACACGTAGCAGTGTCTCCGGGCTCGGAAACGATGAGCGCGAGCAGACCCTCAACCAGATACTGGCGGAGATGGATGGCTTCAGCGCAGATGAGACTGTTGTCGTTCTCGCTGCTACTAACCGCCCCGATGTACTGGACAGCGCGTTGACTCGCCCGGGGCGCTTCGATCGAAAGGTGGTGCTCGACCTGCCCCAGCGCCAAGCCAGAACGGATATTCTAAAGGTACATTCCAGAAAGGTTGCCATGGAGGGCGATATCGATCTGGACACTATCGCCGCCTCTACCGTGGGTTTTTCCGGCGCCGACCTTGCCAACCTGATCAACGAAGCGGCATTGCTGGCAGCCCGGGAAAACAAGACCAAGGTCGGCCATAGCTACCTGGAAAGAGCCAGGGACAAGATAGTGTTAGGCGAGAAACGCGAGTCGATGTTTACCGAAGAGGAGCGTAATCGCACAGCCTATCACGAGGCAGGTCATGCCCTGACCGCATTCCATATGCCTCACGCGGATGTGCTGCGCAAGGTCAGCATCATTCCCAGAGGGCTAGCGCTTGGTTATACGGAACAGACGCCCAGAGAAGACAAGCTGACCTATGGTCAACATTACCTGGAAGATAGAATCTCGATCATGCTGGGCGGACGCTGTGCCGAGCAATTGGTTTTTGACGAAGTCAGCTCGGGCGCCGCGAATGATCTGCAGCAGGCAACAGCGCTATCAATACACATGGTGACCGAATGGGGCATGAGCGAGAAGCTGGGTCCTGTAAACTTTCGTGATTCGGATCAAAGCTATCCCAACCATGAAGCATTCATTACCAAGGGATACAGCGAACACACCGCCGAATTAATCGACGAGGAAGTCAGCAAGCTAATTAGCATCAACGAAAAAAGAACAAAGGCCGTACTCGAAGAACATCGGGCCGAACTCGATATCATTGCCCAGGCATTGCTGGAGAAAGAATCTCTAACCGACGAAGATATTGAGGCGCTGCTGGGCAAGAAAAACCAGGAAGCGGTGTCTTAAAGAAGGCTGAAATAGCTCAACCGCATAGTTAGTCTCTTGCAGAAAGTAATTGCATGGATCGAAACTGTTCGATATTTGCTGCCCCGATCAACCTTTCCCCCTGCAGCCTTCTAGCCAGCTCCTCTCAACCCTTCACGAGGTGGCTGCACCTTCGTTCTGCACTCCTAGCCTTATCCCCATAACGCGAACACTGTCACATACCGAGGTGACGCTTAATGCAAAACTATGAATCTCTTACAAAGAAGCAGACCAACGATCATTCATATTTCACAGGGCAATACAGATGAATATTCTTCTTAGATCCATTCTCAGGTTCAGCACAATCATGCTATCACTAACGTTCTTAATAGCCTCAACCGCAGTATGGGCTCAGGGAAATAGCCAAGGGAAAGGTAACGGCAAGAACAAGAACCTCGGAGTTGGTAATGCCTCCGACGGGATATCTGCCCGCATTGTCACGGCAAAAGACATTTTTTACACCGGCGATCCGCTGGCGATCAGCTTGAAATTTAATCGTGGAGCAGGTTTAGTCAGCGGTGGCGAAGTCGATGCCTATGTAGTTGTCTTCGCACCAGTACAGGAGAGCTCTGACGATAGTAGCGACTCCGATGCGGACTCTAGCGACACCACCGACGACGTTACTACCACAGACACTCAGGCTGCGCTGGAAGCATTGAGCGACGCCGTAGTTCTCCCTGTCAGTGATCAAGCGAACAGCGAAGAACAGAAACTCTTCGAGATCGAGAATGTCGATGTCAGCACTCTGCCTGCTGGCACCTACCAGCTAGGCCTCATCCTGACCAACCCCGGGGGAGACCCACTCAACATTAACGACTGGTTCAAAGGTTTGTTAGGACTGATCGATATAGTGGGGCTAACTATCAGCGACGAAGCCTTGTCTATAGATGCAGACGGTGACGGAGAAGTCGATGACGATCTCGACGGAGATGGCTTTTCAGATGATGTTGAAGACGATGACGATGATGATGATGATGACTCGAGCACATCAACTGACAGTAGCGGCAGCACTTAAGGTATTAACCATGCTAGAGGCAGACCTTGATGATCAAGGCCTGTCTCTAGAGATCACTCTCTCACCCACTCTTCTACCAATCAGTCTAATGGTTATAATTTTTCCAAGCTGATCAGAACGTACCGCGAATTTTGATAGCCAAAACCGGGCCGGCGTCGGAACAAGAATCTTCGATCTCGTCGATAACACCGGTGGCGATAGTGCCATTGGTGTAACGCGTACGAATGCGGCAGCGGTCGCGTGAATCTCGTGTTTCAAAGCGATAAACCAAACCACCCCAGGCTTGCACTTCGATCCAGGTGGAGATAGAGCCAACCTTTGGATATTCCTCAATCTTGTCTACATCATACACAAGGAAGTCATTGTAGAACTCACGGCGATAATTGAACCCCCAGTTCATATTGTTGCGAGAGGGTATATCATGACGGAAACCAAAACTGTAGCGACTGGCACCGCCGCGAATAGAACGCTCGCGTTCAACTTTCAGGAATGGATCGGTAAGACTGGATTCCTCCAGATTAAGACCCGCCGTAAGAAGCATATTTGGCTGGTTAATCATCGACAGGCGGATGCTGCTATTCAGATTAATACCATACTGCTCACCACTGCCGATGTTGCCACGAGCGCCCAGGACTTGTGTTGCCGTAGACACATCGACGTTGTCGATCAGATCGTCGAAATCGTTGTAGAAGAAGTTACCACTAAGCACACCCGCATCATTAGGCAAACGGTATTCGAGGTTGGCAAGATAACGCCAAGACTGTGTTTGGCGCAGATCGGCATTGCCTTCGAAGGCGTTCTGCTCGTCATCGGATCCATCGATACTGGCAGTGAAGTCAGAAAAGCTTAGCTGGGCGACGTCTTTCTCGGCGGTTGCTCGAAACTGTATAGCGGGGGTGATATCAAAACGGTAATCGACCTTGGGCCGGAAGAAGGTAAAGCTGCGCGACTTGGCAACATCCCCGGATTGGGAGATTTCACTGTCTTCAAACAGAAGCGTTGTTTCCAGGCTCATGCGGTCATTCATCTGCCAGTTATGAATGGCAAAGTATTCATAACGCAGTTCCTCCACCGTGCCATTGGCATCGGTAATGGGCGACAAGCCGCCGAAGCGAGGGCCGCCTTGAACGGCATCTGCAGCCGTCCTTAACAAGCCCAGCTGCAGCGACGTATCTAGAATCGTCTGTGCGCGCTCAACACCCGCCTCCAATGACTGCATTTCGGTGAGATCGAACACATACGACGAGCGCAGGATACGTTCTTGCGTCTTTGCATAGTTGGCCAGAAATAGATCCTTAGTGATGGCACTGCCGTCAATCTGCAGGCGGTCACGCACTGAATCGTTCTCGGCTTCGTTTACGATGAACAGCGTACGCCAGCGACTGCCGTCTGCAAAAACATGCATATAGTCGCCACCAATCTCCCAAGAACCATCCTCAGTGGGGGTCTCATCACGCTCCACCCTGACAGTAGCTGGGTCGACACGAAAGTTGGTGATGGTACGATCGGCATAGGCGTCGAACTCATTGTTGGTCAGCTGAAAGTTCAGATTGGCGATATTGCGTTCGTCAAACTCATAACCCAGATTTGCCGCGAAGGACGTCGGCCACGCGTCTGAACCCTGGTCGCGGTCGATAATCTCATTGAGGCTGCCATCCACGTTGAAGCTTTCCTCGAAACCATCACGAAATTCCCAGCGCGGCTCTAGCTCGGCGCTCAAGAAATAGGTGAAGCCACCATTCTGGCCCGTGATCGCAAATTTACCGCCTGGCTGGTATTTGCCATCGTGGTAGTTGTCCAAATTGATTTCATAGGCATAGGAGGTGCTGGACTCGGCCTCCAACAGAACGATATTGATAACCTGGGATCCACCACGTACATCCAGATCACCGGAGGTGCCGCGGATAATCTCGATGTATTGAACATCGGTTGCCGGAATACGAGAAAGCTGCTGATTACCCTCATTGCCCTTACCCGCTATGCGGCGTCCATTGATCAACACCTGATCGCCCCCGGCTCCCAGCCCGCGGCGGTTGCCGTCAGACCCGCCTGCACCTCCACCTCCGCCTCCGCCTCCGCCTCGAGCAAGGTTGATGCCCGGAATGCGAACCAACATATCGTTAACCGAATAGGGCTGGTATTGCTCGAAGAAGCTTGCAGGATAAGTAACCGTCGCGTTTTCGTCAGTTGTAGGCTGATCCTGCGCCACGGCCAATTGAATGTGACTAGCCAGCAACAGGCTGCTAACACACGCCACTAGAACGTATTTACGCGGCAAAAAGGGCACTTTATTCAATTTTGGACTCCATTTATTAGTTCTTTCGAACACCAGGCCCGCAGCCTCCTGACTCGCGCCGGATAGGCAGTTCAGAGAAGCAGAACAGGGCAAAAAATCAGCGCGTAGTATGAGGCGAAGAGCAGGCAAGACATAGGCCAAAAGGGGTTTAATTTATAACATTTTGTAATAGAGAAAATGGCTTATGCAATGAAGGCTAGACGGCAGGACATGGAAATATAGAGCAGAATCTTGCTGAAACAAGCCGCAAATAGACCAAATCAAATGGAATTTCACTCGACCTAATCCCAACAAATCCCTATAGTAGCGCTCCTCAATGCAAGCCTGCTAAAAATCGCTATTCATTCATTTTTACCCTTTAGGACGTCCTTTGTGATCTCTACTGCAAACATCACTATGCAATTTGGTGCCAAACCCCTATTTGAAAATATTTCGGTCAAATTCGGTGACGGCAATCGTTATGGATTGATCGGCGCCAATGGCTGCGGCAAGTCTACCTTCATGAAGATCCTGGAAGGCAGCCTCACTCCCACATCAGGCAATGTGTCCCTAACACCTAACGAGCGACTGGGAACCTTGAGCCAGAACCAATTCGCCTTCGAAGAATTCAATGTAATCGATACAGTCATCATGGGGCATGCAGAGCTGTGGGAGATCAAGGAGGAACGGGATCGTATCTATTCTATGCCGGAAATGTCTGAAGAAGACGGCATGAAGGTAGCCGAGCTAGAGATTCAGTTCGCCGAATTAGACGGCTATAGCGCCGAAAGCCGCGCCGGTGAATTGCTTATGGGCGCGGGTATCGCACAAGAATTACATCTAGGCCCCATGAGCGAAGTTGCCCCAGGCTGGAAGCTAAGAGTGCTACTGGCGCAAGCCTTGTTCTCAGACCCCGACATTCTGCTGCTCGATGAGCCTACCAACAATCTGGACATCAATGCTATTCGTTGGCTAGAGGGCGTATTGGCCGAACGTAAATGCACGATGATAATCATCTCTCACGATAGACACTTCCTGAACTCTGTATGCACGCATATGGCCGACATCGACTACGGTGAGTTACGCCTGTATCCAGGAAACTACGATGATTTCATGATCGCCTCTACTCAGGCCAGAGAACGGCTACAGTCGGTCAACGCTAAAAAATCAGCTCAGATCAGCGAACTTAAACACTTCGTGAGTCGTTTCTCTGCCAACGCATCAAAAGCCAAGCAGGCCACTTCACGAGCGAAGCAGATAGAAAAAATTGAACTGGAAGACATCAAGCCTTCTAGCCGAGTGAGCCCCTATATTCGATTCAAGCAGGATAAGAAGCTGCATCGTCAGGCTCTTACACTCGAAGACTTAGGCCATGGCTTCGATGGTGAGCCCCTCTTCGAAGGCGGCAATATGATAATGGAAGCAGGAACTCGCCTGGCAGTCATCGGTGAGAACGGCGTGGGTAAAACTACCTTTCTACGCTGCCTGCTAAATGAGCTCTCGGTAAATCATGGAACCGTGCAATGGGCCGAAGCCGCTACTCTGGGATACTGCCCGCAGGACAGTACCAAGGATTTCGATAGCGATCAGAACCTATTTGACTGGATGAGCCAGTGGCGCAAACCAAGCCATGGCGATCAGATCGTGCGCGCCACCCTAGGCAGGCTCTTGTTCTCCTCGGAAGATTTCGAGAAGTCAGTGAAGGTCTGTTCCGGAGGCGAGAAGAATAGGCTGCTCTTCGGCAAGCTGATGATGATGGACCCGAATGTGCTGATCATGGACGAACCCACCAACCATCTGGACATGGAAACCATCGAAGCTTTAAACCTGGCCCTGACTCACTATGAGGGGACACTGATTTTTGTGAGCCACGACCGAGAATTCGTTTCCTCACTGGCTACCCGAGTCATCGAGATTCGAGATCATAAGTTGATAGATTTTCAAGGCGACTACGAAGAATTTCTAGCGAGCCAGCAAGAAGCGGCCAATATCGCGAATATCAGATAGAAAAATTAAAGGGGTCGGAGGGATTAAAATTAAATCCCTCCGACCCCTTTATCTCGAATCATTAGTGCGGAAATATGCTGGTGCCTCTCGCTGATTGCAGTACTCGGAGCAGCATCAAACTTGGAAACAAGAATTGCAGCGGTAGTCGCTACAATAAAGCCGGGGACTATCTCGTAGATGACAGCAGATAAGGCCTCGCCACCAATGGTAAAAGGGCTGTAGATCCAAAACAGTACCGTCACAGCGCCGCAGAGCATAGAAACCAGAGCGCCATTTCGTGTCAATCCCACCCAGAACAGGCTGAGCAAAATTACCGGCCCAAATGCAGCACCAAAGCCTGCCCATGCATTGCTAACAAGATCTAGAATCGAACTATTACTATCGCGGGCAAGAATTGTAGCCACTACCGCAACAGCGAGAACAGAGCCACGGCCAACGGCCACTAGCTCAGCTTGTGTCGCGCTCTTCCGCAAAAAATTCTTATAGAAGTCTTCGGTGAGAGAACTTGAAGACACCAAAAGCTGCGACGAGATTGTGCTCATAATAGCGGCAAGAATCGCCGCTAGCAGAAATCCGGAAATATAGGGATTAAATAGCACCTGTGATAACAGAATAAAGACAGTTTCAGGGTCGTCCAAAACGGAAACGCTCTGGCTGACATAGAGAAATCCCAGCAGCCCGGTTAATACAGCTCCAATGACTGCGGTCACCATCCAGGTCATACCGATTCGACGCGCCGTCTTCATCTCAGCCAGAGATCGAATTGCCATGAAGCGAACGATTATATGGGGTTGACCAAAGTAACCAAGCCCCCAGGATAGACTACTAATAAGCCCCAGAACTGTTATCCCGGAAAACCATGACAGGTAATCTGGGTTCAATTCTGTCAGCGTTTGCACCGATGCGCCTAGATTGCCTAACTCTTGCCAAGTGACAATCGGCACTAAGATTAGAGCGACAAACATGATGCAGCCTTGCACGAAATCGGTCAGGCTGACGGCGAGAAAACCACCAAACATGGTATAGGCAACAACGACACCAGCTGTAATCACAAGGCCGATCTGATAGTTCAGCCCAAAAGAAGCTTCAAATAGTTTGCCGCCAGCGACTATGCCCGCCGACGTATAGAGCGTGAAAAAAATGACGATGACCAGAGAGGAAAAAACTCTCAGTGCACGGGAGTCATCATGAAAACGCTTCTCAAAATAGTCAGGAATAGTAATCGCATCATCGGCCTCTTCGGTATAGACACGAAGTCGAGGAGCCACCAAAAGATAGTTACAGTAAGCGCCTATTACAAGCCCAACGGCGATCCAGGCAGCTCCAAGCCCAGACAGATAGATGGCTCCCGGCAAGCCCATCAACATCCAGCCGCTCATATCCGATGCGCCGGCAGACAAAGCAACCACTGCCGGGTGCAGCTTGCGCCCACCAAGCATGTACTCAGAAACATTGGAAGTAGACTTAAAGTAACCATACACACCGATTGCTATCATCAGCAAGAAGTAGGCAAGCAAAGAAACTATTGTCGGTGTATTCATTAACTCATTCTTCCTTTCTTATAATCTAAGCGCTTCGCTTTCGTGATCTTATACATCGATTGACGCTGGTCACTCAACTATATTAACTCAATGACTCGCGCCAAAGCAGCTTTGAGCTGAGCTAAAACACACATTGCCTTCTGGCCTGTTAGCTGCGCAATCTAGCTTACTATCAACTGCACACGTCTACAGGCAGTCTCTTCTTTTCTCTTGCCTGTTTCTCAGCTTACTCGCGATAATTAAAGCCTGTAGACATTAATGAAGATAGATTCTATGCTGACTCAATCCCCCGGCTCCCAAAAATTGTAGCTATTCAATGACTAGAATCCTGACCCTACTATCCATGAGCCTCTTGCTGTTTGGTTGTCAAACAAGCGTGCCTGCCGAGTTTGGGATGGTGAATTGGTATATTTCAAACGGGACATCAAATAGGATGAGTCTGGACCTGTATGACAAGGTTTGCCAGAAGAGTCACTATCGCATACGCATAGCCGCCTCTACGGAAACGCCTATTTCCACCTGTGCGAACAGTGATGGTCAGGCTGAGGTAAGGTTCCGACGAACAGGCGGCATTAGCGTCAGCCAAAATCCCTTGCGCAACGAAGTCGTAAACGCTAACGACTATCTTTTCGTTCAATAGTTACCCGATCTAGCCTCTCTATACACCACTTCGCAACCTAGAATGGGGATCAAATTCTAGCGCTTTTCAAAGATTGCTTTTCTCGGCTTCATAAACGCCCAGCCCAGTAGCAGAAATACTGCAAACAGGAATAGGAAGTAAACCGGAAAACCGCGCAAGGCATCTATGAAAATGCCATCGCGTAGCACTTCCTCCGAGGACGCGCCTTCTGCTTGAGCCCGCAGAAAGACCACATAGCTAGTATATAAAAAGCTGGCGAACCCCAATCCCAAATTAAGGGCGAGGCCCTTAAAGCTTAATACGGTCGCCCGATGCGCAGAGTCGACCTCCTTATTGATATAGTAGCTCGATTGAAACTGCACCATACCCATCATCGCAAAGGCACCAATAGCGAAGAGCACGCCATAGTAGGGAATAGCGAAGCAGAGCCCAAGCAACCCCGTTATCAAGATCGAAGACAGCGTTAAAAAGTTAAACATCGGCGAATGGTTTCCAACCAAGTAGCGTGAAAACCTTGCATTGACTATACCCACCAGGGACATGCCTGCTCCAATGAAGCCAAACCAGCTAACCGGAATATCTATGAGCCGGTAATATTCACTGGCGAGCACCGCGAACTGCCTGCCCACACTATCCAAAGCCAGTGCAGCCAAAATAACGAATAACACGAACCGATGGTTGAATGTCCATCTTCCGGCGGCGAGGATCTGTCTAAATGGATCTAGCAATGAGGTTCCTACTGATTCGGGCTCATCCAGAGCGCTTTCGCTTTGCGCATCGATATCATGAAAACCCAGGGTAGTGATCAACAAGATTATCGATGTGAACAAGGTGAGAATTACCGGCAACCTGATGATCATATCTCCCGACAATCCCCAGTCTGGATTCAACCAAGCCAAGAAACCATTCACTAGGCTCGGATCATAGACTAACGCACCAAGAATCATTGTTATAAAAACCAACCGAAACCACCTGCGTTGTTCGCTCAAGAACCTTAGACCAATCCCCCTCTCTACCCAGAGCACTCAGCGAGTCATAGGCCAGCGCCTCGTCCGCCCCGCTAGCTGCCGCCTCTGACAAGCCAGAGCAAACTCTGTTACCCAGAAAAAGGAGAAAGAGTAGCGAAGAGGCACCGATGGGAGCGAACACTATCAGGCTCATCTCGATAACCATAAGAGCTGCAGCGAAAACTACTAAACGTTTTCTTCCGACGATATCTGCCATCGCGCCCGAAGGAACCTCGGCGAAGACTATTGTCAGCGCCCACACAATATTAAGTATGGAAAATTGCTCCAGGGTGAGGCCGTAATCGAGAAATAGAACGGTAAAGACAGGATAGTAGAAGCGTGCCGAATAGAGTAGCCGAAAGACAATGAACCTGCGCACGTTGGCCTCTAGATGCTCAGTCCTTAGATTCGATAGGGCCATTTTCTAGTTTCGTTATTCAGTGGTGTGTTGCATTGCCGGAGTTTCACAACTATAAAATCATTAACTGGATTTAAGTATAGAATAAAAAAGCCTCGACTCTTTACGAATCGAGGCTTTTTTATTCTGTGTAGACTATAAGTCGAACAACTCGGTAAGTTTAGCCTTATCGTCTGCACTCGCCATGTGATTGAAGTTTCCGATTACGCCTGCCAAGGCTCTGGCACGATCCGGAGCCTGATCATTAGCGGCCAGTGTTGCCATCGCCGCTTTGCCTTCCGCATTGGCCGCATGGGCAATATTCGTCACGGCAGTAGCCATCGCTCGAACTGCACCAGCGAGACTATCGTCGGCCGAGATAGCCATCAACTTGGCTTTGTCCGCATCAGAAGCAAAATGGTTCATGGAAGCTACAATTCCGGCTATTTCAGTAGCGGAAGAGGCATTGTCGGCCATGGAAAACTGGGAAAAAGCGCCCAGCAGGATAACCCCTATTATTTTTCTTATGAGAGTTAATTTCATCGTAGATACCTTTTGAATCGATCAGAAAATTAGTATTGCCCTAGGAGTGTAGTCCGATGCACGCGAAAGGCAATGCCTAGGGCCTTCTTCCCAGGCTAAGGCGGGATTAGAACGTCGACTTTTTGTTGCCCTCAACAGGATTCGCACCGACCGACGATGTCGAAAAAAGAGACGCGCTGCCGCAAATCACTTACTATTCGAGCCTATTGACGCTTTGGAGGCTCGCTGGTGAAAATTCTTAAGATCGTGCTGCAGATGCTTGGATTCGTTGTGCTGCTTGGTGCGGTAACGATCGGCACGCTTCGCGTCCAGCGCAGTAGTGGTGATGGTGCCACGGTAGTTTTCCCTGGTGGCGAGATGATTGCAGGAGAGCTACACACCGGGCCCGAGCCAGACTGGAGCTTCACCGATGACATCTTTACTATCGAGCTACAGCTAAACGACCCGATGGCCACACGCCGCATTTTTATACTCGAGAGCGACGGCAAGATTTACGTGGTCTCAGGCTACATGAAGTCCTTTCTCGGTAAGGTTTGGAAGGAATGGGCGTTTGACGCGGACGCAGGCAATGATGAAGGCGTGTTGCGCGTCAACAATGTACGCTACCCCAGAAAGCTTGTTCGGATTGAGGAAGGCGATGTGCTGAATGGGGTGGCTGCTAAATTGCTAGCCAAGTACAGCGGCGTGCCCACGCCAGTGTCGGCCGAAGCAATCGCCACCGCCAGAGCAGACATCGAAGACGGTAACAGCTGGATATTCGAGCTCGCCCCTCGCTAGACTAAAGGAAGCTATCATGACACTAAGAAACTATCTTATTCTTTGCGCCGCCGGATCAGTACTTACTGTGCTGATCCTATTGCTTGTTCCCAGCGTGGGCGAATCTATCGAGGCCTTTCTAATCGCCTTTCTCTCTACGAATGCGAACTAATTAAGCTAGTTACCAAGTACATTCTTAGCTTGCTTACCTGCCGCCTTAGCGGCCTTCTTCTCCTTCGGGGTCAGCGCCGCTTTCTTCTTGGTTTCCTTGTTGCTTTTTTGAGCCTTACTCATGATTATCATCCTCGGTAATCGTACGATTGATTAGGGTCTCTCTTATTCAAATTTGGTATTCAGATTTGGCTCTAACACAGAGACAAAACTTATAGAGCGAACGCGCCCGTCTGCCGACTCCCAGCAATAGCATGCGGTAGTTCCCTGCCAATTACAGGTTGCGCCAACACATCTTTCTTAATCTGCGAAGAGGAAGTTCGAAGGTCGTAATTGACTTTGACTATCTCACTGCCCTTGCTCTTAAGAAAATTTTCCACATCGATGTTATGCGGCTTATCGCCCCAATCTTCTCCTACAACAAAGATATCAACATCCAAATCTCTGCAGCCGGATACATATTCGAGCTCAAAATACGGTCTTACTACATCTACGCAACGCAGCGATCTGAGCATCTGCATTCTTTGCTCTAGAGGGATAACAGGCTTATTAGGTTTATAGGAATTTACGACCCGATCAGAGGCAACACCAACCGCTACAACGCTGCCCAGCCTTCGACAGTGCTCCAATAATGCTAGATGACCTACGTGTAACATATCGAAAGTTCCTACTGTGTATACAACCATGTGCTGTTTAATCCTTGTGTTTTGTCGGTGTTAATTAACTTATAGAACGAATTCTTTAGCTTTCTATAAAAGCTTCCATGCATAGATAGCAGTTATGCTAGCTGTATAAACAGCGAGCATGTAAACGCTAGTTGGGTTTCCGGAAAATTTGGGAGTCTTGATCTGCGATACATTTAACCCAGCCAAGAGAACACAAACCCCGTAGAGAACGAGAGAGAATACTTGCTCACTAAAGATACTTTCGAAGAGAAACAGAAAAACCAAAACAAGACTATTATTATCGAGGGCCAGGCCTGTGTACTTGGAATCGGATGAAAGCCCGTAGGTACTAAAATAACTTAGTCTAATTGCGCTCGCTGCCAGAACAATAAACGCACCTATCAGAAAAACTGCTTCGAATTTTCCGTAGCTAAGCAGAAGAATCGCAGGTGTAACTCCATAGCTAACGATGTCGATTACCACATCAAGCTGGCCACCAAAAATTCGATCGTTACCGGTTCGCCCCTTAAGCCTTCTCGCAATCAGCCCATCTGCCCAATCAAAAGCCACCGCCCAGATCATTCCTATCATTGCCCCGTAGTAAACACCGAGAATACTCAAATAGATGGCTGAAACAGTACAAGCTAGACCCGCAAGTGAGCACAGATTTGGGATGTCTTTAACATAGGAAAGAATGGTGGGTTGTAGGTCGTCTTGCTTCACACTATCAAGTGCCATATATATCCTGAAAAGATTTGGGGAAACTATACCGGCACTCTTGAGAGCCGATATCTACAATGAAATACGCAGCTGACAACGCTCTAATCTCGGGCGAGTCACAGGGTAAATAGGTCTACACAATGCGCGGTCAAAAACAATAAGTATGCCCGCGTTGATTCTTCGTTAGATCAACGCGCGAAATTTCAAACACTACTTTGATGCGGCAACTATCTATGACAGCCGTAAACAATGGTGAGTACAAAAGATCAGTCCCCACCTACTCAAGGCAAATGGGATGCAGAATGGAGGTAACTAGGCTGGTTGCCAGTAAGCTCGTTATGCGGAGGGACAGCTAGGTACTATACGCCTTATTGGCTTGCACTAATATAGCCGCTTTCGAAATAGGCACAATAAGGTAAGCAATAGAAGCTCATATCCACTGTGTTTTTGCCTTGTTTCCGCTGACGCATTAAGCAATAGCAGAGTAAGGTTTAAGTCCGTCCCTCTGGTTTATAGTGTTGATTTAATTGCTGAATTATAAAGAAGGCGATCTGGCAATCTGAAGTCTATGATCTAATGTTCCTGATTCACAACATTGACAGGGTATAGCCACTGGGTGCTGTAATAGACATACTCTATATTCTCCACTCGATACTCTCAAAGGTGCTCTCTATGACTCGCTCTACTTTTAATGCCGCTGTTCTGTTTCTGGCGATGAGCTGGCAACTTCCGACTTTTGCCCAGCTTGATAGTACTGAACAAGCAATGGTCGAGTTTATCGATAACAGTAACGCTGCCGCTGAAGAACTACTCATTGAAAGCGTAAACATCAACAGTGGCACCATGAACTTTGCTGGAGTGCGCAGGGTCGGTGAGCTACTGATGCCCCACTTCGATGCGATTGGGTTTGAGACACGCTGGGAAGATGGCGCGGGCTTCGGTCGTGCCGGCCACCTGATCGCCGAGATACGCGGCGAAGGTAACGGGCCCAAGCTTCTACTGATAGGACATCTAGATACCGTATTTGAACCCAGCAATCCCTTTCAGCGCTTCGAGCGCATCGATGCTGAGCGAGCCGCCGGCCCCGGCATCACCGACATGAAGGGTGGCAACCTCATCATGCTGCAGGCGCTGCGCGCGCTCAACGCATCCGGCCAGTTACAAGACATGGACATTACTGTGGTGCTTACCGGTGATGAAGAACTGAGCGGTAGCCCACTTTCATTGAGCAAGAAGGCACTCATCGATGCCGCCGAATACGCTGATATTGCTATCGGTTTTGAAGATGGCGATGGCAATCCGGCAACGGCAAACATCTCACGGCGCGGTTCTTCAGACTGGACTCTCCAAGTTAAGGGCACACCCGCGCATTCTTCACAGGTATTTCGCGAAGACATCGGCCCAGGCGCAATTTATGAAACGGCGAGGATATTGCTGTTGTTTATGGAGAACCTGCAACAGGAAGAGAACCTCACCTTTAATCCAGGTCGCATCCTGGGTGGCAGCGAGATCACTCATGACACCCAGTCCAGCAGCGGCACTGCGTTTGGCAAGAATAACGTAGTTGCTGAGAGTGCGCTGGTAACTGGTGACCTGCGCGCGGTCTCTCTGGAGCAATTGGAGAGAGCACGCAGTACCATGCGCGAAATAGTCGCCGCCAACTTCCCCCAAACCAGCGCAGAGATTGAATTCGATGATGGCTATCCACCCCTGGCACCTACCGAAGGCAATGCTGAATTATTGCGTGTCTACAGTGGGGCGAGCCTCGACCTTGGCTTTGGTAGTGTCGCTCCCGTCAATCCACGCGTGGCAGGTGCAGCCGATGTCTCATTTACATCGGGGCTTGTAGACATGGCTATCGATGGTCTGGGCTTGAGCGGGTCTGGCGGACATACTATAAACGAAACTGCGCGAATGTCCGCGCTGCCCAGTCAGAGCAAACGCGCGGCGCTGCTGATGTATCGTCTTTACAAATAGTTAATGGAAGCCACCTGAATCTAGAATAGTTTCGGATGCTTCTTTTCAATAACCCCATAGCACGCTTGAATGTTGTAATTATAGAGATTGCCTCGCCATCAATTAGTCTGATGACTACGAAGGAGATGGCGAGAAGTCATAACAAGCGCTAAGCGATAGAACGATAGAGCGATGACGCATTCATCGCGTAGAACATTGAAATTTATTGCATAATAAACTCACCGATCTAGAGACAGGAACAACACAAGTGAAGCTAACAGGAATACATAAAGCACTCGCAGTCCGCTTGCAAAAACCCTTGATAGTGATTGTTGTATCTGTAGGGCTCGCTGCCTGCCAATCGGGGCAGCCGTTGGATATAGTGGAGACCACTATCGGTGACATTCAAGATGCGCTAGTTGCGGGTGAAACTTCCTGCCATGGAGTGGTCTCAAGCTACCTGCAGCGTATAGAAACCTACGATCAGTCCAGCGGGATTAATGCAATCATCGTGACTAATCCCACAGCCTTAGCCAAGGCGGACGAAGTCGATCGGGCTCTGGCATCCAATGAGTCGCTTCCAGAATTATTCTGCACACCCATAGTAGTGAAAGATAATTTCGATACCCATGACATGATAACCACGGGAGGCTCCATTACGCTCCTGGAAAGCTATCCACCGGATGACGCCTTTATGGTGCGAAAGCTTCGTGAAGCCGGGGCAATAATAATAGCGAAGACCAATATGGCTGAATGGGCATTCAGTCCTAGAGAGACCGTTTCCTCATCCTTCGGCCGAACCGCGAACGCCTACGACACTAATTTTGTTCCTGCCGGTTCTTCTGGCGGCACCGCTTCGGCAGTCGCTGCCAACTTCGCCGTCGCCGGCATGGGTAGCGATACTGGGAACTCGATCAGGGGGCCGTCTTCACATCTGGCCTTGTTTGGCATTCGCTCGACGCTGGGCCTGACCAGTAGAGATGGTGTAATACCGCTAATATTCGATAGAGATGTCGCTGGACCGATGACACGGTCTGTAGAAGACGGTGTAAAACTTTTTAATGTCGTCGCCGGCTATGATCCAAACGACAGCCTGTCGGTTCCGAATAGAAGGGAAGCTGACTATCGTGAGTTCCTTAAACAAGATGGCTTAAACGGAAAGCGTATCGGTGTGTTCAGACGGCTGGTTGATCACGACACCGCCGATGCCGAGATTAAACAGCTCTTCTTCGATGCGCTCGATGACATGCGCTCGGCTGGAGCGACGGTGGTAGATTTTGTCGCTATCGAAAATTTCGATACGCTCAATGACACCATACAATCCTGCGGCAGTTTTCGCTATGACCTCAAACAATACTTAAGCTCTCTGGATGAGCCACCCCTACTGGATGTGGCTACAGTGCTAGAGTCGGGTCAGTTCGCCATTGAATCCAAAGGATCCCTCGAATTCTTCTCCCAGTTTCCACTGGATACGGCGCCAGATGAAAGGCAAGACCCCTGCCTTATCTGGCCCAATCATCCACTACGCAACCAGCTTCTTGAAAACACAGTAAGGGCCATGGATGCCGTCAATCTAGATGCGCTCATCTATCCTACCTGGTCGAATCCTCCAGCACATATTGATAACGCTAACGAAGAGTACCTGGGGGATAACAGTCAATTATTGGTTCCTGCCGCTGGCTTACCCGCCGTTACAGTGCCAATGGGGTTCTGGCAGGACAAGCTGCCGGCGGGTATTCAGGTGGTAGGACGCCCCTATGCAGAAGGCACACTGATCGAAATAGCCTATAGCTATGAGCAGCTTACGAAGCACAGAAAGCCACCTCAGGGATTTCCTGCGCTAATCGAGTGAGCCTCTGACCATACAGGCAAGTCTTACTAAAAACTGCGCAGCCCGAATCAGAACCGATCTTTGAATATTGAGAAGTCCTATTTCATACTGACACCGCATCAATTCGCAGCACACCGGTGGCGTTCGCAGGGCGAGGGCTTGTCTGCTATGATCGGCGCCCCTCAATAGTTGGCACTAAAATGGATTCCATAGCCTTTACAGCACTGACACTTCGCCCCGAGCTGCTTACCAGCATAGCGGCGCTAGCCTATGCAGAGATGACTCCCGTGCAGGCGCAGACGCTGCCGCATCTATTGCAAGGCAAAGACCTTATCGCGCAGGCGAAGACCGGTAGCGGCAAAACGGCGGCATTTGCAATCGGGCTACTCAATAAGCTCGACTCGCAATCCTATAGCACACAGGCGCTGGTGTTGTGTCCCACGCGCGAATTAGCCGAACAGGTAGCCGCGGAGATTCGTCGGCTTGCCAACGCGATTCCTAATATTAAACTGCTCATTCTCTGTGGCGGCAAACCCATGGGGCCACAACTAGCCTCCCTGCGCCGCGACCCGCATATCGTGGTAGGAACCCCGGGGCGTGTTTTGAAACATCTAGAGAAGAACACCTTGCACCTCGACACTACCCAGACGCTGGTGTTGGATGAGGCCGACCGCATGTTAGACATGGGCTTTCATGACGACATTATGCAGATTATCGCCAAGACTCCCGTCTCCAGACAGACACTCTTATTCTCGGCAACCTATCCTGATGGCATCGAGGAGATCAGCCACGCCGTGCAGCGCGATCCTGTTGATATTCGAGTCGAGAGCAAGCAGGACACCCCAGACATCGAACAGCTATTCTTCGAAGTTGCCAAGCATGAGCGCGTCGAGGTGCTATTAAAAGTCATTGCCCATTATCAGCCAGAATCGAGTCTGGTTTTCTGCAACACCAAGTTGCAGTGCGATCAGCTATTGAAAGAACTGCGTCAACACGATCTGCATGCGCTCGCTCTGCATGGCGACCTGGAACAATTCGAGCGCGACCAGGTGCTCGCCCAATTTTCCGGAAAAAGCAGTTCGATTCTTATCGCCACCGACGTCGCCGCTCGCGGTCTCGATGTGAAGGAGTTGGCCGCCGTTATCAATTTCGAACTCAGTCGTGACCCAGAAGTACATATTCATCGCATAGGTCGTACGGCTAGGGCGGGCAATAAGGGACTGGCGGTAAGCTTATTCACAGCGTCGGAAAAACGCCGGCTGCAAGAAATCGAAGAGTACCAGGGCAGCGCTGCACCTATAGGTAATACAGCAATTCTAAAAGTACCCAAGAATTTTAAGCTCTATCCACTCATGGTGACAATATTCATAAACGGTGGACGCAAAGACAAGGTCAGGGCGGGAGACTTACTGGGCGCATTGACTGCGAACGCTGACATTAGTGGCGCACAGATAGGCAAGATCACTCTATTCGACAAGGTCGCCTATGTCGCCGTCGAACAGAGCATCGCCAAGCTGGCCGTTGCGACTCTTGCCGACGGTAAGATAAAGGGAAGAAAATTCCGGGCTCGACTATTACGCTAGAAGAAATTAAAGGGGTCGGAGGGATTTAAAATAAATCCCTCCGACCCCTTTAATACCGGGACCCCTTTAATTTTTTACCAGGGTACCGGCTGCCCATCCCAGTCGAAGAATTCTTGCTCAGTGTCCGGCTCCAGTGTCCTCAGCAATCCCAGCAGCGCCTTCGCAACAAACTCGGGTGTGAATAACTTTCCTTCGGGCACTGATCTCTGGAAAGGCTTCGATAGCCTCGTGTCTGTAGTTCCTGGATGGAAGGCGATGAGTTTTACATTGGGTGCACGCCGGCGCAGCTCAATCGCCGCCGTCTTGATCAGCATGTTCAACGCCGCCTTGGAGGCGCGATAGGAATACCAGCCACCAGTCCTGTTGTCTTCGATGCTACCTACTCTCGCGCTCAGTATGGCAACCCTGCAAGTGCTTTTACTCTTTAACAGCGGCGCGAGCTTGGCCAGCCAGAGAAGAGGAATAACAGTGTTTACATTCAATATCTCTCGCATCGATGAGGCTGAAATATCTTCCAGTCGTTTCTCTGGCGAAATTTCGTCGGTGTGCAATATGCCGTTGCATATAATTAGTCGAGTAATCGAGCCCTTACCGGGCTCTAACTCTGTACATACTGCACTGATCGATTCTTCAGAATAGTCGCTGCGCAGATAGCTGACCTTGTCGCTGTGCTCTGCGTGCTCAGGATAAGCAGTCCTGCCTACCGCTACTATTCGATCGACAGATTCATCTCTGGCAAGCTCATTGATTAAGCTGCCTCCGATCGAGCTTCCTGCCCCGATAACTATCGCAATATTTACCACACTATTACCCCGAGAAAGGACTGTCGTTTAGCGATTAAAGGCAATTAAAGGGGTCGGAGGGATTAAAATTAAATCCCTCCGACCCCTTTAATTGGACCCCTTTAATTGGCTTCAACTTTCCAACTGACAACTGCTGCAACGCCGCTTGCCTGTCACAAGATAGGATATCAGCGAACGATTCTTCGCGAAGAATAGATAGCCGAGATCGGCGAACCAGCGAATCACCGGCCAACGAAGAATCCTTAGCCAGCGCTTTCTACCCACCAGTTCCCATGCTTTGCAATTGGCATCGAGGCCGTAGAGCATAGATCCATCGTCTTGCTGACCCTGCAAAATATTATTAGCTTGAACCTTGTCCACATGAGGATACAGGCTATCGAAATCGGCGCGATGGATATCTACCAATTCCAATAGGTTAAAGCGATCCAGCTCATGCAACTGCTGCATCTCAGCAGAGCACAGCGGGCAGTGACCATCGTAAAAGAGTGTAAATTTCATTCTGAGCCCGTCATCTGAAGCTGCGATAATTCTCCAATCGTGAATGAGAAATAATTCGGAAAGCTTAGCTAATAATTTATTATGTTTTTCAGTAGTATATAGACATTACGCCGCATTTGAGGTCTTTAGATCACAGCTATGGCCCTATGTGGCTCGCAACATTCTTGATCTGTATGCAACGTGATCAGTAAATCGCCCTGGCACTACGACAGATCCACTAGCTGCGGGCACGCAGTATTCGCCCTCGTATTGTTGGCACTGAACCAGTTGCCGATATCTAACGTAAACCCAGTATGTGTAGGAGACCTCTCTGGCAGAAGGGCTACAGCCTTCTTCTTACCGTGAACCTTGAATGCCCTGCATCGGGTATATAGTGCTAGAAAAAACACTGGAACAGGAAACAAAGAGATTGACTGCAAAGCAAGGTCGAAACATTTTGGTCACAGGCGCCTCCGGCATGATTGGAAGCGCTCTGCGCGATAGACTATCTGCCGATGGCTATAACGTATACAGTTTAGAGAGGAATTCTCTGGACGCGCCGTTTTGTTATCTACAAGACCTAGATCGCGTGATTCTCGATCCCGCGCTACCGCTTTTCGCAGTCATCAATCTTGCAGGCCCAAGCATTGCCGACAAACGTTGGACGCCGGCGCGCAAGGAATTCATTCTGCAAAGTAGAAAGCGTTTGACTGCCGCTCTAGCCGACGCCCTATCCAAGGCAAAGAGAAAGCCGGAATTATTCCTGTCCGCGTCTGCAGTAGGCTTCTATGGTGAGGGAGGCGATACGGTCGCCGACGAAGACAGCCCCGCAGGCACTGACTTTCTCGCAGAGGTCGGCAAGCAATGGGAGCAAGCAACCGCGGTAGCCGAGCAAGCAGGCATCAATACTATACACCTGCGCTTCGGCGTCGTGCTTAGCCCTCGGGGCGGCATGTTGAAACAACTTCTACTGCCTTTCAAATTAGGTCTGGGCGGACCCGTTGGAAACGGTTCACAGTATATGAGCTGGATTAGCATTGTCGACGTGCTAGAAATAATCTGTTTCTTACTCGATAAGAAGCCATCGGTTAACGCCTTGAATCTCGTCGCCGAAGAACCGATCACGAATGCACAGTTCGGCGCAGAACTAGCCAAGAAGCTGCATCGACCGAACTTCCTCCCGCTTCCCGCGGCGGTAGTAAAGATACTCTTCGGAGAAATGGGAGAGGTTCTCTTGCTGGGGAACTCCAGAGTAAAGTCTTCCAGGCTATCGCAGCTTGGAATTGAGCTGCGCAATTCGACGCTAGCCACCACACTCGATTCGATTCTAGACTAGGCGCCTCGCACCTATAAATTTACCCAGCAGACCAGACCACAGGTCAATCTCTTAGCGAAAGCCTTAGAGAGCTAAACATCGCTTGAGCATATTCTCCAAAAAAATAAAAACGTGTAATTGAAAGTATTTTTAATTTTGTGATCCACTATGTAACGAGCGCCGTATTAGTTAGTGAATCTGGTTTTAACTTGTCTTTTATCTTATCTCCTTATTTTTTCTTATTGTCATTACATAGTTTTTATTTTTCTTCTTTTTCCTATTTTATTTTAACTGGAGTTTTTCATGATCAAGCTTAAAAGTTTTACCGTTGCCTTGCTTGCTGTACTGCCATTGGCCTTCACTAGCGTAAGCGCCAAGGCACAAGACATCGTAGACACCGCGATTGCTGCTGGCCAGTTCGGAACACTGGTTGCTGCAGTTCAAGCCGCCGGCCTGGTAGACGTCCTTAAAGGCGACGGACCTTTTACCGTTTTTGCCCCTACAGATGAAGCCTTTGCTGCCTTACCTGCGGGCACGGTAGAGAACCTACTGAAGCCGGAAAACAAAGACCAGCTCGTCGCTATTCTGACTTACCACGTGGTGCCAGGAAAGATCATGTCGGCCGATATTGCTGGCAAGACTGCCGAAGTAACCACCGTGCAGGGAAGCGATATTTCCGTCAACGCCATGAATGGTGTCATGGTAGACAATGCGACAGTCGTCGCCGCAGATATTGAAGCTGACAACGGTGTGATACACGTTATCGATCAGGTCGTAATGCCTAACTAAGGCTTTCCTTAGCTAACATTGCAACACAAAAAAGGCCGACAATTGTCGGCCTTTTTTGTGTATAAATTTTATTATTTCCAAGTGTAGATTATTCACCGTTAAGCGAGTAAACCAATAACACATTGCCCGGTGACTCAGCCCACTTCTCGTAGCCGGATGTAATAAAGACCTGACCATTCACAATAACTGGGCCGTCTGATTCGATAGATCCTCCCTTAGCTTCGATGCCGTTGCGAAGGCCAAAGCTTTGCCGGGTATTTGTCTCCCAGAGTATGTCACCATTATCTGTATCGAGTGCACGCAAGATGCCATCAAGGCCGCCGGCAAAGACAAGATCGGAGGTACTGCTAACAGCTGCAGAAATTCCCGGCCAGCACAGGAAAGGTCCCTCTTCACACTTGTTCGGCAAATCGTTGCGCCAGAGTATTTCGCCAGTACTAACATCCAAAGCATGCACACCAGGGTGAGCCGCTCCCACGTTATAAGGATTATTCGTAGGTAGATCTGAAATACCAACGAAGAGTTTCTCACCATTGGTGCTCATGCCGTAATGAATCCCGCCCATAGTGCCACCGCTGCCGGCGCGTTGCTCCCAGATCAGCTCACCACCATTGGCTGGATCTAGCGCATAGACCATGCCTGATTTCTGGCCTACCAGAATAATTTCGCGGCCATCGCCATCTCGAGTCAATATGGGAGCAGCACCGATATCATAATCGGGACCGTCTTCCTCCGGACAGTTTGGAGTGCCTCTAGAGCAGGCACCGTTCCAGGCATCGTCTTTAGTAAGCTGAGCGGCCCAGACAATCTCGCCACTCGCCATATCCATGGCCAGCACCGCATCGCTGTAGCCATTAGCTGGCGAGGAATAGTTTTCGCCAGTACCCACATAAACCAGATTTCTATCCGCATCGACTGTGGGGCTAGACCAGATAGGCGCACCAGATGGACCAAACTGTTGCGTGCCAGCAGTACTAAGAATAGTTGGGCGCGGCTCATCGGTGGTATAGGTACGCCAGAGTTCTTCGCCACTACTAATACTCAGAGCAACAACGGCGCCTCGAAACGAACAACAGGGATAACCGACTCTAGCGGCCAGCAGAACCTCCAAGGAAGAGACAGGCACCAACAGCGTATCTTCGTGGGCGATAACTGACCCTGTAATTGTCGCCTGAGGATGCTCATGCACTTCTCGCTTCCAGATCAACTCACCTGTCTGCGCACTAATCGCGTAGGCGCTGCCGGCGAAATCCCCAAACAAGAGCGTCTCTGGCACGCCCTGGTCATCCGTGTCGACGAAGAGTGCACCACGCACTTCTGCATCCGCACTAAAGGTCCACCAGGGACAACCATTCGTGTTGTCGAGGGCAAAAATAGTTCCTTCCTGACTTCCTATGAAAGTCACTTCTTCTGTGACTACCGGCTGTGATCTTGCGCGAGTAGCATCGGGATAGGCGAACGCCCACTTTAATTCGAGTTGGTCAACATTGCCCTTTGTGAGAATCGATTCGCCAGCTCGATGACGCGTATTGCCAACTCCGCCACCCCAACCGTTCCAGGCCACAGGCTGAGTTAATCTCGCACCTGAACCCAAACTTGAATCGCAGCTAAAACTTACGGCTTGTGCGGGCGAATCATCAAACTGCTCACCGGTAAGAAAGTAGGCGACATTTCTTTTCTGTTGCCGAGTCAGCGCCATACCCGAGGTAGCCATAGAACCAAATTCGAGCGCGTCTACGATACGATTCGGCGTGTAGAAATCGAATGCTGCTCGCTGCGGGGCCTCCAGCAAAGCGCCGTCATGGCATTCGGCGCAGAATAATTGGTATTGAGACTCCCCATCTGCCAAATCTGCACTATTCTGGCCTCCCTGGGAAAATGCCAGAATGGGCGTAGCCAGAAGCAGTGAGGCCGCAATCAATAATTTGGGCGATCTGAATAGCATATCGGTTCCTATATTCGAACAATTCTCATGATGTTATTGTAGTGTTCAAATTGCCGATTGGTAAAGGCATTGGAATTGCTAGCTTTGATCCGATGACAATTTTCTGCACTGCAGCGAAGGTTACCATCAAAACTAGTAAAATTGGCGCTATATCAATAACTGGCTGCGGAGTTTTTCTCGTGAAATATTTTCTAGAATTATTCATTCCTCAATCTCCGGCTAACATTCGGCGATCTAATTCGCTCTCTCAACTCCAACAAAGGTAGACACCTCCTTGGCCAAAATAAGCAAAACTGAAATGATGGAATTTTTATCCCAGGAGTTCCCTCAGGTAAATTTCGAACTCGAGGCCTTCGACAAAGATTCGGTGACCATTAGGCGACGGGTTGGCCCCGAAGACTTACGGCCCGGTGGAACTGTATCGGGCCCGACCATGATGGCTCTTGCAGACTGCGCTATCTACATAGCCATACTTCGAGAGATTGGATTGGTTGGCCTGGCAGTAACCACCAGTTTGAATATTAATTTCTTACGCAAGCCGGTAGCGAACAAGGATATTCTGGGCGTGTGCACATTATTGAAATTGGGAAAATCACTGGCAATTGGCGAGGTGTCTATTTTTTCTGAAGGAGATGATCAGGTGGTCGCTCATTCCGTCGGAACTTATTCGATTCCACCAAAGCGCTAATCAATAGACTCATTCAAGGAATGATGGCGCGTCCCCTAATAGTCGATCCTAACGAGGTGCAGCCCCCTAGATTTAGCCTTCGAGCTTAGCTTGCCTTGCTCGGGGTTCACGAATGCTCCCTCTATTGCGGCAACATCAATATTCATCCTGCCTAACTCAAACAAAGCAGCGACAATATAACGAACCATATGTTTTAAAAAGCCGTTTCCTTCGATCTCGATAAAGTAAATATCACCACCAAACTCTGAACTATCTGCTTTCTGCAGATCGAGGTTGTGTACTGTGCGAACAGTAGATTTTTCACTCCCATCGCTGGCAGAAAAATTACAGAAGTCGTGCTCGCCAATAAAAGCCGCGCAGGCCACTCGCATTCTCTCAATACTTTGTTGGGCATCATCGAGGTTTGTGTTCTCTTTAGCACTTACCAAGGGCACGTGGGCGACTACATCTCTCAGTAGGGGATTGCCAATCTCATCTATGGAAAAATAGTAGCGATAGGTTTTGCTGACACACTGTTTATTAGGATTGAAATCCGGCAGACAGGTCACGCATTCTCGTATGCGTATAGTAGCGGGCAGTAGGGAGTTCATGCCCAGCTGAAGTGTAGTCGGATCGATCTGCAAAGGAGTGGAGAATTTGGCGACCTGGCCTAGAGCATGAACGCCGGCATCGGTGCGACTTGCTCCTGCAACCGAGCATTGGGCATATTTACTGATTTTTCGTAGCGCCCGTAGGATCTCAAATTGAACCGTGGATTTTTCGCCACCGTCACCCAGATCCTGCCAGCCGAAATAATCACTGCCATTATAAGAAATCACTACTCGATAGTGTTGCTGGTTCATCTATTTGATTCAACTGCCGGCGCTTTCAGGGTGTCTAGCGTAAACCCTATATGGCCGCGCAAACAAGCTCTCAAAGCCCTCGAACAGAGCGAATAGCGCAGAAGACCCGCCTACTGCCATATCATGCCAATTCCGGCATTGAACTAAGCCAACTATCTGTGGTTACATCAGCTAAAGATACGTAGTTTACGAACAAGATCACACAGTATCAGGAGAGCTCCAAATGATAATAAGAAGAAAACTGATCTCACTACTCATTATTGCTGCAGGCGCCTTAAGCTGGGCCCCACTAGCCATGAGCCAAGCCGGCACCAGCGTGAATGAGGGAGATTGGCCAAACATCCATGGCGACGCGGCGGCGCGGCGCTATTCACCGCTGGATCAGATTAACCCGGACAATGTGGGCGATCTCGAGATCGCCTGGAATTTTTCCACGCTACATTTTGGCATCGGCACCGACTACGTTAACCCTTCTACTCCGCTGGAAGTGGGGGGAGTGCTATACGCGAACATAGGTAGCACTCGCAATGTAGTGGCACTAGATGCCACAAACGGTCAGGTATTATGGCTTTGGCGCTATCAGGAAGGTGACAGATTTGACGAGGCGCCACGTAAGGGTGCCGGACGCGGCGTCTCCTACTGGAGCGATGGCGAGTCGGCTCGAATCATCGATGTCTCTCCAGGCTATCAGCTGGTTTCTCTGGACGCTGAAACCGGCATTCCCGACCCCAATTTTGGTGATAACGGCCTCGTAGATCTATACGTTGGCGTGCGCAATGGCGAAGATGACAGATTTGCCTACCCCGATATCGGGCTGTCTGCCCCGCCTTTCGTGATGAACGATGTCATCGTGATAGGCGCCGCACACCGCACCGGCGGGCGACCGCGGTCGAAATTTAACACCAAGGGAGACGTACGCGGCTTCGACGTGCACACAGGCGAGTTGCTTTGGACCTTCCATACGATTCCCGAGCGCGGAGAGATAGGCTATGAGTCATGGCTCACCGGCAACGATATTACCGGTAACTCAGGAGTCTGGGCTGCCATCTCTGGAGACCCGGAACTGGGCCATGTCTATCTACCCATAGAAGACCCTACAGGTGACTACTACGGTGGCGATCGACACGGCGACAACCTGTTCTCCAGCGGCCTCGTTGCGGTGGACGTTAGAACCGGTGAACGTCAGTGGCACTATCAGTTTATCCACCATGACATCTGGGACTGGGACGTTCCTTCCCCGCCAATCGTCACCGACTTACCAAATGGCCGCAAGGTGGTCATGTCTGTCACCAAACAGTCCTGGGTCTATACCTTCGACAGAATTACCGGCGAGCCAATCTGGCCTATCGTCGAAAGACCGGTTCCCGCTGGCGATGTGCCGGGAGAGTGGTATTCCCCCACGCAACCCTTCCCTACTCGTCCGGCTGCCTTCGATCGACAGGGTTTTGGCGAAGATGATCTGATAGATTTTACTCCGGAGCTTCGCGCTCTGGCGCTGGAGTCCATCCAAGGCTTTCGCCTTAGCGATAGCATCTTTACACCTCCCTCTGTGACGGATGCTGCGGATGGTACGCGCGGCCTGCTTTCATTACCTTCTTCCACCGGTGGCTCCAACTGGGAAAGCTCTGCTCTGGACCCAGAGACAGGCATTCTCTATGTGCCCTCCAGAACCCAGCTACAGGTTTTGTCATTGGCGAAGAATCCAGAATCGGACATCGATCTCAGTCAGGGCTTTGGTGTTCGCGCACCTCGAGTCCAGGGGCTCGATATCGTCAAGCCGCCCTATGGTCGCATAACCGCGATCGATATGAATTCGGGCGACCACCTATGGATGATTGCAAACGCCGATACTCCAGAGCGCATTACCAATCACCCCCTATTGCAAGGTGTCGATCTTCCGCGTACGGGCGTACCAACGCGAGCGGGCGTTTTGCTGACTAAGACGCTGTTGTTTGTCGCTGAAGGTACCGGTGCCGCTGGAGCCAGCCCGATTTTTCGAGCCGTCGACAAGCAAACCGGCGACATACTTGCCGAAATAGATTTACCGGCAAATCAAACCGGCCTGCCATTTACCTATGAGCACGACGGCAAGCAATACGTAGCCATGTTCACCGGTGGTGGTGGCCAGGCTGCCGAGCTAGTGGTTCTTGCCTTACCGTAACCGGCTAGTATTCGCTTAACATCAATTAGGGGCAGACATATTTTCATTCAGAGAATAAGTCTGCCCCTTTCGATGCACTAACAGTCGCGTCTAAGCACCTACCCCAACACCCCTATTTGAAAAAAACACTTTAGGGCCGACCGAGCAAATTTATTCAGGCCTTTTGATTTTACTCAATTCAAAGTAGTCTGACGTTTGCCCATCAACTGCTTACTATTTATTACAACTGACGGTAATGGTTTTCGTTAACTTTTATTAACTTTCATTAACTCTCGTTCACTTCCGTTAATCAGGAATTCCCCTATGTGGAACTTATTCAGAAGCTGCCTGCTACTTATCCCCGGCTTATTATTGCTCTCCTGCAGTGACACAGAGCCAGACCAGGGCCCCAGCTATGACACGCTGATTTCCAACGCGCGGATGATAGATGGCTTAGGCGGCCCTGCCGTAGACGCCGATGTCTATATTAGAAACGGTGAAGTGGCACTTATCGTCGCCACCGGACAGTCCACCCTTGATGCCGCTCAAACTATCGATGCGAGAGGTCGCGTACTCGCTCCAGGGTTCATCGACGTCCACTCCCATGGCGATCCCTTGCAGACACCCGAGTTTGAAAATTTTCTAGCTCAGGGAGTTACCACTATTACATTAGGTCAGGATGGAGATAGCCCAGAGATCGAAAATTTAGGCCAGTGGGTCTCACAGGTAAGAGACAATGGAATAGGCGTAAACATAGCGCCATTCGTCGGTCATGGAACTCTGAGAAACCTCGCCGGCATTGGTCAGAAGCCGGTTCCTAGCACGGAGGAATTACAGCGCATGCTGGAACTTCTGAACAACGCCCTCGACTATTCTTTCGGCCTAAGCACCGGCCTAGAGTACAACCCGGGTTTACACGCCAAGGAAGCGGAATTGGTAGAGCTAGCCAGGGTAGTAGGAAGTCGCGACCGTATAGTCATGAGTCATATGCGCAATGAAGATGACGATCAGCTAGAGGCCTCTCTCGACGAATTAATGAGCCAGGGGCGAGTAGCCAGAGTCCACGTGTCTCATCTAAAATCAGTTTATGGAAAGGGCGCGGATCGCGCTGAAGAAATATTGGCGGTATTGGCGAACGCCAGAGAAGCAGGCATAGAAATTACCGCCGACGTATATCCCTATAACGCTAGTTACGCCGGAATCGCATTATTATTCCCTGTCTGGTCCAAGACCCTCCAGGAATTTGAGATTGCAAAGCAGAGTCGAAGAGCCGAGCTGGAAGAGTATCTTATCAATCGAATCAATCGGCGCAATGGGCCGGCGGCTACGCTTCTCGGCACCGATCCCTATACGGGAAAGACCCTCGCCGACCTTGAGCTAGAACTGGACATGCCATTTGAGAAAATACTTATCGATGTTATAGGCCCGCAAGGGGCCGGCGGCGCCTACTTCATCATGGACGATGCGCTGCAATCTCGATTACTGGAAGATGAAATGATCACCGCCTCATCCGATGGCAGCCCTACCGGATTTCATCCTCGCGGCCATGGAACATTCGCCAAAATAATAGAAGAATATGTAGTCAATCGAGGCGCTGTCTCTCTGGAAGAGATGGTAAGGAAGGTGACTTCATTCTCAGCCTCTATTCTTGGCCTGCAAGACAGAGGCAGCATAGAGCTTGGAAAGGTGGCCGACCTGGTGTTGTTCGATCCGGAAACTATTAGAGCCAATGCAACCTATCCAGATCCGCTACAACTCTCGAGCGGATTTGATATGGTCTTTATCGCTGGCGAAGTCGCATTTGAAAATGGCGCATCTACTCAAGAAAGTCTGGGAGATGTGCTAAGCCCTAATCAGTAAGTCGGTAAGTCGGTGAGTCGGTGAGTCGGTGAGTGGGAGTAGTTGCAAAAACGACAGGTGACAATATGTTCGAAAGAATTTTCCCCAGACAGGTAGATAACATCTATTCCGGCAACAAGCTGGCACTGTATTTCTTCTTTCTTATAACACTGATAACGATCGGCAGAAGCTGTGTGCATATCTTCAGCGCCGATGGTGGCGCTCAATCTATTGCGACTATTCCTCTGGATAGTTTTACCCAAGGTGGCGCCGAGGCGGTGGTCTATATCTTCGCACAGTGGGGCATAGCGCAGCTTATGGTTGGCCTGATCTATCTGCTGGTAGCCCTGCGTTATCGCAGTCTTATCCCACTGATGTATGGATTTATCTTCTTGGAATGGAGCTCCAGGATGGGCCTAAGCTTACTGAAGAGCATAGAAACCACGGGCACCGCACCTGCAGCGATTGGACAATTGGTTTTAGTGATCTTGATACCACTGATGCTTTACCTCTCCCTAAGGCAATCGCCGCGCGGGACTCCATCGGATTAACTATAATATGGAAATATCGAAGATACGATGCACTGGGGTAGCGAAAAAGACACACAGCTTTGTAAAAGCCGGGACAACACTAATTCGTTTCTAACGAACCAGGGCGCTGCTGAATGCCGTCTCGACTCTATCTAAACTCCCTGATTGAGCACCTCAACAGGGAGTTAGATTACTGAGGTATCTGACTAGGACTTAGGTGTCCAGAAGAACACTTTCCAATCACGAAGCGGTTCTGAACCTGGGTAGGCTGGCTCATCAAGTGTTCTGCCGCCAGACTTCGCCGCCCACTGTCTCATCATCGCAATGCGGTCGTCGCCGTGAATCTCGGTGGCAGTCATCTCGTAGGTAGCGTCACCTATGCGTAGCAAGCCATCACCACCTTTTGCACGGACGCGTCGAGCCCAGTATCCATTGTCTGGACGGGTCGCCGTGATTACACCATCTGGAGTGCCTACCCACGACAGGTAGTTTACGAATGGTGGAAAGCCGTCTAGCTTAAACATCAAAGGACCGCGCACACTCTCGTTAAGCGGCGTGAAATCGGCTAGCGGTGCCGTCATGGTTCCACCAATGATGATGCCAGGTGTGCGGCCAAGGCCCTGATTGCTCAGGTAGGGAGCCGTAGATGCCCATCCCACGATTACGACCGCTAGTACCACAGCTATCGCGATTCCCGCGATTTTACCCTTACCCATTGCGTGCTCTCCATATTCTTATAAGTAAAGTCCGTACAATATATCCAATCTGTACCCGTGTCCAACTCACGAGGCGACCGACAGTCTCCCGATAACTGGCTAGTGAATATTCTGGCGATTCGATTGAGGCTACTTAGCGAAGAGCTGCGACTCGATATCTCGAAATGCCTTAAATTCGAGGGCGTTTCCTGAGGGATCGGAAAAGAACATTGTGCCCTGCTCTCCAGGCTGACCCTTGAAGCGTATATAGGGCTCAATAATAAAATCATCTACGAATTCGGTGACGGTTTCAGCTAGCGCTTCCCAATCATCAAAATTTAGCACGACACCGAAATGGGGTACCGGCACACCGTGGCCATCGACACCATTCGCGATGCTGGCGATCTTGCCTTCTTTTCCAAGCTGCGGATTCACATGGGTCACCAGCTGATGACCGAACAGATTGAAATCGATCCAATCCGTGGAGCTACGACCCTCGGGCAGGCCCATCTTGTTGCCGTAGAAGTCTCGCGCCTCATTGATGTCGCGAACCTGAATTGCCAAATGAAAAGGGGTTAGTTGCATCTTGCCTCCGAATTCCCGAATGATAAGGGTGCTGACTACTGTTGTCTAAGCAAATTGCTACTTTCTCGCTCCGCCTGAAGGTCCGAGCCACCGTAAATCCCCATGATTAACAACACTGGGGCACCGCGACGCGCCAGCGAGAAATGATCGGCTCGAAGGAACAATCCATTCTCTGGCAGGTTTTCCGGCGTGATAGTCCTGCCCTGCTTTCGAGCGGCCCGGCGCCGTCGCACCAAAACCGACGAAGACCAGGTCTGCGTTCTCGATCTCAATACTCTCTACCGATCTGGTGGTGCTCATCTCAATGTCGCGAACCTGCTCCAGCAATTGCATGCCGGTGGGAGTTTCGAGCTGAACCGCAGCAGGCGTGAGAACCTGGGTATGAATCAATGGCACTGCCTGTGTCCATCCTCCATTCTCTCCGCCCGGTTGCAGGCCCAGAGATTGAAATCGCTCGATCAGGTAGGCAACTGTTTTCTCTTCGCCGCGACCGCCTGGAGCACGCCCCTCGAACTCATCGGAGGCTAGAATTTTAACTATGTTAGCGAGTTCGTTTAGATCTATGTCGCTGCGACTATCGAATTCAGTTGCACAATTGATAAGCGTGGCGCAGAAGAAAAGGACGCACAGGGGTCTATAGGTCATTGAAAGTAATTCCAGTTGGCAGTTAATCACAGTTGGGCATTTGAGCTGAGAGATTAACATGGGGGCTTGGAAATGAAGCAATAGGAATTACGCAGAACAATGAAGAAGGAGTAACAGGAGTAGCAAGCGCAGCTCTACTTTGAAAAATTTAAGTCTAGGTTAAAGAGTAAAATCTAAGCGAACAAAAAGACAAACGCCCTGAATCAGTTCTCACCGAATCAGGGCGTTGTCTCTTGGAAAGTAAAGCCTGGATCTAAGGTGTTACTGTCACCGGCACATAGGCATTAGACCAGCAGCATTGGTTATCGAACTTGCTGTCGCCTGCCATGAAGTTGTCGACCCGCAGTCGAACGACATAGTCGCCCGGCTCCCAGAAGGTGGCCTCTGTTTGCACTAGGGTCCAGCCGTCGGCAGTGGCAGTGCCCTCGCCTTCGCCTGCTTTAGCCCTATCGCGGCCGGTTATCTTCGCAGATTCGAATTCCGGTGCAGCGGGTCCCTGATGCATAATCCATTCTGTGCCCACTGGAACGAAGAGCTCTTCCACTTCATATTCCGCGCGATTGCCACGATCCTGTGCATAGGCAGTCAGCGTTACAGGACTTCCAACCGATGCGGTAATCTTGGCTGCCTTGATTCCCTCGCGGTCAGTAGACTCTGGCCCGTCCATGTCGAACCTAATGGCCGGCGACAGAGAACCAAGCGCTCGCTCCTCGCGGCTCATCTCGTACGCTGTCGAGGTAGCTCGGCCTGGAATCGAGTAGCTGTGCCCCGCGTGCTTCAGGGTCCACACTACTTCCGTATCTGCCATGTCCGCTGGCACTGTGACAGCGAATGCCCCTCGCTCCTGAATGCCGACGAAACCGGGACGCTTATACACTGGAAAATGCGTTGGCTGAGCGCCATCAAACTGGGCAGGCTCGATGAAGTTATTCGGACCAAGAGGAATATCGACGATCTCTTCTCTGTTTCTGTTTACGAAACCGAATATCATCGTAATCGAGTCATCCTGATTCTTGATCCAGCCGTTGAACATTGGGCCTACCAGGTCGCCACTAGCCTTTCTGCTGGCTAGTTGAAAGTCGCGTAGGTGTGCCGGCAGTTGCGCATACAGCGGGGCTGCAATTAGACCCATAAGCAACGCCGCTAGTGTGCCGGTCGCATATTTCTTGAATTTGTTCATCGAACACCTCCTACAGTCGCAACAGTTCTCTGCTCGCGTTCTTGCTTCTCCGCTAGCATCTTTTCATATCCCTCGTCGTCCAGGTGCGTTACGGCGATCCAGGCGTGAGACATCTCATCTGTAGTTCTCTGGCCTGCACCAACCCACTGATCCGGATCTGGGTTGCGTGGATTAGCCGCCGTATTGTCGAACCATGAAGTCAGGATGATAGTCGAACCTGCTGGTATCAGCGGTTGGAAGCCGTCTTCATAGGTATGACTGTGGTTCCAGCCAGCGTTCCAGTTTGAAGCCTGACTGAGTACTTCGCGCTGCCCTGTAGCAGGATCGAAAACTTCCATGGACATCGCCACACCACGCAGGTGCAAATGCGGCTGCCAGCTGTCGATGCGAACCGGGTGATCGAAGGAATGAAACCCCTGTGTCATCAATGTGCCATGAGGAGGAATCAGGTAGTCACCACCGCCGTCCAGCATATAAAGACGCAGATCCTGAGGATAGGCTGCCGTCTCATCGAACTGGTCTTCTTCATCGTAGTACCAGATACCGACAGAAACCTGATCGTCCGGTACTGCATTGCCATCAGGGTAGTAGTGAATGCTCCAGCCAACCTTGGAGTTGGCAGGCGCTGTTCTACAGGCACCCTCGGGGACTTTCTCACCGAGTTTACCGTAGGCGTATTCGGACAAGCGGCCGTAAGTTACCCACTCACCTTCTTCGTCCTCAACCATGAAGTGAGAGTTTGCATGGTGAGTCGAACCATGAGCGGCCGCCGAAGGCAGCGTCTCAACTGCTTTGATGCAGCGACTCTCGGTGATACCCGTGTCTACTTCGGGCTCCCACCACATGTCTTGCCCTTTACCGGGAACGTCCCACTTAGTGGATTGAATAACATGATCCGGCTGTCCTAATTCTTCAGCCAAGCGCCATTCGCCGACCACAGGATACTGTTTTGGCCCTGGCAGATCTTCTTGATTGCCGAATGGAGAACCGGCATCTACCCATGCCACGAGAGTGTCAATGTCTTCATCAGACATACGCCAGTCATTCTTGAGTTCTTGCACGCCAATATCACTATCATATTGGTAAGGAGGCATCTCACGCTCAAGCACCTTCAATCTAATAAGCGGTGCCCAGGGACGAACTTCTTCATAGCTCGTGAAAGACATAGGCCCGATCTGACCGGGTTGATGACAAATCTGGCAGTTGTCCTGAATGATCCGCGACACCTCACCCGCATAGGTGATTTCGTGGTCTGCGGGCTCTTGCGCTCCGGCGATTGCCGGGACTAGCGCCATCGCTGAGAACAGTCCCAATAGATTCGTTTTCCTCATGGTTTTCTCTCCTGCCTCTTCTTAATAGTAGTTATAGGTTTTTAGCTGCTCTCGTTTCCAGCTCTATTTTCAGTAGCCAATTGTTTTACAAACAGTTTTCAATCTTCTCAACAGATTGCGCCCCATCACTGCAGCCGAACGCTCTTTGATACCTATTCTGCTCCTGAAGGAACTGCATTTACTGATATAGGTCAATTTTTGAGAGCTGATTTGTTACAAATTGTGGGGCCGCCATAAAAAGCGCTGGGTAGCGGGCAACGTGGCTTGTAGATGATTTGAAACGACCGAAGAAGGCTGAAATAGCTACTAGATGTCACAAGGAAGCCGCTATCGCGGATTATTCAAGACTTGGGTCTATAAATTTGCTCTGACAGCATTGCTGTTTGAAAAAATGGCAGGGCGAATCCAGCTAGTGAGGCAAGATAGAAAGGTTCCATGGAGAGGCCAGATGGAGAGACCAGGTAGAGAGACCAGATGGAAAGGCCAGATAGAAAAAGTAAAACTATCCGGCCTGCTAGAATCTTTGAACTCTAGATTGGGTCACCAGGGGGCAACTGAAGAGCAGCCCCTGGTATCGAATCATCCGGGCGTTGCTGCCAGCGCCGAATATCTGCTGCAACAGTTGTCTGATGTGCACTGGCATTTCTGCGCCTTTCCAGTCGGTTCGCTAGCGTGCCGAGCCGGTCGGACAATATCGCACGCACCTCACCGGAACTATCGACACTGCTAGCCTGAATCATCATCTCATCGACGGTAACGCGTTGCACCATATGCAGCAGCTGTTGCTGATAGTCGCTATCCGCAGCACCGCCCTCCCAGGTTACATCTAACAGCCTATCGATCACTTCTTCGAGATCCGGGTAGTCGCCCATGCTGCCATAGGCAACGAGTCTGGCCATTCGCGCCGGGTGCAATATCTGTTTGACTGAAAGGCTAGCCGAGCCTTCTGCCGCACCCAGGGCGTCGAAAAGCAAACCAGTGCGGCCCGGGAAAGGCTCGCCCTGGGTATAGCGATAGGCGGGCGGCGGAATCAGCTCCAGTATATTCTGCGGCAGCGTTAGAAAATCTACGGACAGCGTTGAAAGCACCGTCTCCAATGCGTCTCTTTGCTCTTCGGCATCGATTATCGTGAACGGCACCTGGCCGTCTCCTCTGACGACGTAGCGATAGTCCGCACCGCCTATGCTCTGAGCTGCCGAGTTCAGCTGAAAGCGATGATGCATATACAGTGGCAGGAGAACATATTCCAGCGTAGACAGTGGCTCACCATTTCGAATCAGGGCCGCACCGAAATTTTCCAAACCAATGCGGCGCACCTCGATCTCGTGTTTCAGATGATCAACCAGATTGGCGCCGTTATCCCAAACGCCTGCGAACTGATGGCCTGCACCAACAAAATTATTGTTGTTGTGCGCCATGAACAACAAGCCTCTATCCAGGCTCTCCTGCACTATCTTGGCTAACTCCTCTGCCTCATCGGCGCCAGGGGGAAACTGTTCGTAGGAATATCTAATAGCCAGCTTGTCGTACTCACCGATTCTTTGGACATAGGCATTCGACAGGTCGATTCTTCCCTCGGCTGTGATCTCAACCAAAGGTGCCGGGTAGTCCATGACACTCTCGCGATCATAAGAACTGCTCAAGTAGTTATGGGGAAAGCCAAGCGTGTGACCTACCTCGTGGGCAGACAGTTGCCGGACTCTGTCCAGCGCCATATTCACCGAAGCAGAGTTGTTATCGGCAACGACGGACAAGTAATCGAAACCGGGGATGAGCCCCTGACCATGCAGATAGTCTTGCCTTAGACGCAGGCTGCCGAGGTTTACATTGCCCTTGATAATCTCACCCGTACGCGGGTCTTGCACCGAACCACCGTAGGAGTAACCCCTGGTGCGTCTATGAGTCCAGTGAATCATGTTGTAGCGCACATCCTGCGCATCGGCACCTGCCGGCAATTCCCTAACCTGAAAGGCATCGATAAAGCCGGCCGCCTCATAAGCCTGATTCCACCAGCTAGCCCCCTCAATCAACGCTGACTTGATAGGCTCGGGTGTGCCCGAATCAACATAGTAGATAATCGGCTCAACAGCCTCGGACCGAACCGCATTGGGATCCTTCTTCTCTAGTCTGTGCTTGGCCACCAGACGAACCTGTAAGTCTTCACCGATCGCGGTGCTGTAGTCTTGAATAGTTGGCCCATTAGTACCAATTCTCGGGTCGGATATTCTGGTTTTAAAATTATCATCTGGCAGCTTTACTATAGAGTGATGCAGTCGCAGGGTAATCGCACTGCCGGTTGCCGCCACACTGTTCACGAGATTTCCCGGGTTGCTGCTAGTGAAGGTTAGCATCGACTCGATCTCTACATTCTCGGGAAAGCTTTTGGTGTTATCTAGATAGAAGGCACTGCGACTCTTATCAAGGGAATAATTTCCTTGATTCCTGTTGGCGATAGCACCCGTAACGTTTCGCGCATCACGCAGGAAGAAGTCTGTCGCATCGACCAACACACTGTCTTCTCCGACTGCCACGATATCGAACCCCCAGTGCACCGAAGGCGCAAAAGAATCCTCTACCGACTGTCTCTCCAGAATATTGTCGCTGGAGGCGCGATAGCGGTAATTGGGTTGTACTAATAATATTCTGGGGCCAACCCGCTTGGCTGCGAGCACATAAGTCCCTCGCAGTTGACCGCGATCGATGCCAACCGGATTGGAACCCAAGCCCGACCCCATCGAGATCTGGTAGAGAAACTCTGTATCGAGCTTATCGATCTCCCAATACATCTTGCCGCTGGATTCTTCCCAATAGAGATTGAAGTAGCCTTCCATACGACTCGCATTGGCAACGGTTTCATCAACCGAAGGTAGATCCTGCGCTTGTGAAAAGGCCGGCAGAATAAAGAAAATAAATAGAGAAGCCCGCCGTGTAGAAAAATGTTTGAAGGAGAGTAAAGACTTTACTATTGCATGTGTTGCTGCCATCTCAATTACCTCAGCCTCATTAAAGGCTCTCTATAATATTTTTAACCGTGAATTTTTCTTGCGCAGATGACATAGAGACTAACACTGTCATTGTGCTTTTTGTATAGAGAAAACACCGATAGAGAGGCTAGGCCTGAATTAAGTTTTAGCCTAGGAAATAGTGCGCATCTCGCGCAGCTTTATGTGAAAAAACTTCAGAGCCTACAGCCCTTCTAGATTTAGAATGCCATTGCTTGTACAGTTAACAAGAATCAAAGGCGCTTGATTCGCCTAAGGAGTCGGGATTCGAATGCCAGTTAAATTACCACAACAGAAAATTTGTATCTTCCAGAATTTAGTAGTCGAGACCATAGCTGTCAAATGAAGAACGTTCTCGTGCTTTGCACCGGCAACTCCTGTCGCTCCATCATGGCCGAAGGCTTGATTAATCACTTCGGCAAGGGCAGTTACACTGCCAGTAGCGCAGGGAGTTTCCCCGCGGGCTATGTGCATCCTAAATCCCTCACCACGCTGAAACGTCATGGCATCGTGCTGGACCAGCCCCACAGCAAATCCTGGAACGAGCTGGAGCAGCAGAATTTCGACCTGCTGATTAGCGTATGTGACGAGGCTGCGGGCGAGACCTGCCCGGCCTATCTGCAGGATGCAGAGAGACTGCACTGGAGCACGCCAGACCCGGCGAAGGCCGAAGGAAGCGATACTGAGATTGATGCCGCATTCGAGGCTGTCTATCAGATGCTTAAACAGAGACTAGAGAAAGAATTATTATGAGCGCAGAGACTACTTCTCCTATGGGACTATTCGAGCGCTATCTATCTCTGTGGGTTGCGCTTTGCATTGCAACGGGCGTTATATTCGGCGCTAGCGTACCCGATTTCTTCGGACTCATAGCCTCTGTAGAATATGCCAGCGTTAACCTGGTAGTTGCCGTTTTTATCTGGGTGATGATCTATCCGATGATGGTAAACGTCGATTTCGCATCCCTAAAAGATGTTGGCAAGAAGCCGAAAGGAATCTGCATCACGCTCGTCGTTAACTGGCTGATAAAACCATTTACCATGGCTGCGCTAGGCATCCTCTTCTTCGAGCACCTGTTCGCGGGGCTTGTAGACCCACAGTCCGCTAAAGAATATATTGCCGGCATGATCCTGCTAGGCGTTGCCCCGTGCACCGCCATGGTCTTTGTCTGGAGCCAACTCGTTCGTGGCGATGCCAACTACACACTGGTGCAAGTTTCCATCAATGACATCATCATGGTGTTTGCCTTCGCGCCACTAACCGCGTTACTACTCGGCATCACGGATATAGTTGTGCCCTGGGAGACACTGATTCTTTCCGTGATTCTTTATGTTGTCATCCCACTGGCAGCTGGCTATGTAACCAGAAAGCTTCTGGATAGATCCGGCAGTGATGAAGGCATAGCAAACTTCACTTCAAGGCTAAAACCATTCTCCATCATGGGCCTGCTTGCGACTGTCGTGCTTCTCTTCGGTTTCCAGGCACAGACTATTCTCGACAAACCCTTAGTGATAGTCCTAATTGCGATCCCGCTGCTCATTCAGAGCTATGGAATATTTGCCATCGCCTATGGCTGGGGCTATTTATGGCGAGTGCCTTTCAGCACTGCCGCTCCTGCGGCCATGATTGGCACGTCGAATTTCTTCGAGTTGGCTGTAGCGGTGGCGATTAGTCTGTTCGGATTGAATTCGGGGGCCGCTCTAGCCACCGTTGTTGGCGTACTGGTCGAAGTGCCTGTGATGCTGTCTCTGGTAGCCTTCGCTAATCGAACGCGTGCGCATTTCGATCGCTGAAATTGAGAATGGATTTTTGCCGACTCTAGAACGAATCCCCGGGAATTCTCACCCAGCCCTCCATCAACACCCTAGCACTGCGACTCATGAGCGCCTTCCTGGCCTGCCACTGGCCATCAACCTCAACCACCTCGGCGCCTACCTTCAGGGTGCCGGAGGGATGCCCGAAAACTACCGAATTCGGGCTGCCACCACCCGCTGCCAGATTAACCAGAGTGCCAGGAATGGCCGCCGCGGTGCCGATAGCAACGGCAGCCGTGCCCATCATCGCATGGTGCAGCTTACCCATGGATAGAGCGCGCACAGAAAGATCAGTATCTCCTGCGGCAATGGATTTCCCGCTGGAAGAAGTATAGGCACTGGGCTTCGCTACAAAGGCTACCTTGGGCGTGTGTTGCCGCCCTGCCGCCTCCTTGATATCTGCTATCAAACCCATCTTAACGGCGCCGTGTGCACGAATAGTTTCAAACATAGCCAGTGCGCTGTCATCACCATTGATCGCATCCTGAAGCTCGCATCCGGTATAGGACACATCTTCGGCGTTGACAAAAATAGTGGGTATGCCCGCATTAATCAGCGTTGCCTTGAGCGTGCCAAGGCCTGGCACATCGAGGTCATCTACCAGATTACCCGTTGGAAACATCGAACCCTCACCATCTGCCGGGTCCATAAACTCAACTTGCATCTCGGCTGCGGGAAAGGTCACGCCGTCTAATTCGAAGTCGCCGGTCTCCTGAACCACACCGTCACGCATGGGTACATTAACGATAATGCTCTTGCGAATATTCGCCTGCCATATTCGCACCGCTACGCTACCATTCTCAGGCACCCTGGCCGCCTCGACCAGCTCATTGCTGATTGCGAAGGCACCGACTGCCGCCGTTAGATTGCCGCAGTTACCACTCCAGTCGACGAAGGCCTTGTCGATCGCTACCTGCCCGAACAAATAGTCTACATCGTGGTCGGGCACCTCACTCTTGGAGACGATTACTGTCTTGCTAGTACTGGAGGTTGCGCCACCCATGCCATCGGTTTGTTTGCCGTACGGATCTGGGCTGCCGATGACTCGCAACAGCAACTTATCTCGCGCCTCACCGGCAAGCTGCGCCACGTCCGGAAGATCGGTCAATCTAAAGAAGACGCCTTTGCTCGTTCCTCCACGCATATAGGTAGCCGGGATTCTGATCTGAGGAACTTGAGACATAGTCATACCCATTTATTTTCTAGAAGAGTTAAGCTGTAAACACTACGCGACATTTTTCTCGAGGAATTCCTGTGCGAAACGCTGCAGCACGCCTCCGGCCGCATACACGGTAACTTCCTCGGCGGTATCCAGGCGGCATTTCATCGGCACCTCTATCGCCTCACCATCGGCGCGTCTGATTATCAGAGCCAACATAGCACCCGGAGAAACGCTTCCCTGAATGTCATAGGTTTCTGTGCCATCGAGCACAAGGCTGATTCGGCTCGTGCCCGATTCGAACTGCACCGGCAACACACCCATACCTATCAAATTCTGCCTGTGGATACGCTCGAACCCTTCCGCAGCAATGACTTCTACACCCGCCAGTCGGACACCCTTGGCAGCCCAATCGCGGGAAGACCCCTGGCCATAGTCTGCGCCCGCCACAATAATCAGTGGCTGACTACGCTGCATGTAGATCTCGATTGCCTCCCACATGCGCATCACCTCACCTTCCGGTTCAACTCGTGCCAATGAGCCCTGCACTACCTCGCCATTTTCTCGCACCATCTCGTTGAGCAACTTCGGGTTCGCAAAAGTAGCGCGCTGCGCCGTCAGATGATCGCCACGGTGTGTCGCATAGGAATTGAAATCTGCCTCGGGCAAACCCATCTTCGCCAGATAGGCACCAGCAGCACTATTAAGCTGAATAGCATTCGAGGGTGACAGATGGTCGGTTGTGATATTGTCGCCCAAGATTGCAAGGGGGCGCATGTCTTTCATTGTGCGCTCACCCGCAAGCGCTCCCTCCCAATAAGGAGGTCGGCGAATATAGGTGCTAGTTGGATTCCAATCGTACAGCGGACTTTCGGAACGCTCGATGGTTCCCAGGTCGAACATGGGAATATAGATTTGCTTAAATTGCTCCGGTTTAACCGATGCCGCCACGATCGCATCGATCTCTTCATCACTGGGCCAGATGTCTTTCAGTGTGATTGGCTTGCCATCTTTATCGGTACCGAGGGCATCCTGCTCTATATCGAAACGCATAGTGCCGGCAATCGCGTAAGCTACAACTAACGGAGGTGATGCCAGAAACGCCTGCTTCGCATAGGGGTGTATACGGCCGTCGAAGTTTCGGTTACCCGAGAGCACGGCGGTGGCATAGAGATCCCTATCTATGATCTCCTTCTGTATCACCGGGTCGAGAGCACCGCTCATGCCGTTGCAGGTAGTACAGGCAAAGCCAACGATACCGAAACCCAGTTTTTCCAACTCTCGAAGCAGCCCTGCATCTTCGAGATAGAGCTGCGCAACCTTCGATCCCGGCGCGAAAGAAGTCTTCACCCAGGGTTTACGGACCAGGCCGAGCTCATTCGCCTTCTTCGCTATGAGACCCGCTGCAACCACATTCCGTGGATTGCTGGTATTCGTGCACGAGGTAATCGCCGCAATAATTACAGCACCGTCTGGCATCAGGCCGGCTTCTTCCTCTGCCAAGGCCTTATCCAGATCGACCGCAATACCGCGCTTGCTTAGGTCAGACGTTGGCAAGCGCCTGTGGGGGTTAGACGGGCCGGCCATGTTACGGCCGACACTGGACAGATCGAAGCTAAGCACTCGCTCGTATTCGGCCTCCGTCAGGGTATCAGCCCATAGCCCGGTTTGCTTCGCGTACTGCTCGACCAGCGCTACCTGCTCTGGCTCGCGGCCGGTAAGTTTTAGGTAATCGATAGTCTGCTCATCGATATAGAACATGGCGGCGGTAGCACCAAACTCTGGGGTCATATTGGAGATAGTTGCACGATCGCCTATCGTCAGCTTGGAGGCACCCTCGCCGAAGAACTCTAAATACGCAGACACGACCTTCTCGTTACGCAGAAACTCAGTAATTGCCAGCACGATATCCGTAGCCGTAATGCCTGGCTGACGCTTGCCGGTTAATTCGACACCGATAATATCGGGCAGGCGCATCATCGAAGGCCGACCCAGCATGACAGTTTCAGCCTCCAGACCGCCAACGCCGATTGCGATAACGCCCAGGGAATCGATATGCGGCGTATGACTGTCGGTGCCCACACAGGTATCGGGGAAGGCAACGCCATCTCGCGATTGCACAACGGGCGACATTTTCTCCAGATTGATCTGATGCATGATGCCGTTACCGGCGGGAATCACGTCAACATTTTCGAAAGCTGTCTTTGTCCATTCAATAAAATGAAAACGCTGTTCGTTGCGACGATCTTCGATTGCACGATTCTTATCAAATGCATCAGCCTCGACACCACTGTGCTCCACTGCCAGCGAATGATCTACAATCAATTGTGTTGGAACAACCGGGTTTACCTTGGAAGGATCGCCACCCTGCTCGGCGATTGCATCGCGCAGACCTGCCAGATCGACCAGCGCCGTCTGACCCAGGATGTCATGACAAACCACCCTGGCCGGATACCAGGGAAAATCCAGATCCTGTCGGCGCTCGATTATCTGTCTCAGGGAATCGGTAAGCGCCTCGGGATCGCAGCGCCTAACTAGCTGCTCTGCCAATACTCTAGAGGTATAGGGCAGCTTTGCATAAGACCCGGGCGAGATCGCTTCGACCGCCTCCCGCGTATCAAAAAAATCCAGGCTAGTACCCGGCAGTGGTTTGCGATTTGCGCTATTCATAAATTAACTCTTCGAGCGATTGACTGACTTTGATTTACCTACGCTAGTAACTACTCTCGCAGATCGACGGGCTAGCGTTCGCCGATGTCTACCCAAGAACGCGCATCAGGACCCGTATAGTCGGCGCTAGGACGGATGATGCGATTGTTGGAACGCTGCTCCATAACGTGGGCAGTCCAACCGCTAACGCGCGAGCAAACGAAGATCGGCGTAAACAGCTTGGTAGGGATTCCCATAAAGTTATAGGCCGACGCATGAAAGAAGTCGGCGTTACAGAAAAGCTTCTTCTCTTCCCACATCACTTTTTCTACCTCTACAGAAACCGGATACAGTGTAGTGTCGCCCACTTCCTGCGCAAGTTTCTCCGACCATTGCTTGATGATCGCATTACGCGGATCGCTCTCGCGATAGATGGCGTGACCAAAGCCCATGATCTTGTCTTTACGCTCCAGCATAGCCAGAATATTTTCACGGGCCTCGAGCGGAGACTTCCAATCTTCGATCATGTCCATCGCCGCCTCATTTGCACCACCGTGCAGAGGACCGCGCAGTGTTCCGATTGCTCCGGTTACGCAGGAATGCATATCAGACAAGGTTGAAGCACAGACTCTAGCGGCGAATGTCGACGCATTGAATTCGTGCTCTGCATACAGAATAAGGGAAACATCCATCACTCGCTGATGCATGGCATTCGGTTTCTCGCCGCGCAACATATGCAGAAAATGCCCGGCGATAGAGTCGTCATCGGTTGCAGTTTCAATACGCTCACCGTCATGACTGAACTTGTACCAATAGCAAACAATCGATGGCAGCAGGGCCAGCAGGCGATCAGCCGCATCTTGCTGCTGCGCAAAGCTCATCTCTGTTTCGAGATTGCCCAGCATAGACGCGCCGGTGCGCATCACGTCCATTGGATGTGCAGTCGCCGGAATATTCTCAAGCACCGTCTTCAAAGCGTCTGGGAGTGAACGCAAGCCTTTAAGCTTGGTGGTGTATTGATCCAACTGAGACTGCGTAGGTAGTTCGCCGTTGTAGAGCAGATAGGCTACCTCTTCGAATTTCGCGTTCTCGGCAAGCTCGGCAATATCGTAACCACAGTAGGTCAGACCACTGCCGGTCTTTCCCACTGTACATAGCGTTGTTTCACCGGCGGATTGACCGCGCAGACCCGCACCACTTAATTTTTTATCAGCCACTTTACTTCTCCGTTTAAAATTTTGTATTAGTATTCTTATGTGCGCTAAACCGCGCCTTATCGAGCCAGTCTAGAAGCGCAATAAGTTTTTTATTTGTTCTTGCCTTGAGCGAAAAGCGAATCCAGTTTTTCTTCGTAGTCGTGATAACCAAGATAGTCATACAACTCCATGCGCGTCTGCATTATATCGATGACTTTCTTCTGATCCCCCTCTTCCAACAGTGAGCGGTAAACTGTTTCTGCTGCCTTATTCATGGCACGAGAGGCAGAAAGGGGATATAGCACCATAGCCGCTCCCCACTCTCCCAGCTGCTTCTTGTTCCAGAGCTCGGTCTGACCAAATTCTGTAATATTGGCTAGAACCGGCACGTCCAAGGCTGCGGAGAATGCGCGATAGTGCTCTTCGGTTTTTATAGCTTCAGCGAATATTCCATCGGCGCCGGCAGCGGCGTAAGCCTTGGCTCGCTCTATCGCAGCCTCTAATCCTTCCTGCGCAAACGAATCGGTACGCGCCATGATGAAGAAATCGGGGTCGCTGCGCGCATCTACAGCCGCAATAATTCGATCCACCATCTCATCGGTCGAAACGATTTCTTTATTGGGGCGATGGCCGCAACGCTTCTGCGCTACCTGATCTTCCATGTGCACAGCCGCCGCGCCCGCCTTCTCCATGTCACGAATGGTCTTGGCTATGTTGAACGCACCACCCCAGCCGGTATCGATATCTACCAATAGAGGCACTGTGGTCGCAGCCGTAATTCGCTGCACATCTACAATCACATCGTTGAGCGAGGTCATGCCCAGATCCGGCAGGCCATAAGAAATATTCGCTACACCACCACCGGAGAGATAGATCGCCTGATGACCGATCTGCTCAGCCATCATGGCGGTAAAGGCATTTACTGTGCCCACGACCTGCAGTGGGTTGCCTGCCTCAATTGCGGCTCTAAATTTTGCGCCTGGGGATAATCTTCGTTTCACTCATAAGTCACCGTTTCTATTCTAAGGTCCAATCTAAGGGCCAATATTACTAGTTGTTTAATTAGGTCTTACTTCTTTGAGGCCTCTTCGTCGCCTCATTGATTAAATCGAAGTCTTGCTGATTGTATTGTGCAGAGATATTTTCTCGGGCCTTTCTAATGTGCTTGCGCATAAGCAACTCGGCCAGATCGCCATCTCGATCGGCTATCGCATCGAGAATCGACCGGTGCTCCTTCAGTGCTAGCTGAGGGCGCCCTTCGGACAAGCTGCATTGATAGCGGTACATTCTTAACAGGTGATACATATCACCTAGGATCTGTTTCGCAAGATGGTCATTCTTTGCGCCTTTGACGATCTGATAATGAAAATCCAGATCGCCCTCTTTTTGAAAATAGGCATGACCAGATTGCAGCTGGGTGTCTGCGGCGTGTTTATCCAGTAGCTGGCCCAGCAGAGCGATCTCTTCGTCAGTCATATTTGCTGCGGCAAGACGACAGGCAAGCCCTTCCAGGGCCTCGCGAACCTGGTAGATTTCTAAGAGCTCATTCAGATTAAGAGAAACAACCCGCGCCCCGACATGGGCAATGCGCTCTATAAGGCCGCGACTTTCGAGCCTCTGCAGCGCTTCACGCAGGGGGCCTCGGCTGATGCCATATTGGCTCGCCAGCTCCGCCTCACTAATCTTACTGCCGGGCTTAATATCGCCCTTCGTTATATCGCTCTGCAGGGTTTGGAAGGCGCGATCGGCATGGGTTAAGGTTTCTAGCTCAATCACTATTTCCGAAGCTGTTTCCACTGAATGCGCCATTATTGTCAACAATATCTATAAATAGAGCAGGAAACTTACAGCATTATGGATTTTTAATCAATTATTCGTCGATATTGTTAACAATTCATCGAGATTACCGGGTATTCATACTTTTCGATCGTTTTTTCCAATACATATCATCGAAATTAATCATTTTACCTATTACTGCTCGTCGCGTATCTTCGCTCAATACCAATCACTATTCGAGAGAAGAGGCATAATGAATCAAGAGTCAGGCAAGTTAGTTAGTACTCACGTACCCGAAATAACTTTTAAAACAAGGATTAGAGATGAATCAGTAGGAGGCGAGAACCCTTTCGTCTGGAAAGATGTCACCAGTGCCGAGATTTTCGATGGCAAGCGCATAATCATAGTCGCTCTGCCAGGCGCGTTTACCCCAACCTGCAGCGGCACCCATCTGCCCGGTTATGAGAAGCACTATGCCGAGTTGAAAGAGCTTGGGGTTGATGAGGTGTACTGTGTTAGCGTGAACGACGCGTTCTCAATGTTTCAATGGGCGAAACAACTGCATGTAGAACACGTGAAGATGTTGCCCGATGGCAACGCCGACTTCACCCGCGAGATGGGCATGCTGGTAAAGAAGGAAAATCTGGGCTTCGGCTCTCGCTCCTGGCGCTATTCGATGCTAGTTGAAGATGGTCAGATCACTGCGCTATTCGAAGAGGAAGGCAAGACGGACAACTGCCCGACAGACCCGTTCGAATGCAGCGATGTAGACACTATGCTCGCGCATCTAAAGTCGCTCTGAACGACTTACGCTAGGCTCAGGTCAGAGCTTAACTAACGCCCTCTGTTAATCGCTGCTCTATAGCGTGCAGCGAAAGCTGAAAAAGAAAAGGCGGCTCCATTGTAAAATGAAGCCGCCTTTTCTGTATTACTTCTACTACTTTGTTTCTTCGACTCAGACCGACTAGTCGCGGTAAGAACTTACCGGTGGCAACTGTGAGCCAGACAGATCGCTCGGGATACTGCGCTCGAGTCTAACCGTATGGTGAAGCGTACCGATTCCCTCGATGTTTGCCTCAATCGTCTCTCCATCAATAAGATAGCCAGAACCGGTTGCGCGCTCAACTCGGCCCGCTCCCGTTCCACCAGAGGTTCCACTTTGCAGCACATCGCCTGGGAAGATTGTGATCAATGATGAGGCATACTCGATCAACTCAGGAATGTTGTGGATCATGTCGCCAGCTCGAGCTTCCTGAACGGTTACACCGTCGATAACCAGAGTCTGATGCAGACGCTCCATAGGATCGCCGTAGAATTCCTTTGGCACGATCCAGGGACCATGTGGAGCAAAGGTGTCATGACCCTTGCCTACAAACCAGTCAGAACCGGAGCCGTAGCCACCTGGTGGACGACCACCGCGATCGGAGATATCCATCGCTACCATGTAACCGAATACGTGATCGTAGGCGCGGTCTGCGGAAACATACTTGCCTGAGCGACCAAATACGATAGCCATCTCGACTTCCCACTCTATGCGGTCACGGCCGTAAGGCATAAGGATGTCATCACCGTCGCCGATGATTGCTCCTCGTGTAGGCTTCAAAAACAGGTAGGGAACGCCGCGGTTTACTTGACGCTCGCGAGTCTGAGCGGCTCGCTCATCGTCGTTGCAGCCTTCACAGGCGTGAGTGTAGAAGTTCACAGCCGCATTCATGAGCTTGCTGGGATACTGAATCGGCGCCATGATGTCCACGGAAGCAACAGGGTGCACGTAGCTTGGCAAACTCACCATTCAACATGTCGTTTTCTACGAGATGATTAACAATCTCGTAGACCCGGTACTTTAAACCATATTCATAGGCTGAAATTAGACCAATCATATCGTCAGGTATCGCTACCGTGGCGTAACGAGGGATAAGCTCCAGAGCGCGGTTAGCGGCAGCTAGGTCGACGATCAACTCGTCGTTCTGCACGACTAGGCCAACTGTTGGTATGCCATCATTTATGGCAAACGTTCCAACCTTGAACGGCATGACCGATTCCTGGTCTTGGGCAAAGACGCTGGCTGAGCTGGCAAAAAATGCGAGCGCTGCCGTGAGCGTCAGGTTAAAAAGGGACTTTCTTATCATTTTTCTCTCCCGTGCTGGGGCACTGATTAATTATAATAGAACTTTTTCGAACCCACAGAATGTATCGCCCCTGCGGGCTCTTGTCCAGCGTTTTGAAGGGGTAACGGCGCCCATCAGATCGGCTACCAACAGGCGCCCGACGCCGTATTATTCTGTCTTAATCTTAAAATCGCTACCCAGTGCTGGGTTGATGTAGCTATCCGACAGGACGCGATCCGGGTCAGGACGCACCGAAAGATAGTCCACATGCACAGGCACCTCCAGCCAGCCATGGGGAGTGCCCGCCGGGATGATTATGATGTCGCCCTCCTTGACGTGCTTCGCTATCCAATCGCCCACGATCACACCGCTGCAGGACGGCCCATTCAAGACATCGGTAACATTGCTGCCGGGCGCAGATTCATTGCCGTTGAGGATAGTACCGCCGGTAACTATGGTCCCGGAGCCCGAGGCGATGTAATAGGTTTCAGTCTGAGCATAGTGCATGATGCCGCGCGCATTGCTGTTGCGCGAGCTACTACTTACACCGCAGGGCCGCTCTGGATTGGGTGTGGACTGACCGCTAGCGCGCTCCACCGCGCCCCTATGGATGATTCCAACCGAGAGGTTCAACTTGCCGATATCACGGCTGACGATCTGCCGATCTACACCGGGCAGCTCATTTACCATCTGCCACTGCTCCTCGGTAATATAAGTAGCGTAGGTTTCCTCATCCTGTGCCACTGCAACTGCACCAGCTAGCGCGATCTGAACGGCGAGAAGGGATTTAGTAAAATTGTTCATGAAAATCTCCTTGTTCTTATTTTCTTAGTAAAGATTTGTTTCTACCGATCGCAGCTTAGCCCAGACTGTTTTGCTCCGCCAGAGCGTCATCCATCGAAACGAAAATAGAGTTCCTTGATGAAAATTTTCAGCAAGTGATACAAGTCGATCCGCGGCGCACAAAGTTGAAACTTTGTGTGTCAGCTTCTTATCTGAAGGCCCCGTGGTTGCTAGAATCCGCCGCTTATTTTGGTTCCCCAGCTGTATGAGGTTACTTGCTTTGCCACGCCACTTATCTTCGCCCAAGAACACCTTCTTTTTTATCTCCGCAATCCTCATCCTGAGCTTCAGTGCCAACGCCGTTTGGGCACAGGCGGCTGTGCAGGAACAGCAGGTCGAAGCGAAGAGCCTGCGTGCCGCCCGAGTCAACTCGGCACCGATTCTCGATGGCAAGCTAGACGATGCAGTGTGGCAGGAAGCAGAACTAATTACTGACTTCCACCAGAGCCGCCCGGGTGATCATGTAGAGCCCTCAGAGCTAACAGAACTTTATGTGATCTATACAACGGACGCGCTCTATGTCGGCGCTCGCATGTTCGACAGCGAGCCCGACCAGATAGCGGCGCCTACGCTGCGACATGGCCAGGGCATGCCATTCGACGATCGTCTGGTTATCATTCTCGATCCCTTTAATCAGGGCCGAGCTGGCTATCGTTTCGAAACCAACCTCAATGCTGCGCGCCATGACTCTCTGTATACAACCCCGTTTCGATTCACCCTGGACTGGAACACGATCTGGGAGGCCGCGACCAGTGTCGATGGCAACAGCTGGATTGCAGAAGTCGAAATTCCCTTCAAGTCTCTTCCCTTCGACCCGAACCTGGACACCTGGGGCTTTAACTTCGGCCGCGGCATTCGTCGCCGTAACGAAGAGATGTCATGGGTCTCTCTGGACCGCACCTACAACCCCACCATCATGGGTGAGATGAGTGGAATGCAAGGCATGGACCAGGGTGTTGGCCTCGACATAGTGCCAAGCTTCGCAGCGATTCGTCAGCGGAAGTTCAATCCGTCGGGAAGCGCGCAGAATTATGAGCCGTCGCTAGATGCCTTCTACCGACTCACGCCTTCTCTAAATGCGGCACTGACTATCAACACAGATTTTTCGGCAGCCGAGGTTGATAATCGCCAGGTAAACCTTGGTCGTTTCAATCTGTTCTTTCCCGAGAGGCGAGATTTCTTTAACAACGATTCCGATCTATTCCAGTTTGGCGGCATCAGTAACATGGCCGGTGGCAATAGCGCATCTACTGGAGGCTCTCGCGAAAATGCGCGACCGTATTTCTCTCGCAAGCTAGGCCTGGCCGCAGATGGCAGCCCGGTCGATATCAACTATGGCGGCCGCGTCAGTGGGCGCGTTGGGCGATTCAACATCGGCGCCCTCGCTATCAAACAGGACCAAAACGCTGGGGTTGATGCCTCGGAGTTGCTGATCACTCGCGTCTCCGCGAACGTTCTCGATGATTCGCGCATTGGCTTTATCTATACCGATGGCGACCCAACCTCGGATCTAGATAACAGCGTTGCCGGAGTCGACTTTCAATACATCAACAACCAACTCAGCAATGGTCGCAGACTACAGGGCAATGTGTTCTTTCAGCAGTCCGACACGACCGGTCTCGATGACGACGATGCTTCCTATGGTTTCGGTCTGGCCTATCCCTCCAGCGATGGTTTCCGCGCGCGCGTCGGCTACAAGGTCGTGGAAGACAATTTCAATCCGGCTATGGGTTTTGTGAACAGATCAAATATCGAAGACCTGACTGCCGATGTAGGCTATACCCACTTCTTCGAGAGCGGTCTCTTCCAGACCGCGTTCGCTGGTATCGACATGCAGCGTATCGAGCTCATAGATGGAGGCCTGCAAACCGAAGTAGTTAACTACCGACTACTCGAACTCGAAACCACATCGCGAGATGGAATAACGCTAAACCATTTCGAAAGCAAAGAAATAGTGCGCAACACATTTGCCATCTTTCGCCAGACTGGTAATGAGGTCTTTATTCAGCCTGGGAGTTATGACTTCGGTGAAACCCAGATTGGATTCAACACCGCCGGTCAGAGAGAATTTTCCGGGAGCGTGAACTATCGAACCGGGGACTTCTTCAATGGCGAGCGCGTCAACATTAACTCCAGCTTCACCTGGAATCAGTCGCGTTACTTCTCCATGTCGCTGCGTTACGACTGGAACGACATCGAGCTTCCACAGGGCGATTTCACCACGCGCCTGAGCAGCGTGAATTCCCAGGTAGCATTCTCGCCCAATCTCTACTGGATCAGCCTGCTGCAATACGACAACATCTCCGAAGAGATTGGCATCAATACGCGACTGCAGTGGGTTCCCAAGGCGGGCCAGGAGGCATTCGTGGTATTGAATTACAATCTTCAGGATTGGGACCAAGACAATACCTTCAATACAGCGTTCTCGGATCTGAGCGTTAAGCTTCGCTATACTTTCAGGTTCTAAGCCCAACAAGAAACCAGCACTGATTAGGCCGCTGCATTGCGGGACAGGAATCCCAACATCCAGGTCTCAATAGATTCTGCCAACCCGGGGATGAAGAGAATCGCCAGACTGACCAGCAATGAAATCGAAATCAGCAGAGCAAGATAGGTTTTGGTTTTCATGACACTATACTCCTGTACGCGGAGCTAGCTCGAACACCCAGGTCTCCCCAGACTCGATAGCCTCCCTGGTTATTCTCGATCGATACTTCGCTATTTTCTTTTCGATGACGCCGTCGAGTAAGGGGCTATAGAAAACTCTCTCTAGCTTACGCTCATAGCGAACGCCATTGATGCGCACGACAGCGAGACCATCACCCTCGTGCGCTTGCACCGCCCACTTTTTCCAGAGCCGACCTAGCCACGTTCCCATATAGTCCGACGTTATATAGATCTTACCGTCGCTCTCTTCTATCCAGATGAGTCGAGAACTTAGGGGGTCATCAAGCTGAAGATGAACAGTCCCTACATCATCGGTAAAGCTCCAGTCTGGCTCAGGGCCCAAATAGAGCTCCCCCGAAACAAGCTCACCGCCGGGAAAGATAATCGAAGGCCCATCATTGTTGCGATTCTCAAAGCTCATAGTTGCCAATGCCACGGCTGGAATTGTCACCAGGGCAATGAGTAGCTGAACAATGACTGTTAAAAATTTTCTCGCCAAATTATATCCACTATCCCTACTGGTATAGAAAAACTATCTACTCTTCTGTCACAACTTATTCCGCCATTGCGATCAAACGACGCTCTCGCAACAGCATGAACAGGGGGACGGTCATCGCAGCCGCGACAACAAAGGTAAGAACGAAGATCGCTGCCCATAGACCATAGGACATCTTGAGCCGCCCCGTCTCAACAAACGAAAAGACAAGAAACGCAGTTACGACGACGATCAAATCATTAGTGAAAGAAGATGCTGCCGGGTTGTCATAGAGGCCTTCTATGTAACTCATCTCCATCGGCTGCAAATTGAAATACCAGGTAACACACACCCCAATAACAGCAAGTACACCATATAATATCTGTAGCCCGGTAATTTTCATTATTCTTACCCTTCTAGTCGAATTGAGAGATCGTAGTTCGATGCAGCAAGCGATCATGGCCGTCATATCCGCCTGTCGCTTTGTGCAGGACGCTGCGGTTATCCCACATTACTAACATATTGGGCTGCCACTTGTGACGATACACAAATTGTGGCGAGCCTTGATATTGGTAAAGCTCCTGCAATAGCTCCTTGCTCTCCTCCTCTCCCATGCCAACAAAACCTTGGATATAGCCTGCCGTAGAATACAAAGCCAATGCCCCTGTTTCTGTGTGCGCTCGAATAAACGGGTGATTGTGTGTACGCCTGGCCTCATCTGATACAACTATACTCATGCTGCGGCCAGTATTTTTTTTGTGCCTGTCGCTATAGACGCCGTCGGGCGAATAGGCAGACTCCGCCGAATGAATTGCGGTTAAGTGTTCAATCTTTTTCTTTAGCGCACAAGGCAATTCGTCGTAGGCTTTGTGTTGATTCGCAAATAGCGTGTCACCGCCAAGGGGAGGAATCTTGATACCGTAGAGACAGGTGGCGATCGGCGGCTTGGCCTGAAAGCTCCAATCTGTATGCCAGTTCTCTGCAAACAGAGGAGTCGTCTCATTGGCGTCGCGGGATATGGCCGCAATGTGACTACTCCCCTCTATTGGATTGAAGAAGGGATCATCGCCAAAATTACCAAAGTGCAGAGTAAAGCGCTCAAGATCAGCAAGACTTAGTATCTGATCGGGAAACACCAGCACATGGTATTGCAGCCAGGCCTGACGCAGTTCTGTGGCAAGCTCTTCAGTAATCTCTGCTGAGAGATCGATATTTCTAACTGTCGCTCCACAAGGAGCATCGATAGGCTCGACTACTATCATCACGTCGTTCTCAAAGTAGAATCTAAGATTAAGTAGTTAAGGCTGTCGGGGCCTCCCTATCGGCAGCCTCGCTACGGCTCATCAACACGCCCGCAATCGCCATCACTCCACCGCTAATAATCAGCGTCGCATCACTAACATTGATGCCAATAACTTCGGTTGTCGGCAAGGCAATTAAGCCGCCACCGATTATCACCAGGGCGCGACCGACAACGCCGAGTGGCCCGGCACGATCCAGAAAACCCACCCCAAGCACATAGCGCTGCAGGGTACCTGCAATCAAAATTATCCCCACTATTACTTTAATAGTGGCAAAGAGCGTCTCCCATAATGTGCCAGACAGAATTAGCGCAGGCTCCAGAACAAAGAAGAAGGGAATGAAATAGATGACGCTGCCCAGCCGCATCGCCTTGAACCCAGTAGCCAATGCCGACGCACCGGCGATGCTTGCCGCTGCGAACGCACCTAAGGCCACGGGCGGTGTAATAAAGGACAGCATTCCCCAGTAGAGGATAAACAGATGCACGCTCATCGGATCCAGCCCACCCTGAATCAAGGCAGGCGCCAGAATGATGGCGAGGAAAACATAGGCAGCGGTCACCGTCATGCCTATGCCCAGGAAGAAGCTGGTGAACGCGCCCATTAGCAATAGCAGCAAAGTCGAATCACCGGCGAGATACAACAGGTCATTAACCAGAGTTCCCGACAAGCCGGTTACCGATAGCGCGCCTACTATAAGTCCAACCCCTGCCATTATCGTCAGCAGCTCCATCAGCAACTTACCCGTCGCCACAAGAAACGCGCCTCCATCTTTTAGGTTCCAGCGGTGACTAGGCGAAAGCTGATTCAATACCAGCAACATACCCGTCGCATAGAAAGGCGCAACCGCTTCACGCTGCAGATAGACTAGAAGAAAGATCAACACCATGAACGCGGCTATATAAAACCAGCCCTGCTTCATAGTCTCGGCCAAACTAGGCAGTTCATCTCTAGGCGTGCCCACCAGTCCCTTACGGGCCGCGTAGGCGTCTACTTGAATGAACAATCCAAAAAAGTACAGGAAAGCCGGAATCGCTGCGGCCAGTGCGACGGTGGTATATGCCACGTTAAGAAAGGTCGCCATCACGAAGGCCGTCGAGCCCATGATGGGCGGCAGTAGTACACCGCCAGTGGACGCGCAAGCCTCGACGCCTGCAGCGTATTCTTTCTCCATGCCATTCTTCTTCATGGCGGGAATGGTCATCTGCCCCGTAGTCAGCACATTGGTGATTACGCTGCCGCTCATGGAGCCCATTAATCCGCTGGAAACGATTGCCACCTTGGCAGAACCGCCTCGCACATGACCGAACATGGCGAAGGCGAGATTTATAAAGAAGCGGCCACCACCGGTATGCTGCAGCGCGATACCAAAAATAAGAAAGCCGATAACGAGTTGCGCGAATGCGCGGAAGGGCAAACCCAGGATGCTCTCTATGCTCATCACATGATAAGACGCTGTCTCTGCAGCCGATGACGACATGCCTGAAATAGGCCCAGGGAGCATATCCGCCACAATCGGATAGAGTGAAAATACCAGGACGAGGAAGAATAGTACCCAACCCCCGCTGCGACGCACCCCCTCCATGATGAGCGCCCATAGCAGGTAGCTTACCCACACCGCGTAAGCCGGCGCCGAAAATTCCCAGCCATAGTCCAACATGGTTTCTGCGTTAATAAAGAAGAACACGCAGGCACAGCATGCCGCAAGGCTTAGCACGCCATCGAGCCATAAGCTCTTGGGACTGCGAAACGAGGGATAGATCAAAAAACACAGTGGCAGTAACAGGCCCATTAGGGCGTAGTAATAATGGTTCTGCACGGTAATGACAAAATCAAGCAGCGGGCTTTCGGAAAACAGGCGCAGAGAGTCCATGGCAAGAAAGGCACTTGCGACGGCGGCGACGCCTATCAGCCAACGCAGTGGCATGGGTATTTCAGTTCGAATAATTGCCACTAGCGCCAGACCGGATCGAAACCGGCTTCCTCCAGACGTTCGGCACGCAACAGTGTCCAGGCCTCAACAAACTGGTCTTGATCACGGATGCCTCTGGCGGTCATTTCATCCCAGGCCGAGATAAGGACTTCCTGCCGGCGTATCAGTGACTGATTGTGAGCCTCAATGGCATCCGTCCAGACGCCGATCTCACGCCAATAGTTAACCGCTCCCTCATGGTAGGGAACAACCCAATTAAACACCTGTGATTCCAATGCCCAGCCTATAGCACCAGGGTCGGAATCTTTGAACTCATCGTAATTCTCATTGATTACGCGGGTCAGGGAATACACGAAGTCGCTATCCTGAGAGGCGAGCGTGGTTAACAGTGGGTAGGGGTAGGTTCCCGCCTCGTGAGGATTGTCATCGCTAATCGAAGCGCCACGGGTGGCCATATGTTTCGTGAAATAGGGACCAACCGCCAACATGCGCTCCCAACATCCCGCATCGTCATGGGGTGCGGGCAACCAATTGATTCCCCTGGGCGAAGCCTCTAGACGAAACGGCGGGCCAGAGACTGTAGTGCCAAATGCGACATCGACATCACCATTGATGACACCATTCCATTTGGCGTCATAACCGGGGAAATCCACGCGAACCACGTCATCCCAGGTTAAACCGCCACAAGCCAGATAGGCCTCCATGGACACATTCAGGGCTGGCGCCGCTCTCACATAGGGCACTCGGCGGCCACGCAATTCTGCAAAACTGGTAATACCCGTGTCGGCGGCCACCGCCACGGCCTGATTACTCAAACCGTTGGAGGTCATCAGTAGCCGCAGCGGCTGTGGCCCCCACTCCGGATTCGCAAACTGAAACATGCCTTCCTGAGCGAAATACGTCGCCACGCCATTGGCGGTAAAATCGACCCGGCCACTCTTAAGCGGCAGAAGACGGGACACATCGTTCTGACCCGGTATAACGCGCAGGGTGACGTTGTACTTGTCACGCAACATGGCGCCTATGGCGACCGCCTGGTTATAGCCTGTTGAACCCAGATTGTACGCCGTCCATGCCATCTGCCGCGGCAGTTCAGGTTCACTGGGTTGGGCCTGGGACAGGCTTGTCAGGGAAAACGAGGCGAATAGCGAAAGCAGAAGAGTAGCGGACTGAAAAGGCTTGGATCCGTGCAAGGGTAGTGATTTTGGGGACTGAGACAACACGCTAATTCTCCTGAGGATTTTCTATTATTAGCCCGAAGACTAGCAGGGGCGGCAGGCAAGTGGAAGGAATATGCATCCCCGCAAAATCAATTCGGGAATACTGGGCAGGGAATGATTCATGAAGTTGGACAACGCCTTTGAAGCGAGATACCTTCTACCCTCTATTTGCTTCCTCACTAAGGGTTCTGTGGACAGTCTGAGCTTCAATTTCTTCTTGGCGGCGCTTCCTATCCCCCGAGCCCGCAATCATAAAACATGTACTCGATACTTAGTGTAGCCACCACCATCACCCTGCTTAGCTCCCTGTTTGTTTGCATCAGATGGGGCAACGTGGTTTGCCGTGGCACTATTCCAACTTCGCTGTTAACGTTCTGCGCAATCCTCTTCACCTCGGGATTGGATGTAGGCTTGATCATGTTCCCGCTGGTCGAATTTCCTGTCTATGCTATAGAGGCCGAGTACAGTTTCGCCAATCCACTCGCTATAGAGTTTGGCTTCTGGGGTTTTCTGGTTTGGGCTTTCTATTTCCTAACATCTTTCTACTTCTGCATTGTTGAGCCCAAGGTCAAATTGTTCGAGATTAAAGCCGTAAAGATCGTGAACAACCTCATCATTATTGCTACCTGCGCCTTTACCGGATTTCTCTTTCTGGATTCCGTCCCCGATTATATCGAAGGAATTAGTGCAGTTGAAAAATTCGGTTTGCTTGCCGTGCTCGTCCTTTTTGCCACCTACTCCGGCTCTCACATCCGCTACGTTAAATTGTTAAGCGTCGCATCCGCATCGTTATTCCTGTTGCTAGGCTTCATTCTGGCCTTTGTTTCTGGCGCATCTTTGAGTGAGTTTCTACAAACCGCCACGGGGATAGGCGAATACTTCGGCAATATTCATTACTTCTTCACACCCTTGAGTGACTATCATGGCTGGTACTTATTCTGGTGGTTTTCCTGGAGCATTATGATTGGACAGTTTGTCGCCCGGTTTGTCTCACCTATGCCGACCTGGCAATTATTTTTAGCCTTACTAACAATTCCCTCGATCGCCCTGGCACTGTGGTTTACTACGCTCTACTACTATTTCATCAACGAGATAACGATTGGACCAATCTTAAATATGGCTATGGTGGGGCTAGGTATTATCTTCGTCGCTAACTCCCTCGACTCTCTGATCCGACTCTACACCGACAATCTAGGCTTCGGTGTTAGGCGGCTAGGCCTGGGAGTGTACTTAGTCGCGAACTGGGCGCTAATCTACTCACTGATATTACTCTACCAATTTACTCCCTTTCAGATCGAATGGGTCGGCTTGGCGGTAATCGGTCTCTATGCGGTTATCTATTTCTTATTATTTAAAAGGCGCAAGCAATTTTTCCGCGGCAGCCTCTCAACAAACCCTCTATGAGAAGTTCATGAAAGAAGCGAATACAGCTAACGACTCCTTTGACTATGTAATCGTCGGCGCCGGATCTGCAGGCGCTATTCTCGCCAGTCGCCTATCTGAAGACAAGAATGTAACCGTGCTATTACTCGAATATGGCGGCAGCGACTCCAGTATTTTTGTTCGTATGCCTTCGGCTCTCTCGATCCCAATGAACTCACCTACATACAACTGGGGGTTCGAGTCCCAGCCAGAGCCATTTCTTAATAATCGGCGGATGAACTGTCCCAGAGGAAAAGTGTTAGGAGGGACATCGTCGATCAACGGCATGGTTTATGTGCGGGGCCATGCCTCGGATATAGATGCCTGGGAAGAGAGCGGCGCCAAGGGCTGGAACTACGCGAACTGTCTGCCCTATTTCAAGAAGCTGGAAACTCACGAGGTCGTCGAAAGCGAATATGCCGGCAACGCAGGGCCTATAAAAATTAGCGGCGGCAATCGAATGAAGAACCCGCTCTACAGAGCTTTCGTTCAGGCCGGTGTCGATGCCGGGTACAGCGAGACAGCTGATTATAATGGCTATCAACAAGAAGGCTTCGGTCCCAAGTATATGAATATTGCAGATGGTATTCGTGCCTCTACCGGATATTCCTATCTAAAACCGGCAAGACGGCGGGGCAATCTTCACATAGTGAAGCATGCCCTCGTCCAACGCGTCCTGCTAGAGGAGAAAAAAGCAACCGGGGTCGAATGTGAGATTAAGGGACGGACACATTGCTACCATGCACGACGCGAAGTAATTATTGCTGCGGGCGCGATAGGCTCACCACATCTTTTACAGACCTCTGGTATCGGGGCGCCTGCGGCTCTGGCAGAAGCCGGCATAGAACCTCTACACGAACTTCCGGGCGTTGGAGAAAACCTGCAGGATCATCTGGAGTTTAATTTTCAGTATCGCTGCAAGCAGCCCATTACCCTGAACAGCAAGCTAGGTCTTATCAGCAAGGGCAAAATCGGACTGCGATGGCTACTGTTTCGCGACGGCCTGGGCAGCACTAATCATTTCGAAGCCTGCGCGTTTATCCGTTCGCGAGCCGGTGTGAAGTGGCCGGATATTCAATACCATTTTCTTCCTGGCGCGATTGCCTATGATGGTAGCTCCGCCTTCAAGGGACACGGCTTTCAAGTTCATGTGGGCCACAACAAACCCACGAGTCGAGGCTTTGTCCGCACAGTCGACGCAAATATTAGGAATGCACCCAAGATACAGTTCAATTACCTGCAGACAGAAGCTGACCGACAAGGCTTCAGAGACGCACTGCGCCTAACTCGAGAGATTATGAGCCAGCCGGCTATGGACGCCTATAGAGATGAGGTGATCGCCCCGTCTAATGATGTTGAGAGCGACGAAGAAATCGACAGTTTCATCGCGGACGCTGTGGATAGTGCCTACCACCCTTGCGGCACTTGCAAGATGGGGTCTGATGCCCTCGCGGTAGTCGATGCGGATCTCAGGGTAAGAGGCATCGCTAATTTACGAGTCGTCGATGCCTCGGTATTCCCCAGTATCACTAACGGCAACATCAATGCGCCGACTATGATGTTGGCCGAGCGCGCGGCCGATCTGATTAAAAGCAGGGGCACACTACCCCCCATCGACCTGCCTTGGTATACCGATCCTGACTGGGAAACTCAGCAGCGCCGAACTCCAATGCCAACCAGAGCCTCTAAATAGCACTCTATTGTAGCGAGCAGGACTCTGACAGGCCCCTAGAATCAGCTGCTGCAGCTTTATCACACTTTATTACAGTCCGGCTTATCACTACTTATATAGCCTATGGTATCCTCCACTAGATTCTGTACTTTAAAGAGGCTAAAACAATGAAATCACGCTCCTCAACAATGGGCTCACTAGCTAGAAAAGTCGGCACTTTAGGCCTTCTGGCGGCTGCTTTGGGCTTAAGCCCTCAGATAGCTCTGAGTCAAAACCTGGTTACCGATGACACCGCGGAGTGGTTCACACTCGGCGGCGACTACGCCCATACGCGCTACACCCCTGCCGATGAAATTACGGCGGAGAACTTCAATGAACTCGAAGTTGCCTGGGAATGGGATGGCGCCAGCTTCGGCGGCCGCTCAGGCCGCTCAACACCTACTTATGTAGATGGCAAGTTATTCACTGTATCTGGTGCTCGCCGCAACGTTGTTGCGATCGATCCCAAGACTGGCGAGACCCTTTGGTCGTATCGCCTACCAAACACAGGCCGCTGGGAATATTCCATGCGCGCCTCATATGGCAAGGGTATCGGCTATTCACGTATTGACGGAAAGGGTGTGGTCTATATCTCCACTCCTGGCTTCTTCCTGGTCGCTCTCGATGCCGAGACCGGCGCTCCACTTGAAGGCTTCGGCGGACAAGTACCTGTAGATGGCTTCCCATCAACGGGTGTAGTGGATATGCTTGCCGATCTGGGCCATCCCTACGACCCTTATGAAGGTATTCCGCTAGAGACTGGCTATATCACGACTTCCTCTCCACCGATTGTGGTTAACGACACTATCGTCGTGGGTAACTCCGCTGAGCAGGGTTATTTACAGGCTAGGGTCGAGAACGTACCTGGCGATATTCTGGCTTATGACAAGACGACCGGCGAATTCAAGTGGAAGTTCAACGTCATTCCGCGTCCGGGTGAGTACGGTCACGAGACTTGGGAAAACGATGCCTGGCAGTGGACAGGAGACGTATCTTCCTGGGCACCGCTAACAGCCGATCCTGAGAACAACATCGTCTATGTTCCAACTAACCCGCCAACGATCGATTACTACGGCGGCTTCCGTCCTGGCGATGGTCTGTTTGGTACTAGCCTGATAGCACTGGACACAGAAACTGGCGAACGTCGCTGGCACTTCCAGACGGTGCATCACGATGTATGGAACTATGACAACCCGGCTGCGCCTATTCAGTTAGACCTGAATATTCCAGGCCGAGGAGTTGTTCCTTCGGTTCACCAGATCACCAAGCAGGGCTTTGTCTACTCTTTCGACCGCATGACTGGCGAGCCAATCTGGCCTATTGAAGAGCGCCCGGTTCCAGCCTCACTGGTTCCTGGCGAGAAGCTGTCTGCAACACAGCCTTTCCCTACCAAGCCGCCTGCCTACGAAATGCAGGGCCTGACTGAAGACGACCTGATCGACTTCACTCCCCAGCTACGTAGAGAAGCGCTTGAAGTGATGGCCAATTACGATATGGGCCCTCTGTTTAATCCGCCTATCCACGATACGGATCCATCTGGCAAGATAGCCTCGGCCATGTGCCCGGGTGATGGTGGTGGTGCAAACATCAATAACCCACCGGTAGCAGATCCTACAACAGGCTTCCTCTACGTTACGTCTAGAAAGGCCTGCAGCTGGCAGCGAATTATTCCTGGCGAAGAGGCGGATGCTCGCATCGACCTCCCAACAGGAGCTACTTTCGCAGCCTATGCCAATGGCGCCCGCCCAAGACCACCGCGTCTTGCTTCCGGCCTGCCTTACTTTAAGCCACCGTACAGCACGATTACTGCCTACGATATGAATTCAGGTGATATTGCGTTCCAGATTCCTACTGGCGAAACCCCTGATCGTATCCGCAACAATCCTGCTCTGGATGGCATTGATGTGGGTGATACCGGTACTGGCAACGCGATTACCATGGTAACTACGGCAAATATGCTGATTTATTCAGACATGGATCACGACGGCGAGACCGCCCTTCTTTACGGTATCGACAAGATGACCGGCGAAGAAGTTGGTCGAATCGAAGTGCCAGCTCAGAGCCGCTATGGCATGAGCTCTTGGATGCACGATGGACATCAGTACATCATCCTGCAGACAGGTTCCAAGCTTACCGCAATGGCAATGCCAGGCGCGCAAGCTACTGGTGGTGCTGCACATTAGAGCGTAATTGGATCGAGTAAAATCGAAAACCAATAGCTCGAAACAAAAAGGGCGGAAGGATTAATCATCCTTCCGCCCTTTTTGTTTGTCTCTAATTTATTCCCTGCTTATTTCCAGTTAGATAGCCTCTATGTGACGGCACTTAGCCCGGACTAGCAACTCTGCCGAGATATCAATCCCGCAGGGTTACTCAGAGACACAATCTGTCGCACATATTGAGTGTTTCCAGTTTTATCTAAGGCCCTTCAAGCTGTAGAATTGGCTGCAATTATAAAGAGTAGAGGCAATACAATGACTAACCCGGTATCCAGACGAGAGTTCCTTAATTTACTGGGCGCCTATGGCGGCACATCAGCGGTGCTGCAGGCAGGTGCCGCTCTGGGATTTATGCCCAGTAGCAGCCAGGCTGCCGAGATATCGCTGCGCGCCAACAATGGCAAGAAGGTAGCCATACTCGGCACCGGCATATCTGCTCTCACTACAGCCTGGGAACTCACCAAAGCCGGATACGACTGCACCCTACTTGAGGCCTCTCACCGCCCCGGCGGGCGCATGTTCACGGTTAGGGCTGGCACAGTCATCGACGAGATCGGAAACTATCAGCGCTGTGAATGGGATGACGACCCCCATCTGTATTTTAATGCTGGCGCCGCACGCATCCCCAGCATCCACAGCAGCGTGCTGAAATACTGCAAAGAGCTGGAAGTTGAATTACAAGTATTTGTTAACGAAAGCAAGACGGCCTGGGTTCAAGATGATGCGCTAAATGGCGGCAAACCGGTTCGTAACACCGACTACTCATCGAGCATGCAGGGATTCGTTTCAGAGATGCTTGCCAAGTCCCTGGGCAACTCAGAAGTAGATTCCTCTCTGACCGAATCCGAATCAGAAACATTGCTAGGCATGTTACGCAGCTTTGGCGACCTCAATGAAGACATGCTCTACAAAGGCTCGGTCAGAGCCGGTTATCGTTCAGGCGGATTCCTCGATCACGGTACCAAGAAAGATGTCATCGCACTGCGCGATCTTTTAAAAACACGACTTGCAAGTAATGTGATGGTAACTACGCAAGAAGGAACAGGCAGCGGCCCGCTTCTTATGCAGCCAGTAGGCGGCATGGATCGCATTATTTATGCGTTCGCGAATCGACTCGGCAATCGTATTAAATTCCGCGCCCCAGTAACAGAAGTCATGGTCAAAGATGACGGCGTTGAAGTAGCCTATGAACAGAACGGCGTTACCGAAGTATTGAAGGCTGACTATTGCTTCAACTGTATCCCCAGCCATCTGATGAGCGGTATCCCCAATAACTTTCCTACCGAATATACCGAGGCTCTGAATTACATACGCCGCGGAAAAGCCTATAAGGCTGCCTTTCAGGCCAAGGAACGTTTCTGGGAGAAGGAAAATATTTATGGGGGCATTACCTGGGTAAATGCGCCTATCCAGCAAATCTGGTATCCACCGCATAATATTCACGGCAAGAAGGGTGTGGTACTCGCGGCCTACAATTTTGGCGGCGCTAACTACACCGAGATGTCACAAGAAGATAGGATAGAAGACCTGCTTAAGCATGGCGAGAAAGTTCATCCTAACTATCGTCAGATGGCAGAGAAGCCTATGACTATCGCCTGGCATCGAATGAATCATATGCTAGGCTGCGCTCCCAGATGGGCTCGAGTTAGAGGCGGCTGGTCTGACAAAGAAGAGCAGATGTATGAAACTCTTCGGCAGCCAGTGAATGGTCGTCACTACCTGATTGGCGACCAGAGCACGCAGCACTCGGCCTGGATGGAAAGTGCTATTCAATCTGCCCATTACGCATTGGCAGATCTAGATCAACGAGTGAGATCAGAACCCGCATGAGAAATTTACTAACAGCAACAACACTAATCCTTTCCGCTTTTTCCATATCGGCAGTACAGGCAGCTGAAGGTGATGTAGGAGTTGAGGCCGCGATGGATGATCGCTACTGCACCACCTGTCACGGCGTCGAGGGCATAGGCAATATCGCCGTTGAAGCTCCTCGACTAGCAGGCATGGAATCTTGGTATCTAAAACGTCAGCTGGAAAATTTCCGCGCAGGAATTCGTGGAACACACGAGCAAGATACCCAGGGCATCGCCATGCGACCTATGGCGACAAAACTCAGCGATGAAAGTATAGAAGATATCGTCGGCTGGGTAGGCAGTTGGGAGTACGTCCCCGCACACACCACCATCGAGGGAGATATAAATCAGGGGCGTAGCACCTTCCAAAGCTGCGCGGCTTGTCATGGAGCGAATGCCGAAGGCAACGAAACTCTGGGAGCACCCGCTCTAGCCGGTCAAAATGATTGGTATATGGTCACCCAGCTGAAGAATTTTCGCGCAGGGTTTCGAGGGGCACACCCAGAAGATACCTACGGCAGCCAGATGCTGATCATGTCAAAAGCCCTGAGAGACGATCAAGCAATCATTAACGTGGTGAGCTACATCAATACGCTACAGAAATAGACTGATTGTAATTATGCCGCAGCGTTTCCCTGCAATTAGACAATTGAAGCAAAAGGGTCAGCATAAAAACCAATATTTTACTTTTATCCTGACCCTATCTATTCACTCTATTTATCCTGAGAGCCTCTGCAATCATGACTCCGGGCTTCATCGCATTTAATTTCAGTCGCAAGATCACTCGCTATATTCTCTATGGTATCCTTCGCTAGATTTTGTATCTAATGAGGCTATATCAATGAAAGCATGTTCTTCTATAAATTCAGGCTCTAAGCCCAACAAGCTCGCACGTTTAAGCTTTTTGGCGGTCGTTCTGTGCATATTGCCGCAGATTGGCATGAGCCAGAATCTGGTCACAGACGACACCGTGGAGTGGTACACACTAGGCGGCGATTACGCCCACACCCGTTACACTCCTGCCGATGAGATTACCGCAGAAAATTTCAGTGAACTCGAAGTGGCCTGGGAATGGGACGGCGCTAGTTTCAATGGTCGCGCCGGCCGCTCCACACCTACCTATGTAGATGGCAAACTAATCACCGTGTCTGGGCCACGCCGCAACGTCGTTGCTATCGACCCAAAGACTGGTGAAACACTCTGGGCCTACCGTCTGCCAAACACAGGTCGCTGGGAATATTCCATGCGTGCCTCTTACGGCAAAGGTATTGGCTATTCACGCATCGATGGCAAGGGCGTGGTCTACATCTCCACACCCGGATTCTTTCTAGTCGCGCTAGATGCCGAGACCGGCGCCCCACTTGAGGGCTTCGGTGGGCAGGTGCCCGTAGACGGCTTCCCTGCGACTGGCGTCGTGGACATGCTTGCCGATCTTGGCCATCCCTACGATCCCTATGAAGGCATCCCACTGGAGACCGGTTACATCACAGCCTCTTCTCCACCAATCGTAGTTAACGACACGATTGTCGTAGGCAACTCCGCCGAGCAGGGTTACCTGCAAGCACGAATTGAAAACGTCCCCGGCGATATTCTGGCCTATGACAAAGTTACCGGCGAATTTAAGTGGAAGTTTAATGTGATTCCCAAGCCAGGTGAGTACGGTCATGAGACATGGGAAAACGATGCGTGGCAGTGGACCGGAGATGTATCTTCGTGGGCACCGCTAACAGCAGACCCTGAGAACAATATCGTCTACGTCCCAACTAACCCGCCAACGATCGATTACTACGGCGGATTCCGCCCTGGTGACAATCTGTTCGGCACTAGCGTAATCGCGCTGGACACCGAGACCGGTGAGCGCCGCTGGCACTATCAGACGGTAAAACACGATGTATGGAACTACGACAACCCCGCCGCTCCGATTCAGTTAGATCTGAATATTCCCGGCAGAGGCATAGTGCCTGCAGTCGCTCAGGTAACCAAGCAAGGCTATGTGTATACCTTCGATCGCATGACTGGCGAGCCAATCTGGCCGATGGAAGATCGTGCAGTTCCAGCTTCTGAAGTTCCTGGCGAGAAGCTGTCGACTACACAGCCCATCCCAACTAAGCCACCACCCTTCGAGATGCAAGGCATTAGCGAAGAAGACCTTATCGACTTCACTCCGCAGCTGCGCAGAGAAGCACTCGAAGTAATGGCCAACTACGACATGGGCCCTCTGTTCAACCCACCAATCCACGCGGCAAACGAAGCAGGCAAGATCAGCTCGGCCATGTGCCCGGGTGATGGCGGCGGTGCAAATATTTATGCGCCACCGGTGGCGGATCCAACTTCCGGCTTCCTGTACGTGCCCTCGATGAGAGCCTGTAGCTGGCAGCGTGTGATTCCTGGCGAAGAAGCGGATGCCCGCATCCCTAACCCAACTGGAACTACTTTCGCGATGTATGCCAATGGCCCTGGCGGCAGGCCCCCTCGTCTAGCTTCTGGCCTGCCCTACTTCAAGCCACCGTATAGCAGCATCACCGCCTACGATATGAATACCGGCGAGATTGCGTTTCAGATTCCGACAGGTGAGACACCTGACCGCATCCGCAACAACCCTGCTCTGGAAGGAATAGATGTTGGCGATACTGGAACTGGAAATCCTGTTTCCATGGTGACCACGAAGAACCTGCTAATCTACTCAGACATGGATCACGACGGTCAGACTGCGCTTCTGTATGCCATCGACAAGAAGACTGGCGAAGAAGTAGGACGTGTTGAAGTTCCAGCACAGAGCCGTTATGGCATGAGCTCCTGGAAGCACGATGGTCATCAGTACATCATCCTGCAGACAGGATCCAAGATAACTGCGATGGCCTTACCTGGCGCGCAAGCGACCGGGGGTGCAGCGCACTAGTACACGGCTTAATCAAGCTATAGACGCATTAAAAAAGGGCGGAAGGATTAATAATCCTTCCGCCCTTTTAATTTAAAGCAAGCGATTAGAATCTGAACTCTACTCTGTTTCTTTTGCACGCCCTGCACTTAAAATATTAGATATAGCATAGTTACCTTCGTGGCAGGCATACTCATACATAACGTACTCATCGTCGCGAGTTAATGGCATAGAAATTGTAAAGGGTTCGGTAAAGTTTACCGGATCGGTAACTGTTGCCTCCCACATGATGGTGGCTTCGCTAACTCGAGTAAATCTTTCTAGTACATGTAATTCCTCTGAAACAGGCACACCTTTCAAACGACCGCCTGCAGCACTGCTGGCAATCATGCCACGGTCATTGAAATTACGCGTCTCTACCACCAGCGAATCGCCTTCCCAGTGCGCAATTGAATCTCCCATCCACAACTTCACGCTGGAGTCGACATGTACATCCTTGTTCAAGGAAATAATTCGCACGTCATGGATCATTTCGTGAACTATTGTGAAGCTGTCTGCTGTTTGAATAAAACGGTATGCATTGTTGTAGCCTGCAGGCAACATCGACCCCGGCACCCCGCGAGTAATACAACGATCCCACACGGTGTGATTTACCCAATGATCTTCTACATGCGCGAAGCCATAGTCTCTTTTTGCTGCGGCCTCAGGTCGAATCGGGGCCCGACCATTGGGCGGATCGACGATCATGGAAGTTTGCCCCGTCGACAATACTGTATCCCCCGAATCCAGCCATATCTGGTTGTAGCCTCCAATGCTGCCGCCGGTTTCGACAACGATATTGTCGTCTGCTAATTCCCTTCTCTCCGCAGTTCGCGCCTCCAAGGCTGCAACTTCGTCAGTACTGAGGAAGGCCTGACCAGCCAGTGCTACAGGTCGTTCGATAGGAGTGATGGTGTCGTTTGTCCACAACCCTTGTAAATCGGGCTGGCCATGGACTGTGCGGCCAACAATATAGTCTTGTGGAGCCGCGCTTATTGCAGCTGTGAAAGAGAGAAATCCCAGCAAAGTCGCAGGCATATACATTGAAGAAAGTTTCATAATTTCACCCAATAGACTATTTCAAGTAGAGGAAAAGACTAGAGCTTATTGAACGATTTGTCTATTACTTGCTGGAGGCTCCATATTACGGGCCTTCTTATTCTCCTGTGAAGAAATAGCACTGATATAGAAAGGCGCGCCCACGGAGAAAATCCGATTCCATCTAAAAATCTAGTGCTCATTGCGTTTATATGATAAACCTATGTCATTGGCTCGGCGTCACAGTCTGCAGTCGGACGTCATTCTGACACTTCACCTTAACTTATTGGCTTGCAAAGATGAGCTAGAGGAGGAACAAAGATGGATCGACGCAAATTTCTCAGCAATATGAGTGCGGCCACGGTGGCTTCCATAGCCGGCGGCGCCACTCTATCCGAAAAAGCCGACGCTCTAGAAGAGGCTATGAGCGTTGAGCTTGATAAGCGCATTGCCACTCCCTGGATGTGCAATATCGAACCCACACCGGAAGAGGTCGTCGGCGATACTCGTCCCTGGTATCAGCACGATGATCCGCGACTGCCAGAGATGCCTGAAGCACCCACCCTAGTCGACTTTTTTAAGCTACGCTTTGCGCCGGCTAACCATGTGTTACAAAGTGCTCGCCTTGCCAGGAACAACGGCATGGAAGAAAAAGTGGTTCTCGCCTGCCTACTTCATGATATCTGTGTGTCCAACCTGATTCGTACCGACCATGGCTACTGGTGTGCGCAGATGATTCGCCCCTATGTCGACGAAGAGATTGCCTGGGCAATCGAGGCCCACCAGGCTCTGCGATTTTTTCCCGATGAGTCCGTTGGCTATGCGTATCCAGAAGCCTACATCCGCTTCTTTGGCGCCGACTACAAACCAGAACCCTATATCTATCAAGCCTATGAGGAAGCAAAAAATCATAAGTGGTATATGACCTCTCGACTTATTACTCTGAATGATCTCTATTCTTTCGAGGAAGGCGTGACGGTAGACGTTGATGACTTTACCGACATCATCGGACGCCATTTCCGCCAACCGAAAGAAGGCCTGGGTTTCGACAACAGTCCTGTTGCTCATATGTGGCGCAGTATGATTTGGCCTAATAATTTTCTATAGCACTTATTGTACTGACCACTTGTAGATCAACGTTGCAAAAGAGGCGGAGAGACCGGAACGTCTACTCCGCCTTTTTTAATTACAACGAAATCTAGCTAACATTCACCGTAAGAATATTGGTTGCAATCGCATCCAATATTTTCTCAGCCGTATTGCCAATCATTGCTGCCTTTATACCATCACGTGCTGCCGTTCCAACAATAACGATGTCGGCTTCTATCTGCTCAGCAATTTCAGGAATAACTTTCTCCGGCGGTCCTTCGATCGTATACGCATTTGCAGAGTCTATACCTGCTTTGGCAGCAAGGTCGTCCTTATAGATATACTTGTCAGCACTTGGATAGGCATTGACGGCATAGATACTGGAACCCTCGGCTCCCACCAGCAAAGCCTTGCCGTAGCCAATTACCAGATCATTAAGCTGCGTATGTAAGGCATCATCACGTGACATATCGATCGCCATCAGCACCTTGATATTGGTTGATATCTCATCCTTCTTTATCTGGTAAACCGGACAGGGCGCATTTCGCAGCAAGGTCCAGTCCGCTGTCTTAAGTAGTCGTCTCTGTGCTCCGGTTCTGGCATTTGCCGCCTTGATGATGAGGCTGGCACCAGCCCTTAGCGCGGCCGGGGCAATTGCATCTCGCCATAGAGGAGTCCATTCAATCTCGACAACAACCTTCAGGCCAGCCTCTCGTAGGGGGGCAACCAGAGTATCCAGCCACGCCTGATGGCGCGCAGTCTCAACCCGCTCCATGGCATCGGCATCTGCCGTATCTCCACTAACATGAATAGCCTCGTACACATGGATCGCAATATCGTCGTTGCGCCCGGCGATTTTTCCAGCTCGCGTAAGAGCTATCTGATTGTCAGTAGTCGGATCTATTACTGCAAAAATCTTGTTTAGAGTTGGCATCTAGTTTCTCCTTGATTCGCCAGGCTTATAAAGCCGTTCTGAGATTAATTCCCTAACTACGCAAGAACCTTAAGGCTCTACAGCCTGCTCCCCAGCCTGATAGACGGTGTACACATAGATCGGAATATCGAGATCCCCGAGCTGAGATTCGATCAGCGGTTTGACCTGCTCCCAATCTAGTCCACCTACACCGGTGGCCAGTCTTGGCAATGCTAGTGAGTTAAACCCTTCTTTCTCGACTATCTTCTTCAGCGCACGCAAAGCGTGATTGACTATGGACTCGGAGGCCTTACCCGGTCGGTTCCCTCCCCCATATCCCCCCTCTTGAGTTATCAGGTTCACGACTCGCGCGCCTTCCGCCCCACCCCAAACCCAAGCCTCACCAGGCTTGGGATGATTCTGATGGCACCAATGGTGAAAATCTTTATGCATCGCCGGATATTGCTCATGCAGAGACAGCGCCAGGCCTTGGTTCATTGGATCGTTGGCCGCTATCCCATGCGCTATCGCCTGCGCCTTGGTTAATAAAATATCTCCCGTTACTTCGTGAATCATTCACAATCTCCTTATAAAAATCAGACAAACTATCTGGGCGAAGCACTCTTCAGCCTCTGCATAAGGCCATGTTATACAGTAGGTGACAGCGCAGATTGATTGGCATCAAGACTTAGTGAATGAGCGCTGAAAACCTCGTTTTTATCCAGTATCTTCGAGTAATACGTACAGGACCGACCATGCAAGATCTCTATCTACCGATTAAACATTTATATATGTCTCTCGCCCTAATTAGCCTCACCGGCTTGCTATTCATCGACTGCATTAACTTTCGGCTAAACCGACCTGAACCCGGGCCTCGCTTGCCAACAAAAAAGCTCAGTATTTGGAATTAGAGGCCGAATACAGTCTTTCTGGAGCTATTTAGCGTGTTCTGTGGTTATTTAGCTTCAACTTGTGTTCAATCTCTCACCCGACCTTGAGATATCTGATAATATGCTTCGTTTTGGCTAGGGCATTACTAATCATGAGCAGGATAAAGCAACGATCGCGTCTGCCATTCCTCAGTCTCTCCCTGCTATTGCTGACAGCACAAAGCAGCTTCGCACAGGAGAACTCCCCTTCCGCGCAATCGGCCGAAGATACTGCCGTGGCAAATGCAGAAAACGCAGATGACAGCGCCAACTCCACCGTCGTCTATAGCTCTGATTTCTTCTCACAATACAATCCTGTCACAGCCAACGACATGCTAGACCGTATTCCCGGCATCTCCCTCGGTGGCGGCGGACCAGGTGGTCGCGGCGGAGGTCGCGGACTGGGCACCGGCGGCAACCTATTAATCAACGGACAACGCATAGCGGGTAAAGGAAATTCCGCACGAGATCAGCTCGATCGCATTACCGCAGCGGAAGTCGAGCGCATCGAAATCATTCGTGACACCACCGGCGCATTGAATGTGCGTGGCGCCAGCGAAGTAATCAATGTGATCTTGCTTGCCTCACAGTCGCGCTCTAGCACCACGGTGGAACTTGTTAATCGGCTCAATCACGATGATACCCTCGAGACCGGAGGCTCGGTTGCATGGTCGCAGCAGGTTGGTAATTTTCAAGCACTGGTGAATCTAGAGGCTAGACCTAATTATGAGAATCGTGACAATCGGGAAGTTCGGCTAGGCCCGAACAACGAGCTAGTGGGCACTCTGTTCGAGACTAATATCCGCGATCAGTCAGAAAATATTCTCTCTACCAATATGAGCTATAGCCTGGGAGCCCATCGTATGCAGCTTAATGCGCTGCTCAGCGAGGGCGACCATCCACGGCCTGTTCGCCGAGACTTTGTCGATTTTACCGATGCCGGGCTGGTCAATCGTATCGAGGAAGAAGATGTCAACAGAGAAGAAAGTAATTGGGAAGTTGGGGGCGATTATGAGTTCAGCTTCGAAGATGGTTCACGTCTGTCCGTATTATTCGTTGCCAACGATGAAATCCGCAATAGTGTAAGAGAGCGGTATTCAGCTAACCCTGCGGAAGCGGGCTTGAGCAAGAACCTATTCATCGATTCCAGGCAAGAGCGCAAGGAATTTATCGTTCAGGGTAATTACAACTTCTCACTAACTGATGCGCAATCTTTGCGCGTTGGCATCGAGAGCGCCGATACACAGCTCGAATCTAGCTTGCTCATAGGCAGCAGTTTCGGATCGGAACCACCCTCTGCAAGCGTTGGCGGCCTGTCACCCCTTCTTTCGGTCTCCAACCCAGGAACCAAGGTTCAGGAAATTCGCTATGAAGGTTTCGCCTTTCATAACTGGACGCTTAGCGATCGCAGTTCACTAGAAAGCAGTTTGGTCTATGAGACTTCCGAGATCTCGCAGACGGGCGCAGTTAGCAAGACCCGTGACTTTCAGTTTTGGCGCCCTTCCTTCGACTACCGCTTCAATATCAAAGAAAATTTCCGCTTTCGCGGCACAATTAAACGTAGCGTTTCACAACTGAGCTTCTCAAGCTTCGCCGCGACGACGAACGAAGAGGACCGAGACCTCAATGCGCTTGCCGGCAATCCCGAGCTGGAGCCACAAACAAGCTGGGACTATGAAGGACAACTGGAATATCGCCTGCCCAACGATGGAGGAGTGATCTCCAGTAGCATTTCCTATTCGGATATCGACAACTACATTGGCAGAATCAACGCCACCATCGACCCTGAAGAGCCACTGTCTGCGACGGGTAACGTGGCACCTGCCAAGCGCTGGGCAATGTTTAATCGGGCGAGTATTCGACTAAACAAACTGAACTTACCGAATGCCATACTCGGAATGACTCTAGGCTTATTCGACTCCGAAATTATCGATCCGTTTCTGAAGACAAAGCAACGCATCGGTGGTCGCGGATTCGCTAATCTCAATTTCCGTCATGACATTACCTCGCTTGGCCTAAGCTACGGTATCGATTACAGCCACTCTATATGGGGCGGCAACTATGACATCGATATCAAGACGATTACCCGCAACGACAGAGAGCGATCGCTGGATCTATTCGTTTCCAAAGTCTGGTTCGAAGACTGGACTTTCCGCCTGGAATCCGACAACACACTGGATGCTTCACGCTGCAGATATAGACAGCGCTTCAATGGCACCACCATCGATGGCGATATATCACTGATACAGGATTCCTGCAGCAGTCGTTATCGCCGCCTGAACCTAAGCATCCAAACTACTTTTTAATTACCCCTGCAAGAAAGCCAGATTTCTTATTCGCTGCTAACGAATGAAAAATCTTGCTCTTATTACTATCTATTATCCCAGTTGCGAACAACTAGATTAGGCTAGCGCGTCGTCCAGTAAAAAACTTCCCAGGTATGCAGCGGCTCATTCTGACCCGTAATAATCTCACCCTCGAAATCATAGCGCATGGACATTCCGTTGTTGCTTCCATAGGCCTCCAGCATCGGCAGGCGTGCATCGCCAAATATCTCGGTTGCCTTCAACGCATAGGTTGCGTCACCAAAGCGAATCCAGCCGTTTGGATTGCTTCTGACGCGTTTTGCCCAATAACCATTGTCAGGACGCGTCGCAGTGATGATGCCGCCCTCATCTGTGGCGTAAAAGACTTTCACTACAACCGGAGGAAATCCCTCCATCTTAAGATAGACGACTCCATCTACATCGATTGTGTTCCAGTTCTGAGGATGCTGGGTCAGCTGGCCACCAATTCTTACGCCTGGTAGCCTCTGGTAATTGAATGGAGCGGTATAGACATAAAAAACCACGGCCGTGGCAAGAAGTAGGCCCAGTATCCAGCCGGTTATTTGCAGTTTGCTAAGCATCATGAAAACCTATTAGTGTTCTGATTCGGGCGCTCATTTTCGCATTCATCGCAAACGTGAGGCTTTCCGGTTTGAAAGTTTTAGTGACACACGACAGAGTAGCAACTAGCCAATTTCGATCAGCAGCTCGCCCGGAGTAATTCGATCGCCTTTACTGACATTGACACTGAGAACTTTGCCGTCGATATTGGCGTGAATTTCAGTTTCCATCTTCATGGCTTCGGTGACTAGAACCGCCTGACCGGAACTGACTGAATCCCCCTGGGCCACGAGCACCTCAACCACATTGCCTGGCATCGCCGCAGTGACATGACCAGGTTCGGTAGCCTTCTTTCTCTTGTCGCCCTTCTGGGCCACATATTCATTGAGCGGCTCAAAGATTACCTCTTCGGGCATGCCGTCCATAGAAAGATAAATCTTACGACGGCCAGCTCCCGACTCTCCGACACCGGTAATAGCTACCTCGTAGGATTCACCGTGAACATCGAGTTTGAACTCTGTCGCCATCGACGCCTTGGGACGCTCTCCGCTACTTGGAGGTAATAGCGCTTCCGGCTCGAGGGTGCCGTCGGCCCGCTGCTGCAGGTACTCTCGACCGAGGTCGGGGAACATCGCAAACGTCAGAACATCTTCGTCATTCTTCGCAAGCTCGGCAATTTCGGCTCGCAACTTTTCTAATTCTGGCTTAAGTGAGTCCGCTGGACGCTCATCACTATAGGCTTCCTTACCGATGGCCTTATTGCGTAGCTGTTCATTTACTGCAGCCGGCGGACGTCCATAGCCACCGAGAAGATAACGCTTAACTTCATTCGTAATCGTCTTGTAGCGCTCACCAGAAAGCACATTATAGACTGCCTGCGTGCCCACGATCTGTGAGGTTGGAGTCACCAATGGAGGAAAGCCTAGATCCTCACGGACTCTGGGAATTTCATCGAACACTTCGCGAATGCGATCGAGCGCGTTCTGCTCTTTCAACTGATTCGCCAGATTCGACATCATGCCGCCCGGCACTTGATTGATCTGTACCGAGATATCTTCTCGCGTAAATTCACTCTCGAACTGCTGATACTTTTTCCTCACCTCACGAAAATAGTCATCGATGGCGGTAAGTTTTGTAAGATCCAAGCCCGTGTCATAGGCGCTATCTTTAAGTGCTGCAACTTGAGCCTCGGTTGAAGGATGCGAGGTGCCGCCGGCAAAAGCAGAGATAGAAGTATCGATTCGGTCTGCACCTGCCTCCACCGCCTTGAGTTGACACAGGGGAGCAAGACCAGAAGTGGAATGGCTATGAATCGCAAGATCCAGAGGCACAGCGTCTTTTATCGCTTTGACCAATTCATAAGTTCCGTAAGGGGTCAGGAGTCCTGCCATATCTTTTATGACGATGGAGTCGGCACCCATATTTTGTAGCTGTCGCGCCTGCTCCACATAGAGCTCGGCGGTATGCACCGGGCTAGTAGTAAAACAGATAGTTCCCTGCGCATGCTTGCCCGCATCTTTAACAGCCTTCATAGCCGTTTCGACATTACGCAAATCATTCAAGGCATCGAACACACGAAAAACATCGATGCCATTTTCCGCAGACTTCTGCACAAAGGCTGTTACTACATCATCGGCGTAGTGCCTATAGCCCAGCAGATTCTGGCCTCTGAGCAGCATCTGTAAACGCGTATTCGGAAGTGCCTCCCTAAGCTTCTGCAGCCGCTCCCAAGGGTCTTCCTTGAGAAATCGAATACAGGCATCGAAGGTTGCACCACCCCAAACTTCAAGCGACCAGTAACCGACGTCATCGAGTTGCTGACAGATAGGCAGCATATCTTCGGTACGCATGCGTGTGGCGATCAATGATTGATGCGCATCACGCAAAATAACATCGGTCACCTGAATGGATTTAGCCTTGCTCATGCTTAATTCTCCTGCCAATACTGTGCTGATTACCAGCCTGAATAGGCTGCAACAGCAGCGGCCAGAGCCAGAGCAACTTCGCTAGGATGACGCTTATCAGAATAGTTTAATAGTTCCGGATGCTCGGGCACGAAACTCGTATCGAATTCCCGCTGCCGAAATGATTCATGGGCGAGTATCTGTTTGTAGTAAGCCGCCGTCGTACGAATACCGTGCAGGCGCATATCATCTATTGCCCGCTGCCCTCTTGCGATGACTTCCTCCCAGGTTAAGGCCCAGACTACGAGCTTGAGACACATGGAGTCATAATAAGGAGGAATCTCATAGCCAGTATAGATAGCGGTATCGACTCGAACACCGGGACCACCGGGAGCATAGTAGTGTGTTATGCGCCCAAAAGAGGGAAGGAAGTCGTTCTTCGGATCCTCCGCATTAATACGGAATTGCATGGCGTAGCCACGATAACTGATGTCTTCCTGTTTATAGCTGAGCTCTTTGCCCTCGGCGACCCGAATCTGCTCGCGCACGATATCGACACCGGTAATCTGTTCGGTGATCGTATGCTCTACCTGAATTCGGGTATTCATCTCCATGAAATAGATGTCTTCGCCACTCAGCAAAAACTCCACAGTCCCTGCGCTTTCATAGCCGACATAACGCGCGGCGGCAACCGCCATCTCGCCAAGATAGCTACGCTGCTCCTCTGATATCTGCGGACTGGGAGCGATCTCAATCAGTTTCTGATTGCGGCGCTGAATCGAACAATCGCGCTCATACAGATGAACGACATTACCCTGCGAATCACCGAGAACCTGAACTTCAATATGCTTGGGATTGATTATGCATTTTTCGAGAAAGACCTCGGCCGACCCGAAGGCCTTGGTTGCCTCGGAGATCACACGCGGGTATTGGCTCTTCAAGTCTTCTGCATCGTCACAGCGGCGAATACCGCGGCCACCACCCCCGGATGTTGCCTTAATCATCACCGGGTAGCCTACCCGCTCCGCTTGAACAAGAGCCTCCTCTATATTGGCAAGGTTGCCATCGGAACCCGGCGTCACCGGAACGCCCGCTTGCGTCATGGCGGTGCGCGCCTCGGTCTTATCACCCATGCGATGAATGACCTCGGAGGATGGCCCAACATAGGCAATATTCTTTTCTTCGCACAGTCGCGCAAGTTCGGGGTTCTCGGAAAGAAAACCATAGCCGGGATGCAACGCATCGCAGCCAGTCTCAACCGCCAGATTCACAATTCGCGCTGGGTTTAGATAGCCTGCCAGGGGATCGTCCCCAAGAGAATAAGACTCATCGGCGCGTTTAACGAATAGCCCATAGCGGTCTGGCTCTGTATAGATGGCAACCGAGCGAATACCCATCTCGGCACAGGCGCGGACTATGCGCACGGCGATTTCGCCGCGGTTGGCTATTAGCAATTTCTTGATCTGCCGATTACTCATGTCTTTCGGGTCCGTAATTTCAGCGCCCAGTCTTTAGTGCCCGCACTTTGCCGGGCAGCGCTTTTCTATCTCGGGGGGCAAGATTCTACCTAAAATCAGCCAGTTAGGCGACAAGGGAGGTCATTTAATACGGTTTAGCGTTGGCGATGCTTGGCTAGTCACTCTAGGGGGCTAAGACGCTACCGACTCGCCGCCTCATCCATTTCTCCGCGCCTGGCACCAGCCAGAATCGCCGGCAGTGAATAATTACCCTCATGACAGGCATATTCATACATCTGCTCATTCAGGCTGGTCATGGGCATTTCTGCAGTCCATGGCTGGCTGTAGAGCTCGGGATCATCGATAGTGAAGGAGTAGTTGATTCTGTCGTCTGCGATACGGGTGAAGCGCTCGGTTAAGGTCACATTCTCCGAGATTAGATATTCCTTTATCTGCCAGGGATTGAAGTCCTTGGTGACAACGATCAGGGTATCGCCCTCGTAGTAGCCGATTGAGTCTCCCAGCCATTGCTTGAAGGGCAGGTTACGGAAATCTTGATCGATACGCACCACGCGAACGTTGTGCACCATCTCTGCCAATAACATGACGTGGGTAGGAGACTGCACAATCTGCATATTATTGTTGTAGAAGCTGCTTACGAAGGGCATGGTCGATGCATAACTGACCAGGCAACGATCAGCAAGCCCTCTTCCCTCGGGGCCATCGCTTCTATCCCTGCCCATTAGCAGGCTCTCACGCTGCGCCTGTCGAATCTCCTGGCCGCCGTCCTTCCAGGGAATCTGGCCATCGGCGGGATCGATGATGAGGGATGTCCTGTACATGCCATTCATGAATGCCAAGGCATTGCCGGGCGCGAACCAAAAGTCGTTGTAGGCTCCTACGGCGCCACCGGTGGGGCCCTCGGCGCCAGTCTCCGCGAGAAATTCGTTGTATTCCTCAGTGGAGATCATCGTTGCCAGCATCGTCTCTTCGTCTATCTCTAATTGGTCCCCATAGACTTCCGGTCTTTGCAGAGAAGTCCTGGTCTCATAGGTCCAGATGCCCTGCACATCCGGCACTCCGAATGAGGTTTTTGGCGGCACGTAGTTCTCTGCCCCATTGGCATAGCTCGCCGATAGAACTATGACAAGCAAGGCGAGTAGATTGATCTTATTTTTCATGTAAGCCTCGATGTTTCGATACTTGCTGCGCGCAGCAATCTGGACTGAGAGCAACGTAGTTGCTCAAACTTTATTGATAGCCTTCGGGTGTGTAAATAATGGAGCTTGGAAATTCCATTTTTCTTACCTCGGAATGCCCGACAAAGACCCCATCCTCCGCTTCTCGCCGACTGCCATAACTGCGCATGAAATCACTCTCCCCGGCGCGATCGGGCACCTCGCCATTTAATGCAGCGCGAACAATCTTTGCAACCTCGACCGGCTTCTCACGCTGCGGGTAATGCCCCGCGGTGGGCAGTATCCAGAAAGAGCTTTCAACATCTCGCTCGTTTAGATATGTCAGCCAGACATAGTTAGGTATTCGTATTGGATTGATGTCATCTAACAATCCCCACATGTAGGCAACCGGTATTGGACTTCGACTTAAATTATCCAGCCAACGAAATTCATTCTCCGCGCGCTCTAGCAGGTATCTGCCAACGTGCAGTAGCGCACTGTCGCCATCGTTAAACTTAAAAATATCCGAATAGGCTAGTGACTCCGGGTTTCCCTCAGTCATTCGCGGCGCCGCCTTGCGAGACGCTATTAATGCAGGGCCTCTTTGGGCATCTAGTAAGGCGAACTGAAACGGCACCAAATTCGCCAGAGGAAGAAACATTCCGCTATTGGAGAGGAAATGATAGTTAATGTTGTAGTCCGGATTCGGCTCGTCCAAATAATTCCCAAGAAAAGCCAGGCCAATGCTGACGCCGCGGTCGTGCGTGAAAAGCGCGAAATCATCGAACTCAACGACCTCGCGCACGAAATAGTCTAGCAGCATGGCGTTGTCTTCGAGCATGTAGCTGAAACCATCGAGTGGCTTATCTGAAAACCCCGAACCCGGGAAATCCAGCGCGGCGATATAGTAGTCGTCTTGCAGCAGCGGGATTAACTTGTAGAAGTCGAAACTGGAGTTTGGGAAGCCATGAACGATCAGCAGCTGTGGATTGCTGCTATCGCCGAAGGTTTGATAGAACACGTTGAGCTTTGCTTCATTATTATTCTCGGTAGTCGAAGTCCATTCGAAATAGTCACCACCCTCGTACCAGTCCTGCGCTAGATCGGAATAGAAGGTGAAGTCATCAGCCTGGGCTAACAGTGAGCTTGTCGCTACCGAGAGCAAGGTAGCCAGGGAAATCGAGGCGAGTGAACTAGGCATTGGCGTCCCTTCTGCGAAAGATTCTATTCATAGGAATTGCTGTATTAGCAATAATAGGCGATCTATAACAATAACAAGTAAATCTAGATAAGACCAAATATTAACCCAATCGCTATCAGTGCCAACATGGCGCTGACCAGTAGCTGAACCGAGCGCAGGGTAATCTTCTTTAGTAAGCGCCTACCGAGAAACGCCCCGATAAATGCAGAAAGACTTGCCGCGGCTACTACGACCCAATCGATTTCCTGACGCTCGCTGAATAGATCGATACCGTAGACTAGCAATCGAGTCATATCCACGAGGACGGCGATAAGTACGCCGGTCGCTATGAATGCCTCCTTGCTGAGATTTGCCTTTATCAGAAACATACTTCGGAACGCCCCCTGATGACCCGAGAGGCCACCGAAGAAACCACTTAGGACCCCACCTAGCGGCAAATATTTCGAATCGAAGGATATTCGGCCCATCACTGGCAGCAGTTCCAACACAACAAAGAGCAGCACTAGGATGCCTAGAATGAGATTCAGACCAGAGGTGCTCATAGTGTGGCCTAACAGGGAATACTCTATTGCGGCATCCTCTACAGACAGATCGACGAGCAAGGCTGCACCTATCCAGGCGAATAGCACCGCCGGGATACCGAAGCGCAACAATACCCGGGCGTCTGCTCCGCGGCCGAGCAGAAGCAACTTGAAGAGATTGTTTGCAAGATGCACCACCGCCGTCATCGCTATGGCTACTTCCAGAGGAAAGAATACAGCGACAACAGGCATTAACAAAGTTCCCAGACCGAAGCCAGAGAACAAGGTTAAGCCGGAAGCGATGAAAGCAGCTAGGCAAATTATTGCCAGTTCCATAAAGCCCTACACCAGTATTGTTAGCACTGCATTATAGCCACTATCAACAACCACACTACAGTGAAACCCGGGGCAAGGGCCTATGCCTGCCCCGCTCAATCACCTTAACTGTTGAAAATCAGCAAGTAAATTACCCACCTCTACTACTAGACAATCGCGCCGGACAGCTATAGCTTTATCTAATCATTACAAAGAAAATTAATCGCATAAAAGACAAGCCCTGATTGGAGAGCAGCATGACCCAGCGCCGAGAATTTCTTAAGTTTCTAGCAGCCAGCCCCCTACTTACAAACTATTCCGCTTTTGCGCAAGAGGTAGAAGAAACGCTGGGCCAGCGACTCACTGACCCCTCCGAGGTAATCAATGTCTTTGAGATGGAGGCGATAGCGCGAGAAAGAATTCCACCTGCCCACTTAGGCTATCTTTCAACGGGTGTCGACAGCGACCTTACCCTGAGAGCGAACCGAGCTGGCTTTTCGCGTTTTCAAATAAGACCAAGAAGGCTGGTAGATGTCAGCCAAACAGACACATCGGTTAATGTACTAGGCAGCGAAGCCAGCTCTCCTATCTTCCTATGCCCGGTCGGGAGTCAGGGCGCCTACCACGCAGACGCGGAATTAGGCACGGCCCGGGCGGCTGCAGCCAAAGGCCATCACATGGTCTTATCTACACAATCATCAACCTCAGTGGAGCAGGTTTCCGAGGCAAGGGGCGCGCCTATCTGGCATCAACTCTATTCTACCAATCGCTGGGAATACACGGTCTCAATGCTGCAACGCGCCGAGGCGGCGGGTTGCACCTCAGTTTGTCTTACCATCGACTTACCGGGTGGGCGCAACACGGAAACCCAATCGGTGCTAATCAGAGAAGATACGCGCAACTGCGCCTCCTGCCATACCGGGCAGAGCAAGCCCATGTTCGATGGCTTAAACATGCGTGGTGTCGGGCTAACGGATGCGGCTATGACCTGGAGTGTTATCCCACGCATGAAAGAAGTCACCAATATGAACATAGTTATAAAAGGTGTTGAGGTTGGCGCGGATGCGGCGCTGGCGGTTCAGTACGGTGCAGATGCTATTTGGGTTTCCAACCACGGGGGTCGCGCCACAGAAACCGGCCTTGGTACTATCGAATGCCTGCCGGAAATCGTGAGTGCTGTGAACGGCCGAATTCCTATTATCGTCGATGGCGGTTTTCGTCGCGGCACCGATATCTATAAGGCGCTGGCAATGGGCGCTTCGGCTGTGGGTATCGGACGACCCTATTGCTTTGGCCTGGGCGCATTCGGTCAGGCTGGCGTTGAACGAGTATTGGATCTGCTCAACAGAGAGCTGCTTATCACTATGCGCGGCAGCGGTACCCCGACTATCGCCTCTATCGGCCCTGACTATGTGCAGGATGCCGGCTATAGAGTACCCCGCGGCAGACTCGGTCGAGAACTACTGTAGGCCAGGGATTTCTCCGGACTTCCTTCTCTGTCCAGAGTTTCTCCAGACGCTAGGAACTGGCCCTATAAAGGGCCTGTTCCTAGTCCGTCTTGTCTTATTCGCGGGCACACCGATGGATAGAACCCGCAGACTGAATCTAGAGCAAAAATTGAAACTATTCATCTAGGTTCTATCCTGACACCCCTCCCCTAAGAAAGCTATTAGCCCCAGAAACAATAAGAGCGCGAACCCTTTGCGCTCTGAAGCCCTATCGCCCCATTTGGAGGCAGCGCACCACATTAGACGCACCAATGTGGCGCGATTCCGGGCAAAAAAGTGCCGTTTTAACGCACTATCGCCAAGAATTAGAGGCCTCCCATCATTGGCACAGCTCTTGCAAAACACCCTGTAGCGGGTGGAACTGATCACCCCTCACCACTATCAACAAAGGGATAATACAAGACATGAACTCACGAATTCTTTCACTCGCCGCGGCGGGACTATTGCTTTCAGCTGGCACAGTACAAGCGGACGAATGGACAGCTAACTTCGCTGCTTCCAACAACTACATCTGGCGCGGTCTAACTCAGTCAGTAAACGAAGCTGCTATCTCCGGCGGAATCGACTACGCGGCTGACAGTGGTTTCTACATTGGAACTTGGGCTTCAAACGTGAGCTATGCAGCAGACGATGTCTACTCCTACGAGCACGACATGTATGGCGGCTTCGCTGGTGAAGCGGGCGGAATCAGCTACGACATCGGTTACCTTTACTACAACTATGACGCAGAAGCAGAATTCGACTTCGGCGAAGTTTATGGCTCAATCGGTTTTGGCGCCTTCACTCTTGGGTTGAATGTCTTGGCAAATACCGAAGCCGATGAAGGCCCAGGTCAAGACTTTGGCTTTGGTGAAGCGACTTATCTGTATGCCGATTACACAACCGAAGTGGGCGACGGTATCGAGCTGGGTTTTCATATTGGTCGCCACGAAGGCGATTTCTCCGAGGCCTTTAACGGCGTACCGGGTGACTACATAGACTACAACATTTCTCTTTCCAAGAATGGCTTCAGCTTCATGATCACATC
>CALTDI010000013.1 GCA_943842505.1 uncultured Pseudomonadales bacterium | reverse complement strand
CGATAAAGTTAAGCAATTGGCCGACTATGCGATTGCCCGCCATTACCCTGAATTGCAAACAGCCGACAATCCCTACCTTGAATTTCTCCGCGCAGTTGCTATACGACAAGCCCTGCTTATCGCTAAATGGATGAGTATTGGCTTTGTGCACGGGGTCATGAACACCGACAACGTAACAATTTCTGGTGAAACGATCGACTATGGCCCTTGTGCGTTTATCGACAAATACGACCCGGCAGCGGTGTTCAGCTCGATCGATCACCAGGGGCGTTACGCCTTTGCCAGTCAGGCTGATATTGGCCAGTGGAATATGGCCAGACTGGCCGAAGCCTTATTGCCTTTGATTGATGTAGATAGCGAAGAAGCCGTTCGGCTTGCAAGCAAAACCCTGGACGATTTTGCCGAGCACTATCAGGAAAGCTGGTTAGCTTTGATGCGCGCCAAGCTAGGCTTGATTACAAGCGAGGAAAATGATCCGGTAATTATTTCTGAATTGTTTGATTTGATGGAAGCTCAAAGTATCGACTTTACTTTGTTGTTTCGCGGCTTAGCGGATGTTCTGCAGGAAAATAAGAGCGGTCTGTTAAACCTATTTTTGGAGCCCGCACCGTTCAAGCGATGGCTGGCGACTTGGTCCGAGCGCCTGACTCGCGAGACACTGCCTGTCGAAAAAAGAATCGCTTTGATGAATGGAGTTAACCCACTCTATATCCCGCGTAATCATATCGTTGAAGAGGCACTGCAGGCAGCCGAGAAAGAGGCTAACTACGCGCCCATAGAGAAGTTAATGGACGTGTTATCCGATCCTTATACTGAGCGCGAAGGCTTTGAAGAATACGCGCTTCCGCCATCGGCTGACCTAGCACCTTACAAGACTTTTTGTGGTACGTGATTGTCTAATGTAGGGAGTAAAGGATAGAGAGGACACTGATAACTTAGTAACTTTTTGGAAAAGCTCGGCTTAGAGGGGTGTCTTAAGTTGTTAAGTTGTTAAGTTGTTAAGTTGTTAAGTTGTTAATGTCCCCTAGCTTCTAAACTGGACAAAGGCCGCGTTGAAAGGTACCTTTTCCGTAATATTGGATTGAGATTTTATTAGGGACAATGTAGGGGACACTGACAACTTATCAACTTAAGCAATCCCTCTACCTAAATGCTCCCACTAAGTTGTTAAGTTGTCAGTGTCCCCTAGCTTCCTAGCTTCTAATCTGAACAAAAGCCGCGCTGAAAGGTACCTTTCCAGCAATATTGGATGGAGGTTGTATGATGAAGCGAGATTCCCAAGGTTTTACTCTTATCGAGATACTGATTGCGCTTGCGATTGTAGCCGTTTTGGCCGCCGTGGCACTGCCCAACTACCAAAGCTATGTCAAACGCGCTGAATTCGCTCAGGTGATTGAGGACTTTGATGCCCTAAAACTCGCCATCGAGCTGTGCTGTGTAGTGGTCTACTAAAGCTGGACACTCAACTAAGTGGTAATCTACCACTTGAAAGGAGTGTTCACTATGAGGAAAAGACGCACGTTTAGTCGTGAGTTCAAGCGCGAAGCGGCCACCATGGTCCTAGATCAAGGCCATCCCCTGGCGCACATCTGTTTACAGCTTGATGTTAGCGAAAACAGTTTACGGCGCTGGGTTCAACAAGTTCAGTTTGAGCGTAATGGGGGCGTTCCCGAGACCAAGGCTCTCACCGATGAACAACGAGAAATCCAGAAGCTCAAGGCACGCATTAACGAGCTGGAGCGGGACAAATCCATACTAAAAAAGGCTACCGCGCTCTTGGTATCGGAAGAGATCAATCGATAAAACTGATTGATCGGCTGAGAGTGCATGAGACTGTTGAAAGGCTTTGTCGCCTCTTGGATGTCTGTCGATCTAGTTACTATGCCGCGAAGAACCGCCGCCGGGTGATCGACGTCGAACGACTTTGTCAGCGCGCGAAGATACAGGAGCTGTTTGAGGACTCTCGTCGGTCAGCGGGCAGTCGCACGCTAGTGCTTCAGATGAAAGACGCGGGCTTTCCTATCGGGCGCTTCAAAGTACGCAGCTTGATGAGAGAGTCTAGCTTGGTCTCTCGGCAGCCCGGACACAGGTATAAGCGAACTGGGCAAGCGCGTGTCGATATCCCTAATCTTCTGGGCCGACAGTTTGATGTAACCACGCCAAATAAGATGTGGTGTGGAGACATCACCTACGTGTGGACTGGCGAGCAGTGGAGCTATTTGGCGGTTGTTATTGATCTGTGTGCTCGTAGGGTCGTCGGATGGGCTTTGTCAGAGAAACCCGACGCCCAACTCGTTATTGAGGCGCTGAACCGCGCTGTTGAGCTCAGAGGTGTAACCCCTGGGCTTATGTTCCATTCAGATCAGGGAAGCCAGTATGCTTCTCGGAAGTTTCGACAGATGCTTTGGCGCCATCGAATCCAACAGAGCATGAGTCGACGAGGCAATTGTTGGGATAATGCGCCAATGGAGCGCTTGTTCCGCAGTTTGAAGACGGAATGGATACCGCCTTTGGGCTATCGATCCATCAACGCAGCGAGAGAAGATCTTAGTCGCTATTTGGAAGGCTACTACAATTGGCGAAGACCACATACCGCAAATGGCGGATTGCCGCCCGCGGTGGCAGAAGGAAAACCTAATTTACTGTCCAGTTTTGGTTGACCACTACAGGGAGTTGAAGGGTGATCTTCGAGTCTGTGATAAGACTTATGGTGAGATTGGCGCTGCAGTAAATGGCCTTCCGGGTGTTGATGTTCGCATTTACACCAGCTCTAATCCTTTACGGACACAGGTGCGGCTGTATAGCACCACGGTAGATTTGTCTGATGGCTCTGATGCGGGCATTCAGTACGGCGGAAGAGCTGCAACGGGTGGCAGCGTGACCTGGTCTATCACTGAAAATGACTCGAGCTGCCTGCAGGAAGGCATCTGTAGTCTGTGAAATGTGAGCAAGAAGAGTAAGCTCTGTAGCGGCTGGCTAGATCAGTGGTTTCAAGAGAGAGGGCAGCAGAAATTACTGCCCTTTTTTGTGCGCTGAGATTCAAACCTCCCCTACTAACATTGTTCAGAAGAGCCAGAGAGCAGACTGTAGTTTACTAGCTCTCCCTCATGCTGCTCGAACCACTCTATTTTTCTCTGACCCTGCTTACTCCTACAACGCATTCATCTCCAAAACCGCCAAAATCACTGAAAATCAGCCTGCCCCTATCTATTGGCGAGCGCTATTATCCAGTAAGATGACAGAAAGGAACGAGAAGTAGCCACCCTTCCCCCTCCTACACCGGAGCTACATTGCAAGGCGGGATGCTCCTGCTACAAGATTGCCAACTCCGGTAGAGAGCGAAGAAAAATATACCTTAAGGCAGTAGTGCCAATAAGAAAAATGAGGGTTATAGCCATGTTGTTAAAACGGTTTCTAAGCAGTTCAATAGTGTTAATCGCCGTAGTTTGCTTTCCGGTCTATGCCGACGGCCACCTGCCCGTGGTTGCACCGGAAGAAGTTGGATTCGATGCCGACCGCCTCAAGCGCATCGACACGTTTTTCCAGCAGAAGGTAGATGACGGGGAACTCGCCGGCATCGTCACCCTGGTGGCGCGTCATGGCAAGATTGTCCATCACAGCGCGGTAGGCTATCTCGATGTGCAGCGCGAAACACCCCTGCATACCGACTCTCTCTTTCGCATCTACTCCATGACCAAAGCCATTGCCTCAACCGCATTGATGCAGCTGTACGAGGAAGGCAGGTTTCAATTACAGGATCCAATCTCACGCTACATTCCAGAATTCGCAAACTTGCGGGTGTTACGCACACAAGACGGGCCACTCGACGAGACCGTGGCGATGGAAAGAGAACCGACTGTTCAGGACGTATTGCGTCATACCGCCGGCCTCTCTCACGGATTGGGTACTAGCGAATACGATGAGCGTTTTGTAGGCTCGGGTGTATTCGACACCGACACCTCGCTTTCCCAGATGATGTCACTGCTGTCTGACTTGCCGCTGATGAATCAACCCGGGTCACAGTACCGCTATAGCGTGGGCCCGGATGTAGCCTTGCGCCTTGTCGAAGTTCTCTCTGGCATGCGTGCCGATGAATACCTGAGCGAAAAGCTGTTTGAACCACTGGCAATGACGGACACCGGCTATTGGGTGGATTCCGACAACGCCTCTCGGCTGGGCCCTGTTCATTGGATGCGCAATGGCGAGCTAGTGCCTATCGATGAGGAATATGGCTCCCCCGCAGGTGGCGTGCTGGTGCAACCCTGGTCCGTGAATAGTTATACGGTTGACCATGGCTTCAATCGTGGCAGCTATGGCTTACTATCCACCGCCGAAGACTATTGGAAGTTCGCCCAGACGATGTTGAACGGGGGGATACTCAATGGCGAGCGGATTCTCGGCCCGCGAACCGTTGATTTTATGGCGTCGAATCACCTCACTGAAAACCAGATCTTCAGCGCAGCAACCGGGTTCGGATTGGGTTTTGCAGTAGTCAACGATCAAGGACAGCTTGGCATTCCCTTCAGTGAAGATACTTTCTTCTGGGGCGGGGCCGCTGCCACCACTTTCTGGATCGATCCGGAAGAGGACCTGGTTGTGGTCGGCATGACGCAACACATGGCGGTACCTGGAACAGGCGCCATCCGTGGCCAACTGGCTGCACTGGTATACGGTGCATTAGTCGATTAATGCAGCAGGTGGAGTAAAGATACAGTGCTGTGTCTTTACTCCACTCTCACTTTTCATCCCGTTTCCCCTGTTTTGTTATGTGAGAACTATTACGAGAGAACTGTCATGAGAATAGCTGTGCTGTTTCTGGTCATTTGCGTCTTCCCACTGGCTCATGCGCAAGTGGATGCACCGCCGGCCTATCCCCGTGAGGGGGCGACCAAGATACTGGAGAACCAGCACGTCATCGTCTGGGATATTAGCTGGCTGAAACAGGACTACCCCATTCACCGGCATCGCTATGACCATACTGGCGTGTACTACAGCCCGGGTGACCGAATAATCACCTCGAATGAGGGCGAGGCCCGCGAGGTGCAAACTCCGGCGTGGGGTATTTCCTTTCAACTTGCAGGCGTGACTCACACCGAATCCGGCATTAGCGATGAGCCACTGCGCGCCGTTTTTATTCAGATCAAGCGTCCGGTAACAGGTGGGAATGAACTTGCTTCATCACTGCCTCGATTCCCTAGCGATGCGCCGCTGGAGCGCCGCTCGAACGAACGGGTTAGGGTGTGGGAATACGACGAGAGCCTCCTCAATACTGCAAGCGCTAACAGCTCAGCGCATTACCATGACCACGATGCCGTGGTGGTCTGGTTCGATACCGACACTCGGCCTAATGTCCATTTTGTCTCGCAGGGTGCGATACACAGTAGCGACATCCCGAGCGCCGCTACCAGGGTGTTTATCTTCGAGATCCTTTGATCGAGAAGCCAGTAAATTAGACAGGGAGCAGAGATACTCATTGCCTAGCAAGCGATGGCTGCTACCGTGAGGTTGTTAAGTTATAAATGTGTCTTTAAATTTCTTTAAATTCCTCTGAGTTCCTTTAAATCCCTCTGAATCCTCTTGCTCGCCTCCTGCGTTTGACCTCTTTGATTAGTAGCCACAATGGCCGTAGAATCGAATCCATCGAATCGCAAAATAGCTATTCGCACCGTTAGGAGAATGACATGTGTAGCTTAAACAACTTCAAGGCCCAAACCATTCTGGGCTTGCTATTAATTTCACTGAGCTCGCTCGCCGCTGCTCAGGGGGCCGACTATACCGCGCCGCGCTTGAGTTTTGGCGCACCGGATTTACAGGGTGTTTGGAGCTATGAAACCCGCACCGGCCTGCAACGGCCAGATCAGTATGAGGCAGCCGGGCTGGAAATTGACGAAGCCACCATGCTGAGCACGCTGGAACCGACGGATCAGATTCTCGATGACTATCAGAACTTCGGCACTAATAGACGGGACGATGATACCAACGTAGGCGGATACGACCCTGCCTACTTTAGCATCGGCGATACATTGGCACGCATTGACGGCAAGTATCGAACCTCCATCATTGTAGACCCTGCCAATGGCAAGATACCGTTCAAGGAACAGGCCTCTGCCACCAGACGGCAGCTGGCAAAGACTGTCTATGACTTCCCGGCAGCGTTGGGTCGCAGCGACGGTCCTGAGGGCAGAGCCTTGTCGGATCGCTGTCTGAAGGCGTTTTCCTCGAGCACGCCTTTTCTGAGCAGCGTGTATAACAACAATATGCAGATCGTGCAGAGCCCCGATCATGTCGTGCTGGTAGTAGAGATGGTGCACGATGCACGCATCGTCAAGATTGACCAGCAGCACCGCGACCTGCCCTATAACAAGTGGCTGGGTGATTCGGTGGGCTATTACGAAGATGACACACTGGTAGTGGTCACAAAGAATTTTAACCATTGGGAGATAGCCAACGGTTTTGGCATCAGCCCATCGGTCAACACAGTTGTCACCGAGCGCTTCCGCCGCGTCGCCGACGAGACAGTGCTGTATTCCTTCACCATCGATGATCCAGATCTCTACACACAGCCCTGGACAGGCGAAATGCCCATGCGCCCTTCCGACGGCATGTATGAATACTCATGCCATGAAGGCAATCATGCCCTACCGGGTATTCTCGCCGGCGCGCGCCGACTGGAGCAAGATGCTGCGAACGAGTGAGCCACTTATCGGCGGCTGACACCCATTTATGTGAGTTGGACTTCTATTTAGGGGGTGAAAGTCATGAGTGCGTTTGGATCTGCTCGAAAGGATTTTCAGTGGATACGGCGACTGCGGATGCGCTTAGCGGCGACAAGATTGCAGTGATCGGAGGTACCAACGGAATCGGTAGAGCACTTGCTCGCGCACTCGCCATGAAAGGCGCGGAGGTATGGGTAGTCGGACGCAAGTTTCGCGATCATGATCTTCCGCGAGCTCACTTCATTCAAACCGATCTCTCAGAAATGAAGAACGCGCTCAAGGTCGCGCAGCAATTGCCGGCGGAAACGCTGGACTGTTTGATCATGACTCAGGGAATTTTCGCAGGCTCACAGCGCAAGACAAGTACAGAGGGCATTGAGCTAGACATGGCTGTCAGCGCCTTGAGCCGCTTTGTTCTGCTTCGCGAATTAGCCGGCCGGCTGGGGACGAATCGCAGTGAAGGAAAACCAAAACCCAGAGTATTTGTTTGGGGTTTTCCGGGCAAGAATAGAAAAGCAACACTGAACGATTTTAATTCACAGTCCAATTACGTCTGGAAGACCGCCCATAGCAATGGAGTCGTCGTCAACGAAGTCTTGGTCCTTGATGGCGCGACACGCTATCGCGCACTGAATATCTACGGAATGAACCCCGGCATTATTTCGACCAATATCATGGCGGGCATTCTTGGGGAGGGAAGCTTTAGCTTGAAAGCGCGGCAGGCCTTAATGGGATTGTTGTTTCAAAGTGCCGAAGAATATGCTGAAAAAGTCCTCCCGCTCTTGGTTTCACCGGACATAGAGCAACACTCAGGCGCCATGTTCAATCGGCATGCAGAACCTATCCATGCAAACCCTTCCCTGTTGCAGGATTCTTATTTGCAACGAGTAGTGGAAGAATCCGACAGGCTAGTACAGAGCGCGCTTCTTTAAAAAATGTCTGCAAAGCAGGATCACTCATAACTTAGCAGGCCAGCTAAAGTTGAAAGTGTTTCTTAGGTTACTCAATTATCAGTGCCCCTAGCCTTTGTTCTAAAGTGTTTCCTTGCCTGTAAAAAACGACCTGAATAGACCTACTACTTTGGCGATGTCATCTTCATCGATATCCAGATGCGTCACCAAACGCATCCTCTGCCCACCGATGACTTTAACTCCCTGCTCGGCTGCACTCACGGCGAATTGCTCGCCTATCTCACGACTGGCCAGGCCGATAAAAACCATGTTGGTTTGATTGCTGAGCACATCGATCTGATCGATCTGCGCCAGGGATTGGGCCAGACGTTTTGCATTGGCATGATCGACCTGGAGTCGATCGACATTGTTATCCAGCGCATAATCGATAGCCGCCGCCAGAATGCCTGACTGCCGCAAGCCACCACCGGCCATCTTGCGCCAGCGCCTTGCCGCATCGATGAACTCGACTGTACCGCAAAGTAGCGAGCCGACGGGAGCACCCAGTCCCTTGGAACAGCAGATCGACACACTATCTACATAACTGGCGATCTCGGACACATCGACCCCCAAGGCCACCGCGGCATTGAATACCCGAGCACCATCGAGATGCAGGGACAGGCCATTATCTTTAACGAAGCGAGAAGCCTGATCCATGTAGTCGAGACCAAGCACCTTGCCGTTGTGGGTATTCTCCAGCACCAGTAACTTGCTGCGCGCAAAATGCGAATCGTCTGGCTTGATACGCGACTTCACCACGTCAAGATTCAGGCTGCCATCTGTTTCGACGGGAATCGGCTGCGGTTGCACACTGCCAAACACAGCACCACCCCCGGCCTCGTAAAGGTAGGTGTGATAATCCTGCCCAACGATGTACTCGTCACCTCGCTGGCAGTGGGAGAGCAAGGCTACCAGGTTACTCTGGGTGCCAGAAGGCAATAGCAGTGCAGACTCTTTACCTGTTAGTTTTGCGACCTTCGCTTCGAGTGCATTAACCGTTGGGTCATCACCAAAGACGTCATCCCCCACGGGGGCCGCACTCATCTGTGCGCGCATGGCTTCGTTAGGCTTACTAACGGTGTCACTTCTTAAATCAATCATAGAATGGTTTCTCATTGAATACAGTCACTGAAACGATGGAACTGAACCTGAATAATTTGACAACTCACTGCGCCCCCTCACTTTCCTCTATTGGGGGCAGCGGCAAGTTAGCTCGAATACCTGTAGCGAATGAATTACGACATGTATGCTCTCATGAACTGGTATGATCTATTTCTAGATAGTAAAGGAGGTATTGGGGATAGCAAGCACCTTAATACAACAGGACCAATTCGAGCCATAGGGTCTACTGAAACGCCAAAATTTTAACGGCACTCTGAATCTTTACCTAGGCATTTTGGCGGTTTAAGTTAAATGACACTGAACGAACAATTGAAACATGCTGACTCGCTTACTACTTGACACACAAAGGCCCTGGGACTTGATTCGTCAATGTCCTTTCTATGCGCCTACCCCACTGCACACCCTGCCCACTCCCATTGGGGCGCAACTCCTGATCAAAGATGAAACATCCCGATTCAACTTGGGCGCTTTCAAGGCACTTGGCGGAATTTATGCCGTTGCGGCCGTCCTGTTGGATCGATGGCAGGAAGAGAATGGCTCAGCTCTCGACGCAGAAAAACTATTCGAAGAGCCCGTGCAGAAATGGTGTGCACAATTCACCTTTGTTTGTGCCAGTGCAGGCAACCACGGCATCGCGGTTGCAAAGGGCGCGCAACTGGTCAATGCGAAGTGCCGCGTACATCTCGCTGATACCGTGCCTGAATCCTTCGCAGCAAAGCTGAGAAGCCTCAACGCGGATGTCATCCGATCGGGCGAGATCTATGAAGAAAGCATGCAAGCGGCGCAGGAAGAATGTGAAAATGGAGAACCAGACAAGATACTGCTGGCGGATAGTTCCTGGCCGGGCTACCTGAAAATACCCACGCTGGTGATGGAAGGCTACACCGTGATGGCGCAGGAGATGCGGCAACATTTTCTTGTTAAGAATAACTGGCCTAGTCATGTTTTTCTGCAGGCCGGGGTGGGTGGCATGGCCGCCGCTATCGCCTTGCACATTAGGCAACAGTGGGATACGCAGCCACAGATCATAGTGGTAGAACCCGATGCGGCACCGTGTCTTTTTGAGAGCAATAAACGCGGGGAACTAACAAGCGTTAAAGGGCCGGTCTCCAGCATGGGCAGGCTGGACTGCAAAGAACCCTCACTGCTGGCGTTCTCGGCCTTACAAGAATATGCCGACAAGTTTGTCTGTATCAGTGAGTCTGACGCTGCCGCTGCAGTTACCTATCTAGATGAAAGAGGTATTACCACAACGCCCTCGGGCGCGGCTGGAGTGGCTGCCATTTTACTGGCGAAACAACTTGGTATTCCCTTGTCTGATGAATCAACTTGTTTGGCTATTGCGACCGAAGGCAGGGGCTGAGGTTTTCATCTACTCTGTTGCTATCTTCGTTACTGGCACTGGTACTAACTTTACTACTAGCTTTACTACTACCTCTGTTATCGCCTCACTCTCTATCCCAAAGCTTTCGCGTCATTACGCCCGTCGCATTCTCAATCACTTCCATGGCATCCAGAATAAGATCCTCCCGCCATTTCTGGCCGATCAGCTGCACGCCCGAAGGCAGACCCTCCACTAAATCTACCGGCACGTGGCCCGCGGGCATGCCTATGTAATTTACGCCGTAGCTATAGATGGAAGTTCGAAAAAGATCCTCGACGCCCTCAAAAGTTTCATCGTAGTCGCTGGGATAGCCCGGCCGCATCAGGTAGGGCGTCAATACCAGTGGGTAGTCTGCCAGTAATAGGTTCCACTCGCGCACCATGCGGGTACGTTCGGCAATACCCAATAGATAACCCTCGGCATCTACCATGTCTTCCAGCTGATAGTAGCCCTCAAATATCTGGTTGATGATCGCGCTGCCGTGTTCTTTAAAAACGGGCTCCAGAGTTCTCTTCATTTCGAAGTTAGTAACCTGCAGCCAGGCTTTGGCGGCTTCGGCGATGGAGGGGGTCTCTATCTCTTCGACCTGATAGCCCGCCGCCTCGAGAATAGACGCAGCCCGATCTAGATTTTCCACGATGTCTTTGTGTATTGGATAGCCATGGGCCTCTTTGCAATAAGCAATTTTTGGTAACGCTGTGTCTTGCTGGCTAAAAGGCATGGGCACATGCCAGGGGTCGCGGGGATCATGGCGCATCAACACCTGGGTCGCCAGCCTGACATCTTTAACTTCTCGACAAACTACACCTTGCACAGACATCAGTTGCGCCAACATGCCACGCTCGGCCTTCGCCGAAGGAAGATAGGCTGGCACTCGACCCAGCCCCGGTTTGATAGTACTCAAGCCACAGGCCGTCGCCGGATAACGCAGCGAACCGGCAATATCATTGCCGTGGTGAATGGCGCCGAAACCCGCAGCAGCTGAGGCGGCGGCGCCCCCGGATGAGCCGCCTGGGGACATAGCCAGGTTCCAGGGGTTTCGCGTCAGGCCATACAGCGGATTGTCCGTTGTCAGGCGCATGGACATCTCTGGAGTATTGGTGCGCCCGATGATGATGGCGCCGGCATTCAGAAGGTTCTGTACGATGGGTGAATTGTCCGGCGCGATGACATCTTTGAAGACCTCCATGCCGTTGGTAGTCGGCCTGCCCTTGGTATCGACATTCACCTTCACGGTGACCGGCACGCCATGCAGGCAGCCAAGTTGTTCGCCACTTGCCACCGCGGCATCGGCCTTTGCCGCGGCTATTAACGCCTGCTCTGCCAATGGATCGACGATTGCATTGAGTTCGGGGTTTCTTAGCGCTACGCGCTGTAGCACGGATTCAACAAGCGCCGTTACGGAAAATTTTTCGTCACGGATACCTGCCGCCTGATCGGTCGCGCTGAGTTGCCATAGTGGTGTCATGGGTTATTCCATTTTGAAGATGGCCACGGGAAAGAAGAGAACAGCATAAAAGGGGACAGGGTAAAAATACAGTTTTTTTACCCTGACCCCGATACGACCCCGATACGACCCCGATACGGTTGCTTTTTTTGGAGGAATCCTCTCCAATGCCCACTAGGAGAAGAAATCATGAGAAAAATAACAACAGGTTTACTCGCCATTTTCAGTTTGCTGCTAGTTTACAGCAGCACCTCGAGCGCCAATGAGGGAAGCATTGCCTTTGTCGGTGCACGTATTATCGATGGCACGATGGCCGGTCCAATCGAAGACGGTGTCGTGGTCATCACCGACGGGCGAATTCGCACCGTAGGTCCGCGCAGTGCGGTAACCGTCCCTGCCGGGGCGCAGATAATCGACGTGGCTGGCAAGACGATTATGCCGGGCCTTATCAATGCCCACGGTCACGTAGGTGGCACACTCGGTCTGGAGGAAGGCCACTACACCACCGAGAATCTAGTGCGGCAATTAGGACTCTATGCGCGTTATGGGGTCACCACGGTAAACAGCCTCGGTGGCGATGAGGAGCAGGGTTTTGCTCTGCGCAATAGTCAGTTCGATCAATCCCTGCAGCGCGCCAGAATCTATGTTGCTGGCAGCGTGGTGATCGGCGATTCTGAGGCGGCGATTCGCGCCGAGGTGAACCGCAATGCCGACATGGGGGCAAACTTCATCAAGGTGAGAATGGACGATAACCTTGGCACCACGCCAAAGATACCAAGAGACATCTTCGCAGCCCTGGTCGATCAGGCCCATATCCGGCGGCTGCCGGTGGCGGCGCATTTATTCTATCTGGACGATGCAAAATTCATTCTTAATTCAGGCACTGATCTGATTGCACACAGCGTGCGCGACTTGCCAGTGGATGATGAATTCATCGACCTCATCAATGAAAGGGGCGTGTGCTACATCCCCACCTTGACCCGAGAGGTGTCGACCTTCATCTACGAGAGTGAGCCTGCGTTTTTCTCTGACCCCTATTTCTTGAAAGAGGCCGACGCAGCAACTGTTGAGCAACTAAGAAGCCCGGAGCGGCAATCTCAAATGCGCAACAGCCGCGCCGCAGCCGGCTACAAGGTCGCCCTTGAAGTTGCGATGGCAAATATCAAGGCGCTACACGACGGCGGCGTTCGCATAGCCATGGGCACAGACACGGGGCCACCGGCAAGATTTCAGGGCTATTTCGAACACATGGAAATGCAGATGATGGTGGAAGCGGGAATGAGCCCAATTGAGGCTATACGCGCCTCAACCGGTGTCGCTGCCGACTGCATGGGTATGGGAGATATAGGAACCCTGGAGCCCGGCAAATGGGGCGACCTGCTGGTACTGGACGCCAACCCGGCCGAGGACATAGCCAACTCTAAAACCATAGCAAGCGTCTGGATAGCGGGGAATCGAGTTCCCGACTAGGGTCGGTGGCTGACGAAAAGCCTTCTCGCCAGAGAGCCAGCCCTGAAGTGTTAGTAGTCGGCGGTAGGCGTTAGGATGATTTTTTGCAGATTGTCGAATAGTATTGGCTCTAGTCAGGGCGCCTACTGCCCTGGCTTGTGCCAGCTAATTTTCAGAGTAGGTAATCAAGGAACGACTAACGCTCATGTCTGAGAACAACTCCCATCAAGCAGGCCGGCATTTTCTACAAATACCGGGCCCATCCAATGTACCCGATAGAGTGCTGCGTGCTATTGCCCAACCCACTATCGATCATCGGGGCCCCGAATTTGCCCAGCTGACTCTGGGAGTTCTGGACAAGCTTAGTGCTGTGTTCAACAGCAAATCCCCTATCTTTATCTTTCCCGCCTCAGGCACCGGCGGCTGGGAATCATCGCTGTTGAATACGCTTTGTCCGGGAGACAAAGTTTTGGCTTTCGAGACTGGGCATTTCGCAACCCTGTGGAAGAACGTTGCGACAAAACTGGGCCTGGAAGTAATCTGGGTTGAAGGAGACTGGCGTCAGGGTATCGATGCCGCGGTCGTTCAGCAGCATCTGCTGGAAGACCAGTCACATCAGATTAAGGCAGTGCTGGCGGTGCATACAGAAACCTCCAGTGGCGCGACCAGCGATATCGCCAAAATCAGGAAGGCCATCGATGCGGTCGACCACCCTGCCCTGTTCATGGTGGATGCAGTGTCCTCTCTAGCCTGTACCGAATTGAGGCATGATGACTGGGGCATCGATGTTACTATCAGCGCCTCCCAAAAGGGTTTAATGCTGCCACCGGGTTTGTGCTTTAACGCTGTCAGTGAAAAAGCCCTGGCAGCCAGCAAGGCCTCGACATTCCCCCATTCCTATTGGAGTTGGGAGTCCATGCTGGAACTGAATAAAAAGGGTTACTTCCCCTATACGCCAAGTACTAATCTACTCTACGGCCTCGATGAAGCACTCGGTATGTTGTACGACGAAGGTCTGGATAATGTCTTCGCGCGGCATCGCCGTCTGGCACACGCCACGCAGTTGGCTGTAGCCGGTTGGGGGCTGGAGAATCTTTGTGTAAACCCTGATGAGTATTCAAACTCCACCACCGCGGTATTAATGCCCCAAGGCCATGATGCGGATGTTCTGCGGAACGTCATCCTGGAGAAATTCAATATGTCACTGGGGATGGGGCTGGGCAAGGTGAAGGGTACTGTCTTTCGCATCGGCCATATCGGGGATTTCAACGAGCTGATGATGGCCGGAACCCTCAGCGGAGTCGAGATGGGCCTGAGCATTGCAGGCGTTCCTCATACCAAGGGCGGCGTGAATGCGGCGCTGGAATTTTTAGCAGGCTCTGCGTAAGACACAGTATCTGCCTGAGGATTCTGCTTACTAATAACTAAGAGACATACTGAAGTTTAGAGGCATACTGAAGTTTAGAAACTCGAAGCCTAGCCAAGAATAATAATACTAAGAATAAGTGCCGGAGTTTTCATGGATCCATCTACTGCAGTCAGTATGAGCCCCGCGGTTTCGCTTATGGGCTTCGCCGTTGTTATTTTTCTTCTGCTTTTTCTCATAGCCAAATGGAAGTGGCATGTCTTCTTCGCCCTGTTAGTTCCGATTCTGCTATTCGGTGTTCTGCCCGGTGTGCAGCAGAATAATTTTATCGATGCCTTCGAATCCGGTTTTGGAAATACCCTGGGGTCTATAGGCGTAGTCATTGTGCTTGGCTCTATCATTGCCGAGGCACTTAAACATACCGGTGCCATTCAGGTCATCACTCGATCTATGGTGAACCTGATCGGCTCCAATCGTATGCCGCTGGCATTAACCCTGACCGGCTTTGTTATCGGTGTCGCCATTTTCTCAGACGTCGCCTTCGTTATCCTTAATCCCCTGGTGCACTCGGCTGCCAAGAGTATGGGAGTGAGTATCGCCGTCATGTCCACCGGCTTAGTCGGTGCCCTGCAGCTAACCCATGCGATTGTTCCGCCCACGCCGGGGCCGCTGGCGGCGGCGGCCCTGGTAGGCGCCGACATTGGCAAGACGATTATCTTCGGCAGTATTGCCTGTCTGTTTGGGTCTCTAAGCTGTTGGGCCTGGGGTGTTTATGTGGCGGGCCCGCGCATTAAGACACAGGCCTCAGATGAATTTGATGGCAGTGATTTCGATCACTCGGAAGAAGAATTGCCCAGCACCTTAAGCTCCTACATGCCCATAGTGATTCCTATCGTACTGATAGGCACACAGAGTGTCGTCGGTCTGGTTTTCGACGAGGGACATATTCTGCGAACTATCTTTTCCTATCTGGGCTGGCCGGTGATAGCCCTATCGGTGGGTGTATGGTTAGCCTATCGAAATATCAAGAGCGCCGATGCGCGAGAGAAGGCCAAGGACCAATGGGTCGAAGCAGCCCTTAGAACCTCTGCAATGATCTTGGTTGTTACCGGGCTTGGGGGCTCGCTGAGTGCAATATTGCGGGGCACACCGGCGGTCGATTTTATCGCTATGATGTTTACCGACTATGGACTGCCCACAATTTTGCTACCCTTTGTAATAGGCATTATTGGCAATCTGATTACCGGGTCTACCACTGTGGGAGTTATTACCGCCGCATCGCTGGTCGCACCCATGCTGGGAACGCTTGGCTTATCTCCGGAGGCTGCCATGTTGGCTGGCGCCAGTGGCTCGGTAATTATTAAGTACGTGAACAGCAGTTATTTCTGGGTGTGTACTTCGTTAACCAAACTAAGTGTCGCAGACGCCGTGTTTAGTTACGGGGGCGCGACCCTGGTCGGCGGCATTACCTCTTTTGCTGCCGTCTGCGTAATGTGGATTCTGGGATTTATTTAAGCCTGCAAGAGTTATTCTGCCAGAGCCATCTCCAGAACCCGCGCTACATGAATCGCTTCGCGGCTCGCCCCGTCCTTAATCTGGTGCCTGCAACTTGTGCCATCGGCAACGATCAGACAATCGGCATCGGCTTCTCTTACCGCTGGCAACAGACTTAGCTCCCCCATCGCCATTGATGTATCGTAATGCTCGGCATCGTAGCCGAACGAACCGGCCATGCCGCAGCAACTAGACTCTACTGTCTCCACGACCAGCTCCGGCACCATGGTCAGCACTTGTTGAACCGACGACATAACAGCGAATGCCTTCTGATGGCAGTGCCCATGCAGCAGCGCGCGTTTTGCCGGCACCGCTTTTAGTTTGAGCTGTAAGGCACCCTTCGCCGCTTCCGCTGCCAGGAATTCTTCGAAGAGAAAAGCCTGTTGCGAAAGAGCATCGGTTGCATCACCAGGAATAAGTGAGGGAAACTCATCGCGCAAAGTGAGCAAGCAGGAAGGCTCGAGCCCGACTATGGGTATGCCCTTCTCTACAAAAGGTTTGAGGCTAGTTATCATTCGATTTGCCTCCTCTCGCGCCTGATCCACCATCCCGCTGCTGAGGAAGGTTCGACCACAGCACAGGGGTCGACCCTTATCGGCGGGCTTGGCCGCGTGCACCGAATAGCCCGCCGCGGTTAATACCGCCAATGCCGCTCTTGCATTTTCAGGCTCGAAACAGGTATTGAAGGTGTCCACCAGCAACACCACGTCTTTGCCTGCGGTCGAAATCTCCGCCTGAGGAGGCACTTCGATTTCCGCTCGAAACTGATCACCTCGCCATTTCGGCAGATTGCGCCGGGCACTAAAGCCCAGCACAAGTTCCGACAGACTCTTCATGCCGGGAATCTGATCGCGCAGGTTTAACAGGAAGGACAGGTTGCTCATGCGATGTGCATAGCGTGGCAGATAGGCGATTAACCGGTCCTTCAAGGGCACTCTATTCTTCTTGTAATACTGGTGCAGGAATTCAATCTTCATCTTCGCCATGTCGATGCCGGTCGGGCATTCACGCTTACAGCCCTTGCAGGAGACACACAGACTCATGGTGTCGAACATGGCGTTGGATGAGAGCGCCTCCGGCCCCAGCTGACCGCTGACCGCGAGCCGCAGCGTATTCGCGCGGCCCCGAGTGAGATGCTGCTCATCGCCACTGACTCTATAAGACGGGCACATGACGGCTACATCGGACTTTCGACAGGCGCCGTTGTTATTACACATCTCTAGCGCCTGATTGAAGCTTCCAAAGTCCGACCAGTCCATGGTGGTGGCGATGGGCGCATTCGAATAGCCTGGGGCAAAACGAAACAGGCTCTTGTCATCCATTTTTGGCGGACGTACAATCTTGCCGGGGTTGAATGTGCCCGCCGGGTCGAAGCTGTCTTTCACCTCCTCGAAATTATCCACCATGCGCTGGCCGAACATGGGCAGGTGAAATTCAGATCTGGACAGACCATCGCCGTGCTCACCGGAATGAGACCCCTTGTATTCACGCACAATCTCCAGAGTCTCCTCTACTATCGCCCGCATTTTCTGAGCGCCGCTCTCTTCTTTCATATTAAGAATGGGGCGAACGTGCAGGCAACCTACCGAGGCATGGGCATAGAAGGTGCCAGTTGTTCCATGTTTATGGAATATGTCACTTACTCTACGCGTATATTCCGCGAGGTCTTTTAGATCCACCGCACAGTCTTCGATGAAGGAAACCGGTTTTCCGTCGCCCTTCATCGACATCATAATATTGAGACCGGATTTGCGCACTTCCCATATCGCCTGTTGGAACTCATTGTCCGTAGCCTCGACAACTGAGTTCTCCGCCCCCAGGGATTCCACTAACTCGACCAACTGCGACAGGCTACTCAGCTGCGTCGCCTGCTCCTCGCCGGAAAATTCGACTAGCAAGAGAGCCTGAGGCTCGCCCTGCACAAAGCGATCGACTGTCGCCGCGAATATTGGAATATCTCTGGCCAGATCGATCATGGTGCGATCAACCAGTTCAACCGCGCTGGGATTCAGTTCGACAATATGCTGTGTTGCCTCCATAGCTTCATAGAAGGACGGGAAGTGGCACACGCCTAGCGTCTTGTGCACCGGCAGTGGCTGCAGTTTCAGGTGAATACGCTGGAAGAATGCCAGCGTGCCCTCGGACCCCACAAGCAGATGAGACATATTCGGGTCTTGCTGTGTGAGCACGTCGATATTGTAGCCACCGACACGACGCAGTAGGTCGGGAAAACGCTGCGCTATCTCCTGCGCTTCCCTGTCGCCAAGAGCCAGCATCTTTGTGAATAATTCAATCTGCGCCGCATCGCCATCTGCGAGTTTGCGTTCATGCAGCGTCTTAAAATGCACCTGGCTGCCATCCGCCAACAGGCCATCGATAGCCTGTACATTGTGCACCATATTGCCGTAGCGAATAGATCGAGAACCGCAGCTATTATTACCGGTCATTCCCCCCAGCGTTGCACGATTGGCTGTGGAGACATCTACCGGGTAGAACAGGCCGTGGGGTTTAAGGAAACGGTTAAGATGATCCAACACCATGCCCGGTTGCACACAGGCGGTGCGGGCCTCGGCATCAAACTCCAGAAGCCCATTGAGATACTTGGTGGTATCCATGACCAGCGCCTCACCGATTGCCTGACCGGTTTGTGAGGTGCCAGCGCCTCTGGGCAGCACCGGAATACCTTCATCCACGGCTATCTGTAGGGCAATCTGTACATCCTGCTCGGTTTTCGGAACCGTAACCCCAATAGGCTGTATCTGATAAATGGATGCATCGGTACTGTAACGTCCGCGGCTAAAATCATCGAACAGCACCTCGCCCTGCAACTCCTTTCTCAGGCGTGTGGCAAGAGTACTGTCATCGCTATATACCATTTCTCGTAATCTCTTCTGTTTGCGCTAAATAAACCTACTCTTTATATCAGCCTTGTTCGGCGCATTGCAAAATAATCACAGCATGGTCTGAGTGCACCATCGCCGTGAATGCATCGCTGCGTCCAGCGTTTATTCTGTGAGAAAGTGAACAAATGAGAGAGGCACCAAGCGAGTTATTACGTTATCGATGAGCGTTCTATTTTCCTATTTTTCTATTGGACATTCTAAGACGGAAACAGGCGGCCGTATTTATCGCGGCAAGAATCGTTGCACACGCCTACCTTCCTGCTCCGCCACGTAGACATTGCCCTTGCTATCTACTGCTATGCCATGGGGAAGTTCAAATTGACCAGGATATCTCCCGGGCCCTTCGCCGAAGCGAGTGAGCCAACTCCCACTCGATCTCTCAAGGACTTCAATCGCGACGGTATTTTGATTAAGTACATACAGAAGTTTTTGCAGCGGATCGGGGGAGAAGGCCAGCACTACTGCATTGCCCCTGATACCACTCACCCGTCCGCTGGTCTGTGAAACCGCTGAGAACGGCAGTGAGATATTCCTCTGCAGGTTCCCTTGTCTGTCGAAGACCTGAATGCGGTCGGCACGGCGATCACAGACGTAAACCAGGCCGTCGTTGGATACGCGCAGACAGTGGGGCAATTCGATGCGTTGATCATCCCCCTCTCGCTGTAGCCTCCATTGACGCAGAAATGCCCCGGAGGAATCGAAAACGGCGATACGGCTGTTGCCGCCGGGCAGTTCGCCATCGGCCACGAAAATCTCTCCCGTGCTCTCGTCTACATCTACGGCAGCCGGAAGAAAAAACTGCGCCCTGTCAGAATTCCTCGGCTGACCATTACGGCTCTCGTCACTGGAGTCGAAGACATTGGCCTCGCCAATCTGCATTAGTAGCTCTTCATTAGCTGACCACAATTGTATGTGCCCCGTTGCCGCAGGTACCAACCACAGTGATCCATCGGCATTGGCATGACAGTCGTGCAACCTGCCGCCTATGAGACTCGCATCCCCCCAGCCTTTTGCGGTATTTCCCTCAGTATCAAGCTGCACAATGGGTGGCGCCAGCAAGGCCGCGTCCAGGTCATCCTCTACTACGTTCTGTCTGTTAAGCAGGAACACCTCATCATTGCGGCCGATACACATGCCGCCCAGGCCGCCGGTGAGCCAGCGCTGTCCTAGGGGCAGCCTGGGCCAGTTGCTGTCGAGCTCGAATCGAGGCGGGTACCAGTTGCTCTGGCGGTATTCGATTCCGCTGCCCTCTAGCGCATTCGAGAAAGCATTCAGAGTTTCATCCACGCTTAGGCCACCGGGTAAAGAGCTTCCCGCATATTCCGGGTCATTTACCCTGCGCGCATAACTCTGATCATAGTGATAGGTATAGACGATGTCTGGGTCGATCTGTCTTGTGCATGCCGCCGAGTCTGCCGGCGTCATTCGTGCCGGTGGAATGTTCAGTGGCATAAATGCCACATCGATGTTGCCCAGTGTCTTCAGCTCGTCTACGCATTCTGTCACTCCCGCAAACAGCAGACGCTTGCCGCCGACGGTTAACACATAGCCATTAGCATCACCCTTGGGGTGCGCTGGCGCGCCCGGAGTCAAGTCATAGGCATCGATTACCTCCACCAATACTTCTGCTTCGATCCCTGATACTCGCCGGCTATCGCCGCTGCCCATAATCACGGCATCGGATAGTTGGCCGGCGCTGTTTGCAGGCGCTATGAGAACTGTATCTTCGTCGCTGAGCGCATCGATGGCGGCTGTGTCGAGGTGATGGCCGGGATTGTCAGTCACCAATATCAGGTCGGCTATCTGGTAGTTACTCATGCTTATGGCGCTCCAGGGGTCTACCTGAATAACCATGCCTTGATATTGCAGCTGTACGCTTGAGTGGACTAACGGCGTGATGACAATGTCGCCCTTTTCAGCAGGGATAGTGTCGGCTTGAGCCTGGGCAGTCAGGCAGAAAATAAGTGCCGCCAGGCACTCTCGGTTGAGCTTGAGCCAGCAGCGAAGATGCATTAGTTGAGCTTGAATACGTAGAGTGCGTTGTGACCCGGTGGGCTGACCAACTCCGGTGCCAGAAAACTGCCTATGCGCCAGGGGCTGCCGCCATCGCGACCGGCGGGAATAGCGATGTACTGCTCACCGTCGATGGCGAAGCTTACGGGAAATCCCTGTGCCGAGGTGGCGAGACGACTGCGCCACAGCTCCTCTCCTGTTTCCACATCATAGGCGTGAACATACCTGTCGTAATCGCCGATAAACACCAGCCCACCCGCCGTTGTTAGCGCGGCCGTAAGAAATGGCGCACGCTGTTCTATGCTCCAGCTCTCTTCCATAGAATCGACGTCGAAAGCGGAGAGTTTTCCGAACTGTCCTTCAGTGTTGGGCATCTCCATCCAGCGTCTGTCTCCCTGATTACCGCCGGAGCCAACTTCGAAAGTCACTTCCCGTGGTGACATTTCCATGCAGGACTGACTGAGGGGAATGACCAAATTTCGAGTGGGCGGATGATAACCCGTAGACTGCCAGTTATGACCGCCAGCGGTGGAAGGGCAAACACTCAACCATTCACCCACTTGCATATTGCGGATGTCCTCACGATAACGCACCTCCCCGGTCTCCAGATTGATGTCTGAGAACACATTCTGGAATACGGTTTCCCTCAGCCCCATGAACTCACCCGTGCGGCGGTCGAGTTTCCAGAGAATACCGCTCTTGCCGATGGTGAAAAGATAGGGCTCGTCCACCAGATCGATCAGCACCTGCTCGAAGGCCTCATCCATATCCAGGGATTCGCCGGGCACGTGTTGGCGATGCCATACGATACGTCCGTCTTTGGGGTCTATGGCCAGGGTTGAGTTCGAATACAGGGCGCTGTCCTCGGTGGTGAGCCCACGACTCGCCGCCATCCAGGGTTTGGCCTGCGCTACGCCGAAGAACACCAGGCCCTGCTCAGGGTCCCAGCTACCGGTAATCCATACATCGCCGCCACCGCGAAACTCCAGTGGCAGATCACCCCAGGTGTCGCCTCCCGCTTCACCTGGTTGCGCGATGGTAAAGGTTTTCCACAATTCCTCGCCGGTGCTGGCATCGTGACCGGTGATGAAACAACTTTGTTCGAAGAAACGACCACAGCCGGTAATACCATTTATCACTACCCCATCGGCAACGATTGGCCCGCTGGTATTGGAATAGCCCAGCGCCTCATCGGCTATCTCGCTGTCCCAGCGTACCGCGCCAGTGCGTGCATCGAGTGCCACCAGATGCGCATCGGTAGTCGCAACAAATATCATGTCTTCCCACATTGCCAGGGTGCGCAACAGGCCTCCGCTGCGGCCTCCTTCCGGGAACTGACGGCGGTATTCCCATAGCAGCGAACCATCACGGCCATCCAGCGCCTGAACGACATTACCGAAGTTAGGAATGAAGATGATGCCATCGCGCACCAGTGGTGCCGGTTGGCTGCGCCCTGCTTCCATGCCCCACACCCAGGCAAGACTGAGTGAACTTACATTCTCGGTGGTGATCTGATCCAGCGGGGTATAGCCCTGACTGGAGGGGCTGCGTCGCCAGTAAGTCCAGTCTGCCGCTGCCGGATTAGCCAGCTCTTTGCTGCTGACATTGCGGAATTTATCCATGGCGCTATTGTTAATGCCTGTGTAACTGCGGCTCAGCGCTCGGTCACTGGAATAGACGGTGGCGATCTCGGGCACAGCGTTGCGGGTGTGCGGCGAAGGCACGGTGCCAGCACGCCCGGGCACTGGTGTGCGTTGCACGCCACTTGCTACTGCGCTCACATCGCTATTGAGAAACACCACTGCATTGGCTGCCGTTAAGGTCATTGTGCTGCCAGCAGGAATATCATTGGCACTCAGCAGAAAAGCAGAGACATCCTGATACTGCGACTCGCTGAGTGAACCGGGAGCCTGCGGAGGCATGGTCCGTCGTAGCAAATCCAGAAATTCTTGCATGTCCCGATTAGACCAGTTATTACGAAAACTATTATCGGCGAGGTTAGGCGCCTCGAAAGAACCCGACAGGTCTGCAAGGTGACAGGCCGCACAGTTTTGTTGGTAGAGTAATTCGCCCCGCTCTGCCTGGGCCGTTTCATAGTTGGCTTGTTGCAATTCCTGCGCGAGAGTCGACCCTGATGCGAGCAGGCAGGCAAGCGCCAGCAACTGTAGCAGCTTTATCTTGGAGCACTGTTCTCTCATGATCTACTGCCTCTTCATACGCTACTGACTCACACGCAAAGTTTCCTGACGAGCTCGCCGCTCGGCGATGGCACTGCCATATTGCTCTTCGTTTATATAGGTCATGCCAAGCCAGGCATGGTTCATCTCATCCACACCGCGCCTGCCGAACACCACCCACTGCTCCGGATCCGGGTTGATCGGATTGTTGGCCGTATTGTCGAATACCGAGGAGAACTGCAGCACCGTTCCCTTGGGCAGGATAGGCTTCGAATCATCCGCATAGATATAGGATATCTGCCAGTTATGATTGTACTTGTCCACCTGACTCAACACCTCCTTGCGGCCATCGGGGAAGATCGCTTCCATGGTCATAACCCTGCCGCGCATATGCATATGGGGTCGATAGCTGTGAATGATAGCCGGCGAGTCAAGGACATGAGTTCCCTGAAGAACCTGATAACCGTGGGGTGGAATAACAATATCCTGGCCTCTGGCCATGCCGTTGAGACCATCGACACGAAACATCGCCTCACCCGCTGTTTCTAACTCGGGCCTTTCACCCTCGGGGTAAAACCACAGGCCAACCTCGACGACATCACCCGAGCCCCCAACGCCCACGGGAAAGTAATGCAGATTCCAGGCAATATGACCATTGGTTGGTACACGCATTCCCGTACCCTCGGGAAAGATTTCCCAAGACTTGCCAACACCGTAGCGTGCCAAAGCTACGCTACGGCGGCCGCCTTCTTCCGGATTTTCCGGAACCAGCACGGCATGGCCGTGGTGCACCACTTTCTTGCCCAGCGGATAGGAGGGTTTGAATTCTGCGGCACGCAACCAACGCTCCTCATCCAGACCGTCAAAAGGCACGTCAGGCATCCACCATTGATCCTGACCGTTGGCAATTACGTCGTAGGGTTTGGAACGAATGATTAAATCCGGCGGACCCATCTGTTCTTCTAACTGCCACGCGCCACCGGTAGCAATCTCCAGCGGTACGGGTAAATCTGCGCGGTCACCCTCGGGCGCACCGGCGTCTGCCCAGGCGCCAATGGTGTCTATTTGCTCTTCGGTGAGCGACATATCGTTCTTGAATTCCTGAATACCCACCGTCGGATCCAGATGCCACGGCGGCATGATGCGCTTACTGGTTCTATCCTTGATAAGCAGGGCGAAAGGGCGCACCTGCTCATAGGTAAGCAGAGGCATGGGGCCAATACCTTCCGGGTTATGGCAGGAAGCACATTTAGCCTGCAGTATCGGCGCCACATCTCGTGAATAGTTTGGCGCTTCCTGTGCAAGAACGGTGTTGGCCGCCACAAAAGCTGCCATTGTCGCGATGGTTTTTAATCGAAGAGTAAATATCATAATGTTGAATCCCTGGAGCTGCTGGCTCTTCAGTCATCTACGTGTATTGAAAAATAGGCATTGGTATGACAGCAATAGAATTCGAATGCGGCAATATCATCAATAGTTTGCATTCGGATCACATACTCGCCCGGTTCGCTGATACGTAGCTCTACTGAAGTGCTAGAGCCACTGTCGTGCATATATTCTTTGTTAGTAAATTCTACGTTTCCTGGCCCACTATGGTGAGACCAACCTACCCAGACTTCGTCATCAGGGTGTTCGATGTGCGCGCTCAGGGTAATGAGTTCATCCACTTTCGACTGAATAATCTGGGGGTATTGAATGCCGGCTCGCCCTCTAACGGCTTGCCGGGAATCGCCAAGTCTAACCAAGGGCGCAATGTCGCCACGGCCATCGGAGTTTGGCTCGTCCAGCACATAGGGTGCGATCACCTTGCCGGGCACATCCAGTTCTTGCCGATTGCTGTTCAGATGCCAGGTGATTCTGTTTCCAGAGTCAAAGCCTGCTGGCACGTTGATGCTGAAGGCACAGAAGATATGACGGTACCGAGGAGGCAGGGGATCGAAATGTGTGGGCAGCAGAACGCCACTCAGATCCAGCCCCGGATAATCGGTCTCAAGGTAATTGCTTTCACCCACGGGGACGTTAAGCGCTTCCTCGGTATTCATATTGAAAAAACCAAAGCAGATGGTGCGGCTGCCATCATCGTTAGGAAACCAGCCATCGAAAAGTGGAATGACCGGTTGCCCCTTCGTGCGAATAAGCTCGGCAGACCAGATTTGATTGGATAGCTCTATCTGCTGGGCGTGCGCAGCCAGACTCAGGAACAGAGAGCAAAATGCAGCGGAAAGTGCGAGTCGTCTAGTCATGATGCGCAGAAGTAGCCTTTGGCTTTCTTATTATTGAACACTCTTAACTAGCTAGGAGCATAGCGAAAATCATTCTGCTTGTCGCGGGCTATGCTAGACTCTTCAGAAAATATTCTGGTGCATACAATGAGTCTATTTCGCCGCATACCTTCTTTTTTATTACCCTTTTTTACTCTTGGCTTGGCCATCTGTCTATCCCCCATACTGTCTGCCCAGCAGGGCGTTATAGCCGGAGAATGGCCCAGTTACGGTGGCGATCTCGGCCACACACGCTATGCGCCACTGCAGCAGATCGATGCGGCTAATTTCGATGAACTGGAAGTGGCATGGCGCTTCAAGACCGATAATCTGGGGCCATCACCCGAATACCGCTTCCAATCAACGCCGCTGATGGTGGGCGGCAAGCTATTCAGCACGGCGGGGTCGCGGCGCTCGGTGGTTGCCCTGGATGCCGCAACCGGCGAGCTGCTGTGGATGTTTCGCTATGAGGAAGGAGTGCGCGGGGAGAATGCACCGCGTCAGCTTTCCGGCCGCGGCCTGGCCTACTGGCAGGACGGCAGCGAGTCGAGAATATTGTATGTCACCCCCGGCTACAGATTAATCGCCCTGAACGCAGACACTGGGCTGCCGGCGCTCGATTTTGGAATCGATGGTGTCGTCGATCTTAAGCTGAACCTCGATCAGAACATCGATCTGGATACCGCCGATATAGGCCTGCATTCCACACCCATCATCGCCAAAGATGTGGTCATTGTCGGGGCGGCACATCGCACCGGAGGCAACCCCCGCAGCCGGGAAAACGTTAAAGGCTTCGTACGTGCGTTCAACGTGCGTACCGGAGAAAGGCTCTGGGTATTTCACACCATTCCGCAGCGAGGAGAATACGGTTTCGAATCCTGGGAAGGAGATTCCGCCAGCTATACCGGCAACACAGGTGTGTGGGCGCAGATTTCCGTAGACCCTGAGCTAGAGACCGTTTACCTGCCAGTGGAAGCCGCTACTGGCGATTACTACGGCGCCTACCGGCCGGGAAATAATCTGTTCGCCGAATCCCTGGTCGCTGTCGATTTAAACACCGGGGATCGTAAATGGCATTATCAGTTAGTGCACCACGGCATCTGGGATCAGGATATTTCCAGTGCTCCTATACTTGCCGATGTGATGATCGCCGGCCAAATGCGAAAAATAGTGGCCCAGCCCACCAAGCAGGCTTTTCTCTATGTGTTTGACCGCATTACCGGAGAGCCTATCTGGCCTATAGAGGAACGCTCGGTAGAGATTGGCGACGTGCCCGGCGAATGGTACTCCCCTACCCAGCCCTTCCCTACAAAGCCTCCAGCCTATGACAGACAAGGTGTCACCACGGACGACCTTATCGATTTTACGCCGGAGCTACGCGCTAAAGGATTGGAGCTCGCCAGTTGGTATAAACTGGGGCCACTATTTACACCTCCTGTGGTGGGAGACATCAATGGCGCACTGGGCATACTAATGGCGCCAGCCGCGGCGGGTGGGACCAATTGGCCGGGGGGCTCGCTTGATCCGGAGACAGGCATACTCTACGTATCCAGCAATAGCTCATTAGGCGCACTCAGTCTGGTACCACCCTATCCGGGCCAATCGGATATGGCCTATATACAGGGTAACCCCATCACCGGACCACGCACCTCCGGTGGCGCCGGTTCATCTGCAGGTGGTGGCAGAACAGAATTTCAAGCGCAACAACGACAGGCACCCGTCTCCACTCGGGGCACGCCACCAAGAGGCATACTGGTTGATCGCCTGCCCCTGCAGAAGCCTCCCTATGGAAAAATAAGCGCGCTGGATTTGCGTGATGGCAGCCTCGCCTGGCAGATTGCCCATGGCCAAACGCCTGACAGAGTCGCGAATCATCCGGCTCTTGCCTCTCTCGATATTCCGCGTACCGGGCAGAGCGCTTCCGTTGGCACCCTGGTCACCAAGACATTGCTGATCGCAGGCGAGGCAGAAATGACAACGGACGATGAAGGTGAACGCCGCGCCTTCCTGAGAGCATATAACAAAAGTAATGGAGAGGAAGTCGGTGCCTTGAAACTGCCAGCACCACAGACCGGCTCCCCAATGACCTATATGCTTGATGGCGAGCAGTACCTGGTATTGGCTGTGAGTGGCACCAGCTATTCAGGTGAATTACTGGCTTTTAAACTGTAGGGCTTGAGCAGAGACACTGACAACTTAACAGCTTAAGAATCAGGCCATTTTTTAATAGAGTTAAAGCACCTCTGTGCCCAATAACTTAGACAACGGCTATACACCGATGCGGGTCGATAGAGAGCAATGACTGAACATATCGCCCATGCCAAACATTGCGATTGGCTACGCTAGAGGAACCGCCCTAACTGTGACAACAAAATCTCGCACACGGGAGCTTCGCGCATCAGGTAACGCCGCTCGACACTGCGCCTCTTCTGCTGAGCAGCATCAATCCCAGCGCCATAAACACATGTAGAAAATCGCCTGCCTGCAGGTACGGGGGCAACGCCGCTTTGCTCGCGAATAAGATGAGTGCAACCAGCAAAGCCGCAGCGCCTGAAGCCACTTGAATATCTTTCACAATAATTGCATGAGTCGCCAAGGCAGCGACAGACAGTAATGCTACCAAATTACCCCACAGGGCGAATTCCAATGCGCTAGCGATAAGACCGCTCGCGCCTGCGATCACAAAGAAAATACTCGCGAACCGCCAGCGCTGCGCCAGCACAGAACCTGACCAGATGAACCCAGCTGCCAGCAATGGATAGGCAGCAGTAGCGCCCAAAGAAGAAAAGAAAGCATGCATTTGTGGCAGGGGCAGCAAGTCGGTAAATCGCAGCACTCCCAATAAGGCCGCCGCAGCAAATATTCCAGCGCTTAAGCGCAGTGAAGGTGGATACTTGGCACCGGCAGCAATCATTATAGTTACCAACAATAGCAGGCTGTCTGTGACAGCGAGACTGTTCATTGCTGCAGCTCTTTTTTATTACCCTGCGTCCACAGATAGCCAATTAGTGCGAACGTGCACACGGCGGTTGTCGCACAGAAAATCTGTAGCCCAGCAGACATAGCTTGTTTAGAACCCAAATAAAGAACCAGCAGGAAGGCTGAAAACAAGGTCATCGCTAACCCCGACAGCTTAATGGCAACAGGTGTGCGCGATGCGAAGTAATCATCGGTAGTGGGAAACTCTGACAGTGGCTTGGGCGCCGAACTGCCATCGGGCGACCAGGCAGGCTTGGCGAAAAAGCACATCAACTTGTTACGCCAGTTATCTTGCTTGCCTGCCTTCTTAAACATCTCTGCCCAGTAATGCAGGTTGCTCCACACCGGGTTCCAGCTATGCAGCTTTTTCTTCAACCCATAAACAATTGGCTCTTCTACTCGCTCATCGGCATAGGTGTCAAATATTCTGTCCCAGGTACAAAAAACACCACCGTAGTTTTTGTCGATACAGTAATCATTCTTGCCATGATGCACTCTGTGATTCGATGGCGTGACTAGCACATACTCAACCCAGCCAAGGCGGCCCACCAGTTGCGTGTGAACCCACACCTGATAGAGCAGATCGATAAGACCTACAACAACAAACACCTGGACAGGAATGCCGAGCACTGCCAGTGGCATGTAAAAAACCCACTTAAAATAGAAGCCCGTCGAAGCCTGCCGAAGTGCGGTAGAGAAATTAAATTCGTCGCTGCTGTGATGAGTGATATGTGACGCCCAGAACATGTTCACTTCATGCCCGGTACGATGCACCCAGTAGTACATGAAGTCGTAGAACACCAGAGCGAAAATCCATGTGAGCGGGTTAGTTAAATCCCATTCAAATGTTCCATATTGCAATTCGATCACGGCGTACATAAAGGCACTGATCACCGCGCCTGTGGCGTTAACGAATTGGCTCATTATGCCAATATTGATCGAGGTGATACTGTCTTGAAAATTGTAAACCGAGCGCTTCATGAGCCGGCTTAATACTAATTCAACGATCACCAATATGATCAGAATAGGAACGACGAGGATGTTCGGGGTTAGAACAAATTCTGGCATGATTATGCTTCCTGCTAAATTTGACAGACTTAATACCTCGGCGAATCTCAAAGATCAAGCAAAACAGCGGGCGTATCCCTTACTCCTTGCTGAGCGAAAGGGGGCAGTGACAAAGGAACAACTCTAGAGACCCGCTCTACCCATTGCTATGCTGTGCCGGCACTGACAGTGAGTTGATAAGTTGTCAGTGTCCCCTAATTTCTCAGATAGTGTTTTTACTCTGACCTTTTTGCTTTAGTATGAGTGGTATTCCCACTGACAATACGGCGGAACGACCATGGCCTATTCACTCATCGGTAAGAATTTTACGCCACCGGATGTACACGGCAAGGTAACAGGCAAAGCCAAGTACGCGGAGGATTTCAAGGCGGAGGGCATGCTCTATGCACGTCTGCTCACCAGCCCGGTTCCCCATGCGCGAATTCGGCGCATCGATACTAGTGCGGCGCTACGCATGGAAGGCGTTGTAGCCGTACTTACCGCCGACGACGTGCCCAGCACCGAGGGTGTTGCAAATCATATTCTGACCAACGAGCCTGCCTATGTGGGCGATCCTATCCTGGCGGTTGCGGCGGTCGATGAGAAAACCGCTGAAGATGCCATCGCAGCCATTACCTTCGAATTCGAACCCCTGCCTTTTACCGTAGACCCCCTGACCAGCCTGCGCCCCGACGGGCCCGATGCACGCACACAGGGAAATGTAGGCAACTCATCCATAAGAGAAGGCATACGCTCCATCAAGTGGAGCGACGAAGAATTTGCTGCGGCTGGCGAGAACACCCTGCCCCAGGGAGAAGCTGCCGTCGAATGGAGCGTGGGCGATCTGGAATCGGGCTTCGACGATGCCGCCTTCGTCATCGATGAAAGCTTTGTAACCGCCAGTCACTCCCACTTGTCCATGGAGCCTCGCTCGGTTCTTTCCTACTGGGAAAACGGCAAGTGCTTCGTGTACGGCTCGAGTCAGAGCCAGAGTTTCCCGGTGCCTGGCCTCGCAGCCTACATCGGTATCGCCCCGGAAGACCTGGTTTTCGTAGCCGAGTTCTGTGGCGGCGGTTTCGGCTCCAAGGGCAGCGCCTATCCGAGTATGTCGATTCCTGCACACATGTCACGTCTGATCGGTCAGCCGGTCATGCTGCGCATTAGTCGTGAGGAAGAATACTACATAGGTTCGGCGCGGCATGGTTTTCAGGGCCATATAAAGATGGGCTTCCGCGAAGACGGCCGCATCACCGCGGCCGACCTGTATATCGTCCAGGACAATGGCGCCAATGCAGGATTCTCCGATTGGTTGTCTGCCGGAGACGCCGTCTCTCTAGTGTATCAACCGCTTAGTATGCGTTTCAGAGGAATACCCGTGTTCACCAACACTCCATTCAAGGGGGCACAGCGCGGTCCGGGGCAGAATCAGGTTCATGCCGCTATCGAACCCTTACTGGACAAGGCCGCGCGGGAGTTGGGCATCGATCGTCTTGCCATTCGCAGCATCAACGCCCCAGAGAGTGACGACCACTACGGCCGCAGCCAGAGCTCTCTCACCAGTGCACACCTGCCCGAAGCGCTGGCAAAGGGTGCGGAGCAATTTGGCTGGCAGGAGAAAAGCAGGCTAAGCGGGCAACGCAAAGGCAACAAGATCATCGGCGTCGGCGTCGGCCAGGCTTATCACTCCGCCGGCAGCAATGGCTTCGATGGACTGGTGCGAATCTCGCCAGAGGGCAAGCTACATATCCATACCGGGGTCGGCAATCTGGGGACCTACTCCCATACCGCGACCTCGAGGGTGGCCGCCGAAATACTGAAGTGTAACTGGGAGAACTGTATTGTCGAGCGCGGCGACAGTCGCCGTCACCTACCCTGGAATCTGGGACAGTTTGGCAGTAATACCTCGTTCACCATGACGCGCACCAATTACGTTGCCGCCATGGATGCTCTGGAGAAGTTGCTGGAGATCGCCGCGCTGGATCTGGGCGGCTCACCCGCCGACTACGACATCGGTGAAGAGAGGGTATTTCTTAAGAGCGATCCTTCCGTATCCATTAGTTACGCCGCGGCAGCAACACGCGCCGTTGAGATAGGCGGCAAGTACAGCGGCCAGATAGCACCGGAGGACATTAACTCGATGACGCGCAATTCAGTGGCGGCGTTGGCTGGCACGGGATTGATAGGCGTGGCGAAGGACAACTTGGAAAAAGATGGGACAGTGCCGGCATTGGCTGCGGGTTTTGTACAGATTGCGCTGGATACTCAAACCGGCAAATACGACATTCTCGATTACGTCGGCGTGGCCGACTGCGGCACCGTTCTGCATCCGTTAGGACTGGGCAACCAAATCAAGAGTGCGGCCTTCATGGGTTTTGGTATGGCCGGATTCGAGCGCCATGCCTACGATCCGCAGAACGGTCTGCCGGCTAATACCGGATTATATCAGGCCAAGCCGCCAACCTATCTCGATGCAGCCACCGATATGAGCTGGGCTGCCATCGACAAGGCCGACCCGGAGAATCCGGTTGGCGCCAAGGGCATAGGCGAGCCAATTCTGGGCTGCGCCGCTGCGGCTTTACTCTGCGCCATATCCGATGCGCTCGGTGGACACACCTTCAATCGTGTGCCGGTAACTGCCGACATGATCGTCAATGCCGCTAGCGGCAGACCGCAATCTCACAAGCCCTTGCAGACGAATACGACGTAAAAAAATTAAAGGGGTCGGAGGGATTTAAATTAAATCCCTCCGACCCCTTTAATTTCTTTAATTTGTCTACGAAAGGAGCCCGCAAATTACGCTCAGTAAAATTAGCTTAGCTTATAGCCTGGGTTACTCGAGCTCGCAGTAACAACCTGCGTTACTAATACTGACACAGAGGGCACCAGTAAATTCGGCGAGTTGAGATTAAGTCTTTGATGATTTCCTCGCCGCAGTTGTAACAAGCTTTATTTTCCCTACCGAAAACAGCATGTCTGAATTGATGACGCTTCAACCCTGCCCTCTTTAAGGCCAACACTCTCTTTGGGGGATTGGTAATGCCCCCCGTTTCATAGGCACGCTGACTTATCGACAGGGTGCTACGAGCGAGCTTATTGTTTATTTTCCGATCCAGCTCTTGAGGTTTTGCGCGAGGATTGATGCCCGCATCGAACAAAATTTCGGACCGCAGATAGTTACCCACGCCAGCGAGAAAAGACTGATCAAGATAAAGTGACGCCATGCTGCGCCGTTTGAAACGCTGTTCAAGCAAACGCGCAGCGACGTCGCGCCAGACAAGCTCGCTGTTTAGAATATCGGGGCCTATCTTCGAGAGAAAACTGTGGTTATAAATTCCTTCTTCATCCAAAACTTCGATAGTAGAAGCACTGAATAAGAGCGCACTGTGATCATTTGTATGCAACGCCAATCTCAATGAGCGACGCGTATTGGGGTATTTGTCTCGCCTAACCACCCACCAGCGGCCATAAAGCTGATTGTGAGAATAAATACATAGACCATTATCGAAGTGAGTAAGCAGTGCTTTGCCGCGGGTCTCTATCCGAACAACAGTACTGCCGCTTAGCATCTCCTCATGGTGTTTCAACCAGGGCAATCCAAACTCTACAGTCTCTATGGTCTTTCCAACCAACACTGAAGCTATCTTGTCTGCCGCGCGACGTATTTCCGGGCCTTCAGGCATCTTTTGTCTATACCCTGCGTGCTAGAGACACACTAATTACAGAACCAAAGCCAACAAGCCAACACCAGCCCCGTACAAACACACCAGGCTCTAGCACCTGCAACTTAATGGCCTCGTCCCGGTGCTCAAGCTCATCCTGTCGACATTCTTGCAGAATGTCAGAAATATCCGAGTAAAGCGGCTTATCGCTTAATCGGTTTATTTGATGGCTGTAGTGCGAATCGACGAAGCTTTCGACAGCCGCGATGGTCGCAAAAACCATACTAGAACTAATCAACGCTGGAATTGCACCTGTCAAAAATCCTGCAATTCGCCAAACCGGCAATAGGAAGCTGCGCTGAGAAACAGGCAATAGTGATTCTATGCGCTGTAAATGTTGCTTTTCGGTTTCCCGATGCCTCGTCGCAAAGCCGCGTACTTTTTTGCAGCTAGACATAGCCAGAATACCATCGTAAATCGCTATAGCTCCGGTTTCTCCTGCGTGATCGGTACGCAGCTCTCGCTGCAGCCAGCTATATATTTCGTCAGTTTTCGGATTATTTATGAACATAGAATACTCTACGCGCATTTTTCAGGATCAGATTGGATGAGCTAGGCTGCATGTTATCCAACTTAAACACCGCGCCAATTTTTTCTAACTAGACTCTGAACGCAAATCAGTTAGAGAAGTGGTCTAATTAATGAGCGATAGCGTAACCTGTTGTATGAATAGAATTAATAACTCAAGTATCGACCCAGCTGAAGTAGCCTTCTTTCGCAGACTCTCGGCGGTATGGTGGGACCAGGACGGGCCCTTTCGACCACTCCATCAATTAAACAAACTGCGTCTTCAATGGATAGTCCGACAACTTACCCTGCTCGGCATGGCTAGCGAGAGCGACCAACCTCTCGCCGGCTTAAAAGTACTGGATGTAGGGTGTGGAGGAGGCATTCTTAGCGAATCCGTAGCCAGGCTCGGAGCCGAGGTCACGGGAATCGACGTGGTGGATAAAAATATTCATACAGCTCGCTCTCACGCAAACCAATCCGGTCTAGCCATCAATTATCAGGTAACAAGCCCTGAAATTCTTGCCCTGAAGCAACAGAAGTTTGACGTTGTATTCAATATGGAAGTTGTAGAGCATGTCGCCAACCTAGATAGATACATGTCTGCCTGCCATGAGTTAGTCAGACCGAATGGGGCCACCTTTATAGCAACTATCAATCGAAATCCTATCGCTTGGTTAGTAGCTATTGTGGGCGCCGAATATATCTTGCGCTGGCTGCCAAAGGGCACACACAGCTATAGCATGTTGCGTAAGCCAAAAGAAATATTGTCGTATCTGCAGCGCGACCATTTTGAAACCCAATCCTTAACCGGCGTTAGTGTGAATCCCCTCCGCAGAAGCATGTCGCTGAGCCGCAACACTCTCGTGAACTATATGCTGTGCGCGCAGAGAGCACCTGCTCTTGAATAAGAAACTTTGCTCTCCGACTGACATAGCGCTTAACTAAAGGCTTGAAACGAACACTCTATCGCAGCTGGATTCTAACCTTTCTTTCCCGGCAATTTAGCCATCTAAAGCTAGTGATGAATAGAGCCGATGAACAATAGCTATGCTGACGTTAGATTACCAATTTTGAAGCACAGACTAGTCTCTAGTCGTGAACGCAGGGTATACATATTATTATGGATCTCATCTTCTTTGATCTAGATGGCACTCTTCTAAATAGCGCCTCTGAAATATCGCCCTTTACCAAAGAGACACTTAGTCTGTTAGGAAAAAACAACATTGCCTATACCGTAGCAACAGGGCGCACCATGCTCTCGGCAAAGAATATTCTGAAAGGGCATGTTTTTAGCTTGCCTCAAATTTACAATAATGGAGTGACGATATGGGACCCTGTTGAGCAGAAGCTAACTCTTGAAAACCTACTCAGTAAAACTGAAATTTCAAAAGTAATTAATATTGCAGAAGCTCATGGAATTACGCCTTTCATTCACGCTATCGATAATCATCAACATTGTATTTATCATGCAGCACCGCTTCATGATGTGGAAAAAGAACTTATCAGCAGGCACTATCTTGATATACAAGCCAAAATTCTTCCGATAGAAGAGCTCTCTTCTGATAGCCAGGTCACTAATATTAGTATGATAGGTTCCGCCGATGCCGTTGCTGCAATGTGGCGCGAATTCAATACACATTCAAACCTAGTCGCTTATTCCGGGCCTGCCATAGAAGGCCGGCTATTTAGCTGGATAGATGTGCACCATCGCCTGGCTAACAAAGGCGTTGCTGTTTCTAGCCTAAGACACCAATTAGGGGCAACCAATGTAATCTGTTTTGGCGATAGTGATAACGACTTAAGCATGTTTAATCTTGCCGATGAAAGTTATGCTCCAGAGAATGCGAAAACGGCCATCAAAGAATTAGCAAGCGATGTAATTGGGCACAATCATGCGGATGGGGTTGCTCATTTTTTACGGGAACGCTTTTCTCTATGATTGTTCCTATAACTAATAAAAAGCCTCTGATACAAACTAAGGGGGTAGTAGGGATTTAATTTAAATACCTACTACCCCCTTAGTTGGCCCCTTTATTACTTTCTAACCCATTTCTGCAGACAGCCTCCGGACGGGCTGACATCACAGCCACCGGTCAGCCCAGCAAATATGTTTCCGAGATTATCTGCCCCCATCCCTTCTGGTCGCGTACCCGGAATTAGAAACTGTAGAGAGCCATTCACACGCCCCACTCGAATGCCGACCTGAAAGCCCGGATTACGTGCAGTTGCACCGGGGCCACCTTCCGGTGCAACTGATGGACCGGCTAGCTCGGCACCTGATTCGGAATCAGCAACGATCATGGCGCCGTCTTCAAGAATTGCGATTCCGCTAGGCCTGCCAAAGTGGCGCCAATCATCGAGGAAATTAAGATCTTCATCAAAGATTTGTACGCGATTATTAGAGCGGTCAGCGACGAAGAGACGATTGTTGGCATCATAGGCCAGCGCATGCGGCCCCATGAACTCACCCGGGCCAGCACCAAGCTTGCCTACGGACTTAATGAATTCACCATCGGGAGTAATGACAACCAAGCGGTCACCATCCTGTTGCGCATTGGAGGGCCTCGGCCAATGTCCGTCGGCTATGACGATATTGCCTTCGGGCGTGACGGCACAGGCAGTTGGGCCAATAAACGTGTCTTCCCCAGCTAGAGAGACGCCGGCTTTACCAAGACTCAACAAATGTTCGCCTTCCTGACTGAACTTATGGATTTGGAAGCCACGACCGACAGTGGATGGGTCATCACGAAAAGAACCGCTGTCTCCTGCCCACAAATTGCCATCATTATCCATGCAGAAACCATGGGCCTGAACGATCATGCCTTCACCAAAGCTTTTAGTGATCTGGCCATCGGCATTGATGTAGTTTATTGGCGGCTCTGACCGAAACAACATCCATAAGCCACCGGTGTCATCTGGCAGCAATCCAATTGCTGCTCCCCATTCCTGACCTGGAAGAAGTGTCGGCCAGTTTTCGACAAGCTCAAAGGGGTTGTCCATTGTGCTATCTGGGCGCCGAGAAAGTTGTTGAGCTTTGCCCAGCTCTGCCAGAGCAGCTGCACTTTGAGCTGCCACATTGACTGAGGTAAAGCTCAGACTTAGCGCGCTCGTTACAAGTAAAATCCTGGCAAACAAATTAAATCGCATTCTCTTATCTCCTGCTAGTAACTATCAGAAATAGCTAATCGTTCGCCCAGAATAGTATGTATAGAGTGCGGATGGAACCATTCTCGACGAAGGGAGCTTACCCGACAGAGCAGGGTTTACAGACTGGCCGGTGGGTCGAAAGCAATTGACGATCAATAGCTTACTATTGAGTAAGACAGAGATGACAAAGCATTTTTCGGTATTTGCAGAATCACCAGAACATATTTGTTGATATAACAATAAGTTGATTTAGGCATTCAACTCCCGCCCCCTAAGCTAAATCGCAAGCCCGACCACTTCTTTGGTCGGGTATTTTTGTGTTGGCAGCCTTGCTTTCTGTCAACGCGTTCAAAAACTTCTGCTTATTTTCTCTGACCCTGACACCGACTGCTGGTCAAATGCTCTGGCAAATGCCGCTAAGAAGGAGTAGTTTTTGACAGTCGACTCTACTAACCACGAAAGACACTCTCAGGAATCAAGCTATGAACCTACGGCTTCTACTACCCACAATCGCGAGCTTACTGCTGTGGAATAGCGCATGGTCAGCTGAAGATTATCAGGCGCCAAGAACTGAGTGGAATCAACCGGATCTGCAAGGCGTGTGGAATTTCTCCTCAGACATACCCATGCAGAGGCCTGCACAATACGGTGAGCGAGAGTTTTTAACCGAAGAAGAGATTGCCGAGATTCGGGCGCGCAGAGCAGCCCGCGATGACGTGTCAGACGCAGCGATTCCCAATGGCGGGGTAAACGAGGCCTACAACGATTTCTGGGTTGAAACCGGAGGAATCGGAGACGTCGCGCGCACCTCAATTATTGTCTATCCAGAAAATGGCCGGCTGCCACCCTACGCCGAAGGAGCCGTGGTTGTGCAGGGGCGGCTAGACCCCGATATCGACGGCGAACGTCCGGTAAGGTTTACCGGCGGCGGTATCGGTAGCGACGGCCCGGAAGACAGAGGGCTGGGCGAACGCTGCATAGTAGGCTTCAATGCCGGCCCGCCTATTAGTCCTAGCCTCTACAACAATAATCTACAGATAGTTCAGAGCCGAGACCATGTAGTCATCATGATAGAGATGGTGCATGACGCGCGCATCGTGCCTTTGGATGGGCGCGGCGCTCTCGATGCCAGCATACGCCTATGGTCTGGTGATTCTCGTGGCTACTGGGATGGTGAGACCCTGGTTGTTGAATCCCGAAATTTTAACGGCCTGACGCAGTCATTCGGCGCGGGGGGAACGTCGGACACCAAGTTTCTCATCGAGCGGTTTACACGGCTAGGCGATGACTCCATAGCCTACGAGTTTACCGTCGACGACCCGCAGGCCTATACGGACAAGATAACCGGAATCATTCCGCTGACTAAGGTGAACGGACTGCTCTATGAGTATGCCTGCCACGAGGGAAACTATGGCTTGATGAACATCCTGCGCGGCGCAAGAGCCGAAGAAGCGCGAGCCATAGAAAGCGCACGATAAGTAAAAGGGGCCGGAGGGATTAAATTTAAATCCCTCCGGCCCCTTTTACTACCCCTTTTATTGCTAGTCTAATCAGGCAGTGGCATGCCTCGTTCCTGCAACACCTCTGCGAAGGTTCTCGAAGCATTAACCCCGTAAGGAAACCCAGCATACAATGTCACCTGGGCGATCAGCTCCGAGATCTCCTGTGTGGTCAGGCCGTTGTCCAAGCCCCGAGCCAGGTGCACCCGCAGCTGATCGGTCTGATAATTCGACAGGGTCACGGCTATAGTTGCCAGGCTACGGTCACGCGCCGACAGTTGTTCACGGGTCCAGGTCTCACCATAGACCAGGCCATCGATTAACTCATCGAGATAGGGAGCGGCAGGGAAACGCCCATCGCCCAGTGGCAAGCCTCTAGCTTCCAAGACCTCTGCGGTTACTCGCGCCGCATTTACGCCGGTAGGAAAGCCGGAGTAGAACGTGACGTGAGTGATTATTTCTGCGATCTCGTCCTGAGTCACACCATTATCCAGCGCCCTGCCCACGTGATAGCGCACTTCGCTGGACGCATACATAGCGGTACCCACGGCCACTGTAATCATACTGCGATCGCGGGGCGACAGTTCTGCGCGCTTCCAGGTTTCGGCATAGACTACCTGATTAAGTAAGTCGCGCAGGTAGGGTGTCTGCTGAAACGCACCGGGGAATTCCAATTCAGGGTCCACCGGTGGTTGGCGTGAAGATGCGCCAGGAGGGCTGGCGGGCAGGCCACGCTCAGCGAAGACCTGTTCTGCTACCCGGGCGGCATTAACGCCAGTTGGGAAGCCCGAGTACCATAGCGTATGCGCAATGATCTCCGATATCTCGGCCTGAGTGACGCCGTTATCCAGCGCCCTACCCATATGCAGACGCAGCTCGTAGGTAGCATAAAGCGCCTGATTCACAGCAACCGTAATCATGCTGCGATCCCGAGCCGACAGCCCGGGGCGTTCCCAGATATCCCCGTAGACATAGGTATTGCGTATCTGCCCCAGATAGGGGGCGGCGTCATAGGCGCCTGAAGGTGGAGGCGGCTGCTGGGCGAAGGCGGCTTGCCAAAGCAACAGCATAGCGAACGCGCTCAACAAGCGAACAGCAAATGGTTTTTTAAATCTTAATCTCTGACTCGGCATAATCTGCACCCTTCTCTTATAGTCTTGAATTCATTCGTGGAAAGCATGAATCGTCACTTCCAAAAACTCTAACTAGGCTACCCCATACTTTGACTGAAACCAAATTCTGGGAACAATGAGCAAACCCTTTTTTTGAGAGAAAGGGGCTATTCTTATTTAACTAGCTATAGGCGCGGCCTCACACAAGGAGAATGAATCTGTCCCTTTAACCCATACCTGAATTTCGTGGCTCTATAGCATACATGAGAGCAATAGCTTGCTAAACTGCCCTTCTGAATCCTAACACTCCTTGTTTTATGATCGAAAATAAGGGCCATTGAGATCAAATGATGAAGCTCTTTTCGCATCGATTCCTATCGCTCCTGATTACAATAGTGCTGACACAGTGGATGCTCGCTAGCTCGGTGCTGGCCGACACGCTCACGCTTCCCACAATCTCCGCCGCATCCACCGATGGCGGCACCACATCCACAAGTTTTACGCTTAGGGCAGCCTCTGACGCTTCGACTGCTTTGCTAACGACCCAACAAGTGCTAGACATCTCTCTAACACTGAGACCAGATCCTGCCGACATTGGTCGCTACGGGTCGATCTATGCAATCTTCGTCAAAGACAATAGCTTCTTCTTACTCGGCCCTGATCGTCGCTTCACTATATGGAGTGGAGAACTGGCGACCCTCGCCCCCTTCGCCGAGAAGATGCTGCTCAGTGCAGAAACTGAATTCGACCTACTCTCAGGTCGGTTGGACAACTCCGGTGAATACCAAATCTTCATCGCCTACGCTGTCGAAGACGATGCTGTTCTAGATTATACGCCGACCCCCCACATCCTTTTACTCAATGAAGCCACCGAGTCACCCCTCTTAGACGAAGCGCTCTCGATCTACGAAGCCCAACTGGAAGATGAGCTAATCCAGGCCCGTTGCGCCGCATGTCATGTCACTGGCGGACTCGCCCGCAATTCTGCCTTGCAGTTTCAGCGCAGCATGACCGGCTCTGCGCTGAACAACCTGAGCATGCTGCAGTCCTATTTGAATATTGAAGGCAATTCGGCAGAGACACTTTTAACGAAGGCCACCGGCGGCAACTCCCATACTGGTGGTCCGCAGATTAGCCAAGGTGACGACGACTACAACCAACTCTCGCAGGTCTTGGCGTTGCTCGAACAAGTTGAGGCAAACGCAGGTCTCGCCTATTCCTTCATTTCTGGACAGCAGGGCGAATCCGGCATCAGTATCCAGTCACTGCTTTCCTCCGTCACACTTGAACCTCGAGAGGCGACACTGCGCCGAGCGATGATTCTTTTTGCCGGAAGAGCACCTACCGCTGCCGAACTTAAGACTGTCCGTGATGGCAGCGATAATACGCTGCGCAACTCGCTTCGTTCACTAATGTCAGGGCCGCAATTCAGGGAATTTATCGTAAGGGCAAGCAACGATCGCCTGTTAACAGCGGGCACCGAAGTTGAGCCTATAAATGCCAACTTCGGCAATTTCCCTAAACTCAGAAACCTCGCCTATGAAGTTAAACTTAATGAGGAAGAGTTTGCATGGTATCAAGGCTATGGCAGGCGCATAGACGTAGCTACAAAACGCGCCTCAGGCGAACTCATCGCACACGTTATCATCGACGAGTTGCCTTACTCAGAGATACTCACCGCCAACTACATGATGATGAATCCATTGGTTAACGAGCTGCTCGGCGGAACCGCGATATTCCCCGCGGATGCCGGCGACTCTGATTTTCTCCCCGCTAGAATTACACAGTACTACGTGGGTTCGGCGCTAAGACAAAGTGAAAAGCACCCTGTAGCGGGCTATACCGTTTCGATCATCGGCGCCCCGATGGCTGATTACCCTCACTCTGGAATACTTAGTGACTTCGCGTTCTTGTCGCGCTATCCAACAACCGCAACCAACAGAAACCGCGCTCGCGCGCGCTGGACTCTGTACCATTTCCTTGGAATCGACATTGAGAACTCTTCGCAGCGCCCCACCGACGAAGCAGCACTGTCGGATCGTAATAATCCGACGCTAAATAACCCGGCATGCACCGTCTGCCACATCGTAATGGATCCAGTAGCAGGCGCTTTCCAAAATTGGTCAGACTTCAATTATTATCGTCAGAATAACGGTATCGATTCGCTCGACCAGTTTTATAAGCATCCAGAAGACGGCTCGAATTCTCCCTACCAACAAGGTGACCTGTGGTATCGAGACATGCTGGCACCGGGTCTCTTCGAGACAGCTATTACCAGCCGCGACTATACACTTAGAGAACTCGCAGGCCGCATAGTCGAAGAGCCCGGCTTTGTCAGGGCTGCAGCACAATTTTGGTGGCCTGCTATTTTCGGCACGAAGCCCGTAGAGCTTCCTAGCGTTGAATCAGACCAGGGCTTCGCCGAAAAAAACGCGGCCTACCTGGCTCAGCAAACATCAATGGATGAGTTTGCGAACATATTGGCGCAACGTCTGAACGCGAAGGACATGCTTGTCGAAATGATCATGTCGCCCTGGTTTTCCGCACATAGCTCTACAAATTATGAGTTTCAGGCAGTGCAGCTCGAGGCAGACCTAGGAGCAGAGCAGTTGCTAACTCCTGGCCAAATAGCCGCCAAGACCCAAAACTTAACTGGCGTATATTGGCGCACAAATGAAAGCCCCGATGGAACTTCGCATTCTAAATACGATGAACTCAGTGTGTTATTGGGAGGTATAGATTCTATTGCGGTTACCGAGCGAGCCAACCTGCTGACACCATCTATGACCGCGATACTCCAAAGTCATGCAGCAGAAACAGCCTGCCCAATAGTGGTCAAGAATTTGGCGCTGCCACTTGCGGAACGACGCCTGTTTTTAAAAGTTGATGAAACCATAACCCCCTTATCTATTGCCTACACCACTACCGATGTAACCGCGAACTCTTCGACAGACTGGCAAGAGCATAAGTTAGTCGCTCAAATTCCAGCCAATGGCGCGGAAATCAAAGTAAGTTTTACTAACCCGTGGTGTGATTATAACGGAGAAAAATGCCTAGAACAGCGGGTTCTCTATGTTGATGCGCTGACATTGCGACACGCCAGTGGCTCAGAACAGCGATTCGAAGAATCAGCACCTGAGGTGAAAATTAGTGGCCAGCACTGCTATATTGAAAATTCAAGCGTAACGTTCTATAACCAGTGCACTATGACCCTGTCCCTCGACTTGGATAATACGGATAACTTCGAAATAATCGCTCACCTGGCCGCGCAACAGGCCCCCTCAAGAGAACAACCCGTTCAGGCTTCAATAGAAGTATTGAGCAGCGAAGAAATTCTAACCGCCCAGACCGGTAACGCACTACTTATCAAACAACAAATTATAGATCTATTCACCAAACTACATGGCAAACAATACGCGATAGACTCAACGCAAGTTCAGCAAACCTATTCTCTCTACGTCACCGCCCTGGCAAGTGCGCTACAAAGTTCTAATAACAATATAAATAATTGTAATGTCTGGGTTGATGGCCATTTCTTTTCTGACTTGCTCACACCTGAACAACTGGAAGTGGCCCGTTATCCTTCACCGAACGGAAATCACTACGAGATAGATTGGGATTATGTGAGCGAAATGACAAACCAGATAACAACCGATAACACCGGCGCTAAAAGGGCCTGGATCGCCGTTATCGCATACCTGCTTAGCCACTACGACTATTTACACGAGTAGATGATAATGAAGAACCGTAGGCAATTTATAAAAGCGCTTTCATTATCAGGTGTCGCTCTCTCTCACCCTAGCTTTGTCTTCGCGGCGAGTGCTTCGCCATTTACAGGCAAGCTTGTTATTACTGTGCAGGCTCAAGGTGGCTGGGATGTTACCCACTTCTGCGACCCCAAGGAGAATCAATCTGGGTCAGACATTATTACCAATTGGTCCAAGACCGAAGAAACAAGATCCGCTGGCAACTTGAGATATGCCCCCGTCGCCAACAACAACTCCTTCTTCGAGCGTCATTATGATAAGACCCTCATAATAAACGGAGTAGACTCCCAGACCAACGCACATTCGATTGGAGAAACGGCGAATTGGAGCGGACGTACTGCGGCTGGCTTTCCCACGTTAACAGCACTTTATTCCGCGGTTTATGCCCCACAGCTTCCGATGACCTATCTATCATTTGGCGGCTTTAGTAAAACCGCCAACCTACTTCGACCAACGATGCTTCCTTATTCAACTAGTGATTTACAGGGATTTTTGCAACCGAATATCGATGCGAACAATGGTAATTCTATTCTCGATCCGGATATATGGGCCTTAATTAGGCAGCTTAATGTGAGCGATGCGCAGAGCATGCTTGAGGATGAAACACTGGTGGCTGGCAATCGGCGCGCGCGCGCTGCTTATCTGGAGTCGCTGACCAACAACGAGGCCCTTGCCGAGTTTGCGACCACACTACCAAACAGACAGGAAGAGGAGGCGATTAGCGGTGACAATCGCCTTATCAGCCAGGCTCATTTTGCACTACTAGCCTTTAAGTCCGGAGTAAGTGCAACTGCGGACCTGCACGCTGGCGGTTTCGATAGCCACAACGATAATGATTTAGAACAAATAGACCTTCTTGGCCAGTTGACAGATGGGCTGGACTATCTTTGGGATTATGCTGAACAGCTGGGCCTCGCCGATCGCTTAGTAGTGATTGTGGGCTCTGATTTTTCGCGCACTCCTTATTATAATTCAGGCGCAGGCAAGGATCACTGGCCAATCGGTAGTTACATGGTGATGGAAAAGAATGCGACTTACACTAATCGTGTTATTGGCGCGACAGACGAAGAGCAGAACGCACTCGGGCTCGACACAAGAACATTTAGCACATCCAGCTTTAGTGGCACCAAGTTAGTTCCAGCCCATATTCAAAAAGCACTGCGCAACCATCTTGGGCTGGAGAATTCCGCAACCACACTTGCATTCCCACTCATTAATACTGAATCAATAGACTTCTTCAGCTAGAGCCAACGGCTCAAATACTGATGTGGAAGAAGAAAGGACGTCATGTTCTTTCTCACAATTTAGAGCGCCATTTTTTATGGCTTGGTTCCAAAAACTTCCCTAGATGCGCTAGATAAGTCGCCCTTTGAAAGTGTTTTTAACGCAAGCTCAGATATTCTAAAAGCAGGATATTTTAGCAACTTCACAAACTAGACCGTCAAAGCCAAAGTAATATTACTATACAAAATAGTTATCTCTCCCCACATCATCTTCGCCCCCTATTCTCATCAAGCCCCAGCCTTTCGCCTATTTCAGAGCATTTTTGAGCCTATAAATCCCGTATTTCCGTGTCACTGCATCCTATTCTGATTTACTTTTACCAAACTTAGAGGGACACTCAATCAACCTCATCTGAAACTGCCATGGAAGGCAATAACAAGGAGAGAACAATGAGTCAAAAAAAGACTGATAGACGGGAATTTCTCAAGCGTAGCGCCGCCTTAGCGGGCGCTGTGGGCCTGGGCGCGGCGAAGCCGGCTCTTGGCCAGGATCATGAACACACACCGGTAGCGCCTGAGCCAGGGGCCTTTATCCGGGGTTCTGACGAAATGACGGCCTATGGCAGCCGTTCCCGCTTCGTGAATTCGGTGCGTATTCCCCATGGCGGGCGCGAGTCTCCCGATGCCTTTGGCCTCGACTTCCATATCGCCACACCGCTGCAGGATTCGGTGGGTGAGATCACCCCCTCCTCGCTCCATTATATGGGCACTACCCGCGGCTCCTTCGTACCGGACATCGACCCGGACGAGCATAGGCTGATGGTCCACGGCATGGTGGATAATCCCATAGTATTTAGTATGGAAGACCTGAAGCGCATGCCCTCGGTGACGCGCAAGCATTTTATCGAGTGCGCCGGCAATCGCTCCCGCAGCAGCCACACGACTATCCAGGAAACTCATGGCATGACCAGCAACGCCGAATGGACTGGCGTGCTGCTGTCTACGGTATTGAAAGAAGCCGGCGTGCACGCCGATGCAGACTGGGTTGTGGCGGAAGGTGTAGAGGAAGTGAAAGGCGCGTCCAGCATTCCCATGGCGAAGGCTATGGACGACTGCTTATTATGCTATGGCATGAACGGCGAGCCGGTACGTCCTCAACAGGGCTTTCCACTGCGACTACTGGCACCTGGCTTCGAAGGCATCTTCAACGTGAAGTGGCTGCGGCGCATCAAGGTGGTGGATGAGTATTACATGACCTACAACGACTTCGGTCACCTGACGCGCGATCCGGTGAACGCCGCGCTGGGTTATCAGATTGGCCCCAAATCGGTTATCACCTATCCCTCAGGCGGGCAGCAACTACCGGGTGCGGGCTTCTACGAGATCGGCGGCTTAGCCTGGTCTGGTGGGGGTCGTGTAAGCCGCGTCGAAATTTCTACCGATGGCGGTCGCAGTTGGACCGATGCCGACATTCGCGGCACCGCCGAGCCGATGGCACATACACGCTTTAGCTACGAGTGGACCTGGGATGGCTCCGAGTGCGAGCTGCAATCGCGCTGCATCGACGAGATCGGTCAGATACAACCCTCGCGTCAGCAGGCACTGGATTTCTGGAGCACAGATGGCGAGCGCGCCACCTTCGTGAAAGGCCAGGACAATTCCATTCAGCCTTGGCGGGTGGCTCGCGACGGGAGCGTCCACAATGCGATTAGCTAAGCCATCGACTAATAAGCGAGGGACTGCTTTGAAGACTGTGCGGGCTCTACTGCTGCTACCGTTGCTGGTCATAGGCGTGGTTTCCGTGCAGGCGCAGTCACCCACCTACGGTGTTGGCAGAACGCCTACAGAAAACGAAATACGTCTTTGGGACATTGCCATAGGCCCTAGAGGCGAAGAACTGCCAGCAGGCAGTGGCTCGGTAGACATGGGGTCGGAGCTGTACCTCTCAAAAGGCTGCGCCGGCTGTCACGGAACAACCGGCAGTGGTGGCATGGCGCCGCGCTTGATTAAACGCGACGCAGGGCCGAATGCAGATCCTTGGGACTATGGCCGCGTACTCCCGATTCGCTCGCCCTACGCAACTACAGTATGGGACTTTATCAACCGTGCCATGCCCCTCGGTGCAGAAGGCACTCTGACCGCGGATGAAGTGTACTCGCTGACTGCCTATCTGTTTTTTCTGAACGATGTGGTGGAAGACGGCACCGAGCTCAACGAGAAGACTCTGCCGCAGATTCAAATGCCGAATCGAAGTAACTGGGTGCAGGTTCCCGACTGGCTGCCCGGGCAACCGCGGCTTGAGGGTTACCCTTACTAAAACCGGTAAGCGCGCACCTCCGCATATGCCACAAAAGAAAGGGGTAGTAAGGAGTACAACATAATCCTTACTACCCCTTTACATATACACAAACCTGCTACGGATCAACCTCCCCTATTGTTGTTAAATTGAAATCATCTGTTATATGCTCCTCGCAGTATCGGCAAAAATAATAATAAAAGGTTATAGGATATGCACCCGTCACCCAGCTCATTCCAAACCAATTCTCTTCTGAAATTTCTCTCGCTATTAGTTGTCGCCGTTTTTGTTTCTCCCCTATATGCCCAAGACGCTGAGAAACGAATCGACATGGTGCCCATGCGAGATGGAGTGAGGCTCGCTACGAATATCTACTTGCCCGAAGGTGATGGTCCCTGGCCTACTGTATTAACCCGCACCCCTTATAACAAGAATGGCGCAGATCGCAGCGCCGCGCGCTACAACGAACACGGCTACGTATTGGTGTCGCAGGACGTCAGGGGCCGCTATGAATCTGAGGGCGAGGACCAACCCTTTGAAGTTGACATGCCCGATGGTTACGACACAGTCGAATGGATTGCGGCAGAAGATTTTAGTAATGGGAAAGTAGGTATCTTCGGCACTTCTGCACCAGGAATTACCTCGAACCTGGCAGCCGCTTCGGCTCCACCTCATTTAACCGCCGCCTATGTCACCGTAGCCCCCGACAGCCTGTTCTACCGATCGCGCTTTGTCGGTGGCGTATTCAAGGAAAGCCATTCTGGGGGCTGGCTGCGGGGGCAGGGCATTAGCGAAGAGCGAATTGCTGCCTACAAGGCTCGCGCGGTTCTGGATCAGGGCTGGATAGATACCGATTTTCTGTTTCATCGACAGAACGTAGAAATCCCGATCTACAACGTGGGTGGATGGCATGACATCTACGCCGAAGGCTCTTTGTATAACTACCAATATCTGCAGAACGAAGGCAATGAAAAAGCCCGAGGTAAACAAAAAATCTTCATGGGGGCCTTCGGTCATGGCGCGATAGAGGGCGACCTATCCTATCCTGATAGCGGCGCCATCACCGGCGATATAGAACAGCAACTGCGTTGGTGGGATTATTGGTTGAAGGGCGAAGACAACGGCATCATGGATGAGCCTCCCGTGAGTTTCTACATGATGGCCTCGGCGCGTAAGGGGGAACAGTCAGCGAAGAACCGCACTATTCATAGCGATACCTGGCCACCAGTACACGAAAAAACGCGCTTCTATTTACAGCCAGGCATGACTATCTCCACGTCTGTTCCTACAGCGGATTCAGCTTCTTCCAGTTACCGTTTCGACCCTGCCAACCCAGTGGGCACGGTGGGGGGGCAGAATTTAGGCAGAGACGTAGGCCCAAGAGACCAGCGCGAGATCGGTGAGCGACAAGACTATCTGCGCTTTCAAACTCCCGTACTACAGGAAGATGTTGTGGTCGCCGGCCATATTGATATGGAGCTGTTTGTGTCCACCGATGCATTAGATACAGACTATGTTGTAAAGCTTGTTGATATTTACCCGGATGGCTATGAAGCACTTATTCTCGACTACCCGATACGCACTCGCTTTCGCAACGGCCAGGAAGCCGATGATGTTGCAATGATGAACCCGGGTAACATTGAAAAATTGCTTATCAATATGTGGAGCACCGCGCAGACGTTTGAGGCCGGCCACCGAATTGGTATTCATGTGACATCGAGCAATTACCCCAGGTTTGCGGTTAACCCAAACAATGGTGCAGCCCTCGACGACCTGGATACTCCGGCAAAGATAGCAAACAATACCATCTACTATGATGCCCAACATCCATCGGCAATCATCTTGCCCATAGTTACCGAAGAGTTATAGAAGAGAGAAGAGGCAGGTTTATTTTCAGGCAGTAGACTTTCCTATTGCCGGCGAAATAGATCTACCTCCTTTTATGCAAGCTAATTGAAGTAAGAATGATTTTTCCAACTGGTTTTTTACGAGTATAAGAACAGCATGAAAACGACACTCCCCCCTTTAAAAGTAATCATCGAAGTCGCTGCTATTCTTTCTTTGTTGGCTTCACTAGTAATAGTAATTGCGGAGCTATCGGCAAACGAAAGAGCAACGCGCTCAGCCACTGCGAGTGACGTGGCTCTCTCGCTAAGTTCTTGGTACACGGAGGTTGGGTTATCGGGTTCTGGCGGTGAGGTTTTCAGGAACGGGATGATAGACCCGGAGTCCTTGACAGAGAATAACAGAGCCGATTTCATCTATTTATTACATGGCGGAATGCTGCTCTATCAAAATGCCTTTGTTCTAGGCCAGGAAGGCACACTCGACAGCTCTCTTCAAACAGTAACCTTAGGCACATTATCCGCAATCATCGATCAACCGGGTTTTAAGCTGTACTGGGGGCAGAGAGAATTAGTGTTTACTCGTTCTTTCCGAGATTACATTGAGCGACTCGAATCCCTGGATGGCTCGAGTTTAACCGAATTATATAACTAGAATTTTAGGGCAGAACACTGCAACAAGGCGCAGAGAAAAGGTCAATCCCTTTACTGCTGTTGTAGTTCTGACACCGCTAATAAGAACAAAAGAGGTGAGCGTATGAACTGGGAGGCGATAGGGGCGATCGGAGAGGTGCTTGGCGCCGTTGCCGTGTTTATTTCATTATCCTATTTGGCATTACAAATAAAGTCGAACACCGCATCAATGGAAGTTACAAGTCGCCAGAGTGTGGCCAACGAATACAGGGATTGGATTCGCGCATTTCACTCCTCCGATCCGGAACACTTCACGAGAGGCATGTCTGACTATCCCAAGATGCCCTTTAGAGCACGATCTGAGTTCGCCGTCAGTTGCCATGACCTGGTGCTTTTCTATCAGTCGGCACAAGCCATGCACGAAGCGGGAACGCTGCCGGATGCGAATCACGAACCCTACAGAGTCTGGGTGGCAGCTGTACTTTGCACCCCCGGTGGCCGTAACTTCTGGGCAGAGTGGAAGCCTTCATACAATGCGGGCATGACATCGGCGCTGGAAGAAAGAATAGAGGAAGGCGGGCTGCCTAACCCACTGGACTATCCGATGTTTCAACTCGACAAGGAGTAGGGC
>CALTDI010000012.1 GCA_943842505.1 uncultured Pseudomonadales bacterium | reverse complement strand
TTCTGCCGGAGCTGCACAGCTAAGTAGGCTAGAGTTATTACAACAACTATCACTCCGATGATTTCAGTGATGACTCCGATTGCTTCCCAATTCATTAGTCTCTTTCCGTTTGTAAGATTTCACGTTAGCACTGTCACAAATACCTAAAAGATCCTTTGTCTATTACTCCATGACATCTGGAGAACGTGACTTTTCTGAACCTTTTATTAATTCAATTACCTGTCGAATATTCTGACTATAATCCGCCATTAGCACCCAGTTCTATCAACTTTTCATATTAACTAGAATATTCACGAATAGGGCGGTTTGCCTAGTTTTTATTCGGATTTGGCTATAAAGCAAGTTGGCGAAGTATTCACGAATTATGACTTAGCATTAAAGTGCCTCCCCCCTTTTATGTCAACAAATTGACCTGAGTTTACGATGATTCGTTACAATAGTTACAATAGTTACAATAGTTACAATAGTTACAATAGTTACAATAGTTACAATAGTTACAATAGTTACAATAGTTACAATAGTTACAATAGTTACAATAGTTACAATAGTTACAATAGTTACAATAGTTACCTAGTGAAGCCTGCAAACGATTGCAGGCCCTGTGCCTGATAAGTAAGCTTAGCCAATAAGGCGGTCAAGATGGGAAGCTTAGGCCGTTTATCAATGCCTGCTGCCACAGCTCAGTGCAGGTAGCCAGTGGCAGTTGCTTGATTCGAGAAGGCCATCGTGCACTTTTACCAGCATGGACTGCGTAGTTTTGATCAGTAGGTTCCGGCTTGCATTAGCTGTGTATAACTCGCGACTCGTTAGTATTGAAAATATTACGGTAATAGAAATGTATGTATCAGTAACGGGACTTAAATCAAAGGGGCTTATTGGCCGCTTGCGGTTCTGGGTGCTCACGATTCCGGCATTTAGAGCGGCGAGAAAAGCGAGCGGTATTATACTTTGCGAAACCAGAACCTGTAACGGGTACAATCACACCCTCACTGTCTGGAAGACAAAAGAGAATGATGAGGCTGTATCGAAGCTCGCCGGTACATCGTAAGGCGATGCGCGAGTTTTCATCTATAGCCACTGGAAAAGTGTTAGGCTTTGAGAGCGATAGTATTCCTACTTGGGATGAAGCACTAAAACAGTTTTGCCAGCAACGCCAGAGATGTGTGAGGCATTCTGGCCTAAAGTAGAACTCATTGTCATTCCTTACATCCGCCAGATAAGGAGCTGTGGGCTAACATAGCGCTCAAACGCCAGAGGATTGTAGGGCGTCTTGGGAAAGAACTCTCAATAAACATAGCTTTCAACGATCGAGCTATTGGGTAAGAATAGTCCCTATGCATTATCTTCGTCCTCTCTATGCCGGCCTGCTTGGCTGGGCACTTATGTTGTCTACCTCAAGTTTTTCTCATTTGAGTATGGTGAATGGCACGGGGCAGTTAGTTCTGTTTCTATTCGTGGTTTGCCTCCCAATCTGGCGTACTGGCCGAATGAGCTATGTGGACATAGGTTGGCCCTTTGGTTTGGTCTTGCTCGGCATAATTAGTTTCTTTCTTAGTGAGGGTTATTGGCTGAGGTCACTTCTAGTTAGTGGCATAGTAGTTTTAGTTGGCCTTCGCATGGGCTTGGGTGCCCTAAACATGTGGCGAATGGGCCTATTAAAGAAAGAATTTCCCCGATATCAATACCAGCGCATTCGCTGGGCAGGTGAAGGGAAAGATAACACTGCCTTAGCACTGCAGGTGGATGCTATTTCTCAAGGTTTGGCAAACGCATCATTCTTGGCTCTACCGATTTTTATTATGGCATCAAATACTAGCCAAGAATTCTTTGCTATTAGAGTTCCTGGGTCTTCTCATATGGGTTTTAGCCTTTGCGATGGAGTCCATTGCAGATATTCAGAAGCTTCGATTTCTTCGCGAAATGAAGGCGGCAGGGAAGCAGGGGCCAGGTGTGCAGCGTCGGCTTGTGGAAATACTGCCGTCACCCTAACTATTTTGCTGAATGGATGGTGTGGAATGGGCTGGTTGCTAGCGGCTATTCCATCTTGGCTGTCGCTCAGAGGCTTTGAAAGCGATGTCGTATGGCTTTTGCTTGGCCTTGGCCTGCTATTTACATCCAGGGCCATGTACGTGACGCTAGTCCATACGACTGGGGCAGTGCCATCGGAATACTTTTCAGCACAGAAGCGACCCGATTACGTTAGCTATCAAAAGCAAACAAATAGATTTTTCCCGGGGCCAAGCAAACCTTTATAGGAAGACAGGCTCCGAAGGTTGCTCTCGAGAAGGACATTAAGGCTGCGGACAGTGCAGCCTTTTCATGACAGATTTCAGATTACTTGGTTATTGGGAATATAAAGCCTATGAACAACACCTTACGTCATCTTTACTCTTGAGGGACCGCAGCTACGGGAGCAAGACGAGTACAAGGCGCTTAATGAATTTTGCGTGGCTAATCATTACACCTTCGAGGTGCTGGCGGTTTCATTTTTTACGAAGCAGTAGCGGTAAAACTAGTGGGCATCTGAGATCGCAATAGGCGAATCAGGTCGATTAACTTACAATGCCTGTTAGAAGCTGTGCGCCACCGGCTCCTATCCCTTCTATTCTTTTTTTGGTACATATAAGCAATAATGAAGCTGTTCGCAGTAAAAAGCATACCCATAGTGTCCTGGAGTTCCGATAGGGCGCTGAATTTTCGGCCACGGTTTTCTACGCTCTGCGTCTTATGTGCGGGGCTAACAGTGTTCGGCCTCGGTGAGGCGCTATTGATTGCCTCGGCAGCGGGTAACAGCCCATGGACGGTTCTGTCCCAGGGGGTTTCCCAGATTAGTGGCTGGAGTATAGGCGTTACTACCTTTCTCACCAGTCTAGCCGTATTACTGCTGTGGATACCGCTAAAGCAGGCTCCGGGTATAGGTACAATATTGAACGCCGTGATTATTGCTATCGCCATAGATTTATCTCTACCGTATCTGCCACAGACAGATGTCTTTCTTTTGAGAGTCGCAGAGGCCACTTTCGGTATATTGCTGGTCGGTTTTGGCAGTGGCCTATATTTAATAGCGAATCTCGGGCCTGGGCCTAGAGATGGTCTTATGACAGGCTTGCAGCGCGTCACCAATCTGCCTGTGGCGCGAGTGCGTACAGCGATTGAAATCACCGTCGTATTTTTCGGTTGGTTGTTGGGTGGTACGCTGGGTCTTGGCACATTGATGTTCGCCTTTGGCATCGGGCCGGCGGTCTCCATGGGGCTATATCTGGTCAATTATTTCTCCACACGGTCGAATTAAGTGAGTCATGGCGCCTGAATTAGATACTCTCAAGAGTGATGACGAACGCTGGATGCGAGAAGCACTGCTGCTCGCGCAGCAGGCGGCAGATGCCGATGAAGTGCCGGTTGGTGCTATTGTGGTTCAGGGCGAGCAGATTATAGGCTCAGGCTTCAATCAGCCAATCCGCAGCTGTGACCCAACGGCACACGCCGAGATCGTTGCCTTAAGAGGTGCGTCACAGTCTCGACAAAACTACCGTCTGCCGGAAACAACACTCTATGTTACGCTCGAGCCCTGTACGATGTGTCTGGGTGCGATGATTCATGCTCGCGTAGGACGGCTCGTTTTTGGTGCGGCAGAACCGCGCGCCGGAGCGATAGTGAGTCAGGCCTCTCTGGTCGATGCCCAGTATTTCAATCACCAGCTAAGCTATACGCAGGGTGTGTTGAGCGATGAATGTTCTGCTCTACTGCAGAGCTTCTTTAGGAGCAGGCGAAAAGGTAGTTAGCAGGCGACAGTTAGCTTGCGAAAATTCGGAGTAGCTTGTATAAGTCTCCTCTGCTGCCGATGTGAAAGGCTTACTAATCTCTATGACCATCACTATATCTATGCGCAAAAAACTCTTATTTTCTCTGCTGCTGTTCTCGTTAGTGGCATGCACGGCACCAGCTCCCTATAAGGCTTACTTCGGTGATCCCCGAGCTGATATGCAGCTCTCCACTATTCAGGGTGGCAGTTTCGTTCGCACCGATCTGCTGAATCGCTACACGGACACTATCCGCTTCATCGAAGTCGATGACTTTCCGGTTATAAACAGCGATCAACATCGTGCCATACAAATAGCCCCCGGTTATCATGACGTTAAGGTCTACTTCTATTGGGACCTTGGCGGTCAGCGAGGCCTGGCTCCGGCCATGGTCGACTATGCTCGAGCCCGGGATAATATAAGCCGAACTCTGCACTTCAACGCGAGGGCGGGGGAAACGTATAGGGTCATGGCGACCCCGGTGTTCAATGACAGTCGCCACGATATAACCACTTTGTCCCATGTGGATTTTTGGCTGGAAGACGAAGACGGTAACGAGATCGTTTCAAAAGAAGCCGGGCGCTACAATCCTCAGTAGTATTCGCCCGGTAGTAATTTGCTCGATAAATCGAGCAAATTACTGCACATTTTTCTGAATTCACTGCCCAAATCAATTATCATTGCCGCTCCATAAAATAGCGCCCTAGCCCAAGCTATTCGCGCCACAAATTGGGATACCATCGATGCAGGTAATGTTTGGAGCGGCAGCTCTTTCTGCTTTTAAATCTTCCAAATTACTACTTAACCTCCAGGCCAGACTCCCCCAGGTAGAAGCGTTCAGCGCCCAATTCGCGCACTTTCTCGATTGCACTGAGGAACTGACGAATCACGATCTCGAAGTTATACATGCACTGTTGCTCTACGGAGCAAGCTTCACGTCGTCTGTGGACCCTGAAAATACCGCCTCGTCGCTAAGCAGGGTAGTGGTGCCGCGTCCCGGTACTATCTCACCCTGGTCCAGTAAGGCTAGTGACATACTTCATAACTGTGGTTTGGCAAAGGTTGAGCGAGTAGAGCGTGGCACGGTCTTCACTGTGCAGCTGAGCCGGCCGTTAGAGACTGCTGAACTTGCCATTCTCGATGACATGCTGCACGACCGTATGACCCAGGCGATATTGAGTGATGTGAGCAAGGCCAGTTGCTTGTTTCGTCACGCCGAGCCGCAAGCGATGGCGTCTGTAGATATATTGGGGCAGGGGAGATCTGCGCTAAGTGCTGCGAACAGCGCGCTTGGCCTGGCTTTGGCCGAAGACGAGATCGACTACCTGTTTGAGCAGTTTAGCGAGCTGGGTCGCAACCCCAATGACATCGAGTTGATGATGTTCGCCCAGGCGAATTCCGAGCATTGCCGGCATAAGATATTCAACGCCGATTGGACTATAGATGGTCAGGCACAAGAGCATTCTCTGTTTGGCATGATCCGCAACACTCATAAGCAATCGCCAGAGGGGGTGTTATCAGCCTACTCTGACAATTCGGCGGTGATGCAGGGTCATGACAGTGCGCGTTTCTTTCCCGCCTCCGATTCCAAGCAATATGGATTCGTCGAGGAGCCTATTCATATCCTGATGAAGGTAGAGACGCACAATCATCCGACGGCTATCGCCCCATTTCCCGGCGCATCGACAGGCTCGGGGGGTGAGATTCGTGATGAGGGTGCTACAGGCACAGGGTCCAAGCCGAAGGCTGGTCTCACCGGATACAGCGTTTCCAATCTGAAGATTCCAGAGTTTGTCCAGCCCTGGGAAGAAGAGTTAGGCAAGCCTGCACATATCGCCTCGGCGCTGGAGATTATGCTAGAAGGGCCTATAGGCGGAGCCTCGTTTAATAACGAGTACGGTCGCCCGGCGCTGTGTGGTTATTTCCGCAGCTTCGAACAGGCTGTGGTGAATGAAGCCGGCGAGAATCAGGTGCGTGGTTATCACAAACCCATAATGATTGCGGGCGGAATCGGTAACATCCGCGAGCCCCATGTGCACAAGAGTGAGATCTCCGTGGGTGCCAAGCTGATCGTCTTGGGCGGGCCTGCTATGTTAATCGGCCTTGGCGGCGGTGCCGCTTCCTCGATGGCCTCGGGCTCGGGGAATGAGGATTTAGATTTTGCGTCGGTACAGCGCGAGAACGCCGAGATGGAGAGGCGTTGTCAGGAAGTCATAGATCAGTGCTGGCAATTAGGTGAGCGGAACCCTATAGCCTTTATTCATGATGTGGGTGCCGGTGGTCTGTCCAACGCGCTTCCGGAACTGGTCAAAGATGGCGGCCGCGGAGGTGTATTTAATCTGCGCGATATCCCGAATGCCGAGAGTCAGATGTCGCCGCTGGAAATCTGGTGTAACGAGGCACAGGAACGCTATGTTATTGCCGTGGACCCAGAGCACCTGGCGCGATTCAAGGACATCTGCCAGCGTGAGCGCTGTCCGGTTGCCGTTGTCGGTGAGGCCACAGCAGAAAAACATATACGCCTGGATGACTCCCATTTCTCGAATAGTCCAATCGATCTGCCTATGGACTTGCTGTTCGGTAAGCCGCCCAAGATGCACCGCGATGTAAAGTCCGGTCAACTTGCCGAGACTGTTTTCGATACCTCAGACCTTGATCTAGAAGAATCTATTAATCGCGTGTTAGCACTACCTACGGTGGCGAGTAAGAATTTTCTTATTACTATCGGCGATCGCACGATTACCGGCTTGGTTCATCGTGATCAGATGGTTGGACCCTGGCAGGTTCCAGTAGCCGATGCCGCAGTAACTGCCAGTGCCTATTGCGGCCATACCGGTGAAGCCATGGCCATGGGTGAGCGAACGCCTCTCGCTCTGTTTGATGCGGCAGCGTCGGGCCGCATGGCAATTGCCGAGTCAGTTACCAACATAGTCAGCGCCTCGATTGAAAAAATTGGCGATATTAAACTGTCCGCGAACTGGATGGTTGCGGCAGGGCACGGCAGTGAAGATCAGAAACTCTTCGAGACAGTAAAAGCTATAGCGATGGAGTTATGCCCCAAGCTTGGGATTTGTATTCCCGTTGGCAAGGACTCTATGTCTATGCGCACGGTCTGGAATGACGCAGACGGCGAGAAAAGTAACACGGCGCCGCTGTCCCTTATTGTCTCTGCGTTTTCGCCTGTGGATGACATTCGCAAGACCCTTACCCCTCAACTACAGACCGATCGGGGACAGAGCAGTTTGCTTCTGATCGATCTGGGTAGGGGCAAGAATCGTCTGGCCGGTTCGGCATTGGGTCAAGTCTATAACCGAATGCAGGGCACGGTGCCCGATTTGGATGAGTCTGCCGATCTCCTGGGACTGTTCGAGTTCATCAACCGCTGCAGAAATCAGGGTCTATTATTGGCCTACCACGATCGATCCGATGGTGGTCTATTTGCCACGCTCGCCGAGATGGCGTTCGCGGGACACTGTGGGCTGGATATCCAATTGGAGAAAATAGCGACAGAGGGCTCTGTAATTTCGGCCTTGTTTAACGAAGAGTTGGGTGCGGTAATTCAGGTTTCAAAAGATCAGCTAACACCTGTTATGCAGTTCGCTCAGGAGAGCGGGTTGGGCGACTGTGTGCATGAGATAGCTCAACTGAACGAGCTGGGAACGCTGACTATAGCGCTGGACGAGAAGCCGTTGTATTCACAAAGCAGGGTAGAGTTGCAACGCCAGTGGTCTGCAACCAGCTACCACATGCAGAGTATTCGTGACAATTCGATCTGCGCCAGTGAAGAGTATGATCAGATTCTCGATGCTAAAGATCCGGGTATTACGATCTCGCTGAACTTCGACTTGAATGATGATATTACGGCCCCTTATATCAATGTAGATGCACGGCCGCGTGTTGCCGTATTGCGCGAGCAGGGTGTTAACGGTCAGATCGAAATGGGTGCCGTTTTCGACAGGGCACGCTTCGATGCCATCGATGTGCACATGACAGATCTAATTAGCGGCAGGGTGAAACTGGATCAGTTTAACGCCTTGGTAGCCTGCGGCGGATTTTCCTATGGTGACGTGCTCGGTGCAGGAGGAGGATGGGCGAAGTCGATTCTCTTCAACCCGGATCTGCGTGCGCAGTTCGAAGCCTACTTCACCAATCCCGATACCCTAACTCTCGGTGTATGTAATGGCTGTCAGATGATTTCCCTGCTGCACGATTTGATACCCGGTGCAGACCATTGGCCACGCTTTGTCCGTAATCGATCGGAACAGTTCGAGGGGCGCCTAAGTCTCACTCGAGTCGAGGCTAGCAATTCTGCTTTTCTGCAGGGCATGGAAGGTTCTCGTTTTCCCCTGGCGGTAGCCCATGGAGAGGGAATGGCTGAATTTGCCAATTCCAGCGACTTGCAGAAGCTGCAGTCGGCCGGTGGTATTGCGCTACGTTATGTTGATAACTACGCAGAGCCGACCCAGCGCTATCCAGCGAACCCCAATGGTTCTCCCGACGCGATAGCAGGAATATCCAGTGTCGATGGTCGTGTCACTATTATGATGCCGCATCCGGAGCGTGTATTTCGTGCGAGTCAAAATTCCTGGCATCCAAGTGACTGGCTAGAAGATGCCCCAAGTATGCGTATGTTTCGCAATGCGAGAAAATGGTTAGGCTAGTCTCTTGCCCAAAGACGAATTTCACCCAAGGGCTGGCTCTGGCCAGAGGTTCGTAGAAATATTATGAGCAATAAGCGCTTACTCAAGATTGAATTCTACGTGCCCGAAGAGCAGTTGCAGCAGGTAAAGCAGGCCATGTTCGAAGCGGGTGCTGGCAAGGTTGGTAACTATGACTGCTGTGCCTGGCAAACAGTGGGAGAGGGCCAGTTCAGACCCGGGGCTGGTAGTAATCCCTTCACGGGTGAGAGAGACCGCTTAGAGACTCTTAAAGAATTCAAAGTAGAGATGGTCTGCGAAGAAGAGCTAATCACACAGGTCATAGCCGCGCTGAAGTCATCACACCCCTTTGAGGAAGTGGCCTACGCGGTGCTGCGTATCGAATCCTTCTAAGGCTTGCTAACTCATGAATCTAATCTAGAGGCCTACTCGAAGTCGCTGGCGCTGATGAGGCTGGTTGTGAAGCTTCTGTCTTCTCCATGGTGCACATCGAACATGCGTACCGGGAATCGATTTCGTCGTAGGTCCTCGAAATAGTGTTCGAGGGTGCTCTTCACGACAGGGAACGCAATTTCCTGCCACGGAATTTCCTGCTCCGTAAAAAGTGCTACCTCTTCCGATTCCAGTCCCGCAGCATAGTCCAGGTTCGCCAATTCGGCGCGGAAAAACATATAGACCTGATTAATCTTTGGCAGATTAAACAGGGTGTAGAGGCTGTCGTTCTGAATAATGACCGAAGCTCCGGCCTCCTCCTGCGTCTCACGGATCGCGCCATGGAGGCTGCTTTCACCGTTTTCCATAAAACCGGCCGGAAGCGTCCACTTCCCAATACGGGGTTGAATGGCGCGCTTACACAATAAGACCTTGTCTTCGAAGAAGGGAACCGTGCCGACGACGTTCTTCGGATTTAGGTAGAAGATACTGTCACAGGCTGTGCAACAGTGGCGCGGCTTATCATCACCCTCAGGCACACGAAGAATGAGAGGTTCCGCACATTGATGACAATATTTCATGAATAACACCAATTGTTGTTTGCCGATTTTCGGCCGCTGCGAACTGTTGCTTCAAACAGTCATATAGTTCAAACGAAGGGGGCTTAGTGTACTGCTTTAAGGGCCCTAGGAAAACCAGAGACCCTTATTGTGAAAGAGGCGTTGGGAAGGGGGTAATCAGATACGGTTGATTTCGCAGTGCAGGCGGAATCTTTTCGATGTCATATAGGCTTCAATCTCGCGAAGGCGTAGCTCCATTGAGTTATAGACCTTGGTGCACTTGTCGTGAGAATACACGCTGTCGGGCTGTTCTGAGTCAGTGTTCGATTGCGCGCCTGGCTCGGCATCAAACTCCTGGGCCATCTCATCGAAGGCGGCAGTAGCTTCGGCGTAGGCCTCATTGGCTACGTCTTCGGCAAACTGCTCATACTCTTCATTGACATAGCTCTTACGCTGCTTGCGTCTTGCGCGTCTCTCGGCGCGGCGTTGTTTGCGCTGGGCACGCTTCTCGTGTCTAGCTCTGGGCCCAACATGAGGATCTGGCTCGAATACGAAAATACAAATTATATAAGCCCAGAACGTAAATGGGCCGAATAGGAATAGAGAGAAAAGTGTAACCGCTCTCACCGCGAATGCGCTTACCTCAAAATAGTCGGCTATACCGCTACATACTCCGGCGACGCGTTTGTTCCGCTCATTCCTGTAGATTGGCTTGCGATAATCCAGCTGCTTGAAGTGCTCCGCCGTGGAAGCGCTTTTAAAATAATCGCGCATCTTGTCTGGCGTAATATCTTTGTCTAGGCAGAAGTAGAGCAGGAAATATCCGATAATCAGCGTGGGCCAGGATATTACACAAATCACGAAGATTACGCGGACAAGAACGGTTGGAACGTCCAGCCACTCTGCAATACCGGCGCACACCCCAAGCCAGCGGGCATCGCGTCGATTCAATTTCAATCTACTCGTGCCCGTGTTCATTCTGCTCTCTCCAATCCGGGACTTCGGCGTCTAGTATCGACTCCAGAATGTCGATGCGTTCAGTCAGCGATTCAGCCATCGCGGATAATTCGCCCATATTGTATTTGCCATCTGGCTCTATTCGTACCGTGCGTCTACCTTTGCGTAGCAGAAGTATCCAGAAAGTGACGGCGCCCAGTACCATTGCCACCAGCGCTATAATGAACTCGAATATGCCCATCTTGAAAGCCTATTGGTCTTTAAGTTTATTTTTTAAATCTTCCAGTTCTTTATCTATGGATTCTTGTTTCTCGAGTTCATCAAACTCGCTCTGCAATCCACGTTTCTCGATGTGAATGCTATCCATCTGACCTTCCATCTGATCAATCTTCTTTTCGTAATACTCAAATTTGTCCATCGCGTTGTCAATAGAATAGCTGTGCAGCTGTCTATTTACATTCAGTCTGGACTCGGTCGCCGTGGTGCGCATGACAATCGTCTTCTGGCGAGCCCGTGCATCGTTGAGCTTTGCCTGGAGTTGCTCGATCTCTGTGCTCAACTTATCCAATGTCTCATCAAGCTTCAATAAATCCTTTTCGGTGATAGCCACGCTTGAGTTGATGTTGGACTTCTCCAGCAGAGCGGCCTTCGCCAGGTCTTCGCGTCCTTTGGACAGCGCAAGCTCGGCTTTGCCTTCCCAGTCTTGGGCCTGTTTCTTAAGTTGCTCGGCACGACGACTCAGAGTCTTCTTCTCGGCAATTACCTTGGCCGTACCGCTGCGGACTTCAACCAGGGTCTCTTCCATCTCCTGGATTACCATGCGAATCATCTTTTCCGGATTTTCCGCCTTGTCCAGCAGAGAGCTGATGTTGGAATTGATAATGTCGGACAGTCTATTAAATATGCTCATCGTTGATACCTCGAATGTACCGTTAGTCTCTAATGCCAACAAGTCGGTTGGCTTATTAAGTTAGGAGCAGATAGCGTGCCAACAATTCATATTCTCTAACACATTGATATAAAACGATTTAAATTCAGGGCTTGCGCCTCGTAGCTGGCGCGATAGCTAAATAGCTTAACTAATGGTAATTTTCACTACTCGTGACGGCTTATGCCTCAGCAATGCCGCTTCATTTGCGAGGAGTCGGTAGCAGGCTAGGCGTCTTGGTTTAACTTATTGATATTATTGAATAATATGCCTGAAGAAAAATCAGCCCCGAGGATGATCGGCGAGTCTGCCAGCTTTCTCGAAATGCAGGAGCACATCTCCCATGTTGCGCCCCTGAACAAGCCAGTATTGTTCGTAGGCGAGCGCGGCACGGGCAAGGAATTGGTTGCGGCGCGTCTGCACTATCTGTCCCAGCGTTGGGAGCAGACTTTTCTGAAGATTAATTGTGCTGCGATGAGCGAGACCCTGCTGGAGGCCCAGTTGTTCGGACACGAGGCAGGCGCCTATACCGGGGCGACCAAACAGAGGAAGGGCTTCTTCGAGCGGGCTCATGGCGGAACCCTGTTTCTGGACGAGCTGGCGAACACGGCGATGGCGGTGCAGGAGAAGATTCTTCGAGTTATAGAGTATGGAGAATTCGAGCGACTGGGAGGCAATGAGACTCTCACCGTAGATGTAAGAATAGTAGCGGCTACCAATGAGGACTTGCCAGACCTGGCTAGTCAGGGGCGTTTCCGAGAGGATCTATTGGATAGGCTCGCCTTCGATGTCGTCACTCTACCGCCGCTGCGAGAGCGGGCCGAAGATATTCTCATACTCGCCGAGCACTTTGCTGTCGGTATGGTTAAGGAAATTGGTGGCGAATTTTTTGCGGGCTTTTCTGACAAGGTGGAGAAAGCACTATGCAAATATTCCTGGCCGGGAAATATTCGAGAGCTTAAGAACGTGATCGAGCGGGCGGTGTATCAGAATGGAGAAGGGCATATTACCCAGCTTGTGTTTAATCCCTTCGAGTCACCTTTTCGGCTAAAGGCGAGTGCAAGAACTTTGGCGAGTGAGAAGTCGGGTTCTGATAAAACCAGTCTCCTTGCAAGCCCCGATCTATCTGCAACAGATTCATTCGATTTCAAGAATGAGGTACAGCAATTCGAGATCAATCTCTTAAATCAGGCGATGGAACAGAATCAGTTCAATCAGAAGAAGGCCGCCGAGTTTCTAAACTTGAGTTATCACCAGCTGCGCGGCTATCTGCGCAAGTACGATCTGCTGAACTAAGTCTCTAACCTCGCTTAGGCAGCTACCATTAAAAAAGCCAGTGTTGATAACAACACTGGCTTTTTTGCACGTTAGGTTTTTGCCTGCAGCGTTCTAGTCCAGCATCGCCTCATAAACAGCTCGTTGCGATTTAGTAAGGTCCATAGGCGCGCCTCTGGGGCCGCCACGCACCTGCGCCATGTACAGCATAAAGAAGTCATTTACCGGATCAACGATAAACACCGTGCCGCCAACACCTTGCCAACCGAAGTTGAATGGGCCGCTGTTGTCCGCACCGGGGATAGGTTGTAGATGAAAGCCCAGGCCCCAATCGCCGCGCGGTCCGAAGAAGAAGGCGTCGCGATTTATATCATCGCCTATGAATTTTTGATTCATCGCATCTAATGTGTTTTGGCTAATGATGCGGGCACCCTTGTACTCGCCGCCGTTCAGCAACATAGAGGCGAAGCGCACGTAGTCTTCTGTTGTTGAGTGTAGTCCGCCACCGCCAGATAACATGGGCTGAACATCAAGGGGATCTGCCATATCACCATGGATAGGGTTCGCGAGTCGCTCTGCCTTGGACGCATCAACATAGAATGTTGTTTCATCCATGCCCAGTGGGTCGAAAATTCTTTCCTTTAGCAGTAGATCCAGTGACTTGCCGGCAGCGACTTCGATTACTGCGCCTAGCACATCGGTAGAGCGCGAGTAATGCCACTTCGTACCTGGTTCGAAGCGCAGGGGAAGTGCCGCTAGAGTCTTGGCTAACTCGAGTGCCGTTATGTCGAATCGCACCGAACCTGCATTCAGGTATTGCTGGCCCAGAACGCTCTGCGGATCGAAGGTGCCGTAGATTAAACCTGACTCATGAGTAAGCAAGTCTTGCACTGTCATCTGATTCTTGGCGGCAGTGATAGCGCCGCTCTCCTCATCGATGACGTTCATGTTCGCAAATTCAGGAATATATTTTGAGACAGGGTCTTCGATGGCTATCAGGCCGTCTTCAACCATGTTCATCGTAGCCACGCTCACGATGGGTTTTGTCATAGAGTAGATGCGAAAGATTGTCTGATCGTTCATTTGTGTTGTTTGCTTCGGCCCCTGTGTGCCGACAGTTTCTAAAACGCCGACGCCATCGTTGTTGCCTACAAGGATAATGTTGCCTGAAACGAAGCCGCCATCTACAGCTGCCTGCATCTGTTCGCGTATGCCTTGAATCTCGGATTGGTCGATACCGAATAGGCTGGAGTCAATCATCTTGATTGAGCTGGCATGGTCATCGCCATGGTGATCGGCAAGTGTCGCCGTGCTAAAGCAGATCGCAGCGCTCAAGCAGAGTAGCTTGCGTGGTAGATTAATAATCATCATTTCTTTCCTTTAGGGGTCGCCTTCGGGTAGCTTGATACGGCGCTACAGCTGCCGAATTCTGGCGCGTTTACTTCATCTGCCTTCTAGACAGGCTGATTCTATAGATGCTTCGGTAGAGCGCCAGATTCTACCCGAGCGGCGCAGTGGCAACAACTGCGCGAAAGGGTTAACAGCCCTAATCTGGAGAGATTGAATGACTTCTAGGCGAAGTCGCGTACTAGGGAATTGCGAATCTCATCCGGTATCGAATCAGAGCTGTATTGGTAGTTCTGATGCTCACTACGCACGGTCCACGATGCACCCTGTTTCGCCGCAGCGATCATCTCGTCTGTAAATTCGAAGCGAAGGAAATGCACCGCTGATGTTTTCTCATCGGTGGAACGGGGCAGGTCCTCATTGGCGATAGGATACACCGGATCAAAACCCTCGATCTGGATTGAGATGAGTTCTTCGATGCCAATAAGTTGGCCCAGGCGTATCTTGCGTTCCGCTTCGTCCGGATATTCCAGCATGAACGTTGCTTTCAGATTCTTTCCATCAGGAATCAGTGGGTTGTAAGCCCCAAGCTCTTCGAGGAGCTCATCCTCGCCACTGATCTTCTCGGCGCGGATTAATTCCAGTACTTGATAGCGCATAACCATGTAGTCTTCGAAGTGCAGCATCGCATTCGGCCCAAGGGGCAGACGCCGTGTCTTCTTGTGTTCCATCATAGCTTGCCGAATAGCAGGTCTCTGCTCGTTGTAAGCCGCTATACTCATCAGGTCGCTGATACTAATTTTTTTCATTCGTGGTATTCCTGAAAACTGGGTTGCTAAATGCCGTAAGCGAGGCATAAAAGGTCTAGTGGGTGGATAGCTTTTTGATCGGTATCCAGATTGTTTTCGATATGTTTTCCGGCGATTGGACAGTCGCTGCCGTAGTAGTCGGGTTTCTGCTCGCGAATCTGTTTCACTATAGGGCGCGCTATCCTATTCGCGAATTCAAAGGTCTCTGACTTAACGCCGTAGGTGCCATCGTGACCAGAGCAGCGCTCTATATTCTTGACTGCCGTCTCCTCGATGAGTTCGAGTATTAGCTTTGTCTTGGGCCCGATATTTTGGACCCGCTGATGGCAGGCTACGTGATAGCTCACATTCCCTAAGGAGTTCTTGAAGTCCAGGCTTAACTTTCCTTCCTTGTGCATTTTGTGCAGGTATTCGAAGGGGTCATAGAACGCCTTAGCGACCGTTTGTACTTGCTCATCTTCCGGAAACATCAGGGGCAGTTCTTGTTTGAACATGAGTACGCATGAGGGTACGGCGGCTACGATAACATTGCCGGCCTTAACCATCTCGTACAGCACTGGAATATTCTTTTCCTTTAAGTGCGTTACAGTTTTTAGATCGCCGAGTTCGAGTTTCGGCATGCCGCAGCAGTGCTCTCTTGCGGCTAGATTCACAGTGACGTTGTTATGTTCGAGAATCTTTACGACGCTATCTGCAATAGACGGCTCGTTATAGTTGCAATAGCAGGTGGTGAACAGAGTAACCTGCGCCCTATCATCATCGATCGCCTTGTTTGAATTCGCAGGATCATAGATGTGTGCGGCGAGTTGCTTGCGAGCTGGCTTGTTCGTGTACTCAGGTAGTTTAGCCTGCTTATGAATACCCAGAGTTGTATCGAGCATGCCTCGCAGGACGCCATTTTTATTCGCGCCGTTAACGAGCGAGTTGATAACCGGCGTAGAGGCCACCTTGCCGATAGTGTCAGTGCTGGTTATGAGGTTGTCGCGAAATTTACTCTCGCCTTTCTTGAAGGAGACAGCCTTGGCCCTAAGCATGAGGTGAGGAAAATCAACATTCCATTCGTGGGGAGGTACATAGGGGCACTTGGTGAGATAGCACAGGTCGCAGAGATAACACTGATCTACTACCTTTTTATAGTCGGCTACATCGATACCGTCTACTTCCAGAGTTTCACTTTCGTCTACAAGGTCGAACAGAGTTGGAAACGCATTGCATAGGCTGACACAACGTCTGCAGCCATGGCAGATGTCATAGACGCGCTCTAGCTCTTTGTTTAAATCATCTTCGTCCCAGAATGTTGGGTCGTTTTGATTGAGCGGATGCCGGGTAGGCGCGCCCAGACCACCTTCTCTATTTTGGTCAGACATAAGAAATCCGTATGTGTGTGAAATTCGAAAGATAAAACGAGGTTGCCAAGCAATGGAGGGACATGGTCTTGCTCATATTGCGGTCTTCGATGTTGCTGACACCGAAGCGGTGTCAGCAATTCGAAAAGGAATGCCGAACTAGTCGTCCAATGCATCCAAAGCTTTTTGAAAGCGATTGGCGTGTGAACGCTCAGCCTTGGCTAAAGTTTCCATCCAGTCAGCTATCTCATCGAAGCCTTCGTCACGCGCATCTTTTGCCATGCCAGGATACATGTCTGTGTACTCGTGGGTTTCGCCAGCTACTGCTGATTTCAGGTTGTCTTCGGTGCCACCAATAGGCATGCCTGTAGCCGGGTCGCCAACTTCTTCTAAATACTCAAGATGGCCGTGGGCGTGTCCTGTTTCGCCCTCCGCAGTGGAGCGAAATAGAGCGGATACGTCGTTGTAACCTTCTACGTCGGCTTTCTGGGCGAAATAGAGGTAGCGACGGTTAGCCTGAGATTCGCCAGCGAACGCTGCTTTTAGATTGTCTTCTGTCTTTGAACCTTTCAATGACATGGTGTTTCTCCTAGTGGTTTACTAATTAGCTAATGCGGATCCTGTATTGTCTCATCGTTTGCACGAAACAAACCTAGAATCACTTGATCGGAAGTTACTTTACGTCAATTTCATAATCAAATCTAATTGATTTTATTGGGTGCATTGATCGTTTTTATCGATTAGTATTTTGCCCATGAATCCTTCGATAAAACAGCTTAAATACCTCTGCGCCGTAGCGGAACATCGTCATTTCAGCAAGGCCGCCGAGGCCTGCCACGTCACGCAATCGACGCTTAGTGCGGCGATTCAGGAGTTAGAATCCCAGCTAGGTGCCAAGATATTTGAGCGCAACAAGAAGACGGTGCTGATTACCTCTCTAGGTGAGAAGCTGCTGGCTCAGGCGCGTATAGTTCTGGGTGACGTTGAGGATTTCGTGGGGCTTGCTCGGGCACACGAAGCGCCCCTGTCTGGAGATCTTCGCCTGGGTGTTATACCAACTATAGGACCCTTCTTGCTGCCGTCGATTCTTTCTGATCTGCGCAAGACATTTACCAAGCTGAAGCTCTATCTAAAAGAAGAGATGAGCGCTCAGCTATTACAGCAATTGCAGCAGGGGCAGCTGGATTTAATTATCCTGGCATTCCCGTTTCCACTGCCGGACATGGAGACGGTGAGCCTATTCAAAGACGAGTTCTTGCTCTGTCTGCCTCCGGGTCATGAGCTAGAGAAGGTGCAGCAAGTGAAACAGCATCAGCTGCGCGGGCAGAGTCTGCTGCTTCTCGAAGAGGGGCATTGTCTGCGTGATCATGCGCTGGAGGCCTGTAAGCTGGAAAGCGGCGACACGGACCTGGTTTATCAGGGAACTAGCCTGCATACATTGGTGCAGATGGTGGCAAATGGTTTGGGAATGACACTGCTTCCCGCCATGTCGGTTGACGCCGATGTGCTGGGAGAGACACATCTGCAGTTAAAGCATTTCTCCAATGAGAACGTGTCCAGGGAGATTGGTATGGCCTGGCGCAAGTCTGATCCGCGCCGAGAAGAGTATCTGCTCCTTGCGGAATTCGTTAAAGAGCATATTGGGCCTTCAGCAAAATCGGCAAAATCGGCGAAATCGGTTAAGAGTGCTTGATGAGAGTTTTTGCCGTCTCGGATATTCACGTTGATTATGCGGAGAATTTGGATTGGATTCTTAGTCTCGACGCGCGCGAATTCTCAGAAGATGTGCTGATTCTTGCCGGTGATGTGACGGATAAGATACCGCTACTTAGGCAGGTGTTCGACTCTCTGGTGTCTTGCTTTAAAACCGTGTTGTTTGTGCCTGGCAATCATGAGCTGTGGGTGCAGGACGAAGACTTCGATTGCTCCCTAACGAAGTTTGATGCAATAACCGAGCTATGCAAATCTTGTGGGGTTCATACGGACATTTTCGAGATGCCCGGTATTAGCTTTGTGCCGCTGTTCTCTTGGTACGATTTCTCATTTGGTGAGCCTGACCGGCATCTGCGGCGCGCCTGGCGCGACTTTCGTGCATGTTCGTGGCCCGATCATCTTTCAGAGGCTAGGGATGTTTCGGACTATTTTCTGAATCTAAATCTCGAGAAGCTGTCTACAAAGAACAAGACTGTGATTAGCTATTCTCATTTTTTACCAAGAATAGATGTTATGCCACAGAAGATCCCCGTTGAGCGCAGAAATGTTTACCCGGTGCTAGGCAGTGAGGCCCTGGGCCTGCAGGTCAAGCAACTGAATTCCGCTATTCATGTCTACGGACATAGTCATGTGAATCAATCTGTTCTGCTCGATGATGTTTGCTATGTTAACAACGCCTTTGCCTATCCCCGGGAGTCGCGTATCGCGCGTAAGCAGCTTCACTGTATCTATGAGAGTTGAAGTGGGTTGCTCAAAGAGTGTAGAGAAAGAACGGCGCGTTTGAGAATTTGAGGAATGAATAGTGAAAGTTATGCAAATTGACAATGCACAGATTCACCTGTGGCAGCTGGACCAGCTCGATTTCGATCTGCCTTCAGTGCAGGGCGCCTGTCTGTCATGGCTGACTGAGGCTGAGTTGCTGCGTTATCATCGATTTCACTTCGATCGCCACCGCAAGCAGTTGCTACTGGGGCGAATTCTCATGCGAGCGGCGCTATCCAACTACGACAATTCGATAAGCCCCGAGGCCTGGATTTTCACTTACAACGCCTATGGCAAGCCTCAGATAAGCCCCGAGCAGAACTCGAATTCACTGTATTTTAATGTGTCTCATTCTGCGCAGAAGGTGGTTCTTGCGGTGTCGCGATGTGCCGACATCGGTGTGGATATAGAGTTCTCCGACAAGCCGCGCCGCGTCGAAGCGATCGCTCATCGTTACTTCACCAGTAGTGAGGTAGCTCAGTTGCTGGCACTTTCAGCCGGGGAGCAGCAGAAACGTTTCTATGAACTGTGGACGCTCAAGGAGGCTTACATAAAGGCCTGCGGCATGGGGCTGGCGATACCCTTGCAACACTTTGCCTATTCATTTCACAGTGGTGACAAACTCGCATTGGAGTTCGATGCGCAGCGCGGTGATAGTGAGAGTGCCTGGCAACTCTGGCAACTCGAGGCAGAGTCGGCTTATAAACTTGCGCTAGCCGCAAAAACCGGTGCGCAGGCGGAGCCGAATAAGCTGGTGGGCTTGAAAATGCTGTCTCTGGATTCGATTGTGGAGCATCAGCTGCAGATTATTCGAAGCAAACAGCCTTAGTCTTCGTACACTTGAGTCTCATCGCTTTCCGCTCGCCACATCTTCACCGTGCGGATCACATTGTCTTGCACTTGCACAATTTCAGCAAAATAGCCCTCTAGCCTGATTCCCACAGAGGAGTCGGGGATCGATTGCAGCATTTCAGTAAGTAATCCATTCAGTGTCTTGGCGCCGGAGGCATCAAGATGCCAAGAGAGAACCCGATTTATATCTCTTACGCTGGTGGAGCCATCGATGAGAAAGCTGCCATCTTGCTGTGCATGAAAATCCTTGCTGCTGTCGGCAAGGTCAGTAGTGAATTCACCAACTATCTCTTCGAGTATGTCCTCGAGTGTAACCAGCCCCTTAATCGCACCATACTCATCTACTACGACCGCCATGCGTAATTTCTTTCTCTGAAATTTTGATAGCTGTATGTGCAGCGGCGTACTTTCCGGAATGTAATAGGGCTCGATTGTCTCGCGCAGGATCGCTGCCTTGTTGACGGTTTCCAGTCTGATCAGCTTGCCTACACTGCGCAGATGGAGAATGCCGATAAGATTGTCCATCTCCTTCTTGTAGACGGGCATGCGGGTGTGTTGACTGCTGCCGATCAGACTCAGTATTTCATCGATGTCGTCTTCGATGTCGATCCCGAGTATCTCGTTTCGAGGCACGAGAATGTCGTTTACTGTAACGTGTTCCAGGTCGAGAATATTAAGCAACATACCCTGTCTGCGTCGCGGCAGCCTTTCTCCCGACTCGTAAACCACCGTGCGTAATTCTTCGGCGGATAGTTGCTGGTGACTGTCGTCGGATTCCGAATTGAACCCCAGTACTCGAACCAAGGCATTCGAAACGACATTGACCACCCACACCACAGGGTAAAGAATCTTCAGCAGCAGGATAAGAATTAGGCTAGAGGGGTAGGCTATCTTTTCTGGATACAGAGCGGCAATTGTTTTTGGGGTAACTTCGGCGAAGATCAATACAACGAGTGTTAGGACTACAGCAGTAATCAGTGGCGATGGTTCGCCAAATATCTGAATCGCTATCGTCGTCGCGATGGATGCGGCGAGAAAATTGACGAAGTTGTTGCCGATTAGAATAACCCCGATCAATTTGTCCGGGGTTTCCAATAGCTTGCTCGCGCGACTGGCGCCTGCGTGATTATTTCGGGCAAGGTGCTTTAGCCTGTAGCGGTTCAGGCTCATCATCCCTGTTTCAGAGCTAGAGAAATAGGCGGAGGCCACGATCAGTAGTCCAAAGGAGACTAGCAGCATGGTTAGGCTGGGTTCGTCGCTACTCATTTAATGTCTGTCTCTTGCGGAGGATAGGGGGCCATGACTAGGGCTGAGCTAAGGTGGGCTATCAACTTATTATATATTCCAGTGCAAACTTTACGCCGTAGAACCCAATTATGAGCAGGGCGAAACCAGCCAGGGTTCCGCGGATTGCGGTCTGGCCTCTCCAACCGAGTTGATGCCGGCCCCAAAGCAATACGGCGAATACGACCCAGGATAACAGAGAAAACACGGTCTTGTGTATAACTCCGTCGATCCCCCAAATATTGTCGAAGAATAGGAATGCAGTGGCAATAGCCAGTGTAAGTAAGATCTGCCCCACCCAAACTAATTCGAAGAGGAAGGCTTCCATGTCCTGTAGCGAAGGCAATTTTCGAATTAATCCGCCGGCATGGCCATGCTTGAGCTGATGGTTCTGATAAGCCAGAAAGCTGGCTTGCAGTGCGGCGATGGTAATAAAACTATAGGCCAAAATTGAGATGAGCACATGACTGGCCAGACCCAGACTCATACTTGTCGGTGGATATTCGCTACGAATCGCCAGAGAGGCGATGATGCTAAGCATGGCCAGAGGAAACAGGGCCAGGAAAAGAATCTCCAGCGGCTTGCGCATGCTGCTAATGAGAACGACTAGCGAGATCGACAGGGTGATCAGGGTGCTGATTTCGAAGAGACCGAAATGAAAGCCATCTGCGCTCTGAATGACGCCGTAGGCGCTGATTGCATGGGTCAGTAAGGCGAGGCCGCCAAAAAGGAAGACGAGTTTTCGAGTGTCTTTGTTCGAGGCAAAGTTCATGCCTTGAAAGACTGAGCCCAACAAGTAGAAGAAGACAGCGAATAGTCCGGATATTACGGTAACTTGCATGATGATTTATGGCTGGAGCGCGGCCAGAGACGCTTTGTGCGGGTTAATAAATTCAATAGGAAAGTGTCGCACATGTATACTAGCGGTTGAAGTTCTTTTTTAAAGCGTTCTGGATTCGCTATAATACGGAACTGGTCCATTCATAACCAAGTCAGGTGGTAGTCCACAGTGTTCGACAACCTTACAGATAGACTCTCCGGTACGTTTAGAAAACTTACGGGCAAGGCAAACCTTACCGAGGCTAATATTCAGGATGCCCTGCGCGAAGTGCGGCGTGCTCTGCTAGAGGCGGATGTAGCCCTATCTGTGGTTAAAGATTTCATCGATAGGGTGAGTCAGCGAGCCGTAGGCCAGGAAGTATCCAAGAGCCTGATCCCCGGACAGGCGTTTATCAAGATAGTGCAGGCGGAACTCGAGTCCATTATGGGTTCTGCCAACGCCGAACTCGATCTAAAGGCGACACCACCTGCGATCGTACTAATGGCTGGCCTGCAGGGTGCGGGCAAGACCACAACCGCGGCCAAACTCGCGCGTTGGCTGAAGAACGACGTAAAGAAATCGGTAATGGTGGTTAGTGCCGATGTCTACCGTCCAGCAGCCATTCAGCAGCTGCAGACCCTTGCCGCTGAGGTGGGTGTAGAGTTTTTCGCGAGTGATAGCAGTCAGTCGCCAAGCGCTATCGCCGCTGCCGCGCTGGCGGAGGCGAAACGCAAATTTATCGATGTATTGATAGTGGATACAGCGGGCAGGCTCGCTATCGATGAGCAGATGATGGGTGAAATCCAGCAGCTGCATAGCCAGCTGAATCCGGTTGAAACCCTATTTGTCGTCGATGCAATGACCGGCCAGGATGCGGCCAATACGGCCAAGGCGTTTAACGATGCGCTGCCACTAACCGGTGTAGTCCTCACCAAGGCGGACGGCGATGCCAGGGGCGGTGCCGCATTGTCGGTCCGTCATATTACCGGCAAGCCAATCAAATTTATCGGCATGGGCGAAAAGATGGATGCCCTCGAGCCATTCTTCCCCGACCGAATCGCTTCCAGAATCCTTGGTATGGGCGACATGCTCTCGCTTATCGAAGAAGCGGAGAAGAAGGTAGACAAGGTCAAGGCTGAAAAGCTTGCGCGCAAAATTAAGAAGGGCAAGGGCTTCGACCTTGAAGATTTTAAAGATCAGCTTGGGCAGATGGCGAGTATGGGTGGTGTCGCCAGTATCATGGATAAGATGCCTGGAATGGGCGCGCTGCCGCCGGGAGCAGCGAAGATGGTGGATGATTCCAAGTTTCGGCAGATGGAAGCGATCATCAATTCAATGACACCGCGGGAGCGAAGCAACCCGGATGTTCTGAATGGATCGAGGAAAAGACGGATTACCGTTGGCTCAGGAACCCAGATTCAGGACCTGAATCGACTGCTGAAGCAGCATAAGCAGATGCAGAAGATGATGAAGAAGATGAAGGGCGGCAATATGGCCAATATGATGCGAGGTCTCGGTGGAATGCAGGGCCCAGGCGGAGGCGGTGGCTTCCCGGGTGGGCCAGGCCAGTTCCCGCGCTAATGCCTCGCTAGATGGCGGCGAGCTAGGCTCTGGATTCTCGGCGCCAAATTCGCGGCCCAAGCCCCGAAAATACTGTGCTTCAGTGCTTCCAATCACATCTCAATTAACATAGAATACCCGCCTTTTTACCCGAGCAAGTCAGTTTTAGGGGCAGATCAGCCCCAGCTCGCGTAATTCTTACACATTAGAATGACAGGAAATACTTATGGTCACGATTCGATTGGCTCGTGGTGGCGCTAAGAAACGGCCTTTTTATCACATCACAGTAAGTGACAGCCGCAATGCGCGTGATGGGCGTTTTATTGAGCGAATTGGCTTTTTTAATCCTCGTGCTAAAGGTCAGGAAGAGCGTTTGCGTCTTGATCGTGATCGCATGGACTACTGGAAGTCACAGGGCGCACAACTTAGCCCTCGCGTTTCGACTCTCGCGAATACTGCCGTAGAGACTGCAACTACAGAGGCGTGATCTTGATATCGCGTTGTCTGGGTGGTGAGTAAGCTCGAAGCAGAAGGTAAATGGGTAGTGCTTGGCGAAGTCGGCCGTGTGCATGGCCTAAAGGGTTGGTTGAAACTAATTTCTTTTACCTCGCCGATTGAAAATATACTCGAGTATTCGCGATTTCACGCTGTTCTCGGGGGTAGGGCGCAGGAACTGGAGCTGGACGATCACAATCGTCAGAACAAGGCTCTGCTGGTCCATTTCAGGGGTTACGATGACCCGGAAACTGCAAGACTGCTGACCGGCACAGAACTCGCTATAGCCAATGAGAATTTACCGCAGCTCGTTAGTGGTGAGTTTTACTGGCACCAGCTAGAAGGTCTGAAGGTGATTAATCAGCACGATCAATTATTCGGTCGGGTGAGTCACTTGTTAGAGACCGGAGCCAATGACGTATTGGTCATAAGGGCAGACAGCGAAAGCATCGATGACCGGGAACGATTAATTCCCTATCTGATGGATTCGGTGATACGCACGATAGATCTCGAGAACGGGACTATACGAGTAAATTGGGAAGCAGAATATCTGGGTTGATTACGATTAGGCCATTGAGCTGAACTCTAGCTCGCCAGGGGTGACGGAGAGATAAGCGATGCAGCTTGGAATAGTCACTTTGTTCCCTGAAATGTTTGCAGCCGTAACGGATTACGGTATCAGTGGCAGGGCGGTGCGCGCCGGATTAATGAACCTTGAGTTCTTCAACCCTCGCGACTTCACCACTGACAAGCATCGCACTGTGGATGACAAGCCATTTGGTGGCGGTCCAGGGATGCTGATGAAGACCGAACCGCTAGTGGCATCGATTGCAGCGGCCAGGCAGGCAGTCAGGCAGAAGGATTCGGCCTCGGATAAGACCAGGGTGATTTATCTGTCACCACAGGGTAAGACCCTGAAGCAGGATTCGATAATCGAACTTGCGCAGCTGCAGAGCATGGTTCTGCTATGCGGTCGCTATCAAGGCATAGACAACCGCCTTGTTGAGAGCGAGATCGATGAAGAGTGGTCGCTGGGTGATTTCGTTATAAGCGGCGGTGAGTTGGCAGCGATGACATTGATCGATGCTATGACGAGATTTCAGCCTGGGGCTTTGGGTGATGAAGGCTCGGCACTGGAAGACAGTTTTACAAATGGCTTGCTGCACAGCCCCGAGTACACCCGACCACAGAGCATAGATGGTAAGGATGTCCCGAAAGTGTTGCTCAGTGGTGATCACGAAGCGATTAGGAAGTGGCGTCTAAAACAGAGTTTAGGGGCAACCTGGTTGAAGAGGCCAGACCTGCTGAATGATAGAGAGTTGGAGCAGGAACAAATAGAATTACTCGAGCAGTTCAAGCAAGAATATGCGCATTATCACGCGCCGTAGCATGAGCTGATTAATACGGTTGTTAGATTTACTAAGAATTTGGCCGCGGCCAAGCGCTACAAGAGTTCAGGAGCAAGACGATGAGCAAGAATAAAATCATCCAGCAGATAGAAAACGAGCAGATGAACAAGGAACTTCCGGAATTTGGTCCTGGCGATACTGTTGTCGTGCAGGTAAAAATTCAGGAAGGCGACAGAGAGCGTTTACAGGCTTTCGAAGGCGTTGTAATTGCGCGTCGCAGCCGTGGCTCGAATTCTTCTTTCACTGTTAGAAAAATTTCTCACGGTGTCGGTGTTGAGCGGGTATTTCAGATCTATAGTCCCGTCGTTGATAGCGTTACCGTCAAGCGTCGCGGTGCGGTGCGTCAAGCCAAGCTTTACTACTTGCGCGAGTTGACCGGTCGAGCAGCAAGAATCACCGAGAAGCTGGAAAAGAAAACGAGCTAGAGAATCTTGTTTGCTGCCCAGTGATAAGCTTGGGCGATGCAATCAATTTCTTAGAATGGGGAGTCTGCATGCAGTCTTCCCATTCTCGTTTCTGCCGATAGCCATTTATAGACGCTTATAGACGCTTATAGACGCTTATAGACCCTTATAGACAAATAGAGGCGAATAGAAGCGAATAAACAGTTATCCAAGGATAGTCGGGGGTAGCGAACGGATATTCACACTGGCATAGTCTGATTTGAGCAGCCCATTATTAAGTGCTATAAACAGTCGAAACTAGTATTCTTAGCACTTAGTCAATAAATTAAGGCTTTATAGAGCAATTTTAGCAAGGAGACACACCATGACATTCACTCTGAAACGAGTTTTAGCCATGTTCGGACTGGTAGCCATGCTGGTTGCTGTCTCCGCGTCTCAGGCACAGAATCGTGATCAATCACTGCGCGGTAAGCTGGCTCTAGCTATCGAGGTGGCTTCGCAGAATCAGCTAGAGATCGTAAGTGTAAAAGCCACGGCACTGTCCACTATCTATGAGGTCCAGCTGAATACGGGTGAGATTCTCTATGCCGATATTTCAGGCGACTATCTCTTCGCCGGTGATATGTATAGAACCAGCGATACAGGCTTGATAAATCTTTCCACGGGACAGCGGCAGGAGAGAAGTCTGGCAAAAGTCGCTGCTATTCCTGCTGAGGAGATGATTATCTTCACTCCAGACGAGATCAAGGCTTCTATTACAGTATTCACAGATGTTGACTGCACTTACTGTCGTAAGCTGCACGGAGAGCTCGATGACCTGATGGCGAAGGGTATTGAGGTTCGCTACATGGCCTACCCTCGCGGTGGCGCAGATGCTGCCTCATTCGAGAAGATGGTTTCCGTATGGTGCTCCGATGACCGCAAGAAGGCGCTGACTCAGGCCAAGAACGGCCAGAATCTGCCGGGAGCAGACTGCAATACGCCTATTATGGAGCACTATGCGCTAGGCAACGAGCTAGGTATATCTGGCACACCCGCCCTGATATTTCCTGATGGTCGAGTTATTCCGGGTTATTTGGATTCCGACCGCCTGGCGGCAATGCTCAAGATAGATTAGCGCTCCTCTAGCTGAGCCTTAGCTAACCCTTAGCTGTCTCTTAGCGTAGCGCGTAGCTTAAGCTTCAGCCTCCCAGTTTATCCCTTTCATTGAGATCGGTCTCCTTTTCAGGATTGCTGGGTTTCTTCAATGTTTCCAGTATAATTCGGCGCTTGTATTAAATAAGTCTGGGGCCTTTTGTGAATTCTGAATCAGCCAATAGCATCAACTCTCCCTCTATAAAGATTGGCATCTGCGGCTTCGGCACTGTGGGTGGCGGCAGCTACAATCTACTGCAAAACGCCGGTGATGAAATCTCGCGCCGTGTTGGCTGTTCTATCGATGTTGTGAGAATCGCGTCTCGTAGCCTTAAGCTTGAAGACATCGATACCACGGCGATCATCAGCAATGATCCTTTCGACGTGGTCAACGATCCCGACGTGGACATCGTTATCGAGACCATCGGTGGTTTCGACCCCGCCTTCGAGGTGGTGCATCAGGCCCTGGCGAATGGAAAACATGTGGTAACTGCTAACAAGGCGCTCATTGCGGAGCGAGGCAATGAGCTATTTGCCGTAGCCGAAGAAAATTCCGTCACGCTGGCCTTCGAGAGTAGTGTGGCAGGCGGTATCCCAATTATTAAGGCGCTGCGCGAGGGTTTGGCGGCGAATAAGATCGATTGGTTGGCAGGCATCATCAACGGCACCGGGAATTTTATTCTCACCGAGATGGCGGAGAAGCAGCGTCAGTTCGCAGACGTATTGGTAGAAGCCCAGGAGCTGGGCTATGCCGAAGCCGATCCGACTTTCGATGTGGAAGGAATCGATGCTGCACACAAACTGACTATCATGGCCTCAATTGCATTTGGCATACCGCTGCAGTTCGATAAGACCTATACCGAGGGGATCAGTCGCATAACGCCAGAGGATATTGGCTTCGCCAAACAGCTGGGTTATCGGGTTAAACATTTAGGCATCGCGCGCCGATCAGGAAACGGAGTCGAGATGCGTGTTCATCCCACCTTGATCCCACGCAAGCGCCTGCTGGCTCGAGTGGATGGAGTGGGTAATGCCGTTCTGGTGCATGGTCATGCAGTGGGCTCTACGCTATATAACGGCCCCGGTGCTGGCGCGGACGCCACGGCATCTTCAGTCATTGCCGACGTGATCGATATCGCAAGGCAGAAGCTGGCAGGTCTGTCCAAGCCGCTACTTCCTGCTCTGGGATATTTGTCCATGCACGACGACCTGGCTGTGTTGCCAATCGACGAGGTCGAAACTGAGTTCTACCTGCGTATTCCGGTTAACGATGTCGTTGGTGTCATGGCGAAGATTTCCAGCATTTTGCAAGATTTTGATATCAGCATAGAGGCGGTAATTCAAAAAGAACTGGACAGTAAGACAGTGCCAATTGTCATTCTTACGCACAGGGCGCTTGAGTCTAAATTGAATTCTGCGATCGCCGCGATTGAGGCATTGAGTGATGTGAGTGGCGAAGTCATGCGAATCAGGGTCGAAACATTTGATGACTAGCGCAGCCGTGGCTATGCTAGTTAAAGAGATTGCGGGGTCTGCTAAGCAGCTTTAGGCCCAAAACAGATAATGGAAGGGAAAGAGATTTGAAATACATAAGCACAAGAGGGGGTTGTAGCCCGCAAAGCTTTGAGCAGGTACTCCTCACCGGCCTGGCTCCCGATGGAGGCCTTTATGTACCAGCCGAATTGCCGCGCTTCTCTGAACAGGAGATCCCCTCATGGCAGGGGCTTAGCTATCCAGATCTAGTGCTTAAAGTTATCGCTCCCTTTATTGGCGATGAAGTTCCAGCCGATGCATTGCGCAAGATAGTCGAAGAAAGTTACGCAGAATTCGATCACCCCGACGTCGCTCCGCTGACCAAGCTCGCTGAGAACGACTACATGCTAGAGCTTTATCATGGTCCTACCCTCGCATTCAAAGATTTTGCCCTACAGGTTCTAGGCCGGCTGCTCGATTATGTGCTGATAAAGAATGATCAGCGTGTCGTGATTCTCGGTGCTACCTCTGGCGATACCGGTTCCGCCGCGTTGGAAGGCTGCAGGCATTCGGAACAGGTCGACATCTTTATTCTTCATCCGCATCAGCGAGTCTCTGAGGTGCAGCGTCGACAGATGACGACTGTGGTCGGTGACAATGTATTTAATCTTGCGGTAGAGGGTAATTTCGATGATTGTCAGAGTATCGTTAAGACCGCCTTTGCCGACCAGTCTTTTCTCCCCGATCAGACTCAGCTGGTTGCCGTGAATTCGATAAACTGGGCGCGGATTCTAATGCAGATCGTGTATTATTTTTCGGCGGCACTTAAATTGGGAGCTCCAGAGAAAGCCGTTTCCTTCTCGGTGCCAACCGGAAACTTCGGCGACATCTATGCGGGCTATCTTGCCAAGCGTCTAGGCCTGCCAATTAAACAGCTAGTCGTTGCTACGAATAGCAACGATATTCTGCATCGGTTTATTAACGGTAATGAATACTCCACAACCGATTTACATCATACCTTTTCACCGAGCATGGATATTCTCGTCTCGAGTAATTTTGAGCGCTACCTGTTCGATCTGTTCGATAGAGACGCCGAGAAACTGTCCGACTTCATGTCGAAACTTGGCAAAGAGTCTCTGCATATATCCGATGAGAAGTGGCGGCAGATGCGAGAATGTTTTGCCAGTGCCAGCGTCGACGATGCACTTACTTGTGAAACAATCGCCAGTGTTTTTGCGGATACGGGTAAGCTGATTGATCCACACACTGCAGTGGGAATAAGAGCCGCGAGGGACTGTAATGCCGATGCCTCGGTGCCTATGGTTACGCTATCCACCGCTCACCCTGCGAAATTCAGCGATGCTATTATGAAAGCCGGGCTAGATGCGCCAGAGCTTCCGCCACACCTGGCTGACCTCTTTGAGAAGGAAGAACATTACAGCATTGTTCCCAATGATCTGACTGCGGTGACAGACTTCGTAAAAGAACGTTCTCATAATTGAATGTTCTGATGCCTATTCTCGTAAAACGCAGATCAGCCAACAACACCTTAGACCTACCTCAATCGATGCACCCGCTATTGCGGCGTGTGTACAGCCAGCGCAATATCAAAGATGCTCAGGAGTTGGAGTTGGGCCTTGCAAACCTGATTGCTCCCGCACAGCTCAAGGGTATAGACGCGGCAGTGCAGTTGCTGATTACGGCGCTAGAGCAGCAGCAACGCACGCTTATTGTTGCTGACTTCGATGCCGATGGCGCGACTAGTTGCGTCGTTGCGTTAAAGGCGCTGCGGCAATTTGGCTTTCTCCATACCGACTACATAGTTCCAAATAGATTCGACTATGGCTACGGTCTTACGCCCGAGATAGTTGAGCTGGCACAGACGAAAAACCCAGATCTAATCATCACAGTCGACAATGGGATATCCAGCATCGAAGGAGTCGATGCCGCCAATGCCGCTGGCATCAAGGTTCTCATTACAGACCACCATTTGCCGGCTGCCCAGGTGCCAAAAGCATCGGCCATAGTGAACCCGAATCAGCAGGGATGTTCCTTTTCGAGCAAGAGCATCGCCGGAGTAGGGGTAATCTTCTATGTGATGCTGGCATTGCGGGCCAAGCTGCGAGAAATGAATTGGTTTACAGACAAAGACATCGCCGAGCCAAAGCTCGCGGATCTGCTGGACCTGGTTGCCCTGGGTACGGTGGCGGACGTCGTCGCGCTGGATCGTAATAACCGCATTCTGGTAAGTGAAGGGCTGGGCAGAATCAGGGCCGGTCGCACCAGGCCTGGAATCAAGAGCCTGCTGGAGATCGCTAACCGCAGCATTGCGCGGCTCACCGCCACCGACCTTGGTTTCAGCATAGGGCCAAGATTAAACGCGGCGGGAAGATTGGATGATATGTCCACGGGCATCGAATGCCTGCTAACTGAGCATGAGGGCAGCGCCTACAAGTTGGCCATACAACTCGATGGCATGAACAAGGATCGCAAGCAGATCGAGGGCGATATGCGCGAGCAGGCTTTTAAGTTTCTGCAGGAATTTTCCCTGGAGGGAAGCGACCTTCCGCCAGCATTATGCATCTATGATGCGCGTTGGCATCAGGGTGTGGTCGGTATTCTTGCCTCGCGGGTGAAGGAGAAATTCAACAGACCGGTCATCGCCTTCGCCGATGCGGGCGAAGCTGACGACGGCGAAATCAAGGGCTCTGCCAGATCGATTAAGGGCTTTCACATTCGCGATGCGCTGGATGCTGTGGCTAGCAGTAATCCGGGTATGATCACTAAGTTTGGCGGCCACGCTATGGCAGCTGGTCTTAGCCTCGAGAAAGACAAGCTGCAGGCGTTTACCGAGGCCTTCCAGAGTCAGGCGGCGAAGCTATTGGATGATGACTTGCTGCAGGCAAAGCTATTGAGCGACGGAGAGATGCAGCAAGATGAATTCTCGATGGCCACCGCCGCCGAGATAATTAAGGCGGGCCCCTGGGGGCAGGAATTCCCCGAGCCAGTGTTTGATGGCAAGTTCAAGGTCATCCAGCAGCGCAGGGTAGGGGAGAATCATCTGAAGTTGGTTCTCGCGCCCCTACAGTCCCCCAGACAGACCATCGATGCTATTGCATTCAACATAGATGAACAGGACTGGCCGGATCCGGGCATGACAGATATCGAAATCGCCTTCAGGCTAGATATTAATGAGTTTCGCGGAAATCAGACCCTGCAGCTGATGGTTGAGAGCATACTGGGCTGGGAATGATCGGGCGTGCCAGAAGGGCATATCCAGATAAGTCTGATTGCCGCCGATAATGTTTGAAATAAAGTCTCATCTAGGCGGTCTTTAAATGACAGAATCCCCCGTATTTGTTACCTTTTGGCACACAAAGCACGGTCTCGCTCGCGTATCATCTTAAGCATGATTTGATGGGAGTCAAAATGCGTAATAATTTTCATAACCTTCTGATATTTATAGGTTTTATTCTGTTTTCTGGCATAGCTCAGGCGCAGATTCACAAGACCGATCAGATAGAAGTCGAGTTAATCTCCGAAACCAGTAATGTGGTTCCTGGCGAAACGCTATGGCTGGCCATTCGACTCGACCCCATTGAGCACTGGCATACCTACTGGAAATTCGGTGGCGATAGCGGTGAGGCTACCGCGGCTAGCGAGTGGCAATTACCTGCGGGAAGCAGTGCCGGCGATATCGTTTGGCCAATACCTGAGTGGACCCCTTTCCCTGGCAGCGACCTGGTTACCTTCACCTACGAGCGCGAGGTTTTCCTGCCCATACCGGTAACTGTGCCAGCTAATTACAGCGGCTCTACCTTTGCTGTCAGCACCCATGTTGACTATCAGGTCTGTGATGAAATCTGTATTCCAGGCGAGGCAGACTTTGCTCTGTCATTACCAGTGGCAAGCAATGCATCAATCGATGACAAGTGGCAGCAAGCATTTGCCGAAACCAGGGCGATGACACCTGTACCCATCGATGGGCACTCTCTGCAGGCTAACTTCAACAGCTTCGATGGCAAATTCAATGTCATGATCGAAGCAGAAGAAAATCTATTCGATGACGTCGATGAAGTTTGGTTCTTTCCCGAACAGCGTCGCATTATGAAGTACGCGCCTTTCCGCAAAGTCATGAAGGACGGAAACAGGCTGCAGATTTCTACGGATCAACACCGCCGCTTCGATACGAGTCTGGAAGAACTGAATGGCCTGCTCGCCTATATCGATGATGACGGGCAATGGCATGGCTACGACATAAAACCGCGCTATGCGAATGTCGCCTGGGATCACAGTATCGAAGTCGAGTTAATAGCAGAGACTACGAATATTGTTCCCGGCGAAACTATCTGGTTGGGGCTGCGCCTCGACCCAGCGGAACACTGGCATACCTATTGGAAGATGGGTGGCGATAGCGGCGAACCTACCAGTGCGAATGAATGGACCGCGCCAGAGGGAACTAATATATCGGAGCTGCAGTGGCCAGCGCCACATTGGCTGCCATTCTATGACACCGACCTGGTGAACTTCGGTTACGAAGAAGAAGTGTTGCATCCGGTCGCGGTCACCATCCCGGCTGACTACGAGGGCGATACGGTCGAGCTATCCACGCTGGCCTTCTGGAACGTGTGTGAGCAAATCTGTATACCTGGCGAGCAGAGGCTGAGCATCACCTTGCCAGTAGCACAATCTGTAGAGCTGGATGCGGCTAACGCGCAACTATTTGCCTCTACCAGAGAGCAGCTTCCGATCGTCGATCACGATATTAAGTCAATCATCGCCGTAGCCGGGGAGAGAGTGAGTCTGGGCTTCGAGGCGCCAGATGCAGTTTTTTCCGACTACAGTGAAGCCTTTTTCTTTCCGGAACAGCGCCGCATCATCAAGCCTGGTCCGTTAAGAGATGTCAGTATTCAGGGAAATCTAATTCAGATAACTCACCAGCAGCCTAGGCGCATGTTGGAAGACCTGACCGAAGTCTATGGAGTGCTGGTTCTTGAGAACGAGCTAGGAGACCGAGTCGCCTACGATTTTCAGAATCCTACTGCAGATGCCAATCAAATCACTCTGGTGCCATTCGCCGCTTCTGAGAAAACAAGTGGCAATAGTGGCACCGGCGGTGGCTTATTGCTGTATATGCTTTTCGCCGTGATGGGCGGTCTCATACTGAATCTAATGCCCTGTGTTTTTCCAGTGTTATCGATGAAGGCACTCAGCTTCGCGAAGAACGCGGGTGAGTCGGTACAGAAGCAACGCATGAGTGGTATTGCCTATACCGCAGGCGTGGTTGGTGCGTTTGTTGCGCTGGCTACTGTGTTAATCATCCTTCGAGCCGGTGGCGAGCGCATCGGTTGGGCGTTTCAGTTTCAGCAGCCTTGGTTCCTCGCGTTTATCGTCTACGTATTCTTCATGATGGCGCTTAGTCTTTCCGGAGTATTTGAAATAGGCACCGGGCTCATGGGAGCAGGAAGCGGGCTCGCACAGAAGAAAGGCTACAAAGGTTCATTCTTTACCGGGGTGTTGGCAACGACTGTTGCTACACCTTGCACGGCGCCGTTTATGGGGCCTGCCTTGGGCTTCGCACTAACTCAGCCCTGGGCCGTGGCGATGCTGGTATTCATATCCTTAGGTCTGGGTATGGCGCTACCGATTCTGCTGCTCTCTTTTATGCCGGCGCTAACGAAGTACATGCCGAAGCCAGGCGCATGGATGGAGACATTCAAGCAGTTTATGGCGTTCCCGCTGTATGCCTCTGCACTATTCTTCCTCTGGGTTTTAGGAACGCAGGTTGGTGTCATGGGTATGTCACTGGTATTAGGCGTGTGTATCTTACTGGCCTTCGCTGCCTGGTTGTATCAGCGCCGCTTTACTCTGGGGCCGATACTGCGCACGGTTAACTATGCCGTGGGTGTTGCTGCTTTGGTCGCTGCCGTCTACCTGATGCAGACACCTTTCTTGCAAACTCTGGCCCCAGTGCAAACTGCGAGCGTCGATGCAGAAGGTAACTCCACGCAGAACTACGAGGTTTTCAGTACGGCACGCTTGGATGAGATTCAGGCAGAGGGCCGCCCCGTGTTCGTCAATATGACGGCCGCCTGGTGTATTACCTGTCTCGCTAACGAGCAGACGACACTTAGCACGGATCGTGTGGGGCAAGCCTTGCTGGATAACGATATCACCTACATGAAAGGCGACTGGACCAATGAGGATCCGGAGATTACGGCGATGTTGGATAAGTTCAATCGTCCCTCCGTTCCGCTGTATGTCCTCTACCCGGGTGATACCAGCAAAGAGCCTATAATCCTGCCGCAGATTCTTACACCATCGATGGTGGCGGACGTCTTCGCGAGTATCTAGGGAGCCTGTCTGGCTTCGTCTGAGAGGTATGATCTATGGCTCCCATGCCATAGATCATATTCACTGTATTGGTTCTTGCTTGTGTCTCGATTTGAGTGATAATCGCCTTAACTAGTCTTTCTTTTTCTTGCCGCATCTTTGCTATGAAATATCAGCATCACATTCTGATAACTGCGCTTCTCTTCTCCCTGTCTTCGCTGCCAGCAGCAGCTCAGGATGTGGAGTATTCGGCCGCTCATGACGCGGCTAAGCAATTACCCAGACTTCACAGCCTGTTGATCAGTCGCGGCGATGAGTTGGTGTTCGAGCACTACTACAACGGCCGCGATCCATCACGCCCTGCGAATATGAAGTCAGCCTCGAAAAGCGTTATCTCTGCTCTGGTTGGAATCGCCATCGATCAGGGAATAATCGCCTCGGTTGATGAGAAAGTCGTGCAGTATTTTCCAGAAATCATTTCTTCCAGCGATGATGGAGTAAAACAGCAGATCACCATCGAGAACCTCCTCACCATGCAATCGGGTCTGGAGACGACCAGTAATCGCAATTACGGGAAGTGGGTGCTCAGCGACAACTGGGTTGAGTTCGCCCTTAAGCAGCCCCTAGTAGCCGCCCCCGGCACGCGGATGCTCTACAGTACCGGCAGCACCCACCTTCTGTCAGCGATCCTGACGAAGGCGAGTGGCATGAGTGCCAAACAGTTCGCTCAGGAAAACCTAAGTTCGCGGCTTGGCTTCTCCATGTCCTATTGGCCGCAAGATCCCCAGGGAATCTATTTCGGCGGCAACGATATGGAGATGACACCGCGTCAGATGTTGGAATTCGGCCGTCTGTATCTAAACGATGGCCTGCGTGGCAGTGATCAGGTGATCTCCAAAAATTGGGTGCAGGCTTCGCACCAGCCTCGCGCCACATCGCCTCGTGGTCAGGGTCGCTTCTACGGTTATGGTTGGTGGCTTCGAGACTTGGCAGGCATGCAGGTTCCTGTCGCCTGGGGTTATGGCGGCCAGCTAATATTCGTCGTGAAGGAGCTAGATCTCGTCGTTGTCGCGACTTCTGAGAGTGCGCCCGGACCGGCTAGAAGAGGGCACCTGCGTAGCCTGTACGATCTGGTCGAAGACCATGTGCTATTGGCTGCTAAAACGCAGCAACTAAGTAAGTTGTAGGCAGTAGCTCGCTCCGTCTTGGCTGCTCTTAAAACCCCATGTATTCCTATTTGTGCCCCTACAAGTTCAGGTAAGCCCGTATTTGAGTTAGCGACGATCGCGTAAGTAGAAGGAAAGCAACAGATGAACATCAGTGTGTATCAGGTCGATGCCTTTGCTAATAGAGTCTTTGAGGGCAACCCAGCGGCGATATGTCCGCTAGAGAAGTGGCTGCCAGAGCACACCATGCAGGCCTTGGCGGCGGAGAATAACCTGTCGGAGACAGCCTTCTTCGTTCCCGCCGAAGACGGTTTCGAGCTGCGAATTGGCTGGCGACCAGGCTGCTAGGCGGAGAGGTAGTATTCGATCTTGAGCTTATTGATCTCGATAACATCATGATTGTGCAGCTTGACTGCGCGAGAGCCAACCGCTTCACCGTTGATCATCAGCAGATTCTCTTCGCTTTCCTGGTTCAGGCTGACAATGAAATGGCCGTCCGGTCGTTTGTTTATCTGCACAATCTCAGCGCCGGATCTTCCAAGTTTTACAGAAGGTTTTTCAAGGGCTAATTCCTTGCCCGCACCCTTGCCGTTTAGAATTTGCAGCTTTGCGGCACCCTGACCTTCCCTCGAGGAGCCGGGCATATCAATGGGTTTATGCAGGCTTGGGTTGGGAGAAGAATTCAGTCCGGATTGGCGCCTAATAAGAACTGTCTTGTCGTCATCGCCTGTTGACATGGATTCGTTGATATAGCGCAGTTCGTGTTTGCCAATGACGATAACATCGCCGTTCTTAAGCGGGTGCTTTCTTATCGGTTGGCCGTTGACGTAAGTGCCGTTGGTGCTATCCAAATCTTCCAAAAACGAATCATCAAAGATTGTAAGCAGCTTTGCATGATGTCCGCTCACGGCGAGATTTTCGATACGAATATCATTATCATCCTTGCGACCAATCGTCATAACTTCTTTGTCGAGGGGAAAGTCACCCAATCGCGAAGAGTTAAAACTGAATTCCAATTTACCTGGCATGATAATTACTATCCTCTCGGTTTCTGAGCTGTATTCCCCTGCTAGGTCTGCATGAGAATGACAGAAATATTGTCTTTACCGCCGTAGTGATTCGCTAATGCAATCAGTTTCTTGGCGGCAATTTCTAAATCAGCAATGTTTTCATCAATAATTTCAGCAATCTGCCAATCGGAAACCATGTCGGTCAAGCCGTCAGAACACAGTAGCAGTAGATCGTAGGCCTGAAGCTGCTCTTCGTTTGCTTCTACCTCAACCTCGGGGCGAGTCCCCAAGGCTCGCGTTACAACATGACCGACATTGGCGCTGCGTGCTTCTCTCTCGGTGTAAAAGCCTCTATCGATCAAATCCTGCACCAGGCTATGGTCTTTAGTGAGCCGCTGCAGGGTGCGGCTTCTGTATAGGTACAGGCGAGAATCACCTACATGTCCCACATAGACCTGAGAGCCCATGACCACGGTAGCTACAATCGTCGTGCCCATGCCTTTGTAGGCTTGCTCAGCCTCTTGAGCACTGTATATCTCAGTATTGCTAGAAGAAATTGTATTGGAGACAAATTCCAATAACTGAGAACCAGTTATCGATACGGAATTTTCCTGCAAAACGAATTTGCGGAGCTTTTCTAACACGAACTTGACGGCCATGTGGGCGGCGACCTCTCCAGCCTTATGTCCACCCATACCATCGGCAAGGACGGCTATGCCGAGTTCTTGGTCGAATCCAATATGATCCTGGTTATACTCACGGCGTAATCCCGTGTCCGTATAGCCCGCTATTTTTAACAGTGTCTGAGTCTCCGACATTAATCCGTCCTGAATGCTTCAATGCGATCGACCAGCATGGAATAGACCTCTGGCAGGCTCTGGTTAATCTTTTCCTGACCATCAAAGAGATACAGGTATTGTACAAAAATCAGTAGCAGCAGTCCGAATAAAAAGCCCATTCGAGCGCTTATTGGAGACTTTTTGAGATAGGCCATCGATGCTGCGCCGTCGGTTGGTGTGGCAGCGGGGTTCTGCAGCTTAATACTGGCGTCTGGATCAGTGCTAGAAGTCTTGTCAGTAAAGGTTTTGTGATGCTTGTTCTGACTATGCTTTTGGAAGAGCTCCACCGCTCTTTGCAGGCTGTCGCTCTCGCGACCCTGGGGTACTGTCGATATCATATTCGCGATGAGTCGCTGAATATCGTCCGGTAGTTTTGTGAAAGACTTTCGCACTACGAAACTGGTTTCCTGATCGCTGCTCGGTAGCGAGCCGGTAAACAATTGGTAGAGAATTACCCCAGTCGCATAGATGTCAGATGCCTTGCTGCGTTCCTCATTCTTCAGATGATAGAACTGCGCGTTCTCAACGGTGCTGAGGTCATCCTCCAGGGAGAAGTCGGTGAGCTTCACCCGGCCATCAGCGGTGAATAAAATATTCGTGGGGCGAAGGTGTCCATGCACTATGCGGTTATTGTGCGCAAAAATCATCGCCTGGCATATTTGGTTGGCGATCTTCAGAATTTCTTGCCAGTTAAGCACAAAGGAGAGCTTGTCGTTTAGTGTCCCACCGCTAAGATATTCCTGCACTAGAATAAAGTGTCTGTCGTTGCGAGAGGTGCCGTGTGTCTTCACGATGTTCTCGTGTTCTAGAGATGCCAATAGGTTGCTCGCCTCATAGCCGCCACTGGTGCTCACCTTCTTCTTGATAATAAGTAGGTTGTTTCTATCTTTTTGTTGGTAGAGGTAGACCGAACCAAATTTGTCTTCGCGCAGAATGTCTAATAATAAGAACTTGGACTTGATCTTGGTGATTCCCTGCTCAGCTCGTAGCCGCTGTTCGACATCTATGTGGGAACCCTGTGATACCGCCAGAAGATCATTCTTCAATTGCTCTGCAGATTGTGGGCGCAGTTCCGGGTCCTGGTTCAGACAGCTCAAGATTAGCTGGTTCAGTTCGGGTTCGATCTCAGTATTTAGCCGGAACGGTTCGGGGAAAACACCGGTGGGAATCTTGCCAGTGAACAACTCGTACATGACCACGCCAATGGAATACAGATCACTTCGTTCCGTGACGTTATCCGAGGACTCGCGCTGTTCGGGCGACATGTAGTTGTATGTCCCCATCACGGTGCCCGATGTTGTCTGGTTGGTTACCTCTCTCTTTTCTTCATAGAACTGCGCTATTCCGAAATCCAGGATTTTCACGTTGCCGCTCTCATCGATGAGAATATTTTCTGGCTTAATATCGCGATGAATCACATTATTCTGGTGAGCATAGGCCAGAGCCTTCAGCAGCTGAATAATGATATCGATCTTGTCCTTATGAGAGATCTCATTGATCTTGGACGCGGTGCCCAGATCGACGCCCTCTACGTACTCCATGACGAAGTAGGGCATCTCATCCGCGCTAATCCCGCGGTCGATAACATGAATAATGTTTGGATGTGTCAATCTTGCGATAATGTAGGACTCTCGATCGAAGCGCCGTCTAGCCTCCTCATCACGGCTGAGGTCATTGATCAATAACTTGATAGCTACAGGTCTTTGCAGCGACTCCTGAATGCCCCGATAGACATAGGCCATGCCGCCTTCGCCGATTTTGAGTAGTTTTGAATAACCATCTAACTGCATCAGGATCCCATCTTTTTCTGACTACATGCACTGGATTGGTGTGAGATCTCTAGCCTAATGAGGGTGGGCTTACTAAAATGTGATATTCTTCGCAAAATCACAGTGTTAGGAAGCCAGTCCGAGACCGCGCGCAAGGAATATAGAGAGATGAGAATACCAAGCTTCGCACTTTCCACTTTCGCCGTTGTGTTGGTTTTGTACCTCCTTATCGTAGGCGAGGCGCTGCTGCTTCCCTTGGTGATCGCCATTGCCCTGTGGTATCTGATCAATACGCTTGCCGCGGCATTCGCACGCATTCAGATAGGGGGATTTCAGTTCCCTAGCCTGGTCTGTCTGCTAGCATCGCTACTCACCTTTGTTTTACTGATCTGGGGGCTGATTAACTTCCTCAGCGGTCGCGCGGACGATGTGCTTCAGGTGATTCCGATCTACCAGGAGAATCTCACCGAGCGCTTGCAAAACCTCCCATTGGTAGTTGTATCTGCATTTCAAGATCAGCTAATCACCGACTGGATAGATCTGCCTGCCTATGCAACATCGGTTGCCGCATCCTTTGCAGGGATTCTGGCGAGCGGGGGGCTGATCATGATCTACATCCTGTTTCTGTTTCTGGAGCAGGGTAATTTCGATGAAAAGATCAGCGCTCTGTTTAGCAGCTCGGGTTCCGAAGAAGACGTGCGCAAGATTATCAATAGAATCCGCAACGATATTCAGAAATACATCAGCATAAAGATGTTCACCAGCTCCATGACGGGGTTGCTCAGTTATATATTCCTGCGCATCGTAGATGTTGATTTTGCGGGAGTCTGGGGGCTGCTCATCTTCCTGCTGAATTTCATTCCTACCGTGGGCTCCATAATCGCTACTATATTCCCGGCGATGATCGCCCTTGCACAATCCGATGGCTATACCCTGTTCATTTTGGTTCTGGTGGGTATCGGCGCCCTGCAGATATGCATCGGTAATATCCTGGAGCCGCGATTGATGGGGAATTCCTTTAATCTAAGCCCGATCGTCATCCTTCTCAACCTGGGTCTGTGGCAATACATCTGGGGAATACCGGGGATGTTTCTGTGTGTTCCTTTCCTGATCATCCTGACCATCATCCTCAGTCATTTTCCAAGAACGCGACCTATCGCCATTATTCTTTCCAGCGATGGCCGGCTAAGGGTTACTGAAGATGCTGTGTTCGAGGAATTTAACTTCGGCACTGATCATGCCGGCATGTTGCCCGCAGACAAGGAGCGCGACGAAGGCTGAGCTCGCAGGCTCCCGTCGAAGCGAAAAAACCCTGCAATATCCGCGTATTACGCGCTATAATCCTGTCCTTTTTTATTATTAGCCGACCCCAAACTCAGGGTCAGGCCAGAGAATCGGATTGATCCATGACTAGTGCTGAGATTAGACAGAAGTTTTTAGACTTTTTTGCCAGCAGGGGACACCAGATAGTTCCCAGTAGCTCGCTCGTGCCCGGCAATGATCCAACGCTGCTTTTTACCAATGCCGGTATGGTTCAGTTTAAGGATACTTTTCTCGGTGACGAGGTCCGTGACTATAATCGGGCAACTAGTTCTCAGCGCTGTGTTCGAGCTGGCGGCAAGCACAATGACTTGGAGAACGTAGGCTATACGGCCAGGCATCACACATTCTTCGAGATGCTGGGTAATTTTTCCTTTGGCGACTACTTTAAGCGAGAAGCCATCAAATACGCTTGGGAATTTTTAACTGTCGAATTGGGGCTGCCTGCGGAAAGACTCTGGGTAACGGTTTACGAGGATGATGACGAGGCCGCCTCTATCTGGCTCGATGAGATGAAGATCGATCCTAACCGTTTCACCCGCCTGGGCGAGAAAGACAATTTTTGGGCCATGGGGGATACAGGACCTTGCGGGCCTTGCTCGGAATTATTCTACGATCACGGCGAAGATGTGCCCGGTGGTCCTCCGGGAAGCCCGGATGAAGACGGCGATCGCTACATAGAAATTTGGAATCTGGTATTCATGCAATACGAGAGAAAGGCTGATGGGTCGATGACACCACTGCCAAAGCCCTCTGTAGACACGGGTGCTGGACTGGAGCGATTGGCGGCCGTCATGCAGTCGGTGCACAGCAACTACGAGATAGATCTTTTCCAGCAGTTACTGAAAGCCATCTCGAAGATAACCGGGGTGAGTGATCTTGATAATAACTCGCTAAAAGTTATAGCAGACCATATACGGTCTTGTTCCTTCCTCATCGTCGATGGTGTGTTGCCTTCGAATGAGGGCAGAGGCTATGTATTGCGTAGGATAGTGCGGCGCGCGGTTCGACACGGTTACCAGCTTGGCGTGAAGGATGTCTTCTTCTACAAAATCGTGGCTGCGCTTGTCGGTGCCATGGGGCAGGCCTATCCGGAACTTGCACAGAAGCAGCAGTTCGTCGAGAAAGCCTTAAAGGATGAGGAAGAGCAATTCGCCCGTACTCTAGAGAATGGCATGTCAATTCTGGAGAAGGCGATCGAAGAGCTGGATGGAAATATTGTTCCTGGTGAGACAGTCTTTCGTCTCTACGACACCTACGGTTTTCCCGTTGACCTTACCGCCGACGTTGCCAGAGAACACGATCTGTCTCTGGACATGGAAGGCTTCGACAAGGCCATGGCGGTACAGAAGAATCAGGCGCGGGCGGCGAGCAATTTCGGTTCGGTCGCAAAGCTAGAGATCGCCGGCGATGAGGTTACCGACTTCATTGGCTACGAAAAATTACAGGGTAGCTCGAAGCTGCTGGCTATCTTCGCAGACTCGAAGAAGCTTGAGAGTGTTGGTGAGGGCGATGAGGTGCTACTGCTGCTCGATAGCAGCCCTTTCTATGGTGAGTCTGGCGGCCAGGTTGGCGACACAGGCTTGCTGAGCAATGCCAATGCCTCCTTCGAAGTTTTGGATACGCAGAAACAGGGTGATGCCCTCGTTCATAGAGGCGTATTACGCAAAGGCACTCTGCAGCTGGGCGATCAGCTTTCGGCAACGGTAGCAGAAGATGCCCGCGCCGCTATCACACTTAATCACAGTGCGACGCATCTGATGAACGCTGCGCTAAGAAGTGTGCTTGGCGAGCATGTGCTACAGAAAGGTTCGCTAGTCGATGCAGATCGATTGCGCTTCGATTTTTCCCACAGCGCGCAAGTTTCTTCCGATCAGCTTAGGCTAATTGAGAATCAGGTGAACGAAGAGATATTGAAAAACTCATCTGTTAGCAAGGAAGTATTGCCCATAGACAAGGCTCAGGAGAAGGGCGCGGTGGCACTGTTTGGCGAAAAATATGGAGACGAGGTTCGTGTCGTCTCTATGGGTGGTGACTACTCCATCGAATTTTGTGGCGGTACCCACGTGTCGCGCACGGGAGATATTGGTCTGTTTAAGATTATCTCGGAGTCAGGTATTTCCTCTGGGGTACGTCGTATCGAAGCGGTGACGGGTAAGGGGGCATTGGCTCTGATCGAAAGAGAAGAGCAGACGCTCAGGCAGGTCTGCGAGATAGTGAAATCGAATGCAGACGATGTGCTCGATAAGGTGCAGCAATTGGCGAGCAATACCAAGGCGCTGGAAAAACAGCTAGAGCAACTCAAATCGCAGATGGCCTCTAGTGCGGGGAGCGATCTTGCTTCTCAGGCAGAAGAAATCGCCGGGGTAAATGTTCTGGCCGCTGTAGTGGAAGGATTCAATCCAAAGACGCTGCGCGATACCGCCGACCAGTTGAAGAACAAACTTGGCAGTAGCGTTGTCGTTCTTATCACTGCATCGGAAGGTAAGGTGAGTATTGTTGCAGGCGTGAGCAAAGACCTGATTGGCAAGGTGAAGGCCGGGGAATTGGCGAATATGATTGCCATGCAAGTTGGTGGAAAGGGTGGTGGTCGTCCCGATATGGCCATGGCCGGTGGTAGTGATGTGGCTGCCATACCAGGGGCTGCGGCGAGCATAAAGCCCTGGCTTACGGAAAAACTACAGGGCTAAGAGTCCTGTTAGCGTAAGGCTCGAAAAGGGTTTTACCAATAACAGTTAGAGATCACAGTAAGAGAATCGGAATAGTTTAGCTATGGCGTTGATCGTTCAAAAATTTGGTGGAACATCTGTTGGGACTGTCGAGAGAATCGAGGCAGTGGCAGACAAGATTATTGGTTTCCGTGAGCGCGGTGACGATATCGTCGTCGTTGTGTCTGCAATGAGCGGAGAAACCAACCGCTTAACGGCTCTTGCCAAAGACATAATGGAGTATCCGACTCCCCGTGAAATGGATGTGCTCTTGTCTACCGGCGAGCAGGTTACGATTGCTCTGTTGAGCATGGCCTTGGAGAAGCGCGGCTTTGGTGCGCGCTCCTTTACTGGTGGGCAAGTTAAAATATTGACTTGCGAGACTCACACCAAGGCGAGGATACGCGAGATCGATGGAAGCAGAATTCATGCACAGTTAGAGCAGGGCAATGTTGTGGTTGTTGCGGGCTTTCAGGGTGTCGATGAGCATGGCAGTATCACAACACTAGGTCGTGGCGGTTCAGACACTACGGCTGTGGCTTTAGCGGCGGCGCTAGACGCGGATGAGTGTCAGATCTATACCGATGTTAAAGGCGTCTACACTACTGACCCCAGAGTCGTGGAAGATGCGAAGTTACTTAGCAGTATTACGTTCGAAGAGATGCTTGAGCTCGCCAGTCTTGGTGCCAAGGTCTTGCAGATACGCGCGGTAGAATTTGCGGGCAAATACAAGGTGCCCCTGCGAGTGCTATCAAGTTTTGAAGAGGGTCCGGGTACCCTGATTAGTTTAGAGGGAGAAGAGAAGATGGAAGACCCTACTATTGCCGGCATCGCATTTGAGAGAGACGAGGCCAAGTTAACCATGGCGGGCGTTCCAGATGTGCCCGGTGTTGCGTATCAAGTTATCGGGCCGGTGAGTGCGGCTGGCATCGAGGTCGATGTTATCGTGCAAAATGCGGCGGAAGACGGAACCAATGATATTACATTCACCGTTAAGCGCAGCGAAAGCGACAGAGCGAAGAAGATTCTCGACGGGCTGCTACCCTCGTTGAAGGCTCGGGAAGTATTGCTGGATAAGAAGATAGGCAAGGTGTCTGTAGTCGGTGTAGGTATGCGTTCCCACGCGGGTGTTGCCAGCAAGACCTTTAAGGCGCTTGCTGATGAAAACATCAACATTCAAATTATTACTACATCCGAGATCAAGATTTCTGTGGTGATAGAAGAGAAGTACCTAGAGCTCGCTGTTCGCGCGCTTCATAGCGCCTTTGATCTTGGCGATCCTGAGTACGGCAAGGAAGAAGACGCTTAGAACCACTCTTCTATCCGAAGAAACCCTACTCATTTTAGTTGGAATGTCGTTCATTAAGGCAGATACTAGTAACTGATAATGTTATTTCCCACGGAAGTAAAGGGAGTTTACGTTATATTTTCGAAGTGTCTCAATGCCCGCTTGAAATTTGGTAAAAGAGGCCTCGAACGACGCGGCGCAAAGCAATATGGGGTAAGTTGTAATAGTAGAATCTGGCAGACAGCCCCACAAGACTGAAGTAGCACTGCAATTGTGAGTACGGAAAGCACAAGGAAACGAGTTAAAGGAGGATTGCAATGTTAATACTGACTCGCCGAATAGGCGAAACATTGATGATCGGAGACGAAGTCACCGTAACCGTTCTTGGTGTAAAGGGAAATCAGGTAAGAATAGGAGTGAGCGCACCCAAAGACGTGGCTGTGCATCGTGAAGAGATCTACCAGCGAATTCAAAACGAGAAGGATGGGGATGTTGCTGGTGGTGAAAGCGATGGTGTTGAGTAGTCCTTCCAGCTCATTTTAGAAACTGGAAATATTAGAAACCAGCATCTGGCTGGTTTTTTTATGGGTTTTAGGACGATCGGTTACTTAAAAAAAGCGGCAGGAAGCAGGAAATTTCTCTGCCTTTTAAGACCAAGGTGTAGTGGGCTATCCGAATAGCCGCTACTAGTTGGACCTTTTATCCTTCTATGAGTAAAATTCATTAAGGAGATTTTCAATGAAACCAGCCGTGCAAGTGTGCGCTTGGTGTGGCCTGGTGGATGGGGTTACTGGCGAGGTTGACAAAAAAATATAACTCATGCTATTTGTTCTGAATGTTATTCGGGTCAACTCAATAATAAGCCCCTGTCTTTGTTGAGCGAAGAAGAATTTGATTCGCTGCCATTTGGAGGTTTCATGCTTGATCATGAAGCCTTGGTCGTGAAATACAATAAAATGGAAGAGTCCTGGAGCCGGCTTGATCGAAAAGATGTAATTGGGAAAAACTTCTTCTTAGACATCGCGCCTTGTACACAGGTCCACGAGTTTTTCGGCAGGTACCAACAATTGCTAACCTCAGACGTTGCGGCATTAGTGCAATTTGATTTCGTTTATATGTTTAATCGAGGTCCCGTGCATGTGAATATTTCTATGAGTTGGAATCCTGAAATGGGGCTTGCTACGGTATTGGCTCGCGAGATTGTGGGCTAGTGTATTTTCTAGATGGTGTCATGTGCATTTTGAAATACCCTCCCTTTGCCACGTTCTTTCTATTCAAGACTCTATCGTAATCAATAATAAAGTTAATTTTAGTCTTCGCTAAATCTATATCTTTTCCTGGCTAAGTAAGTAGCTCAAGATGATAAGCCCGAAGAAAAGAAATAGTGCTCCAGATAGGTAAAGGGCATATTGGAGACTGTATAAGTCTGCCACATAACCCAAAAATGGAGATGTAGAAGCAAAGAAGACGCGAATAATAAAGCTACGGATAGACATTACTGTCGCTCGCATAGTAGAGGGAATATGTCTGTTCATATAGTCGCGCAGTACCGGTGTTGCCACCCCTCGAGTAATGTAAAAGAGCAACAAAATTAACAGGCCCCATAGAGTGTTGATGTAAGCAACAGTGAAATAGCCTGCAATTATTAATAGCAAGATTAGGCTGAGCAATATTCTAGTGTTAATTATTCTCTCTATTCTGTAGGCATAGAAGGAGGGGATAGCAACGGCCAGGTTAAGTCCTGCGCCGATCAAACCAAAATAGACCAGTCCTATGTCTAACGCTTTGAAGTAAGGTTGGGTGAACCAAGCCATCGTCAGCGTTGCTGCCCCGATAATTGCCGAGTAGAAAATATATGCCCTTAAGATAGTGTTCTCTATGATCGAATAGTGAATTATTTTCTTAATGTTTTTCCAGGGTTTGCTTTTGCCATCCTCTAAGCGGTGTACTTTGGGCTCTATCAAGAGCAGCGCAACTACAAAACCAACGAGAGCAATACCAACCTGGTAATAGAAGGGCGTCCGTAAACTAATTTGAGCTAAAAGTCCTCCAACTATAAAAGCCATCGCTTCGGCCAAATTCCCCATTGAGATTGTTCTTCCTTCGAGTCTGATAAAGTCATCACTTCGATTTAACTCAGCTAAAGAGTCGTACATCAAGGCTGTATCGGATCCCGAAATGAAACTTTGCCCAACGCCAAGACAAAGTGCTGCTACTAGGAAACCATCAAAACCGAATGACAGGCAATAAATCAGAATGCCTACGAATCCGGAGAACGTGCCGATGATCATAGAGTTCTTCCTCCCGAAGACATCAGCAACGTAACCGGAAGGAATTTCAATCAGCGCTATGGTTACAGAATAGATCGCCTGAATCACAAACAGGTCGGTAATGGTTAGCCCATTTTCTTCATAGAATAGCCAAATAATCGGCATGAAAAGCGTCATCCATTTGGATGCCTTGATCACGTAAAGTTTCCAAATATTTGAACCGATGCTCATGATGGGGGGTGCGATATTGATTGGATTGGCTGGTTGCAGATTATAACTGGAATTGGGCGAAGGAGTTGGGTTGGGTTTTGGTGGTGGAGGCTTGATCGGTGAAGGTCGCTGAGTTGTGAGCCGTGCTTGAATTCGTCGGGAGGGATTCATTCGGTATTTAGCTAAGCTAATTACATTAAAACCAGATGACTTACTGGATTTGTTGAATACCGAAGGGCATCACCAACCAGTCGGCATCGTATCCCCTTCGGGGCAGCCTGCGGCTGTCTGCGACGCTGCGCGTCTTTCGAACCCTCGATAAGATTTCTCCTATACGCCCTTAGCAGGGGATACGGTATTGATAGGGGTGGCTGACTGGTAGTTTGTTTCTGGTGTGGGTTGGTTCAGTTGGGTTGCTTCTTGGGGGCGGAAGGCTTCATCGGGGAGGTTTGCTGAATTGTAGATTGTGCTTGAAGTCGTCGGGAGGGATTCATTCGGTATTTAGCTAAGCTAAATACATTAAAACCAGATGACTTACTGGATTTGTTGAATACCGAAGGGCATCACCAACCAGTCGGCATCGTATCCCCTTCGGGGCAGCCTGCGGCTGTCTGCGACGCTGCGCGTCTTTCGAACCGGAGGGTTCTCACCCGACCGCTTCGCGTTAAACAAAAAACCCGGCTGAAGCCGGGTTGTTTGTTTAATGGCGGAGAGGGAGGGATTCGAACCCTCGATAAGATTTCTCCTATACGCCCTTAGCAGGGGCGCGCCTTCAGCCACTCGGCCACCTCTCCATTAAAACTGTATTGTGCTACTTCGTCGGTCGTGACTCTTCAATCTTCAGCCACTAGTCCACGTCTCCAAAATCGCGGGCATAATAGCACAGACCTTAAGGCTTCGAGAAGGGACGGTCTAAACTACTTCGTTTTCATGGAAACGCTTGATTTCATTGGCATCGAAGCCCAGGTCGCTGAGGATTTCCGTGGTATGTTCTCCTAAGGCCGGAACAGGCCCTAGGGAGGGTTTGTAGCTACTGTTATTACCCGGCGGCAGGAAGCTCTTGATGCTGCCTGCCGGTGTGTCCGTCTCGATAATCCTGCCTAGTGCGTTCAGCTGCGGGTGATCCCAAACGGCAGGCATGTCATTTACGTTGGCATAGGCGATCTGAGCCTGGTCTAGCCTAGCTGCGACTTCCTCAGCAATCATGGCAGAGAACTTCTCTTCGATAATGCTCTGTAGAGCCTCTCGATTCGCAGATCTTGCTGCATTGTGTGCGTAGCTGGGGTCATTCGTGAGTTCGGGGCGGGCCAAGACCTGGGTGCAGAATAGTGCCCATTCTCTCTCGTTTTGAATTCCCAGCATAATGACCTTTTCATCCTGAGTGTGAAAGGCACCATAAGGATAGATACTGGCGTGATCGGTGCCGGTTCTATGCGGCGGGAGTGCGCCGTCGTAGGCATAATTTAGTGGGAAGCCCATCCATTCGACCATGGCTTCCAGCATGGAGATATCGATATTGCTGCCTTTGCCCGTCTTCGAGCGTTGAATCAGTGCCGCAAGTATGGCCGTCTGTGCCTGCATACCTGCAGCAATATCCGCTATGGAGATGCTGCTCTTCACCATCTCATCTTCTGTGCCGGTGATGCTGAGAAGGCCTGCCTCGGCCTGGACTAACAAGTCATAGGCTTTCTTCTTCTCATAGGGGCCGGCTGAGCCGTAACCGGAAATATTGCAGACGATTAGCTTCTCGTATTCTTTATGCAGCCGCTCGAAACCAAGCCCCATCTTGCTGGCGGCACCGGGCGCCAGATTTTGCACCAGCACATCGGCGGATTCTAATAGTCTGCGCAGAATCGGGCCCGAGTCCTGATGCTTCAGATCCAATGCCAGGCTCTTCTTCGATCTATTGGTCCAGATAAAATGGGAGGACTGACCCTTTACGCGGTCATCGTAATGACGAGCGAAGTCGCCAGTTCCGCGTCTCTCTACTTTTATAACCTGCGCTCCTAGCTCCGCAAGTTGACGAGTGCAAAGTGGGGCGGCGATCGCGTGCTCGAGAGAGACTACTGTTATTCCCTGTAGCGGTGGTGTGTCGGTCATGGATTGCTTGCTCGTACGCTGGCTTGCATACAGAGATTCCCGGCGTTGTCGGCGACCCATAGCCTACCGGACCCCGAGTCATCCAGTTTGGTGCCGCAGACCTGAAAGTCGGCGATATCGAATACGGGTTTTATGGCCTTAAACTCGAATCCCGACAGCACTGCCTGCGGATGCTTCTCGGTAAACAACTCGAGAAGAAGTGTGGCGAGTAGCGGGCCGTGCACAACCAGGCCAGGATAGGATTCGGTCTCGCTGGCATAGTCGCGGTCATAGTGAATTCTATGGCCATTGAATGTTAGGGCTGAATAGCGAAAAAGAAGAACCGGGTCTGGGGTGATAGTCCGTTCAAAATCGAATTTGTCATCGGTGGGCAGTGGCTGTGCAGCAGCGGCATTTCCCTTGGCGGCATCCCGGTACACGATATCGTGTTCTTCTCGCAGTAAAAGACCGGAACTGTCGGAGAAATCATGACTTACACAGACGAAGGCAAGATCACCGGACCGGCCCTGTTTCAAAGCAACCGATTTGATACTGGAGACCCGTTCAATAGTTTCGCCAACCAGCAGCGGGCGCAGAAACTGCAGTCTGCTACCAGCCCACATGCGTCTGGGCAATGGAATCGGTGGGAGAAAATCGCCTCTGTGTGGGTGTCCATCGATGGCCAGATCGGACTGTCTGGCGGGGTCTAGAAAATATAGCCAGTGCCACAGCGCCGGCAGGGGATTTCCGGAAGTAAAAGTTATGTCCTCTCTGTCGAGAGTTGCAGCGAGCCCCTCCATAGGTCCGCTTGTTAGGATATCGGATGTGGTCTGCTGCCTGCCTATCCAATCTTGATACTGCTGCTCTTGTTCGTTCTGCATTGTGGGAGAAACTATCCGGACACCATAAAGGATGCTAAGTTGTGAGAATCTAATGGATGATAGTACAAGATGCCAATAAAATAAGCGCCTGATATTGATCTGCAGGCCACTGAGTGCAGCTGGAGCTTAACTGTGACCGGAAAATATTTTGAAGAACTAGAGGTGGGGATGCTGTTTGAGCATATGCCCCACAGAACCATAACAGAAACAGACAATCTGCTTTTCAGTACCATGACTCACAATCCGCAGCCGCTGCATATCGACGCGGAATTCGCCAAGACTACGCAGTTTGGTCAGATACTGGTAAATAGTTATTTTACGCTGGGCTTGGTCGTCGGTCTGTCCGTCGGCGATACCACCTTGGGTACCACGATTGGCAACCTGGGCATGGATAAGGTGGAGTTCCCGGACCCGGTATTCATCGGCGATACCCTGCGTGTGCAAACCAAAATCGTAGAGAAGCGTGAATCGAAAACCAAGCGCGACAGAGGCATTGTCTGGTTCGAGCATTTGGGAATCAATCAGAGAGACGAGGTCGTTTGCGAGTGTCTTAGGAAAGGCATGATGCTACGGAAACCACAATGAGATTAAGAAGATCGCTACATTTCGTTCCGGGTGGCAACGATAAGATGCTGAATAAGGCCCTGGATCTTCCGGCAGATTCTCTAATTCTCGACCTAGAGGATTCGGTGACACCGGATCGCAAAATTAACGCGCGAGAGGAAGTGTGTGAATGGCTGGCGCAGGCAGATTTTAAGCAGCAAGAGAAACTGGTGCGCATAAACCCGATGGATTCGCAGTGGGGCAGGGATGATCTTGAGGCGGTTTTGCAGCACCGACCAGACGGCATTGTGCTGCCCAAGGTATTGGACTTGAAGGCGGTGCATGCCGTCGATCAACTGATCACCAATCAGGAGAAACTAGCCGGCGCTGATTACAGCGACATCAAGCTGGTGCTGATTGGCACCGAAATGGCGGCGGCCGTGTTTAATCTGCAGCAGATGGTGAATCATGAGCGGGTCAGCGGCGTCACCTGGGGCGCTGAAGATCTGTCGGTCTCTTTAGGGGCGCGTGCGAAGCGCGACGAGAACGGCAACTATCTGGAGGTTTTCAGCTTCGTGCGTTCCATGTGTCTGCTCGCAGCGGTGGCTGCTAAGGTGCAGCCTATCGATGCGGTGTATGTAGATATCAAAAATACTAAAGGTCTGCGCAAAGAGTGCAGGGCGGCGGCTGACATGGGTTTTACTGGCAAGCTAAGCATCCATCCAGATCAGATCGATATCGTGAATCAGGCCTTTACGCCAAGCCATGCCGAGCTCGAGGCGGCATTAGAGCTGGTCGCCGCCTTCGAAGAGCATGCGGCGCGAGGAGAGATGGCGTTCAAACACCAGGGTGAGATGGTCGATATGCCGCACCTCAAGCGTGCGCAGTACCTGTTGGATATGTTCGGCCGTAATAAGGCGGGTGAAGGGTAATTCGTGAATTTTGAAGAGACACAGGAACAAACCCTGATTCGTGAATCGGTGCGCAAGCTTTGCAGCGCCTATCCCGATGACTATTGGGAGCGACACGACGGGGAGGGGGTCTATCCCCAGGATTTTTTCGATGAGGTTGCGAGCGCCGGATGGATCGGTATCGCGATGCCGGAGAAATATGGCGGGGCCGGCAAGGGAATCCAGGAAGCGGCGATAGTATTGGAGGAAGTCGCGGCCTCCGGTGCGGCGATGAACGGCGCGACACCATTGCATCTTTCCATCTTTGGCATGCACCCGGTGGTAAAACACGGCAGCGACGCGATGCGCGAGAAATATTTGCCCGCGGTGGCTAGGGGCGAATTACAGGTAGCTTTCGGGGTCACGGAGCCTAATGCCGGCAGCGATACCACGTCTATAGAGACCTTCGCGCGCAATAACGGCGATCATTATCTGGTCAAGGGTCGCAAGGTATGGACTACCAAGGCCTTCGAGTCAGAGCGGGTTCTGTTGCTGGTGCGCACTACAGCGAAGGACAAGGTTAAACGTAAGACCGATGGCATGACCCTGTTGTTAGCCGAGTCACGCAAACCAGAGGTATCGATCTCGGCCATCAGTAAGCTGGGTCGTAATGCGGTGCGTACCTGTGAGGTGGTGTATGACGACCTCAAGGTTTCGATAGAAGACAGAGTAGGTGAGGAGGGCGAGGGCTTTCGCTATCTGCTAGATGGCTTAAATGCCGAGCGAATTCTCATTGCGGCGGAGTCTATCGGCATAGGCAGGGCCGCGCTGCGCAGAGCCGTGCAATACGCGAACGATCGCGTCGTGTTCGATAGGCCCATAGGTAAGAATCAGGGCATCGCCTTCCCGCTGGCCGAGGCGCGCATGAAGCTGGATGCGGCGGACCTAATGAATAAGAAGGCAGCCTGGCTGATAGATAATGGTCAGCCCTGTGGTAAAGAGGCAAATATGGCGAAGTGGCTTGCCGCCGAGGCTGGGTTCTTCGCAGCCGATGCGGCGATACAGACCCATGGCGGCTTTGGTTATGCGCGAGAATATCATGTGGAGCGCTATTGGCGCGAAGCGAGATTGATGAAGCTCGCGCCGATCTCTCAGGAAATGATTCTTAATTACGTCTCAGAACATGTGTTAGGTTTGCCGCGCTCCTATTAAGAAATTATAGGCCGGAAACCTAACACACTGTAGGAGGATCTTAGTCAGCGATAGCCTCTATCGCTTCTTCCGCCTCGGTGAATTCAAGGCCTAAGTCCGCAGCCACCTCTGGTCGCGTCAGCGTTCCTTTGCAGACATTTAGCCCGTTAAGAAGATGCTTGTTCTCGGCAAGCGCGTTATGTATCCCCTTGCTGGCAAGTTCCCTAATATACGGTAGGGTTGCATTGTTTAGTGCCTCGGAGGCTGTTTTCGGCACGGCGCCGGGGATATTGGCCACGCAGTAATGTATTACACCATCGACTATAAAGGTTGGGTCTTTGTGTGTGGTAGCTCTGGAGTTCTCACAGCAACCACCCTGATCGATAGCCACGTCGGCGATTACAGAACCCGGTTTCATTTTCTTAACCAGCTCTGCCGAGATGAGTTTGGCCGCAGCTCCGCCAGGCACGAGCACGGCTCCTACCAAGAGATCGGCGTCAACGGCATATTGTTCCAGGGATGCCGCTGTAGAAATAACGCAATTGATTCGATCGGAGTACTTGTCGGTCAGCTGCTGTAGGCGCGTCTCGGATCTGTCCAGTATCGTTACCTTGGCGCCAAGGCCAAGGGCAATCTTGCAGGCATTCTCGCCGACAACACCGCCACCGATGATGACAACGTGTGCGCCGGGAACGCCGGTCGCACCGCCCAGTAATACTCCCATGCCACCATTGTGTTTCTCCAGATGCGCGGCGGCTTCCTGCACGGACAGTCTGCCTGCAATCTCCGACATCGGTGTCAGCAAGGGCAGGGTGCCGTGGTCATCGGTTACGGTCTCGTAGGCAATGCATACAGCGTCGCTATCGATAAGCTCGCGGGTCTGATCGGGGTCGGAGGCGAGGTGTAGATAGGTAAATAGGGTGTGTTCAGGTCTAAGCAGCATGCGCTCTGCATGATTCGGCTCCTTCACCTTTATGATGAGTTCGCCCCAGGCGAATAACTCGCCTATATCTTTTGCTATTTTAGCGCCAACAGATTTATAGTCTTCATCACTGCAGGAGATGCCAGCACCTGCCTGAGTTTCAATCCAGACATCGTGGCCATCGTCGATTAGCGTTTTTACTGATTTGGGGGTGAGAGCGACTCGAAATTCCTGGTCTTTACTCTCTTTTGGGCAAGCAATTTTCATGAGCATTCCTCATCGGCTAGGTTTGGGCTTTTGGCCCGATTCGACATGCCGGCTTCTTTTGGAATTGGCATGACAGCTTCGAGGCGCAGTTAAGCGAATAGCGGTTTCAAAAGCAAGGAATATCGTATATAAAACAACATCATTGACGCGCATACATCCCACAGGAATTTTTATGAATAGAACAATAAAACTGGCACTGATTTTCTCGTTCGGCCTCTTTCTAAATGCTAACACCTCGGCACAGGAACTGAGCGAGAATGATGATCCCCAGTTTCAGCGCGTCGCACCTTTTCAAGTTTTCGACAATCTCTACTATGTAGGTGCCAAATGGGTCGCCGCCTGGGTATTGGAAACTGACCAGGGTCTGATTCTGTTCGATACGCTCTATGGTGATCTAACCGATATCGTCATCGATGGCATTCGTGAGCTAGGCATGGACCCTAACGATATCCGCTACGTCGTGGTTACCCATGCCCATTATGATCACATCGGGGGTGCCAGAAGAATTCAGGAAGAGTTTGGGGCGGTGGTTCTAATGACCGAAGAAGACTGGCAGATGGTGGATGAAGATCCCATCTACAGAGAGTATCCCAAGCCCATGCGTCATCTTCTAGTTACCGACAATGGCACCGTTAATCTGGGCCGTACCGGACTGCGTTTCGTGAAGACACCCGGCCACACACCCGGCGTTGCCTCTACGCGTTTTACCGTCTATGACAACGGTTTTCCCTTTCAGGCCTTCATGTTCGGCGGCGTAGGCTTAAATTTCGAGGGCGTAGAGCGCACCGAGACGTATATCAGCAGCGTCAAGCGTCTGCAGAGCATGGGTGATATCGAAGTGAATATCCCCAACCACGCATCCTCCGGTGACGTATTTGAGCGCTATGAGATGCTGAAAGACCGCAAGGAAGGTGAACCCCATCCCTTCGTCGACCCAGAGAGCTACACAGCCTGGCTGGATCAGTTGCTGGTTATGGCAGAAGCCAAGCTAGTAGAAGAGAAGGCAGCCGCCGGACAGTAGCCTGGCAGACTAGGCTGCAAACCGCTGGAAAAACGCTTTGCACTGCTCGTCGGCAGGGAAATAGCTCTCTATGAGCAGCTCTTCCATGCCGGCATCCAGCGCCGTGCCGAACTGGCTCAGCGTAGAGAACATCGTCAAAAAGTGACCCCTCAGTTTAAAATCCACCGTAAGCATGGGCCCGTCCGCCGGCGAATCGTTCGGCTGCTGCGACCGGTTTCTATGAAGCTGATATGGCGAGACGACACGTCCGCCATTAGGGATAGGTCGAGCTGCGAGAGCCGGTTATTCTTGCGGTATTCGGACAGCAGGGGGCCAACGGCGGACATCTGTGAGTTCCTTGAAAGTGGGAATTTAGAGACATTCTAGCGGGGGTCTTGTAGTGAAACCATTACCTCATAGGTAGTGGCCTAAGGCTTAATCGTAGGAATTTGGATTAATTAATATTATTATATAAATCAATTAGTCTATTGATTTATAAAATAAAATAGAGAGAAGTTAATGTTTTACTCGAGCTGCCATAAGGCGTATTGGCGACGCGCCTGCTGCAATTGCTCGGTACTCATCCGAGTCTCCAGGCTCGCGCGCAGTGCCCCCGCCTCGAGGTTCTCGTTCGCCAGGGCAATGCTGGACCAGGCATGAGCCAGCACCAGATCGTCGCTGCGTTGATCTCCTGAGAATAGCCCCGAGATTGCGTTACTCAGCCGCGCAACAAAGCCAGGCTCTTCCATGGCAAGGTCGCCATCGGCATACATATTGGCGAGAAGCAGGGCAGAGTTACCATGTCCCGCTTTGGCTGCACTCTCGAACAGTTCTACTGCCCTTTCGTGATCGGCCCCTACACCGTCACCGGAGTAATACAGACTGCCGAGATTAAACTGTGCCGCAACATGGCCCTGAAGTGCCGCCGCCTCGGTCCAGCGGAAGGCCTCGCTCATATCTTTCTCAACGCCCTGACCGGTGAAATACAGAATCCCCAGGTTATATTGCGCCAGATCCAGCCCTTCCTCGGCCGCAATGGTGAACTCATGCAGGGCAGTCTCGAAGTCACCATTGAAGGCAGCGTTCACCCCAGCCTCGTAGTCTGCGAAGGATACAGGCGTGATAATTAGGAGTAGGGCACAGCCAAGTGCAAGAATTCTGTTGCTAGGGGCAACTAGTCCATTGATTTTGCTCATAATCACCATGGTAATACAGCTATTCGGTTGAGAAAACACATAGACGGCAACTAGAGCCATTTATGTCTATGAAAAATCACTGACTTCGCTATAATACCGCCCTCTCACGCACAGGAGCTTGATCTAAAGTGTATTGAGGAGAGTTTTACAGATTACGCACCCGTAGCTCAGCTGGATAGAGTAGGGCCACTCACTAGAGTAAGGCTGTATGGGTTAGAAAGAATTAAAGAAACAACGCACCCGTAGCTCAGCTGGATAGAGTACCTGGCTACGAACTAGGGGGTCGCACGTTCGAATCGTGCCGGGTGCGCCATTACATAAAAAAGGGGACCTTTTGGGTCCCCTTTTTTATGTAATGTTGTATCCAGCCGAAAGAACGTGCTCGTTCGAAAGGAGCGCAGCTCCGCAGACCGCACAGCGGCCCCGCAGGGGATGCGGTGCTTGTCGGCTTGAGAAGCCGTTCGTAACTAGGCAAGCTTAATAAGTAGCTTGGTTTTAATGAATTTGGCTAAGCTCAATTGCGAATCACAAGCGCGAAGCGCGCAGCACACCCGAAGGGTGCCCGTAGGGCGAAACATTTATCTTAGATAAATGTTGAGTGAATCGTGCCCCTGCAGTGGCCCATCCTTTATGGCAAGATCAGAGTACTCTGATTCCTTAAGTTGTTAAGTTGTCAGTGTCCTCTTTGCCAGATACCCTAAGTTGTTACTGTCCCCTGGAGAGATAGAATGCACAGAATATTTGCGAGTCTGGTTTTTAGTCTAGCTGCCGTAGCAACAGATAGCGTAACTGAGGCACAAGAATGGCAGGGTAAAGATTACAACCTATCCATGTCGGGTGCGCTGATTAACGATCACTGCGGCAGAGTCTGGCAGGACGGGAAATACGTAAGCATTCATGCGTGCAATTACCGTCTGGCGAATCTTTTTACCGTAGCTATCTCGACGCAGCACTTCGAGGAGTGCACGGTGTTAGCGCGAGGAGACATCGTGGTGATAGCTGACTGCATGTTAGAACGTTTTAACATCTGGGTTGCACAGCAAGCGAAATAAGGAAGCCAGAATACAAACGGTACAAAAGATACAAAAGGGGTCGGAGGGATTTAAAATAAATCCCTCCGACCCCTTTTATTTCGGTCGAGTTTACACCCGGGGAATCGAAACATTCTCTACCAACAACCGAACCTGAAACTGCAACTCTTCGAGCCGCTCGGGGTTCAGATCGATATCAAGCAGCGCCCGAGTTGAGCTCTCCAATTTTAGCTGCGTATCCGCTTGGGGCTTTGCGTAAAATGCTAGCGCACTCTGTTCGGCCTGCGCTAGTAATGACAGGGTCTTCTCATTCGCACCGGCGGACAGTACACGTAGCAAGTCTTGATAGTTGAATTTGGCACTGCTAGCCACTGCCTGCGCACGCAGAAAGTCGGCGATGATGAGTTCATATTGCTCGGCTGACTGCTGCAATTGTTTTGCCTGGTACAGCATAGCCTCGCGCTGCTCAGCAGTAAGACTCGCCGGAGGAAGCGAAAGTGCTCGGGCATGGCGCAGCATTTCTATGTGCTCGTATTGCAGGAAGTCATAGTGCGCTACCTGGCCTGAACGGATTCGCTGCATTTCTTCTTCGATGCGTGTCGGTGCGGCGGCTACGCGTTCAAGTGCCGTATCGTAGTGCTCCTGGTGCCTGCGCGCCAACTCTACAGAATCGGGCAGAGGGTCTAGAGCAGTGCTATCACCAGCTAGGCTGGCCCCCGACGCGGTCTGGTTCATGCTGCAATCCATGGTTACCGAGTAGTTACCACTCACAGAACAGTCACCCACCATACCCAGGCTATCGCCTAGCGCGCGCAGGAAGGCGACGATGTCATCGATATCCTGATTTACCAGAAAGCGGCCCGATTGGTGGCGCGCCATGCGATCCACGGTCTGCTGCAGTGAAGTGATGCTGCCGTCATGAAGCCAGGGGCCGGTGATAGCCACGTTGTGCAGAGTCGGAACCTTGAACACATGCCGGTCTTGTTCGCGGCCAGTGCGTCCGAACAGGCCGTCATCGGCCTCGCTTGCGGGTCTGTCGATACCGTACCAGGGCTGGGCCACGCCAAGCTGTTGATAGGAGTTGCCGCCCAGATTGACGCCGTTGTGACAGCTGGCGCAGCCCACGTCTACGAAGCGCTGCTGGCCACGGATGGCCTGCTCGCTCAGGGGAATATGCTCCTCTTCGAACTGACGCAGGAAGGGGGAAGTCAAGCCGGTAAAGTTCATGGTTTCATAGTAGGCGATAGCGTCAGTGAGGTTCGCGGCGGTAATGCCATCGGGGTAAAGGCTGGCGAAGGCGCGTACATACTCGGGAATGCTCTTCAGTACTGCCACGGCGCCATCGCGATCGTGACCGAACTCCACCGGGTTTTCGATGGGCCCCAGTGCCTGTTCCCGCAGCGTGAGCGCGCGGCCGTCCCAGAACTGACGGAAGTTTAACGCTGCATTGAAGATGGTAGGCACGTTCAGGGTTCCCTGAGCACCACCTATTCCGAAAGGCACCGGTCGGCGGTCAGCGCCGCCCATCATACCTAGATGGCAGGAAGAGCAGGCCACGGAACCATCTCTGGATAATCTGGCCTCGTTAAACAGCTCCGAGCCCAGCTGTAGCTTAGACTCGATCAGAGAGTCAGTGCCGACATCGGGAATAACGCGAAAAACACTATTTGCTGACGGATGCTGCACATCGCCTAAAATCAGCGAAGCTTCGCCTCTGGCATTGCTGAAGGCCAGCCAGGCACTTTCGATTTCCTCGGTTGAGGCCAAATCGGTGCCGCCCAGGGCAGGTTGAACAGCCCCAGAAAGGAGTATCGCGAGGAGAATCTTTTTCATCATTGCGTTTCGCTAGCTGAATACTAGTAATAATAACGCAAAAGGGGTCGGAGGGATTAAAAATAAATCCCTCCGACCCCTTTTATTCGCCGCATTTATTTAGTGAGGATTAGTGCCGTGCCCAGTGCCGTGATGCGGATTATCTGCGCCGTGGGCCCCATCTACAGAGCCATGCTGCGCGCGATGGGCTGCGTGAGAACTCGTCAGTAGACCCGTGATGCGCGTCGTGGTCACCCGTAGATCCATGATGTGCGCCATGGGCCCCATCGGTGGATCCATGATGGGGATTATCTGCCCCGTGAGCTGCGTGAGGGGAGTCACCCGATGCTTCTACGTTTGGGTGGTCTTCTTGTGCCAGTACATTGCCCTGCAGTAACAGTATTGCTAAAACTGAGCCGGTTAGAGAAATCGATCTGGATACTCTAAAAGCAGACAAAATTTTCATCTTCGATCCTTACGTTAGTGTGTCATTAGCATAAATACGATGGTCTAAAAGCAATGGAGTCAGCTTGCTCTGATCAGCCAACATATGCGTCAAAACCTATCGGTCTTAATCAATCTTCGCAAACTTCTGAATCCTTCTATTTATCACGTCCGCGATATACGCGTTGTCCTCATGATCAAGCGTGAGCGCATGTGCCTCGCCAAATTGTCCGTTGGCAGTCCCGGGTCTGCCGATGGCGCCTAACACCTTGCCTGTCATGTCAACCTTCGCCAGCTGCCCATCGAAGCCTGTGGTGATATACATGTGGCCATCGTCATGCAGAAAGATAGCACAAACCATAGCCTCAAAATTCCACTCACCCAGTAAGCCACCTTCGGTGTCGAAGCGATGAATGCGCATGTTTTCACGATCTGCCACATAGATGACGTCGTCGGCATCGATCTCAATGGAATGAGCGACCCAGAACTGACCAGGTCCGTAGCCGCGGCTACCCCACTGCGTTATAAACTCGCCATCGGAATTGAATTTCAGCACTTTGGGATTGTCCGAGCCATGACCCTGGGCTACATAGATATTGCCTGCAGAATCCAGCGCCAGGTCGTTAGGTTGCTGGAACAGGTGGGCGCCGGCGGCTTCATCCCAGTTGCCACTCTCACCACGGGTTCCGATAGTCATTAGTTCATTGCCGTTTTGATCCAGCTTCATGACCACATGATCGGCAACGTCGGTAACCCAGATCTTATTGTCTGCTTCGAGGTGTAATCCGTGGGCGCGGCGGACCAGGCCTTCCTGACCAAAAGAGCGTATGAATTCTCCATCGCTATTAAATTCCAAAAAGGGAGTGCTACCGCGACTGAACACCACCAGGTTGCCCTGTGAGTTCACTGCCACCCCTGCGTAGGACTCACCCTCGAAGGCCTCGGGCATCTCAAATGCTTCGCTGTACTCGATCGCTTCATAGTCGGTAAGCGTATAAGCCTGCAGGGGGAAGAGGGGTCTATTGGGTCGCTGAGCGGCAACTTCTGCGGAAGCTGTCAACAGCGTCAGTAGGCACAGCGTGTTTATTATTTTCATTTTACTATTCCTGTTTGAGGAAGCGCTAAACGCTTCGCTTCTGGGTAATACAGTTTTAATCCAAGCCCGTTCAAACTCTATTGGATGCGTGAAGTTGGGGGGGAAGAATAAGAGCTATCTCCCTCAGAGTCCAGCTTGTGCAAGATGCGTCGTCTCTCTTTGCGTTTATCAATGTGGCACCCTAAAACACTGAGACTGAGGGTGTGTCTTACTTTGCTAGTACATTAACATGATGCAATGAAGCCGGTCGCGATTTGTTGAGATGGGCCCTTAGCTCTGTAAGCTATTGAGTATTAGATATAAATTAGCAGGAATGTCGGGCTTGCAGTCAATACTTGTCGCAGCTAAATCTGTTGGCAGCTAAATGAGCCTGGAATTTCCCTAAAGCACCGGAATCATTCAAATTGCACCCCACAAAAAGCTGCTGTATAAACGACGCTTGAGATTTTAAGGAGCAGAAAATTGAAAAAAGAAACTCTAGCCATCCACGCAGGTTATGAAACCGACCCAACGACCAAGTCGGTAGCCGTGCCTATATTCCAAACCGTTGCCTACGAGTTCGACAATGCGCAACATGGTGCCGATCTCTTCGATCTGGCGGTGCCGGGCAACATCTATTCCCGCATCATGAATCCCACCAACGATGTGTTAGAGCAGCGCGTAGCTGCAATGGAAGGTGGTCTGGCTGGTCTGGCAGTAGCCTCCGGTATGGCGGCTATCAATTATGCTGTTCTTACTATAGCCAAGGCGGGTGACAATATTATTTCAACACCACAGCTCTATGGCGGCACCTACACGCTATTCGCGCATATGTTGCCGAGTCAGGGCATTGAGGTGCGCTTCGCCGAGGACGATTCTGCCGAGGCGATCGCGAAGCTAATCGATGACAAGACCAAGGCAGTTTACTGCGAGAGTATTGGTAACCCAGCAGGCAATATCATCGATCTTGAGTCTGTCTGCGCAGCCGCCCATGCGAAGGGCGTGGCGGTGATTGTCGATAACACGGTGGCAACACCGGCCCTGTGTAACCCGATCGATTTTGGTGCCGATATCGTCGTGCATTCTCTGACCAAGTATATCGGTGGCCACGGCACCTCTATAGGGGGCATGATTGTAGACTCCGGCAAGTTTCCCTGGGCAGAGCACAAAGATCGCTATCCAGAATTGAACGAGCCTGAACCCTCCTATCATGGTGTGGTGTACACCGAGGCATTGGCCGAGGCAGCCTATATTGGTCGCGCTAGAACGGTTCCTCTGCGAAACACCGGCTCGGCGCTTTCACCGATGAATGCCTTCTTCCTGTTGCAGGGCCTGGAGACGCTAAGCCTGCGCATGGAGCGTCACTGTTCCAACGCGATGGCCGTTGCCGAATACCTGCAGAATCATGACAAGGTAGAGTGGGTTAATTTTGGGGGCCTAGAGAGTGACTCTAACTATGCGCTGGCGAAGAAATACTGCGGCGGCGTTCCAGCATCGCTGCTGACTTTCGGCATCAAAGGCGGCTTCGATGGGGGTGTTCGCTTCTAGACGCGCTGGCTATGATCAAGCGCCTGGTAAATATTGGCGATGCCAAAACACTGGCCTGTCACCCAGCCTCGACTACCCACAGACAGCTCAGTGAGACGGAGCAGTTAGCGGCAGGCGTGACTCCTGAAACCATGCGCATCTGCGTAGGCATCGAACATATCGACGATATCATAGCCGATATCGAGCAAGCCTTAGCGGTGGTATAACAGCATTAGTAAATTAGAGAATTAATGAACATGAAAAGACTATTTGTAATCTTAGCCCTTGCGGCAACTTTAATGGCTTGCGAGAGTTTGTACGAAGTCTCGGACATTGCCGACATCAGATCGCAGCGACAAGTTGATGCCTACAATGCAACGGTTACCGCAGAGGAGGACAAGCTGGTCTGCACTCGCGAGAAGCCATTGGGTAGCAACATCCCCAGATTCATGTGTATGACCGTTGCCCAGCAGTCAAGATTAGAGGCTAGAGCGCGAGATGAACTGCAACTGATTCGATAGATTGGGAATGCTATGGCGGGTCTTTGATTTGATAGCCAAGGCAGTAACAACGACTTAGTGATTTAGTAGCTTCGCTCAAGACTATTTGTATCGAGCGAAGTTACTATTCTATTTGAGTCTCTCTGACAATCGGAAGTATACGAGGCGAAACTCTCAGAACACTATATTCTGAATAGAGTAACGTCACACTTCGCGTTATTTGATACGCCGGTAGCGGTAGACCCTATGATGGCTGCTTGCAATGCTTTCTTTGAATGGGTTCCCAGAATTACCAGATCGGCCTTGCGCTTATCCGCTTCTCTACAAATAACTTCGTAAGGCTTGCCCACCTTAATGTGGCAGTTCTTTTTGCTGATGCCAAAGGGAGATGTTATTTTCTCAATTTTTGGAGCGATTTCCTCTTTCAGCGTCTTCTGGTAGTCGCTGGGAAGAAGCTTGTAGGGGAGGACATGGATTACGACAAGTTTGGCTCCGCATAACTTCGCGAGTTCGGAAGCCTTGGCAAGTACCATCTTTCCTTCTTGTGACGCCTCGATTGCACACAAAATCGTTTTGTACATAGATATTCCCTCTTAAAAAACATTGATTGCAGGCCAAGCAACTACTTTGCATTACTCAGCGCTGTGATTCGTATATCCGTATTCTAGCTTATCAACAAGGCTGAGGATATCCCATTGAGAAATCTAAGATTGCTCAGCCGGAGCAGTTAGGTATGCTGGGGTATTGCTCTTTGGAGTTCGCGTACGGATACTGAATATGGCGATGGCGATGGCGATGGCGATGGCGTTAAGTTCTTCTATTAATCTCTGGCCGGATTCTCAGAAGTTCGCCCGAACCTTAAGCACAAGCTCTGCTCCAGTGTTAGAGCAGGGCTTCTCCGTCTCGCGCAGTCTGCCATCGCGCAGATAGCCGCTGTAACGCTTGCGCTCCAAGCATCTAATTTCGTCTTCAGCGTTATTCAGTTCCATGCGATAGGTGAGATTTCCATAGCCAAGCTTCTCGGCAAAGAACTTCAGCTCGGGGCGCAGTTTGCCGCCTCCAAAGAACACAACGTTGTCGATATCGTAACGCACTCGATTGCCGCCCGTGCCGCCAACATCTCCAAATCCATCCTGATAGTTTATGCCGAAACTAAGATTCTGTGCGGGCACGTCTTGCCGGTACCCCAGGCGAAATCCGCCCCGATCGAAGGGGATGATTGTGCGTTTCTTGGCTATCAGAGGGTCAAAGATATAGGCGTCTTCGAAGTTTATTGCGGCGGTGACTACTGCCTGCGGCAGATTGAGAAAGCCCAGTCTTATGCTGGCGTTGAGATACAAGCCGAACACCTTGCCGTCGCCTACGTTGCCATTGGCGCTTATTGGAATGCGTGGGTCGGTTGTCACATCTACCTTGCCTATTGAGTTAGAGACATCATAGTAGAAGAATCGAGAATTCAGAACACCGCCATCATTCGGCAGCCTGTAATCCAGGTTGATGTTGTAGCGCCAGGTTTGTTCCTGCTCTAGCTCGGGGTTTCCAGCGATGGTGTCTTGGTCGTCATCCTGTTGATTCACGCCGGCGGAGAAATCTGCGAAGCTCAGTTGCGAGACATCTTTCTCTGCCGAGAGGCGCAGCTGAAAGCTACGATTCATGTCGAAGCGAAAATCCATCTTGGGTTTAATGAAATCGAAATCGCGCGTCTTGTTGATGTCGCCGGATTGTTCTATCTGGGAAGTCTCGTAGAAGAGCGAGCTTTCAAGAGACATGCGCTCATTGATCTGCCAGTTGTGAATGGCGAAGCCCTCGAATCGTATCTCTTCGACTTCGGAGAACGCGTTGGGCACAGGGATAGGTCTGAGGCCGCCAAATTCTGGAGAGCTTGCTCCGGGAATATTAAGTCCCAGACGCAGTGCTGAGTTCTGTATGGTTTGTGCGCCCTCCACCCCGAGTTCGAGTGACTGAGCCGCTGCGACCGGCCAGGTGTAGGAGCTGCGAGCGATGCGCTCCTGATACTTGCTGGAAGTTTCGAGGAAGAGATCCTTGGTCTCGGCGCCGCCTAAAATTGTGGACACGAAGCTCTCGCGAGTGGTGCTGCGATCCCGTTCATTGACGATGAATAGGAATTTGTATTTGCCACCGTTGTCGAAGTTGTGTTCATAGTCGCCGCCGAGTTCCCAATTATTCTGCGTAGATGGAAGTTCCTCTCTCTCATAGGTAATAGGGGCGTTCGGCAATTGATAATTAGTGACCGTTCGCGAAAGGCTGGACGGCGGGTCACTCTCGCTATACAGAAAGTTGAATGCGATGCGATCGGCAGCAGAGGGCTGATACACGACATTCGAATTTATTCTATAGGTGGTTTGTTCGCGAACTCGATCAAAGTCGCGGGTATCATTCAGTGAATTGTCTGCGAGAAAGCTCACCTCTCTGGTTTCTAGATATTCGTAGTTACTGGCTACGTCTGCGCTAAGCAGATAGCTGAGAGAGCCGGCCTGCGCGCTGTATGAAAAAGTACCATTAGGCTCGACCGTTCCATCGTGAAAGTGAGTGAACCCAAGCTCGCCTGACATGCTGGAACTACTCTGCGATTCGAAAAGTACTATGTTTACCAGTTGCCCGCTGTTGCGCACATCGAGTTCGCCAGAGCTGCTGCGAATGATTTCGATATAATCAACTTGTTCGGCTGCGATGCGATCGAGTTGGCTGCTCTCTTCGTTGGCCTTACCTGCGAGACGTTTGCCATTGATCAGAATCTGACTCGATTCTCCGAGCCCGCGATTGTTGTTGTTAAAGCTAGGGACCTGATTGCCTTCCAGGGCAAGGCCTATACCGGGAATTCGGCTGAGCATATCGTTAACTGATACCACTCCGTACTCGGCGAAGTATGACGCGGGGTAGGTGACGGTCGCGTCATCTTCCGATTCGTTCTGCGCTATAACGGGATTTGATAGGGCGCTTAAAATTACGACTGTGCCCAGCGCCAGGCACTTGCCAATGCTCATCTTGGCGGGGGTGGTAGCTGTGTGTTCAGAATAAGTACTATTTTGGTATTCATGGAATTTGCCTATTATTGTTACTGCTACTGCTACTGCTACTGCTACTGCTACTGCTACTGTTATTGTTATTGTCGTTGGCTAGGTTCTATCGCAAACTGGCGTGCTTTGTTTCTTGTGCTGCATTTCTATTTTTCAGTTTGGCATTTCCAACAGAAGTCGAAGCTACCATCGTTCTCCTCTGCACATTTCGAACAATGCCAGGGCTCTGTTGGCGGCGGATTGGTGAGTTGTTCCTCGATGATCGTAGCGGCTCTATCGAAATCCTGATCGTTAGTAATCCATAACTCTATAAATGTATTTTCGATACCGTGGCGGGCCCCGTTTGGAATCGTGTTTTCATTCTTAACGAAGGACTCGATGTCGTTTAGCGCAAGGATATTCTTCGCAGAATTTACTACGGTGATGTTGTCATGGGTGTATACATGCTTCATTGCTGCTATGTCCTATACCCTAACCCTATACCCTATGCATTGCGCCTAGTATCTCTGAGACTAACTATCAATCTAATGCGTAGCGATATCCAACACAAGAAAGAAGTCCTTTTAATCCTCTCTAATAAAGGTTTTCTAGTCCTCCGATAGCTTCATCCCGCTGAGAGGAGAAATGCTCTAGGTGCTGCCTTAAAGGGGGATAGCACTAGCGCTTGGGGTTTCTCATTAGGATTAAGATGCTACATGGGCTGCGATATTCTCGACCTGAATATCCCAGCCACCCGTATTCGTGCGCAGTGCATCAAGTCGGAGTTTCTCTTCGGGTATTGCGCTGAAACCCGATTCGATAATCTGCAGGCGCGTACCACCGTGAATAGGCTGAAGCTTGAATTCGACCAGTGTTTCTATGCCGCCCAGAGGCGCGTTGCCAGTCTCGTCAGCCACCGGGCACCAGGTGTAGGCGAAGAGCTTGTTAGTGTCCATGGTCTTGATCATTGCCTCGAGCCGCATGTGTTCGTGGCCGGGATAGGTAATATTGCCTTCGGTTTTCTCACCCTCGGCAAACGGCCGCTCTAAGGCGACACGAAACCACTCGCCGAATTCCCTGTAGTCGGTCAGAGCCCGCCATACGCGTTCGATTGGGGCGTTGAGGTCTACAGTTTTTTCTATTTTGTCTTTCATAACGGTATCCCTTTAGTAGTTTGACGAACATCGATAGTTGATTTACCGCTTCTAGCCATAATGTGGAGTCTAATGCTTGTTTGTTATTTTGAGATAAACCATTCATGCAGAATAATTATCTTAGCTGATTCAAGTGTCTTGCTGGTGCTGGAAAAATAGAATCCTTATGCATCTGAAATCATAGAGGCGCGCGAGTTGCCGGCCGCCTTGTCGTCAATCTGCTGCTGGCGTCGTCGTTCTCCCCGCAGTCGTAGTTCTTCAGCGTTACTGTCATCGACCGCGGCATAGTCTGCTCGCCAGAGGTCATCTTTCCAGTGGAAGGGGCTGCGTTCGATGCTGCCTCCCTTGTCTGCTTTTTCGAATAGCTGTAAGCCGAGGCGCATTATCTCCAGTTGCATCTGTGCGTCAAAGGGAACGCCGCAGGGATTGCCCAGAGGAAAGTCATTGTGCAGGTATCGAGGCGCGCCGCAGTGTTCGACGATATCCATCGCCGACCCAATGACCACAGTTAAAATACCATTGCTTTCGAGGAAGCGTGCTAACAGACACACGGTCTGATGGCAGACGGGTCACAACGGGACTAGCACTACTGCGTCAACCTTGTCCTGACGACAGCGAGCTAGAATCTCCGGCGCATCCTTCTCCAGGGTATTACGTTGACTGTATTCTGTTGGTATTGAGTGGTAATGCTCGGCGAGTTGCGCAATCAAGCCTTCCTCGGCGCAGCGACCTAGCTGCAGCAAGGGCAGGAATGAGGCAACATCGTCTGTGTGTGTCATGGTCTTGTGCCAGGAGAGTTCCGCGGTGTACATCGCGCTCGGAATTGGCTGGCTGGAACAGGAGTAGACCTGACGATTAGCGCGTCCGGCCTCAGTGTCTGGCATGGCGGTAGTGACTACGGCTACCTTGCATTCGCTTAGAGGTTTTGTGGGGGCACAAAACGGTACGTCGTCATGCTGTGCCCACTGGTAGTCATTGGTATAGCCCTGCGCGCGGTAGAAGTTTCGCGTTCTCTCCATGTAGGGCACATCGTTGTTGTTCATGGTTACTCCTCTTTTTCAGAATCGCTAGCGCCATGAAACGCGCTTGGCATAGTGAAGTCAACTGTGGCCATGATAGTCTAGAGTCCACGATAAAAAACTTTAGCCAGCAGACAGAAGATGCTTGGCTGAACAACGCCGAAAGAACAAGACAGAGGCAGGCACAATGACGATCAGCACGGTACAGACTTTACTAAGAACCAGTATCATCTCATTATTGCTGCTTGCTTCAATATCAGGGCAGTTATGGGCACAACAAGGAGATAACGACGTGAGTACCGAGTCACCAGTAGCAGGAGTTAGCTTTCGTTTCATCGAGTCTAACGGTATACGCATGCGTATCGCCGAGGCGGGTAGGGGCCCGCTAGTGCTCTTGGCCCACGGCTGGCCTGAATCCTGGTACTCCTGGAGGCATCAGATAACGAAGCTTGCCGATGCGGGTTATCACGTCGTCGCGCCCGACATGCGTGGCTATGGTGAGACAGATAAACCGGCGAAAGTCGAAGACTATGACATCGATCACCTGGCAGGCGACCTCGTCGGTATCATCGATGCGCTGGGCGAGGAGACCGCCATCCTGATCGCTCATGATTGGGGCTCCATAGTTGCCTGGAGCACGGTGCTATTACACCCGACTCGTTTCACCGCCTTGGTCGCGATGAGCGTGCCCTATGGCGGTCGTGTGGAACAGTCTCCTATGGATAGTTGGCGGCAGGCGTATGGTGAAAACTTTTTCTATATTCTCTACCACAATGAACCGGGCGGCGTAGCGGAGGCGGAATACGATGCCGATCCCCGTGGTTTGATTAGCCGGCTCTACCTTTCTCCCGACTCGCCCAGAGAGCCCGCAACGATAAGCGATCCGCTTAGTTCTGCTGGGGGTTGGATCGGCCGTCTGGGGGCACCTAAAGGCTTGCCCGATTGGCTGGCAGAAGGAGATCTCGATTACGTCGTCGCGCAATTTGAAAGCGCAGGCTTTCGCGGGGGCATAAACTACTATCGAAACTTCCATCGCAATTGGGAAATCACCGAACAACTAGACGGTGCAATGATTGAAATACCGGTGCTCTTTATTGCAGGTTCGCGAGACTCTGTAATAGCCGGGGCAGATGAGGAGCGACTTCGCGCTACGATCTCCAGGGCGACGAAAGATCTGCGCGGTGTGGTGCTGATTCCCGAGATAGGACACTGGGTACAGCAAGAGGCCCCCGCAGAAACGAACGCCGCAATCATGGAGTTTCTCGACGCGCTCTAGAAACTAGCGAGCCGAGAGCTTGGTTCCTGATATTGGAAAGCGCCTAGCGAGTTCTCACTGGCAGAAGCAGGTCGCTGCCCATAGGCCTTTGCACATCGAAGGCTTTCAGGGTTATGGCGACGAAGCTGTAGTAGCCTATCAGGCCTGTTAGATCCGTCACGCCCTCATTACCTAATATTTCTATAGCGCTTGCAAAGGTTTCAGAGCTAACCTTGTCTTCACTGATGACCTCTCTAGCAAACTTTACAATAACTTGCTCGGTTCTACCGAAGCCCTGTATCGCCTCATTACCCTCTACCGGCTTCCTGAAGCGCACGATATCGATAATGTCTTGTTCCAGGCCTGCGGCTCGGGCCAGAGGTTCGTGGGCTGTGTATTCATACTGATTATTTATCTCCCGAGCCGTGGAGATAATGGCCAGCTCTGTCAGGCGTTGGTCGCGATTCGATTCATAGCGCACGCGCTGGCGCACATCGAACATCGCCTGTGCCAAGGCTGGGCTATTCATCCAGACGCCTATAGGCCCGCGCAGCCCGGTTTCATAGCCTGTTCCGGGGCTGACATAGGTGTCGAAGGCCGCTTTGCCGGCGGCATCCAGGTCTTCTCGATTCACCTGTGGCAGTCTGGCGAGTGAGCCCATGTGGATATCATCTGGAAAGTCCTCCGCAGTTAGAGCCCCGGGCAGAGTAAACCCGGCTTCTGCGGCATGGGTAACGGCAGGGCTTAGGCCGAGCAGTCCAATGGCTAGGGAGAGAATTGCCTGTAGTAGAAATGTCGATGATTTGGCTGTCATGAGCTGGGGCCTTGGTTGTCAGTGTGTCTAAGAAAGTGATACAAGAGGATAGCCTATGGGCGCGCCTGTCGGCGATAGTAGAAAGCACTTTTTGCTGCGCAACTTCTGTTTTAGATGGTGATATTGAGGTTCTCAAGTAATGCAGACAAGACGAATAATAAGCTGTGCGATGATGCTTCCTCTCCTTTTGTGCATTGGCTTCGCTGCCTTGCCAGCCCAGGCGGCGGAGGATGTTTATTATCCGAATAGCGACGCTCTCTGGGAGACGGTCGATCCCGAGAGCCTGGGTTGGGACTCAGGCAAGCTAAATGCGGCCCTGGATCTTGCGGGCTTACGAAAATCTAGCGGTGTGGTGATTCTGCATCGAGGAAGAATCATGGCGGAACGCTACTGGGATTCTCCTGATGATTCGCGTCGCTACCAGAATAATGTGACTGGGTTAGATTCTCAGGGTAGAGCTATCGAAGACGTGGCTTCAGCTCAGAAGAGTGTGGTCGCGGTGTTAACCGGGATGGCTCAAGAGCGTGGCTACTTGAGCATCGATGAGCCGGTAGCCAAGTATGTCGGAGAGGGTTGGTCAAAGGCATCGCGGCAGCAGGAAGATGCAATTACGATTCGACACTTGCTCAGCATGAATAGTGGCTTGGCCATCGATTTTTCCTATGTAGCAATGCCTGATAGCGAGTGGCTCTACAACACGCCCGTCTATCATGAGCTGATGCGCGTTCTTATGGCGGCGACCGGGCTGGAACGGCAACAGCTAACAGAGCAGTGGGTGACAATGCCTCTGGGCATGACGAATACGGCATGGACCGACAGGCCTTGGGCAAGTTCTGATATAGCGGTGGGTCTGTCAACGACCGCCAGGGACCTCGCAAGATTCGGTCTGATGATACAAAGGGGTGGGCTGTGGGCAGGCAAGGTTGTCTTGCAAGACACGGTTTTCCTCGACGCGATGCTGTCCCCCTCGCAGCAGCTTAATCCAGCCTATGGCTACCTATGGTGGCTGAATGGGCAAGAATTTTCGAGGGCTACAGGCGCGCAGGCGAAGCGGCGAAACGGTAATTTGATCCCTTCGGCACCCGGCGATCTCGTCGCCATGCAGGGGGCATTGGATAGAAAATTGTATCTAGTACCTAGTCTCGATCTGGTGATAACTCGATTGGGCTCCGCAGGCGCAGCGAACGATTCGAGTTTCAACGATAGCTTCTGGGCAGCCTTGGTAGAGGCAGCGCCATCGCCTTAGGGCCTGAAGAGGCATCGCGGCGTTAAAACAGCTTTCATTAGCGGGGCGGGTCAATTAGTCTATTTTTATCGTTGAAAGACCTGTTCCTAAGTCAGTCACCTCATTGGATATAAATTGTATGTTGTTGAAGTTTGCTCGTCATCTCGCCCGTAGCATTTCCCGTTGCTTTCTCCCACTGCGTCGTATCAGGCTAATGCTCTCCTGTGCCTGCCTAGCAGCAGTCTCTGCGTCAATTCAGCCTGGCATGGCAGCCGATACAACGCTCAAGAGTGATATCGATGACTACTACGACGAGCATCTGTCCGAGCTATTCCTCTGGTTTCATCAGAATCCTGAATTAGGATTCCTGGAGCAGCAGACCGCCGCGCGCCTTGCGAGTGAGTTGCGTGCTCTGGGGATAGACGTTACCGAAGGCGTTGGCGGTACCGGCCTGGTGGGGATGATTGAGAATGGAGCCCGGGCCTTTGGTGTTGGTGCGTGCCGATATGGATGGCTTGCCTATCCTGGAAGAGAGCGGGCTCAGCTATGCCTCGCGCAATAGACAGATAAATTTCGAGGGTGAAGAGGTCCCCGTAATGCACGCCTGTGGCCATGACATGCACATGACTACTCTGGTAGGTACGGCGAAGATGTTGATGGATAATCGCGATAGCTGGAGCGGCAGCGTAATGCTGGTCGGTCAGCCCGCCGAAGAAATAATCAATGGTGCGAAGGCGATGTTAGAGGACGGTCTCTATCAGCGTTTTGGGGTGCCGGACTATGCGATCGGTCTGCATGTCAGTTCGGGGGCGCCTAGCGGCCTTGTTACCGTGCGCGAGGGGATAGTGCAGTCCAGTTCGGACAGCGTGGATATCAAGGTCAGGGGCATCGGTGGCCATGGTGCCTATCCTCATCAGACTATCGATCCGATCTATGTGTCATCACAATTGGTGATTGCACTGCAGGGCATCATCAGTCGCCAGATAAACCCGCTGTCCCCGGCAGTTATTACCGTGGGTTCGTTTCAGGGTGGCAGCAAGCACAACATAATATCCAATGAAGTGGATCTGCAGTTAACAGTGCGCACCGACTCGGAGAAGACCAGAGATGAAGTGCTAGGCAGGATCCGTGAAACAGCAGCAAATATTGGCAGGCTCAATGGCTTGCCCGACGATTTATTGCCGGTAGTCAGAATGGGTTTCGAAAGCACGCCGACGAATATTAATAATAGCGATGCGGTGCGAAAAGTGCTTCCGGTCTGGGAGGAGCAGTTTGGATACGATTCTCTACTAACTTCCCAGCGACCCGGTATGGGTGCTGAAGATTTTGCCTATTTCACCCAGACTGAGCATAAGGTGCCGGGAGTCTTCTTTTCCGTCGGCGGCACACCTCCTCAGCTGATGCGCGAAATAGCCGCCGGCAGGACTAATGCGCCGCCACATCACTCTGCTAGTTTTCGCATAGACCCTAATTCTGTTAAGGCGGGAGTTGAGGCGATGTATACAGCTGCAGTAGAGTTGCTCAACAATCCTTAAAGGCAAATGTTTTATTAGAAAACGCAGTAAACACTAGAGCAGAATTTAGTAAGGGAACAATAATGAAATCAATAATTCTCAAATCAAGTCTGTCTACTGTCGTTGGCATGCTGGCCTCGCTTTCGTTTTCATCGCTTGCATTTACCGCAGATGCCCCTGCATCGAGTACCTTTACAGAGCTTCAATTCGAAAGAGGTGAGGCCCTATATCGGCAGCAGTGTGCAACCTGTCATGGGGCAGAGCTCGATAGTGCTGCGGCACCGGAGCTAATAGGGGTAACCTTCCGCAAGAGCTGGTCCAGACTAGGTGCTAACGTCGGCGAGCTTTTTAATCGGATTAGTACATCCATGCCTCCCAGTGACCCTGGCAGTCTCAGTGAATCTCAGAGTCTGGATGTCCTCGCCTATGTGTTGGGGCGCAATAATGTGCTTGAGGGAACCGAATCTCTCAAGAATGACTACAATTATCTAAGTGCCATACCTCTTTCTCGGGGTGATGAGGTGCTAGACAGTGCGGCAACTTTCATCGAAGGAATTTACGGCACCGAGCCCAGTGGCACAGGACCCTCGTTTCAAGAGCTATTGGCGGCCTCGACAAACTCGAAAGATTGGCTCTATCACAATCAAAATTATCAGGGCACACGCTATTCCGAATTGCTGGAAATCGACACAGGCAATGCCGCCGACCTGGAACAGGTTTGCGCCTATCAGTTAAACACCAACGCGACCATGCAGACGGGTCCAATCGTCTACAGAGGCGTGATGTATGTAACCAATGCAACCCATACTGCGGCGATAAACGCGGCGACCTGCCAAAGGATCTGGAGCTACGATTGGGAGCCGAAAGATAGGATGGTGTGGGGCAATAATCGAGGCGTCGCGATCCGGGACGGCTATGTGGTCAGGGGAACGGCCGATGGCTATCTGTTGGCTCTGGATTCGGCCAATGGCAATCTACTCTGGGCGCGGCAGGTTGCAGATCCCTGGCTGGGCGAAACCTTCACCATGCCACCCATGATCTATGAGGACATGATACTTATCGGTCCTGCGGGAAGTGAGAATGCGATATCCGGCTGGGTAGGCGCATTCTCGATAAACAATGGCGAGCTACTCTGGAAGTTTCTGACGGTGCCAGAGGCGGCTGCAGGGGGAGGGGCAAGCTGGGGGAATCCTGAGAATATCCCACTCGGTGGTGGTGCCGTTTGGACACCACTGAGCATGGATCTGGAGTCGGGCGAATTGTATGCGGCCGTTACCAATCCCGCACCCGACCTGCCGGCCTATCTGCGCCCCGGTGAAAATTTGTACACCAACAATATAATCGCGCTTGATGTGCGCAGCGGAGAGCTCAACTGGCACAAGGCTCTGGTGCCGAACGACGACCATGATTGGGACTTAACGCAGGTCAGTCCAGTTTTAAAAGTGGGTGTTGATAACGTGTCCAGGGATTTCGTCGCTACCGTGGGTAAGGATGGCATTCTGAGAGGCCTGGATAAGCAGACACACGAGATTCTCTATGAGACTCCAGTCACTACAATCTTAAATGCCGAGGTGCCGGTAACGCAGGAGGGTGTGTTTGCCTGCCCTGGAGTCTATGGGGGCGTGCTCTGGAGCGGCCCTGCCTACCATCCTGAAGAGAAGTTGCTGATTACACCTTCCATCGACTACTGCGCCCAGTTCACCGCCGCAGAGAATGTCGAGTACATTCCCGGTCAGCTCTATATGGGTGGTGCTGTGCGCCCGGATCAGGAGGCGCAGACAGGCTGGTTAACGGCGATGGATGCAGAAACTGGAGAGGTCAGGTGGCGTTATCATTCGTCTACTCCTATGGTCTCGGCTGTGACTACGACGGCGGGTGGCCTGGTTATCAGTGGCGAGCTAACGGGCAATCTGCTGTTAATGGATGCCGCATCTGGAGCTCTGCTTAACAGTATCGATACCGGCGCGCCGGTAGGTGGCGGCATCGTGACCTACGAGGTCGATGGCAGGCAGTACATTGCCACAAACTCTGGCAATGCCATGCTGACTTTTCAGACGGGAACCGAGTCGAGCAGAACCGGCAGCATAATCATCTATGCCTTGCCCGAAGACTAGGCTGGATTCTGCTGGTGCTTGCCCCTGTTGAGATAAGATCGTGCAGTTCTTAGGCCTGCTAGACAACACGCTTCTCTCGCAGGTCGGCTATCTCGGCTTCGCTATAACCAAGCTCCTGCATAATCTCATCCGTGTGCTCACCCAGAGTAGGTGCGCGCGAACGAATCTCACCCGGTGTCTCGGACAGCTCCACTGGCGTCTCCATCAATGGCGCAGGCTTTTCCAGCCCGGGATACTCAACCATTTGAAACAATCCCTTAGCCGCGATGTGGGGGTCGTCCAACACTTCCTGCGGTGACAGTATCGGGCCTGCCGGTAATCTTGCCTCTTCCATTTCGCTCAGCACTTGTGCCGATGTGCGTTCCGCGCACCACTTTGCCAGTCTCTCGCTAATAAGCTCGCCATTGTCGCCGCGGGAAATATCATCTTTAAAACGCGGATCATCGAGCCAATGCGCTTCGCCCATCAGGTCGGCCCAGCGCTTGAACAGGGGCCCACCGACGGACTGCACCAGCACCCAGCCATCCTTGGTCTTATAAGTATCCGCAGGCCCTGAAGTCTGGGAGCGGTTCAGTGTTGCTACACGGTTGCGCTGAATCGCATGTTGCTCGATAGCGGTGCCATTCATCATGGTAAGAGCGGTATTGAACAGCGACCCTTCCACCATCTGTCCGCGACCGGTCTTCTGTCGTTCGAATAGCGCTGCCATGGTGCCGAATGCCGACAGGCTGGCCGTACCGAAGTCTATATAGGGGGGATAGGCTTTTACCGGTTGATCCGGCGTGCCCGACATGTACATGGCTCCCGACATGGCCTGTCCTAGCCCATCGAAGCCGACGCGGTTCGCATAAGGGCCGCCACGGCCGAAGGCTGAGACAGTGGTGAGGATAATATCGGGTTTTAGTGCCTTGAGAGATTCATAGTCCAGCCCCATCGCCTCAAGTGTATCGGGAGGAAGGTTGGCGATAACCACATCCGCAGTCTTCACCAGCTTCTTGACGATTTCGCGTCCTTCGGGCTTCATCGGGTTGAGAGTCAGGCACTTCTTGTTCCGTGCCAACTGCATGAATAGACCGCCATCGCCTTTATCGCTGATAGGCGAGAGGAATCGATCTTCGCTGCCATCGATCTTCTCGATACGAATGACTTCGGCCCCCATGTCTCCTAAGAGCGTTCCACAGTAGGGCCCCGCGATATAGCGGCCAAAATCCAGTACCCGAATCCCTTTTAAAACTTGAGTCATACTTGCTTCCATCTATGTAAGAAACTTCTTAATAACCGAGACGAAATTCTATCATAAGTCTCTAATATGTAGAGATTATCTGCCTGTAGATTAATTTTACACCCCTGCTCTTTTTTGTGAGGTGGTTAACGTAATTCGGTTATTTTGTTCTGCATAATACTTCACAAATGAGATGCCAATCACATTGAGCACAAAAAGGGCTCAAGAAATCAGCATAACGGCTTTACCCGATTACACGCAGGAGAATTAACGTGATGACTTTGGCTGAAAATAAGAATGTGCCTAAAGAAGCTTTAAATGAACTGACTTCTATACTAAAGAAGCCCTACCAAGATGCCTGCAATGTCTGCAAAGGCGCCGGTAAGATCACCGATAACAGTGTATGTCCCAAGTGCAAGGGCAGTGGGCAGAGGTTGCTCAAGCTTCTATAAAACCCGCTAAATCCAAGAATTCATAAGCCGGGAGCTTCTAGCAAGTTCGCCGGGCTTCTTGTTTGCCCCCCAGTGCTGATTTACAATCCGAGCAGGGTCCGCTCTGCGGATATGCACACTATTCTGTGGCAATAGCCCGAACAGTGAAACCACACGTAAAATACACAAAGGTCAGCTCATGATTTCAGCTCAACAGTTAAAGCTCGGTGCAGTAACTGCTCTCGCGACGGTTCTTCTGTATTGCTCCCCACTAAGTGCCGCCGAGTTCCCTGGCTATGAAGAGGCTCCAGAGCGACGCACCACGGGTATTGGCAAGTTCTATATGGGCCGTGAGATATCCTTCGTAATGGGCCATCAGGCTGCCGGTTGGCTGAATCGGCCTGGTCGAATACAGGAAGAAATGCCAGACGAAGTAGTGGCCAATATGGGTTTGGACCCAGATCACGTGGTTGCCGATATCGGTGCGGGCTCGGGCTATTTCTCTTTTAGGATCGCGAAGCTGGTTCCCCAGGGCAAGGTGCTTGCCGTCGACATACAACCGGAAATGTTGGCACTCATTGAACAGCGCAAAGCGGCCGATGGCGTCAGCAACATCGAGGGTGTGCTAGGCAAGGTAGACGACCCGAACCTGCCAGCAAACTCCATCGATGCGGCAATCATGGTGGATGCCTATCATGAGTTCGACCACCCCTTCGAGATGATCGACGGTATCAATAACGCGCTTAGAGTCGGTGGTCGTATCTTCCTGCTTGAGTACCGTGGCGAGGACGATTCGGTACCGATTCGCCCCCTGCACAAGATGACCGAAGAGCAGGTAGTGAAAGAAATGGGTGTTTTCGGTCTGGAGTGGACAGATACGCTGGATTTTCTACCCTGGCAGCACATGATGATCTTTACCAAGGTAGACGCTACAAACTAGCCTCGTTTTCTATATAGCCAGCTTCGTAAGTTGCTCGTGGCATAGCCCGCGAGCGACTCTATCTCCCCGCAGTCTATTGTGCTGACGGCTAAAAACCCGCTGTCGCCTAACACTTTCTTGTCGCTGCATCCAAATCTCCCCCGAGAGTCATCTAGTTAATAGAAGAGATTATTTACTGTGCGCAGTAACCATTTCTTCTTCTTTGCGTCTAACTACTAAAGCAACAAATTAATTGGCCGTAATACTGATGCAGACTTTTGCCAGCACTTTTTTGCATATTGCCACAGCCTAGCGAGACACTACTACCGCCACCGAATAGCAAGTGGAGGACACGAGAAATGACGAATCACAGATACACACAGATTATTGTGCCAATGGACAAATACGTTCAGAGCCTGACCCCGAGGGGGAAGGTGTGGGTGAATGTGCTCGAGGGCAGCCTCACTCTGGCGCTGCTTACCTCGCTGGTCTTCTATGTGGGTTAAAGGCCTATTTTCGAAATGCGCATCAAAAAAAAGACAGCCTCGCTGTCTTTTTTTTTGAACTAATTCTAGCGCTGAAAAGTTTGCCTAATCGTTAAGGCGTTTTCGATTCGCCTTGCCTGCTCTGTATTCCAGTCAAATTATTAGAATGTTCCGCGTATCTTAATCGCGTATTTCTCGCCATTGTGGCTACATGAGTTTTCCGTCTCGCTTAGAGTTCCGGTGGCGATTGTGCCGCCTTTGTAGCGACTGCGAACGCGGCAGCGACTACTCTCATGGGGGTTCGTTGATTCGAATCGAACGGTCATTCCTTCCCAGCCTTGGTACTCAAGGAAGAGTATTGAGAAAGCACTAGAGTTGTAGGATTCGATTCTGTCGATGTCGTAGACTTTATTGTTGTCTCTGATGCCGTTGCGATAGGTAAAGCCATAGTTGATATTGCGTTCAGGCATGTCATGGCGAAAGCCAATATTGTAATTTCCTCGACCCTGTCGACTTAGCCGCCGATCTACACGCAGAAAGGAGTCGGTGACGCTGGAGCTTTCCAGGTCAACAGAGGAGGTCACTAAAATGCCAGGCGCATTAAGACTGCTTAGGCGCAGGCTCGCATTGAGGCTAAGCCCATAACGTTCGCCATCACCGATATTGCCGTTCGCTGACTGAATGGTGGTTAACGTGGATACATCGACTCTGTCGATAACGTCCTCCAGGTCGTGATAGTAGAAGTTCGAGCTTATAACGCCATTGTCATCGTTGAATCGATATTCGAGGTTGAGGGCGTAGCGCCATGATTGTTCCTGGCGCAATTCCGGGTTTCCGGCGACGGTGTTCTGATCGTCATCTCCTGAATTGATGTTTGCAGTGAAGTCATTGAAGCTTAATTGTGAAACATCTTTCTCAACCGTAGCGCGAAACTGCAGTGCAGGTGTGATGTCGAACCGATAGTCGACCTTAGGCCGTATAAAATCGAAGTCTCTTTTCTTGCTGACATCGCCAGTCTGTGAAATCTCCGATGTCTCTGCGATTAGGGTGCTCTCAAGCGCCATACGGCTGTTGATCTGCCAGTTATGAATGAAAAACGATTCGTAGCGAAGCTCTTCAACCGTTGCGTTGGCGTTATTTACTGCGGGCAGACCGCCAAACGCGGCGGACGGGGTTCCCGATCCAGACAATAAGCCTAGCTGCAAAGAAGAGTCGAGAATGGTCTGTGCGCGCTCCATGCCTACCTCGATATTCTGGCTACCGGCAAAGGCGAATGAATAGGAGCTGCGAATAATTCTTTCCTGATAACGATTAAAATTAGCGATAAATAAATCTTTGGTGCGTGTGGAGCCCGCTAAATCGAAACGGTTGCGCTCACTGTCGTCTTCTTTTTTATTGACGATGAAGAGTGTCTTCCAGCGCGCATTGTTTGCAAACGTATGCTCGTAGTCACCACCGATCTCCCAAAACTCGCCAGTATGATCCGTGTTATCAAATTGCACAGTGTCAGTTCTTGGCATTGATCTCAGGTTGAAGATGGTTCTCTCGTCGTAAAAGGGCGCGTCCCTGTCTTCAAACTGCGCATTGAAATGGGCGATGTCATCCGCGCCGAATTCATAGCCGAGGTTCATGCTGAAGACTAAGGGTTGTGAGTCTGTGGTGGTAACTCTGCTGACATTGTCATTCGGAGTGCCATCTCCCAGAATGCTTCTCTCGAAGCCTTTGCGACGATCCCAGCGAGGTTCTGATTCTGCACTAAATAGGTAGTCCAGCGCGCCGCGCTGACCGGTAAGTGATACCTTGCCGCCGGGTTTAAATTCGCCGTCGTGAAGTTGATCGGCGTTGACCTCATAGGCAATAGACGACCGTGTCTCGGCTTCCAGCAATACGATATTGATGACCTGGTTGCCTCCGCGTACATCTAGCTCGCCTGAGGTGCCACGAATAATCTCTATGTATTGAACCTGATTCGCCGGGATGCGGCTCAGCTGGCTGTTGCCTTCGTTTTCTTTGCCCGCGGTGCGACGCCCATTGATAAGAATTTGATCACCGCCCAGCCCCAGCCCACGACGTCCAGACCCGCCGGAACTGCCGGGGCCGCCATTCCCGCCGCCACCGCCGCCCCTGGCTACGCTGATGCCGGGGATGCGATCCAGCATGTCGTTAACCGAGAACGGCTCGTACTGAGAGAAGAACTCAGCGGGGTAGGTAACTGTTGAGTCGGTGGTCGTTGGCTCTTGTGCAAGTGTGGTCAGGGGCACAGAGAGTCCGCAGAGCACGGTAGCAAGAGAAAGTACAAGTGTCGTGGCTGTTTTACAGCGCATCGTGTGCTCCGGAGTTGAAAGATTTGCGAACTTTGAGGTTCAAAATAGGCAGTAATGACCGCACTAAAAGTGTGCGTAAGTATGCACATTGTCGTCACGCTTAAGAATTAGCTATAGGCACTTATTTGTGACATTTTGTAATGTGCATGGCGCGGGCTTCTTTGCTCTTATTCCGCGAATTGAGGATAATGCGAGTCTGCTGCTAAGACAGGCTCTAGCAGGGTAGGAGCCGTCCAGACAAATCAGATTAGATAGATATTCGTCTTTAGATAGACCAGAGGTTAAAAATGCAACGTGAATCCATGGAAGTTGATGTAGTTATTGTAGGTGGTGGACCGGCAGGCTTGTCCACGGCATGCCGGCTTCTACAGATGGCGAAGGAGGTAGGTACCGAAATTTCGGTTTGTGTGTTGGAAAAGGGCTCGGAAGTTGGGGCGCATATTTTATCTGGAGCCGTATTTGAGCCTTCCGCTTTGAACGAGTTATTTCCGGACTGGAAGGAAAAAGCGGCACCGCTGAATACCGCTGTCACGGGCGACGATGTGTATTATTTGCCCTCGGCAGAGAAGTCATTTCGGTTTCCCGGGCTATTCGTACCGCGGCCTATGCACAACGATGGTAACTATATTATTTCCCTGGGCAATCTGTGCCGCTGGCTGGCAGAGCAGGCGATGGAGCTAGGCGCCGAGGTATTCCCCGGCTTTGCCGCAGCAGAAATTCTTTACCACGAAGACGGCAGCGTCAAGGGAGTGGCCACCGGTGACATGGGTGTCGACGCCAAGGGCGAGCAGAAGCCTTCCTTCGAGCCTGGTTTCGAGTTTCATGCCAAGTACACGATTCTCGCCGAGGGCTGTCGCGGGCATCTGGGCAAGGAGTTGATCAGCAAATTTCAACTCGATAAAGATAGCGACCCGCAACACTATGGAATTGGCATTAAAGAGGTGTGGGAGATTCCCGAGGAACAGCACAAGGAAGGCTTGGTCGTGCACACGGCAGGCTACCCGATGATTGGCGATAGTTTCGCGGCGACCAGCGGTGGCTTCCTCTATCACCTGGAAGGCAATCAGGTTTCCCTGGGGCTCATAGTAGATCTCGCCTACAAGAATCCACATATAAGTCCCTATGATGAATTCCAAAAGTTTAAGCATCATCCCGTCATTAAAAAGTATATAAAAGGCGGCAAGAGAATTAGCTATGGAGCGCGTGCTCTTATCAAGGGTGGTTTGAACTCTTTGCCGAAGATGACCTTCCCCGGTGGATTGCTCATCGGCTGCGACGCGGGCACGATGAATGCCGCGAAGATAAAGGGCAGTCATACTGCTATGAAATCCGGCATCATCGCCGCCGAGACATTGTTTGCCGCGCTCAGTAGCGAGTCTCCAGAGAAGGAGCTAGTAGACTATGGCGTACGCTTTGCAGATTCCGATCTGCATGAGGAATTGCACAAGACGCGTAACTTCAGTTCGGGCTTTCACAAATTTGGCTTCTGGCTGGGCAGTGCGCTGACATTTATCGAGCAGAATATCTTTTTTGGCAAATTCCCGCTGACCTTCCATGATAAATCCCAAGACTACGCACAAATGAAACCTGCGGCTGAGAGTCCGAAGATTTCCTATGAGAAGCCAGACGGCCAGATTAGCTTCGATAAGCTTTCGTCGGTATTTCTGTCGAACACCAACCACGCGGAAGACCAGCCCTGTCATCTCCAGCTGAAAGATCCTGCAATCCCTATCGATTACAATCTGCCGATGTTCGATGAACCGGCGCAGCGTTACTGCCCAGCAGGCGTGTACGAGGTGATTGAGGAGGCAGACGGCAGCAAGAAGTTCCAGATCAATGGTCAGAATTGCGTCCACTGTAAGACTTGCGACATTAAGGATCCCTCGCAGAATATTCATTGGGTGGTGCCAGAAGGAAGCGGTGGCCCGAATTATCCAGCGATGTAGCATGGTAGGGCTGAAACTGGCGCTGGTGCGCCATTTTGGCTTTAAGGCCCGAGTGCCTCCGTGCTAAAGTAATACGCTGGCAATAGGTTCCCGGTGCGGTGCATTAACATGTTTCGTCAGCTCTCAGTGATTCCTTCGAGTCTGCTACTTACCCTCGCCCTTGTGCTGTGTTTGCTTTCTATGTCGAGCAGCGCTCAGGAGCAAGCTCTTCGAGATCGCTGGGTGGAAGTGAGCACTGTTAATTTTAAGATATTTAGTCAGCAGTCGATGCGGCAGACGAATCGATTCGCAACCGAGCTGGAATTTTGGCGCCAGGCTGCCGCTTTTACAATTTCTGGCGGGGATTTCCCCCCAGCAAATGTGCCTAATCAGATCTTCCTGTTCGATGATGTGGCGACTCTACAGACATTTGTAGCCACTAATGCTTCTGCATTCTTTGCGCCTAGCCCGCGCGCAAACTATTTGGCACTCGCCTTCGATGAAGAAGGCTCTATCTCATTAGGCTTTCATCACTATGTGCATTTTCTGGTAAGGAATTTTTCTGACTTGCGCTTGCCGCGTTGGTATGAAGAGGGTCTAGCCGGTTATATAGCTCGAATGCAGGTGGATGGCGATGAGGTGGAGTTCGATCGCTTCAGTCGATCGGGTAATGAAGGTTTCATCCCTCTCTCGGAAAGCCTGTCGATGGAGCGCTTGCTGTACAGCGACGATGCCCTCGCTTCGCCGAGACTGATTCAGATAGCCAACCTTAAATCGAGTAGCCTACTGCATTATTTTTTGCATGCCTATGAGGAGGAGGGCTTTGTCGATAGAAGATCGCAGTTACGCGGATATCTTGAGTATTTGTTGGAAGGCAGAAATCCCCGCTATGCCTACGACCGAGCTTTCGATGTTACTACCGCTCAGCTGGATGAAGAATTTCACAATTACCTATTAACAAGCAGCAGGCCCGCCGGTAGAGTGCTCACAGGTGCTCTGGATGAGGTTGCGCCGCTGAGCAGTTCCGCGATTGAAGGTGCACCTTTGACTCTAGCGCTGGGCGAACTTGCACTGAACTCTGGAAACTTCGAAGTAGCTCAGATGCTGTTCGAGCTTACTACTGAGCAAGACGCTGATCTCGCCCGCGGGCTTTCGGGTGTCGGCGATGCGCTGCGCATGGCTGAAGTTGAAGGCATGGATCAACGCATCGCTAGCTACTTCATTCAAGCTGCAGAGATGGCGCCGCAGGATGTGAATATTCTTTTAGACTATGGAGAGTATTGGGAGGCAGAGCTCGAGAACTGTGAAAAAATTTGGCCCGACCCGCAGCGACGAGCGATTAGCGACGACATATTGCATCATTTTCAGCGCGCAGTTCAGTTGAATCCGCACAGCCCAGAGGCGAATCTGGCGATGGGGGAGTATTTCTTATTGCCTGGTGCCGCTTGGGCCGAAGGTGTTGACTATCAGCGTAGAGCCTTCGACTTATTGCCCGCAGATACCTTTATTATGGAACAGGCCGTTAGGTACGCTATCGCGGCTGATAATTATGAAGAAGCCGAGCGACTGATTTCCGAACTAGCTCAACCGATTCACTATTTCGGCGAGCCTGGCTGGGTTACTGACCTGCGGGAGCGGCTACTAAGAAAACGTCGCGGCGAACCTTATAACGAGTGTGGTTAGTTATCAGATGAAAATAGCGTCCGCGGCTTCAAACTTCATCAAGCATACAAGAGCGCTAGCGTTCCTGGCTGTCTTGTTTGTTCCAACACCGGCTGCGGCGGATGCGCTTGATGAGGCTGTGTCGCAGGACGCCTTCCTGCTTAAACTTTCAGCAGCACTGGCAAGTCATGATATCGATGTTACGACGAATCTTAACGCAAGGGATGTAGTGCGGCAGAGAATTCGTAAAGCGAGGCTGGGTCGTTTTCCGGATTTACCGCTAGATAGGCTGGCCGATAGTGCGGAGATCGCTAACTGGGAGGCGGCTTTCGGTGAATCTGAAGTTGGAGGCCTGGCAGTTATTGCAGATGCTAAGGCTATTGATGCCAGCACAGAAAAGTATTTACAGCGCTGGCTTGAAAGCGCGGGCGACGAGCGCCTGTTTGTCACATTCTACAAAGATGATCTGGTCGCGGCAGAGAAGTTAAGGGACGTAGCCGAGGCGGCTGGCTTTGCTACGGCATTCTATTTTGGCTCCGGCGATATGCGCGAGGGTGGGCGAACTCTATGCTACGGCAGCACAGCGTTTGGCGATAGATAGTCGCGATGCTCGCAGGTATCGGACCGAAGTAACTGAGCTCGCGTATCTCGGTGAGCGTGTGCGCAGGAGGAGTAATTCACTGTTTAGCGAAGACGGTAATCGAGGTGATGGATCCCTGGCGCGAAGAGAGCCCTCGGTGTTCCTGAAAGAAACCCTGGGAGACGAATTTAATCAATCCACAATTCGCGAAATCGTCGTACCCGGTGGTGTGGCTTTTGGAGAGACTGCTAGTTTGGCATTCACGGCTGCGGAGCTGCAGTTTGATCGAGGTGAATTGATACTTATTGACGAGGATGGGGATGCTCATGAATTGCCAGAGATCGATTTGGCAGATGTTAAGGCCCTGTTCGACTTTGTGAACAGATCGCGCGCCATAGGATCCGATGCTATTGTAGATATCGATGCGCAGGGCAGGGTGCGAATCTCCTCCGCGCTGCGAGATACCGAGGCAGGTTATAAGATTATGCATGCCGATACGCAGCCTTTTGAGTTTGTGCCAAATCTTCCGGTTACCAAGAGCGTAATCATCGATACCGGTGTTAAGTGGCAACGCGGCGAGATCGGCAAGACGCTGCAATTCGAAGTGGATTACGAGGTTCGCTTTCTCTCCGCCGACAATATGCGTATCGCTCAGACTAGAGCCGCGCTTGTCTATGTCTACGATAGCGATTCAAAAACCGCAGAGTATTCAGATAGTTGGGGAAGGTACGTGGCGCGTCTGAACGATAACCTGGACTATTCTGGCCTAGCTGAGAGTATGAGGGAAGTCGCGACCTACGCCGGTTGGGCTGCCCTGTTTAGACGCCTGCAGGAAGACGAGGTACGTTTTTTGCGAGGCCGCTACGATTTCATGAAGATAGACAAACTCGGTGAAAAAACACCTATTCGTTATTAATGGCAATGACTAAGACCAGTGACTAAGACAATGAGCTACCTATCGGCCTCTCAAAAAGCTGTAGCAGTATGCGCAATCTCTGCAGCTCTTTTGGGGTGCGTCGGTATCGATCTCGATACTCAGTTCACTCGGGACGAAGAGCTTCATGCGGCCATTATCGATCAGAGTGAAGATCGCTTCTCAGAGATCGACCCGCTTTATATATCCGATGAGGTAAAGCAGTACATCGATGCCTATATAGACCCGAGAGATGGTACTGTAGCCCGTGTCGATAAATTGCAAGACCTGCTCTATGGGGAAGAGTTTCTTAACACTCAGTATTCCAGTGAGCAGACCCACACGGCGATGGAGGCTTTCTATGCGGGAGAAGGCAATTGCCTTTCCGTAATGAATCTGTATGTGGCAATGGCTCGCTATGCAGGGCTTGATGCAAATTTTCAGACCGTGGATGTGCAGCCAAGTTGGGACCGTCGTGGTGATCTGCTAGTGCTCAGTCAACACATCAATGCGAGTGGACGTATCAGTGCTACACGAGATTACATCGTAGACTTTACACCCGAAATATTGCTGCAGCAGCTAACATCGAAGGTCGTTTCCGATCGCAGCGCGCGATCTCTGTATTTTAACAATCTGGGTGTTGAGGAGCTTATCGATGGCAATATTGAACAGGCGCTCATCTTTTTCAAGAATGCACTTTTCTTGAATGAAGAATCATCTATTGCCTGGAACAATATAGGTAGTACCTATACCCGCCTCGGTAATAAAAAATTCGCTGAATACAGTTATCAGTTAGCGTTTAGCTTGGACGATAACAATGCGACTTCGATTAATAATCTTGCCAGATTTTATAGACGTGCTGGTGACTATGCCCTGGCTAGAGAATATGAGAAAGCCATTGAGCGGTTTAACGATAGAAACCCGTACTACCATTTCGCTCAGGGAAGTATTGCGTTTGGGAATGAAGATTTTGATTTGGCGCGCCAGTCTTTTCAAAGAGCAGTGCGACTGAAGGAAGAAGAGCCCGACTTCTATTTGGCCTTGGCGGCTGTCTACAAGCGACTAGGGAACGAATCCGAAGCGCAGCTTTATTCCGATACGGCTGGAAGCATTCTGGCGATGTATGACAATATCTATCAGCCAAGCAATGAGAAAGTGAAGATAATCGATTCGACCACTATATTACGTAAGTCTAGCCCTGGCATCAGTATTTTTGCGCCAGGGAGCAGGACTAATAGACGGCGCAGTAATTAAGCGCGTACCCATTCTAGTTTAGATCGGCGTCCTGCCAATAGCGTGTTCCCTTTACGGTTGCCTGCAAGGCTAGGCCACTCTGAGTTAGCTGGTACACAGTTATATTATCTACTATTGCCTCGCCACCAACGGCAGCGCCTAGGTCGCCGGCCTTAGCTGCAGCATCCGCCTGCCCCCCAACCGATATACCCACATCCATGAAGCGCTCAAGAGCCTGGGCGTTGTGAAAGACGAAGACGGCTCGGAAGTCTTTTACACCAGCACCTATGCCGATGCCTACCTCGCCCATGCGCATATAGGTGTCGGCGTTGTTTGCGTTTGATCGAACTACGCCGATGCCTCCTCCGAAGCTGGCAAGAATGAGATTAATATTTGCATTCGAAAAAACGGCATAGCCACTTGCATCGGCGATCTGTCCCCGGGTGTCGGGCTTGATGCTGTACAGTTCGGCTAGCACCTCCTGTCGCATTTCTTGTATAGCCTGTCTGCGTGAGTCGGGAGTACCTCTAGTCATGCCCGTGGTCGTGCAGGAAGCCAGGAATACTATCAACGCAGTTGCTGCGATCAGCTTGGATGTGATGATGCCTACTTTAGTTTTCATACATGCTACTCCGATGTGTTTAACTGCCTTGCGTTAATTGTTTTTAGCTAACTTCGCTAGTAAAGATATAACCTTCGACCAGCTTCTTTACGGCATCTATCTTAGGCTTTGTCAGTGACATCGATGCGCAGAACCAGGCCTCGTTTCTTCTCTAAATCGCTGCTAACGTCTGCTGCGATATCTTCTTTCGTCAAGAGTTCGCGTATAACTTGCTCGGAAATTTTCTGGCGAAGAGTAGGTCTAAATATTTTGCCTACGGCGGTGAGAGGCATCGCGTCGATAAATTCGATTCTCTTTGGAATCGCCGCGCGTTCTGACATGGTCTCGGCGCAATGATCGATCAGATCTTGCTCGCTTAGCGAACTATTGGCGACCTTGACTACGTAGGCCATGGGCAGCTCGCCCGCATAAGGATCGGGCAGGCCAATAGCTATCGACGTCACCACATCGGGGTGTGCATTCAGTGGCTCCTCGATCAATTCCGGGTCGATGTTGTGGCCACTGCGAATGATTAGGTCTTTGGCGCGACCGGAGAGATAGAGGAAGCCTTCGGCATCCATATAGCCAATGTCGCCAGTATTGAACCAGCCATCCTCAATCCATGCGGAGGCATTGTCCAATTCGCTCTTATAGCCCTCGAAAACCTGAGGTCCTTTCACCAGAGATGACCCCGCTTTCTCCTAACGGGCAGTCTTTGGTGACGGTAGTTCCATCGACGTGCGCAATGCGAATCTGGGAATAGGGGACCCGCATGCCTACGCTGCCTGGTGGTTGGTACAGGGGGGCGCGAGAAATCAGAGCGGTGGTTTCTGTCATGCCGTAGCCATTGCCCACTGCAACATTAAAATTCTTCTCGAAACTGTGTTCAAACGGGAGTGACAAGGGGGCGGCGCCGGAATTGATGTTAGTGAGACTGCTGATATCGGCATCGCCCACCGGGATATCGGCGAGTGCCATCAGCACCGTGGGAACTGCAGAGAATTGTTTCACCTGGAAGCGTTCTACGTGCTTCCAAAAATTCATCATGGCCCCCGGCGAGCGAAAGCCTGCCGGGGTCATTAGTACTATTCGATAGCCCACAGCGAAAGCGGCGACGCCCTGAATGATGCAGCCATAGATGTGAAACAGCGGGAGTCCACAGAGCACGGTATGACGCTCCATATGCGCTGTATAGACCTGCATGAGCTGGCCTAGAAAGGCCATGTTGCCATGGGTTAGCTGGGCAAGCTTGGGCCTTCCTGTGGTACCTCCGGTATGGAAATAGGCAGCCTTCTGACTGGCGGCGAAGCTGCGCCCGCTATCCAGAGTGTCAGCTCCCATTGGCGCGATCGCTGTGTCGAAATCCTGAACGCTGACCTGCTCGTTGTCATAGTCTTGGGATCCCGCTGTACACAGGCCTGGGATGTTGACTTCGAGTAGGGCGGTTACTGATGCGCACTGGGAAATCGCCTCGCGCACCTTCTCGTTGATGTCGCTATGTTCTGACTGTGCCAGACATATCACGACCTTCGCTTCGGCCGCGGAAATAATCTCGGCAATATGCTCGGCTTCAAGCATGGGGTTAATCGGATTAGAGATGCCCGCCGCCTGTGCGCCCCAGATGGCAAAATGGGTCTGTGGCAAAATAGGCAGAATGATCGAGACCGCATCGTTCTCGTCTACGCCAAGTTCATGTAATAGGTTCGCGGTGCGGGTCACCTGTTGGCCTAACTCGGCGAAACTGACGGTTGTGGCGGGTTCGTCTGGCAGGCCCTGGAGGAGGAATTCCAGTGCGGCATCGTCACCGAAGCGAGAGGCGCTATCCTTTATTAGATTGTAGCTGTCGGTATAGGGGAACTGCTCAGCTAGTGGGGTCTTCTCAAAAGCCTCTACGCTGGCAATCGTTTCCATGATGGGTTCAGCTGTGGGTATTTGTGACAGATCAATCAAGGGTAGTTCTCCAGATTCAAGCCGGTATTACTGCTATTTAATGCCCTATCTCGCTGAGTCTTTTCGGCTTCAGGCAAGATTTCCTAGCGGGCATTTATAGCATGGATTTCAATCGGGTGGGCGTGCAAAAACAGGGCTTAGCTGCTGCGGGTATTGGAGAACTCTACCATTGCTATGAGTGCGTCGAGATACTCTGAGGGGGGTAGTGCTTGCAGGCATTCCAGCGCCTGCGCTGACTCTGACTCGGCAAGCTTTCTGGCGTAATCCAGCGCGCCACAGTCCTGCACTATAGTTATCACCTGACTTAATGTTTCACTCTTAAGCTCTTCATCAGTAAGGACTTTCTTGATCAGTTTGGCCTGCTCGTCGCTGCCATGCTCTATGGCATAGATCAGGGGCAGGGTGGGTTTTCCTTCCGCTAGATCATCGCCAATATTCTTACCCAGAGACTCGCTGTCGCCGTCGTAATCCAGAACATCGTCGATTAGCTGAAAGGCTGTTCCCATGTGCATGCCGAAACGTTTGAGGGCTAATTCCTCTTCCTCGGTAGCGCCTGCCAGAATCGCTCCGCATTGTGCTGCAGCCTGGAAAAGGATAGCGGTCTTGTTCTGGATCACCTGCATGTAATTCTGCTGGGTGGGGTTTGGGTTGTTCTTGCTGATTAATTGCAGCACCTCGCCTTCGGCAATTCTGTTGGTGGTGTCGGCGATGATTTCCATGATCTTCATGTTGCCCAGGGTAACCAGTATCTGGAATGCCCTGGAGTAGATGAAGTCTCCTACCAGAACGCTGGAGGGGTTATTCCACTGAGCGTTCACTGTTGGCCGCCCGCGGCGCAGAGAAGACATGTCGACGACATCATCATGAAGAAGGGTCGCCGTATGGATAAATTCGATCACAGAGGCTAGCGAGATGTGCTGCTGATTGTCGATCTTGCAGGTTTTCGCGGCGAGTAGCACCAGCAGGGGGCGCAGGCGCTTGCCGCCGGCCTCCACGATATAGTGACCGATACTTTCTACAAGTGGCACGTTCGAGTAGAGCTGGGCTACTATGAACTTGTCTACTGCTTCAAAGTCGGCATCTACAACTGAGCGAATCTGCTGATACATAGGCGGTTTGCTGCTTAATTGCCCTTCATTTGGCGGCTAATAGCCCAAATTTTTGGAGAAAATGCGTGAGCACGCATGCTAGGGAGCGAACTGGGTTGTGTCAAGTCGCTGAGACTCGCTTTAGGCGGCACTGGGCTTGAAGCACAGCGGTGAATACGCGCAGCGGCAAGATACGGGCCTTTGCTGATAGTTGAGGGCTAAATCTGCTTGCTTCGAGTGGCTTGTTCCCGTAAAATGCCCGCCCCTATAGGAATGGGTACAGTTCCCATTCAAAAGGCGGTATCGGAGAGAATTATGTACGCGGTTATAAAGAGTGGTGGCAAGCAGCACAGAGTTGAAGAAGGCGAAATTCTTCGGCTAGAGAAACTGGAAGCCGCTACTGGTGAAGAAGTAAGCTTCGACAATATTTTAATGGTCGGCGAAGGCGAGTCCGTAAAGATTGGTACGCCTTATGTTGAGGGCGGTCAGGTTACTGCTGAGGTCGTCAAACAGGGTCGAGCTAATAAAGTTACGATCATCAAATTTAATCGACGTAAGCATTCGCGTAAAACACAAGGTCATCGTCAGTGGTTTACGGACGTTAAGATTACTGGAATTAAAGCGTAAGGCCGGGAGTTAGGTAATGGCACATAAGAAAGCAGGTGGTAGTACTAATAACGGTCGCGATTCGGTATCGAAGCGACTAGGTGTGAAGAAGTTTGGTGGTGAAGTTGCCACAGCCGGGAATATCATCGTGCGTCAGCGCGGTACTCGCTTTCACCCGGGTGAGAACGTAGGTTGTGGTAAGGATCACACCTTGTTCGCAAAGGCTGACGGTGTTGTGACTTTTAAAGTTAAAGGCCCTAACAATCGAAAGTTCGTGAGCATCGAAGTAGCCTAGCAAAGTAATTTGTTGCTAAAAAGCCTCGTCGTTCGACGGGGCTTTTTTGTTTTTAGGGACGCAATGTTACAGCGTTTGGCAGGCAAACTTCTCTTCAATGAGTCGAAATCATTTCTCCAGAACTAGTAGTTCTAAGCGAATAACATGAAATTTGTAGACGAAGCGGAAATAGTGGTCGAGGCGGGGAACGGTGGAAACGGTTGCCTGAGTTTTCGCCGTGAGAAATATGTCGAGCGCGGCGGTCCTGACGGCGGCGATGGGGGCGACGGCGGCAGTGTTTTTATGCAAGCCGATGCCTCGCTGAACACACTGGTGGATTTCCGCTTTCAGCCTCGGTATCGAGCGCAGGGGGGGCAGTCGGGCCAGGGCAGGAACTGTACAGGCAGGGGTGGCGACGACTTGCTAGTTAAGGTGCCGGTGGGAACAACGGTCATCGATGTGAATACCGAAGAGCTTATCGCAGACCTGAGAGTGGCAGATGAGCCGGTCATGGTGGCCAAGGGTGGTTTTCATGGTCTGGGAAATACGCGTTTCAAAACCAGTACAAACCGTGCACCACGAAAAATCTCGAAAGGGAGTGAGGGCGAGGTAAGAAAGCTTCAGCTACAGCTTCGCCTTGTGGCTGACGTGGGTCTGTTGGGTTTTCCCAATGCAGGTAAGTCTACCCTCATTCGCTCCGTATCGGCCGCTACACCGAAGGTAGCCGATTACCCATTCACGACCTTGGTGCCCAACCTGGGAGTTATTAGCCTTGGTATGGAGCGAAGCTTTGTCATGGCAGACATTCCTGGCCTGATCGAAGGAGCCTCCGAAGGCGCCGGTCTGGGATTTCGCTTCCTGAAGCATCTATCACGCACGCGTCTACTACTGCATCTTGTCGATGCGCTGCCAGCAGATGGCAGTAACCCGGTGGACAATGCAGAACAAATCATAAGCGAGTTAGGAAAGTTTAGCTCGACTCTTGTGCAGAAAGAACGCTGGCTGGTCATTAACAAGGTAGACCTGCTAGACGCGGAGCTTCTGGAACAACTGCGGCAAGACTTGCGTGAGCGTCTCTCATGGGAAGGCGAGATCTATGAGATTTCGGCGTTAAATAGCGCCGGCTGCAAGGATCTGTGTGAGTCACTAATGACCTCCATCGAGTCGCACAGACAGAAGTTGATTGATGACGAAGACTATCAGGCGCAATTGTTAGAGAATGAAGCGGCCATGGCCTTCGAGATACGGCGAACTATAGAAAGTACGAAATCTGCGAAGCTGCAGGCCGAAGCAGATGAATTGTTTGATGACGATTGGGAAGAATGAGCGCGGCAGTCATGCGAGACAAGATAAAACAAGGGAAGCGTTGGGTAGTTAAAGTTGGTAGTTCCCTAGTTACCAACAATGGCCGTGGCTTGGATCGTGAGGCGATCGAAGACTGGGCCGAGCAACTCGTCGCCATGCAGAAGCTAGGCATCCAGGTGGTGCTGGTATCTTCCGGTGCAGTAGCCGAGGGTGTCGCTCGTCTGGGGCTCAAGTCGCGACCTAAACAGGTACAGCTGCAGCAGGCAGCGGCCGCAGTAGGGCAGATGGGGCTGATTCAGGCATACGAGAGCTCTTTCATGCGCCACGGCGTGCATGCGGCACAAATCTTATTGAGCCATGACGATCTCTCCGATCGCACCCGCTATCTGAATGCGCGCAGTACCCTAACCACTTTATTAGAGATGGGTGTAGTGCCAGTGGTTAATGAGAACGATACTGTTGCTACGGCCGAACTTTGCCTGGGAGACAACGATACCCTGGCTGCGCTAGTCGCGAATCTAATCAACGCCGACGTCATGTTAATCCTCACGGATCAGGATGGTCTGTTTAATGCGGATCCGCGCAGTAATCCGCAAGCCGAGTTAGTCGGCAGCGCCTCCGCCATGGATAACAGCCTCAGCATGATGGCGGGCAAGGGCACTAGCCTGGGTAGAGGTGGCATGATGACCAAGATCTCCGCAGCCAAGCTTGCCTCACGCTCTGGCACCGATACGCTCATAGCTAATGGGCGTGAGCAGAAAATTCTTTCCCGGCTGCTTGAGGGTGAGGAGATAGGCACGCTGTTGTATACCGACAGCGAACCGGTAACTGCTAAGAAACAATGGCTAGCGAGTCAGCTTAGCCTGAAGGGTAGCCTGGTCTTGGACGCGGGCGCGGTAAGAGTATTGAAAGACTCGGGTCGTAGCCTGCTCGCCGTAGGCGTGATGAGTGTAAAAGGGAAGTTCACTCGGGGCGAAGTCGTATCTTGTGTCGATGAAGAAGGCTCTGAAGTCGCAAGAGGCCTGGTGAACTATGGCAGCGACGAGATTGAGAAAATCAGAGGGCGCAGCAGCGAAAATATTGATCAGTTGCTAGGCTATGCCGGTGAGGCCGAGATAGTTCATCGCGATAATCTCATCCTGAACGACTAGTGCTTATCCCCAGAGGCTAGGATAACGAGCTAGGCCTGTTCTTTCAGGCATAAAAAAACCGGCACTCGCCGGTTTTTTTGGCACTGAACTAGTCTATTTCAATGCCTTTACTGCTGTATTCAGTCGGCTCTTATGGCGCGAAGCCTTATTCTTATGAATAATGCCTCTATCCGCCATGCGGTCGATGACTGGCACCGCAGCATTGTAAGCTTCGATAGCCTTGGCGTGATCGCCGCCCTCGATGGCTGAGTCTACTTTCTTGATGTGAGTGCGAACCATGGATCGAAAAGATGCATTGTGTCGACGACGTACTTCACTCTGTCTTGCGCGCTTGCGGGCTTGTGGAGAATTAGCCAATTGGAGCTCCTTATTGCACTAGACCTATTAATCTAGCTGGTTGTTTCGTTATATTCGATCGAGTGAGGAGGATAACTTGTCCGCTTCTTCCCCGAATTCAGAGCGCGACACTATGCCGTTTTCACCGCTTGATGTCAATAGCGGAAAATTGGGTGACATTTCTCTAAGCCCTTAACAATACTCAACTTATTGCTGATTGGCTCCGATAGCGTGATAATCGCGTTTCGCCATTCATCAAAGCAGCAGGCCATCTACTCAATGAGTGAATCTCACTCTTCCAGCGAAGAGCAGCCAGAAAACAGCACTAAGGGCGAGTCTAGCCTGCTAAGAGCTAGTGGTGTCACCGGTTCGATGACTATGGTCTCAAGGTTTCTGGGCCTGGCGCGTGACGTGGTTATAGCGCGGGTATTCGGTGTGAGTGACGGTGCCGATGCCTTCTTTCTGGCAAATAAAATTCCGAACTTCATGCGCAGGCTGTTTGCGGAAGGCGCGTTCAATCAGGCCTTCGTGCCGGTGCTGTCCGAATATCGGTCTACGAAGTCTCTGGCGGATGTTCAGGCACTAATCAACGCGGTGGCTGGCAGTCTTGGCGGCTTCCTTTTTCTGCTCACTACGGTTGCTGTGGTGGCCGCGCCTCTGTTGGCCGTGCCACTGGCCTATGGCTTTGTTGATGAGCCTGACAAGTTTGCTCTGTTTATTCAGATGCTACGAATAACATTTCCCTATCTTCTCCTGATCTCGATGACGGCTCTGTGTGGTTCAATCCTGAACAGCTACTCCCGATTCGCTGTGCCAGCGATAACTCCGGCGCTGCTCAATATTTCACTGATAGGTTGCTCTTTTCTTCTGGTGCCCTATATGCGCGTACCGGAACTCGCCCTGGCCTGGGGCGTATTAATTGCCGGGGTGGCGCAGCTGCTGTTTCAACTGCCCTTTCTCGCGCGTATGCGCCTCATGCCTGTGCCCGCATTCGGCAAGCATCACGAAGGGGTGGAGCGCATCAAGAAACTGATGGTGCCGGCCTTGTTTGGAGTTTCGGTCAGTCAGATCAATCTATTGTTCGATACCTTCATTGCCTCACTACTCATCTCGGGCAGTGTCTCCTGGCTCTATTTCTCAGATCGCTTGATGGAACTGCCCCTTGGCACATTCGGTATTGCGATCGCGATAGTGGTGCTGCCCAGTCTTTCCAGAAAACATGCGGAATCATCTCTACATGAATTTTCCGAGACTCTGGATTGGGCGTTCAGGCTTGTCGTGTTAATAGCGATACCCGCCGCTCTCGCGTTAGTAATTATTGCGGAGCCTTTGTTAGTTACCCTGTTTCAAAATGACAACTTTAGCGAGACAGATGTGGTGAATTCTGCGGGCAGTCTAAAAGCCTATGCGCTTGGTCTGGTCGCCTTCATGGCAATCAAGATCTTCGCGCCGGGCTACTATGCCCGACAGAACACGAGCACCCCCGTGAAGATCGGCGTCGTGGCCATGGTAAGTAATATGGTGATGAATCTGGGTTTCTTCCTGATGGGGCTCGCTCATGTCGGCCTGGCATTGGCAACTAGCCTTGCCGCCTTCTTGAACGCGGGCCTGTTGATGGCGGGTCTATACCGCGATGGTGTCTTCAGGTTTCAGGCCGGTTGGTTGGGGTTTCTTCTGCGTATTTTGTTGGCGAATGCCGCGATGGTGGTGTTCTTGATGAATTTTCCAGGAGATTGGCAGGAGTGGTTATCTTGGGGAATGGCAGACAAGATAGTTCGACTAGCCACCCTGGTTTTCGGTGGAATATTTATCTATGTTGCCCTGCTGTTTGCCGCAGGGTTGCGCTGGCGTCATATCTATCGCTAGTTAATTGTCTGGTTTGATAGTTCAAGAAATGCGAACCAGGGATGATCTGAGCCTATGAAAAGAGTTTACAGTACGGAAATTCTCGCAAATGCATGGCATATTCGTAATGTGCTTGAGCAATACGATATCGACTCGGTTATCCGCAACGAGAACCTCTTCTCGGTGGCGGGCGAGGTGCCGTTTATTGAATGCATGCCTGAGGTATGGGTAAAGCCACTGTATTACAGGCGTGCCAAACAGATTATTGCCGAGCTCGAAAGTTCATCACAGGCCGAGGGCCCGGACTGGAAGTGTTCGGAATGCGGTGAGTCCAATATGATCTCCTATTCCGTCTGTTGGAAGTGCCAAAGCAGCGACGAGAAGCCCATGCTAGATGAAGAGCCATGCTAAGACTTTTTATGCTACTCACGCTGCTGTTTCTTCTACCTGCCTCTGCGCTGGCAGAGTGTGTAGTGCTTCTGCATGGGCTGGGTAGAGTGTCGAACTCAATGTCGGAGTTGGAGAGGAAGCTAGGTCCAGCCGGCTATAGCGTGGCGAATATTTTGTATCCTTCTCGCAGCTACCCCGTTGATGTTTTGGCAGAGGATGCAATTGGTCGCGGGCTGACTCAGTGCAGAGATATGCAGGGGGGTAAGATTCACTTCGTCACACATTCTCTAGGTGGAATACTTCTGCGTTACTATTTGCGCGAACACAGTATTGAAGAGTTGGGCAGGGCCGTTATGCTTGGGCCGCCCAATCAGGGGAGTCAGATAGTCGATGGCTTGCTACCTGTTCCCGGCTTTGGTTTCATCGGTGGGCCGGCAGGTTCGGCGCTAGGTACTGGCGAGGGGAGTATCATAGCTAGCCTCGGTCCAGTCGACTTCGACCTGGGTGTGATTGCTGGTAGTACGAACATCAATCCCTTTGAGTTTTTGTTCATCCCGGGCCCTAGCGACAGTATCGTCTCAATAGAAAGCACCAAGGTACAGGGTATGAATGCCCATAAAGTTTTACCCGTAACCCATACCTTCATGATGCGAAACAACGAAGTGATTGACGAGGCGATTCATTACTTGAAGACCGGGGCCTTCATCTCTCAATCTTTGGAACAAGATCGCAATGAGTGACGAAATTAACTCTCCAGCCCTGCATCCTAACCAGCGCTTTGTTGCGGGTGAGCTGGGTGTAGAGACGGCCGAACACAATTCCATAGCCCAAACCATTAGCGCCATCGAAGCCAGGCTGGGCGATGCTGCTGCTGTGGAGAGTTCTCGCTGGTTTGCAATCAGTGTCTTGCGTCATTTAAAGAAGGCTAAATGGAACACGCTAAACGAAAGCGGCTTGGATGAGGCGAAACAAAAAAGTCTGGCCGAAGACTGTCTCGCGATTGCCGGCTTTGCTACATCGCTGCGCACTGTGACTAAAGACGATAGAAGCAAATACAGAATCGTCGGCTTCGCCAGCAGCAAGAATGTCGATCGAGGTCTATTGGCAACCGGCACCAAGGCCTACAAGATTGCAAGCGATGTAGTGCTGGATTCAGGACTGTTAGCGCAGGCTGAAGAGAGAGCGAAGAGCGCTAAAGACAGTACTGTAGAATGCAAGTGAAAAGAAAACACCTTGCCGCCAAGAGTAAGCGACCCGATTTAAAAGCAGCTGAAAAGGCAGTGCCAGATCGGGCCAAGTGCTAAACGCCCGAGGCTATTCTGAAGATGGGTCTGTAGCGGTGGCAGAAACTACCGCCGCGGTAGCGGATGCGAATCAAGCCTTGTCCATGACAGAGGAAGAGTTTGCAGACTTGGATGCCGCCCTGAGTAATAACGATGCGCAGATCGTACAACAGAGTTGGGCAGATCAGCGCAACGAGGATCGCTGGAGTCGGATTCTTGGGGTGTTAGCCGGTGTTGGCTTTTTCGTGTTCGTTGCGCTTCTGTTTCTCTGAGTGTGCGCTGCCAATTAGTTTAGGCTCGCGACATAAACTTACCCGTCACCGTATTTATTTTAATCATTTCCCCCGGTGACAAATACTCGGGGACTTGCACCTCAAGGCCTGTAGATAGCACTGCGGTTTTACTTCTATTCGTCGCGGAGGACCCGGTTACGGCAGGCGGGGTATCTGTGACTCTCAAGATTCACCGACTGCGGCAGTTCGATGCCCAGCAGATTGCCGTCCATGATCAGCGCTATGATGTCTTCCTGCTGTTCGACCAAGAAACCTATCTGACCCTCTAGCTGGTCCGCGTCGATAGCATACTGGCTGAAATCTTCCATATTCATGAAGTAGTAAGTATCCCCATCAAGATAGGAATACTGCACGCCGGCACGAACACAGTCGGCTTCCTTCAGAATGTCGTCGCCTTTGAATGAAGAGTCCAGCTTCTGATGGCTCTGCAGATTGTTGAATCGAACTCTTGTAAAGCGTGGCGGCACCGCGGGAGGAGGGGCTCTTGCTCTCTGTCTGCTTGACGATGTGCGGTACGCCGTCTATGTCGACGATCATTCCTCTTTTCAGTTCACTGGCTTTTGGCACGCTGGGTAATTCCTGTTCTGTTGGCTCGATGTGTCTGGGTTCGCTGGAGAATTTACAGAATAGGCCTGCCGCTGTAAACAGCGGGTGTTCCCGTCAGCTCCTGTGGGGCGCCATTTTAGCTATGGGGCTTTGATTGCGGCCTCTTTTCCACCATAATCCGGAATCCGAGAAAAGATCTCAATAGACACTACCGAAACAGCAGCAAGGTTTAGCAATGACATATCGTACGAAAGATATCGAAAATCTACATATTATTGGTCATGAGGAGCTGCCGGCACCGGCGGCGCTGAAGGCTGAACTCGCTCTGGAGGGTCGGGCGCTGGAAACGGTGCAGACTGGCCATCGGGCAGTAAAGGGGATTCTCGATCATGAGGATGCTCGACTCATCGTCGTCGTCGGGCCTTGTTCGATCCACAGTCCCGAAGAGGCGCTGGAATATGCACGGCGCCTGAAGACTCTTGCTGATGACTTGTCTAATGAGTTGCTGATCGTGATGCGAGTCTATTTCGAGAAGCCTAGAACCTCTATAGGATGGGAAGGCTTGATCTATGACCCCCATCTGGATGGCAGCCACAAGATCGACCACGGGCTGCGCATCGGTAGGCGCCTGATGTTGGATATTGCGGAAATAGGTTTGCCCATAGGAATAGAAGCGCTGGACCTCATTACGCCGCAGTATTTACAAGACTTGGTAAGCTGGACCGCTATTGGCGCGCGAACAACCGAGTCGCCTACACACAGAAAACTGTCCAGCGGGATTTCGTCTGCCGTTGGCTTTAAGAATAATGTCGATGGCGGTCTTATGGTGGCAGTGAATGCTATTCGCTCGGCATCGGCTACTAATAGTTTTATAAGTGTTACGGATGAGGGCAAGGTGGCTCTCTTTCGTACCGAGGGCAACCCTCACTGTCATGTCATATTAAGAGGGGGCAAGTCGCCCAACTATGATGCTGCAAGCGTGGCCGATTGCGAGAAAGATCTGCAGAAGGCGGGGCTGGCTGAAAATATCATGATCGATTGTAGTCATGGAAATTCGAACAAGGATCATAATAATCAAAAGCTGGTTCTTGAAGAAATTGCCGATCAGATTCGTGCTGGCAATAAATCGATTATCGGCGTGATGATCGAGAGTAACCTGGAAGAAGGTAATCAGCCGATTCCCGACGACCTGGATGATCTGAAATACGGAGTTTCGATCACCGACGCGTGTATCGATTGGGCGACGACTGAAGTACTGCTGCGCGATTTTGCGGGGTCAATCTCTGAGGCACTGAAGTCACGATCGGCCTAATTGCTTGATGCCCAGCGCGGGCTATGCTTAGAACGCGCTGGGCATCGAGGCAGTATCACTTCCGGTTAGGCCTTCAAAACAGCAGCAAGGCTGTTAGCAAGATACTCTATGTTGGAATCATTGATGCCTGCAACATTGATGCGGCTAGAGTTCACCAGATAGATGCTGTAGTCATTGACTAGTGACTGCACCTGATCCACGTTCACTCCGAGGAAGGAAAACATGCCTTTCTCCCTTTCGATAAAACTAAAATCCTGATCGATGCCAATCGATTGAATCTGTCTTACGAATTGCGCGCGTAATCCATTGATGCGGTCGCGCATCTCCGTCAACTCTGTATCCCACTGGCTGCGTAGCGCGTCATCAGAGAGAATTAACTGCACGATAGCGGCACCGTGATCAGGTGGCATGGAGTACATGGCTCTTGCGCCAGCAGCGATCTGGGTCGTTGCTACAGCGGCAGCTGCTTCATTCTCGCTAATCAGAGTCATGGCGCCGGTGCGTTCACGGTACAGTCCAAAATTCTTCGAGCAAGAGCTGACGATTATCAGTTCTGGCAGCGTCTCGGCCAAAAGGCGCGTGCCGTATACATCTTCCTCGAGGCCATCTCCCAAGCCCTGGTAGGCTAGATCGATAAATACGGTGAAGCCCTGCTTCAGCGCAACATCGCGGATCTGTTGCCATTGCTCCGGGTTTAGATCGGCGCCGCAGGGGTTATGGCAGCAGCCGTGTAGCAAGACGACATCACCGCTGCCAATCTTGCTCAGGCATTCGATCATCTCATCGAACTTTACGCTGTGACTGTCATAGTCATAGTAAGGGTATTCTTCAATCTTGAGTCCGGCTGAGCCTAGCAGTGGGATGTGATTTGCCCAGGTTGGGTTGCTGACCCATACAGTGGCATCGGCGTTTGCCGACTTGATGAACTCGGCGGCGAGTCGCAGGCCGCCACAACCACCCGGTGATTGCACGGTAATGCGTCGCTTACCCAGACTGTCGTTGAGGGTGCTGCCTAAGAGCAGCTCTGCTACGACCGCGTTGTACTCGGCGGAGCCGGTCGGGCCCACATAGCTTTTCGTGATCTGAGAATGCCATATCATGTCTTCGGCTTTCTTCACCGCCGTCATAACAGGGGTGTCGCCGTTTTCGTTTTTGTAGATGCCGATTCCCAAATCAATTTTATTGGGGTTGTTGTCGGCGCGGTAGCTAGCCATGAGTCCTAGGATGGGATCTGCGGGTAGAGCCGGAAGTGTTTGGAACATGATGTTTACTCTATCTTCTCTGGTGGGCTTTGAGGGTGTTTTGCAGCAGTGAGGCGCGAGTCATTGGGCCTACGCCTCCGGTTACATAAGTAATATAGGAGCATTTGTCTTTTACGTTGTCGAAATCGACATCGCCGACATTTCTAAAGCCTGATTTCTTCGTGTCATCGGGCACGCGCGTCTGTCCTACGTCGATTACGACGGCACCTTCCTTGACCATGTCGGCGGTAACAAATTCTGTCTTGCCTATGGCGACAATGAGAATGTCAGCGCTGGCGCACAGTGCGGCCAGATCTTTGGTGCGGCTGTGTGCAATTGTTACCGTAGCATTGCCTGGGTTGGTATTACGCGACATAAGCACGGCCATCGGCGTGCCAACGATGTTGCTGCGGCCCAGAACTACACAGTGTTTGCCCTCGGTATCAATCTCATAGCGGCGCAACAATTCCATGATGCCATTGGGTGTCGCAGAGATAAAAGTAGGGAGGCCGAGATTTAGGCGGCCAACGTTCTCCGGGCAGAAGCCATCGACGTCTTTTGCAGGATCGATAGCCAGAATGATCTTGTTCTCGTCAATATGCTTAGGCAGCGGCAGCTGTACGATAAAGCCGTCGATGGCGTCATCCTTATTCAGCTCGTCAACCTTGGCTAGCAGCTCCTGCTCGCTTATAGAGTCTTCCAGACGGATGGTGGTGGACTCGAATCCTACTTCTTCACAGTCCTTGACTTTAAAAGCGACATAATTTTGCGAGGCACCGTCGTTACCGACCAGAACCGCCGCGAGGTGAGGGGCCCGTTGGCCATCCGCCTTTAATTGGGAGACAGTTTTAGCTATCTCTTGACGAATTTGCTCCGAGCAAGACTTACCATCAAGTAGTTGCATTGTGATCTTTCCAGTGTGGTTAGAGAGCCCGTTAGCTGGCCCGAATACTCTAGCGCGTTCTAATCAAATTGCGCTGGGAATTGCGTTGTCTGAAGCGTCGCTATGATAAACGAGCGGCCAGATTAGCTCAAGCATGGCGGGCCAGGATAGCCAATACTGTGGCTACCATTTACCGGTATTCTCCATACTCTTCCAGGGCTCTTGAGCGGGCAGGGGATCGCCTCGCTGCAGAAGCTCGATGGAGATATTATCCGGGGATCGAACAAATGCCATATGGCCATCTCTAGGCGGCCGATTGATCGTGACCCCCGCGTCCATCAATTTCTGGCAGCAGTCATAGATGTTCTCTACGGCATACGCCAGATGTCCAAAATTGCGCCCCTCGCCATATTCTTCAGGATCCCAGTTATAGGTTAGCTCGACCTGGGCTTCTTCATCGCCTGGGGCTGCGAGAAAGACCAGACTAAATCGGGCCTCCTCGAAATCGCGGCGGCTTAGTAGTTTGAGCCCTAACTGCTCGCAGTAAAACTCTAGAGACTTATCGAGGTCGGCCACTCGAACCATGGTGTGAAGGTATTTCATAAGGGATGCTCGTTTAGTGGTTTAGTCTTTGTTAGTGGCCTAGAACAGCACAACCGATCGAATGCTCTTGCCTTCATGCATCAGATCGAATGCCTCGTTAATGTCTTCGAGGGGCATGGTGTGCGTAATGAGCGGGTCTATCTGGATCTTGCCGTTCATATACCAGTCTACGATTTTAGGCACGTCGCTTCTGCCGCGAGCTCCGCCGAATGCCGAGCCTTTCCATGCTCTACCGGTGACCAGTTGAAACGGCCTTGTCGAGATCTCCTGTCCGGCGCCAGCCACTCCGATTATGTAGGATTCGCCCCAGCCCTTGTGGCTGCACTCCAATGCTTGCCGCATGGTAGTTGTATTGCCTATACACTCAAAGGAGTAGTCGACACCCCCATCGGTCATATCGATTATCGCTTCAGTAACGTTATCGACGTCCCACGGGTTAATGAAATCGGTCATGCCGAATTCGCGCCCAAGCTTCTCTCGGTCGGGATTGATGTCTATGCCTATGATTCGATCGGCGCCAACCATTTTGGCACCCTGGATCACATTCAGCCCGATACCTCCCAGCCCGAAAATGGCAACTGTGCTACCCGGCTCCACCTTCGCGTCGAAAGCTACGGCGCCCACTCCTGTGGTTACACCGCAGCCGATGTAGCATACCTTATCGAATGGCGCATCGGAGCGTATCTTGGCAACGGCGATCTCAGGCAGTACGGTGTAATTGGAAAATGTAGAGCAGCCCATGTAGTGCAAGATAGGCTTGCCATCCAAAGAGAAGCGACTGCTGCCATCGGGCATTAGGCCCTGACCCTGAGTGGCGCGTATAGACTGGCAGAGATTCGTCTTGGGGTGCAGGCAAAAATTACATTCACGGCACTCGGGTGTATACAGAGGAATGACTGTATCCCCGACCTGCACTGAGGTGACACCGGGGCCAATTTCAACGACTATTCCCGCGCCTTCGTGTCCCAGTATGGCGGGGAAGGCACCCTCGGGGTCATCTCCGGAGAGGGTGAATGCGTCCGTGTGGCACACGCCAGTAGCCTTGATCTCGATTAGTACTTCACCGGCTTTGGGGCCTTCCAAATCGACTTCTACGATTTCAAGAGGCTTGCCCGCTTCGAATGCTACCGCAGCACGTGATTTCATGAATAGCTTCCTTGTTGTAGATCAGTTAGCCGCATTGTAAGAGTCTCGCGCCTTAGCAGCAACTTATTGAGAATTCGGCCGATCTGGCAGGTGCAGGACTTGCTGCTAATAACTGGAGCTTGCTGCTAGATGCGAGTATTATCGTGCGCTTAATTCAGGGGCTAGCGCTAAGCATGATGAGGTTCGCTCTGCCATTAGGGAATGCTAGCTTCTTCGCTCGTCACAGGTCGACTACGAAGCTCTGCCCAGCAAGCAGTAGTTCTCGTGGTGGTCGGGCCATCACTGTGCACTCCCGCATTTAATTCATCCTTGCAGCCTACTGCGCAGGCAGTGCTCACGAGTTCGTTCTTGCTTATGGAAATCGCAATAGCAGCATTCGTAATATTCGTTGGCTCGTTTATTCAGAGTTCAATCGGATTCGGCCTTGCCATCGTTGCGGCTCCGGTACTATTTTTCATCGACCCGCTGTATGTGCCTGCGCCTATTACTATCTCGGCGTTGACACTGTCTGTAGCGAACTCTTATAGCCACTGGCGATCGATATCGTTTCACGGATTGCGCTTCGCCATCGCGGGGCGAATACCTGGAACTATTTCTGGAGGCTTCCTGCTGCTGTGGATTAATCAGCAGGCGTTGGCTTTGTGGTTGGGAATATCGGTTCTGGTCGCGGTAGGCCTAAGTATGAGTACTATTGTCTTCAAGGCGAATGGTAAATCGCTTTTCTGCGCAGGCTTTCTTTCTGGATTCATGGGTACTAGCTCGTCGATAGGTGGTCCGCCGATGGCTCTAGTGCTGCAGCATCAAGAGAATGACTTTATCAGGGCAAATCTAGCGGCTTTCTTCGTCGTAAGCTGTCTAATGTCTCTAGTCATGCTGACGAGTATCGGGCGCTTCGGCATGGAGCATATTATGATCTCACTGCCCTTAATGCCGGCTACTCTTGCAGGGTATTGGTTAGCCATGCGCACCATGCACAAGATTTCTCATCAGAATCTGCGTCGATTCTCTCTTGGGCTTTGCGCTATAGCGGGGGTCGCAGCTACAGCTTCCTATTGGTTCTAAGCCAAAATCGGATCGGCTGCGCTGCGGGGCTTAATTAGTGTTAATGGCTGCCGTGGTAGGCCGAGACAGACATCAATCTACAAGGCTTCTATGTGGTGGGAGAAGAGGCCTTTTTTATGCTTAACTGAAATACTGCTATCAGCAGTGGTGTTTGCTAAGATGAGTACCAGAAAAAGAATAACAGCACAGTAGTATGGGAAGAAGATACATGGCAGCTTGGCCTATCGAGATTAGCGTGGATTCTTTTAACGAAGCCTGGGCCCTGGAAGGGGAGTCTTTCTGGCGCAGTGTTTTTGAGATGCACAAAGACAAGATGGAGATTAAGAACCCGAACATCGCCATCGGCAACCTCGAGAAAATTTTTTCAGCGACGTTTAATCTCGCTAATAGCAAAGGCTTTCAGGCCATGAGCCTGCGCGACCTTAGTCGCGAGACCGGTATAAGTATGGGGGGCCTGTACGCCTATATTGGTAGCAAGAATGATCTGGCCTCGGTGATCGAAGGTGTCTTAAGAAACACCATCGAGCAGATATCTGGAGGCTTGGCTGCCTACGACCTGGAACCCATAGAGAGCCTTCGGGCTATCGTCTTTGGGGAAATTTATGCCATGGAGAAGTTAAGCCCCTGGTATTATTTCTGCTTCATGGAGTTGAAGGGGCTGCCCCGCGAGCAACAACAGCAAACCCTTGAGTTAGAATTGCGCTTCGAAGGGATTCTAATGAATGCGATACAGGCCGGTGTTGAGGCTGGACAATTTGTCTGTGATCAGCCAGAGCTACTGGCTTCTCAGGTGACGGCACAGTTACAGCAATGGCATCTGAAGCAATGGAAGTTTAAGCTGCGAGACATTGGTACGCAGGCTTACGCACAGTTTGTCTTTGAAACTTTGCTGAAGTGCCTGGAATATCAGGGCGAGTTAGATAAAAGCGTTGCCGCTAAAGACGCGTCAAGTGCAGGGGTAGAACGCTCAGCGGTAGCCTAGCTGTTTTCGGCTCTCAGTCCTTGTTTCTGCGCATAGAAGGCGCGAATTTCTTTCATGTCTGCCTCCAAGTCGCCGGTAGGATAGAAGAAGTCAGCAAATCCTCCCTCTTTCTGCTTTGCATCCACGTAACCCATTAGGATCGGCACTTCGGCGTTGTTCGCGATATGGTAGAAACCGGTCTTCCAGTGCGCGACCTTGCTTCTGGTCCCTTCGGGCGGAACCAGCACCACGAAGGTCTCGTTGTCTTTAAATTGCTTCACCACATCAAACACGACATTGTGTGACTTTTCCCGATTGATCGGGATGCCTCCCAGCCATTTCATTAGGCCCGAAAAAGGGAAGGGGAATAGGGTGTGCTTTCCCATCCAGTACAGCTGTAATCTTAATTCCAATACCACCAGTAGCATTAATGGGAAATCCCAGTTGCTAGTATGAGGTGCGCCAATTAATACATATTTTGGAACCGATACTTTACTGCCCACCGCTTTCCAGCCAATAAGCTGGAGAATGAGTATCGCGAAGAAGCGCAGTACGGGGGTGACTATTGGAGTAGAAAAAATTGTGGTTCGCATTGTCGTCTGTTCCGGTTGGGCGGCAGCGAGTATAGCAGTGCTTGACGGGAGTAAGCTAGAGGCCGAATACGCCTGGGCAAGAGGTGTATTCGGGTTGAGTTGAAAGGGTTATTCGTAGTGAAAAGTAACGGTAAAATATTCTTTACGCTTTGCCTTAACGCTTATGTAGTCGACGTAGCCCCTGGTGCTCAGAAATCGGCTGGGCTCAAACAGGCTCAAGGAGTAACCTCTGCGGCTAATCAGTCGTTTGCGCGGATAAGTTATAACATCGTTTATATGTACTGTGCCGCGATCGATGCCCGCAAAGCTAATTCCGCTAAGGGCTCGGTTGGGATAGGGGTTGCTGACTATGCGAGTGCGCCGTGAGCTTCCTCCGCGAATCGGTTCGCTAGTTACGCTTTTGGCGCTGTAGCCGTTGTCATGTCTATTGCCAAAACTTCGCGATGAATTACGTGAATCATGGTTGTACCCTCTGTCGCGACGCGAACGGATGGCCCTGTCTTCGGCAACATCTCGCGCTGTGTTCGATGCCAGATAGCCTGTCGCGATGCCGAACAATAGATCCGATGCGTCGAGATTCCTGTTGCCATGGTCCGCATCGGCTGTGCCCGACCCTATGATCAGGAATGCAGACAAGGAAAGTAATGTGGTTCGCAGTGTCTTCTTCATCGCAGTTCTCCTGTTGTTAACAGCCATATTACGCTGTCTACATGAACTGCAAATGAACGCTGCTGCGATTTTTGCGAGAGATGTTTGCGTGTGGAAATTTCTTAACTACTGTGCAAAGTCAGTTTGGGGATAAGGCTATTCTGAGTCATCGCCGAACAGGCGTTTTAATTCATCGAGTGCCTTGTCGGCCTCTGTTGTCGGTGTTGCGCTCTCAAGTTCGTCTTCTTCCACTTCTTCTCCAAACAGTTCGGCGAGGCTGGCCTTGGCCGCTATTGCGGCGGCATCGTCTTTCTTGCTATAGGCCTTGCTGTTTACTTTGAAAAAGTCGCAGAAGTTGGCCTTTTCCTTGTCTAGCACGAAATCGGCTCTATCCTCGCTGCAGGCATCGGAGAGACCTGGCGCATAACTCTTACAGGAGATACAGGCGTGAAGGTCGGCCTTACAGGTGCTGCATTCTTCATAGCGAGAAAAGGGCAGCAGCAAATTGCGCAGTGTTTTCCCGCATTTCCAGCATTGAATTGTGAGGCTTCGGCTTCCCATGTCTCAGAGGCTGGCTACCATTCTTGAAAGTGGGCTTGTACGTCGGGCTCGCATAATTGCTTGGTGCCGCCGTCTATCGTGCCTATGTAGAGAAAACCAATGATTTTCTCATCTCTGCTCAATCCCAGGCCATCTTTGACGACCGAATTGTAGGCCAGAGAGCCCGTTCTCCACATAGCACCCACGCCTTGTGCAAATGCCGCGAGTAACATGTTTTGAGTGGCTGCAGCTGCGGACAAATCCTGCTCGATCTGTGGCACCTTCGGGTGAGGCTTGTAGCTGGAAATACACACTACAATGAGCGGCGCCCGCATGGGCTTGCAGCGCAGCTTTTCCTGCGCGCCAGAATTGAGGGATGCATCGTTAGCGAGGCCGGCGTCGACGAATAGATCCCCCAGTCTCAATCGTGAGTCACCCTTGATCAGCAGAAAGCGCCAGGGTCTGAGAACCGCGTGATCTGCCGCCCTAAAGGCTGCCTTGTAGATGTTCTCGAGCATTTGCGGGGAGGGAAGAGGTTCGCTCAGTCTGGGAACCGAGCTTCTCCAATGTAGTGCTTCTAGTGCATCCATAGCGGGTATTTTTCCAAGTCAATAGATTGCCATTGGCGAGCCACTCACGGCAACGATGGCCGGCTAACGGATGAAGCATAAAGCAATCATAGATTGCTGGAAACCGTTGCCTCTTCGAATGGCTATTAACCACAGTTTAAGCAGGGTTATGTGTGGCGAGATTCATGATAATTATTCAGGATACTGGTATACTTTCGCGCTATTCAGTCGATAGCAATTGGATAGGCTCTGTTAATGGTAATGGCAGGCTTTGTCTAGGTTTTTCGACCACGTTTTTCGACCGGGTTTTTAGAAATAGGCTTTAGTAGGCCTTGCAAAGAGAGTACTCAGGGTTTAGTTATGAATTCCAAGGTAGATGTTATTGCGGTCGGCAACGATCAGCCGGTATATCCTCAGGATAAATCACGGTGGTTCGGCAGTGTTAAAAAGAAGACGCTGCGCCTGGCGTTCTCGTTTTATTCCCCCGACGGTAACGAAATCGCCATGCCCATCGCGAGCATGTCGGCTTATCTAAAGCGTGACTTCCCCCATGTTGAAGTATTACTTGAGCCGGTTCTTATTCTGCGCGATGCGGAGAAATATTCGCCGGAAAACTATGCCCGCATGATCAAGGATCTGGATGCGGATGTGATCGCATTCTCGATCATGAGCCCGCACTGGTATCCGATGGAGCCCTACTTCGCCGAGATTAAAAAATTGATGCCAGATATGCCTATCGTTATCGGGGGCTATCAAGCGATGTTGTCACAAGAGCAGACTATCGAGAATCCTGATATCGATTACATTTGCGTGGGCGATGGTGAGTACGCCATTGGTAACCTGGTGCAGCACCTAATGGGCTTGAAGCACGGCCCCGCCGATGGCATGTGGGAAAAATTGATAGACGGGTCTGTCTATGAAACCGAAGCACACCAGATCGGTGATTTAGCATCGCTTCCGTTCCCCGACTACGATGTCTTCGAAAAAGAAGACGGATTCAAAGATGTAAATTCCTCGATCTTTGGCCCGAAAGGGAAGTTGGTGTTACCGGTTATGACCGGCCGGGGTTGTCCCTATCGTTGCACCTACTGCTGTAATACCCCAATTCTTGAAGGCTGGAAAACCAAGAAGACCTTTCTGAGAAAGTACGATCCCCAGGATATGGTCGATGAGCTCATACGCCTGCGTGACAAGTATGGCGTAGGCTATTTCGAATTCTGGGATGAGCTTTTTCTTTCCAACTTGAAATTCGTGCGCGCATTCTTCGAGCTCTATAAAGAACAGATACGCCTTCCGTTCTCGATAAACTCGCGTGTTGAGGTAATGAACGAAGAATTCTGCAAGACAGCCGCCGAGGCAGGTTGCCATACAATTTGGTTTGGTATCGAAAGTGGTGACGAGCAATTCAGAGCATCGATGCTCGGTCGTAAGATGACTAACAAGCAAGTTGTCGAAGCCGCTGCCAACTGCAAGAAAGCTGGCATTAACCGGCTTACCTTCAATATTGTCGGTGCGCCCCGCGAGACCGCTGATAATATGCGCCAGACGCTGAAGTTAAACCAGGAAATAGCGCCAGAGCATTTCTTCTTCTTCCCCTACATACCTCTGCGTGGGACTCCGCTTTACAATATCGCGAAGGAAGATGGCTTGCTGCTCACCGATAAGAGGGAGCTACACTACCTTTCTGCGGCGAACGATCAGCAGTTCATACTCAATATGAAGGAGTGCCCAGAGCTGCTAACGCAGGAAGATTACAACGAGATCTGCATGGAGATGCTCGCCTTTCAGCAGGCCAATAATCGTTTGAGCTATGACGATGAGCCTGGTAGTGCGACGGTTGAGGATAAGAGTTTTACCTTCGTTGAGGCTGCCAGCACTCAGGAGAAGGAAGCCGATGTGGTAGTTCCGCCACCTGCGTCAAGTTCGTTGCTGGACGGAGTGAAGAACCTGTTTCGCAGTTAGGCCTCTAGGCCATATTCTCTGAAGAGTTGGCGAGTGTTTCATGCTCGCCTGACAGTGCCTTGTTAACGGTTCGCAGAGATATTGCGGCCATCAGCAGGTTGCCACAAGCTGCCCCCGCGAAGAATCCCACCAAGCCAAATAGCTGGCTGCCCGCATAGGCCAGAGGTACATAGAACAGGAAGAATCTGGCGGCGCTTAAGTAGAGAGCCGACATAGGTCTGTGCAAGGCATTCAGCGACGAATTGGAGAGTATGATTATGCCCTGCATGCCGTAACCCAGGGGCAAGATCCAGAGAAAGAGTTTGATGGTCTGGATAACTTCGGGGTCGTCAGAGAAGGTAGAGGCGATCACACCTGCTCCAAGTGCGAGAACGACATAGACTAGTAACTGCCAACTTAGAATGAATTTAATGGCTAGCCTGTAGGCTTCCTCTACGCGATCTATCTTCCCCGCGCCATAGTTTTGACTGATGAGCGGCGGTAGTGAGGAAGACATCGCTAATACAATGAGTGTGGCAATGGGCTCCAATCGGGCCCCGACACCGAATGCCGCAACGGCGCTATCGCCAAAACTTGCGGCAATGGCGGTCATGACACCAGCGGCTAGTGGGGTCATCATATTTGCACCGGCGGCAGGTACTCCGATGCGCAGCATCTCTCGCCCCGATGACAGCATGACAGGCCTGCTCGGTAGAGAGCGACTGACAAGTTCCTTCTTAATGACAAGCAGATACATCAGATAGAAGTAGCCGACTCCCCAGGCTATTACTGTCGCCCATGCGGCTCCCTGGATGCCGAGTGCCGGAATGGGCCCAAGGCCGAAGATAAAGATTGGGTCTAGAACCGCATTGATAAGGCCGGCGCCAGCCATCAAGATGCTCGGTGTCTTGGTATCGCCGCAGGCGCGCAGCACACTGTTGCCAGTCATGATGCAGACCACCATGATGCTGCCCGGAAACCAGACCACCATATATTCCCTGATCGCTGGCATAAGCGATTCACTAGCACCCATCACAGAGAAGATCTGCTCCATGAAGAACCAGCATAGGCCCACCACGATGGCAGCGAGCATCAGGGAGATATAGTTGATTACCGTAGAGGCTTCTTTGGCTTTCTCGTAATCAGACCTGCCCAGATACTTGCCGACGACAGCCGATGCGCCTATGCCGAGGCCTATGGCCAGACTCATGATGGTGAATGTGACAGGGAAGGTGAAACTAATGGCGGTGAGTGCTTCGGTACCAAGGAAACTGATAAACAGGGTGTCTACCAGGCTGAAGGTAAATAGCATGAGCATGCCGATTATCATCGGTGTCGTCATGCGAATTAGGGACTTTTCAATGGAGCCTTCTGACAGGTTAAAGCTGTGCTTATTGCTAGTTGAAGACATAAAAATGCGGTATCCAGTGGGAAATTCTAAATCTATCTCACCCTATCTATTCATTAATATACCTTAGATTGCAAAACAAATTCCGACAGACACAGAAAGTTGCAATCCTAGACCGCGAGCCCCTTTCTTATCTTGATCAACTGCTTGTATATCTTCGGATTGCCGAAGTGCAGTTCCTTGGCCTCGCTAAGGTTCGGGTTGCCGCTCTCACTAGCCAGCAGTCCGCCGGCTTCTTGCAGTATGAGTTTGGCCGCGGCTAAGGTTAGTCGATTCTCATTGGCTGCGCTGCCACCCTGCATCCGATCTGCTGCTATCTGTATCATGTCCAGCGCGGTACAGCCGGAAATCCGCGGGCTGGCTCCTGCGCTCATAAATTCTGACTGCAGGGCGATGGCTAGGTCTTGGGGTAACCCATTTGGATTGATGCTGAGCAGGCTTCCCTGAATCTCTGTTCGATTGCCCACGCGAATTCTATGTGAATTCAATCGAGCGCCGGCGCCGCGTGTCGCGATGAACTCTTCGCGCAGAAGCGGGCAGAGAAATATCGCGTGTTGCACTGTGCCTTCGATCTGGCAGGCCAGAGATACGCCGAATTGGGTATAACCGGTGGCAAAGTTTCTATTACCGACCAGTGGGTCGATAAGCCAAACGGTATTCTTATTCTCGCCCTCTCTAAGGCCGGAGGCGCGGGAATGGAAACTGTGCTCGGGATGGGCCTTCTCTAAGTGATAGATAATCGTTTTTTCGGCTTCCAGATCCATAGAGGTGAGAAAATTGTCTGGGTCGTCGTTGATTATTTTAATTCTATCGAGGCGATCACTGCTATGTGCTATGGCCTCAGCTGCGTCTCTTGCAGCTTGCAGTGCGATGTTTAACAAGGGGTGCATTACTGACTTCCTGACCACGCCGCAGGCAGTGGCCTCTTGGCTATTCTTGGGCTAGAACCGAATAGATGCAGCCCATCTTATTTGGGCCTGCTGGAGAATTCTTGAGGAATTGTCCGTGTCCGCGAACTGCGCTACAGCTACCGAATTTTGGGGCTATGATAGCAAACAAAAGAAAGCAGAAGGAAACTATTCCAATGTTGGGCTATTCGGGCGGAATTTAGCAGCTGTTAGACCGCGACATCGCTAGTATCCTGCTATAATTCGCGGCTCTTTTGGTCGGAATAGTAGTTGTACAATGTTTGATTTCAGTCAGGTCTCAGTAGTACTAGTTAATACCTCCCATCCAGGCAATATTGGCGCCACCGCGCGTGCCATGAAGAATATGGGTCTAAGCAAGCTGACCTTGGTTCAGCCGGAGGACTTTCCAAGCGGCGTGGCAGTGGGTAGGGCAGTGGGTGCCGTAGATATTCTCGATAATGCGAGGGTGGTCTCAAGTCTTCAGGAAGCCGTTGAGGATTGCGGGCTAATCATTGGTGCCAGCGCCCGCTCTCGAAATATTCCCTGGCCCATGGTTACTCCGGAGCAATGTGCGCACAAGACAGTGGCCGAGGCCGGTGTAAACAAGGTTGCGCTGGTATTTGGTCGTGAAGACTCTGGATTGAACAACGAGGAGCTGCAGCTGTGTCATTTTCATGTGCAGATTCCCGCAGACCCAAATTACAGTTCCCTTAACCTGTCTGCCGCTGTAATGGTTGTTTGTTATGAGGTGCGTAAAGCCGCATTGGCCCTCGCAGAACAAACCGCCGCGGCCGAAGATGAGTTTTGGGACCAGGAAAAAGCCAATGGCGAACAGATGGAGCATTTCTATGTGCATCTGGAACGGGTGATGACAGCAATTAAATTCCACGACCCGGAGAACCCAAGACAGCTTATGCCAAGAATGCGCCGTCTGTTTAGTCGCATTCGGATCGATGTAATGGAGATGAACATCCTTCGGGGCATCCTCAGTAACATCGAATTTAGACTCGACAACGAGAAGAAGTTAAAGGCCGAACTGCAAGAAAAAAACAAAGAGTAGAATATGGGGCGGCTCAGCAAGTCTAGATTCTAGATTAGCCATCAGAACTGACTGTTCGGCGGCATCAAAAAATCAGAAAGCGACAGGTGTAGTTACTAAACGTGGCCAGACAGACTTTTTATTTCAGCGATGGACCCTATTTGCAGGCGATGCATGGCCTGCACGCGGCGGTGTCTGGCACTGAGGCCTTCGTAAAGTTCATCGGGCAGGGCCATACTGGTAAGAGCGGAGTCTGTGAGAAGCTGGCGCAGTTCATGCGGCACAAGGATTATCGTGTTATCTATTTCGATTATGCAATCGAATCACCAGATATGCTGCGCAGCATGATAGCTAAAGAGCTCGCTATACCAGATACATCTAATATCTTACGACACTTGGAAGATAGCCTCGCGAGTATAGCTGATAAACCCTTGCTCATCATATTCGATGATGCGCACCAGCTAAGCGATATAACCCTGATTGAAATTTACAAACTCGCCGGGGTGCAAGTTGAACAGAATCGGGTCATCAACATTGTCCTGTGTGGAGAGCCAGATCTAGAGAAGCGTCTGAGCAGCAAGAAGGAATTCAGGCCGCTATTACAGCATGTGTCTCATAACTTCTTGCTCGAGCCGATGGATGCTGAAACTACATCTCACTTCCTGACAGCTTTTCTCGAGAAGACGAACCTTCCGGGTTTGCAGCTGGAGCCCGGGGCGAAAAGTCAATTCTATAAGTCGTGTAAGGGATTTCCAGGGCCGGCTTATTCACTGTGCCAGTTAATACTTTCGCTACGGCAACATGATATAGACTTGCGGCCTGTAACGAAAGAAGAGCTGCTAAAGGCAATTCGTAGTATCGATGGCGAGGAGCCAGTCTCGAGCAGTCAATCCAGGCAGGGCAATCGATGGCTGCTGCTCGGTCCAATCGTGGCGGTAATCGTCATTGCCTCTCTAGCCTTGCTTATGCGACAACTGAACTCGGGCGGGCCTGAGAATGCAGAGGAGGGTGTGATCGGGAGCATAGAGAATTCGCCGGCGCGTCAGGGAACTCCCTCGGCAAGCCCATCGCCTTTCGCCGAGGATGAGGATGTCGCCCCAGAGCAGCAAGCTGCCGAGTCTGCTATGACTTCGCCGCTAGCTGGTAGTGATCTCGACAATGAGCGCATAGTCGTGACGGAGACAGACACTACGCTTGAAGTGCATCTGCAAGCTGCCGCAAATGCAGCAGAAGAAATTCCGGTTTTCGATTCGAATCTTGCTCTTGTAACAGTGCAGGAGAGAGGTATAGCGCAGGAAACAATTACCGAACCCGAGTTTGAGCCGATGGTGACTGACCAGCCTAGATTTTCTGTGCTGAATGATGCGCTGCGCGTCACAGAGTCTGCCCCACTGGCCAATATCGTAGTCACCAGGCCTATGCTGGCTCTCGATGATGATGACGAAGTCACCGCTGCGGAGGCGGTTATTAAGCCAGAGCCCTTGCCGAATGTTGCAGAGGCTGATCCTGCGCCAGCAGAAGCAATTCCTGAGACGCATGGCACCGATTCACGGCAAATGGTGGAAAATTGGATAGACGCCTGGCAGGGTCAAAATCTAGATGAGTATTTCGCCAGTTACGACGCCGGCTTTGTTCCCCGCTATCATCGAAACAAGGAAGCGTGGCGCAGTAACAGAGAGCGCGTCATCGGCAGTGCAAGTCAGATTACTCTGGAACTATCGGACTTCATGATAGTTAGCGAAGACGAGGAAAGCATTGAGGTGCACTTCTGGCTTGCCTATAGATCGCCAAGCTATCGTGACGATACGCGCAAAAAACTGATACTGAAAAAGCTACCAGCTACGAATCAGAGTGCAGAAAAGCTGCTTATCCTCGAAGAAATTAATCTGGAAGTTCGGGCCTAACTAACACGAGTTAGCGTCGGCGTGGATGCTGTCTCTGCCGCCTATTGCTGGGCTTCGCTTTCGGGATCAGGAACTTGTCGCCGTCGCCTATCAGGTCGGCCCTGCCCATTTCATGTAAGGCCTCTCTAAGCATCGGCCAATTCTTCTCGTCGTGGTAACGCAGGAAAGCTTTCTGTAGTCGACGCTGATCGATATCTTTGCAGATGCTAAGCTTCTCGCTCTTGTAACGCACTTTCTCCAAGGGATTGCGTTCGGAGTAGTACATGGCGGTGGCGAGTGCCATCGGCGAAGGGTAGAAAGTCTGCACCTGATCGGGTTTAAAATTTCTTTCCTTAAGCCACATGCTGAGATTCAGCATGTCCTCGGCATCGCTTCCCGGATGGGCGGCAATGAAGTAAGGGATTAGATACTGTTCCTTGCCAGCCTTCTTCGAAAACTTGTCAAATAGAATTTTGAATTCGTCATAGGCTGAGATGCCCGGCTTCATCATCTTGGAAAGGGTCTTGTCTTCACTATGTTCCGGGGCGATCTTTAGGTAGCCACCTACATGATGGGTAACCAGTTCTTCGACATACTCGGGGTCTTTCAGGGCCAGGTCATAGCGCAGTCCTGATGCAATCGCTACGCGTTTTACGCCAGGGATCGCTCTCGCTTTTCTATATAGTTGGGTGGTAGGGCTATGATCGGTGTTCAGGTGTTTGCAGATATTGGGGTAGACACAGGAGAGCCGTTTGCAGGTTTTCTGAATCTTCGGTGACTTGCAGTTCAGCTTATACATATTAGCTGTCGGCCCACCAAGATCTGAAATCGTGCCAGTGAAGCCAGGAACCTGATCTCGAATCTTCTCGATCTCACGCAGTATCGAATCTTCCGATCGACTCTGAATGATGCGGCCCTCGTGTTCAGTAATAGAACAGAAGGTACAGCCGCCGAAACATCCGCGCATTATGTTTACGGATGTCTTGATCATGTCGTAGGCAGGGATTCGCGCATCACCATAGGATGGATGTGGCCGTCTCTGATAGGGCAGGTCGAAGATCCAGTCCATCTCGTCGGTTTCCAACGGTATCGGAGGCGTGTTTACCCAGACTTCCTGTGTGCCATGCTTCTGTATCAGCGGCTTGGCATTGTAGGGATTGGCTTCCTGATGCAATACGCGAGATGCATGGGCATACAAAGCCGGGTCATTTGTCACTTTACTGAAAGAGGGCAGGCGAATATAAGCGGTCTCGGAATCGAATTCCTCTTTGCGCTGCAAGGGTAGAGGAATGATTCGAATCGCCTGCTTGCCCGTGTCGTCACTGCCATTGGAGCCATCGAGAGATTCGGCTTTAGGTTTCGAATCGGTTTTCTTGTCGTGGAAATCATAAGGATTGGGGATGTCGTCAATCTTCGACGGCCAGTCGATACGGGTGGAATCTATCTCGGTCCAGCCTTGGGGTACTTCTGCTCTAATTCGGGCAGTGCCGCGCAGATATTCCATTTCGTCGGTAGTCCTGCCGGCGGCAAGTTGATGCGCGACCTCAACGAGGGCTCGCTCTGCGTTTCCGTACAATAAGATATCCGCATTGGAGTCGATCAATACGGAGCGTCTCACGCTGTCGCTCCAGTAGTCGTACTGCGCGATGCGCCGGAGACTGGCCTCGATGCCGCCAATGACTATCGGTGTGTCATAATAAGCCTCTCGGCAACGCTGACTGTAGACAATGACCGATCTGTCAGGGCGCCTGCCCGCGTCACCGTTGGGTGTATAGGCGTCATCACTACGCATGCGCAGGTCGGCGGTATAACGATTAATCAGTGAATCCATATTGCCGGCGGTGACGCCAAAAAATAGATTGGGCTTGCCGAGTATCTTGAACGGGTCTGCACTATCCCACGCGGGCTGAGAAATTATGCCGACTCTAAACCCCTGGGCCTCAAGCAACCTTCCAATTACCGCCATGCCAAAGCTCGGATGATCTACGTAGGCATCACCGGTAACGATAATTATGTCGCAGCTATCCCAGCCCAACTGATCCATTTCCTCTCTGGACATAGGTAGATAGGGGGCTGCATCGAAGCACTCCGCCCAATATTTCGGATAGGAAAAAAGCTTCCGCGGGGAGTGTGATAGATCGCTGCGCTGAGAGTTCTTGTTGGATTTTTTTGACATACTTCTAGTGACTCGGATTTAGTTAATGCAATATTGATGGGCGAGAGGGTTTCGGTCTCGCGCTTATAAAAACTGGTCTAGGGGGAGCTGGTCTCCATTTACCATCAGCGTGCTGTCCTGCAGGCTAGCTTCGATTATTACTCTGCCGTTTGAGACTGTCAGATAACCCTGCTGAACATAGGGGTCAATCAGTCCGGCTAGCGGGCTGCGCAGAATTGCTTTCAGATCAAGGGATATGTCGAGTGTTATATCCAAGGCTGCTATCGCTGCATTGGTATCGACTTCCGAAAGACTGGCCAATGTTTCCAGTCCTGACCACTCGATGCGCAGGTCAGCAGTGTGATCGCCATCGAAGGCGTTTGCTGCAATAAGATTATTTATCTCCAGCGGGTTCTGCAGAACGATGAGCAGCAATTCTTGCCCCAGGAATAGAAGTTCCTCGGAATAGACTTCGGGGTCTGCATTGAATTCAGCCTGTAGCTCGTTGAGCAGGCGGTAGTAGTCCTGCAGCAGTTCATTTTTTAACTGTTTGATTTCGCTGCGCCAACTGAGTGAGCGAACGGGCAGGCCACCTTCGATGTTTGCAATACTTAGAGACTGATAGATTTCACTGCTCTGGGGATCCGCAGGTGAGACATTCAGCCCGTAGTCGACAACGATGTCTGATATCGAAAACGAAACAGGTGCCGTGCTGCTTAGTGATGGGATAGAGAGAGTCGCGCTGCTATTGGCGAGCATGTCGTTCAGTTGAGAGGTTATGCTGGTGATGGCCAGCCCGGCAACAACAACATTGGAATTGGCTGCATTCTCGGTAACTGCCAGTTCTCCCATGTTGAGGACGAAGCGGGCCGACTGGTCAGAATCCACATGGATGCTCGCGTTCAGTCCATTGAAATTCATTTCTCCCTGGGTGCCGCTATAGTTGGCCTCGCTGACATTCATGTCGAGCTGCACAGATTGATCGAAACGCACCAGCAGGTCGGCCATTATATCCGGCAAGGGAAACGAGAGCTCGGCAATAGCGATATCGAATAGATCGTTGCGAATACTGGGTTTGATATTGGCATAGGCAAGCCCTATTCCAAGCCCATTCTGGGTTTGTAGTAGTGGTCCGTGGTCAATGTCGAAGTCCATCACCAGCGCGATGGCGTCTGTGCCTATGGGTGTGAAGATTAGCTCGATGCTGGCCGAGCTTCGAAACCAGCCGCTGTTGATTTCATTGCGACGAATCTCTAGCTGGCTCTCGGCTTCCGGCGGAATGAGCTCCATGAGCCTATCTATAGTCGCTTGCTCTATCCCTGCGCCTATAACCCTTGGCGCCACGGCAAGCAGCAGCGCGATCAATGCGACGGCGCAGACTAAAACTTTGCTTGAGAGTGATTTCATAGGTGCCTGAGTTGTTTGCGCCGTGCTTAAAGCCGCCTGAGCGAGAAGCGGCACACTATAGCAGAAATAGCCGTGAAATTTTCGCGTTTACGCGCCGATTGCCGTTGATTTTATAGGCGCAGCGCCTCGCACCAGCTAACAGATGGTCGGTGCGTGTAACGACGGCCTTGTCTTCGAGGAGTCGCTGAAACAGATCGAGCTCAGTCTCGCAGAATTGCTGGCAGCTCGTGGCAGCCGTGCAGATAGGGCAGTGATTCTCAATAAGCATAAAACCATCGGGTAATAGGCGCACCTCGGCCATGTAGCCTTCAGTCGCTGCGCAATTGTGCGAGCCTCTCGATCTGCTAGTTGAAGGTCGGGTTCGGTGGCGCCTAGTTGCTCACGGTACTGGGCCTCTATTTCCTCGCTGCGCTGGTCAATGAGTTGGTTCAGGCTCTGCTCGCCAAGGGTGGAGCGTATGACATCGATAAGCTCGATGGTGGTTTGAGAGTGCATATCGGGGAAGCGGCCATGGCCGGCAGCGCTCAGTTTCCACAGATGGACAGGGCGCCCGCGAGTTTGCCGTTCTTCCTGAGTTTGACCCACAAGACCCTTAGATTCTAGCTCGGCGAGATGCTGTCGCACTCCCATCGTGGTCATATCTAATTGTTTTGAAAGGATTTTTACAGACTGCGGCCCCCGCGTTTTAAGGCGCTGCATGATGCGATCCTGGCTCTTTGGCAGTTCCATGGCGTTGGCTCACTACTAATTTAGCTGCGTACTCTCTCTTTAGTCGGCATTTTAATTAAAGTATTTACTTTGTTTAAAGCTTTTCGGTGCGTTTTTATTAATAGTAAATAAAATACTTTACTAAAATGAGCTTCACCGACAAATAAAAGACTTAGTAATGCAAAAGCTTAAATAAATATACCTAAGCGCAAACAGTTTTGAGGGTTGCTGAGCTGTTTCTGCGGGCGGTGATGCCCGAATTTCGGCTAGGGGTGCTGGTGAGGCGACTGGATATGAAGGTAGGCTGATATCGGCATGACAGTAGCTATTTAGGTGTCTAGCTCATTCGGATATGGGGTATTCCATCCTCATCATAGGGCTCCGACTGCGTCTCGAACCCCAGCTCGGTATAAAACTTCTGTAAATACTGTTGTGCCGATATAGTGATAGCCGTCTCAGGCCAGTGCTGTCGGCTAAAAGCGAGGGATTGCAGCATCAAGGCTTTTCCAAGCCCACTACCGCGAGCCGACTTCCGTGAAACTACTCTGCCTATAGAGGCACCTTTGTACTTAACTCCCGGCGCAAGCAATCGCGTGTAACAAATAAGCTGTGGAGCGCCGCCATCTTCCGCGGCAGCCAGGTGTCCCATAACATGCAAGGCCCCCTGATCGAAGCCATCCACATCCTGATAGACACAGTCCTGCTCGACGACAAAGATCTCGGAACGAAGTTGCAGAATTGCATACAGGTCATCCGTGCTCAGCTCATCGAACCGCTTACAGCTCCAAATTACAGTATTGCCCATTGTTTCAAACCACTACCCGCTATTTTCAATCAGCGCCATTCTATCTCAAGTAGGATGAAGATGTGATCGGCAGCAAGGATACAAAAACATACCGACCCGATGCTATACTGCGGCCCACAAGCCCCGGTGGCACAGCTGGATAGCGCGGCCCCCTCCTAAGGGGCAGGTCACAGGTTCGACTCCTGTCCGGGGCACCATAAACAAACCCGCTCGCGCGGGTTTTTTTATGGTGCCCCGGACAGGAGAGGAGGCATCTCGTTCGAAAGCCGCGTAGCGGCGCAGACGGCCGAAGGCCGCCCGCAAAGGGGTGAGGAATTTGGCTTAGGCAAATTGCGAATGACTCGTGTCCGGACAAAGCCAAAAAGAAGCTCGTACCCGCGCGTCCGTGGTAGCGGCGCACACATCTGTCCAAATACATTAATCTAGTACACACTACTCCCCATGAACACCACCTCCCCAAATAACGAAACCTACGGCATCGAAGACACATCCTTCAAAGCCGCCGGTGGTTTCGCAGGAATACAAAAACTCGTAAAAAGTTTCTATACATTTATTGATCAGTTACCCGGAGCGAAAACTATTCGTTCTATGCATGCGCAGGACCTATCTCTAATAGACGATAAATTAACGCATTTTCTCTGCTACTGGTTGGGTGGCCCCAGGCACTATCGTGATAAGTATGGACCAATCAGCATCCCTCGAGTACACAGTCATCTGGTGATAAATAAAGCAGAACGTGATGCCTGGTTACTGTGTATGGAAAGGGCGATAGAACTGCAGCCTTATAAAGCGTCATTTAAAATTTATCTATTAGAGCAACTGGCAGTCCCGGCAGAGAGGATTCGGGTCACCAGCAAAGCAGGGCGAAATCAGGGAATTAGGGCCCCTGATAGCTTATCAACCTAACGAAATCCCCTGGTATCCTGTTATTCTAGAGGTCAGGTCCTCTTGTTAATTTAAACTCTTAGAGTCTCTTAGAAAGAGCTGGTTTCAGAGCTCAAATAAGTGGTTG